>NZ_JXQQ01000038.1 GCF_000834655.1 Variovorax paradoxus
GACGCCGACGGGCGCAGGCGCCGCGGCGGGCGCGAGGCTGGCCGCGGCAGGCGCGCGCTCCGGCGGCGTCGTGACCAGGACGGCCGCAGATGCGGATGGCGCGGCCGGCGACGGTGCCAGCACGATCCTGGGCGTGTGCTGGCCGGGCGGCGTGACGGCCGGCACCGGCACGAGCTTCTGCGACGAGACGGGGCGCACGGGAATGGCCGCGCCGCGGGGCTTGGCCGGGGCCTGCTCGGCGAGCTTGCGCTTTTCTTCTTCGCTCAAGGCCTGGTATTGCTCCCACTTGGCCTTGCGCTCGTCGGCTGGCACACGCTTGACCTCGGCGAAATTCAGGCGCGCCTGGGCACGCTGCTGGTTGCTCAGGGCGGCCCACTCGATCATGCGGCTGTGCAGGGTGACTTGGTCATCGGCCGACATGTTCGCGTAGTTTCGTGACAGTGCCAGCCACTTGCGCTTTTGCCCGGTGTTCATCGTGGTCCAGTGCGGGACCAGGGGCTTGAGGGCCTGCTGCTGTTCGGCGGTGAGTTCGTGCCAGAGCGGCTTGGTCGCGGGAACCGCCTTGGCGCTACCGGCTGACGCGGAATTCGCAACGCCTGTCTGCCCAGCCTTGTTGGCCTCGGAGGGCGGCTGGGCGCAGGCGAGCGTCAGGCCGAAGGCCGCAACGGCAAACGCGCCAGCCCAAACGAATGCGCCCGCCGTAAGCGGGTGCAAGGGACGGGGGGTGTTTGCGCTGGAATTGGGGCGGCGTCGCATTCGGTCGGGGAGGGTCAGTCGGAGGCGCCGTCGGCCTTCAGGAATTGGGCGAAGCCCGGATCGGTGTAGGCGGCGGGGGGGAGGTCGCCGGTGAGAAGGGCGGAGTCGACTTCGGCCAGTTCGCTGGCGCGGTCGTCGTCCTGCATCACGCTGATGGTGATGAGGCCGGCCACGAGCGCGATCAGCGGCACCACCGATCCCACACGGGTCCACCAGCCACCGCCCAGCGTGAGCGTGCTGCCGGACCGCACCACCTCGGGCGCGGTTCGCAACTGCGGCGCCTGCTTGCGCGCGGCCACGGCCTGAGCGCGTGCAACGCGCAGCCGCTCGCCGATGTCGTGCGGCAGTTCCTGGTTGCCGGCGGACAGCCGGGCAGCCAGGCGCTGACCGAACTGGTCTTCGGTGGCGGTAGAAGAGGTTGGAACCTTAGTGTTCATAGCGATATTCCCTTGGCCTTGAGCGCCTTGCTCAGAGCGTGAACGGCTCGCGAACAATGGGTTTTGACGCTGCCCTCGGAGCAGCCCATTGCCGCGGCCGTCTCTGCGACGTCCATTTCCTCCCAGTAACGCATCAGGAAAGCCTCGCGTTGACGGCCCGGCAATGCGGCGATCTGCTCCTCGATCTCGTGGAAGACCTGTGCGCGGCGGGTGGTGTCTTCTGCGCTTTCCGTCTCTCTGGAGTCGGTTGGCGAGACGAAGTTCTCCAGAAGGTCGAAATCGCCGTCGTCGTCGACCGATTCGAAATCGCTGAGATTCGAGAACAGCGCGCGGCGTGTTTTCTGGCGGCGGAACCAGTCGAGCGTGCAGTTCGACAGGATGCGCTGGAACAGCATCGGCAGCTCGTTGGCCGGCTTGTCGCCATAGTGCTGCGCCAGCTTCATCATGCTGTCCTGCACGATGTCGAGCGCCGCTTCTTCGTCCCGCACGTGATAGACCGAGCGCTTGAAAGCGCGTCGTTCGACGCTTTTCAGGAAGTCGGAGAGTTCTTGTTCAGTGGCCAAGCGAGAGGGGGCGCGAAGGGCGCGCCGCGTGGGAAGGGATGTCTTGCGAACGCTTATGGTTGTCCGCCGCGGATTATGCCCCGGCGCCTTTACAGGCGACCTGAAGCGAATCTGAACGGCCGGTGATGTCATAATCCGCCCTGCAAGTCAAAAGGCAAACGGGTCAAGGTCCGGCGGAACATCAGTCCGCTCATGGCTATGGCCTCAAGTCCTGGCGCGACCCCACAAGGGTTGGCAAGGGGCACCCAAGGTTTTTCGTTCCCGAAAAAACACAAAGGTTGATCATGGAAATCTCGAAGGCGGAGATCATCTCCGCAGCAGCCGCGTCCTCTGGCGCCGGCAACCCAACGCAAGAACTCATGGGCGCTGAAGTGCTGGTCAAGGCACTGCAGGCCGAAGGCGTCCAGTACATCTGGGGCTACCCCGGCGGCGCGGTTCTGTACATCTACGACGCGTTCTACAAGCAGGACACCATCCAGCACGTTCTGGTGCGCCACGAGCAGGCCGCCGTGCACGCAGCCGACGGCTATGCGCGCGCCACCGGCGAGGTCGGCGTGGCACTTGTCACCTCCGGTCCCGGCCTGACCAATGCGGTCACCGGCATCGCCACGGCGTACATGGACTCCATTCCGATGGTGATCATTTCTGGCCAGGTGCCGACGGCCGCCATCGGCTTGGACGCCTTCCAGGAATGCGACACGGTCGGCATCACCCGCCCCATCGTCAAGCACAACTTCCTCGTCAAGGATCCGAAGGATCTGGCCATGACGATGAAGAAGGCCTTCCACATCGCACGCAGCGGCCGTCCGGGCCCGGTGGTGGTGGACGTGCCCAAGGACGTTTCCTTCAAGAAGACGCCTTACGCCGGCTATCCCGACAAGGTCGAGATGCGCTCGTACAACCCGGTGCGCAAGGGCCACGGCGGCCAGATCCGCAAGGCGCTGCAGCTGTTGCTGGCGGCCAAGCGCCCCTACATCTACACCGGCGGCGGCGTGCTCCTGGGCAACGCCTGCAACGAACTGCGCACGCTGGTCGACATGCTCGGCTACCCGGTCACCAATACGCTGATGGGCCTGGGGGCCTATCCGGCGAGCGACCGCAAGTTCCTCGGCATGCTGGGCATGCACGGCACGATCGAAGCCAACAACGCGATGCAGAACTGCGACGTGCTGCTGGCCGTGGGTGCGCGCTTCGACGACCGCGTGATCGGCAACCCCAAGCACTTCGCGACGAACGAACGCAAGATCATCCACGTCGACATCGACCCGTCGAGCATCTCCAAGCGCGTGAAGGTCGACATCCCGATCGTCGGCGATGTGAAGGACGTGCTCACCGAGCTGATCTCGATGATCCGCGAGAGCACCACCAAGCCCGACGCCGGTGCGCTGGCCGATTGGTGGAAGACCATCGAGGCCTGGCGCTCGCGCGATTGCCTCAAGTACGACCGCGGCAACAAGGACGTGATCAAGCCGCAGTACGTGGTCGAGACGCTCTGGAACATGACCAAGGACGCCGACGCGTACATCACGTCGGACGTGGGTCAGCACCAGATGTGGGCCGCCCAGTACTACCGCTTCGACGAGCCGCGCCGCTGGATCAATTCGGGCGGGCTGGGAACCATGGGCGTGGGCATTCCCTACGCCATGGGTATCAAGCTCGCCAAGCCCGATTCGGAAGTGTTCACGATCACCGGCGAAGGCTCGGTGCAGATGTGCATCCAGGAACTCTCCACCTGCCTGCAATACAACACGCCGATCAAGATCTGCTCGCTCAACAACCGCTACCTGGGCATGGTGCGCCAGTGGCAGGAGATCGAATACTCCGGCCGCTACAGCCACAGCTACATGGACGCGCTGCCCAACTTCGTGAAGCTCGCCGAGGCCTATGGCCACGTCGGCATGCTGATCGAGCGTCCACAAGACGTGGAGCCCGCGCTGCGTGAAGCGCGCAAGCTCAAGGACCGCACGGTGTTCATGGACTTCCGCACCGACCCCACCGAGAACGTGTTCCCGATGGTGAAGGCCGGCATGGGCATTACCGAAATGCTGTTGGGCTCCGAAGATCTCTGATCTGCGGCGCATTCGCTTAACTCTTTACTGACGAATCTATTGCCCGCCGAGCCCGCGCATTACCGTGCGCGGGGGAGGGCGGCGAAAGCGAAAGCTTCCGCGTTGGCGAAATGAGGAGTCACGCAAACATGAAACACATCATTGCAGTGCTGCTGGAAAACGAGCCGGGTGCTCTTTCCCGCGTGGTGGGCCTGTTCTCGGCCCGTGGCTACAACATCGAATCGCTGACCGTCGCGCCGACCGAGGATGCCAGCCTCTCGCGCATGACCATCGTCACGACGGGTTCGGACGACGTGATCGAGCAGATCACCAAGCACCTGAACCGCCTGATCGAGGTCGTGAAGGTCGTCGACCTGACCGAAGGTGCCTACACCGAGCGCGAGCTCATGATGGTGAAGGTGCGCGCGGTGGGCAAGGAACGGGAAGAAATGATGCGCATGGCCGAGATCTTCCGTGGCCGCATCATCGACGTCACCGACAAGAGCTACACCATCGAACTCACCGGCGATCACGGCAAGAACGACGCTTTTTTGGAAGCGATCGACCGTAGCGCTATCCTCGAGACTGTCCGCACCGGTGCCAGCGGCATCGGGCGCGGCGAGCGCATCCTGCGCGTGTAGGGGGTGAAGATCCCCTCAGTTTCACTGTTTCAAATCAACATGAGGAGAAGGTAAATGCAAGACTTGCTGGGTTTCGAGAAGATGGTGACCCCGATCATCATTCGGATTCTGTATTTCCTCGGACTGCTGGGCGTGCTGGCTGCAACGGTGATTTCGTTGTTCCAGGGCCGCATCCTGGCTGCCATCGGTATTCTTGTTTTCGGCGCGATCATGGTTCGCGTCTATAGCGAATTGCTGATCCTGCTGTTCCGCATTCACGACAACCTCGTGTCCATCAACCAGCAAATGAAGGACCGGAATCCCTCCGGCCAACTGTGAGTGAACGCACCCCCGCTTGAGGGGTGCTCGAGATTAAATAGGAAAGACGCATCATGAAGGTTTACTACGACAAGGACGCCGACCTCAGCCTCATCAAGGGCAAGACGGTCGCAATCATCGGTTACGGGTCGCAAGGTCATGCGCATGCGCAGAACCTGAACGACAGCGGCGTCAAGGTCGTGGTCGGCCTGCGCAAGGGTGGCGCTTCGTGGGACAAGGTCGGCAAGGCCGGCCTGCAGGTCGCTGAAGTCGCCGATGCCGTGAAGTCGGCCGACGTGGTCATGATCCTGCTGCCCGACGAGCAGATCGCCAACGTCTACAAGAACGACGTGGCTCCGCACATCAAGGAAGGCGCTTCGCTCGTCTTCGCGCACGGCTTCAACGTGCACTACGGTTTCGTGCAGCCGCGCGCCGACCTTGACGTGTGGATGGTCGCCCCCAAGGCCCCGGGCCACACCGTGCGCAGCACGTACACCCAGGGTGGCGGCGTGCCCCACCTCGTGGCCGTGCACCAGGACAAGACCGGCAAGGCGCGTGACCTCGCGCTGAGCTACGCCACCGCCAACGGCGGCGGCAAGGCCGGCATCATCGAGACCAACTTCCGCGAAGAAACCGAGACCGACCTGTTCGGCGAACAAGCGGTTCTGTGCGGTGGCACGGTCGAGCTCATCAAGGCTGGTTTCGAAACGCTGGTGGAAGCCGGCTACGCGCCCGAAATGGCCTACTTCGAATGCCTGCACGAGCTCAAGCTGATCGTCGACCTGATCTATGAAGGCGGCATCGCCAACATGAACTACTCGATCTCGAACAACGCCGAGTACGGTGAGTACGTCACGGGCCCGCGCATCGTGACCGACGAGACCAAGAAGGTCATGAAGCAAGTGCTGCGCGACATCCAGACGGGCGAATATGCCAAGAGCTTCGTGCTCGAAGCCGCTGCCGGCCAGCCCGCGCTGATCAGCCGCCGCCGCCTGAATGCAGAGCATCAGATCGAAGTCGTCGGCGAAAAGCTGCGCGCGATGATGCCCTGGATCAAGAAGAACAAGCTGGTCGACCAGACCCGGAACTGATCTGCGAAGCAGAAGGGGTGCTTTGGCACTCTTTTCCAAGGGCCACCCGTTGCGGTGGCCCTTTTGTTTGTCGGGGGCGCGGCGCCCCCTGAACTACACTGCGAACCATGCGACTCACAGATCAAAATGCTATCGATTGGATAGCTGCTCGCGCAGTGCCCATGAGGGATGGAGGCAATTTCAATGCATGACGACACGCTCCCCGACGATGTGCAGCCGCGCAAGCGTCGCAAGGGCATCTACATCCTGCCGAACCTGTTCACGCTGGCGGCGTTGTTCGGCGGCTTCTACTCGGTCGTGATGGCCATGAACGCGCGCTTCGACCTCGCGGCGCTCGGCGTGTTCGCCGCGATGATTCTCGACAGCCTGGACGGGCGCGTCGCGCGAATGACGAACACGCAAAGCGCTTTCGGCGAGCAGATGGATTCGTTGTCCGACATGGTGTCGTTCGGCGCTGCGCCGGCGCTCATCGCCTACGAATGGTCTCTCAAGGGCCTCGGCCGCTGGGGCTGGATCGCGGCCTTCGTCTACTGCGCCTGCGCGGCCCTGCGGCTTGCGCGCTTCAACGTGAATACCGGCGTGGTCGACAAGCGCTGGTTCCAGGGGCTGCCGTCGCCCGCCGCAGCGGCGCTCGTGGCGGGCTTCATCTGGCTCGTGAACGAATGGGGCAAGCGCGGCGGTGAGGTGCTGTACCTCTCGTGGACGCAGATCACCTGGGTCACCTTCGCGTTCACGCTCTATGCGGGCCTCTCGATGGTGACGAACGCGCCGTTCTACAGCTTCAAGGACGTGCAGATGAAGAAGAGCGTGCCCTTTGTCGTGATCGTGCTCATCGCACTGGGCATCGCGGTCATCAACATCCATCCGCCAACGGTGCTGTTCGGCCTCTTCGTGGCTTACGGCTTGAGCGGTTATGTGGTCTATGCGTGGCGCAAGGCCAAGGGCCAGCCGGTCAGCGTGATCAGCACCTCGACCGAAGAACCGGACGAGCGGGGCTTGCATAACTGAATCTCGCTTGTGCTACATTCGCAACCCTCATGACCAAGATTTCGCTGCTGGCCCTACTAGCCCTCCCTCACGGGCGGAGACGGTAGCGCACGCGCAAATCCCTCACCACGGCCCGTTCGCACCAGCAACGGGCCGTTTGTTTTTGGGGTTGCTGGTTGATTACCAACCATCACAGAGAAATCGACATGCTCAAGCAACCTCAAGCCAAATACCGCGCATTCGCCCCGATCGGCCTCAAGGACCGCACCTGGCCCGATGCCGTGCTGACCAAGGCACCGATCTGGCTGTCGACCGACCTGCGCGATGGCAACCAGGCCTTGGTCGAACCCATGGACATCGCGCGCAAGATGCGCATGTTCGAGACCCTTGTGGCGATCGGCTTCAAGGAAATCGAAATCGGCTTCCCCTCCGCATCGCAGGTCGAATTCGACTTCGTTCGCAAGCTCATCGAGGAAGACCGCATTCCCGACGACGTGACGATCCAGGTGTTGACGCAGGCGCGCGACCACCTCATTGCCCGCACCTTCGAATCGCTGCAAGGCGCCCCGCGCGCCATCGTGCATCTCTACAACGCCGTCGCCCCGGTGATGCGCCGCGTGGTGCTCGGCATGGACGAGGACCAGATCGTCGAACTCGCCAGCAGCCACGCACGCATGTTCAACGACTTCGCCGCCAGGCAGCCGGCCACGAAGTGGACCTTCCAGTATTCGCCCGAGATGTTCTCGGGCACCGACGTTGTCTTCTCCAAGCGCGTGGTCGATGCGGTCACCGAAGTCTGGGCGCCGACGCCCGAGCGCAAGTGCATCGTCAACCTGCCCACGACGGTCGAGCACTCAACGCCCAACATCTTTGCCGACATGATCGAGTGGATGCATCGCAACCTGGCGCGTCGCGATTCCATCGTGTTGTGCGTGCATCCGCACAACGACCGCGGTACCGGCACAGCCGCCGGCGAACTGGCCTTGATGGCCGGCGCCGAGCGCATCGAGGGCTGCCTCTTCGGCAACGGCGAACGCACCGGCAATCTCGACCTCGTGAACGTCGCGCTCAACCTCTACACGCAGGGCGTCTCGCCCGAGCTGGACTTCTCGAACATCGACGAGATCCGCGCGACGGTCGAGCACTGCAACCAGATCCCCGTGCATCCGCGCCATCCGTACGTCGGCGAACTCGTGTACACCTCGTTCTCCGGCTCGCACCAGGACGCGATCAAGAAGGCCTTCGCCGCGCGCAAGGAAGGCGACATCTGGGACATGCCCTACCTCCCCATCGACCCGAAGGACGTGGGCCGCAGCTACGAGGCGGTGATCCGCGTGAACAGCCAGTCGGGCAAGGGCGGCATGGCCTACCTGCTCGAGAGCGAATACGGCCTCGAGATGCCGC
This sequence comes from Variovorax paradoxus, assembly GCF_000834655.1. Taxonomy (GTDB): domain Bacteria; phylum Pseudomonadota; class Gammaproteobacteria; order Burkholderiales; family Burkholderiaceae_C; genus Variovorax; species Variovorax paradoxus_F. The sequence goes on from NZ_JXQQ01000038.1 coordinate 8,225, forward strand.
GCCGCCTGCAGATGGAATTCATGCAGAGCGTGCAGCGCGTGATGGACATCGCCGGCAAGGAACTCACCGCGGCGGACCTCTGGCAGCTCTTCGTGAGCGAATACGGCATCGAGACCGCGCAGTCGCTGCAGCATCGCGTGATCGAGGAAGAAGGCGAGGGCGCCAACGCCTCGGTCGTCCTGCGCGGCGATCTTCCGTGGGATGGTGAAACCCGTGCCATCGAAGGCCGCGGCAACGGCCCGATCGATGCCTTCACCCAGGCACTGAGCAAGGCCACGGGCCACACCGTGCGCGTGATGGACTATCACCAGCACGCCATCGGCGCTGGAGCCGATGCGAAGTCGGTGGCCTACCTGGAACTGCGCGTGGACGAGAGCCAGACGCTGTTCGGCGTCGGCATCGACGCGAACGTGATCACGGCGTCGCTCAAGGCCATCGTCTCGGGCGTTCAACGGGCGCGGAGCCGGGGCGCGCACAGCGCACAATCGGCGGTTGAAGTCGCCTGAAGGCATGACCCCCGCGCTCCCGCACCGCGTGTCGTCGCAGCCCCCGAAGGGGGCCGCAGGCCGCCTTGGGAGCGGCCCGGCGTCGGCCTGATCGACGGCTGAATAGAACCCAAGGAGATTCACGATGGCTGACCAACTCATTATTTTCGACACCACCTTGCGCGACGGCGAGCAATCTCCCGGCGCCTCCATGACGCGCGACGAGAAGATGCGCATCGCCAAGCAGCTCGAGCGCCTGAAGGTCGATGTGATCGAGGCCGGTTTTCCGGCCAGCTCGAACGGCGACTTCGAGGCGGTCAAGGCGATCGCCAATGCGATCAAGGATTCGACCGTGTGCGGCCTGTCGCGCGCCAATGACCGCGATATCGCGCGTGCCGCAGAAGCCCTCAAAGGCGCGGCGCGCGGGCGAATCCACACGTTCATCGCGACTTCGCCGCTGCACATGGAAAAGAAGCTGCGCATGTCGCCTGACGAGGTGCACGAGCAGGCCAAGCTCGCCGTGCGTTTTGCGCGCAACCTCGTGAGCGACGTGGAGTTCAGCCCCGAGGACGGCTACCGCAGCGACCCGGACTTCCTGTGCCGCGTACTCGAAACCGTGATCGCCGAGGGCGCCACCACCATCAACGTGCCCGACACCGTCGGCTACGCCATCCCCGAGCTCTACGGCAACTTCATCAAGATGTTGCGCGAGCGCGTTCCCAATAGCGACAAGGCGATCTGGTCCGTGCATTGCCACAATGACCTCGGCATGGCCGTGGCCAACTCGCTGGCCGGCGTGAAGATCGGCGGCGCGCGCCAGGTGGAGTGCACGATCAACGGCCTGGGCGAGCGCGCGGGCAACTGCTCGCTCGAAGAGGTGGTGATGGCGGTCAAGACCCGCCGCGACTACTTCGGGCTCGATCTGAACATCGACACCCAGCACATCGTGGCCGCGAGCCGCATGGTGAGCCAGACCACCGGCTTCGTGGTGCAGCCCAACAAGGCCGTGGTGGGCGCCAACGCATTCGCGCACGCATCGGGCATCCACCAGGACGGCGTGCTCAAGGCGCGCGACACCTACGAGATCATGCGGGCCGAGGACGTGGGCTGGGCCGCCAACAAGATCGTGCTGGGCAAGCTGAGCGGCCGCAACGCATTCAAGCAGCGGCTGCAGGAACTGGGCGTGACGATGGCCGGCGAGGCCGACATCAATGCCGCTTTCCTGCGCTTCAAGGAACTGGCCGATCGCAAGTCCGAAATTTTTGACGAAGACATCCTCGCGCTCGTCAGCGCGGAAGAGTTGTCGAACGTTGACGAACAGTTTGCATTTGTCTCTCTTTCCCAGCACAGCGAAACCGGCGAGCGCCCCCAGGCGAAGGTCGTCTTCACCGTCCAGGGCAAGGAAGTGACCGGAGAATCCGAGGGCAATGGCCCGGTCGATGCTTCGCTGAAAGCCATCGAGTCGCACGTCAAGAGCGGGGCCGAGATGGTTCTTTACTCGGTGAACGCGATCAGCGGCTCGACAGAGAGCCAAGGTGAAGTTACAGTTCGGTTACAAAACGCAGGGCGGGTGGTCAACGGTGTGGGTGCAGACCCGGACATCGTGGTTGCTTCGGCAAAGGCTTATTTGAGTGCTCTCAATAAGTTACAGAGCCAATCTGAGAGAGTTGCAGCGCAAGGTTAGGTTTTCAGGCGTTCCTTGGTATTCGAATGAAGAAGAGGATGCAAGTAACTGATATTGCGTGTCTTTTTTGAATTCGATACACTGCGGTCCTCGTTTGTCGCCGCTGGAGATTTATTAATGCCTGAAGCCCGTCTCCGCCGAGTTTCCAGCCAGCGGTTCCTACCCGCATTCAAATTCATCGCCGTCGCGCTCTGTGCCACGGCGTTTTTGCTGCCTGGCGCCCAGGCCGCGAAGAAAGAAAAGCCCGCCGCCGCCAAGACCGCCAATGCCGCTGCCTCCAAGAAGGCGAAGGGGCCGGTGCCGGTCGAAGTCAAGCGCAACGCCTCTGCCAAGGGAGCACGCGTCGCCGCGGTCGCCTCTCGCGGCGGGCGTGCCGAGCGAAATGAAAAGGTCGACAAGGTCGTTCGCGGTGGTCGCAACGTGGTGGCCACGATCCGCAAGAAGAACGGCAAGACCGTGGTGGCGGTCCAGCGCCGCTCGGTGGTGCGCGTCGAGGCGCCTCCCCGCCAGTCCTTCGGCCAGATGGCCGGCCTGCACGGCACGGACGATGCGCTCGACCTGAAGTCGAGCGTCGCTCTCGTGATCGACCAAGACACGCATGAAGTGCTGTTCAGCAAGAACGATCACGCCGTGCTGCCGATCGCGTCGCTCACCAAGCTGATGACCGGCTTGCTCATCAGCGAAGCCCATCTGCCGAACGACGAACTGATCACCATCACCCAGGACGACGTCGATACCGAAAAGGGCAGCCGCTCGCGCCTGACCATCGGCTCGACGCTGTCGCGCGGCGAACTGCTGCACCTGGCGCTGATGTCGAGCGAAAACCGCGCGGCGCATGCGCTGGGCCGCACCTATCCGGGCGGCCTCACGACCTTCGTGAGCATCATGAATGCCAAGGCCAAGATGCTCGGCATGAAGGACACGCGCTACGTGGAGCCCACGGGCCTGTCGAGCCGCAACCAATCGAGTGCGCAAGACCTGGCGCTGCTGGTCAACGCCGCCTATTCCGATGCCACGGTGCGCTCGCTCTCCACCTCGCCTGAATACCAGGTCGAGGTCGGCAACCGCGTGCTGCAGTTCAACACCACCAATCGCCTCGTGAAGAGCCCTGACTGGGAAATCGGCGTGCAGAAGACGGGCTTCATCAACGAAGCCGGCCAATGCCTCGTGATGCAGGCCAAGGTTGCCGGTCGCAAGCTGATCATGGTGTTCCTGGATTCGGCCGGCAAGTTCAGCCGCATCGCCGATGCAGAGCGCGTTCGCCGCTGGGTCGAGGCAACGCATGCCATCCCGGGCTCGCCGGCTGCTTCGCGCAACGTGACCTACCAGGTCGCTGGCTGAGCCACCGCGCCGCGATAGCGGCCGCCAAAAAGAAAACGGGCCCTCGGGCCCGTTTTGTCTTTCAAAGCCCTTGCAAAGAGGGTCAGGCGCTCGCTGGAGGCGTTCCGCCTGACGGGGAAGGGAGCGTCGTCGCCGCAGCCATACCGTCCTTGAATCCCAGCGCGCCCGAGATTTCGTTGGCGGTTGCCTGCAGCTTGGGCAGCCAGCCTTCGTCCAGCCGGTCGGCCGGTGCCGAGATCGACAGCCCGGCCACCAGCTTGCCCTGGTCGTCGTAGATGCCGGCGGCCATGCAGCGCACACCCAGTTCGAGTTCCTCGTTGTCGCGGGCGATGCCGTACTGGCGCGCCTTCGACAGTTCGCGCTCGAGCGCGGGCAGTTGGGTGATGCTGTTGCGGGTATGGCCCGCCAGGCCCGTGCGGGTGGCGTAGCTGCGCACCCGTGCCGGGTCGTCGGCCGCCAGGAAAAGCTTGCCGGTGGAGGTGAGATGCAGCGCCGCGCGCCCGCCGATGGCGCGCACGACCTGCATGCCCGAGCGCTCGCTGTACGAGCGCTCGATGTAGACGATCTCGTCGCCCTGGCGCATGCTGAGATTCACCGGCTGCTGCGTGAGCTTGTGCAACTCGCGCATCGGGCCGAGCGCAGCGTCGCGCACGTTGAGCCGGCCCTTCACCAGGTTGCCCAGCTCCAGCAGGCGCATGCCGAGCCTGTAGCTGCCAGCCTCTGGCCGGTCGACGAAGCGGCCGACCGCCAGGTCGTTGAGGATGCGGTGCGTGGTCGAAGGATGCAGCCCGGTCTTCTCGCTGATTTCCTTCAGGGAGATGGCCTCCTCACGAGACGCCAGGACGTCGATCAGCGCGAACATGCGCTCGATCACCTGGATCACGGGAACGGCAGGAACGTCGGATTGGTTTTTTCTCATGGCGCTGTGCGGTGATGACCGAGCGCCATTTTACCTTGTGAAATCGCCGGATGGCTGCCAATGTCCATCCACCAGTACTTCGTGCGGAGAAAAGCGCGCCTTGTAGTGCATCTTGGGGCTGCGCTCGATCCAGTAGCCGAGGTAGACGTGCGGCAAGCCCAGCTTGCGCGCCTGCTCGATCTGCCAGAGCACGCTGTAGGTGCCGTAGCCCGTGGATGTGGCCCCCACGCTCGGCACTGCGTGCTCTCGCTGCCCCCCGAGGGGGCCGTCCGCTTGCTCGGGGCGGCCCGGCGCTGCGCGGGTATCCGGCTCGTAGAAGGTGTAGACGGCCGAGATGCCGTCGTTCAGCACGTCGAGGATCGACACCATCTTGAGCGCACCCGCGCTGCCGTCCGCCAGCGTCTCGCGGAACTCCACCAACCGCGAGTTGACCCGGCTCTGCAGCAGGAACTGGGTGTACTGATCGATGCTGTCGTGGTCCATGCCGCCGCCCGCGTGGCGGCCGTTCTGGTAGCGCAGGTAAAGCTGGTAGTGCTCGGGCACGAAGCAGAGCTTGAGCACGCGCGCCTGCAGGTCGGCATGCTGCTTGGCGGCGCGACGCTGGCTGCGCGTGGGCTGGAAGCTGTTGGCCAGCACGCGCAGCGGAATGCAGGCGCGGCAGCCGTCGCAGTAGGGCCGGTAGGTGAACATGCCGCTGCGCCGGAACCCGCTGAGCACGAGGTCGGAATATGCGTCGTTGTGGATCAGGTGGCTGGGCGTGGCCACCTGCGACCGGGCCTGGCGATCCGGCAGATAGCTGCAGGGATAGGGCGCCGTCGCATAGAACTGCAGCGTGTGAAGCGGGAGATCCTTGAGGTGCGTCACGTCGGTGAAAGAGGTCGCGCGGAAAGGAGTTCGGTCCAGTATACGGGCTCGAATTGCCATCGTGGCCCCTCCTGTTCCCGGGCCTTGGCCACATGGGCGACGAAGCGATTGCGCGGCATCTCGCGGGCGCCGAGGCTGGCGAGGTGGGCGGTGTTCTGCTGGCAGTCGATCATCTGCACGCCGGCGCTGCGGCACAGGCTCACCAGCGCAGCCAGCGCGATCTTCGAGGCGTCCGGGCGGCGGGTGAACATCGACTCGCCGAACACCGCACGGCCGAGCGCCACGCAGTAGAGGCCGCCCGCGAGTTGGCCGTCGATCCAGGTCTCCACGCTGTGCGCATGGCCCGCCGCGTGCAACCGGGTATAGGCCTCCACCATGTCCGGCACGATCCACGTTCCCGACTGCCCCACGCGCGGCGAGAGCGAGCAGGCCTTGATGACCGCCGCGAAATCATGGTCGATGCGCACCTCGCAGCCCGGGGTGTACGCGAACCGGGCCAGGGTCTTGCGAAGCGACCGGTGCAGCCTGAAATCGGCCACCTGCAGCACCATGCGCGGGTCGGGGCTCCACCACAGGATCGGCTGGTCGTCGCTGAACCACGGGAAGACGCAGCGGCTGTATGCCTGCACCAGCGTATCGACGTCGAGCGCGCCCCCCGCCGCAAGAAGGCCGGGAACGGGGTCGGCCACGCCCCATGCCGATGCCGGGTCGGGCAGGGTGTCTCCGGGTTCGAGCCAGGGCAGTTGTCGCATGGCCGTAGGTATACACGGCTTCGGTCGCAGGCCCTGCGGATAGGTGAAAATGCCCGCCGCGCGGTCAAGAGTCGCAAACGATTGCGGTTCGTGCGCCACAGGCTGTTGTCCTAGCGGACAAGAACTCCCGAAGCCCATATAGTGCTGCATCTATTTGCCCCCCAAAAGCGGATCCAGTTGGCCAACGTTGCCCGCCGGGGATCAGCACAAGAGGACCACGTTGACCACTGAACTGAACCCCACCCGCTTTGGCAGCGGCCAGGCGGTGCGCCGCCTCGAAGACGAAAGCCTGCTGGCAGGCGCAGGACGCTACACGGACGACGTCACGCTCCCCGACCAGGCGCATCTCGTCTTCCTTCGCTCTCCCTATCCGCACGCACGCATCGTTTCCATCGACACGAGCACGGCCGCCGGCATGCCTGGCGTGCTGCGCGTCATAACCGGCGCCGACCTGGTGGCCGCGGAGGTCAAGCCGATGCCGGGCGCCGCCGGGTTCAAGCGTGCCGACGGCGGCGACAGCGCCAGCCCGCCGCGCCATGCCTTGGCGAGCGAACGCACGCGCTTCGTGGGCGAGGCGGTGGCCGCGGTGATTGCCGACACCGTCCAGCAGGCGCGCGACGCCGCCGAGGCCGTGATGGTCGACTACGAAGACCTCCCCATGGTGGTCGACCTCGCCAGCGCCACCGCCGAAGGCGCGCCGCAGCTGTGCGAAGAGGCCACCGGCAACATCGCCGCCGAAATGCGCCACGGCAGCAGCGAGGCGGCAACCGCCGCCTTCGCCGAGGCCGCCCACGTGGTGGCGCTCGACGTCATCAACCAGCGCGTGGTCGCGCTCACCATCGAGCCGCGCTCTGTGCTCGCCGCGCACGACGCCAAGACCGACCGCCTCACGATCCGCATGAGCACGCAGATGCCCTCGGGCGTGCGCGATTCCGTGTGTGCCGCCATCGGGCTTGCCAAGGAAAAGGTGCGCGTGGTGGTGGGCGACGTGGGCGGCGGTTTCGGCATGAAGACCGGCGCCTATCCCGAAGACATCGCGGTCGCCTTCGCCGCGCTGCAGGTCCAGCGCCCGGTGAAGTGGGTGGCCGAGCGCAGCGAAGAATTCCTCTCGAGCGCGCACGGCCGCGACATCGAGGCGCGGGCCGAGCTCGCGCTCGATGCCGAGGGAAAGATCCTCGCGCTGCGCATCAAGACGCTGGCCAACGTGGGCGCCTACGCCACCGGCACGGGCGTCGCGATCCAGCTGCTCATCGGCCCCTGGGTGCAGACCAGCGTCTACGACATCCAGACCATCGACTTCCATTTCAAGGCGGTGCTCACCAACACCGCGCCCACCGGCGCCTACCGCGGTGCGGGCCGGCCCGAAGCCATTTTCACCATCGAACGCCTCATGGACGAGGCCGCGCGCCAGACCGGCATCGACCGCATCATCCTGCGCCGGATGAACTTCATCCAGCCTGACCAGATGCCGTACAAGAACCCGATGGCGCAGGTCTACGACACCGGCAATTTCGAGTCGGTGATGGACCAGGCCCTCACGCTGGCCGACTGGCAGGGCTTCGAGGCGCGCGCCGCCGACTCCGCGAAGAACGGCAAGCACCGGGGCCTCGGGATCGCCACCTTCCTCGAATGGACCGGCGGCAACGTGTTCGAGGAGCGCGTCACCGTGTCGGTGCAGGCCGATGGCGTGATCGAGGTGTTCTCAGCCGTCAACGCGATGGGGCAGGGCATTGCCACCTCGCTCGCGCAACTGGCAGTCGATGCCTTCGGCGTGCCCATCGAGAAGGTGCGCGTCGTGCTGGGCGACACCGACCGCGGCGACGGCTTCGGCAGCGCCGGATCGCGCTCGCTCTTCACCGGCGGCTCGGCCGTGCGCATCGGCGCGGAGCGCACCATCGACAAAGCGCGCGAGCTCGCGGCGCAGGAGTTCGAGGCCGCCATCGACGACATCATCTACAGCCGCGGCAGCTTCTCGGTGGCCGGCACCGACCTGGAACTCGACCTCTTCACGCTCGCGGGCAAGCAGCCCGACCGCGAGATCTTCGTGGACTCCACCAGCACCGTGGCCGGCCCGACCTGGCCCAACGGCTGCCACATCTGCGAGATCGAGCTCGATCCGCCCACCGGCGAAATCAGCGTGGTGGCCTACAGCTCGGTCAACGACGTGGGCCGCGTGATCAACCCGATGATCGTGCGTGGCCAGCTCGAAGGCGGCGCGGTGCAGGGCATCGGACAGGCGCTGTACGAGCAGGTGGTGTACGACCAAGAAACCGGCCAACCAGTCACCGGCAGCCTGATGGACTACGTCGCGCCGCGCGCCGACATCGTCGACACCATGTTCAACATGGAAATGGACGAATCGACGCCCTGCACCAACAACCCGCTGGGCGTGAAGGGCGTGGGCGAGCTGGGCACCATCGGCGCCACGCCGGCCATCGTGAACGCGGTGGCCGATGCCTTCGCGCGCAACGGCCTCGCTGCGACCGCGCCTCGCCTGCACATGCCGCTGAGCCCGTCGCGGGTGTGGGCGGCCATGCACACGGTGGACTGAGCGCCTTCCACGACAAGGTGTTGGAGGGGCACAGAAGCCATGCTCATCACCACCGAACTGCAGACCGACCCGATCCGCGTGTCCAGCTACCGCTGCGACGCGGGCCCCGGTGCGCCGTCGTTCACCGAGATGCACGAGGACTACTCGGTCTCCTACGTGCGCAAAGGCAGCTTCGGCTACCGCACGCGCGGCAATGCGTATGAACTGGTCGCCGGCTCGGTGTTGGTGGGTTGCCCGGGCGACGAGTACGTCTGCACCCACGACCACCACATCTGCGGCGACGAGTGCCTGGCATTCCACCTCTCGCCCGGCTTCGTCGACCTGGTCGGCGGCGACAGGCAGACCTGGCGCACGGCAGGGCTTCCGCCGTTGCCCGAACTCATGGTGCTCGGCGAACTCGCGCAGGTCGCGGCCGAGGGCGAGAGCGACATCGGCCTGGACGAGCTGGGCATGTGGTTCGCCAGCCGCTTCGTCGAAGTGGTGGGCGGGCGCGGCAAGCCGGCGCCGCAGTCCGCCGCGCCGCGCGACAGGCGCCGCGCCGTGGATGCCGCGATGTGGATCGACGCCAATTCGCACGACGACATCGGCCTCGAAGGCGCGGCCTCCGAGGCGGGCCTGAGCCCTTTCCATTTCCTGCGCCTGTTCTCGCAGGTGCTCGGCGTGACGCCGCACCAGTACCTGGTCCGCTCGCGCCTGCGCCATGCGGCGCGCCTGCTGGCGGACGACGACCGCCCCGTGACCGAGGTGGCGCTGGACGTCGGGTTTGCCGACCTCAGCAACTTCGTTCGCACCTTCCACCGGGCGGCCGGGGTGTCGCCCCGGGGCTTTCGCCAGGCCGCCAAGGGCGATCGCAAGATTCTCCAAGACCGCATGGCGACCCTGCTCGATGATGACCGCCTGGTTCATTCATCAAGCAGGAAGTCATCGCCATGTACGACCACATCGGACTGAAAGTCAAAGACCTCGCCGCGAGCCGGCGCTTCTACGAAGCCGCGCTCGCACCGCTCGGCCATGTGCCGGGCCCCCACGACGACAGCTATGCCGGCATCGGCCCGGCCGACGCACCAGCCCTCTGGCTCTATGCAGACAAGGGCGCGAAAAACGCCAACGGCCCGGGCACGCACATCGCGTTTCGCGCACCCGATCACGAGGCCGTTGCGGCCTTCCACAAGGCGGGCCTGGAGGCCGGCGGCACAGACAACGGCGGCGCCGGCCCGCGCGCCGACTACAGCCCGACCTACTACGCCGCCTTCCTGATCGACCCCGATGGCAACAACGTCGAGGCGGTCTGCCCCTAGGCGCGCAGGCGCGGAGACACACCATGGCAACCATCTACAAGGAATTCACCGTCGAGGCCGACGCGGCGCGGGTCTGGGAGGCCCTTCGCGACTTCGGTGCGGTGCACACGCGCCTTGCGCCCGGCTTCCTCACCGGCTGCAAGCTGGACGGGCAGGGCGCCCGCATCGTGAGCTTTGCCAACGGGCTCGTCGCGCGCGAACTGCTGGTAGGCATCGACGAGGCGAACCGCCGGCTGGCCTACACCATCACCGATGGCAAGGCGAGCCACCACCACGCATCCGCGCAGGTGTTTGCCGAAGGTGAAGGCCGATCGCGCTTCGTCTGGATCACCGACGTGCTGCCCGACGAATTCGCCGCCTACGTCGAGCCGATGATGGCCAAGGGCGGCGAGGCGATGAAGGCCACGCTCGAGCAGCGGGCTGCCTAGAAATCCTCGAGCGGCAGCCCCACGTAGTTTTCCGCCAGTGCGGTGGAGGCCGCGTGCGAATGCACGAGGTAGTCGAGCTCGGCCTCCTGGATCTTCTGGCCGAAGGCGCCCGTTTCGGGAAAGCGGTGCATCAGCGAGGTGAACCACCACGAGAAGCGCTCGGCCTTCCAGACGCGGCGCAGGCACAGGTCCGAATAGCGATCGAGCGCCGAGGCCGACTTCTCCGCGTAGAAAATCTCGAACGCACGCGAGAGATAACCCACATCGGCCGTCGCGAGGTTCAGCCCCTTCGCGCCGGTCGGCGGGACGATGTGCGCCGCGTCGCCCGCGAGGAAGAGCGCGCCGAAGCGCATCGGCTCGGCAACGAAGCTGCGCAGCGGTGCGATGCTTTTCTCCAGCGAGGGGCCCGTCACCAGCCGCTCGCGGGCCTCGGGGTCGAGCCGCGCGCGCAGCTCGTTCCAGAAGGCTTCGTCGCTCCAGTTCTCGACACGCTCTTCGGTCGGCACCTGCACGTAGTAGCGCGACCGCGTGGCGCTGCGCATGCTGCACAGCGCGAAGCCGCGCTCCGTGTTCGCGTAGATCAGTTCGTGCGACACCGGCGGCACGTCGGCCAGCACGCCGAGCCAGCCGAAGGGGTAGACCTTCTCGTAGGTCTGGATCGCATCGGCCGGCACGCTCGCGCGGCTCACGCCGTGGTAGCCGTCGCAGCCGGCGATGAAGTCGCATTCGATCTCGTGCGTCTGCCCGTCTTTCTCGTAGCGCACGCGCGGCTTGGCCGAGTCGAAATCGTGCAGGCTCACATTCGCCGCGCTGTAGATCGTGGTGAGCCCTTCGGCCGTGCGCGCTTCCATCAGGTCGCGCGTCACCTCGGTCTGGCCGTACACCGTGACCTGCTTGCCGCCCGTGAGGCCGTGCATGTCGATGCGGTGGCGCGCGCCCTTGAAGAGCAACTCGATGCCTTCGTGCGGCAGCCCTTCGGAGCGGGCGCGCGCATCGACGCCGGCGCGCGCCAGCAGGTCCATCGTCACCTGTTCGAGCACGCCGGCGCGGATGCGGCCGAGCACGTACTCGCCGCTCTGGCGTTCGACGATGACGCTGTCGATGCCTGCCTTGAAAAGCAGTTGACCGAGCAGAAGGCCGGCGGGGCCCGCGCCGATGATCGCGACCTGGGTGCGCATGTTCGTGTCTCCGATAGAGGTTTTGCCAAGCGTAGGGCGCGGCCGGCCGCCTGGTTCACGGCATTCGGAGGCTCTGTGCGATCATGCGAACGCGTGCGCGATGATCGCGCAACAGTTCGACGGAAACCCCGAATGACCATCGCCAAGGCCGATTTCATCGAGGGCATCGCCAAGGGAATGGCGGTGCTCGAAAGCTTCGACACCGAGCGCCAGCGGCTCAATGCCACGCTGGCCGCCGAGCGCGCCGGCCTCACGCGCGCCGCCGCCCGCCGCCACCTGCTCACGCTCGCCCACCTGGGCTACCTGGAGACCGACGGCAGCTACTTCTGGATGGCGCCCAAGGTGCTTCGCTTCTCGGGCAGCTACCTCGCCTCGTCGCGCCTGCCGCGCGCGCTGCAACCCACGCTCAACCGCCTCGCGGCGCAGACCGGCGAATCGTTCTCCGCCGTGGTGCTCGACGGCGAAGAGGTGGTCATCGTCGCGCGCAGCGGCAGCTACGGCACGCCGACGCGGGTGCTGGCCTACGGCCTGCACCTGGGCGCGCGGCTGCCGGCGCATGCGACATCCACCGGACGCGTGCTGCTGGCGGCGATGCCCGCCGCACAGCTCACGCAGTGGCTCAAGGGGCGGCACCTGGCGCGGTTGACACCGCACACCGTCACGCAGGCGCGGGGCCTGCGGCAGCTGATTGCCCGCACGCGCAAGGACGACTATTGTTTTGCCAGCGAGGAGCACGAGCTCGGCGTGCAGGCGCTCGCGGTGCCGCTGCGCGACATGCAGGGCCACACGGTGGCCGCGCTCAACGTGGTGCTGTCGGGCACGCGCTACCAGGAAGAGGCCCTGCAGCGCGAGATGCTGCCGCTTCTGTTCGAGGCCGCGCGCGAAGTCCGGTCGCTGCTCTGAGAGGCTGAGAGGCAATCCGACATGACCGCTCATCCCCGCAAACCTGCTCGGTCGCGCCGAATTGCCTCTGAGCCTCTCAACTGAACTTCGCCACGGCCACTGCCTCGAATCCCGCAGACCGTACAACGGAACACAACCATGCGACTCCTGCTTCTCGAAGACGACGTGATGATCGGCGAGGCCGTGCTCGACCTGCTGCGCGCCGAGCAATACGCGGTGGACTGGGTGAAAGACGGCGAGGCCGCCGAGTCGGCCCTGCGCACCCAGCAATACGACCTGGTGCTGCTCGACCTGGGCGTGCCGCGCCGCGACGGCCTGGAAGTGCTGCGCAGCCTGCGCGCCCGCAAGCAGCGCATGCCGGTGCTGATCGCCACCGCGCGCGACTCGGTGCAGCAGCGCATCGAAGGGCTCGATGCCGGCGCCGACGACTACGTGCTCAAGCCCTACGACCTCGACGAGCTGCTGGCCCGCATCCGCGCCTTGCTGCGCCGCGCGGCCGGGCGCGCCGAGCCGGTGTACGAGCACATGGGCGTGAGCATCAACCCGGCCACGCGCGAGGTCACGGTGGCCGGGCAGCCGGTGGTGCTGTCGGCGCGCGAATGGGCGGTGCTCGAGCCGCTGCTGGCGCGCCCTGGCATGGTGCTTTCGCGCGCCCAACTCGAGGAAAAGCTCTACAGCTGGAAGGACGAGATCAGCAGCAATGCGGTCGAGGTCTACGTGCACGGCCTGCGCAAGAAACTCGGCGCCGAATTCATCCGCAACGTCCGCGGCGTCGGCTACATGGTGCCGAAAATATGACTCGCCCCCAGGCTTCGCGTACTTCGTGTCGCTTCGCCCACCCCCTGCCGGGGGCGACGCCAACGGCCCGGCAAAGCCGGTTCCGTGTCGTCCCACGGAGGGAGTGCGCATGAGCAGGATCATGGGCTCGCTGACCGGATCGCTGCGCGCGCGCCTGCTGTGGTTCCTGCTCGCGGCCATCGTGCTGGCCGCCGGCGCGCAGGCCCTGGTGGCCTACCGCACGGTGCTGCACGAGGCCGACGACATCTTCGATTACCACATGCAGCAGATGGCGATGTCGCTGCGCTCGGGCCTGCCGCCCAGCGCGGCCGTCGGCGGCATCGGCGGGGGCGAGCAGAACTTCGACTTCGTGGTGCAGGTGTGGACCGCCGACGGCGTGCGTGTCTTCGAGTCCGCCGAGCAGGCGGCGCTGCCGCAGCTCGCGGTGCTGGGCTTTGCCGACGTGCGCGCACGTGGCACCACCTACCGCGTGTTCTCGATGCAGACGCGCGGCCTCGTGATCCAGGTGGCGCAGGACATGGCGGCGCGGCGCAGCATGGCCGGCACGCTGGCACTGCGCACCATCGCGCCGGTCGCGTTGATGGCGCCGCTCCTGATGCTGGTCGTGTGGTGGGTCGTGAGCCGCTCGCTCGCGCCGGTGGCGCGCGTGAGGAAGCAGGTGGCCTCGCGGCAGGCCGACGATCTTTCGCCGGTCAGCGAAGAAGGCCTGCCCGAAGAGGTGCGCCCGCTGGTGCAGGAGCTCAACCTGCTGTTCGGCCGGGTGCGCCACGCCTTCGATGCGCAGAAGCACTTTGTCGCCGATGCCGCGCACGAGCTGCGTTCGCCGCTCGCGGCATTGAAGCTGCAGGTGCAGGGCCTGCAGCGCGCGCCCGACGATGCCGCGCGCGACATCGCTGTGAGCCGGCTGGTCGCGGGCATCGACCGCTCGACGCGGCTGGTCGAGCAGATGCTCGCGCTGGCGCGGCACGAGGCCAGCATGGCGGCCGGTGCGAAGCCGGAGCCGGTCGATCTGGCCGAAGTGGCGCGGCTGGCGATTTCGGATGCCGTGGCGGCCGCGCAGGCCCGGCGCATCGACATCGGTGTCGCCCATGCCGATGCCGCGGTGGTCGAAGGCCAGCCCGAGGCGTTGCGCATGCTGTTGCGCAACCTGCTCGACAACGCGGTCAAGTACACGCCCGAGGAGGGGCGCGTCGACATCGGCATCGCCAGGCTCGGCGATGCGGTCGAACTCAGCGTGGACGACAGCGGCCCCGGCCTGCCCGAGGTGGAGCGCGAGCGCGTGCTCGATCGCTTCTACCGTTCGGGCGAACCGCAGGCGCCCGGCAGCGGCCTCGGGCTGGCCATCGTCAAGTCGATTGCCGACCTGCACGGCGCCACGGTGACGCTGGAGAAATCCCCCAGTCTCGGCGGGCTGCGCGTGCGCGTCGTATTCGCTCCCTCGCCCTCGGGGAGAGGGCTGGGGTGAGGGTGCCCTGCGCCCGATGAGGTGCGGCGGTTGGGTCAAGGCCGATGCCTTCACACCAACATCTCCCAGGGGAAGAGAGAGCAACTCCCGTTTAAGCGGCGCTTAAGTCAGCGCAACGACATTCCTTTCATCGTGTTTTGCGTCCAAACGCAACTGAAAGGAACCGACCCATGAACACCCGCCTGACTTCCCCCCGCGCCCTGGTGATCGCCCTGGCGAGCGCCGGCGTGATCGGCGCCATCGGTGCCGGCGCCTACACCAGCGCCGTGAGCGCACCGACCAACGCCACCCCCATCGCCGCGGCCCCCGCGATGGTGACGCTGCCCGACTTCTCGACCATCACCTCGCGCGACGGCCCCGCCGTGGTCAACATCAGCGTGACCGGCACCATGAAGGCGTCCGACGACGAAGCCGCGGCCGAGATCCAGGGCATCGACCCCGAAGACCCGATGTTCCAGTTCTTCCGCCGCTTCCAGGGCCAGAGCCCGCGCGGCCACCAGCAACAACGCGACGTGCCGGTGCGCGCACAGGGTTCGGGCTTCATCGTCGACCCGAGCGGCATCATCATCACCAACGCCCACGTCGTGAAGGACGCCAAGGAGGTCACCGTCAAGCTGACCGACCGCCGCGAATACCGCGCCAAGGTGCTGGGCGCCGATGCCAAGACCGACATCGCCGTGCTGAAGATCGATGCGAAGAACCTGCCCGTGCTGGCCCTTGGCAACACCAAGGACCTGAAGGTCGGCGAATGGGTGCTGGCCATCGGCTCGCCCTTTGGCTTCGAGAACACCGTGACCGCCGGCGTCGTGAGCGCCAAGGGCCGGTCGCTGCCCGACGACAGCTACGTGCCGTTCATCCAGACCGACGTCGCGGTGAACCCGGGCAATTCCGGCGGCCCGCTGCTCAACACGCGCGGCGAGGTGGTCGGCATCAACTCGCAGATCTACAGCCGCAGCGGCGGCTACCAGGGCGTGTCGTTCGCGATCCCGATCGACGTCGCCGTGCAGGTGAAGGACCAGATCGTCGCGACCGGCAAGGCCTCGCACGCGCGCCTGGGCGTCGCGGTGCAGGAGGTGAACCAGGCCTTCGCCGATTCGTTCAAGCTCGACAAGCCCGAAGGCGCGCTGGTCTCGAACATCGAGAAGGGCGGCCCCGGCGACAAGGCGGGCCTGAAGGCGGGCGACGTGATCCGCAAGGTCGACGGCCAGGCCATCGTCTCCTCGGGCGACCTGCCCGCGGTGATCGGCCAGCAGGCGCCGGGCAAGAAGGTCACCCTCGAGGTGTGGCGCCAGGGCGAACGCCAGGAGCTGCAGGCCAAGCTGGGCGATGCCAGCGACAAGCCGGCCCAGGTGGCCAAGGCCGACACCGGCACGGGCCAGGGCAAGCTCGGGTTGGCGTTGCGCCCCCTGCAGCCGCAGGAGAAGCGCGAGGCCGGCGTCGAGAGCGGCCTCCTGATCGAAGACGCGGCGGGCCCCTCGGCACAGGCTGGCGTGCAGGCCGGCGACGTGCTGCTGGCCATCAACGGCACGCCGGCGCAGAGCCTGGAGCAGGTGCGCGAGGTGGTGGCGAAGGCCACCAACAAGTCGGTGGCGCTCCTGATCCAGCGCGGCGAAGACAAGATCTTCGTCCCGGTTCGCATCGGCTGACCGCAGGGCGCAGCGGATGAAGCCGCCAGGCCAACGGCCCCTCGTCGTGGTTCAGGAGCGCGCGGCGGCCAGCGGCCTCTCCGCGCACATCCTGCCCACGTCGGCCACGATGATCGGCGTGTGCATGACCGTCATGTCGATCGGCCACCTCGGACCGCGCGACGACATGCGGCTCCTGATCGACAGGCTCCTTGCCATCGACGCGCTGGTCTTCCTGGCCAGCGCGCTGCTGTCGTTCATCTCGATGCGTTCGCGCCGCTCGGGCGTGCGGCTGGAGACCTGGGGGGAGGTTGTGTTCATTGCCGGGCTTGGGCTGCTGGCGCTCGGCGCGGTCACGCTGGCGTTTGCGCTGCGCTGACCCGCGCTCCTGATCGCCTGCGTGCAGCCTTGCCGAGCCGCTCGGCCACGCGCGCGATGTGTTCGACCAGTTCGTTCGGTATTTCGACCTCGAAGTCGTGCCCGAGGCAACCGAGCCAGACGGCCAGCGCATCCAGCGAATTGGCCGCGGTTGAAATGCGCGTCGTGCCTTCGTCGATCGCCTCCGGCACGCCGCCCACCCAGCCCAGGTGCGCCTCGAGCGCCTTGGCCGGCGCATGCACCACGATGCGCGCGTAGTGCAGGTAGGGCGAGATCCGCAGCGCCTGCTCCATGTACGCCGCCACATCGCCGTGCGGCAGCCTGCGTGCCGCGAAGCGCGCGCCTGTCGGCACGGGCGCCACGATGCGGTCGAGGCGAAAGGTGCGCCAGTCTTCGCGCGCCGTGTCCCAGGCCAGCAGGTACCAGCGCTGGCCCGTCTGCACCACGCGGTGCGGCTCCACCGTGCGCGCGGTCGCCTTCGCGTGGTGGTCGCGGTAGTCGAAGCGCAATTCGGCCCGGTCGGTACAGGCTTCTGCGAACAGCGTGACCGCCTTCAGCCGCACTTCCGACTTGCCGCGCGCGATCGGCACCACCGACGCGCGCACGCTGTCCAGGCGCTTGCGCAGGCGCGGCGGCATCAACTGCTCCAGCTTGGCCAGCGCGCGCATCGAGGCGTTCTCGATGTCGCCCTTGCCGTCGCTCGGGTTGCCCAGGCCCAGCGCCACCGCAATGGCCTCTTCGTCTTCCAGCAGCAGCGGGGGCAGGGCGGTGCCCGCGCCCAGCCGGTAGCCGCCGGCCACGCCCGAGGTCGAATCGACCGTGTAGCCGAGGGTGCGCAGGCGGTCGACGTCGCGGCGCAGCGTGCGTTCGGTGATCTCGAGGCGTTCGGCCAGCCCGGCGCCCGTCCAGGAGCGTTGGGCCTGGAACAGGGAGAGGAGGCGGATCAGGCGTGCGGAGGCAGACAGCATGGGCCGCATGATGCCCCGGATCGAGGACAGAATCTGTCCGCAATGGGTCGTAGCCTCGGGTTTCTCTCCAACCGCTCCAAGGACATTCCCATGAAGAAGACATACAACGGCAGCTGCCACTGCGGCAAGGTTCGCTTCCAGGCCCTGATCGACCTGGCCGCAGGCACCGGCAAGTGCAATTGCTCGATCTGCATGAAGTCCCGCGGCTGGGGCGCGATCGTCAAGCCCGAAGACTTCACGCTCCTCTCGGGCGAACAGGACCTGTCGAGCTACCAGTTCGGTTCGTACAGCGCGGAGCATCTTTTCTGCAGGACCTGCGGCATCAAGTCGTTCGGGCGCGGCAACGTGCCGGAGATCGGCGGCGCCTACGTCAGCGTGAACGTGACCTGCCTGGACGACGCGACGCTGGAAGAACTCTCGACCGCCCCGGTGCGCCACATGGACGGGCGCAACAACAACTGGTTCGAGGTGCCGGCCGAGGTGCGTTACCTCTGAGGGGCGGGCGCCATGCCGTGGCGGCGCTTGGCTTCGGCGCTGTCGTCCGAGGCCATGAAGTCGAGCAGGCTGCGCACCTCGGCCGGCTGCGCAGCGCCGAGGCCCAGTGCCGCGGAGAAAGTCGTGACGATCTGGATTTCCGGCGGCAGCGGGCCGAGCAACCGGATGCCTTCGACGCCGATCAATTCGCTCATCTGCTGGAACCCCAGCGCAGCCTCGCCGCGCGCGACCAGCGAGCCGACCGGCACGCCCGGCGGCGCCTGCACGAGGCGACCGCGAATGTCATCGGCGATGCCCCAGCGCTCGAACAAGGCAATCAGCGCAACGCCGCTCGGGCCGGTCGAATAGGCGATGCGGGCTGCCGCCCGGACGGCGTGGCGCACCGCATCCTCGGTGGCAATGCCGGGCGGCTGTGCATCCGCAGGCACCGCGATGCCGACCTCCGAACGAACGATATCGACCTTGCCTGCCGCATCGAGCCTGCCCGCGGCAACGAGCTTGTCGATCGCATCCGAGGCCAGCGCCACCACGTCGAACTGCTCGCCATCGGCCACGCGCCGCGCGGCTTCGACACCGCCCACCGCCACGAACGAAACCGGCACGTCGGTGCGCTGCGTGTACGCGGCCGCAAGCTCGTCCAGCAACCCGCGGGTCGCCATCGAGCAGATTCCCCGGAGGGGCGTTGGCATGCGGGTCAGTCCGGCTTGATGTTGGCTTCGCGGATCAGCTTGCCGTAGCGGGCCGCGTCGCTCTTGAGCAGCTTCTCGAACTGCGCGGTCGGTCCGGGCAGCGGCACGCCGCCGGCTGCTGCGAGCTGCTCGCGCACCTCTTTCGAATCGATCGCCTTCTGCACCGCATCGTGCAGCTTCTCCAGCACTGGCTTGGGCAACCCCGCGGGCGCCACGAAGCCATACCAGACGCTGGCCTCGAACCCCGGGTAGCCCGACTCGGCCACCGTCGGCACGCCCGGCAGCACGGCGGAGCGCTCGGTGCTCATCACCGCGAGCACCTTCAGCTTGCCGCCCTTCACGAGCGGCAGCACTTCGAGCGCATTGACCGCCACCACGTCGACATGCCCGCCGAGCACGTCGGTGATCGCCTGCGCGCCGCCCTTGTAGGGCACGTGGCTCAGCTTGAGGCCGGCGGTGTGCTGGAACAGTTCCATCGCCAGGTGCGGCGTCGCGCCGTTGCCCGGTGTCGCGACGGTCACGCCGCCCGGCTTGGCCTTGGCTGCGGCCACGAACTCGGGCAGCGTCCTGATCGGCGAGCCCTCGCGCACCGCGAACACCACGGGCACGCGGCCGACCATCGAGATCGGCGTGAAGTCGTGGTCCAGGTCGTAGGGCGCGGGCTGGTACATCGAAGGGTTCACCGCCAGCGCATTGGCCGCCAGCAGCAGCGTGTAGCCATCGGGCGCGCTCGTGGTCAGCGACTTGATCGCGATGTTGGTGCCGGCGCCAGGCTTGTTCTCCACGACCACGGGCTGGCCGAGGATGCTCGCCATGCGCTGGCCGACCGAACGCGCGATGGCATCGACCGCGCCGCCGGCGCTGTAGCCGACGAGGATCTTCACGGGCTTGGAAGGGTAGGCGTCCGCGGCGCTTGCGCGGATCGAAGCGCCGAGCGCAAGCGCCCCGGCGAGGGTGAGCGAGAGGGCGAGGAATGGGCGGCGGAGGGAGGAGGTCTTCATGGTTTCACGGAAGGTTGGGACTGCTGTGCGTCCCAGGTCTGCGGCGCGGCATCCTTGCCGGCCACCGAATACAGCGCGCCGGGCGCGTTGCGTGTCTGCTGGAACGCTTCCAGCGTCTGGCCGCGCATGGCGGCATAGATGTGCAGGTTCGAGACGCCGACCACCGCGCCCAGCTTCTCCAGCATGAAGAAGATCACGCCGTAGTGGATGAGCCCGCGCCAGTCGCGTTCGCGCACCAGCGTGCGTTCTTGCGGGGTCAATGCCGCCGCCTCGAACGCGGCTTCTTCATCGGCGAGGAAGAGGGCGCGATGCGCGGGCCGCGTCATGCCGTGCAGGAACTTGTTGAGGCGGTATGCGCGCACGCTGGTCGCGAGCGTGAAGGGGTGCGTGCCTGCCAGCGATTCGATACCGGCCAGTTGCTCATCCATGTGACGGCGGTGGCGATCCACCTCGCCGGCCACCGGCGGGCTCGCGAGGTTCTCGTAGACGGCGGTCGCGATGCCCGTCATCGACGGCAGGTAGTAGCTCTGGTGCGTCTTGCGGATGTTGGACGAGAGCGCGCCGCGCATCACCAGCCACATGATGACCTCGGCGCCCTCCATGCCGCCGAGCGCCGCGAGCTCGGCCTGCGTCATTTCGGCCAGGCGCACCGGGTCGTTCTCGATGAGGTCGAGGAACTGCGCGTCCCATGCGGTGTTGTTGAAGCCTGCGCGCTCGCCGTGCACCTGGTGCGACAGGCCGCCGGTGGCGACGATGGCCACCTTGAGGTCTTCGGGGTAGCTCTCGATCGCGCGGCGCAGTGCCTGCCCGAGCCGGTAGCAGCGCCGCGCCGAGGGCACGGGCGACTGCAGCACGCCGACCTGCAGCGGGATCACCGGCGTGGGCCATTCGGGCTCGTGCAGACACAGCAGCGACATCGGCGAAAACACGCCGTGGTCGAGCGCGCGGTCCTGGAAGAACGACATGTCGAACTCGTCCGCCACCAGCGAGCGCCCGATGTGCTGCGCGAGCGCCGGATGGCCCGCGAGGGCAGGCAGGTCGCGCGCGCCGCCGCCTTCGTCGGCCACCGCATGCCGCTCGCCCACGCCGAGCGAGAAGGCCGAGTAATGGTCGAAGAAGAACGAGCTGACGTGGTCGTTGTAGATGAAGAAGAGCACGTCGGGCTTGCGCTCGGCGAGCCAGCGCTGAACGGGCGCGAAGGCCTCGAAGATCGGCGCCCACACCGGGTCCTGCTGCTTCTGCTTGTCGTACGCGAAGCCGATGGTGGGCGTGTGCGAGCACGCGACGGCGCCGATGATGCGAGCCATGGCCGTCTCCTTCAGTCGATGTAGCGCAGGCCCGCCTTGGCCAGCGGCTCGCGCATCGCGTACATGTCCAGGCCCATTTCGCCCGCGGCGAAGCGCTCGCGCTTGGCGGTCTCGTTGGACTCGCGGGCTTCGGCGGCGTCGGCCACCTGCTGCGCGCGCGCTGCCGGCACCACCACCACGCCATCGATGTCGGCAACGACCACGTCGCCGGGGTTCACCAGCGCGCCCCCGCACACCACCGGCACGTTGACCGAGCCGAGCGTCGCCTTGATGGTGCCCTTCGAATGGATGGCGCGGCTGAACACCGGGAAGCGCATCGCGTTCAGGTCGCGCACGTCGCGCACGCCGCCGTCGATCACCAGGCCCTTGCAGCCGCGCGCCTTGAACGAGGTGGCCAGCAGGTCGCCGAAGAAGCCGTCGGTGCTGTCGCTGGTGCAGGCGGCCACCACGACGTCGCCGGGCTGGATCTGCTCGGCCGCGACATGCAGCATCCAGTTGTCGCCGGGCTGCAGCAGCACGGTGACGGCCGTGCCGCAGAAGCGCGCATCGGGGTGGATGGGGCGGATGCGCGGCTGCATCAGGCCGAGCCGGCCGAGCGCTTCATGCACGGTCGAGACGCCGAAGCGCGAGAGCTTTTCGACGGCGGCCGCGTCGGCGCGCACGATGTTGCGATGGACGACGCCAAGTTGTTGTTGAAGGGTGTTGGACATGGGTCAGAGGCCTTTGGCGATGAGTGCGCGGTCGAGGCGCGGATAGACGCGGCGTGCGTTGCCTTCGAAAACCTTGTGGCGCGTCTGGGCGTCGAGCATCGGCGTCGCGTCGATGTAGCGGCGCGTGTCGTCGTAGAAGAACCCGGTCTCCGGATCGATGCCGCGCACCGCGCCGATCATCTCGCTCGCAAAGAGGATGTTGTCGACGGGAATCACGCGCGTGAGCAGGTCGATGCCCGGCTGGTGATACACGCAGGTGTCGAAGAAGATGTTGTTAAGCAGGTGGTCCTTGAGCAGCGGCTTCTTCATTTCCTGCGCGAGCCCGCGAAAGCGCCCCCAGTGGTAGGGAACCGCGCCGCCGCCGTGCGGGATCACGAAGCGCAGCGTCGGAAAGTCGGTGAAGAGGTCGGAAGTGAGGCACTGCATGAACGCGGTGGTGTCCGCATTCAGGTAGTGCGCGCCGGTGGTGTGGAAGCACGCGTTGCAGCTCGTGCTGACATGCACCATCGCCGGGATGTCGTGCTCGACCATCTTCTCGTAGAGCGGGTACCAGTGGCGGTCGGACAGCGGCGGCGAGGTCCAGTGCCCGCCCGAGGGGTCGGGGTTGAGGTTGATTGCCACGAAGCCGTAGTCGCGCACGCAGCGCTCCAACTCGGGGATGCAGCTGCGCGGGTCCACGCCGGGCGACTGCGGCAGCATCGCCGCGCCGATGAAGTGATCGGGAAAGAGCTCGCTCACCCGGAAGCACAGCTCGTTGCAGATCGCCGCCCAGATCGACGAGGTTTCGAAGTCGCCGATGTGGTGCGCCATGAAGCTTGCGCGCGGGCTGAAGATCGTGAGGTCGCTGCCGCGCTCCTTCATGAGGCGCAGTTGGTTGCCTTCGATGGATTCGCGCAGCTCGTCGTCGCTGATCTTCAGGTCGGCGACGCGGGGCTTCATCGCGGGGTCTTTCAGCCCTGCAATCTGCTGGTTGCGCCAGTTTTCCAGCGCCTTGGGCGCGGTGGTGTAGTGGCCGTGGCAGTCGATGATCATTTGTTGCAACCCAATCGGTTGTTGGCTCGAATGCATCGAGTGTGGTTGCACACGCCCTCGCGTGGGGTGAGTTCGGGTTGCCCTAACATCAGACTTTCTTATCGATAGGGTTTACCCCGGGGATCGAAATGAGTCCGGCGAACCAGCAAGACAAAGTGATCGGCAGCGCGCTCGCCATCAACCTGCGCCACCTGCGCGCGTTCTCGGCCGTGTCCGCGGCCGGCAGCATCGCCAGGGCCGCGGACGAGCGCCTGTACCGCGTCGCCTCGGGCGTCACGCGCTCGATCTCGGAGCTCGAGAGCGTGCTGGGCCGGCCGCTGTTCGACCGCCGCGCGCGCGGCATGGCGCTCAACTCCTACGGCGAGCTGGTGCTGGTGCGCGCGCGCCGCATCGAGCGCGAGTTCGAGGATGCGCGCGTGCAGCTCGTCGCGCGCGGCGGCATCGGCGCGGCCGCCGATGTGCCATCGCTGTTTGCCTCGATCCTCAACGGCAGGCGGCTCGCGGTCATTGCGAGCCTGGTCGAGAAGCGCAACATGCCAGTGGTCGCGCGCGCATTCGGCATCACCCAGCCGGCCATCAGCAGCGCGCTGAAGGACCTGGAGGGCGGGCTCGGCGCTGTGCTGCTCGAGCGCAAGGCGCGCGGCCTCGCGCCCACATTGGCCGGCGAGATCGTGGCCTTCCACTTCAAGCGCGTGCTCGCGGAGCTGCGCCACATCGGGCCCGACATCGCTGCGAGCGAAGGCACGCTGCAGGGGAGCGTGACCGTCGGCGCGCTTCCGCTCGGGCGCACGCAGGTGCTGCCGCTGGCCATCGCCTCGCTGCTCGCGCGGCATCCGCGGCTGCACGTCGCCACGGTCGAGAGCCCGTACGACGCGCTGGCCGCGCTGCTCCGCAGCGGCGACATCGACTTCATCCTCGGCGCGCTGCGCAGCCCCGCCGAGGCCAAGGACCTGCAGCAGGAAGCGCTGTTCGAAGACCGCATCTCGGTGATCGCGCGCGCGGGCCACCCGCTGGCGCATGCGAAGCGCATCGACTTCGATGCGCTGCGGCAGGCGACCTGGGCGCTGTCGCGGCACAACACGCCCTCGCGCGAACTGCTCGAACGGTTCTTTTCGTCGGCGCGCGAGGCGCCGCCGATTCCCGCAGTGGAAACCGGCGACCTCGCCGTGCTGCGCGGCCTGCTGCTGGAGAGCGACATGCTGACCGCGATCTCCCCGCACCAGCTGCGCTACGAGATACGCGACGGCAGCCTCGTGGTGCTGGACTTTCCGCTCGACGAGACGCGGCGCGAGATCGGGCTGACGCAGCGGCAGGGCGCATTGGCGTCACCCGGGGCGAGGGCGTTGATGGCGGAAATCGCGGCGGTGGTGGCGCGGTCCCCGGATTTCCGGGCGACGGTGCAGCGAGCGGGTGGTTGATCGGCGCTTTCGATCGGCGCTCACTGGGCCGCGGGTGCGCTTCGATCGAACCGGAGTCCTGCAGCGGTTCCGCTCTCGAGATCGAGCACGAAGCGCATCCCTGCGTCTTCTGACACAAGCTGGAGCCTGAGCTTCGCCTGAAGCGTGTCGCAGCGCAGGTGCGCATTCTTCGCCGCGGTGGCCGCGTCACGGACCGACAGCGAGTCGATCTCCGTCGTCACGCCGCGGCCCACGGCCTCGGAATGCAAGCCGATGCGGTTGCGGCCGTCGTCGCGGCCTTCCAGTTGGCCTCGCAATCCCGGGAGCACGAAGCGCCCGTCGCCCAGCTGCAGGTCACCGGACAGCGAGGTGCGTCCCAGCAGCTGGCGTGCCTGCTCGGTCAGCCCCTCGTGCCCCTGGCCGCGGCCCCGGCGCAGCATCGACTCGGCGAATTCCTGCAACTGCAGCTTGCCGCGCTCGGAGACCCACCGGCTCAGCAGTGCGCCGCGGCGTTCGAACGTCACGCCGGCGAGCGGGGCCGAGGCGAACTGGTAGACGTAGCTGCGGCCGTTGGGCGCATCGACATAGATGCCCAGGCGGCTCACGCCCATGCGCGAGTCGGGGCCGATGTGCTCGACCGTCGCGTCGTTGAAATCGATCTGCCCACCGCGTACCGGCACCGTCACATCGGCATCGAAGAGCAGGTGCGCATCGGTGATCTGTCCGCGGATGGTGCCGTGGGCCGTGCCGAGCGGGGCGAGGCTTGTCTCGTCGGCCGATGCCTGAGAGGCCAGGGCCTCGGCGGCGGGCGCGGTGTTCCATGCCTCGTGCAGCTGCGGCGGCACGCGCAAAGGGCCATGCAGCTTCAGGCCCGAGAACTCGGCCTCAGGCGCCTCGACGCCGGCCAACTGCGGCGCGCCGGCCTCGTTGCGTATCTGCGCAACGAGGCCGCGCACGGCCACACGGCCGATTTCCAGCGTGAGCTCCCCCGAGGTGAGCTGAAGGGATGTCGCTTCGAGTCGATCGATGCGGATGCTGGCCGCGCCATCCTTTTCCGGTCCCCAGGCGAGGCCTTCGATCGCGAAGCGATTGCCTGCGGTTTCATCGGAGGTGCCGATGTCCACGCCGAACAGCAGTTGGAGGATGGAGGACGCGAGAGGAGTCGCCATGGCGTTGTTCTACCAGACCTCGCCATGTCGGCGTGTCGGCCTCCGGCGCATGTGCGGCGCCCCGGATGGCGGCGCTTCAACCGGCTAGCGCCCGGCCTTCAGGGCTTGCGCACGACGCGCGCAAGCCACGCCAGCAGCACCGCCACGACTTCATCCCGGTTGGTTTCGTTCAGCGTCTCGTGGCGCGCGCCGCCGAACACATGACACGACACATCGCGCAGCCCCGCATCGCGGTAGCGCTGCACCAGCGGATAGAACCATTCGGCCTTGTTGCTGACCGGGTCCTGATCGCCGATGAAGAGGTACAGCGGCAGCTCGGACCGGATGCGCGATTGCATGGCCGTGGGCGTCAGGTCCTCGAGGTTCGCGAACATCGAACCCAGCCCCTCGGCCGAGACAGTGAAGCCGCACAGCGGATCGGCGATGTACTTGTCGACTTGCGCAGGGTCTCGGCTGAGCCAGTCGAACGGCGTGCGCACCTCGGGCAGCGCGGCGTTCATGTCTTCGAGGCGGAACCCGCTCTGCAGCGCGGTGCCCAGCAGGTCCAGCGCCGCGGTGCCCGAGAGCACCGCGCCGGACAGCAGCTCGCTGTGCCGCACCAGGTAGTACTGCGTGGCGAACGAGCCCATGCTGTGGCCGATGAGGATGAGCGGCAGGCCGGGGTGCGCGGCGCGCGCATGCCGGCTCAGCAGCGCCATGTCGTCCACGAGGCCGGCGAAATTGCGCGGGCCGAATTCACCCAGTTCGTTGTTCGCCGAGGCATAGGCGCCATGGCCGCGGTGCTCGTTCGCGTAGACCACGCAGCCGGCCTGCGTGAGCGCATCGGCGAGCGGGCGATAGCGCAGCGAATGCTCGCCCATGCCGTGCGCGAGCTGCACGATGGCCTGCGGTGCGGCGCCTTGCCAGCGATGGGCTTCCACCGGGTGGCCGTCGTTGGCGGTCAGTTCGAAGTTTGTCTCGGTATTTGGCATGCGGTGTCCTCTGTGGAAGAGGGTTGCCATCCTAGTCGTTGAAGGCCCTCAGCATCGCCTTGCGCAGCCACATCTCCGCCGAGTCCTTGTCCGTCACCGCGCGCCAGGCGAGCTTGATCTGGTAGTCGGGGCTTTCGAAAGGCAGGGCCTCGAAGCGAAGCCCGCCTTGCGCGGACAGCGCCAGCGCCACGTGCTCGGGCACGGTGGCCAGCAGGTCGGTGCCGGCGAGCACGGCGGGGAGGCTGCCGAACTGCGGCACCGAGAAGGCCACGTCGCGCTGCCGCCCGATTTCGCCGAGCGTTTCGTCGACAGTGCCGCACAGGTCGCCGGCATAGGTCACGAGCACGTGGCGACGCCGGCAGTAGTCGTCGAGCGAGAGCTTCCCGGGCACGGTGTCGGCGCGCAGCATGGCGAAGCGCGCAGTGCGGACCTTGCGCACCTTCGCATCGGCGGGCAGGTCCTTCAGGAAAGACATCACCGCGCTGACCTCTCCCTGCTCCAGATAGCGCATGGCGTTGCGGTAGCAGACCGTGAGCGTCACCAGCCTGGCGCCTGGCACTTCGGCGCTGAGGGCGCGCAGCAGGCGGGGCAGCATCGCGATCTGCAGGTCGTCGGTCAGGCCGATGCGGAACACCGGCGCGGCACGCTCGGGCTCGAAGTCGGCCTGCGCGCGGAACGTGGCCTCGATCTGTTCGAGCGCGGGGCCCAGGCCCTGCATCAACGCCAGCGCGCGCTCGGTCGGCTCCATCACGCGGCCCTGGCGCACCAGCAGCGGATCGCCGGTGAGTTCGCGCAGCCGCGCCAGCGCATGGCTCACCGCAGGCTGGCCGAGGTTCAGCCGCTCCGCCGCGCGGCTGACGTGCCGCTCGCGCATGAGCGCGGCCAGCACGGTGAGCAGGTTCAGGTCGATGCGATTGAGTTCGATGGGCTTCATCGGTATTCCTGGAGATATCGATTGCGCGCATAGCCGATATCCCGCGAATCGATTTCCTCGATTGTCCCGCGGCTTCTAGATTCGAGCCATCGATCGTTTGAAGCAGGAGATTTCGATGGGCAAGATGGTTCGCTTTCACGCATTCGGGGGCGCCGAGGTCCTGAAGATCGAGGAGGCCCCGACCCCGGCACCGGGGGCTGGCGAGGTGCGCATCGCGGTGCAGGCCATCGGCCTGAACCGGGCCGATGCGCTGTGGCGCGAGAGGCTCTACATCGAGGATGCAACGCTGCCGGCGGGCCTCGGCAACGAGGCCGCGGGCGTCATCGAAGCCGTGGGCGAAGGCGTCGACGGTTTGCGCGTAGGGGACCGGGTCGCGGTGCTGCCGGGCGCGAGCCAGGGGCTGTACCCGACCTACGGCGACAGCATCCTTTTTCCGGCCACGCATGTGGTGCGGTATCCGCCCAGCCTGTCGGCCGCGCAAGCCGCGGGCGCGTACATGGCCTACCTCACGGGCTACTTTCCGATGTTCGAGATGGCGCGGCTGCAGCGCGGGCAGACGGTGCTCGTCACCGGGGCGTCGTCGGGCACCGGCATCGCGGCGCTGCAGATGGCGCGTGCGGCGGGCATCGTCGCCATCGCCGTCACCCGCACGGCCGCCAAGCGCGAGGCGCTGCGGGATGCCGGTGCCGCGCACGTGGTCGTCACGGACGAGGAAGACGCGGTCGAGCGCGTGTTGACGCTCACCGAGGGCCGAGGCGTCGAGCTTGTGTACGACGGCGTTGGCGGCGCGCAGGTCGAGCGGCTCGGCGACGTGGTCGCGCACCGCGGCTGGTACGTCCTGTACGGCCTGTCGGGCGGCGCCGAGTTCAAGTACCCGGCGGTCGCGCAATTCCGCAAGAGCTGGCGCTTCCATGTGTACAAGGTGCTGGAGCACACGGGTGCGCCCACGATGGGCCTGCCCCGCGACGAGGGCGCGCTCGGCCGTGCGCTGGCGTTCATCGACGCGGGCCTTGCCGGCGGCACGCTGCGGGTGCGGATCGACCGCGAGTTCGCATTCGGCGACGTGGTGCAGGCGCACCGATACCTGGAACGCGCCGGGCACGTCGGCAAGGTGGTTCTCACGGTCTGACCGGTGCGCCGGGGGAGGGCCGGGCAAGCTTCTTGCACGTCGGGGCAAGCCCCATGGCGGCAAGCGCGACCCGGCGGTAGATTGCGGGCACGCCCCCAGTGGCAAACAACGGTTTCCAACCCCCTGACCCCCAGGAGTGCCCGTGGACGCATGGTCGAGCCAGCAGCTTTCTCCCTTGTACGGACGCGAGGTGTTCCGCTCGCGCGAGGCGGACGAAACCCATGCGCTGGTCGCCCATGAACTGAAGGACCACCGCAGCGTCTGGGGGCACGGCAAGGTCGATTCGGTCTTCTGCCGCGCCGAGCTGGGCGCACTGTCGCTGTGCATCCTGCGCTATGGCTGCGACGTCGACATCGAGCCCGATGCGCTGGGCAACTTCGTGCTGGTGCAGATGCCGCTGCGCGGCCATGCCGAAATCCACACCGGCGGCCAGACGCTGCACATCCATCCGGGGCAGGGCGCGGTGGTCTCGGCGCACAAGCCGGTGCGGCTGCGCTGGCATGCCGACTGCGAGCAACTGATGCTCAAGATCGAACTCAGCCGCCTGCAGGAGGTGGCGCGCCGCGCCTTCGCCACGCGCCATGCCGACGAGGTGGGCGAGATCGATTTCGACATGCCCCTCAGGCTGGACGACGCTGCCGGCACGCAGTGGTGCCGCATGGTGGCCAACCTCGCGTCGCTGCTGCCTTCTGCGAGCGACAGCCCTTCGTACGACCCGCGCTGGCTCGCCCACTGCGAGGACAACCTCATGCTCTACCTGCTGTGCCACCGGCCCAACTCGGTGCGGCGGCGGCACGACGCGCTGCGCCTCGGGTCGGAGGCGACCGGCCTGCGGCAACTGCAGCGCGCTGAGGAGTTCATGCGCAGCCGGCTCGATGCGGCGCTCTCGCTCGAGGACGTGGCCGACGCCGCGGGCGTGAGCCGCCGCACGCTGGCGCAGCTCTTCCGGCGCCACCGCGAGCTGTCGCCGATGGAGGTGCTGCGCAACATGCGGCTCGATGCGGCGCATGCGCAGCTTGCGCGGCACGACGGCGCGAGCGTGACGCAGATCGCGCTCGACTGCGGCTTCTCGCATCTGAGCCGTTTTGCCGCCTGCTACCGGGAGCGCTTCGGCCAGCTCCCGCGCGAGACCTCCAGACACTAGGCCTGCTCTAGGACTTCATCGCGCACTTGGCGGCCGTGGTGTCCTGGTAGTTCTGCAGCACGGTGCCGATCACCTTGTTGGTGATGCGGCCGCTCGCGTCCCTGCCGATCACGCGCAGGTAGTAGTTCTGGATGGGAAAGTTGTTGGCGCCGTAGCTGAAGTCGCCGCGCACCGACTTGTACTTCGCGGCCTTGATCGCCTTGAGCAGCGCGGGCCGGTCGGCCACCTTGCCGCCGGCGTCGCGCACGGCCGCGTCCATGGCCATCAGCACGTCGTAGGCCTGGCCGGCATAGAACGAGGGGTTGCGCCCGTTGTTCTGCTGGCGGAACTCGGCCACGAAGCGCTGGTTGGCGGGGTTGTCCAGGTCGTAGGACCAATGCGCGGTGTTGAAGAGCCCGAGCATCGGCTCGCCCACGGCGGGGATCATGTCCTCGTCGGCCGAGAAGGCGGTGGAGATCAACGCCACGTCCTTCGACAGGCCCGCCCCCACGAACTGCTTGATGAAGCTCACGCCCATCGCGCCGGGCAGGAAGAAATAGAGCGCATCCGGCTTACTCGCGCGGATCTGCGCAAGCTCGGCCGAGTAGTCGAGCTGGCCGAGCTTGGTGTAGAGCTCGTCGCCCACGGCGCCCTTGAAGTTGCGCTTGAAGCCGCTGGCCGCGTCCTTGCCGCCGGGGTAGCTGGGTGCGATGAGCGCCACCTTCTTGAAGCCCTTGTCGCTCGCGAACTTGCCCGCGGCCTCGTGGTACGCATCGTTCGGGTACGACGCGCCGAAGAAGTAGGGGTTGCACTTGGCGCCCGAGTAGTCGCTAGGCCCGGTGTTGCTCGACAGGTAGGGCACCTTGGCGGCGAAGAGCGGTGGCCCCACGGCCAGCGCGACCGACGAGCCGATGGGTCCGGTGAACAGGTCGATCTTGTCGCGCAGCAGCATGCGCTCCACCACCTGGCGGGCGAGGTCGGGGTTCCCGGCGGTGTCGGCCTCGACGAACTCGACCGGCACGCCGCCGAGCTTGCCGTTGAGCTGCTTCATCGCCACCGCGAAGCCGGCCTTGGCCTCGGCGCCGCCGACGGCGAACGGGCCCGAGAGGTCCATGGCGATGCCGACCTTGACGGGTTGGCCCTGAGCCAACGATGCCGATGCGCCGGTGACGACGGCGACGGCCAACAAGGCCGTCCGGATGCTTGCCTGCGACATGAGAGATCTCCTCTGGAGGGATTCGGTTGCGTGGGGGGTGAATGCAATGCGGGTCGGAGTCTGCGTGCCGCCGCCGCGGCGGGCTATCCGTTTCCTGCAGCGACGTCGCTTGCAAGAAGTGGACAGACACCGGGGGAGGGCGCTGCCCAGAATTGCGCCGCAAGCCCCATCACTCAGGAGACACCCACGATGAGCCAGTACATCGACATCCCGGCCGGCGACGGCCGCAGCTTTCGCGGCTACCTCGCACTGCCGGCCTCGGGCAGCGGCCCCGGCATCGTGCTGTGCCAGGAGATCTTCGGCATCAACGCCTATGTGCGCGAGGTGGCCGATCTCTACGCCGAGGAAGGCTACGTGGTGCTCGCGCCCGATCTCTTCTGGCGCATGGAGCCCGGCGTCGATCTCGGCTATTCGCCCGAAGACTGGCAGCGCGCCTTCGGCTTCTTCCAGAAGTTCGACATCGACGCCGGCATCGCCGACGTCACCGCCAGCGTGAAGGCGCTGCGCGCGCACCCGGCCTGCACCGGCAAGGTGGGCGCGCTGGGCTATTGCCTCGGCGGCAAGCTGGCTTACCTGGCGGCCGCGCATTCGGGCGTGGATGCGGCGGTGGGCTACTACGGCGTCGGCATCGAGGCCGCGCTCGACCTGGTGCCAAAGATCGAATGCCCGATCGCGCTGCACTTCGCCGAGCTCGACAAGTTCTGCCCGCCCGAGGCCCGCGCCCAGGTGCTGGAGGCCTTTGCCGGCAAGGCCGGCGCGCAGATGTACGTCTACCCCGGCGTGGACCACGCCTTCGCGCGCACCGGCGGCGAGCACTTCGACAAGCCTTCCACGCTCATGGCGCACCAGCGCTCCATGGCGCTCTTCAAGGAGGCCATCGGGCCCGTGTACGACCTGTCGGCGCTCTGGGACAAGCACTGCGAATACGAGTTCGCCACGCGCGACGTGGTCGCCACCATGGGGACGATGGTGAGCGAGCCCTATGTCAACCACATCCCGACGATGACCGGCGGCGTGGGCGCGAAGGAGCTGTCGCGCTTCTACAAGCACCATTTCATTCCGACCACGCCGCCCGACACGCAGCTCACGCCCATCTCGCGCACCGTGGGCGCGACGCAGATCGTGGACGAGATGCTCTTTCGCTTCACCCACACGGTGGAGATCGACTGGATGCTGCCGGGCATCGCACCGACCGGCAAGCCGGTGGAGATTCCGCTGGTGGCCATCGTTAAGTTCCGCGGCGACAAGCTCTACCACGAGCACATCTATTGGGACCAGGCCAGCGTGCTGGTGCAGATCGGCCTGCTCGATGCCAAGGGACTGCCGGTGGCGGGCGTGGAGACCGCGCGCAAGCTGGTGGACGAGACGCTGCCGTCGAACACGCTGATGCCGCGTTGGCCCGAGTCCGACGGCCTCACGATCGCCGACCCCGCTCTGCCGCTCGGATGACGCAGGGCACGGACATGCTGGCGCTGGTGGTGGCTTCGGTCACGCCGCTCACGCCGGCCATCAAGGCCTTCGTGCTGCGGCCGGCGAATGGCGGCGACCTGCCGCCGTTCGCACCGGGCGCGCACCTCAGCGTGAGCGTGCAGACGGCGCCGTCGAGCGGCCAGCGCGCGTATTCGCTGGTGCGGCCGCACGATGGCTCCGGCAGCTACGAGATCGCGGTGCTGCACGAGCCAGGGGGCACGGGCGGCTCGGCCTGGATGCACGGCCTCGCACCCGGCGCGGTGCTGGCCGCTCACGCGCCGCGCAACGACTTCGCGCTGCAAAAAGGTGAAGAAGGCGACGAGGGCCGCTTGCGGCCGCTTCTGCTGGCAGGCGGCATCGGCATCACGCCGTTGCTGTGCATGGCGCGCGCGCTGGCCGCCGAGGGCCGGGCCTTCGACTTCTTCTATGCGACGCGCAGCGAGGAGGCGACCGCCTACCTCGCCGAAGTGCGCACGCTCGGCGGCACGGTGGTGCACGACGGCGGCGACCCCGCGCGCGGCCTCGACTTGCGCGCGCTGCTCGCGACGCCGCAGAGCGGCCGCCACCTGCACGTCTGCGGCCCGCGCGGCATGGTGCAGGCCGTGGTCGACACCGCGCGCGCGCAGGGCTGGCCCGACGACCATGTGCACTTCGAGCTCTTCGCCGGCGCGATCTCGCAGGCCGGCGACACGGCCTTCGAGGTGCGCACGCTGCGCACGGGCAAGACGCTGACGGTGGCGCGCGGCCAGAGTCTGCTGGACGTGCTGATCGCCGCCGGGCTCGACCCGATGTACGACTGCCGCCAGGGCGACTGCGGCGTGTGCGCAGTCGACGTGGTGGAGGGCGTGCCCGACCACCGCGACCACAACCTGAGCCCGCGCGAGAAGGCGGGCGGCAAGACCCTGTGCACCTGCGTGTCGCGCGCCAAGACGCCGCACCTGGTGCTCGACATCTGATGACGCTTCAGGAGACCCACTCGATGAATTCCGTGATCCCCATCATCCCTATTGCAGCGACAAACCCGATCGACATCCAGTCGCTCGTGCAGCCCGACCGCGTGCACAAGCGCGTCTACACCGACCCCGCCATCTTCGAGCTGGAGATGGACCGCGTCTTCGGCCAGGCCTGGCTGTACGTGGGCCACGAGAGCCAGGTGCCCAACGTCGGCGACTACTTCACCACGCGCCTGGGCCGCGAGCCCGTGGTGATGGTGCGCCACACCGATGGCGCAGTGAACGTGCTCTACAACCGCTGTCCGCACAAGGGCGCCAAGATCGTGCCCGACGGCAGCGGCAGCGCGGGCAAGTTCCTGCGGTGCCTGTACCACGGCTGGACCTTCAAGTGCGACGGCAGCCTCTTGTCGGTGCCGCTGCGCAGCGGCTACGAAGACACGGCGCTCGACCTCAAGAGCGGGTCGCACTCGGTGCGCAAGGTGGCCCGCGTGGCGAGCCACCGCGGCTTCGTGTTCGCAAGCCTTTCGCAGGAGGGGCCCGAGCTCGCAGACTTCCTCGGCGGCGTGGCGACCTCGCTCGACAACTTCTGCGACCGCGCGCCCGACGGCGAGGTGGAGGTGGCCGGCGGGGTGCAGCGCGTGATCCAGCGCAACAACTGGAAGATCTTCTTCGAGAACCTGCACGACACGATCCATGCGGTGGCCACGCACGAGTCGTCGTGGCGCGCGGCCAAGGAAGAGTTCGAGGCCATGCCCTCGGGCACGCCCAAGCCCTTCGAGGTGGTGATCGTCGACGGCAACGGCGAGCCGCTGGAGTTCTGGGAGAACCTGGAGCTCAAGGGTTACGACAACGGCCACGGCTTCATGGAAGGCATCTTCGTGCCGCCCACCGATCCGGTGAGCCTGGCCTACGTGGCGGCGCTCGAGGCCAGCCAGGGGGCCCAGCGCGCCGACGAGATATTGCGGGTGAACCGGCACAACACCATCGTCTATCCGAGCTGCTCGCCGCACACCTCGTTCCAGCAGATCCGCGTGATCCGGCCGCTGTCGGTGGACCGCACGCTGGTGGAGATCTTCAGCTTCCGCCTGAAGGGGGCGCCCGAGGCGACCTTCCAGCGCACGCTGAAGTACACCAACATCGTCAACTCGCCCTCGTCGAACGTGATGCCCGACGACCTGGAGGCCTACAACCGGGTGCAGGAGGGGTTGGGCTCCGACGGCGGCGACTGGGTCAGCATGCACCGCGCGGCCGGGCGCGACCAGCCGCTGCCGGGCGGGCGGGCCTCCAACGGCAACAGCGAGATGCCGTCGCGCAACATGTTCGCGGCCTGGGCCTCGTACATGGGCGTGCAGAACGGGAGCGCCGAATGAACTTCAACGACTGGCACGAGCAGCAGGCGATCACGCAGTTCCTGCACCACGAAGCGCGCCTCCTGGATGAGCACCGCTGGGACGAATGGCAGCGGCTCTTCACGCCCGAGGGGCTCTACTGGGTGCCGCTGGTACACGGGCAGGCTGACCACATCAATCACGCCTCGCTCTTTTGCGAAGACGCGCTGCTGCGCTCCATGCGGGCGCGGCGGCTCGAGCAGGCGCGCGCCTATTCGCAGCAGCCGCCCACGCGCACGGTGCATGTGGTGGGCAACATCGGGCTCGAATCGCGCGACGGGGAACGCTGTGTCGTGCGATCGACCTTCCTGCTCCTGGAATGGCGCAAGACCGAGCAGCGCACCTTCGGCGGCAGCGTGCTGCACACCCTGCAGCGCGAGGGCGACGAATTCCGCATTCGGATGAAGCGCGTGGAGCTCGTCAATTGCGATGCGCCGCACGAAGCCCTGCAGGTGTTCATGTGAAGGCCGCGCTGCTGGCGATGCACTACCAGAACGACGTGCTGCATGCCGATGGCAAGGTGCGTGTTGGCGTGGCGGCGGACGATCCGGCGCGGCCGCTTCTCATCGCCTCGGCCGCGCGCCTGATCGCCGGTGCGCGGGCGAACGGCGTGCCGGTGATCTTCGTGCGCATCGCCTTCGCACCGGGGTATGCCGATTGCCTGCGCAACTGCACGCTGTTCCGCCGCGTGGCCGAAACCGGCGCGGTGCTCGACGGGGAGTGGGGCGCGGAGTTCTATGACGAACTCGCGCCGCTGCCGGGCGAAGTCGTCGTCACCCACAAGCGCAACAACCCGTTCTGGGCCAGCGGGCTCGAAGACGCGGTGCGCCGCACCGGCGCATCGCGGCTGTACGTGGCGGGCATCGCGACCAATCACGTGGTGGAGCATGGCGCGCGCCATGCGAGCGACATGGGTTACAACGTGGCGGTCGTCGCGGACGCCTGCAGCACCGCGCAGGCGCACCTGCACGCGGCGAGCCTGGAAACGCTGGCCATGCTCGCAGACGTGGTGCGTGTCGACGAAGCGGTCGCGCAGATGAAGGGGTTGTCATGAGCTTCGAAGGAAAAGTCGCCATCGTCACCGGCGCGGCCGCCATGCTGGGCGCCGCCATCGCTCGCGCGTTCGTGAAGGCCGGCGTGCAGGTGCTGGCCGTGGACATCGATGTCGCGCGCGGCGAGGCGCTGGCCGCCGAGCTGGGTCCGCGCTGCCGCTTCATCGCGTGCGACATCGCCTCCGACACCGCGCTCGATGCGCTGGTGGCCGATGCGCTGGCCGGCGAGGGGCGCATCGACTTCCTTGTCAACAACGCCGTGGTCTACGGCGACAAGGGACTGGAGGCTTCGCGCGGCGAATGGCTGCAGGCGCTGGACGTCAACCTGGTCTCCGGTGCGCTGCTGGTGCAAAAGACGGCCGATGCGCTGGCAGCGCAGGGCGGGGCGATCGTGAACATGGGCAGCGTCGGCGGCAAGTTCGGCACTGCGAACCGCGCGCTCTATCCGGCGGCCAAGGCGGCCATCCTGCAGCTCACGCGCAACCAGGCCGCGAGCCTGGCGCACCGGCGCGTGCGGGTGAACTCGGTGTCGCCGGGCTGGACCTGGTCGGACGCGCTCTCCCGCATGGCGGGCGGCGACCGCGCCTACGCGGACCGCATGGCCGCTCCGCTGCATCCGCTGGGCCGCGCGGGCGACGGCGACGACGTGGCGCAGGTGGTGCTTTTCCTGTGCTCGGACGCCGCGCGCTTCGTGACCGGCGCCGACATTCCGGTGGACGGCGGATTCTCGATGCTGGGCCCCGACCAGGGCCGCTCGGCGCGCGACTGGTTCGGCGGCTAGTCGGCGATCCGGTACCAGCCGATGCCGTCGTCTGCGATGTCGCAGACGATCTCGCCGCGGTGCCGCAGGTAGTTCAGGCACGCGAGGCTCTCGCCCGTTGCCATGCCCAGCAGTTGCACATCGGACTCGGCGATGCTGCGCGCAAAGAGGCTCGCGAACACATCGACGGCACGCCTGGGCGTCTTCAATGCATTGCGCAGCCGGTCGAGCGCGCGGTCTTGCCCTTGCTGGAGCCGGTCGATGCGCGCATGCAGGCCGCGAAAGCACTCGTTGTGCGAGGGCAGCACGAGCACGTCGTCGGGCACTTCGCGCCGGAGCTTGGCGAGCGACGAGAGCCAGTCGGCCATCGGATCGGCGTCGGGTTCGATCGGCGAGACCGACACGTTCGACGAGATGCGCGGCAGGATCTGGTCGCCCGAGATCAGCACCTTGAGATCGGGGCAATAAAGGCACGCGTGCTCGGGCGAATGGCCGTTGCCGGTGACGATGCGCCAGTCGTGCGCGCCGATGCGCAGCACCTCGCCGTCGCGCAGCCGCCGGAAGCTGTCTGGCAGAGGATGGATGTGCTTGCCGAAATTGCCGAACCGCGTGCGGTAGGTCTCGATGGCCGCATCGCTCCAGCCGGCGCGGCGGTAGAAGGCGATGGCATCGTCGGGCGCTTCGCGGCCGGTGTCGGACACCATCACGCGGCACATGAGGTATTCGGAGCGGGTCATCCACAGCCGCACGCCGAACTTGCGCGTGAGCCAGCCGGCCATGCCGACGTGGTCGGGGTGCATGTGCGTCACGAAGACGCGGGTGAGGCCGCGCGTGTCCGGCGAATTGGCGAAGAGCTCGCGCCAGACGGCCACCGTTTCCTCGGTGCGCACGCCCGTGTCCACCACGGCCCAGCCGGCGCCGTCGTCGAGCGCCCACAGGTTGATGTGGTCGAGCGAGTAGGGCAGCGGCATGCGGATCCAGTGGACGCCTGGGGCGACCTCGATCGACTTGCCGCGTGGCGGAAGCTCCGCAAAGGGGTAGACGAGCTTGCCCTTGGTCGCTTCCGCCGTCTCTTCCAAACCATCCATCGTGTTCACCTCCAGAGAGATGAATTGTGAACCCCGGCGAAATTCAGACCGGGGCCGACGGGCTTGCTCGCTTACTTGCGCCGGTTACGCGCGGCTGGTGCCGAGGTTTGCGACGGTGCGGCGCCGCCATCCACACCCAAACGGCCGCCACCACCCAGGCCCTGGCCGCGCACCGTTTGCGCCTTGTAGTTGCGCAGCGAACGGACCATCTGGTTGAAGGCGTCCATGAAGGCCGCGGCGATCACCTTGCCCTGCGGCGTGCGCGTGTAGCCGCCGATGCCGCCCGCGCCGGAGTAGCCGCCCAGGCCCGCGAAGCCTGCGAAGTCGGTCTTGGAGGCGCTGCCTTCGGAGGCCGCCACCTGCACGCCCGAGCGGTTGTCGATGAGGGTCAGGAGCGCGCTGGCTTCCTTGGTTTGCAGGCTCGCGCCGATGCTTGCGATGGCACGGCCGCGGCCGCCTCCCACCAGGCCGCCCAGCGCGCCGCCGAGGCCGCCGGCGTCGTTGTTGCTGAACACGATCTCGGGCGACAGGCCGTAGTCGGAGGCAACCATCTGGCCGCGGCCGAAGTTGCTGCCGCCGCGCATTTCGCCCGACTGCATGAGGGCGCGCTCGCGCGTCATCGCGTTCATGCCGGCCGCGCCGCGCTCGACCACCACGAAACAGTTCGATTGCTGCACCAGAAGGCGCAACAGGTTGGCGGTGGGCGGCAGCTTGTATTCGCCGGTGAGCACGGTGTACCAGCCGGCGTTGACGTTCTCGATGAGCGAGACGGTGCCCAGCGGCGAATCGCAGCGCTCGAGCGCGCTGCTTTCGCCGGCGGTGGCCGAGCCGGCGGCGCTGCCGGTGGCCACGGTCTTGGCCGACTGGCTGCCCATTTGCATGTCGGTGGTTGCGCAGCCGGAGAGAACCAGCGCGCCGGCAAGCACGCTTGCGCTTGCGAAAGAAAGTTTGGAAGAAGCCATGTCCGGATCAACAGGTAAGGAATGAAGAGGCGCTCCCGCCGGGAAGCGCCACTCATCGGGTACCGAAGTGGACCGCGTGGCCTGTATGACCTCCCCCGATTCGTCGCGCCGCCAGCGACCGCGCGACGATACGACCTGGTGCATCGGCAAGCCAGTGCCGAAAGTCATGGTCCGCGCGCAGCGAAGCGGGCGGGATTATCACTCAGCGAGCGCCTGCGGACAGGGCCGCAAGGCCCCCGGGAACGCGCAGGGAGATGGCCTCGCGCTGGGTGCGGCGCCGGTACAGTCGGGCCTTCATCACGAGGAGTTTCCAGATGGCAACCACCAAGAAGAATGTCGTTGGCGAAGCGGCAGCCGAACTGACCCGCCAGCAGGTCGCGCAGGCCTTGGCCATCGCCGGTGCCTCGAAGTTCAGTGGCGCCTCCGATCCCGCCTTCGTCGGCTCCATCCTCGTGGCCCTGGCCGTCAACACCAGCGCCGTCAGCGCGACCATCGACAGCGCGAAGAGCCGCATTCCCGTCGTCCAGCACTGACCTGCATCGAACCAGACTCGCAGGGTCGTCAGGTGGTGTAGTCGCCGCTGGCCTCGGGCTGGAAAAGCACCGTGACCACGCGCGCGGCGTTCTCTTCGCCGCCCGGCGTGTGCCATCGCGCCGTTTCCCCGGCCTTCAGGCCGAGCAGCCCGATGCCCACGGGCGACAGCACCGAGACGAAGCCGTCGTTCGGCGCCGCATCGTCGGGGTAGCAGACGACCAGCTTCTGCCGTTGCCGCGTGGGCAGGTCTTCGATTTCCACCTGGGTGTACATCGTGACGATGTCCGCGGGCACCTCCCGTGAGGGAAGAACGTCCGCCATGTCCAGGAGATCGGCGAGCGCCGCAGGAGGGTGATTGCCCGTCAGTTTCTGAAGACGGACGAAGTCCAGTTCGGTGAGCGTGCGCTCTCCGTGAATCGTTGCAAGCATGAATGAAGCACTCCAATGAACGCGCGGGAGCGGTGCCCGGCGGTCTATGGTTTGCGCATCAAGGAAAGTAGCGGACCACCGGGCTCAGGAAAGTGCGCAGGTGCGTCGGAACACCGCCGAGATCGCCGCAACGATATCCGTGCGACGCGCGCCCGCTGCCGAAGGCAGGGCTGCGCATGCAGGGTGTGGGCGGAACGCGGGCGAGAGAACCATTCGCCCGAGTGTAGGGAGGTGAGAAGGCCGGTCAAGCAATGGCCTCACGGGCCTTGCCGATAAGCCGGATGCGCTTCGGTCGCGTATATGCACTGGCTGGCCGGCGGCTCTTCGTCGAGCCACTGGAGTTCGTCCGGTGAGTACGGGCGCGACCAGGTCATGCCGTCGAGGCGAACCCGCACCATCAACCCCCGCGCGGTGGTGACCGTTCCCGGTTGCCCCTGGAAATAGACACGCGCTCCCTTCTTCGCGGGAACGTTGAAGTGCGCACAAATGTCTTCGAAGCCCGAGCGCGGGGCCGTCTTGCGTTCTGTGTTGTTGCTACTTGCCATGCAAGTGCTACGCAGGCGCGGCGCATTCGGATTCAAAAAATCTTCGGGCGCAAGAAAGCGACCGGGGCGCGGCAGGAGAAGTGCCTAGTCCGCCGCGAAATAAGGTACGGGATCGACCGCGTTGCCGTTTCTTCGAAGCTCGAAGTGCAACTTGACGCGCTCGGCTTCGGTGCGGCCCATGTGGGCGATCACCTGGCCCTTCCTGACGGACTGCCCCTCCTTGACCAGCAGCTTGCTGTTGTGCGCATAGGCGGTCACGAAGACCGCGTCGTGCTTGATCATCACCAGCTGGCCGTAGCCGCGCGGGCCCACGGCCGAATAGACGACCTTGCCGTCGCGTGCGGCGATGACGGGATCGCCCTCCGATCCCGCGAAGTCGACGCCCTTGCTGTTGCCGCCGTTGAATCGCTGGATGACGGTGCCGCTGGATGGGCGAAGGAAGTTCCGCTCCGCCCTGGCCACGGGGGCAGATGGTGTCGCAGGCGCTGGTTCGCTGCCTCGCGAGCGGCGCTCGGGCGCGGGGCGGGCATCGCTGCGGGCGGCGGGCTTGCCACTTGCCGCTTTCTTCGGCGCGGGTGCGGGGGCTGGGGCCGGCTTGCTGGCGCAACCGATGAGCAGGATGCTCAATGCGCCGGAGGCAATAGCCAATGCCATCCGATGAGGGATGAGCGATCGGGTCGATCGGGTCGATCGGGCTGAAGGGAGGTCGGAAAATCGGGGTTCAGCTTGTGGCTTGAGATGCATGGGCAGCACTGTATGGGAAACCATCGTCCGTCTGGTGACGCACGGCCGAAGGGGCGTGCGGTTGTTCCTCAATTCCTGACGTGCAACTGCTCCGGGGAATGTGCGCGGCTGTGACCTGGGGACTCCTCCATGGCATCTCTCAGCTTGCGAAGAATGTTGGTCAGGGCCTGCGGGCTGGTGCCGACTTCGCGGGCCGCGACGCTGGGCCGCGTGCCACTGACAAGAACCATGTATGCGGCATCGCGAGAGGGCGTTTCTCGCAGCCTGGCGCGCTTGCACAGCGCGATGAACTCGCTTCGCGTCATCTCGTCATTCCTCGTCGGCTCCTTTCGATGGGTGGAGTTTGACGGGGAGTTTCGCGTCCAGGGATAGTCGCCTTCGGAAATCGCGGGTAGGAATTCTTCCCGTGCAGCGGCTTTTCGATCGGCCTAGGGCGCGCCGTCCAACAGGGGCCGGATGACCCGGGCGACGGCCTTGAGGTGCTCGAACTCGAGGTCGCTCAGCGGCTGCTCTTCCACATCGAAGTGGCAGAGCGATCCGAACAGGGCGCCGGTGCTGTCCATGATCGGTACGCCGTGATAGGCGACCATCACGCCCTGATAGGGGTGGCCGTCAAGCCGGTCGTCCTGTGCCGAGTTGCTGGTGAGGAACAGGCCGTCCCGCAGCACGTACTGGCAAAAGCTCGTGCCCAACGGGACCTCGGCCAGGAATTCAGGTGTGACTTCATGAGCCTTGTCGATGAGCTCGATGTTCCGCAGCAGATTGCCCTCGAGGCGGTACACCGCGGTGTACCTGTGCGGCACGCGACGGTTCAGTTGCTCCAGCCCGGCCGCCAGCCCCTCTTTCCGGGAGAACTCCACGAACACCTGGCCCGCATCGCCCGAAGCGGCCTGCGCCTGGGTCATGAGCAGTTGCAGGTAAAGGCGCTCGAGTTCGCGTTCCCAGGCCGTGCCTGCGTCGAGCAGCGCGAGGTCGGCTGCGCGCTGGTCCCCTGCAGGCGCCAGGGTCGCCAGCGTCG
Source organism: Variovorax paradoxus (assembly GCF_000834655.1). Classification (GTDB taxonomy): domain Bacteria; phylum Pseudomonadota; class Gammaproteobacteria; order Burkholderiales; family Burkholderiaceae_C; genus Variovorax; species Variovorax paradoxus_F. The sequence continues at coordinate 49,978 of NZ_JXQQ01000038.1, forward strand.
GGTATGGCCTGAGCGCGATTCCTGCGGCGCGCAGGGCCTGCTCTTTCTGGATGCGGGAGATGGCGGGCATGTCAGCTTTCGTTGCGCGCCGAGTCTATGCGGCAAAGGGCTCCGATTGAAAATGCCTCGCTGCCCTTCGGGCAACGAGGCATTCAGGAACCGCGAAGGGTTTGTGTATTTTCCAGATCAGGCCGCAACGGACGGGGCCCGCATCGGCACGAGGCCCAGGGGCGCGATGCGCGAAACGATCTCCGCGTGCATGAGCCCGAGGGACCGGGCCGGGGTGAAGCTGGCCTGCACGATCACGCCGGCTGCGCCGTGGGTCCGGTTGACCGTGGCCGTCGTGATTGCACCGGGGAACATGAGCACCTTCTGCACCTGGAGCTGCTGCTCTTCGTTGCAAAGAGGCAGGCTGAATTCGTATTGACTCGTGCTTTTCATTCAAGACCTCGATTCGATGGACGAGGGGCGAGTCTAGCGTCACCTCAGCAACGCTCGGTGGCGCCAAGGTGCTTGTGCTCGGCCTGGCGCCCCTTCGGGCCTTGCTCGTAGATCCAATGCCCGAGCTCGGCCACGCCTTCCTCGGTGATGCAGTTGACGATCGCCATCTGCGCGGGGGCGTACGACTCGGTCGCCTCGAGCGGGTAGATCTCGGCTTCGATCATTCCCGTTGCCTTCAGAACCGACACGAGCTTGATTTCCTCCGGCGTCTGAACGCGCAGCGGCAGCTGGAGGTGTTGGAGCCTCATCAAGAAATAGAGTGGCATGGTGATCCTTGGCTGTTTGTGAACCGCAGACTGGCCATGCGGACTTGCAAGCTCAACGCCAGGAACCCCTGAGCCGTTTCGCGCCGATGCGGATAAGGACTCGCTTTGTGAACCAGGTCACAGTTTTTGACCTGTGCCGGCGGGGGGCGCGGCGTTGCTCGCTCTCCGCTGGCGGCTTGCTGACTTCGCTGGCGCAGGCCTCCGTCCGACATGTGGCATGCCGGCGGAGGTGTTAACTAAAGCTCTCTTTATTGCAAAACGTGGAGCTGACGCATCGTCCGATCGGATCGGCGACCGCTGGCTCTTTTTTGTTCCCACGGATCTTCGATGACTCTCAAGAAACCAGACAACCTGGCGTGCCTGCGCCAAAAATTCTCAGTCCCTGCGCGCAGAGGCGGGGCGGTCGAAATTCGGGGACGCGGCGGCGTCATTACAGGGGTGGTGGGCGACTGCGTCAGGGTCAGGCTGATGGGGACGACGCGGGGCATTCCGTTTCATCCGCATGAACTCACGTATCTCAGCCCTTAGATTCAACTGAGTCAGAAGCCTCGGATCACTACGTCGCGCGACTGAACCTGCTTTGGAGGCCAAATCCATCGCTGCGAGATATGGACGATGCGCGCACGCGGGTGTGATCAGCGCGACGAGAACGATCGTGATCGATACGCACCACGTGCAATGAAGGCAGGCTTGGTGCTGGAATTTGAAAACTTCAGAACCCGCAACTCAAGACGCCCAATTGAAAATGCCCCGCTACCTTTTGAGTAGCGGGGCATCCAGTTGCCTTGCGGCTTATTGTGGCTCCTCGACCTGGGCTCGAACCAGGGACCTACGGATTAACAGTCCGGCGCTCTACCAACTGAGCTATCGAGGAACAAGCCTCAGATTATAGCGTGGTTTTTTTGGCCTTCTCAAGCCTCCCCAACTTTTGCGCAAAAAACTTTCGCTCGGATGTTTTCACAGCGCGACGCTCAGGCCCAGGCGCAGCGTGCGCGGCGCACCGGGGAACAGATAGACATGCCCGAACTGGTAAGGCGATTCCTTCCAGTAGCGGCGATCGAACAGGTTGTCGACGGCCAGCGTCCAGCTCGTGTCCACGCCACGCAGCTTCGTGTCGTAGCGCAGCACCGCATCGACGCGCGTCCATGAGGGCAGCGTGATCGAGCCGTCGGCGAGCACGTTGCGCCGTCCTTCGTGCGACAGCTGGCCCGCCACTTCCAGACCCGGCACCGACGGCACGCGATACGCCGCCTGCGCACGCAGCACCTGCTTGGGCACGTTGGTCGGCCACTGTCCATTGATCGCGGGTTCGACGGTGCTGCCGCGGCGCTTGGCGTCCATCAGCGTCATGCTGCCGCCGATGCGCCAGGGGCCTTCGGTCCACTGCGCGCCGGCTTCGAGGCCGCGGTGCACGGCGCGGCCGTCGTACTTCGCTTCGCACGGCGCGATGCCAAGGCGATTGCATGCGTCGAGATTCGTCATCGGACGCTGGATGTCGAACCACGCGAGCTGCCAGTTGAAGGCGTCGTTGCCGCCCTTGATGCCCAGCTCCCACTGGCGCGACTTCAGCGCGGGCAGGGCCTGCCCGGCGTTGCTGTATTGATCGCTCCGGTTCGGCACGACCTGCGACTCCACGCCCTTGCCCCAGCTCGCATAGGCGAGGAGCCCGGGCTGGATGGCGAAGCTGGCGGCAATCCACGGCGTGGTCACGCCTTGCTTGTAGCCCGTCGGGTTCGAGCCGTCGTTGCCGATGCTGCTGCGGTCCAGCTGCGTGTGGCGCGCGCCGAGCCACGTGATGAAGCGATCGTTCCAGCGGATGGCGTCCTGCACCGAGAGCTCGGTCGAGCGCTCGTCGCGGTTGGTCTGCGGCGCGGTGGCGTCGGGGCTCGGCGGCACCATGGCCGTGGCCCAGATGTTGCCCGTGCCCGCGTAGTTGTAGGCCTGGTTCTGGAAGCGATTGCGCATGCGGCTTTGAAGGAGGCCGAAGCCCAGCTCGTGGCGCACGCTGCCGGTCATCACGTTGCCCTTCAGGTTCAGGCTGCCCGCGGTCTGCGTGCGCCGCTCGTCCTCGCTGCGGAAGTCGTAGACGTCGAACGTGCCGTCCGAGCAATAGCGGTCGTAGTTGCCCTCGGCGCCGCAGCCGAAGGCATAGGCCAGCCGGTCGTCGCTCCTGAGGCGCTGCTGGCCGATCTGCGCGCTCCAGCGCCAGTCGGCGTTCAGCGCCTGGCTGAAGCGCACCGTGCCCGTCAACGCCTTGAACACCGAAGGCTGCGACCACGGCTGGTTGTTCAGGTTGATGCGCGGATCGACCGGCGCAGGCAGCACGCTCCCGAGCAGGCTGTAGCCGTTCTGGCTCGGCTGCGTCTTGCGGCTTTGCTCGACCTCGAACTCCAGCACCGAGTCGCGCGTGATGCGCCAGTCGGCAGCCAGCGAGAACATGTTGCGGTTGCCGTCCAGGTTGTGCACGAGCGGCTTCAGGTTCTCGCTCGCCACGTTAAGCCGGTAGCCGAACTGGCGGTTCTCGCCGAAGCGCCCGCCCAGGTCGAGCGCGCCGAGCACGCTGCCGCGGCTCGTGGTCTCGATGCGCACCGTGCGAAGGTCCTGCTCGGTCGGGCGCTTCACGACGTAGTTGACGAGCCCGCCCGGCGCGCTGGTGCCCGCCTGGATGCCGCTGGTGCCGCGCAGGATTTCCACGCGCTCCTTGTTGTCCAGCGGGATCGAGGTCTCGGCGCTGATCGGCAGGCCCTCGCGCCGGTAGTTGAAGCGGTTGTCCAGCACGAAGCCGCGCACCGTGAGGTAGTCCCAGTAGCCGGCGGAGTTGTAGGCGTCGGTGACCGATGCGTCGAACTGCGTGAGGTCGGCGAGCCGGCGCGCGCCGCTGGCGCTCAGCTGCTTGCTGTCGATCACGGTGGCCGAGAGCGGCAGCTCGCGCAGCGGCACGTCGCCGAAGCCGCTGACGTCGGCCTGCGGCACGGCCGGGCCCTGGTTGACGACAACCGCAGGCAGCTCAGCCTGCTGCGCGTGCGCGCTGCAGCTGGCTGCAAAAAGCACGACCGCGATGGCACGCGAGACAGGGGAGGAGGGAAAGCGTCGTTGATTCATCGATGTCTTCAGTTGCCGGTCGCGGCACCCATGGCCGTCATCCATTGGGCGGCGGTGGCCTCGGGGTCGGTGGCTGTCACCAGCGCGCGCACCACCGCGACGGAGCCCACGCCGGTGGCGAGCACCTCGGGCAGCCGCACCGCGTCGATGCCGCCAATGCCCACTTGCGGATAGCCGCGCAAGAGGCGTGCATAGGCCGCGAGCCGGGCCACGCCTTGCGGCGCCGTCGCCATCTTCTTGAGGGTGGTCGGGTAGACCGCGCCCATCGCGATGTAGCTCGGGCTCACTGCATCGGCGCGCACCATCTCTGCGTAGCCGTGCGTGCTGACGCCCAGGCGCAGGCCCGAGGCGCGCAGTTGCTGCAGTTCATCGGGCGACAGTGCATCGAGATCTTCCTGGCCGAGGTGGATGCCATAGGCGCCCGCGGCGATGGCGACCTGCCAGTGGTCGTTGATGAAGAGCAGGGCGCCCGTGCCCTGCACGGCCTCGACGGCCGCCTGCACTTCGCGCTCGATGGACGCGGCATCGTCGGACTTGAAGCGCAGCTGCACCGTCGGCACGCCGGCACGCGCCATGCGGCCGACCCATGCCGCATCGGGCAGCACTGCGTAGAGGCCGAGCCGCTCGGGGCAGGGCAGGAAAGCGTCGTCGCGCGCTGCGGGCGGGAACGAGCGCATGCCGAAATCGGCGGGCGCGTCAGGCCACCGGTCGGCGTCGAAATGGCCGATGCATTCGGTCTGCGCATGCCAGGCGAGCGCGAGGCATTCGGCGTCGACCTCGATGAAGCCGAGCGCCGTGCAGGCCTGCTTGGCACCGCGATAGACAGCGTCGTCCGAAGAGAAAGCGGTGGCGCCCACGGCCGATGCGGTGATGGCGCCAAAGCGCAACCCGTGCGCCGCGACGATGGCGTGGGCGATGGAACGGGCGTCGTTCATCTGGCTCATGCTGTTCATGCGGTGTGGTGCCAGAAGGGCGTGCCGAGCACCGGCGTGCTGGGCTGCGCGGAGTCCTGCGCGGCCATTGCGCCGGCGCGCCACGCGGTGCGGCCGGCCTGCACCGCATCGGCAAAGGCGCCGGCCATCGCAACGGGGTCCTGCGCGAGCGCGACGGCGGTGTTGAGCAGCACGCCGTCGTAGCCCCACTCCATCACCTGGCAGGCGTGCGACGGCAATCCGAGTCCCGCATCGACCAGCATCGGCACCTTGAGCCGCTCGCGCAGCACCTGCAGCGCATACGGATTGACCGGCCCGCGGCCGCTGCCGATGGGCGCGGCCCACGGCATCACGGCCTGGCAGCCCACGTCCACCAGCCGCTGGCACACCACGAGGTCCTCGGTGCAATAGGGCAGCACCTTGAAGCCGTCGCGGATCAGCTGCGACGCGGCATCGACGAGGTTCAGCGTGTCGGGCTGCAGCGTGTAGTCGTCGCCGATGAGTTCGAGCTTGATCCAGGGCGTGTCGAACAACTCGCGCGCCATCTGCGCAGTGGCGATCACCTCCTGCACGCTGTGACAGCCGGCGGTGTTGGGCAGCACGGGCACGTCGAGCTTGCGCAGCAGTGCCCAGAAGCCATTGCTCGTGTCGTTGCCGCCCGAGCCCTGGTTGGCTGTCTGGCGGCGCAGCGATGCGGTGAGCATTGCGGGCCTGGCGCGCTGGACGGCCGCCTCGAGCAGGTCGGGCGAGGGGTAGCGCGCGGTGCCCAGCAGCAGGCGGCTCTGGAAGGTTTCTCCGTAGAGAACCAGCGGGTCGTTCGGGGTGGTCATGGGTGTCGTCTCCAATCTTTTTTCTCAGCCGCCCGTCACGGGGCGGATCACTTCGATGCGATCGTCGGGCTGCAGCGTGCGCGCGGCGTAGGCCGAGCGCGGCACGAACTCGCGGTTCACCGCTACGGCGAACGGCGGCACGGCCTCCAGTGCGGCCAGTGCGTCGGTGAGCGAGGCGCCGTCGGGCAGCGTGTAGGGCTTGTCGTTGATCAGGATGTTCATCGTCATGCGTCGTCGGATGTCGGGGGGGCCATGCCGAAGCCCTGTGCGAGTGCGGAGTGGCCGTGCACGAGCAGTTCCATCGCCGCGTCGAGCAGCGCCGGCGCGATCATGAAACCGTGCCGGTAGAGGCCGTTGATCTGCAGCACGCGCGGCCGCGGCTGGCGGATGGCGGGCAGGTTGTCGGGGAGCGTGGGGCGGCACTGCGTGGCGATCTCCACGATGCGCGCCTCGGCAAAACCGCTGTGCACGGCGTAGGCCGCGCTCAGCAGTTCGAGCGTGGAGCGCACGCTCGCGGGCGACATGTCGTCCGACTCGATCTCGGTCGCGCCGATCACGAACAGGTGGTCGGGCTTGGGCGCGATGTAGAGCGGATAGCGCGGATGCACGAGCCGCGTGGGCCGCTGCAGCGTCACCTCGGGCGCATGCACGCGGATCACTTCGCCGCGCACGCCGCGCAAGGCGCGCCATTGCGGGCGCGCGCCCAGGCCGCGGCAGTCGATCACCCAGTCGGGCTGGCCGGGCGTGCCGGGCGCGAAGTCTTCCGGCACGTGCGGCGATTGCCAGTGCAGCGCGACGTTGGCATCTGCCTCGAGCGTTGCGAGCAAAGAGGCGAGCAGCGCGCGGTTGTCGAGCTGGCCCTCGCCCGGAAGGAAGAGCCCCCTGGCGAAGCGCTGGCCGAGCGACGGCTCCAGCGCAGCGATGCCTGCGCCGTCGAGCGTCTGCATCGGTGGCAACGCAGGCACCTGCGCGCCGGTGTGGGCGAGCACGCGTTCGAGCCGCGCGGCCTCGGTGGCGTCCTGACGGTGCCACAGCACCAGCGTGCCTTCGCGCTGGAAGAACACGGGTTGCGCCAGCGGCGCGAGCAGGTCGGGCCAGCGCGACAGCGCGTGGTGCCCCATGCGCACGACCGACACCGGCGCCACCGCAGATTCGGCCAACGGCGCGAGCATCGCCGCCGCAACGCGCGCTGCCGCGCCTTCGGCTTCGGGGCTGCCGGCTTCGTACAGCGCGACCTTGCAGCCGGCTTGTGCGAGCGTGACCGCCATCAGGCGTCCCATGAGGCCCGCGCCGATGATCGCGGCCGATTGAAACGGAACGCTCATGGCTTTGCTCCTTCCCCTTCTGGGGGAAGGCGGGGATGGGGGCGGGCAGAGCGACCCATGGATGCGCTGCGTGCCCCCACCCCAACCCTCTCCTGGAAGAGGAGGGAGAAAGAAGGAGCCGGTCGCCGATAATTTTCGGCATGACCCAAGCACCTTCCCCCGCGCCGCAAGCGCCCACGCGCTACGCACGCGTGCTTTCGATTGCAGGCTCCGACAGCGGCGGCGGTGCCGGCATCCAGGCCGACCTCAAGACCTTCGCGGCCCTCGGCTGCTACGGCATGACGGCCATCACCGCGCTCACCGCGCAGAACACGCGCGGCGTCTCGGGGATCCATGGCGTGCCGCCGGCATTTCTCAAGGCGCAGATCCAGGCGGTGGTGGAAGACATTGGCGTCGATGCCGTCAAGCTCGGCATGCTGCACGCGCCCGAGGTGGTCGAGGTCGTGGCGTGGGCCATCGACCATTACCGGCTGCCGAACGTGGTGCTCGACCCGGTGATGGTCGCCACCAGCGGCGATCGACTGATCGCCTCCGAGACCGTGCAGGTGCTGGTGCGCGAACTCTTCCCGCGCGCCGTGGTGGTCACGCCCAATCTCGACGAGGCGGCCTTGCTGATCGGCCACGCCATCGACGGCATCGATGCGCTCGATGGCGCGGCCGACGAATTGCTGGCGCTGGGCGCGAAGGCCGTGCTGCTCAAGGGCGGCCATCTGCCGGGCAACGAAGTGGTCGACGTGCTGCTGCAGGCGGGCGGCCTGCGCAAGCGCCTGGCTTCGCAGCGCATCGCGAGCCGCAATTTGCATGGCACGGGCTGCACGCTGTCGTCTGCCATTGCCGCGCATCTGGCACTGGGATCGAAGCTGCCCGAGGCCGTCGAGCGCGCACGCGCCTACATCCTCGGCGCGATGGCAGCCGGTGCGGGCGTGCAGATCGGTACGGGCCACGGTCCGCTCAACCACGGCTTTGCGCCAGTGCCGATGCATCGCCTGCAGGCGACGGCCGGCTGATCCACGCGAGCACGAAAGTCGCGGCCAGCGTCGGCAGCGCCGAGCCGAACTGCGGCGCCCACTTGGCGAGCACGTGGTACGCGGCGATGCCTGCGATCCAGATCAATGCCGCGGCCCAGTCGATCTGGCGCGTGCCGGCCGGCAACGCCGCCTGGCCGCTGCCGAGCCGCCCGAGGATCACGCCGTAGAGCGGCACGAACACCGAACTGAGCAGCAGCAGGAAGGGTTCGAGCGTGTGCATCGGCAGCACCAGCGCGAGCGCGATGCACAGCGCAGCCAGCAAGAGGCCCCACCGCTTGACGCTCCAGCGCGGCAAGAGGCTGTGCGTGGAGACCGAGCCCGAATAGACATCGCCGTACGCGTTGTCCAGCTCGTCGATGAGGATCAGCCCCAGCGCTACCAGCCCGCCCTGCGCGAGCAGCAGCGCGGTGACGAGGCCCGTGCCCGGCTCGGCCACGCTCACCACCATCACGCCGAGCGCATAGCACCAGATGTTGGCGAGCGCATAGCCGATCCACGTGCCGCTGAAGGCGCTGCCCAGCCCACCTGCGCTGCGCTTGCCGTGGCGCGCATAGTCGGCCACCAGCGGCAGCCACGACACCGGCATCGCGATCACCAGGTCGAGCGCGCCGAACAGCCCCAAGCTGCCGTCGCCGGGGCGCGCCCAGAAGGCGTCCAGGCCCTTGGCCTGCAGCCGCGTCGCGAACTGCCAGGTCAGCCAGAGGAGGGAAATCACCACCAGCGGCAATCCGAAGCGGCTCACGAAGCGCCGCACCAGCTTGACCATCGAGCCCGCGAGCAGCGCCAGCAGCACCGCGCCCCAGAGCAATGTGGTGAGAACGCCGCCCCAGAAGGTACCGAGCGATGCGCCGAAGGCAACCTGGCCGATGGCCTGCGTGCCTTCCCGCATGATCACGAGTTCGAAGGTGGTCCAGCCCACCAGCTGCACGATGTTGAGCAGCACCGGCAACCGCGCGAAGGCGCTGCCGTAGGTGGCGTGCATGAGGCCCGCGCTCGCAAGGCCCGTTTCGCAGCCCAGCCGCGCGGTCCAGGCCAGGAGGCCGGCGCCGATGACGGACCCCAGCGCAATGGCCAGCGCCGCATCGCGCGTGCCCACGGCCGGCACGAGGTACGCGCCGACCTGCATCACCAGCAGGCCGACGCCCAGGCTGAACCAGAGCGAGACGTGATCGGTCCAGCCGAACACGCGGCGGGAGGCGGGCAAGGGCGTCAGCGCCTCGTTGCCGGAAGAGGATTCGTCTTTGCTGTCGTGTGCCATCCGTTTGCTCCAGTGCAAAAGGTTTGGCAGGTGGGCGAGGCTCCAGCGGCGCGGCCGTCACGCGAGACAACGCGACGGGCCGCCGGACCAGCTTCCCTGCGCGAGGATTACCTCAGTCAGGTTCAAAGGGACTTTCTCAGCCGGCCTGCGCAAACAGGCCAGCACCCCTAGCGAGCGGCCATTTTATGCGCTGCTTCGCCAGCGCAGGGAAAAGTGTCAGGCGTGCGACGGAAATCCGAAGTTCAGCGCCAGCGCCGGGAGCGACATCGCCGACGACGTCGTGAGCCCCAGGGTCAAGCTGGCATGCCCGTGCCGGCCTTCGGGGCAGAGCAGACCTTCGACGACAACATGGCGATCGTGATGCGCAAGGCGGCAACGAACGTGCGCGTGGAGGTCGTCCCGGGCGCAGGGCATTGGCTGATGAAGGAGAGCCCGGCCGCTACGGCCGGGCCGGCCGATCGATTCCTCGCGGCCCCGCAGTAGCCGCGGGGCTCGCGCGCCGCGGTCAGGCCGTGGCGCCGACGTCGAGCGTTGCCGCGGATGAAACGGCCGCCGGTTGCACTGCGGCTTGGACGGCCTCCCGCTGCTCGACCGCGCCACGCACCTCGATCGCGGCGCAGCGCCCATACGTGTCGTCGAAGCGCACGATGTCGTCTTCGCCCAGGTACCCGCCGGTCTGCACCTCGATCACCTCCAGCATCGTCTTGCCGGGGTTCTCCAGCCGGTGGATGGTGCCCGAGGGCAGGTAGATCGACTCGTTCTCCCGCACCAGCAGCACTTCGCCGCCGCGCGTGGCCTTGGCGGTGCCCTTGACCACGATCCAGTGCTCGGCGCGGTGGTGGTGCATCTGCAGCGACAGCTTGCCGCCGGGCTTGACCGTGAGGTGCTTCACCTGGAAGCGCTCGCCGGTGTCCACGCTGTCGTAGGCACCCCAGGGCCGCACGACGCGCCGGTGTTCGGTGGCCACGGCCTGGCCCTCGGTGGCCAGCATGCGCACGACCTCGGCCACCTGCTCGGCGCAGTCCGCGCCGGCCACCAGCACCGCGTCGGGCGTGTCCACGATGATCAGGTCCTCGGTGCCCAGCGCCACCACCGGCCGGTGCGGCGCATGCACGAAGGTATTGCGCGAACGCAGGACGCTCGCCATGCCGCTCAGGCGGTTGCCCGACTCGTCGGCCGGGTGCAGCTGGGCCACCGCGTTCCAGCTGCCCACATCGCTCCACGCGCCCTCGAAGCGCACGACCGCCACGTCGGCGTGCTTTTCGAGCACCGCGTAGTCGATGCTGTCGCTGCGGCAGCCTTCGAAGGCCTCGCGACCCAGGCGCACGAAACTGCCATCGACCGAATGCGCCGCGGTCGCGCGCTCGCACGCGGCCAGGATGTCGGGCGCGTGCGTGCGCAGCGCTTCGATCAGCGTGCGGGCCTGCACGAGGAAGATGCCCGCGTTCCAGCAATAGCCGCCCTGCAGGATCAGCGATTCGGCCACTGCCGCCGTCGGCTTCTCCACGAAGCGCGCGACCACGTGGCTCGCGCCATGGCCCGTGGGCCCGGCCGCCTCGATGTACCCGTAGGCCGTGCTCGGAAAGCTGGGCGCCACGCCGAAGGTGACGATGCGCCCGGCCAGCGCGGCCTCGACGCCGCTGCGCACCGTGGCCGCGAACAGCACGGCGTCGGGAATGTGGTGGTCGGCCGGTGCGAACAGCAGCAGGTCGTCGGGGTCGGCGAGCAGGGCGGCCGCGGCCATCGCGGCGGCGGTGTTGCGCGGCGTCGGCTCGAGGATCTGCCGGCCCTGGGCCTGCGCGTTGTCCACCGCTTCGCGCACCAGGAAGCGATGGTCTTCCGATGCCACGCAGGTGATGGTCCGGTTCAGGCTCGACAGGCGTTCGAGCGTGAGCTGCAGCAGGCTCTTGTTGCCGATGAGCGGCGCGAATTGCTTGGGCAGCGCCTTGCGCGACAGCGGCCACAGCCGCGTGCCGCTGCCGCCGCACAGGAGCACGGGATGAATGATGGGAGCGTTCATGGGGACCAACCTTTGTGGAGTGGATGGAAGCGGGCTTACCGGCGTGAAGACGCCATGACGGCCCCGGATGCGATCGCCGGGCTCGCAAGGGCCGGGCGACTCGCGTGGACCGCACGGCCTCCGAGCGGCAGGATCACGCCCACTCGCAAGCCGCACGGCGACAAATTCGAAATGCCGATGCCCGCGCCGATGGCTTCTGCGCGCGAGCGCATGGTGCGAAGGCCCCGGCCGGGAGAGCGCGGCGATGCCGGCCCGGCGTCGCCGCCGGCCGACGAATGCGGGAGCCCGCGGCCGTCGTCGCTCACCTCCAGCGTCAGCAGCTCGTTGCCGCGGCGGTGCGCGATCCGCACGCGCACCCGCACGTGGCGGGCACCCGAGTGGCGCAGCGCATTGGCCAGCGCCTCCTGCGCGATCTTGCAGAGCTCGCGGTGAATCCGCGCGTCGTCGGGGGCCTCGGTCTCCAGGTCCGACACGTCCCACTGGAACTCGATGCCGCTGCGCCGGAAGGCCGGCTCGAAACGGTGGCGCAGGTTGCCGAGCATTTCGCCCAGCGACATCTGCTCGGCGATCAGACCATCCACCGTCACCTGCAGCTCGAGCAGGCACTCCTGCAGGCCGCGCGCGATCTCCGCGTTCAGGGGGCTGTCGACCGGAATGCTGGCCAGCAGCATCATCAGGCGCGAGGCGACGCCGTCGTGCAGGTCGTCGGCGATCCGCTGGCGCTCGGCGAGCATGGCCGACAGGCTGGTGTCACGGGCTTCGGATGGCATGAAAGGGTCTCCCCCGGTCGTTGGCGGGCGGGAAGTCCGCCGCTCAGATGAGGCCGCTGTGAACGGCCAGGTTCACGGCCTGCGCACGCGAATGCACGTGCAGCTTCTTGTAGATGCTCTTGATGTGCACGTTCACCGTCTGCCCCGTGATGCCGAGCCTGGAGCCGATCTCGGCCGAGACGTAGCCGCACGCCACGAAACGCAGGATCTCGCTCTCGCGCGGCGTGAGCGTCGCATCGCGCGAAGGCGCACGCGCCATGGGCAAGGCGTCGCCGAACGGTTCATCCTGATGAGTGTGATGGTGATTGGTCTGGTTCATGCGGTGCAGCAGGCGCCGCGCGAGCCGGGGCGTGATGGCGGCGCCGCCGTTCACCACGTGCAGCACCGCTTCGGCAAAGCTCTGCAGCCACGCGTTCTTCAGCAGATAACCAGTGGCACCCAGCTCGAAGGCGCGCAGCACGTGCGAGTCGTCCTCGAGCGCCGAGATCACGATGATCTCGCCGTTGCTGTGGTGGTTGCGCGCCTCGTCGATCAGCTCGAAGCCCATGCCGTCGCTCAGGCGCAGGTCGACCATCAGCACGTCGAACTCGTGCGTGGCCAGCAGCTTGCGTCCTTCGCGGATGCTGTCGGCCTGGCCTTCCAGCTGGATGCGCAGGTCCGACAGCAACTCCTGCGCGATCACCCGCCGCACGAACTCGTCGTCGTCGATGAGCAGCACGCGCACCGGCGCTGTCTCCTGCCCCGTGAGGAAATCCGGCCAGGGCATCGCCGCAGGCGTGCACACGCCGGCGGCGTACCCCGCGCGACGCTCGGCGATCGTGGCCGAAGGCCGCTCGCCGGAAAAGTGAAGCGTGTTGTCAAGCATTTGGATGCCCTCGGTTTTCGTGAATTCGGGTGGATGACGTTTCTAGCAACAAAAAGATAACAAATGTCTTAAGTTTGTAAAAGATAGCGCTTTGGTTCATTAGGCATTTGGCGTACTTCCATTGGCTGTAGGACAGGGTGGGAGGCGGCGGTGTCGGTTTGTCCCTTGCGGCTGTCACTCGGCAGTGATGGCCGGCGCTGGCGGCGCAGGCGGCACCAGCTCGGGCTCGGGTTCGTCGAAGCCGCGCGGGTTGGCGAGCTGCCAGCGCCAGCAGTCCGTGCACATCTGGTCCAGGCTGCGGCGGGCGCGCCACCCCAGCCGGTCGCGGGCATGCCGTACGTCGGCCCAGTAGGCCGGGGCGTCGCCGGCCCGGCGCGGCCCGATGTGCACCGGAATGGCCCGGCCGCACGCCCGCTCGAAGGCCGAGATCACCTCCAGCACCGAGGCGCCGCGGCCGGTGCCGAGGTTGACCGTCAGGAGGCCCCGGTGGTTCGTGGCGTGCCGCAGGGCCGCCACATGGCCCTCGGCCACGTCCATCACGTGCACGTAGTCGCGCACGCCGGTGCCGTCGGGCGTCTCGTAGTCGTCGCCGTGCACGACGACGTGCGTGCGCTCTCCCACCGCCACCTGCGAGACGTACGGCAGCAGGTTGTCGGGCGGCCCGTGCGGGTGCTCGCCCAGGAGGCCGCTCTCGTGCGCCCCGATCGGGTTGAAGAAGCGCAGGCATGCGATGCCCCAGCGCTTGTCGGCCCGGGCGAGGTCCGCGAGCATGCGCTCGACCATCACCTTGGTCCGCCCGTAGGGGTTGACGGCCGCATAAGGCGCGCTTTCGCGGATCGGCGAGCGCTGCAGGTCGCCGTAGACCGTGGCCGACGACGAGAAGATCAGCGTGCGCACCCCCGCGCGCTCCATGGCGCGCACCAGCGCGAGGCTGCCCGCCACGTTGACGTCGTAGTAGCCGATCGGATCGCTCACCGAATGGCCCACCGCCTTGAGCCCCGCCAGGTGCAGCACCGCGTCGACCCCGTGCTCGGCGAACGCGCGGTCCAGCGCCACCGCGTCGCGCACGTCGCCGCGCACGAGCGTGGGCTCCACGCCGGTGATGCGCGCCACGCGCAGCAGCGAGCGCGGGTCGCTGTTGACCAGCGTGTCGAGCACCACCGGCCGGTAGCCGGCCGCGATCAACGCCACGCAGGCGTGGCTTCCGATGAAGCCCGCGCCACCCGTCACCAGGATCTTTGGAACGGTCATGCGTTGGACTCGATGGTGGGCGTGGAGGGTGCCGTCTCCGCGCCTGCGACGCAGCGAAACAGCTCTTGTTCGAAGCGCGAAAGAATCGCGTTCTGGTCCAGTTCGGCCTGCGCGAACGCCCGGCCCGCCGCGCCGAGCGCCTCGCGCACCGTCGGCGAGAGCGCCAGCTGCTCGATGGCGTCGGCCAGCACTTCCGCATCGCCGGGCGGAACCACCAGGCCCCGGTTCGTCATCACGCGGCTGAGCTCGGTGCCGGGGTTGGCGGTCACGATCACGGCCTTGCCGCTCGCGAGCATGCCGGCCAGCTTGGAGGGCATGACAAGGTCCTCGGCGTCGGCGCGCTGCGGCAGCACATGGATATCGGCCATGCCCAGCAGCTCGTTGAGCCGCGCGGCGGGCTGCAGGTCGAGAAAGTGCACGTTGCGAAGGCGCATGCAGGCCGACATCAGCGCCTCGCGGCTGGGGCCGTTGCCGCAGATCACGAAATGGATGTCCCGCGCATAGACCAGCAGCTGCGCCGCCTCGGCCAGCAGTTCGATGCCCTGCTTGCTGCCCAGGCTGCCCGAATAGAGCACCACCAGCGCATCGGCCGGAATGCCCAGCTCGGCCCTGAAGCCTGTGTCGGCGTCGGCGTCGGCGTCGGCGTCGGCGGTCCGTGGCGCCGCATCCGCTGCAGGCCGGATCGCCGACACGTCCACCCAGTTCGGGAACAGCACGAGCCGGGCTTCGGCAACGCCCTTGGCCCGGGCCTTGTCGAGCATCGCGCCCGAGATGGTCGAGACGCGGTTGAACTTGCCGAGCAGCCACCGCTCGGCCGCGAACGCGAAGCGCCGCACGCCCGCGCCGCGCATCCAGCCCAGGCCGAAGGCGGCATCGACTTCGTAGTCCTGGATGTGCAGCCACGACTTGATGCCCAGCATCTTCGAGAACAGCAGCGCCGCAGGCGCGCAGAAAAGCGGCGGTTCCACGACGAACACCGCGTCGGGCTTCCAGCGCGCCTGCCCCAGCAGCAGCGGCATGCTCGAGAGCATGAACGAGAAGAGGTGCGCCATCCGCGCCAGCGTGCGCGGCTTCGCCGGCACCCAGGTGGGCGCGCGCCAGACCGTGACGCCGTTGGCCTCGCTCTTGCGGTAGGCCCAGGCCGAGTACCCGTCGAACACGGCCCACTGCGGAAAGTAGGGCGGCGCCGCGATCACGCGCACCTCGTGGCCCCGGGCGGCGAGCCACTCGGCCATCTCGCCCGAGTACTTGCCGATGCCCGCGAGCTCGGGCGTGAAGTTCATCGAATACACAAGGATTTTCACGGGGACCCTCTCAGTGGACCGGGCGCAGCAGGCGAACCAGCGGAAAGAAACCGAACATCGAGCGCATGCGCAGCTCGTACAGCAGGAAGTCGGAGAAAAAAGCGACGAAGAACACGTAGTGCGGCCGGTCGGGAAACAGCACGATCACCACGCCGTAGGAGGCCATCCGCAGCGCCACCTCCAGCAGCGCCCAGCGCCCGAGGGTGCCGATCGGCGCATTCAGCGAGAGCAGCATCTCGTGGTGGACCATGTAAGTGCGCAGCAGGAAGTACGGCGCGATGCACACGAAGATTTCCAGCGCCTCGCTGCCCACCTTCAGCAGCGGCGCGGCCACCGCCAGCAGGCACCCCAGCGCCGCGAAGAGCACGCAACCCAGCAGGAACGCATGGCGCGCGAGCTGCAGCTTCGCGGCCGTGAAGTTGCCGGCGTTGGTGTTCAGCATCGCGGGGGTCTTGGTGACGAGAAAGGCCTGCACGAACTGCGAGGGCGCCTCCGCGAGCAGGAAGGCCAGCTTGAACGCGCCCACGTAGCTGAGCGGCATGAAGAGCGCCACGACCAGCAGGTCCGACTTGCGCAGCAGGAAGGTCAGCAGCGAATACACCGTGGCATGGCCTTGCGAGGCGAGATCGAGCGCGGGCTTTCCCGCGGGCGGCGCCGGGCCGTTGGCCGGCATGCCGATGGCCGCGCGCACCATCACGAAGGCCAGCAGGTTGATGGCCAGGAGATGCACGACGCCGATCTCGAGCCCCAGGGAAGCCAGCGCCGCCACGCCCAGCACCAGCAGCGTGGACCGCAGACCCGACTCCAGGTTGAGCAGGCCCGAGAAACCCAGGCCCCGGCTGTACGACAGCCGCAGGCTGTTGAAGGCGAACACCGCCAGCGTCGCCACGATCAGCGCGAGCGGCATGCCGATCACCGGCAGTCGCTGCGCGCCCACGATGGCGGCCGCGAGCAGTGCGGCGAGCGGAAGCCCGATCGCCAGCGTGCGCGCGAGGTCGCCGCGGGTCACGCCGGGCGGCACGCTCGCGGCATTGCGAGAGAACAGCAGCGAGCTGCCCAGGGTGCCCACCACCAGCGCCACTTCGAGCACCGACTGGTAGATCGAGTACTCGCCGAAGCGCGCGGGCGCAACCGCGGCGGCCATGAGAAAGATCGCCAGAAATCCCGACAGGTACACATAGAGCCGCGACGCAAGCGCACCCAGGCCGAAGCGCTGCGCGAGGCGCGCGCCGGGCAGGGCGAACGAGGGTCCGGCGGGCAGCTTCATGGCGCTTTCCGGTCTGCGGGCGACTTGGCTGCGAGCGCATCGACCAGCGGCTGCGCGTCCATGTGGCTGCGCACCTTCGAGGCCAGCCGGAACACGGTGTTCTTCGCGCGGCGCGCCATCTGCAGCGCCCAGGTCAGCGCAGCGACGGTGCGCATCCGGCCATGGAGCGCATGCGCCATCGCCATCTTTGCCGCGCCCTGGAAGTGCAGCGCGAGCACGCGCACCGCATCGCCCTCCGAGGTGCGCAGGCAGGGCTGGCCGTCGATGAGCTCCAGCCGCTTGGCGCCGCCGCGAACGCGGAACTCGCGCACGAGATGGTTGGTGCCGCCGTTCACGTTGTGGTCGATCACCTGGCCGTCCTGCACCCGGTTGATCGGCGCGGCATTGCCCGAGGCCTCTGCCCAGAGATACAGCAGCGTCATGTCGGACACGCCGCCGCGCACGCCGCGCGCGGCGAAGCGGTCGGCAACGTCGCGCAGCCTTTGAATGCCGGCAGGCGTGCTGTAGGTCTCGATCACGTAGGCGACGAAATCCCGCAGGCCCTGCGCCGTCCAGTAGCTCACGTGCGGCGAGATCTGGCAGGGGTTCCAGCCCGCGGCGGGGCGAATGAAGGAGCCCGAGAAGCCCGCGTCCCCCACGAGCTGCGCGATGTGCGCGCCGGCGCCGCGAAACAGGAGCACGTCGCTGTCGATCAGCACGAACTGGCGGCACTCGGGGTTTGCCGCCAGGTAGTCGGCCAGAAGGAAATAGCGCCGAAAGCAGATCTTCTCGAACGCCGGCGTGTTGCTCGAGAGGTGCACGTAGACCTCGCAAAAGCGCCGGTACGCGTAGCCGGCCTCGGTGGCGGCCAGCACGACCAGTTGCTCCCCGGCCCGCGCCGCGGACTTGCGGCACAGCTGCAGTGTCTTGTTCTGGCGGTCTTCCACCACGATGAAGTCGAGGGCTTGGGTCATGTTCGGTCGTTGGTTGTCGGGGTGAGAACGTCGCGTTCAACGCTGCGGCGCGGTGGCGCTGCGCACCAGCGCCACGTGCGCGGGGAGAAATCGGAAGTCGCTGTCCAGCGGCATGTCCAGCGTGAGCATTCCGCCGGCGGCATTCGCATCGGCGATCCAGCTGCGCACCTGCGCCGCCGAGAAGCGCGGCGCGCTCGGCTGGGCCCACGACTTGCCCAGCGGCGTGAGCACGTGCAGCTTGAGTTCGGAGGGCGGCGACGCCAGGCGCGCGGCGGGCTGCAGCAACTCGCCCGCCATGAGGTTCTGGCACGGCGCGCTCTTCAGGCTGAAGCGCGCCGGGCCCTCGCCCGCGTTGAAGGCCAGCCAGCGATTCGAGGCGCCGCTGCGTGTGGCCGCGCAGAACTTGTTCCAGTCTTCGGCCGTCATGCCCGTGGTGTTGTAGACACCGTCGAACCACCAGCCGGTGGCGAGCGGGCCGTAGTGGTCCGACCAGTCCTTGATCACCGCCGACCAGGCCGAGATGAAGCGCGGCGGGGGCGGCTGTTGCTCCGACACGTCGCCCAGGCACTCCATCAGGTAGGCGTCTCCCTGCGGGGCGCGGAAGGGGAGATACAGGATCAGCGAGATGCCGTGGCGCTGCAGCGCCCGGCCGATCGCCAACGGCAGGTCGCGCGACGGGCGGTTGCGGGCGCTGCGCGGGCACAGCGTCTCCAGCGCGGCGTTGGGCGCGATGAACTGGCCGTTGTTCTGCCCGAGCGTCAGGATGAGGTAGCTCGCGCGCATCTCGGCGAGCGAGGCGGCCAGGGCCTCGACGTCGAAGCGGCCGATCTCGCCGATGGACTGCTTGTCGGGCAGGTAATGAACCATCACGCCGAAGCCGGAGTTCGCCTGCGCGGCAGGCAAGGGCGTTGCCGCACGCGCGGACGGCGTCCAGGCAGCCAGCGCGAACGCCAACGCGGCGAGCATGCGCACAAGCGCCGGCGTGCGGCGTGTATGGCGCGTCATGGCAAGGCTCCCGCGAGCGAAGCATGGCTGCGCTTGAGCGTGAAATAGCGCGTGGCCACCGCGTCCGGTGCGCAGTCGCGCGAATGCGCCCATGCCGGCCGCGAGAGCCGGTGCGCCGCCAGGTAGCGCGCGAGCGGCGCAAGGTCGATGGCCGGGCCGCCCACGAAGAACCCATAGCCCGCGAACAGCTCCCGGTGCACCGGGATGTCCGAGAGCAGCAGCGGCACGCCCAGCGTGGCCGCCTCGGCGGCCGACAGGTTGAAGCCCTCGAACGTGGACAGCGAGATGAAGGCCGCCGCGCCCCGGTAGAGGCGGAGCAGCTCGTCGCGCGAGACCAGCCCGCGGTGCCGCACGCAGGCTCGCAGCCCGGGCGCCATCGTGGCGATCATCTGCTCGACGTCGGCCGCGCCGTTGCCCGTGATGTCCAGGTAGTCGACCAGCCCCTCGCGCTGCATGCGCTCGAACAGCGCCAGGATGCCGCCGAAGTTCTTGTGCGGGTAGTAGTGATAGGCGGCGATCAGGTAGCGCCCCTCGGCCGATCCGGCGCCCGACGGAATGGACGCGCCGGCGCCGGCGCCCGCTCCCGCATCCACCGGATTGAAGATCACCGCCGCGCGCTCGCAGCGCGCGAAGTGCCGCTCGAAGTCCTGCTGGCTGCTGCGGCTGATGAAGACGACGTCGGCCGCGCTGCGCGCCGCGCGGCCCAGGCACCAGTCGAGCCACAGGCGCTTGGCGCGCGAGAAGTACTGCGGGTAGGCCTTGTACTGGAGGTCGTGCACCACCACGATCGAATCGGCGTGGCGACCGAACAAGGTGAAGGGCAGGAAGTAGTTCGGAAAGAGCGAGATCACCCGCTCGCCCGAGAACCACGCGCGCAGGCGGTGGAAGTTGTAGAGCAGCGTGTCGAGCACGAAGCGGCTCATGCCCAGCCGGCGCGCGGCCTCGTAGATGCGCGGGTGGCGTTCGCTCACCGCCTGCACCCGGTCGTCGCCCGACAGGCGCATGCTGCGCAACAGCACCTCGGCCACGTTGAGCACGCCGCCGGCCGACGTGTTCAGCCGGATGGTGTCGTAGAAGAGGTAGGTGGCCATGGTCTGACGCTTTCTCTCTTTCACGCGACAGGAGAGCCGACGGGGCCCGGCTCATGGCCGGGCCCGTGGCCGGGTCCCTCGCCGGGCTGGTGACCCGGCTGTTGCACGGGCCTGCGTGCCGTGCGGCGGAACCACGAACTCAGGCTGCCCGCCACCACGGCGGCGATCAGCCCCGATGCGGCGAACGGCCCCCAGCCCAGGATCGGGCCGCGCATGAACGGCACGTAAGCTGCCAGCAGCACCAGCGCGCACAGGTAAGTGGCGGTCAGCGCGCGGCGCGGATCGACGATGCGGTCGACCCACCGGAAGCACGCCGAGATCACGAAGCCCAGCATCGCCGGCCCCAGCAGCCCGAAGTCGAAGTACGCGGTGGTGAAGGGCGGCAGCGACAGGTTGCTCTGCGAGAAATTGGCGCCCACGGCCGACCAGGCGAGCGGGTCGAACCCCGGGAACATCTTCAGGTCGCGCGGCAGGAAGAAGGACATCGCCGAGAGCAGGTAGCGCCCGAAGCCGGCATCGGGCGAGGGCGCGCGCTCCAGCAGGCCCGCGACGACGAACATCGCATCGAAGTCCTGGCTGAACGGAAAGGTCTCCAGGCTCGCGCCCCACATGCCGTCTCGCGAGATGAGGTTCAGCACCGGCCCCACGCCCGCGATGGCGCCGAAGATCACCGCGGCCAGCGTCCAGCGGTGGCGCCGCGCGATCGCATGGATGAGCAGCGGCAGCAGCCCGATCAGGATGACCTGCCGCGCCGTGTTGACCGGGTTGGCGGCCAGCGCGGCCAGCGCGAACGCCAGCGCCGCGGCGCACCACGCCCACAGCGTGCGCTGGCGCACCGCGTGAATCGCGAGCGCGACGAAGCACACCAGCACCACCAGCTTGGGAATCGTCGAATAGACGATGTATTCGATCGGCAGGCTGTCCTCGTCGCCGATCACGCCGCGCGCCACGAAGTTCAGGTCGGGCCGGATGAAAAGGGCCGCGAACGCCGCGAGCGAGCAGCTCAGGAGAAGCAGGAACGGGTGGGCCGCGCCCGCGGCGTGCTCGGCGTGGCTCAGGCGGGGCGGCTGCGTCCGCTCGGGCATGCCCAGCCGCGCGGCCTCCACCCCGGCCATGTACAGCAGCAGGAGCATCAGCGCCTGGGTGTGCGCGGGCGTGCCGATGATGCCCACCCCCCAGAAGTCGACGTCCGCGGCGATCTGCATCGCCGGGGCGAGCGAGAAGTAGATGAGAACCACCGTGTAGTGGATCAGCAGGAACACGCTGTCGCCGGCCGCGCCGAGCATCGACAGCTGCACCGCCGCGAGCACGAACACGGCCGCGTAGCCCCAGACGGGGTCGACCAGCCCGCACAGCACGGTGCAGACGATGCCGAACCAGAAGACGAGGGTTCTCATGGCAGCTTCCGTTCGGGTTTCAGGCGTGCTCGACCGTGGCTTCGACCGGCCGGATGGCCTTCTGGTAGTCCGCGTAGGTGCGGCGCAGCCCTTCGGCCAGCGGCACCGTGGCGCGCCATCCGAAGGTGGCCGCGCGCGAGACGTCCAGCAGCTTTCGCGGCGCGCCGTCGGGCTGCGCGAGGTCGTAGCGGATGCTGCCCTCGTAGCCCACCGTTTCGCGGATGTGCTCCACCAGCTCGGCGATCGACACGTCCTCGCCGGTGCCCAGGTTGATGTGCCCGCGCATCGGGTCGGTGTGCTCGTCGTAGGCCGCGCGCGTGAGGTTCATCACGTCCAGGCACCCCTCGACCATGTCGTCCACGTACAGGAACTCGCGGCGCGCGCGGCCGCTGCCCCAGATCAGCACGCTCGGCGCGCGGCTGATCTTGGCCAGGTGAAAGCGCTGGATCAGCGCGGGCACCACGTGGCTGTTCTCCAGGTGGTAGTTGTCGCCGGGGCCGTACAGGTTGCTCGGCATCACGCTGCGGTAGTCGATGCCGTGCGTGGCGCCGTACTGCCGGTTGTAGCTCTCGCACAGCTTGATGCCCGCGATCTTGGCGATCGCGTAGGGCTCGTTGGTCGGCTCCAGCTTGCCGGTGAGCAGGGCGTCCTCGCGGATCGGCTGGTCTGCCAGGCGCGGGTAGATGCAGCTGGAGCCCAGGAACAGCAGCCGCTTCACGTCGGCGACGAAGGCCTGGTGCGTGATGTTCGCCGCGATCAGCAGGTTCTCGTAGATGAACTGCGCCGGGTAGGTCATGTTGGCGTGGATGCCGCCGACCTTGGCCGCGGCCACGTAGACCTGGTCGATGGGCTCGCTCGCGAAGAAGCGCGCGACCGCCGCCTGGTCCAGGAGGTCCAGCTCCGCGCGGGTCCGCGTCACCACCTCGTGGCCGAGTTCGACCAGGCGCCTCGTGAGCGTCTGGCCCACCATGCCGCGATGACCTGCTACATAGATACGCATATCGTTCTTTCGGTGAATGAGTTGATGAATTCAGGAGAGGAAAAAGGGCGGCCGGGCCTCAGCGCGACCCGCGCGCGCCGGCCACGACACGGAAGGTCTTCAGAACGATCACGATGTCGCGCAGCACCGACAGCGTGGCCACGTACTCCGCGTCCATCGCCGCGCGCCGGCGGTAGCTCACCTCGTTGCGGCCGCTGATCTGCCAGAGGCCGGTGATGCCCGGTCGCACCGCGCAGTAG
The DNA here is from genome assembly GCF_000834655.1 of Variovorax paradoxus. Taxonomy (GTDB): domain Bacteria; phylum Pseudomonadota; class Gammaproteobacteria; order Burkholderiales; family Burkholderiaceae_C; genus Variovorax; species Variovorax paradoxus_F. Next base: position 72,382 of record NZ_JXQQ01000038.1, read on the forward strand.
TGCGCCCAGTACGGCCCGTACAGGTCCTTCTGCGCGAACATGCAGGGGCGCGGGCCGACCATGCTCATGTCGCCCATGAGCACGTTCCAGAACTGCGGGAACTCGTCGATGCTGTACTTGCGCAGGATCGCGCCGAAGCGGGTGATGCGCGGGTCGTGCTCCAGCTTCTGGAACACCTGCCATTCGCGCCACGCCTCCTCGTTGTCCCGCAGGTGCCGCGCCAGCACCGCCTCGGCGTCGGGCACCATGGTGCGGAACTTGAGGAAGCGGAAGACCTTGCCGTCCTTGCCGTAGCGCGGCTGCATGTAGATGGCCGGGCTGCCCGAGGTCAGCAGCACGCCCGCCCAGATGAGCGCATAGGCCCAGCCGAAGAACAGGAAGAAAGCGCTCGCCATCAGGATGTCCACGGCGCGCTTGGCAACCTGCAGCCGCCGCGAGCCGCCCAGCGGCGCAGGCGGCGCGGGCAGCGCCGCGGCACCGGGCTTTGCCGCGGTGCGGTGCTGCGTGCCGGAGCGGAGCGTGTTCATGATGCGGCGTGCTCCGGCTCGTTGCGCTGGATCTGCGCGCTGGCGGGGGTGTGGCCCACCGCGGGATAGGCATGCGGGCGGAAGCGGTAGAGGCCGTACCCGTAGCCGTAGCTGCCGTAGTGGCGCTGGCGCATGTCCAGCCCGTTGAGCACCACGCCGTGGAACGACGCCCCCACGTGCGCGAGCCGCCTGGCGCTCTCCACCATGTCGCCCAGCTGGCTGTCGCCCGCGCGGGCCACCAGCAGCAGCGTGCCCATACCCGAGGCCATCGCGACGGTCTCGGTGGCCAGCAGGATCGGCGGAGCGTCGATCACCACCGTGTCATAGCGCGCGGACAGGGTCTCCAGCAGCTTCGCGAAGGCATCGCTCGACAACGCGGCGGACGGGTCCTGCGGCAGCGTGCCGCTGGTGATCACGTCCAGGTTCGGCAGCACGTGCGTCTGGATCGTTCGCAGCAGCGTCGCCTCGCCCGCGATCAGCTCCGCCAGGCCGTCTTCCTGCTCCAGCCCGAACGGGCCCGCGAGGTTGCCGCGGCGCATGTCGGCGTCGATCAGCAGCACGCGCTTGCCCGAAGCCGCGAGCACCGCCGCGAAGTTCGCCGACACGAAGCTCTTGCCCGCGCCCGGCGTGGCGCTGGTCATCAGGATGCGGTTGTTCGGCGCACCGAGCATCACGAAGCTCAGCGTGGTGCGCAGGCGCCGCACGCCCTCCAGCGCCGGGTCTTCCGGATGCGTCGCCGCGAGCAGCTGCACGCCGGGCCTGCCCAGGCGGATCGCGCGGTCCAGCGCGGGCTGATGCGTGCTCAGCGCGATCGTGCTGTAGACGGCCAGGCCCGTGTGCGCCTCGATCTCGTCGGGGTTGGCGACCGTGCTCTTGAGCATCTTGCGCAGGATCGCGGCGGCCGAGCCCAGGAAGAGTCCCGCGGCCAGCGCCAGCGCCATCACGATGGCCGCCTTGGGCCGCACGGGCTTCTCGGGCAGGAGCGCCGGATCGAGCACGCGCACGTTGCCGATGCGGCCTTCGCGCGCCAGGCGAGCCTGCAGCGAGCTGTTGAGCAGCGACGCGTAGAGGTCGGTGTTGACCTTGATGTCGCGCTGCATGCGCACCGAGTTCTGCTGCAGCATCGGCATGCGGCGGATGCGGGCGTCCACCGTGCCGAGCTCCTTGCGCAGCGACGCGATCTGCGCGTCCAGCGTCACCACCGTCGGGTGCAGCGCGGTGAAGCGGCTCGCTAGGTCCAGGCGCTTGAGACGCGCATCGAAGAGCTTGGACTGCAGGTCGACGTTCTGCGCCAGGGCATTGCGCGCCTCGTCGTCCAGGCTCACGGTGCCGTTCTGGTTGCGGTACTGGTTGTAGACCTCCTCCGACTGCTCCAGCTGCTGCCTGAATTTCGGCAGCTCGGTGCCCAGGAAGTTGACGGTGCGCTCGGCCTGCGCCGTCTTCTGGTCGATGTTCTGCCGCACGTAGAGGCGCGAGACCTCGTTGAGCAGGTCGGTCAGCTGCATGGGGTTGCCGGTCTGCCAGCTCACGTCCATCACGCCGGACTGCTTGCCTTTCTCGATCACGCGCAGGTCGCGCTGCAGGTCGAGCAGCACGAGCTGCTTGGAGCGCCGCGTCAGCTCGAAGGCAGCGCCGGGGAGCGCTTCGAACGACGCCACCAGGAGGTTGATCGAGCCGCCCGGCACGCTGGCTTCCAGCGGTACGCCGACGCGACCCTGCAGCGGCGCGGCGAGATCGGGATGCGTGAGCGTGTAGCTGCCGTCGGCGCCCGTCGTCAGCAGGAAGCGCTTGCCCTCCAGGTCCGAAGGCACGTCCATCCGCGCGACCGAGATCCGCTCGGTGCCGCTGACGTAGCCGCCCATGCCCAGGAAGCCGGGCGTCGAGAGCCCTTTCGAATGCCGCGCCATGAAGGCACCCACGAGCGGCAGGTAGTGCGGCTGCGCAGTGATGAACAGCCGGGTGTTCTCGATCGCCTGGCCCAGCACCAGCCGCGACTTCATGATCTCGGCCTCGCCCGAGGTGGGCGTCTTCACGCTCACGCCGTTGACCGCGGCATCGGCGGGGCTGCCCGAGCGGTCGGGGTCCTCGACCTGGATCAGCACGTTCGACTCGTACACCCGCGGCCCGAAGAGCGCATAGCACGCCCCCAGCACCAGCGCTACGGCGGTGACCGCCGCGATCAGCCATCGATGGTCCAACAGGATGTCGATGTATTCCCGCAGGCCTGAGCGGGGCCGCTCGGGTTCTGCGCCTAGGGGAGCGGGGAGCGGGGGGTACCAGCGCGCGTTCATGGGAGTCACCTTCTTTCCGTTTTGCGGGGGGCGGGGGGCGGTGC
>NZ_JXQQ01000039.1 GCF_000834655.1 Variovorax paradoxus
ACCTCGGTGGTCGCCTCTTCGGCGAGCGAGCGGAAGGTGGTCCACTTGCCGCCGACGAGGCCGACGATGGGAATGTCGCGCGTCGCGTTCGGCGGATCGATCACGACCGAATGATCGCGCGAGATCTGGCCCGGCTTGTCCGCGTCGGAGCGCGCGAGCGGCCGCACGCCGACATAGGTGTAGACCACGTTGTCGCGCCCGAAGGCCATGTTGGGGAACACCTCGCGCAGCACGTCGATGAGGTAGTCGACTTCGGCCGGCTCGGTGACGATCTGGTCCGGGTCTTCGACGGGGATGTCGGTCGAGCCCACGAGCACGCGGTCGAGAAAGGGATAGACGATGCACACGCGCCCGTCCACCGCCTCGAAATACGCCATGCGACCGTCGAGCGCATCGCGCAGCGCGGGATGGTCGAGCACGAGGTGCGAGCCCTTGGTGCCCATCACGCGCGGGCCGGCGCCGCCGAGCACCGCTGCGCTGCGGTCCAGCCACGCGCCGGTGGCGTTCACCACGGTGTCGGCCGTCACGCGCACGAGTGCGCCGGTGAGTTCGTCGCGCAAGGTGAGGATGTTGCCCGCGCAGCCCATCACGCGGCAGTAGTTTGCGGCGGCCGAGCGCGGCTGGTCGCGGCATGCGTCGCCGATGAGTTCGAGGATGAGCCATTCGGGATGGCTGATCCATGCATCGAAGAAGGTCGCGGTCCAGCGGATCGCCGCACGGAAAAGGCTGCGGTCGTTGGTCGGCACGCGGCTGATGCGGTGCCCCGGCATCATGCGCTGGCGGCGGCCCAGGATGTCGTAGAGCCGCAGGCCCAGCGCCACCGCCAGGAGCCCGCGCGTGCGCTGCGGCGGCGTGCGGCCGAAGAACTTGAGCGCGCTGCTCATGAGGCCGCCGAAGAAGTTCGCGAGCGGCACCACGGTCTTGAGCGGGCGCACGAGGTGCGGGGCGTTCCGCAGCAGCAGGTTGCGCTCGCGCGTGGCCTCGGCCACCAGCGAGAAGCTGCCGTTTTCCAGGTAGCGCAGGCCGCCGTGGATCATGCGCGAGGGCGCGCTGCTGGCGCCCGCGCCGAAGTCGCCCTTGTCGACGATGAGGCAATCGACGCGCTGCAGCGAAAGATCGCGGAACACGCCGACGCCGTTGATGCCGGCACCGACGATGACGGTGGAGAAATGGCGGTCCGCCAGGGAAGCAGGACGCACGAAGGGAAGTTGCCATGCGCTCATGGAGAAACCTCCGCGCTGCGCGCTGCGGTGCGGGCGTCTTCGGGCGGCCGTGCGGCGCTCTGCGCACCGCCCGCGATGTGGGTGAAAACAGGTGACATGCTGTCGATCAGTTCGTTGAAATCGGCGTTGAAATCCGCATGGGCGCGTGCGTCCCTTGCATCGGGTTCGATGAGGTCGCACGGCGCGAGCAGCGCGCTGCCCTCGGCCCCGTCGTCCAGGCCCTGCGATAGGGCCGCGTAGAGCGCGGCGCCGCGCGCGCCGGTTTCGTCGTCGGCGCAGCGCTCGACCGGGCGCCCCAGGAGCGAGGCGAGCAGGCGCACGAGGCGCGCGTCGCTCGCGCCGCCGCCCAGCACGGTCGAGGCGGAAACGGCGAGGCCGCCGGCTGCCAGGCGCGCCGTCTGGCGCACATGCAGCGCCGCCACGGCATCGACCACGGCGCGTGCCATGTCGGCGCGGGTGTGATGGCTCTTGAGGCCCACGAAGCCCGCCGTCACGCCACCGCCACCGTTGATGAAGGGCGCGAAGCGCAGGCCGTTCGCGCCGAGCGGCACGGTCATGGCAAGGTCGACCACCGCGCGCGCATCGGGCAGCGCGAGCACGCCGGCGAGCCACGCGATGTTGGCCATCGAGGACGGGCTGTTCTCCATGTAGAGGCGCTCGTGCGTGCGACCGAAATTCACCACGGAGGCGACGGCGGGCTTGGGCTCCATGACCGGGCCGATGACCGCGTTCACGCACCACGTGCCGAACACCTGCACTGCGCGGCCGCGGCCTTCGGCGCAGATCGCGGTCATCGAGGCGAGCAGGTCGATGGCGCCCATCGCGACGGGAATGCCCGCCGGCAGCCCGCACAGCGCCGCCTCGGAGGGGCGCAGCTTGCCGAGCACCGTGCCGCTCGGCAGGATCGGGCCGAAGTTGTGCGCGCCCAGGTCCGTGAGGCCCGAAGCGTCGAAGGCGATCTGCGACCAGCCGCCGGTGGCGAGCGACACGAGGCCGGCGGTGCTCGCATCGCTCGCATCGGTGGCGATTTCGCCGGTGAGCAGGAAGCCGAGGTAGTCCTTCGCGAAGAGCAGCCGGCGCAGCTCGCCGCGCTGCACGGCATCGGCGCCCAGCAGCTCGGCGGCGATCACCGTCGGCTGGCCGGGCCAGGGGCCGCAGCCCACGTCGTCGAAGAGCCGCGTGCCGTGGCTCCTGGCGAGCGTTCGTGCCCGGGCATCGGCGCGCTGGTCGGTGGAGGCGACGGCGCGGCCGCCAACCAGTTCGTTGTTCGCATCGAGCGCGTAGAGGCCGGCGCCGTGGCCGGTGCAGGCCATGGCGCGGACCTCGGCCGCGCGCGGCCCGAGCTGGTGGGCCACGTCGCGCAGCACGTGGGTGAGCGCGGCGCGGATGGCCGCGGCGCGCACTTCGCAGCCGCCGCCGGCGAGCCGGTCGTGCGGCAAAGGCATGCGGGACAGGGCAACGGCGCGGCCGCTTCCGGCTTCGAGGGCAAGCGCTTTCAGGCTGCTCGAGCCCATGTCCACGCCGATCAGTATGTTTGGCATCATGTCATAACAGCTTCGGCGGAAAAAAAGCCCATCGCCAGTAGCGTTTCCCCTAGTACTCGGCGCAATCAGGCCGGGATTACATTCTAGCCTGTCATAACAACTGATGTGACATTGAGGTCCCGAAGACCTGCTCGAAAAGAGAGGTCGCAAGCTCTGCCAGTCAACGTGAGGAGACAAAGAATGAGGCGTAATTTCCTGAAGTCCGCAGCCGCCGCCGGTATCGGCCTGGCCGGTGCGAGCGCATTCGCGCAACAGCAAGCAGCTGCCCCTGCAGCAGGCGCGGGCCTGCGCGGCAACGCCAGCGACGTCTACGTGATGAACGTGATGGTCTCCGGCGTGGAGTACTGGTTTCCGGTCTACGAAATGATGAAGCAGCTCGGCCGCACGCTGGGCGTGAAGACGCGCTACACCGGCACGCCGGAGTACGACGTGAACAAGCAGCTCGCATCGTTCGAGCAGGAACTGGCTCGCAAGCCAGCGGGCATCCTGCTGCACCCGATGAACCCGGACCCCTTCATCGAGCCGATCAACCGCGCCGCGGCGATGGGCATCCCGGTGGTCACCTTCGCGGCCGATTCGCCCAACTCCAAGCGCACCTCGTTCGTCACCTCCGACAACGACCGCGAAGGCACGCAGGCGGCCGATGCGATTGCCGCCTCGCTCAACGGCAAGGGCGAATACGCCGTGCTGGAGAACCCGGGCCAGGACAACCACGACCGCCGCATCGCCGCCTTCGTGAATCGCATGAAGACCAAGCACACGGGCATGAAGCTGGTCGGGCGCGCCGCCAGCAACCAGGACCCGAACAAGGCCTACCAGGCGGTGCTGAGCCTGGCGCAAGCCAACCCGAACCTGGGCGCACTTTTCATGCCCGAGGCCAACTCGGCGCTCGGCGCTGCGCAGGCCAAGGTCGAGACCAAGAAGAACATCAAGGTGATGTGCTGCGACGTGAACGCCAAGATCCTGGACATGATCAAGTCGGGCGACGTGTTCGGCGCGATCAACCCGAACCAAGGCATGCAGGGCTACATGGGCATGATGATGCTGTTCCTGGCGAAGAACCCCTCGCTCATCGACCCGATGAACGACGCCAAGCGCAACGGCACGAACCCGATGTCGGTCCCCTTCCTGGACAACGGCCTCGCAGTGGTGAGCAAGGCCAACGCGGACGACTTCTACTGGGACAAGTACCTCGCGCGCCGCGGCACCAAGGGAATCGGCGAATGAGCGCGGAGGTTGCCCGATGAGCGCTGTGGGCCCTTCTGCATTGCTCGAACTGCGCGGCATCAGCAAGCGCTTCGGCGCTTCGCGCGCGCTCTCGGGTGTGGACTTCTCGCTGCACGCGGGCGAGATCCACGCCCTGTGCGGCGAGAACGGCGCCGGGAAGTCGACGTTGATGAACATCATCGACGGCATCCACCGCCCCGACGAGGGCGAGATCCTGCTGAACGGCCAGAAGGTCGTGATCGACGGCCCGGCGCATGCGATGCGCCTGGGCATCGGCCTGGTCCACCAGGAGATCGCGCTGTGCGCCGACGCGACCGTCGCCGAGAACATCTTCATGCCCGAGATCAACGCCGGCAAGGCGGCGTGGATGAACTACGCGAGCTTCAACGAACGCGCGGCCCAGGTGCTGCGCCGCCTGGGGCAGGACATCGACCCCGCCATGCCGGTGGGCGAACTCTCCATCTCCAGCCAGCAGCTGGTGGAGATCGCCAAGGCGCTCACGCTCGACTGCAAGGTGCTGATCCTCGATGAGCCCACGGCCGCGCTGACCGACAACGAGTCGGCGGCGCTGTTCCGCGTGCTGCACGACCTGAAGGCCCAGGGCATCGGCATCATCTACATCAGCCATCGCATGGCCGAGATCTTCACGCACTGCGACCGTGTCACCGTGCTGCGCGATGGGCGCAATGTGCACTGCGGACCGCTGGCCGGGTCGACGCCCGACGAGCTGGTGCGCCGCATGGTCGGGCGCGACCTGGGCAACTACTACCCGCCCAAGCAATCCGTTGCGGAATCCTCCGGGCCCGTGCTCGAAGTGAGCGACATCGCCGACGGCGAGCGGGTGCACGGCGTTTCCTTTGCACTGAAGCGCGGCGAGATCCTCGGCATCGCGGGCCTCATGGGAGCCGGCCGCAGCGAGCTTGCAGAAACCATCTGCGGCCTGCGCGTCGCCAGGCGCGGCACGGTGCGCCTGGCCGGCAAGGCGCTGACCATCCGCAAGTACAGCGACGCGCTGCGCGAAGGCATCGCCTACCTCAGCGAAGACCGCAAGGCAGCCGGCGTGTTCCTCGACTTGCCGATCGCGCAGAACGTGTCGTCGATGGCGCTCGGCCGCGTGAGCTCGGCCTGGGGCCTCTTGCAGCGCTCGGCCGAGCACAAGCTCGCGAAGACGCTAGGCGCCAAGTTGAACCTGAAATCCGACGGTGTCGCCATCGAGGTCTCCAGCCTCTCGGGCGGCAATCAGCAGAAGGTGGCCATCGCCAAGCTGCTGGCCACCAACCCGTCGGTGCTCTTGATGGACGAGCCCACGCGCGGCGTGGACGTGGGCGCGAAATCGGAGATCCACCACATCCTGCGCGAGCTCGCGAACCAGGGCGTGGGCGTGATTGTGATCTCGTCGGAACTGCCCGAAATCATCGGCCTGTGCGACCGGGCCCTGGTGATCCGCGACGGCCAGGTCGCGGGCGAACTCGAATCGAACGAAATGACGGAAGAGGCCCTGCTGCGGCTGGCTTCCGGACTCTGCGAACAGGAAACAGCATGAACTACCCGGCACAACTCGATGCGGGCCTTCCCCCCAGGCAATCAGGAGGCGACCCCGTGAAGCCCGCCAACAAACTCACGAGCATGCGCGAAGCAGGGCTGCTTCTGATCATCGCGGTGCTGTGCATCGCGATGAGCTTCGCATCGCCCTACTTCCTCACCTGGGACAACGTGCGCGCGATGCTGCTGTCCTTCTCCATCGAAGGCATCGTGGTGGTGGGCATGACGATCCTTTTGATCGTCGGCGGCATCGACCTCTCGGTGGGCTCGGTGGTGTGCTTCGCGATGGTGGTGACGGGCAAGCTCTTCCTGATGGGCGTGGACCCGTGGCTTGCGAGCCTCGTGGCCATCGGCATGTGCGGGCTCATCGGCGCCATGATCGGCGGCTGCGTCACGCGCATCGGCCTCAATCACTTCATCGCCTCGCTGGCGTTCATGGTGATCGTGCGGGGCCTGTGCCTGGCGCTCACGCAGGGCACGCCGCAGTCGCTGTTCTCGCTGCCCGCGGAATTCAAGTTCATCGGGCAAGGCACGCTCTTCGGCGTGCCGGCGGTCATCCTGATCTTCCTGGCGATCGTGGTGGTGAGCGACTTCGTGCTGCGCCGCTCGACATTGCTGCGCCGCGTGTTCTACACGGGCAGCAACGAGAAGGCGGCGCTCTATTCGGGCATCCGCGTGGGACGCGTGAAGTTCTGGGTCACCGTGCTGTGCTCGGCCTGCGCCGGTCTCGCGGGCGTGATCTACACGGCGCGCTTCGGCGCCGCCACGCCGACCTTCGGCATGGGCATGGAACTGAACGTGATCGCCGCCGCGGTGATCGGCGGCGCAAGCCTCAAGGGCGGCTCGGGCACGGTGCTGGGCGCGGTGCTCGGCCTGGCCCTCCTCTCGGTGGTGACCAGCTCCCTGATCCTGCTGGACGTGTCGCCTTACTGGCAGGACGTGATCAAGGGCCTGATCCTGCTCGCGGCCGTGACCATCGACCACATCATGAACACGAGAAAGAAAACGCGATGAGCCAACCGCAGATGATGCAGATGAAGAAGACAACGCTGGGCCCGTCGGGCATCGAATGCTCGGCCATCGGCCTGGGCACCTGGGCCATGGGCGGCTGGATGTGGGGCGGCGGGGACAACGCGGCCGCCGTCATCGCGATCCAGGCCTCGCTCGACGCGGGCGTGAACCTGATCGACACCGCGCCGGCCTACGGCCTCGGCCGCTCCGAGAGCATCGTCGGTGCCGCGCTCAAGGGACGCCGGCAGGAGGCGGTGATCGCCACCAAGTGCGGCCTCGTCTGGCACACACAACAAGGTACGCACTTCTTCGAAGAAGACGGCCACCCGGTGTACCGCTTCCTCGGGCGCGAATCGATCTTCCATGAGTGCGAAGAGAGCCTCAAGCGCCTGCAGACCGACTACATCGACCTCTATATCACGCACTGGCAGGACAGCACCACGCCCGTGGCCGAGACCATGGACGCGCTGCTCGACCTGAAGAAGCAGGGAAAGATCCGCGCCATCGGCGTGAGCAACGTGAGCCCCGAAACACTCGCTGAATACCTGCGCTACGGCCCGGTCGATGCGGCGCAGGAGCGCTACAGCCTGATCGACCGCGAGATCGAAGCCACGCTCGCGCCGCTGTGCAGCGAGCACAACGTCGCGGTGCTCGGCTACTCGTCGCTGGCGCTGGGCCTTCTTGCCGGCCCCATCGATCCCGAGCGCGAATTCAAGGGCGACGACCAGCGTGCGAGCAACCCGCGCTTCAGCGCCGCCAACCGCGCGACGCTCAAGGCCTTCTTCGAAGAGCTCGAACCCGTGCGCGCCAAGCTCGGCTGCTCGTTCGGCCAGATGATGATCGCGTGGACGGTCGCGCGCGGCAACGTGGCCGTCGCGCTCTGCGGCGCGCGCGTGCGCCAGCAGGCCATCGAGAACGCCGGTGCCGGTGCGGTCGCGCTGGACGACGAGGCCCTGCGGCTGATCGACGCCGCGGCGAAGCGCCACCTCTCCGCGCTCGCCTGAGACCCCTGCCTCCCCGCACACCCTCTTCATTCCCGACCCCAACAAGGAGTTCTTTCCCATGTCGAAAGACAATACAGCACGGCTCAACCGCCTGCTCACCAACGGCCGCTGCCTGGACATCGCCCTGGACCACGGCGTGTGCAACGAGCCTTCGTTCCTCGACGGCCTGGAGGACATGCCCCAGGTCATCGACAAGCTCGTGGCCGCCGCCCCCGATGCGCTGCAACTGAATTACGGCCAGTCCGACCTGCTGCAGGACCGACCGGGCCGCGACAAGCCCGCGCTCGTGATGCGCATCGACATGGGCAACCCCTACAACGCCACGCTGCACCGCGTGATGTGGGCCCAGCTGCAGAACGAGCACGACCCGGTGCTGCCGGCCGTGCAGCGCGATGCGGCTTGCGTGGTCGTCAACCTCTTCATGCTGCCGAACGAGCCCGATCTCTTTCGCCAGTGCGTGCAGAACATCGCGCGCGTGCGCGCCGACTGCGACCGCTACGGCATGCCGCTGATGATCGAGCCGCTGGTGATGCAGTCGCCCACGCCGGGCAGCCGCTACATGGTCGACGGCGACGCCGAGAAGATCGTGACGCTCGTGCGCCTCGCGCGCGAGATGGGCGCCGACATCGTCAAGGCCGACCCGACCAGCGACCCGAAGGATTTCCACCGCGTGGTGCAGGCCGCGCGCTGCCCCGTGCTCGTGCGCGGTGGCGGCCGCGAAGAACTGCAACAGGTGTTCGCGCGCTCGCGCACGCTGCTGGACCAGGGCGCGGTCGGCATGGTGTACGGGCGCAACGTGTACCAGCACGCGAATCCGTCGGCGGTGGTGAGTGCGCTGATGGCCATGATCCACCGCGATGCCAGCGCCGAGGCGGCCTGGAACATCTACGAATCGGGCGGCGCGAACAAGTAGGGCCGTCGCCAGAGGGAGAGAGAACCAGAACCGTTCGGGCTGAGCTTGTCGAAGCCTTGCGCAGTGCTTCGACAAGCTCGGCGCGAACGGTTCCAAAAGGGTTTACGGCAGGCGATCACCCGTCGTCCGCCGGGGTGCGTCCTGCGCGCGCACTTTGCAAGTCGAGCCAGAGAAGAAAACGAGTCAGTGGGTTTCCCTGCGAACTTCTAACAACCTGGAGGCAACGATGAAGATCCGGTATTACGTGATGGCATTGATGGTGCCGTTCGTCACACTGCTGACGCACGCGGCGATCACCGGGGTCAGTCCGATGACGACCCTCGGCAACATGGCGACGGCGGTCTCCGCAGCCGTCGCCGACCCGCTCCCGCTGCAGGGGCCGGGCTTGGGCAACCTCACCTACACCTCGGCCGAACTGTTCAAGCCGGTGTCGATGATCACCAGCCCCAACCACCCGCTCGACCCGGCGCACAGCAGCGCCTACGAGTCGCGCGAGGTGCCCGCCACCTACCCGGGCCGCAAGGACTACGGGATGAACGCGGGCATCATGGTCAACGGCTACTTCCTCACCTCCTTCGCGCCGGACAGCGGCCTCGGCCCGGGCGGCTTCCTGCTGTACGACGTGTCGAACCCGCGCCAGATCCAGCTGGTCAAGAAGATCTACGAGCCCGAGGCGCGCACCAAGGAGTTCCGCGAGACGCACTCCTTCGGCACCGCCAAGATCGGCGGCAAGACCTACGTGGTGCTGCCCAGCATCAACGGCGTCGAGTTCTGGGACTTCACCGACATCAACGACATCAAGCAGGTGAAGAAGCTGGCGCTGCCCGGCGTCAACGCCGGCGACTACGAGAACGTGGCCTGGCAGCTCTGGTGGCAGGCGCCCTACCTGTATGTGGCCTCGGCGGGCCGGGGCATGTTCATCGTCGACGCGAGGGACCCCGCGAACGCCGTCGTCGCCAACCGCGGCGCCGGCAAGCCCAACCCGGTGCCTACCGGCGAGCTCGGCGGCTTTCGCCTCGGCCCGATCTTCACGATGGGCAACCACATGGTGCTGACCGCGATGGAAAGCAACGGCGGTTTCGCGAGCCTGGACATCTCCGACCCGCTCAACCCCAAGGTGCTCGATTCCATCGTGGGCACCACGCCGTTCTATTACGCGACCTGCTTCGACGGCAAGAACCTGCACGTCTCCACGCGCAACAGCGGCGCGAAGATGTACAGCTACGACCTCTCCGACCGCTCGCGCTTCGTGGCCGAGGACAACCGCCTGGTCATCGACGAGCAGCTCTACTGCGCCACGCAGGACAACTACGTCATTCAAGGCGCGCAGACCCGCATCCACAAGGTGGACGTGAGCAATCCGCTCAACCACGTGGAGGTGGGCCGCGGCAGCATCCTGCGCGAGGACGACCCGAACTTCTCGCACTCGGACAACGGGCAGGTCGCGATGTTCGGCAACCTGGTCTTCGTGGGCAACGACCACGGCTCGGGCAGCGGTTTCGTCGTGCACTCGGTGGACCCGGACATCACCAAGCCTGAAGTCAAGCAGGTCTCGCCCGCGAGTGGTGCGAAGCAGCAGGCGCTGACCTCGCGCATCGGCCTCGGCATGACGGACAACATCCGGCCCGAGAGCGTGAACGCCAACACCTTCATCGTGAGGCCGGTGGGCGGCAACACGCTGGCGGGTACCTACAGCGTGCAACTGGGCATCGTCAACTTCCACCCCGAGCAGCCGCTGCTGCCGGGCACGAGCTACGAGGTGTTCCTTCCGGCCAACGGCCTGAAGGACTATGCGGGCAACGCGATCGCCGCGGACTACCGATCGACCTTCAACACCGGCAACGCGACCGACATCAACCTGATGCACTACTGGACGCTGGCGGGCAACCTCTCCGACCAGATCGGCAACAACGGCGGCACGCCGGCCGCGGGCGATGCGTTCGAGAGCATCGGCATGAACTTCGCGAACCGCACTGCCGGCGTGCCGCTGAAGAACGACAGCGTGGCCACCGTGCTGGGCGGCACCGCCTCGCTGAGCTTCTACATGAAGACCACCCAGGCGGGCGGCCCCAATTCGTGGACCGCGCCCGGCATCTTCGGGCGCGACCAGTCGGGCGGCGCTGACGACGTGTTCTGGGGCTGGCTCGACAGCAACGGGCGCATCAAGCTGTCCGTAGGCAACGACGGCGGCACCACTTCCACCGCGGTGGTGAACGACGGCAACTGGCATCACGTGGTGCTCACGCGCGACGCGGCCTCCGGTGCGCAGGCGGTGTACGTCGACGGCGTGAAGACCACTTCCGCCGGCCTTACGGGCACCAAGGGCCTCGCGAACAAGTTCAATGTGCTCGGCCAGATCCAGGGCAATGCGGCGCTCTTCAAGGGCACGCTGGCGGAAGTGCGCGTCTACGGTCGCGTGCTCTCCGACACCGAGGTGAACACGCTGCGCGGGCAAGCCATCATCGGCGACCCGGGCATCGGCGGCGGGCCGAAGCTCGTCAACGGCCAGCTGGTGTTCAACCCCGGCACGCTCGGCAGTGGCGGCGCGCAGTTCCGCTGGAACTTCGGCGACGGCACGCAGACCGCCTATTCCAACCAGCCGAACTACACCTACACCTATACGCGCCCCGGCCACTTCACGGTGACGCTGACGGTGAAGGATGCCAACGGACGCGAGACCTTCTACACCTACAACCTGACAGTGATCGTCCCGACGACGGCGCGGGCGCCCACGCACACGACCAACATCGCGGGCGATGCGAACTCGGTGTACTCGGTCAACCCCGACAGCGGCACGGTCGCCGCCATCGATGCGCAGACCCTCGCCAAGCGCTGGGAAGTGCGCGTGGGCGAAGAGGCCAAGACGCTGGCGGTCGGCCCCGACGGCCGTGTCTGGGTCACGGTGCAGGGCGAAGACAAGCTGGTGGCGCTCAATGCGGCCGACGGCAGCGTCTCGGCCACCGTGCCGCTCGCCTACGGCAGCGGCCCCTACGGCGTGGCCTTCACGCCCGACGGCGCCAAGGGCCTGCTGACGCTGGAGAGCAAGTCGGTGCTCATGAGCTTCGACCCGAGCAACGGCGCCACCACCGGCGCGGTTGCGCTCGAAGGCAACTTGCGCGGCATCGCGGTGAGCTCCGATGCGCAGGTGGCCTACGTCACGCGCTTCAAGTCGAAGATGACGGGCGGCCAGCTGCACAAGGTGAACCTGCAGAGCATGAGCGCCATGACCACCATCGCGCTGCCGGTGGACACCACCACGGTGGACACCGAGAGCCGGGCGCGCGGCGTGGCCAACTACCTGAGCCAGGTGATCATCTCGCCGGACGGCACGCGGGCGGTGCTGCCTTCGAAGAAGGACAACATCGTGCGCGGCAAGTTCAGGGACGGCAACAACCTGGTGCACGACCAGACGGTGCGTTCCATCCTCTCGCAGGTCAATTTGCAGACGGCCGCGGAAGTGTTCGGCGAGCAGATCGACTTCGACGACCGGGCACCCGCGCGCGCGGCGCTGTACTCGCCGTCGGGCGACTACCTCTTCGTCGCGCAGATGGAAGGCAACCGCGTGGCCATCGTCGATCCGTACAGCCGCTCGGTGCGCGGCGAGATCAACGCCAGCAGCGCGCCGCACGGCCTGTACCTGGACGCGGCGAGGAAGCGGCTCTACGTCAACAACTTCCTCGCACGCTCGGTGTCGGTGCACGACGTGGCCTCGGTGCTGGCCTCGGAGACGGCGGCGCCGATCTTCCTGCAGAACGTCTCGACGGTCGCGCAGGAACCGATGTCACCCGCGGCGCTGCGCGGCAAGCAGGTGTTCTACAACGCGTCCGACCGGCGCATGAGCAAGGACAACTACATCTCCTGCGCAAGCTGCCACGCGGATGCCGGCGACGATGGCATGGTGTGGGACTTCACCCAGCGCGGCGAGGGCCTGCGCCGCACCATCAGCCTCATGGGCAAGCGCGGCCTCGGCCACGGCAAGCTGCACTGGACGGCCAACTTCGACGAGGTGCAGGACTTCGAGAACGACATCCGCAACGAGTTCGGCGGCACCGGCTTCCTGAGCAACGCGGACTTCACGGCCACGCAGGACCCGCTGGGCGCACCCAAGGCCGGCAAGAACGCGCAGCTCGATGACCTGGCGGCCTACCTGACCTCGCTGAACAAGTACATGCGCAGCCCCGCTCGCAACGCCGACGGCAGCCTGAGCGTCGATGCGGCGCGGGGGCAGGCACTGTTCGCTTCGGCGCAGTGCGTGACCTGCCACACCGGAGCCACCTTCCGCGACGGACAGCGGCACGACGTGGGCACCATCCAGCTCTCGTCGGGCAAGGGCAGCAACCAGCCGCTGGCGGGCGTGGGCTTCGACACCCCGACGCTCGTGGGCACCTGGAACACCTCGGCCTTCTTCCACAACGGCCAGGCGGCCACGCTGCAGGACGTGCTGGCCAGCGGTCACGGCAACGCCAGCAGCCTGCCGGCGGCCGACGTGGTGGCGATCCGCGAGTACGTGCGGTCGCAGGACACCGACCCGACGCCGACGATCACCCGCATCCGTTCGAACCTCAGCAACCTCTGCGTGAACATCAAGGGCGTATCGACCGCCAGCGGCGCGACGGCGGTGCAGTGGCCGTGCGGCAATGCGAACAACGAGCGGTTCACGGTGACCAACCTCACGGGCGGCTACGTGCAGTTCAAGGCCGAGCACAGCGGCCTGTGCCTGGCGCAGAGCGGCACCGCGACGACGAACGCTGCGGTGGTGCAGCTGGCCTGCTCGGCCGGCGACACGACGCAGTGGAGCCTCGCGGGCGGTGCGATCAAGAACCGCGCCTCGGGTTCGTGCCTGGACGTTCCGAACAGCTCGACGACGCAGGACACTGCGCTGATCACCTGGACCTGCAACGGCGGCACCAACCAGAGCTGGACGCAACTGCCCTGACCGTCTGACGCTCCCTGAAAGCCGGCCGCATTTCGCGGCCGGCTTTTTTTCGTCCAGCCCATGACCTCCCACGTCATGGACCTCGCGCACCCGTTGCGGGAAAGTACGTCCATCGATCAACCAACCACCAGGAGAAAACACCATGACCGGCTTCAATATCCTTCCGCTCGCAGTCGCCCTGCTGATCGGCATCGCAGCGCTCGGCTCTTGCCTGGGCATCGGACTGGTCGGGCAGAAGTTCCTGGAAAGCACCGCACGCCAGCCCGAGATGGTCGACGTGCTGCAGACCAAGTTCTTCCTGATCGCGGGCGTGACCGACGGTGCCTTCATCATCGCAACGGGCATCGGCCTCTGGTTCGCGACAGCAAATCCGTTCGGCTGAACGGTCGCCCGGCCCCTGAAAAACGGGGCCCGCGCACCAGGAAGTGACACGATCCACTGGCACCATTCGTGCTAGCACCGTTGACACTGAATCGTTTATGGTTAAAGTATTTAGCTATCAACGGTTCGATGTTGCCGGTGCTGCATGACGCGGTGCCGATGCGTCGTTTCATCCTTCCTCCCTCGGAGAATCCATGAGCCACCTGTCCCCGAAGTCGCCCGCGCTGCCGCGCACCCTGCTCTCGCTGCTGCTCTGCGGCGCAGCCCTTGGTACCGCGGCGACGGCCATGGCCGCCCCCGTGAAGGTGGGCTTGGCCCTCGACATCTCGGGGCCTTTCGCGGCATTGGGCGCCGAGGCGCGCGACGGTTTCGCGCTCGGCATCAAGCAGCTGAACGGCAAGCTCGGCGGGCAGGACGTCGAATTCGTGCAGGCCGACATGGCCGGCAGCCCCGACCAGGCCAAGCAGCTGGTCGACCGCATGATCCAGCGCGACAAGATCGACATCTTCAGCGGCCCCATCGGCTCCAACGTGGCACTGGCCGTGGGCCCGACGCTCTTCAACGCCAAGGTGCCCTACCTCTCGGCCAACGCCGGCCCGAGCCAGTTCGCTGGTGCGCAGTGCAATGCATATTTCTTCGGCACCGCCTACCAGAACGACCAGTTCCACGAGGCGGCCGGCAAGTTTGCGCAGGACCGCGGCTTCAAGAAGACGGTGCTGATCGCCCCCAACTACCCCGCCGGCAAAGATGCGCTGGGCGGCTTCAAGCGCCAGTTCAAGGGCCAGGTGGCCGACGAGCTCTACACCAAGCTCGGCCAGATCGACTACGCCGCCGAACTCGCGCAGCTGCGCGCGGCCAAGCCCGACTCGATCTACTTCTTCCTGCCCGGCGCGATGGGCATCAACTTCATCAAGCAGTTCGTGGGCGCGGGCCTGTCCAAGGACATCACGCTGGTCACCAGCGGCTTCTCGGCCGACGAGGACGTGATCGGCGCCGTGGGCGAGCCGATGCTCGGCCTGTTCAACACCTCGCACTGGGCGCACGACCTGGACAACCCCGCCAACAAGGCATTCGTGGCCGCGTTCCGCAAGGAGTACAACGGGCGCTACCCGTCGGTGTATGCAGCGCAAGCCTACGACGCGATCCTCGCGATGGACGCGGCCGTGAAGCAATCTGGCGGCAACGCGCAGAACCGCGAAGCCGTGGTCGCGGCGCTCAAGAAGGCCAACTACGCCTCGACGCGCGGTGCCTTCAAGTACGCGAACAACCACTACCCCATCGAGAACTTCTACCTGCGCGTGATCGGCAAGGATGCGCAGGGCAAGGTCACGAACAAGCTGATCAACACGGTGCTCACCAACTACGGCGACAGCTACGCCGACAAGTGCCAACTCAAGTAGCTCGCCTCCAGGCTTCGCGCACTCGTGTCGCTACTCCTTCCCCCTACCGGGGGGCGACACCTGAGGCCCGGCAGAGCCGGTGCCTCGGTGTCTCCTGAATGAATGCGGGCAACCTTCTGATCCTATGAGTGGAATTCTTGTTCTCGAGCAGCTGCTCAACGGCCTGGGCTACGGCCTGATGCTGTTCCTGCTGGCCGCGGGCCTCACGCTGGTGTTCGGCATCATGGACGTGCTGAACCTCGCGCACGGCTCGCTGTTCATGTCGGGGGCGTACGTAGCCGCCGAGGCGCACACGCGCACCGGTTCGTTCACCGCCGCCATCGTGATCGCGGTGGCGGTCACGGTCGTGGTGGCGCTGCTGCTCGAAGTGCTCCTGATGCGCCGCCTCTACACACGCGACCACCTCGCGCAGGTGCTCGCCACCTTCGGCGTGATCCTGGTGGCCGACGACATCGTGACGATGGCCTGGGGCCCCTCGCCGGTGATGGCGCCGACGCCCGCTGCGCTCTCGGGGCCGGTCAACCTGATGGAGGGCCTGCCCTACCCGGCCTACCGCCTGGTGATCCTCGTCGGCGGGCTGCTGGTGGCGCTGGCGCTCTACCTCCTGGTGAACCACACGCGCATCGGCATGCGGGTGCGCGCGGGCGCCTCCGACCGGCCGATGGCCGAGCTCATGGGCGTGCGCGTGGGCCGCATCTTCAACGGCGTGTTCCTGCTCGGTGCGGCGCTCGCCGCGCTGGCCGGTGCGCTGATGGGGCCGATCGTCGCCGTGCAGGTAGGCATGGGCGAAGCCATCCTGATCCCGGCGCTCGTCGTGCTGGTGATCGGCGGCATCGGTTCGGTGCGCGGCGCCTTCGTGGCCGCACTGCTCGTGGGCGTGGTCGACACCATCGGCCGCGCGTTCGTGCCGATGCTGCTGCGCGCCACGCTTCCGCCGGCCACCGCGGCCGACCTCGGCCCGCTCTTCGCCGAAGTCGCGATGTACGCGCTGATGGTGGTCGTCCTGATCTTCCGGCCCTCGGGGCTTTTCTCGGCACGCGCATGAAGCTCTCCTCACGCTCCATCGGCCTCGGGCTGGTCTTCGTGCTGCTCGCGGCATTTCCGCTGGTCGCGCCGCTCTTCGGGCTCGACTTCTACATCGGCTTCGTGCGCCGGGTGCTCATCGTGGCACTGGCCGCGGCGAGCCTCAATTTCATCCTCGGCTTCGGCGGCATGGTGGCGCTCGGACATGCGGGCTTCATCGGCATGGGCGCGTACACGGTGGTGGCCCTCAGCGACGCGGGCGTGATGTCGGCGTGGGTGATGTGGCCGCTGGCCGCGCTCGTGGCCGGCGTCGTCGCCGCGCTGATCGGCACCGTGGCGCTGCGTACGCGCGGCGTGTACTTCATCATGACCACGCTGGCCTTCGCGCAGATGCTGTACTTCGTGGTGGTGTCGCTGCGCCGCTATGGCGGCGACGACGGCTACACGCTCATGAGCCGGCCCACGCTGCTGCCCGGGCTCGACCTGGGCAACGAATCGAACTTCTACTGGGTCGTGCTGGTCATCGTGGCGCTCGCGCTCTGGTGGCTGCACCGCGCAACGCAATCGCGCTTCGGCCATGCGCTCATGGGCATCCGCGACAACGAGACGCGCATGCGGGCGCTGGGCTACCCGGTGTTCCGGCTGCAACTGGTGGCGTTCGCGATCGCCGGCGCCATTGCCGGCCTCGCGGGTGCGCTTCTTGCAGGTGGCAACGGTTTCGTCAGTCCCGCGACGATGCACTGGACGCAATCGGCCACCTTGCTGGTGATGGTGGTGATCGGCGGCCTCGGCCGCAGCTGGGGCGGGCCCGTGGGCGCCATCGTCTGGCTGCTGCTGGAGGAGTTCCTGAAGCAGCACACCGAGCACTGGCACATGCCGCTGGGCCTGCTCCTGATCGCCGTCGCGCTGTGGGCGCCCAAGGGACTGGCAGCACTCGCGCGCCGCCGCCACGCAGCGCCACTCAACAAGGCAACGCCATGAGTCTTTTCAGAATCGAAGGACTGGTCAAGCGCTTCGGCGGCCTGCTGGCGACCGACCATGTGAGCCTGACCGTCGAACGCGGCGAGGTGCATGCGCTGATCGGCCCCAACGGCGCGGGCAAGACCACGCTGGTGAACCTGATCACCGGCCTCCTGAAGGCCGACGCGGGCCGCATCCTGCTGGACGAGATCGACATCACCAAGCTGCGCGACCACCAGCGCGTGGCCGCGGGCATGTCGCGCTGCTTCCAGGTGACGCGCGTGTTCGCCAAGGAGACCGTGCACGACAACCTGATGCTCGCGGCGCAGGCCCATGCGGGCAGCAGCCTGCGCTTCATGGCGCCGCGCGCGACCGAGCGCGACCTGGTGCAGCGCGCCATCGCGCTGGCCGACCGCGTGGGCCTGGGCGGCGAGCGCAACCGCATCGCGGGCACGCTGCCGCACGGTGCGCAGCGCGCGCTCGACGTGGCGCTGGCGCTCGCGGCCGAACCCAAGCTGCTGCTGCTCGACGAACCGATGGCCGGCATGGGCCCGGACGAATCGGCGCGCATGGTGGACCTGATCGAATCGCTGCGCGAATCGATGGCCATCCTGCTGATCGAGCACGACATGGACGCGGTGTTCCGCCTGGCCAACCGGCTCACCGTGCTGGTGCAGGGCCGCGTGCTGATGAGCGGCACGGCCGACGAAGTGCGCGGCCACCCCGACGTGCAGGCGGTGTATTTGGGCACCGAAGCGGAAGGACACGCATGAGCACGACGACGATGACGAAGACCTTGCTCGAAGCGAAGTCCATCGAGGCCGGCTACGGCGCAAGCCAGGTGCTGTTCGGCATCGACCTCCGGATCGGCGCGGGCGAGGTGCTCGCGCTGCTGGGCCGCAACGGCATGGGCAAGAGCACGCTCCTGAAGGTGCTGACCGGCACGCTTTCGCCGATGCGCGGCGACGTGCAGTTCGGCGGCGCGGCCATCGGCGGGCACAAGCCCGATGCCATCGCACGGCGCGGCGTGGCCATCGTGCCCGAGGGCCGGCATGTGTTTCCGAACCTCAGCGTCGACGAACACCTGCGCGCCTTCGCGCGGCCGCGCCCCGGCAGCGCGCCGCGCTGGACGGTCGACGCGCTGTACGGCCTGTTCCCGCGCCTGGCAGAGCGCAAGGCCAACGCGGGCAACCAGCTCTCCGGCGGCGAACAGCAGATGCTCGCGATCGCGCGCGCGCTGTCCACGCATCCGCGCCTCCTGATCCTGGACGAAGCCACCGAAGGCCTCGCCCCGGTGATCCGCGAGGAGATCTGGCACTGCATCGCCACGCTCAAGTCCGAAGGCGAGGCGATCCTGGTGGTCGACAAGTACGTGCAGCGCCTGCTGCCGCTGGCCGACCGGCACGTGATCCTCGAACGCGGGCGCGTGGTGTGGCAGGGCGACTCGGCCGCGCTCGACGCCGACCGCTCGCTCTGGACGCGCTACCTGGGCGTGTAGCCCAGGCCCGCGTTCACTCCGGCGGACGGCACGCGAGGAAGCCGGCCCAAGCCACGTCCTTGCAGCCGATCCACTGCGTTTCCCATTGCAGTTGCAGCCCCGCTGCTGCAAGCGCTTCGGCGAACCGGTCCTTCGACCAGTACACGGTCTGGTAGTCGCCGTTGGTCTCGCCTTCGCCGATGCGCATGCCCGCGAGGAAAACCCCGCCGGGCTCGAGCGCATCGAACACCTTGCGCAGCACCGGCGCAACCTGCGCGCGATCGACATGGATCAACACCGCCATGGCAAGGATCGCACTGTAGGGCCCGCCCAGCGCATCCGTCACGACGTTGAGCCGCTCGCCCTTCTTGCCGCGCTCGGCCTGCAGGTCGAGAAAGGCCTGCGCCGCATCGGTGCGCAGGACGACGCCGCCCAGGGACTCGATGAAATCAGCGTCCTGCCCCGATCCGGAACCGATCTCCAGCACGGTGCCGCCGGCGGGCACGTGCTGCATCATCCGGCGCAGCGCGTCCACGATCTCGGGCGGACGATGGCCTGCCACGATCGCGTTGTATTCGCGCGCGGAGTCCTCGTAGGACTGGATGGTGCGATCCATGTTCTTCAGCACCGAGGCGGGAATTTCCATGGGGCCTTTCCGCTCCGCCAGGCATCCGGCGGGAACCGGAAAGGCTAGGCGCAAGCCACCACCCGGCTCATGAGGAAAACCACCTAGCTCACTCGGGCGCGGCGTCGAGCCGCAGGATCAGGTCGCGGCTCGCCTGGTTGAGCCCGGTCACATCCACCGCGCTGCCGTGCTTGCGCAACCGCTCCACCACCTTGGTCAACGCGGCCACGGCGGTGACGTCCCAGAAATGCGCCTGCGCCACGTCGATGTGCACGGGCGCGCCGTCGATCTCGCGCACGTCGAATGCGTCCACCAGCATGTCGGCCGAGGCGAAGAACACCTGGCCCGTGATGCGGTAGATGCGCAGGCCGCCTTCGCCCGCTTCGGCATGCACGTGCAGCAGCCGCGCCACCTTGAAGGTGAAGAACACGCCGCTGAGCAACACGCCGACAGCCACGCCCGCGGCCAGGTTGTCGGTGGCGACGGTGACAGCCACCGTCGCGAGCATCACCGCGCTCGACATGCGCGGATGGCGCACCAGCGTGCGGAGCGACCCCCAGTCGAAGGTCGATGCGGACACCATCACCATGATCGCCACCAGCGCCGCCACCGGCACCTGCGACACCCAGGGCTTGAGCAGCACCATGAGGATCAGCAGGAAAGCGCCCGCGAACAGCGTCGACAGCCGCCCGCGCCCGCCGTAGCGCACGTTGCTCACCGTCTGACCGATCATTCCGCACCCCGCGATGCCGCCGAAGAAGTTGGCCGCGACGTTCGCAAGCCCCAGGCCGCTGCACTCCCGGTTCTTGGAGCTCGGCGTGTCGGTGAGTTCGTCCACCACGCTGGCGGTCATCATCGATTCGAGCAGGCCGACCATCGCGATCGCGAACGCAGGCAGCGCAATGATGCGCAGCGTGTCGAGCGTGAACGGCACCGACGGGAAGGCGAACGCCGGCAGCGCATCCGGGAGGTGCCCCAGGTCCGCCACGGTCTTGAGCGGCAGGTCGAGCCAGTGGCCGGCCAGCGTCACCACCACGATGCACACCAGTGGCGACGGCACCGCGCGCGTGATGCGCGGCAGCAGGTAGATGACGGCGAGGCCCAGCCCCACCATCGCCCAGGTCGCGGTATTGGCGCCGATGAAGTGCGGCATCTGCGCCGCGAAGATCAGGATCGCGAGCGCGTTCACGAAGCCGGTGCGCACCGAGGTGGAGACGAAGCGCATCAGCACGCCGAGCCGCAGCAGGCCGAACACGACCTGCATCGCGCCCGCGAGCACGCCGGCGGCCAGCAAGTACTGCAGCCCGTGCGCATGCACCAGCGGCGCGGCCACGAGCGCGACCGACCCCGCGGCCGCCGACACCATGGCCGGGCGCCCGCCCGTGAAGGCGATGACGAGGCTGATCACGAACGACGCGAACAGCCCGACGGCCGGATCGACGCCCGCGACGAAGGAAAAGGCGATGACTTCGGGAATGAGTGCGAAGGTGGCGACGGCGCCGGCCATCAGTTCGCGCGGAATGCTCGGACACCACTCGGTGCGCAGGCGGCTGTGTGGGGAGGACATGGAAAAAGGCAATGCGGCCCGCACGCGCCGGCAAGGCGATGCGGGTCGGGGGCAAGAAGAGATGGCCGACGCTGCGGCCCGGGTGTCGCCATGGCCGCAGCCATGGCGCGGCACTGCGCGATCGTCAAGGAGGCGTCGGCCGGGAGCAGCCGGACTGCCGGCGGCGGATGGGAAAGCGGGGCATCCTCGGACACATGGGGCGCGATTGTAGAGAGCGCCCCAGCCTCAACCTTTACACCGAGCGCGTGATGCCGCCGTCCACCCGCAGGTTCTGCCCGGTGATGTAGCCCCCGCCGTCGGAGGCGAGAAAGCCGATCACGGCCGCGATCTCGCTCATCTTGCCGTAGCGCCCCATCGGGATGCGGCCGCGGAACTCGGCCTTCTCGGGCAGGCTGTCGATGAAGCCGGGCAGCACGTTGTTCATGCGCACGTTGTCGGCGGCGTACTTGTCGGCGAAGAGCTTGGTGAATGCCGCAAGGCCCGCGCGGAACACGCCCGAGGTCGGGAACACGGGGTCGGGCTCGAAGGCGGCGAAGGTGGAGATGTTGATGATCGTGCCGCCGCCCTGCTTGACCATCAGCGGTGCCACGAGGCGGCTGGGGCGCACGGCGCTCAGCAGGTAGACGTCCATGCCCCGGTGCCAGTCTTCGTCGGTGATGTCCAGGATCGGCGCGCGGGGGCCGTGGCCCGCGCTGTTGACCAGCACGTCGACGCGGCCCCATTCGTCGGTGACCTTGTCGACCAGTCGCTTGATGTCGTCGTTCGACTGGTTGGAGCCGGTCACGCCGATGCCGCCGAGCTCCTGGGCCAGCGCTTCGCCCTTGCCCGACGACGAGAGGATGGCGACGCGGAAGCCGTCGTCTGCGAGCTTGCGCGCCGCAGCGGCGCCCATGCCGCTGCCACCGGCGGTGACGATGGCTACTTTTTTCTGTGCTTCAGAAGACATGCGGGGTCCTTGGTTGGAGTTCATGCGAGGGGTGCATTTTTAGCCCGAGGTTGCGGGGCGGGTGCACAGGCTCCCCCTTGATTTGGCTGCGGGGAGCACCCGATGCCCTGCGCACTTGGACACGCTGCTGGTGATCGGCAATCAACCACCGCTCTGAATGCGCTCGCGCTGATGGTGGGCTCTGTTTCGTGAAATCAAGGGGGAGGCCGCAGGCCGGAGGACATTCGCGAAACAGAGCCCACCGTCGGCGCGAGTGCTGCCCTGAACGGACTCAGGCGACAGCCGGCAGCGTCGCCTGCATCGACGGCCGCTGGTTGAACGTCTCGAACCACTTCGCGGTATTCGGCGCTTCGGCACGCCAATCCACCGACGGAAACCGGAAGTCCATGTAGCCCAACGTACATCCGAAGGCGACGGTCCCGATGTCGACGCGATCGCCGAAAGAGGGCGCCGCCGTCTCGAGCCATTCGAGACCGGTGCGCACCTTGGCCAGCTGGCCCTCGGTCCAGTCGTTCCAGCGCAGGGCTTCGGGGCGCAGCATGGTTTCGTAGCGCGCGAGCAGCGCGGCGGCGGTCATGCCGTCGGCCAGCGCCAGCTCGGTGAGGCGGGCCCAGCGTTCGGTGCCATCGGCGGGAAAGAGCGCCCCCGAATGCGTGGCGTCGAGGTATTCGCAGATCACGCGGCTGTCGTACAGCGCCTGTCCGTCGTCGCACAGGAAGGTCGGGACCTGGCCGAGCGGGTTCTTCGGAAGGATGGTGGCGTCGCGCTTGACCGGGCCGGCTGCGCTGGGCAGCTTCTCGATGCGGTCGGCAATGCCGAGCTCGTGCGCGACGACCATGCACTTGCGCACGAACGGCGAGGCGGGCGAGTGGAAGATCTTCATTTCGGTGTGTCCTTGGATTGCGGTTCTCGACGCACGATGCGCAGCATGCCTTCTTGCGCCGTCGACGCCACGAGCCGGCCATCGCGGGTGAAGAGGCTGCCGCGGCACAGGCCCCGCGCACCGCTCGCGCTGGGCGAGTCGAGCACGTAGAGCAGCCAGTCGTCCATGCGGAAATCGCGGTGGAACCACATGGCGTGGTCCAGGCTGGCGGGGCGCACCTGGCCGCTCATGAAGCTCAGGCCGTGCGGCAGCATCGCGGCGCGCAAGAGGCCGTGGTCGGAGGCGTAGGCCAGCAGCGCGCGGTGCACCACCGGGTCGTCGGGCAGCGGCGCGATGGCGCGCATCCAGATGGCGCTTTCCGAGGGCTGCACGATGGGCGTGAGGAGGTCGTCGGCCTCGACGCGGCGGTACTCGATGCCGTGCGGCTCCAAGCCCTTGATGCGCCAGCGCTCGGGCAGGCGGTCGCCCATGGCCAGGCGTTGGTCGAGTTCGCTGGCCAGCCCGTCGGGGCCTTCGACGGCGGGCATCGCAAGCTGGTGGTCGACGCCGTCGTCCACCGTCTGGAACGACGCCGACATCTCGAAGATGATGCGCTCCTGCTGGCGCGCCACCACATGGCGGGTGGTGAAGCTGCGGCCGTCGCGCACGCGGTCGACGCTGTACTCGATGGGCGCATGCTCGCCCGGCAGCAGGAAGTAGGCGTGCATCGAATGCACCGGCCGGTCGGCGCCGACCGTGAGGCTCGCGGCCGCGAGCGACTGGCCCAGCACCTGGCCGCCGAAGACGGCCGGGGTGCCGATGTCTTCGCTCTGGGCGAGAAAACGGTCGCCGCCGAGCGGCTCGAGGTGCATGAGGGCGACGAGTTCGTCGACGAGACGGGCGGCGGTGGCGGGATCGGTGGTCATCGGTCGGGGGCGGTCAGTGCAAGAAGGCAGCCTTCGACCATAGCAAAGGACGGGCCGGCGCGCTGTCGCGGCCCGGTCAGCGACGCCCCGCTATTTGTAGAAGCAAATGCCCATGAAACGGGCCCGGCAGCGGTAGTCCGTGCCGCCCTGCACGAGGAACACGGGCACGCCGGCCAGCAGCGGCTTGCCGTCGTCGTTGTAGATCAGCGGCGTGCGCGCGGGTTGGGCGGCGGCGCCGGTGGCGGTTTCCTGCTCGACGTAGGCGACGTAGTTCGCCCGGGAGAAATCGAGCGTGTCGGCCGACTTGAGCGGCGCGGCCGCATAGCGCGTGCCGTAGACGGTACCGAAGTAGCGCAGCGCCGGCCCGGTGCGGTCGCCGTATTTCACCTCGGTCTTCGCAAAGCCGGTCTGGGCCAGGAAGACGCGGTCCTCGGGCGTCAGGTCGGCGTCGAAGGCCATCAGCACGTAAGAGCCCTCGAAGCTCTGGTTGCGGGCCACCTTGAGTTCGCCGTTGAGGCTGGGCGTGACCTTGGCGCGCCCGCTCCAGCGCAGCAGCGCCGCCACCGAGGGGTCGCCGTCGAACACGTAGTGGTAGTTCTCCCCGGCGATGACGACCTTGCGGCCGTCCTTGGCGGCCAGGAAGCTCACCAGCCGGTCCTTGCCGTGGACGGGTTCGCCTTCGGGGGTGCTCGCGCAGCCCCATTGCATAAGGCCGAGCGCGGCGCAGGAAAGGGCCAGGAGGAGACGACGCGCGGGGGTCGAAAACGAAAGGAGGTGCACTTTTCGTCCGGGGTTGGAGTTCATCAAGCCCCGGACTCTAGCGCCATCCCCGCGTGCCGGGCGCTCAGCGGTCGAGGTCGGCGCCGTCGGCCACCAGCTTCTTCTGCAGCGCCGGCACATCGACATCCGCGAAATTCGCGCTGCCCAGCGACGCCGCCGCCGTGCCTGCGGCCTGCCCCATCACGAAGCACCCGCCGCTCGCGCGCGCGGCCGACTGGCCCTCGTGCGTCATGGCGGCGCAGCGGCCGGCCACCAGCAGGTTGCCGACGCGGCGCGGCACCAGCATGCGCCAGGGCAGCTGGTTGTAGGTTCGGTTGTCGTCGCGCGGAAAGGCCCACTCGATGCGGCCGTCGGCGTGCATCTCCATCGGCCAAGCGTTGATGCCGATGCTGTCGTCGAACTTCGCCGACGAAAGGATGTCTTCGCCCGCGAGCGCGTAGAGACCCTCGATGCGGCGCGTCTCGCGGATGCCCACCTGCGGCGCGATCTCCACGATGGCCGAGTGCGCGAAGCCCGGCACCTCGGCCTTCATGAACTTGAAGTACTCGGCGATCTGGCGGCGGCCTTCGAGCTCGCCCTCGGTGAGCTCGCGCGCATCGACGCCGTTCATCGCGCGGCCGGCCGCGTTGCGGATCTGCGTGACGTTGGCGCGCCATTCGCGCGGATCGATGTTGGGCCGCAGGATCGCGCCCTCGCGCGGGAACCTGTAGGTGCCCGGCTTCTGCTGCTGCACCCTGGCCATCAGGTCGTTGATGGCCTTGAACTCGCCCACGGCCGCGAGCGCGGGCTCGGCCTCGACCTGGCCGACGCGGAACATCGTGGTCGGGAACAGGCCGCTGCCGTGCCCATCGCCCACCTCGAAGGGCACGCCCGCGAAGGCGGCCACGTCGGCGTCGCCGCTCGCGTCGATGAAGGCGTTGGCGCGGATCGCCTGGCGGCCCGACTTCGTCTCGACCACGAGGGCCGCGATGCGGTCGCCGTCGCGGATCACTGCCGCCGCCCACGCGTGGAACAGGAGGTTCACGCCCGCGTCGAGCAGCAACTGGTCGGCCGCGATCTTGTAGGCCGAGGTGTCGTAGGAGCGCACGCGGATGCGGCCCTGCATGCCGTCCTGCGGCTTGTTGAGGCCGCCGAGCGCGCCGATGCGATCGAGCAGGTCGTCGGCCACGCCGCGCACCAGGAGCGTCATCTCGCCGTTGCGCTTGCCGTAGAGGCCCGCGAAGTTGGTCACGCCGCCCGCGGTGCCCATGCCGCCGAGGAAGCCGTAGCGCTCCACCAGCAGCGTGTTGGCGCCATGGCGCGCGGCGCTCACGGCAGCCGCGATGCCGGCGGGGCCGCCGCCGACCACCACCACGTCGTATTCGCCGAAGACCGGCAGCTCGCGTGCCGGCTCGGTCAGGGTCTTCTGCTGGACTGTCATCACTGGAGCTTGATGCCGCGGGTGGAGATGATCTTGGTCATGATGGCCGCCTCTTCCGTCACGCGGGTGCGCATGCCGTCCGGCGACGTGCCCACGGCCTGCCAGCCCTGCTCGAAGAGCTTGCGGCGAACGTCCGGGTCCTTCATGACGATTTCGAGTTCGCGGCTGATGCGCGCCTGCGCGGTCTTGGAGAGATTGGCCGGCCCGAGCAGCGCCACCCACACCTCCAGGTTGAAGTCCTTCACGCCGGCTTCGGCCAGGGGCGGGATCTCCGGCACCAGCGCACTGCGCCCACCCGTCAGGCCGATGGCCTTGAGCTTGCCCGCGCGGATCTGGGGCATGGCCACGCCCGGCGGGATGAGGCCCATCTGCACCTGGTCGCCCAGCATGGCGGTGATGACCTGCGGGTTGCCCTGGTAGGGCACGTGCTCGGGCTTGAAGCCGGCCGCGCGGCTCTTGAGCAGTTCCATGCCCAGGTGGCCGACCGAGCCGATGCCCACCGAGCCGTAGTTCCACTTGTCGCCGGCCTTGCGCGCGGCGTCGAAGAAGGCGGTGCCCGAGGGCAGGTTGTTCTGCGCCACCAGCACGAGCGGCGCGGTCGCGATCAGCGAGAGGTACGTGAAGTCCTTGACCGGGTCGTAAGGCAGCTTCGGATACAGCATCTTCGACGAGGTGAGGTTGCCGTTGATGACGATGCCCAGCGTGTGGTCGTCGGTGGCCTTGGCGACCTGGTCGGCGGCGATGTTGCCCGAGGCGCCGGCCTTGTTGTCCACCACGATCGGCTGGCCCAGCGCCTTGCCCAGCGGCTCGGCGATGGTGCGCGCCGCGATGTCGGGGGTGGAGCCGCCCGGAAAGCCCACCAAGAGGCGGATGGGCTTGGTCGGCCAGGCGTTGTTCTGTGCGCTGGCGGCGATGGGCAGCAGGGTGGCGGCTGCCAAACCGCAGGCGATCAGCAGGGCTCTCTTTTTGGCGTGCATGGCGAAAAGAAGTGAATAAGTTAACAAAAACCGGAGTCAGCCAGCTTAACTGCCGAGAGGAAAGGCGGGCAAGAAACGCTCCCTCTATTCGAGGCTGATGTTGCCCCTGCGCACCAGCTCGCCGTACACCTTCGACTTCGCCTCGGCGTTGCGCTGGATCTCTTCCGGAGACCACGCCAGCGGCTCGAAGGCGAAGGTGTCGAAGCGGGCGCGGATCTCGGGGTCGGCGATGACCTTGGCGACGTCGGCGTTGATCTTTGCCTTCACGGCCGCCGGCACGCCCTTGGGTGCGAGCAGCGAGACGAAGGAATTGACTTCCAGCGACGCCGGCCCGCCCGACTCGGCCATGGTCGGCACGTCGGGCATCTGTGGAATGCGCTTGGGTGCAGCGACCGCGATGTAGCGCAGCTTGCCGGCCTTGTAGATGCCCTGGCTCGAAGGAATGCTGGCGAAGGCCCACGGCACCTCGCCCGTGCCGACGTTCGAATACAGCTGCGACACCTCGCGGTACGGCGCATGCCGCATGCGGATGCCGGTGAGCGCCTCCAGCTGCTGCGCGCCCAGGTGGCCGGGGCTGCCGACGCCCCATGAGCCGTACACCACGCCTTCGGGCTCGGCCTTGGCGGCGGCGATCAGGTCGCCCATGGTCTTCCACTTCGAATCGGTGCCCACCGCCACGAAAAAGGGCGTGCGGAAGAGCGAGGCCACCGGGTCGAAGTGCTGCAGCGTCACGAAGTTCTTCGACTTGTACAGGTGCGGCAGCGCGGCCACGTGCTCGCTGTCCAGCTGCAGCAGCGTGTAGCCGTCGGGCGCGGCGCGGCGCGCCTGGTCGATGGCGATGAAGCCGCCGCCGCCGGGCTTGTTGTCGATCAGCACGCGCTGGTTCCACAGGCGCGAGAGCTTGTCGGACACGAGGCGCAGCACCGCATCGGGGCCGCTGCCGGCGGCGAAGGGGGTGACCAGCGTCACGGGCCTGTTCGGGAAGTCGCCGGCCTGCGCCAGCGCGCCTGTGGCGGCGAGGGTGGCGGTGAGGGCGAGGGCGCCCGTCAGCAATGCGCGCGAGAAATTCATGGTGCTTGTCTCCTGGGCCTTCGGCCTCGAATGGTGATGATGGAAGAAACCTGTTTCAGTGCAACGAAAGCTCGACCGCGGCGGCGGGCTGCAGCGATGCGGGCGCATCGTCCAGGCAGTGCTCGGGCCGCCACGCATAGAGCCACTCGACGGCATCGTAGAACCGCTCCGGCGTGCGCCCCACCCAGAGGCTGTTGCGCACCAGCCGCTCGACGCCCTTGGCGTGATACAGGCGCCCCATCTCGCGCACCGACAGCACCACGCGCGCCGTGCGGGCGACGCGCGCGGCTTCGTACAGCTTGAACGCGGCGGTCATGTCGAAATCGCACGCCTTCACCGCGGCGCCCAGCGTCACCGCGTCTTCCAGCGCCATGCAGGCGCCCTGCGCGAGGTACTGCATCATCGGATGCGCCGCATCGCCCAGCAGCGTGGCCGGGCCCTCGCTCCAGCGGTCGACCGGGTCGCGGTCGGCGGTGCTCCAGCGGCGCCATGAGGTGGGGCGGTCGAGCAGCTGGCGCGGGCGCGCATGCACGCCTTCGAAGTACGACAGCACTTCTTCCTTGCTGCCGTCGGTGACGCCCCACTCTTCCTCGTCGCGGCTGTGGAAGGTGACGACCAGGTTGTATTGCTCGCCATGCCGCAGCGGGTAGTGCACCAGGTGGCAGTCGGGGCCGGCCCAGACGACGGGCGCGTTCCAGCGCAGGTCCGCCGGCATGTCGGACGCGCGCACGACCGCGCGGTACACCACATGGCCCGAGACGCGCGGCGCATCGCCGATGAGCCTGGCGCGCACCACCGATTTCACGCCGTCGCAGCCCACGATCGCATCGGCCTGGAAGCGGCGTCCGTCGCGCGTGACTGCGGTGACGCCGTGCGCGCCAGTGTCGATCGATTCGACCTGCGCCGAGGTGTGGAAGCGGATCAGCGGGTGCCGCTTGACCGCCTCGTGGATCGCGCCGTGCAGGTCGGCGCGGTGGCTCACCGCATAGGGATTCCTGAAGCGCGCGCGAAAGGCCTCGCCCAGGGGCACCGAGGCGACTTCGCTGCAATCGACCGCGTCCATCATCACCAGCCGGTCGGTGAAGACCGAGCCCCGGCGCACCGCCTCGCCCACGCCCAGCGCGTCGAGCGCGGCGAAGGCGTTGGGACCGAGCTGCAGGCCGGCGCCGATCTCACCGATGGCCGCGCTCTGCTCGAGCAGGTCGATGGAAACACCGAGGCGTGCGAGCGCGAGCGCCGCGGCCATGCCGCCGATGCCGCCGCCGACGAGCAGCACGGAGGGCGGGTTCTTGCTGGGGGATGTGCTCATCGCGTGGCCTTTGCGCTTCGGTGGAATCAGTCGATGCGAACGGTGAGCGAAGGCAGCCGCTCGATGCTCACCTTGATCGTCTGCCCCGCCTTCACCGCGCCCACGCCTTCGGGCGTGCCGGTGAAGATCAGGTCGCCGGGCTGCAGCGTGAAGAGCGTCGAGAGATTGGCGATCACCTCGTTCACCGACCAGATCAGGTGCGCGATGTCGCTGTTCTGGCGCACCTCGCCATCGACCGTGAGCGTGATGGCGCCCGCGTTGATCTCGCCCACGTCGGCGAGCGTGCGCAGCGGCGCGATGGGGGCCGAGAAGTCGAAGGCCTTGCCGATTTCCCACGGCCGGCCCTGCTCGCGCATCTTCATCTGCAGGTCGCGGCGCGTCATGTCCAGGCCCACGGCGTAGCTGTGGATGTGGCCCGAGGCCTGGTCGACCGGGATGTCCTTGCCGCCCTTGCCGATGGCCACCACGAGCTCGGCTTCGTAGTGGTAGTTGCTCGTGAGCGGCGGGTACGGAATGGCGCCCGTCTGGCCTTCGGCCACCGGCACCACCGAGGCGTCGTCGTTGGGCTTGCAGAAGAAGAACGGCGGCTCACGGTCAGGGTCGAACCCCATCTCGCGGGCATGTGCCGCGTAGTTGCGGCCGACGCAGTAGACGCGGCGCACGGGGAACAGCTTGTCGGAATCGGCGATGGGCAGGCCGACGATGGAAGGGGGTGTGAAAACGAAGGACATGGAAGGCTCCTGCCGCACGCGGCGGCACACGGTCAAACGATGAAAAGGAGAAAGACGTCGGCCGCCGCGTTCAGGCGTCTTCGAGGAAGGCTTCGCGCAGGATGCCCATGGCCTGCTGCACGGGGCGGTCGGAGAAGCTGAAGAGCACCACGTCGGCGATGGGCGAAAGCAGCCGCAGCGGCGCCCACGACGGCACGACGAAGGTGTCGCGCGGTGCGAACTCGAAGCGCTGGCCCGCGATCTCGGCGATGCCGTGGCCTTCGACCACGCTGTAGACCGTGCCGTCGGTCGCACGATGCGTCCTGCCGGCGAAGCCCTTGGGGCAGAGCTGCAGGTTGGTCGAGATCGTCGGCATCGGCGAGCCGCCCGTCAGCGGGTTGATGTAGCGCAGCTTGTGGCCCAGCCACGCATCGGGCGCTTCCTGCTTTTGCAGCTGCGCAAGCGCCTCGCGGCTGCGCGCATACGGGTAGTTGAAGATCGGCGAGGTGGCCGAGACATGGTCGTGCCGAACCGGCACCATGTTGTGGCCGAAGCGCGCGAGGCTGTGGCCCTCGGGGCGCGCCACGTGCTGCACCTTGGCGTCGTCGTTCTCGGCGAATCCGGCATCGAAGAAGCGCAGCATCGGGATGTCGAGCCCGTCGAGCCACACCACCGGCTCGCTCACGCCTTCGATGCCTTCGTTGCCATGGTCGTGCCAGGCCCACGAAGGCGTGATGATGAAGTCGCCCGGGTACATGGTGGTGCGCTCGCCGCCCACCGTGGTGTAGGCACCCTTGCCGTCGACGATGAAGCGCAGCGCCGACTGCACATGGCGGTGCGACGGCGCCACCTCGCCCGGCATGATGAGCTGCAGACCCGCATAGATCGACTGCGTGATCGACGAGTTGCCGGGCAGCGCCGGGTTCTCCAGCACCAGCACGCGGCGCACGGCCTCCTCGGCGGTGATGAGGTCGGCCGACTCCATCAGCAGCGGGCGGATCTCGTCGTAGCGCCAGAGGGCCGGCACGCACGGCGTCTGCGGCTCGCGGGGCACCAGTGCGTGCAGCGATTCCCACAGCGGGGTGAGGTTCAGAGGGCGGATGCGGGCGTAGTAGTCGCTGCGTTCGGCGGCATTGGCCGGGGCGCTTTTTGTGGCGCTTTTCGCGCTGCCTTGGGAAGCGGGGTTCATGGCGTGGGTGTCTCCGTTGCGGCATTGTTGGGTCGCCCCACTATTTCCTCAAGACCGGTAGCCAATACACGGAATTCGAAATTTCGATAATGGTGTCTTTCGCCCTACGAAAACAAGCGCCGGAAATCAACCATGTCCAAGCTCGATCTCGAATGGCTCGCCGTGTTCGACGAGGTCTACAAGACCGGCAACGTCTCCAAGGCGGCCGAGCGGCTGGGCATGGCGCAGGCCGCGGCCAGCACCGCGCTCAACAAGCTGCGCGCGCACTTCGACGACCGCCTCTTCACCCGCACCGCCCAGGGCATGCAGCCCACGCCGCACGCCGAGCGCATCTACCCGAACCTGCGCGAGGTGCTGGCCCAGCTGGCGCAGGCCCAGGGCAACCGCAGCAGCTTCGAGCCCGCCGCGGCCCAGCGGCGCTTTCGCATCTGCATGACCGACATCAGCGAGGTGGTGCTGCTGCCCGGCCTGCTGGACCACCTGAGGCACGTGGCGCCGGGCGTTCACATCGAGACCGAGATCATCTCCACCAACAGCGGCCGCCGCCTGCAGGACGGCGAGGTCGACCTGGCCGTGGGCTTCATGCCGCAGCTGGACGCGGGCTTCTACCAGCAGACGCTCTTCATGCAGAACTTCGTGTGCCTGGCGGCGCAGAACCATCCGCGCATCGGCGCCAGGCTCGCGCGCAAGCGCTTCGAGGCGGAGGCGCATGCGGTGGTGTCCACGTCCGGCACGGGGCATGCCATCGTCGACACGACCATCGCGCGGCTGGGCTTGAAGCGCGACGTGGTGGTGCGGCTGTCGAGCTTTTTGAGCGTGGCGCGAATCGTGGCGCACACCGAGCTGCTCGTGGTGGTGCCGCGAATCCTCGGCAAGGTGCTGGCCACGCAGGAGCCGGTGAAGCTGCTGGAGCTGCCCTTCGCGCTGCCGGACTACGCGGTCAAGCAGCACTGGCACGAGCGCTTTCATGCCGACCCGGGCAACGCCTGGCTGCGGCGCACGCTGGCCCAGCTCTTCAGCGGCAGCTGAGCGTGCGCGCCCGTGCGACGGGCGGCGCGACTGCAAGCGGGCGCCCGCTCGCATAATCGCGGCTCCCTTCCACAGCCACACACCAAAGGCGGCGCCCCATGTCTTCGATCACCCTGCGTTTTCTGGCCGAGCCCAGCACCGTCAACTTCGGCGGCAAGGTCCACGGCGGCACGGTCATGAAGTGGATCGACGAAGCCGGCTACGCCTGCGCGACCAGCTGGGCCAAGCGCTACTGCGTCACCGCCTTCATCGGCAGCATCCGCTTTCACCGGCCGATCATGATCGGCGACCTCGTCGAGGTCGAAGCCCGCCTCGCCTACACCGGCACCACCAGCATGAACATCTCGGTCGAGGTGCGAAGCGGTGACATGAAGGGCGGAATGATGGAGAAGACCACCGAGTGCCTGATCGTCTTCGTTTCGGTCGATTCGCACGGCCGGCCGCTCCCGGTGGAAGCCTTCGTGCCCGGCACGCCCGGCGAAATGGCGCTGGCCGAACGCGCCAAGGCGCACCTGGATGCCAGCCGCGCCGCCGGCGCCACGCCGTAGTCGAGCAGTCGCCGTAGAGGCCAGGCTCTAACAGGAGCGATGGCCAGCAGCTAGAGTCAGGCGATTGTTTTCAAAGGACTACTTCGCATGGCGACTCAAGACGACGACGGCAACAACAAGGCCTCCGACCGCATCAAGGATTCCGCGCAGCAGATCTGGCTGGCCGGTCTCGGG
This sequence comes from Variovorax paradoxus, assembly GCF_000834655.1. Lineage (GTDB taxonomy): Bacteria > Pseudomonadota > Gammaproteobacteria > Burkholderiales > Burkholderiaceae_C > Variovorax > Variovorax paradoxus_F. Next base: position 32,775 of record NZ_JXQQ01000039.1, read on the forward strand.
GCCTTCGCCAAGATGCAGCAGGAAGGCAGCAAGGCCTTCGAGGCGCTGGTCAAGGACGGCGCCGGCATGCAGAAGAAGACCCAGACGGCCGCCGAAGAAACCCTCGCCCAGGCCCAACAGCGCATGGCCGGCTTCGCCAGCGAGTTCGGCACCAAGGCCGCGGGCCAGTGGGGCAAGCTGGAGAACATCTTCGAGGAGCGCGTGGCGCGCGCGCTCGAGAAACTCGGCGCCCCTTCGGCCGCCGACATGGCCGCGCTGCAGGCGCGCGTCGACGCCCTCGAAGCGCAATTGAAGGGCAGCGCGAAGACCGCAGCAACCGCCCGCAAGACCACCGCGCGCAAGGCGGCGGCAGTGCCCGCCGCCAAGAAGACGCTGCGCCGCCCCAAGGCCGGCTGACCTGCTCCCGAATTGCGGCGCTGCACAAAAATCCGGCGCCGCAAAACATGTCCCGCACCGTTCATGGTGCAGTGCACATACGCTAGAGTGTTCCCAAGAGCAAGAGACACACCGGGGGCACCGACATGGCAAAGAAGGCGCCACGCCGCACAGCGCAACGCATCCTCGAAGCCGCATTGGACCTGTTCAACCGCTTCGGGGAACCGAACGTCTCGACCACGCTGATCGCGGGCGATCTCAACATCAGCCCCGGCAACCTCTACTACCACTACCCCGCCAAGGAAGAGCTGATCAACAAGCTCTACGAGGGCTACGAGGCCGAGCTCAACGAACTGCTGCATGCCAGCGAAGGCGTGCACGACGTGGAGGACGCGTGGTTCTTCATGCACACGCTGTTCGAGCTGATCTGGCGCTACCGCTTCCTCTACCGCGACCTGAACGACCTTCTGAGCAAGAACCGGCACCTGGAGACCCAGTTCCAGCTGGTGCTCAAGAACAAGGCACGCGCCATCCGCCAGCTGATCGCGGGCCTCGGCCGCGCCGGCCACCTGGACATCGACGCGCACGAGATCGACCCGCTGGCCCAGAGCATGGTCGTGGTGCTGACCTACTGGCTGAGCTACGAATACGTGCGCAACCCGCGCGAGGCCCTCGAACCGGCGCACGCCCAGGGCGCGCTGATGCGAGGCGGCCACCACACCCTGCACCTGCTCGCGCCCTACCTCGGGCGCGAACAGCGACGGCATCTGCTGACACTGAGCAATGCCTACAACGGCGAAGATGCCACGCACAACGTGGTTCCCACTGTCGACATGGCGGCCTAGGGCCTCGTTCAACCCATGCCCCACCCCGATTTCAAACCGCTCTCGCTGATGTCCGCCGGCCCGGTGGCCGCCAACGCGGAACCGTGGAAGCCGCTCCCCTACGCCGACGTGCCGCGCTTCGACGCACGCAGCGTACTGCCGCACTGGCCGCGCCTGCATGCCGGCCACCACCTGCCCCCGCCGGACGCCGACGCGCCGCTGGCCGAGGGCTGGGCGCTGTACCACAGCGGCGAATTCGAACGCGCCGCCGCCATCGGCCTGCTGCACGGTTCCGAGGGCCTGGTGCTCGCCAACCAGGCCACCGCGATCTACGCCAACTACCTGGAGCCGCGCGAGGCCACGCGGCTTGCGATGTTCCGCCAGGTGATCGAGCGCGCCGGCGCCCAGGTCGCCGCCGAGCCCGACAACTGCCAGGCGCTCTACTGGCAGGCCTACGCCCTGGGTCGCTACAGCCAGGGCATCAGCGTGGCGCGCGCGCTGGCGCAGGGGCTGGGCAGCAAGCTCAAGGGCGCGCTGGAGCATGTGATCGCGCTGCAGCCGGAGCACGCCGACGCGCACATCGCGCTGGCCGCGTTCCACGCCGAGGTGATCGACAAGGTGGGCGCGCTGGTCGGGCGCATGACCTACGGCGTGCGCGCCGAGACCTCGGTGGAATTGTTCGAGCGCGGCCTCCAGCTGCATCCGCATTCGGCCGCCGGAATGATGGAATACGCCCGCGCCCTCCTGATGCTGCACGGCGATTCGCGCATGGCCGAAGCCACGCAGCTCTACGAAGAGGCCGCGGCACTGAAGCCGGCGGATGCGCGGGAGCGGCTGGACGTGGAGCTGGCGCGGGCCGGGCTGTCGGACTGAGCGGCGCGCGTCACCGCTGCTGGCGAATCAATCCGATCTGGTCCAGAAACGCCCGCACGCGCGGCTGCCACACCTCGGGATAGCGCGAAAACAGCGCATGCCCGTCCTCGCCATGGGGCGGGAATTGCGTGAACTCGCCCTTGCCCCCCGCATCGCTGAAGGCCTTGAACCACTCCTGCGGATAGGTGGGCCCGAAGTACTGGTCGTTCTCGGTGTAGATCCACAGCGTGGGGATGTGCGCGGTCTTGCCGTACTGGCCGAACAGGCGCTCCATGGCCTGCGGCGAGCACGGGCGCTGCGGCTGGGTCTTCGGATTGCCGCCGCCGCCGCCCGCGAAGTTGATGGCTGCCACCACGCCCGCGGGGTTCCGGGCGGCCGCCGCGATGGCGATGGTTCCGCCGAACGACTGCCCGACGATGACCGCGCGCGCCGGATCGACATCGGGCCGCGCGCGCATCAGCTGTAGCACCTGCAGCGTCTGCGCCAGCCCCGCCTCGTAGGCGGGTGCGTAGCGCCTGGCGCCGCACTGGCCGCTGGCCTCCACGTCTTCGCCGCCGGTCACGCCGTAGCCGATGCGGGTCGGCACCGCCACGACGAAGCCCTGCGCCACGAAGAAGCGCGACGCCACCGAATAGCGCGCGCGCCCCATGGCCGCACGTTCCGCGGCCTCTGCCGCCCGGCCGTGGTTCAGGACGATCAGCGGAGCCGGCACCGGGTTCGCGTCGTCCGAGAAGACCGTGACCCGGATGGACTGCTCGACGCGCTTGCCGTAGATGTCGCTCACCTGCACCGGCACGTCGAGCTGCTCCTCGCGCAAGGCGCCATGGGCGCTCATGGCGGCCAGCAGGAAGTGCAGCAGCACGGCCCACCAGCGTGCGGATGTCTTCTTCACGAATGCTCCTCCCGCTCACGGTTATTAAGATCGCCGTTTCGATTCATCCTCTTCCCACCCGCCATGTCCGACCTCAACGCCCAATTCGAAGCCGCCCAAGCCAACTCCAAGCTGCTGGCCGAGCGCCCCGACAATCCGACGCTGCTGAAGATCTACGGCCTTTTCAAGCAGGCCACCGAAGGCGACAACACCGCCAAGAAGCCCAGTTTCAGCGACATCGTCGCGCGTGCCAAGTGGGATGCGTGGACCGCCCAGAAGGGCGCGAGCGCCGACGAAGCCAAGCAGAAGTACATCGACCTCATCGAATCCCTGCGCGCGGGCTAGGCGCCCCCCCAGGCTTGCCGCACTTCGTGTCGCGGCGCCAACCCCCTTCAAGGGGCAACACCTGCGGCCCGGCGAAGCCGGTTACGCGATTCACGAAGGCGAGCCGACGATCCCGCGGGCGTGCAGCGCGGCGATCTGCTCGGCGCTCAGGCCGATCTCCCTCAATACATCGTCCGTGTCAGCGCCCAGTGCCGGCGCGTTGTGCCGGTGGCTCGCCGGCGTGAGCGAGAGCTTGGGCACGAAGCCGGGCACCGCGAGCGCGCTGCCGTCGGGCATCCGCACCTCTTGCAGCATGCCGCGCGCGGCGTAGTGCGGGTCGGCCGCGATGTCGGCGATGGTGTAAATGCGGCCGGCCGGCACATGCGCGGCATCGAGTGCGGCGAGCACCTCGTCCACGGTGCGCGTGGCGGTCCAGTCGCCGATGGCGGCATCGAGCATTTCCACCTGGGCCACGCGGCCCGCATTGCCCACCAGCGCCGGATCGGCGGCCAGGTCCGGGCGGCCGATGCATTCCATCAACCGGCGAAAGATGCTGTCGCCGTTGCCCGCGACGATCGCGTAGCCGCCGTCGGCGCAGCGGTACGCATTGGTCGGCGCAATGCCCGGCAGCGCGCTGCCGGCGGCTTGCCGCACCGCGCCGAATTCGCCGTACTCGGGCAGGAGGCTCTCCATGCAGTTGAAGACCGCCTCGTACAGCGCCACGTCGATCACCTGCCCCCTGCCCTTCGGGTACTGCGCGCTCACCGTCGCATGGCGGTGCTGCATCGCCATGAGCACGCCGATCACGCCGTGCAACGAGGCCAGCGTGTCGCCGATCGACACGCCCACGCGCACCGGCACGCGGCCGGGTTCGCCCGTGAGGTGGCGCAGCCCGCCCATCGCCTCGGCGACCACGCCGAAGCCGGGACGGTCGCGGTAAGGGCCGGTCTGGCCGTAGCCGCTGATGCGCAGCATCACGAGGCCTGGGTTGGCGGCCAGCAATTCATCGGGGCCGAGGCCCCAGCCTTCCATCGCGCCGGGGCGGAAGTTCTCGATCAGCACGTCGGCCTCGGCCGCGAGTTGCCGCACGATGGCCTGCGCCTCGGGCTCGCGCAGGTCGAGTGCCAGCGAGCGCTTGTTGCGCGACTGCACCTGCCACCAGACCGAGGTGCCGTCCTTGAGCAGCCGCCAGGTGCGCAGCGGATCGCCCGCGCCGGGCGGCTCGATCTTCACCACCTCGGCACCGAAATCGGCCAGCGTGCGCGCGGCGAAAGGCCCGGCGATCAGCTGGCCGAGCTCGACGACCTTGAGGCCGGCCAGCGGGCCCGCGGCGGGCGGCATTGCCTGGGAAGAAGCGGTATTCGTCATGGCGCCAGAGTGTGCCGTGTCGCGGCATGCCCTCCGCGGGGCGGGAAAACACCTATGAATTCTTGACACCCCACGTCGCCCGCTTTCCGCACCGCAGCAATCGGGCGCCGAGCGCGCCTCTCCCCCGAGGAGAAAGGCAGTTGCTGCACCGCAATGCCGTCGTCCTGGCACTCGCGCAAAGGTCAAAAAAGTATCGATTTCGAACACCGAGTCTGGTTGTTGACGTCCTGGGCGATTCGTACAGTCCGCTCCACTGTCACGCGTCGCAACCACAACAAAGAGACAAGGAAAGGGACCCGCTCATGCAGCCTGATCTGGAAATCGTCGAAGTCCGCGGGGACGAATCGTTCACCGCCTGGGCGCACGGCTATCCGTACCGCACGGTGCGCTGGCACTTCCATCCCGAGTACGAGATCCAGCTGATCGTGGAGACCCGGGGCGTGTATTTCGTGGGCGACCACGTCGGCCACTTCGAGCCCGGCAACCTCGTGCTGATGGGCCCGGACCTTCCACACAACTGGATCAGCGACGTGCCCGCTGGCCAGAGCGTGGAACGGCGCGGCATCGTGATCCAGTTCCCCGCCGGGCTCGTGAAGAACATGGCCGCCACCTTCCCCGAATTCGAGCGCATCGCGCCGCTCCTGGCCGAGTCGGGCTCGGGCCTGCTGTTCTCCGCCGAAACCGCCCTCGCGGCCAAGCCGATGATGGAGTCGCTGCTCGAGGCGCGGGGCCTTCGCCGCGTGATCCTGCTGCTCTCGCTGCTCGAGCTGCTGGTCGACAGCCACGACCGCCAGCGGCTCGCGAGCCCCGCGTTCAAGCCCGACCCGAAGGCCTTCATGTCGCACGCCATCAACAACGTGCTCGCGCACATCTCGGCCAATCTGGGCGACGAGCTGCGCGAACCGATGCTGGCCGAGCTGGTGGGCCAGAGCCCGAGTGCGTTCTCGCGGTCGTTCCGCAAGCACACGGGCCAGTCGTTCGTGCGCTACGTGAACCGGCTGCGCATCAGCCGCGCCTGCGAGCTGCTCACCAACAGCGAGAAGCCGGTGCTCGACGTCTGCATGGACGTGGGCTTCAACAACGTCTCGAACTTCAACCGGCAGTTCCTCCTGCACAAGCGCATGCCGCCGACCAAGTTCCGCAACTTCCATCGCATGCAGGCCGCGGCCTCGCGTGCCGCCAGCACGCCGTAGCCGGCGTTCGCTTTTCGTTCCCGCGTCGTCACCGGCGCGGCGCATCGGGCGCCGCGCGGGGCACGCCTTTGCCCGCGCTTTTTCGACAGTCCACTCGAACCCAAGGAGACCGCAACCATGAAGAACCTTCTCAAGGCCACCGCCCTCACCGCCGCCCTCGCCTGCGGCGCATCCGCCGCGCAAGCGCAGGCGCCCAGGCAGCCGCTGCGCATCGGCATGACCTTCCAGGAACTGAACAACCCCTACTTCGTGACGATGAAACAGGCGCTGGAAGAAGCCGCGGCCAGCATCGGCGCGACCGTGGTCACCACCGACGCGCGCCACGACGTGGCCAAGCAGATCGGCGACGTGGAAGACATGATCCAGAAGAAGGTCGACATCCTTCTGCTGAACCCGACCGACTCCACCGGCGTGCAGTCGGCGGTGCGTTCGGCCAAGAAAGCGGGCCTGATCGTGGTGGCCGTCGATGCGAATGCGCAAGGCCCGGTCGACTCCTTCGTCGGCTCCAAGAACACCGACGCCGGGCGCCTGGCCTGCGACTACCTCGCCAAGAGCATCGGCGAGAAGGGCGACGTGGCGATCCTGGACGGCATCCCGGTGGTGCCGATCCTGGAGCGCGTGAAGGGCTGCCGCGAGGCGCTCGCCAAGTACCCCGGCATCAAGGTCGTGAGCACGCAGAACGGCAAGCAGGAGCGCGCCACCGCGCTCACCGTGACCGAGAACATCCTCCAGGCCAACAAGAACCTGAAGGGCATCTTCAGCGTGAACGACGGCGGCTCGATGGGCGCGCTCGCGGCCATCGAGGCGAGCGGCAAGGACGTGAAGCTCACCAGCGTGGATGGCGCGCCCGAAGCGATCAAGGCGATGCAGAAGCAAGGCTCCAAGTTCGTCGCCACCACCGCGCAGTACCCGCGCGACCAGATCCGCCTGGCCATCGGCATCGCGCTCGCGAAGAAGTGGGGCGCCAACGTGCCCGCCGCGGTGCCGGTGGATGTGAAGCTGATCGACGCCGAAGGCGCCAAGACCTTCACCTGGTAACTGCACCACAGTTCAGGACCTGGCCATGAACTCCGCAGAAGAAATGCTCCGGCTGGAAGGTGTCTCCAAGCGCTTTCCGGGCGTGAAGGCACTCTCGGGCATCGACCTCTCGATCCGCAAGGGCGAGGTGCACGCGCTGCTCGGCGAGAACGGCGCGGGCAAGTCGACGCTGATGAAGATCCTGGGCGGCATCTACCAGGCCGACGAGGGCCGCATCTTCATCGACGGCAGCGAGCGCAGGTTCGCGGGCTACAACGACGCGATCGCGGCGGGCATCGGCATCATCTTCCAGGAGTTCAGCCTCATCCCGTACCTGAACGCGGTGGAGAACATCTTTCTCGGCCGCTACCTGAAGAACCGCTTCGGGCTGATGGACAAGGCGGCGATGAAGCGATCGGCGCAGCAGCTCTTCGACGAACTGGGCGTGCAGATCGACCTCGATGTGCCGATCTGCCGGCTCTCGGTGGCGCAGCAGCAGTTCGTGGAAATCGGCAAGGCGCTGTCGCTGAAGGCGCGCCTCTTGGTGCTCGACGAGCCGACCGCCACGCTCACGCCGAACGAGGCCGGGCATCTCTTCAGGATCATGCGGGAGCTGCGCGCCAAGGGCGTGGCGATGATCTTCATCTCGCACCACCTGGACGAGATCTTCGAGGTGTGCGACCGCATCAGCGTGCTGCGCGACGGCGCCAACGCGGGGCATGCGGACGTGGGCGCAACGAATGTGGATGCGCTGGTCGAGATGATGGTCGGCCGCAAGATCGAGCACAACTTTCCGCCCAAGCCCGCGCCCGCCCCGCGCGGCCGCAAGGTGCTGGAGGTGCCCGAGATCCAGCTTGCCAAGGGCGGGCCGGTCAACAGCTTCGACCTGCACGAAGGCGAGATCCTCGGCTTCGCGGGGCTGGTGGGGTCGGGCCGCACCGAGCTCGCGCTCGGGATGATGGGCGCCGACCGCGTGCACCGCAAGACGGTGCTGCGCAACGGCAAGCTTGTGCGGCTGAACGATCCCACGCAAGCGCTCGCGAACGGCATCGGCCTCCTGCCCGAGAGCCGCAAGGTCGAGGGGCTGATCACCGACTTCACGATCCGCTTCAACATCTCGATGAACAACCTGGTCAAGCACAGGAGCGCCGGGCTCGTGAGCCAGAAGTCGGAGAAGCAGTCGGCCGCAGAGTTGTCCAGGCGTGTCGGCGTGAAGGCACCGAGCATCGAGACGCGCGTGGCCACGCTCTCGGGCGGCAACCAGCAGAAGGTGGTGATCGCGCGCTGGCTCGGCCACGCGAGCGAGGTACTGATCTTCGACGAGCCCACGCGCGGCATCGACGTCGGCGCCAAGGCCGAGATCTACAGC
>NZ_JXQQ01000004.1 GCF_000834655.1 Variovorax paradoxus
TGCGGCGGGCGCTTCAGCGGGTGCGGCGGGAGTTTGCGCGAAACCGGTCGTGCCGGCGGCGAGAACGCTCAAGCCGAGCGCAAGAGAGACAAGCAGTTTTTTCATAGTCGTTGTTCTTTCGGGCCAGACTCGATCAGAGGGCTTCGCGGCCCGTTTCGCCGGTGCGGATGCGTACGACCTGTTCGAGGTTGTAGACAAAGATTTTTCCGTCGCCGATCTTGCCGGTGCGCGCAGCACCTTCGACGGCTTCGATCACGCGATCGACCAGGTCGTCGGAGACGGCCGCTTCGATCTTGACCTTGGGCAGGAAGTCGACCACGTACTCCGCGCCGCGGTAGAGCTCGGTGTGGCCCTTCTGGCGGCCGAAGCCCTTCACTTCGGTGACGGTGATCCCCTGCACGCCGATCGCCGAGAGTGCTTCGCGCACTTCGTCGAGCTTGAACGGTTTGATGATGGCTGTGACCAGCTTCATGTGAACTTCTCCTTTGGATGGAAATGAAATGGTGCGGCAGCTTGGGCCGCACCTCGTTGTTTTTATTTAGAGCGTCTTCGTCAGCGTGAGGATGAAGCGCGCCTTGTTCGGCGAGTAGTACGTGGTGCCGAAGGTGCCGAAGTCGGGGATCTCGATGCCCGGGTTCGCGACCACCTGGTAGTTCGTCTTCTTGTTGGCGCCCTGCACCGAGCCGGTGAGCGACAGGCCGTTGCCGAAGTCGTACGAGGCGCCGACGTTGTAGTCGACGTAGCTCTTGTAGCCCAGGCTGCGGATGTCGCTGGACATGTTCGTGAAGCCGACGGCCGCCTTCAGCGTGACCTTGGGCACGATTTCCTTGCTGTACGACAGGTTCAGGTAGCCGGTGTTGCGACCCTTCAGGCCCGAGCCGGCCTTGTTGCCGGCGTAGCCGAAGTAGTCCTTGGAGACGGTGTGCGAGTACTTGGCGGTGAACGAACCGAAGGCTTCGTTGGCGTAGGTGGCGCCCAGGTAGAGCTCGGTGGTGTTGCCCGCGGAGTTGCCCGGGTAGATGTAGGTGAGCGCACCGACGTCCATGTCGATCGGGCCGGCCTTGAACTTGTAGCCGCCGTACAGGTCGGTCTCGATGCTGTTGCCCTTGAGCCAGTTGACGCTGGAGTTCCAGTTGCCCACGTAGAAGCCGCTGTCGCCGAAGGCGTAGTCGAAGCCGCCCTGGATGGCGGGCTTGAAGCCGCGGGTCTTGGCGTAGTCGTTGCGGCCGATCATGTCCTGGTCCTGGCCACGGAACTTGTAGTTGGTGGTCAGCGAGATATTGCCGGTCAGCGAGGGCGCCGGAGCGGGCGCCGGGTCTGCCGGTGCCGTCTGCGCCAGGGCAGCGCCCGACGTGGTCAATGCAGTGGCCAGAACGATCAGCGCCTGGACGGCGGAACGGTGCGTCATCGGGAAACTCCTCGCAAGTAAGAAAGTGTTGTGGGACCTGAACACCGTCAAAGCAGGGAGCGTGCCAAAGTGCACGAATACGGTCGCCCGAGAGGGAACGGGCGGCCGCCGATGAGCGCCAATTCGTTACAAGGAATGTTTCGATCGGTTGCAGGCACCAGCGTGCCGCGTGGCCGCGGGCTCAGAAAAAGGCTACGCGCACCATCTTGGGGAGGCCGAGAAGGGTGAGTCTGTATTTGGTGCAACGCCGTGCTTGCTTGAACTGAAAGCGACCGATGTCACCGCGGAGGCATATCTGGCGAACGCGTTTAGTCACCCTCATAGGAGCGCGACCCCGAGGGAAGGCCCTTCTGCATCGAATCGCCGGTGTTGGCGTCTGGCGCTTGCCTATTCGCGCCCGAAGTCGGCCTCAATAACTGTGCCAAATTTCATATTTGATCAATTTCGATTTGTGTAATTTCTTCGGCGCGCGCTTCTTTCGTTGACCCCTATCAGAGAACGAAATAGATTCAATGGCATGCGACGCTAAATTCGTTTGCAATTGTCAATTCTATTCACAGTACTTATAAAAACCCTTCTATCTGCAACTTTTCTATTAACAACCTTTGCCGCGCAGGCGACAACTTTAATTCCACCTAAAACTCTAAATGCCCTGCCACCGGAAATGCTCATCCGAGTCTGGCCTGATTCAGATTTTTCAGATACAGCAATTGCCAATCCAATCAGAGCGCTTCGAAAATATGGAATCGAAGTGAAAATCCAGTTATTCATCGCGATGACCAAGGCACCATCAATATCGTGATGGATTTCGGGTCCTACTGCACCCCTCAAATGCAAATGACCATGGGTTGCTGACTCACACTAATTGACTCCATAGATGCGACCCGAGGAAACCATCCGCATGGCGTTCTCTATGGTCGTATTTTCGCGCTCCTAAGCCAAGCACCAAAGGTTCCTTTTGAACAAATCAAATGCAATTCTAAAAATAAGTACAAATCTGTCCGCAATGGATTGCGACGGGGTCATCGACGTCTACAACTCAATTGGTTGGGGCGGAAATTATTCCCACAAAGAAATAAGAGCAATGTATGCACCTGGCAATTACTATGCAATCTTATATTTCGATGAAAAAGTTGCAGGAATTCTCAGAGCTTTTGGTGACAACTCATCCATCACATGGCTTGCCGAACTGGCTGTTCATTCGCACCTCCAACGCAATGGTGTTGGGTCAATTTTGATGAAAGAATTTTTGAAATCCCACAGCCATACCGCAATCTACGCGGAAGTTATGGCTGGCCAAGAGGAGTTTTTTTCCAGGTTTGACATTTCCCGGAAATCATCACTGGTAGCCTGCTCGCGTGCAGCCGTTCTTCGGAGAAGCTAGCCATTAAAAATCTTAAGCAAAGCTTTCGGGATGGCCTTGCAGACCTATTTGCTGAACGCTAAAAGTCAAATTCGAAGTCCTTCGACAGTTCGCTCGCAACGGCCAACAACAAGACTCCACGATTCGAGTTCGATGAATTGCTAAAGAAATTCGATCCCAAATAGATCAACAAAACCGGTTCGTTGCGCCAACCGTTAGCCGCCAGTGGGAGAGGGGAGAAGAATGAGTCTGTCTTTGGTGCAAAGCCGCGCTTTGCTCGGGCTGGAAGCGGCCGATGTCACGGTCGAGGTGCATCTGGCGAACGGTTTGCCCAGTTTCACGCTGGTCGGGCTGGCGGAGACCGAGGTGAAGGAATCGCGCGATCGCGTGCGCTCGGCCATCCAGAACGCGGGGCTGGAGTTTCCGAACAACAAGAAGATCGTCGTCAGCCTCGCGCCGGCCGACCTGCCGAAGGATTCCGGCCGCTTCGACCTACCGATCGCGCTGGGCATCCTCGCGGCGAGCGGGCAGATCCAGGGCGCGCGGCTCGCGGGGCACGAGTTCGCGGGCGAGCTGTCTCTCTCGGGTGAATTGAGGCCCATACGCGGTGCGCTGGCCATGGCGCTCGCGCTGCACACGCGCGGTGTCGCAACGAAGCTGGTTCTGCCCATCGAGAGTGCGCAGGAGGCGGCGCTCGTGCCCGGGGGCGAGGTCTATGGCGCGAGGCACCTGCTCGATGTGGTGCGGCAGTTTCTCGCCGACGACGAAAAGATGCCGGCGGACCCGTCCGAGGACGGCTGGGCGCGGATCCATGTCGCGCCGAACGTCGCCGCACAGCCGTACGCCGACCTCGCAGAGGTCAAGGGCCATGCTGGCGCCAAGCGCGCGCTCGAGATCGCCGCGGCCGGCGGCCACAGCCTCTTGATGGTGGGCGAGCCGGGCTCGGGCAAGTCGATGCTCGCGCAGCGCTTTGCGGGCCTCCTGCCGGCGATGAGCATCGACGAGGCACTGGAAAACGCCGCCGTGGCCAGTCTGGGCGGACGCTTCGCGACGGAGCGCTGGATGTGCCGGCCGACATCGGCGCCGCATCACACCTCCAGCGCGGTGGCGCTCGTGGGCGGCGGCTCGCCGCCGCGGCCCGGCGAGATTTCACGCGCGCACCACGGCGTGCTCTTCCTCGACGAATTCCCCGAGTTCGCGCGCTCCGCGCTGGAGGCGTTGCGCGAGCCGCTGGAGACCGGGACGATCACGATCGTTCGCGCCGCGCGGCGCGCCGAATTCCCCGCGCGCTTTCAATTGATCGCGGCCATGAACCCCTGCCCTTGCGGCTACCTCGGTTCCTCATTGAAGCCGTGCCGCTGCACGCCGGACCAGGTCTCGCGCTACCAGGGCAAGCTCAGCGGCCCCCTGCTCGACCGCATCGACCTGCACATCGAGGTGCCTGCCGTGTCGGCGCAGCAGCTGCTCAACTCGCCATCGGGCGAGTCGACCGAGAGCATCCGCACCCGGGTGGTGGCGGCACGCGAACGCGCGATGCAGCGCCAGGGCCACGCGAACCAGAACCTGCAGGGCAACGCCATCGACACGCACGCCGTGCTGGACGACACGGCGCTCAAGTTCATCTACAACGCCGCCGCCAAGCTCGGCTGGTCGGCGCGCAGCACGCACCGCGCGCTGAAGGTGGCGCGCACGATCGCGGACCTGGATTCGTCGGAGGCCGTGCAAATTGCGCACGTGGCGGAGGCTGTGCAGTACCGCAGGGGCTTGCACGCCGCCGGGTAATCGATGCGTGCGCCTCTTATTTGAACTCGTGCGCCACCACAGGCGCCGAGCGGCTGTCCTGCACCGTCACCCGCTGCCTGTACGGCTCCAGGTCGCCATTGCGCACCTCGATGTTGTAGATCCCCGGCCGCAGCGACAGCGACTTGAGCGGCGGGCTCACGCCGCGGTCGGCGCCGTCGACGAGCACCTGGCCCCACGGCCGGATGTTGAATTGCACCCGACCCATGCCTTGTGAGGCTGCAGGCGGGGGCGCGCCGCCGGCCACCACGGTCGGGACACTGTTCGCCGGAGACACGGACCCGGGCGGCGCGGGCATCGTCGGCGACAACCGGTTCAGCTCGGCGATGGCGTTGCGCGCCTCCCGGGAGTGCGGGCCGCGCCGGTAGCGGCGCAGGTACGCCTCGTAGCCTTCGCGCGAGTTCTCGGCCTGGGCGAGGTTCCAGTCCTCGACCTCGCTGGTGGCCTGCGCGGGTTCGGGCGGCACGGTGGGCGTGGCCACTGCCGCGGGGGCTTCGGGTGGAGGCGTGGCGGCGGGCACGCTCTCGGGCGGCGTCGACGAGGCCGTCGGCGCCCCTGCCGCGGGTGCGCTGGCGGCTCCCGCGGGCGGCGTGGCGCCGCCGGCGATGACCGTGGCAACGCCGGTGGGCGTGCCATCGGCTATTGCAGGCGTAGGCCCGGGGGTTGTGCCGGGTGTTGCGCTCGTGCCCGGCTGCGGCATCGCGGCAGGCGGCGCAGCGGGGTCGGACATCGGCGCCGAAGGGGGCGGCACCGGCACCATGGCCGTCGTCGTGTCGGGCTTGTCCGCGGTCATGCGCAAGCCGATCCACCAGCCCACGGCCACCAGCGCGACCAGCAACACGCCGACCACGCCCCAGCGCGGCAAGGCCGACGACTTTGCGCCTGAGACGGGGTGGGACTTGGGCTTGGGCTTGGGCTCGCTGTCGCCCTTCGGCGATGCAGCGCGCGGCGGCGGGGCGGGCGCCCTGGCAACCTTCACCGGCTCGGCCACGGGCTCGGGTGGCGACGCGAAGGCGGCTGCCTCGAGCGGGGCCGGCGCCGACACGGGCGAGAGCGGCGGCGGAGGCGGCGTTGCCGACACGGGCGCCGCCGGAATGATCACCGTCGGCGCAGCCATCGCGCTCACGTAGATGTCGCCCAGCTTCACGAGCCCCAGCTCGGCGGCGAACGCGGCCACGGTCTGCGTGCGGTCCTTGCTGTGCACGGCCAGCGTGTGGTCGACCGCGGCGCAGAAGCCCGGGCTCAGGTCGCTGCGGCCCATGGAGGACAGCGGCACGTAGGCGTCCTGCACGCTGCGCACCACGGCCGATGGCGGCGGATGGCCGGTGACCGCGCGGTACAGCACGGCGCCCAGCGCATACATGTCGGTCCACGCGCCCTGCAGCAGCGTGTTGTCGTCGGCGTACTGCTCGATGGGCGAATAGCCCGACTTCACCATCACCGCCACTTCGTCGACCAGGTCGGCGATCGACTTGCGCGCCGCGCCGAAATCGAGCAGCACCGGCAGGTCGTCGTGCTGGATGAAGATGTTGTCGGGCGCGATGTCGCGGTGAAAGCACTGGTTGCGGTGCAGCGTCTCGAGCGCGCCGAGCAGTGGGCCGAGCACGCCCAGCAGCCACGGCTCGGTGATCCTGGCGGGCTCGTCGTCGGCCAGCCGGCGCAGCGTGCGGCCCTTGTAGAGCTGGATCGCCATGTAGGCGGTGGAGTTCGACTCCCAGAAGCGATGCACCCGCACCAGCGCCGGATGGCTGAACTGCGCCAGCGTGCGCGCTTCGTTGATGAAGCTGCGAAGGCCCGCCTGGAAGGTGGCGGTCACGCGCTCGGAGCGCACGTGCACGCTGTTGTCGCCCACGCGGCGCGCGAGCATGGCGGGCATGTATTCCTTGATCGCGACTTCGCGCTGCAGCGAGTGGTCGTAGGCGCGGTAGACGATGCCGAAGCCGCCTTCGCCGATCACTTCCAGCAGCTCGAATTCGTCGAGCCGGTGGCCCACGGCCAGCGGGTGCGGTTTTTCCGAGGTGTCCTGTGCATCGGACGGCGGACTGTCGCCGCCGCCGCTGCCACTGCCGTGCGTCGTCATGCATCTCCTCCTGCAGCAGGGGCCTGGTTTTTCATGCCCATGGCACGTGCCCCTGCGAAAACAATTTCGAGAACAGCGGTGTGTTGAGGCCGCCGCCATGGGCTGCGGTCCGCAACGGTGATCCATCGGCCTGGTTGGTCCACCAGTAACTGGTGCTGCCGAATGGGTCGAAACACAGTGGAAGCTCGGGCCAGCCCAGGCGCTGCTGGGCACCCGCGCCAGCGGCTGTAGGCCCCAGGATCGAGAGGATGTCGTCCGAGCCGCCACTGGCGGTGCGAAAGCCCCCACGCGCCGCAACGAGGATCTGGCCGTCGAACTGGTCGGGCGCCACGCCATGGCGAATGGCCTGCAGCAAGGCGCTGCCGCATTGCCAGTACCACGCGGCCGAGCCTTCGAGCACGGCGGGCCGGTAGTTCGATGCCGACACCTGCAGCGTCACGCACACGGGGTAGTAGCGGCCCACGCGGTCGCAGCTGGGGGCGATGCAGCCGAACTGCACCGCGTCCACGCCCTGCGTCGCCGGAATGGCGAAGTTCCACACCGGCGCGACCGCATAGTGACGCGTCATGGCGTCGGGCCAGCGCTTGAAGCTGCCCAGGCCGTTCTGCATCCAGCGGTCCCACCAGGCCTGCAGTTCGCGCGGCATGCGGCGGTAGAGAAAGTCGCCGGCGGCGGGCAGCTTGCCGTACCAGCCGATCTGCTCGTCGACGGGGACCCAGGCCTGCGGGGGAATGCTGCCGTTCATGGCCTACGACTTCCCGGGGCACGAGAACCCGCTCATCTGGTTCAGGCGCAGCGGGTTGTAGACGCTGTTGGCCGTGACCGCCAGCACCACCTTCTTGCCCTGCAGGTCGAACGTCGCGTTGAACGACTCGGGCGATCCGCCCGCCGAGACCGAGGCCTTGTCGAAGAGCCGGTGCAACGCCCACGGCCCCTCGGTCACGATGCCGCCGGCCGGCGTGCCGTTGGCGGTGGTCACCTGCAGGCGCACCTGGTTGCTGTTGCGCGGGCCGGGCCACTTGACGGTGCTGGGCGCCTGCGGGCCGTGTGCGTAGCGCACCGTCTGGCCGTCGACGTCGAGCGTGAACTGGGTGATGGCCGCGTCCATGTCCTCGGGCCGCAGGTCGATGGTGAACGAGGGCGTGCGGCTGCCCGCCATGCCGGTGAAGAACACGTCGCGGATCGCCTGCGCCTTCTGGAACGAATCGAGGTACGCCGAGCGCCCCGCGGCGCTGCCGTCGACGCCTCGCTTGAAGGTCCAGGGGTTGACCGAGGTGTCGACCTGCGAGGCGAGGTTCTTCTGGAAGAAGTCGTCCATCATCCCGCCCGGCGCGAAGAGCTGCGCGAAGTCGCCGCTCGCCACGTCGCGCGGCGATCCGCGCGTGAACGGGTAGCGCCCCGCGATCGCCTGGTTGCAGAACTGCCCGATGGTGGCGGCCGCGTTCTGCCCGATGTTCTGCCGCGTCACCGCCGCCGCCTTCGACGACGCGGTGGCCGACAGGTCGTTCAGCATCGCCTGGAACGGCACCGGCAGCCGGCCCGCCTCGGCCTGCACCTTGGTGACCGCATCGCTCGACGGCGGGATGTTGCCGCTGCGCAGCGCGGTGTCGGTGGCGGTGAGGAAGGTGTAGAGCTCGTTGATGAGCGCGGCCGTGGCATCGAGCGGCGTCTGCCCGCCCGCCTTGGGCGCAGTCACCATGCGGCGCAGCGGCTCGAAGTGGTTGTCCACCAGCGACTCGGGGCGGTCGGGCGCGGCGTTGCGGCGCTGGCTGCCGTCGGGCTGGCCGATGAGTTGCTCGATGCGCTCTCGCGTGCTGGCCACGCGGTTCTGCGCCTGGTCCAGCAGGCTGCGCGCGGCCTCGTCGTGGTTGCGCAGCAGGTCGGTTTCGCGCGCGGCGCCGCGAATGAGCCGCGACATCGGCGACTCGCCGGTGGAGAGCACGCGCGTCATCTGGATGCTCTGCAGGAGCGACTTGCTTTCGGCCAGCCGCACGTCGGCAAGGTACTCGTCCCACACGCGGATGTAGTCGGTGAGGTAGAGCCGCCGCACTTCGCGCAGCAAGAGCTCGCGCGAGGTCACGTCGGTGATGCCGGGCGCGCGGATCTGCAGCACCCAGCGGTCTTCCTGTTCGAGCGAGAGCGTGGTCTCGGCCATGCGCTTGTCGAAGATGTCCCAGTAGCCGCGGTAGGTGAAGAGCGTCGGGATGCCGTCGGTCAGCGGCTTGCCGCTCGCGCGCCGGATCACCAGCGCCGATTCGGCGCCCGCCATCTCGGCGATGGTGAAGGCGTTGGGCGGGCTGGTCTGCAGGAGGATGCGGCGCAGCCGCGCATACGAGCGCTGCGCGAGCGGCACGCCGGCCAGACGCTCGCGCGTCTGCGTGACGAGCTTGTCGTCCTTGGCGAAGGGCGATGCCACCACGCGCCCTGCGAACAGCGCCTTCAGGTGCGACTCGAGGTTGGTGCGCTGCTCGCGCGTGAGCGAGGCGCCGATCTTGCGGTCCACGTCGGTGAGAAGCCACGCCTGCAGGAAGTCGGCGTCGTAGCGCTCGGCGTCGTACAGCATGAGGTAGGCCTTCAGCGCCTCGTAGCTGTACTCCGCATCGATCTTCGCGGCATCGCGCAGCGACTGCTCGATGCGCTGCGCCGCCTGCGGCAGCAGCACGCTCTCCAGCGCGCGCTGGTAGACGCCATCGGTCGCGGCCTGCAGCTTCTCGCCCTGGTAGAGGCCGAAGCGGTACGACACGGGCGGATCGCCGATGTCGAACTGGCCCGACTTGGGCAGGTCGCGCAGCCGGTCCAGGATCAGCAGCGAACTCGCGAGATCGCCGCTCGCATCGACCACCGTGGGCAGCTCGCCGCGCGCAGCGGCCTTGTTGAAGGCCTTGGCGTTGCCGTCGACTTCGGCCACGTAGTCCTTGTTGTTGCGCCAGCTGTTCACGCAGGCGCCCAGCAGCACCACCAGCAGCACCCCGATGAGGCTGTAGCCCGCGATGTCGATCGCGCGGCGGCGGCGGTACCAGCGCAGGTTGGTGCCGGCCACGCCCGCGTCGCGGAAGATCACCTGCTGCAGCAGTTCCTTCAGGAAGTAGCTCTTGCCCGGGCCCGGCGGCGGCGCGGGCGGCGCGTTGACCTGCAGGTAGCGCTTGATGGCGCCCATCACGCGGTCGAAGGCGGTGCCTTCCTGCGTGCCGCTGGTGAAATAGACGCCGCGCAGCATCGACGCGGCCTCGAACTTCGACGGGTTGAACACGTCGGCGAGGAACGTGCCCAGGATGTCCTCGAAGCTCGCGAACTGCTGCGGCAGCAGGTAGGCCTGCGCGCGGCGCATCTGGTCGGGCTCGGCGGCCATCAGCTCGGGCAGGCGCTCGTCCAGGCGCTGGTGCAGCAGCTTGTATTCCTGGTGGAAGCGCTCGCGCAGGTCGGCTTTCGCGGCGTCGGGCGAGCGGGCCTCGATGGGGAAGGTGAAGCCCCAGACCTGCGCGCGCTCGGCGCGGCCCAGCGAGCCGAAGTACTCGTTGAAGCCGGCCAGGAGGTCGGTCTTGGTGACCAGCACGTAGACCGGAAAGTCGATGCCCAGGTCGTTGCGCAGCTCCAGCAGGCGCTTGCGCAGCGCCATCGCGTGGCGCGCGCGCTGCGCGTCGTCGGCCAGCGGCAGGTCGGCGATGCTGATCGTGAGGATCGCGCCGTTGATCGGCTGGCGCGGGCGGAACTTCTTGAGCAGGTCGAGAAAGCCCTTCCACTCGCCCTCGTCGGTCTCGCGGTTGCTCTCGTGCGTGGTGTAGCGGCCGGCGGTGTCGATCAGCACCGCTTCGTTGGTGAACCACCAGTCGCAATTGCGCGTGCCGCCGATGCCGCGCACCGCGGCCTTGCCGAGCTGGTCGGCCAGCGGGAAGTCCAGGTCGGAATTGACCAGCGCCGTGGTCTTGCCCGAGCCCGGCGCGCCGATGAAGATGTACCAGGGCAGCTGGTACAGGTACTGCCGGTCGAACACCGAGAACCGGCTCGCAGGCTTGCCGTCGGCGCCCTGCCCGAAGCGCATGTTCTTCAGGATCGCGGTGGCGTCGGTGAAGCCGGTCTGCAGCTCCTTGATCTCGGGCGCGTCCTCGGGCCTGGCCTCTTTCTCTTTCTTCGAGGGCACGCGCAGCTGGTTGAGCAGCTGCGCGTTCAGGCGGCGTTCGCGCCACTTGCGGTAGACCAGCCGCACGATCCAGATCGCGAACATCAGCGCGATGACGACGATGCGGACGAACTCGCCCTCCAGCGGCCGGTAGCGGCCTACGGCGATCACGGGGCCGATGACCCAGATCAGGAACGCCACGGCCAGGAGGCCGAGAAAGATCCACAGGTCGCGGCTGATGAAGAAACGGAAGATGGAACGCAGCATCAGCGGGTTCCCCCTTGCTGCGTTGCCGATGCCGACGGCGCCACGGGCGCGACCAGCAGCGTGACCTCCACGCGCCGGTTGCGCGCGCGGTTGGCCGGCGAGTCGTTGGGCGCGAGCGGATCGGCATCGCCGCGGCCTTCGGCGCGCAGGCGTTCGGGCCGTGTGATGCGCGCGGCCAGCATCTTCTTGACCGAATCGGCGCGCGCCTGCGACAGCTGCCAGTTGGACGGAAAGCGCACGCTGCGGATCGGCTGGTCGTCGCTGAAGCCGCTGACCAGCACGTTGCCCTCCACGGAATTGAGCGCATCGGCCACGCGGCTCAGGACCGGCGCATAGCGGTCGAGCACACGGTCGGAGCCCGAGGCGAAGAGCCCGTCGCCGCGCAGCACGACCACGCTGCGGTCGGCCTCGTCGCGCACCGTGAGCAGGCCTTCGCGGATCTCGGGTTCGAGAAAGCGCTGCAGGCGCGGCTGCGGCGCGGGCATGACGACCGCGCGCGCCGTCTGCGGCAGGCGCACCGCATTGACGGCCGCGAACGCGCCATCGGACGTGCCCGCGAGGTTGAAGGTGAGCACTGCGAAGGTCAGCACCAGCAGCACCCCCGCCACGGCGCCCACGGCCCACAGCGGCAGCCAGTTGCGCGTGCGACGCACCGGCGCGGTCGCGTCCTGCCAATGCGGCGAGAGCGGCTGCGCGATTTCGCCGCGCGCCTGGCGAATGATCTGCAGCAGGCGCTGCTTCAATGTTTCGAGCTGCGTGCGGCCGTTGTCGATGACGCGGAAGCGCCCCTCGAACCCCATGGCCAGGCAGAAGTAGATGAGCTCGATCAGGTGCAGGTGCTGCTGCGGGTTCTGCACCAGGCGCGAGAGCAGCTGGAAGAACTTCTCGCCGCCCCAGGTCTCGTTGTGGAACATCACCAGGAGGCTCTGCGACGACCAGATGCTGCCGCCCCACGGCGTGAGCGCAGCGGCCTCGTCGACCGCGGTGCAGAGGCAATAGCGCGCGCCGATGATCACCTCGGGCGAGATGCCGCTTTGCTGCGCGCGCGTCTCGAAGCGCCGCACCTCATCGACCAGGTGCTCGCGCAGTTGCGCGGGCGCGTCGTGGTGGCCGGTGGCGCGGATCTGCGGGATCAGGTCGAGCAGCGGATTGGCCGCCGCCACCAGCGGGTTGTTGCCCGCGAGCGCGGTGTCGCCCGCGTGCGGGCGCCGCGCGTCGTGCCACGCGGTGAAGGATTCGGGTTGCTGGCCGAGGCCGCGCGGCGAAGTGGGCATGCCACCCATGTCGCCGCCGTTGCCCGCATTGCCGCCGCCGGGATTCGGCGGCACGAAGCCTCCGGCACCGACGGCCATGTCGTTGACACCGTTCATAGGGTCCCTCACGGACGGATGGCCCAGAACTCCATGGCCAGACCCGGAAAGTCACCGGCCAGGTGCATCGCGACGCCACCCGATTTCTCGAGCTGGCGCCACATGTCGCCGCTCTTGTCGAGCTCGAAGTAGTGGTAGCCCGCGTTGTACGGAATCTGCCGCGGCGCCACCGGCAACGGCCGCACGGTCACGCCCGGCAGCTGCAGCTGCACGAGGTCGCGGATGCGCTCGACCGAGCCGATCTTGACCTGCGTGGGAAAGCGCTGCTGGATCGCATCGGCCGGCAGGTCCGCATGCACCGCGAGCACGAAGCCCGCGTTGCGCACCAGCACCGGGTCGGGCATGCGGCCCACGCGCACGCCGTGGCTGCGCTCCTCCAGCTCGATGGCGATCGCGCTCTGCTCGAGCACCGCCGAGAGCGATCGCCGCAGTTCTTCCATCAGCGGACGGATGCTCTCGTTCAGGTTGTCGTGGTCGTACACCGGCCACAGCACCGGACGCCGCGTGGGCGATGTGTGCGTGGCGAGATGGCAGGCCAGCTTGAGCCAGTCGATGAAGAGCTGCTCGGGGTGCACCTGCACCGCCTGCTGCGCATGCCAGGTGGTCGCGAGATAGCGGTTCACCAATTCGAGCAGGAGAAAGTCGGACACCTCGCTCACGCCGCCGCGACCCGGCTGCGAGAGCCGCGAAGCCAGCGCCTCGGAGCGTTGCGTGAGCAGGCCGTGCAGTTCCGCGATCATGCTGCGCAGCATCGCGTGGGCCGATGCGTCGAGCACCGGCGGGATGTAGTTGGCATCGACCACCAGCTTGTGGTCGGTGCGCCGCTCGATCACGCGCACCGCGCCGATGGCCTGCCACTCCGCGGTGAGCGACGAGGCGCGTGCCAGGCGCAGGCGCGGCGCAGCGAGCTGCAGCACCGCGGGGCCGAGGGCCACCGCATTGCCGTCGGCCACCTCGCGTTCGATGACGCCAAAGCGCGCGGCCGAGCCCTCGTCTTCGGCAAAGATGACCTCTTCGCTGCCGGGCCTGCGCAGCGGCAGCGCGAGCACGATGAGCTCGTCGGTCAGGTCGTTGGGTACTTCGTAGGGCGCCGGCGCGTCTTCGATGCCGAAGGAGAACGGCGTGCCGTCAGGCAGCACGCCCGCGCCGCCGAGCAGCGACACGCGCCCGAGCGCATAGGCATCGCGGTCGATATCCAGGTGCAGCCATCCCCAGTAGGCGCCCTGCAGGCCCGCGGCGCGGCGCGTCACGTACTGCTCGACGTAGCGCTCCAGTTGCTGGAAATGCTGGGGCCGCAGGTACATGCCCTCGGACCACACCACGCGATTTGCCAATGCCTGCGGATGGGCGCCCAATCTTGCGGAGCCCGAGTTGCGAACTGTCACCAAAGAACCTCCTGGGGAGTGCTCACACGGAAGCGGGAGATGCGCCCTGATGAACGGCCTCCCTGATCGATCGTTCTGCGCTTGATGCTACACGCCGCTTGTTGCGTTTTGCACCGCATCTCGCGCAATGATTTCTCGCACTTTCGCACTACCTTTTGAACCAGATTAACGACTTGGTAGTAACTCGATGCCTGTCTTGCGAATGGCGATGCGCACGGCTTGCTCGCTCGGCGAGAACTGCCACACCTTGTACAGATTGGTTTGCTTGGGCTCCTTGAGCGGCAGCACGATGCGCCAGCGCGCGGCCTCGAGCTTGCGATAGCCCGCGATGATGCCGATGGAGCGCGAGTCCAAGCCCGCCTCTCGCTTGAAGACGCGCTCTTCGCCGCTTCGCATGATGGCCTGGTCCGCATTCACGAGCTCGGTCGACAGCGTCTCGCGGTCGCGGTCCTGCAGCGCGAAGTAGTCTGCGGTCTCGAAGTTACCGGAAGATTTCAGTTCGAAGACCTTCACGAGGATCGGCGCCGCCTGGCCGCGTCCGTCGGGGTTCACGCCGTCGTCGACGCGGATGGTGACGGCATAGGGCGTGGGCAGCGACTTGGCTGTCGATGCGCATCCGCTGATGAGGCCCGCAAACAACGGTGTGGTTGCAAGTGCGCCTTGAAGCAAACTTCGTCGCTGCATGAGATCTCCCTCAGAGGTTCGCGGCCTATATTATCGAAGTCGTGCACACAATCGACGACGCATCGTGTGCCTGTCGCACCTCGGCGGCGCGCTCTTACAAGCATTGCCTTTCATTGCCCTTCGCAAGGTAGGAGAGAAGATTGAAGTCATGTCTGCCTGCTCTGGCGTTCACGCTTTTTCTGGTGACCGGTTGCCAGACGACGCCCGAGCCGCCACCGCAACCCGAACGCCTCAGCCAGAAGGTGGCGCGCGACACGCTCGAACGTGCGCAGCAGGCCTATGACGAGGGCGACTACGCCAAGGCCATCACCACGCTCAAGAGCGGCGGCGTGTCGGTGTTCGAAGGCGCAGAGCCCGCCACGCGCCAGAGCGCGATGAAGCTGGAGGCCTTCAGCTATTGCGTGAGCAACCAGATCCCGGAATGCCGCGCGCAGTTCCGCCGGACCCTCGATGTATTCCCGAACTTCGAACTCAACGTCGCCGAGCGCAAGCATCCGGTGTGGGGCCCCGCCTACGAGGTTGCCAAGCGCATGAAGCGCTGACCACCGCGGTCGCCTCCGACCGACGCTCGACATGAACAGGAAGACGCCATGCGCTGGACCGTGATCGAACATGCCGGCAGGCCGGTGACAACAGGCCCTTCGGCGCTGCTCGCGGCGCCCGGGGGCACCATCGGCCGCAGCCCCGACAACCACCTCGTGCTGCCCGACGAGCAGCGGCAGATCTCGCGCCTGCAGGCCACCGTGCGCTTCGACGACGAGGGCGCCGCGGTGCTGCGCAACATGAGCGCGGTGCTGCCCATCATCGTGAACGGACGCACGCTGCGGCATGAAGAAGAGTCGCGCGTTGCGGATGGAGACCATGTAGCCATCGGAAGCTATGTGCTGGAGGCGGCGAGTGCGCAGCGTGCGGCGAGCGTTGCGGCAATGCCGGCTTCGCCGCCAACATCTCCGGCACCACCGCCGCCGCCGCCGCCGCCGCTCGATGTGCCCGCAACGATGCATCCCTCTGCGATGCAGCCGAGTCCGATGGATGCCTTATTGCCGGAGGCGCCGGTCTCCGACGTGTTCTCGGACCTGTTCGGCGCGGGCGCGCTGCCCATCGGCGATGCGTCGGCGACGACCGTGGCAAAGCCTGCGCCCGCACCTTCACCCGCACCTTCACCTGCACCTGCACCTGCACCGGCGCCCGTGCGCGCCCCTGCGCCGGTCTTCGCGCCGCCTTCGCAAGAACCGTTTGTCGCGCCGGCGGGCACGACGGCACCATCGTCACCACCACCATCGCCGCTCGCGAAAACGCCTGCGCCGACCGCATCGCAGATTCCTTCAGCAGCCGATTGGGACGCCATCCTCGCGAACGCGCCGCGCCGAGTCGACAGCACGCCGGCACCGATGCCCGACCCCCTGGCGCACGAGCCTTTCGAGCTGCCGTCGCAGGCGCGAAGGAACCCCGTCGACCCGCTCGCGGAAATGAACCCGGATGCGGCGGGCGGCATGTCCGACATCGCGCTCAAGCGCGGCATGGACCCGCTCTCGTTCTTCGCGGCCGACAGCAACGCGCCCTCGCCGCTGTCCGATCCGCGCCCTACCGCGCTGACTCACGAAGACCCGCTCAGCGACAGGCACCCGGCGCTCGACCTGCTGGCCCCTGCGCCCGCCGCGCAGGGCTACAACCACGCGAACCATGCACGCGCAGTGGGGGCGCAGTTCAGGCCGCCGAATCCGGTCGCGCTCGCTGTGCCCGCAGCGAAGCCGGTGGAGGCGGAGGCGAGTCCGCCACCGGAACCACCTCCACCTCCGCCACCGCCACCGCCACCGCCACAAGCAGCATCGGCGCCCGAGCCGGTTGTCGAGCCGGAAGCGCCCTTCGCCGCACTGCCGTCGACGGCCGAACCTGCAGAGACCGCTCCGCCGGTAGCGATCGCATCGCCGGAACCTGTCGAGCCCGAACCCGAACAGACGCCGACACCCATCGCCCCGTCTGCAGTGGCTGCGGCGCTCCCCCCCGCATCCGCATCGTCGTCACCCGCGTCTTCCGACGAACTCTTCAAGGCGTTTCTCGAAGGCGCCGGCGTGCCCGACGTCGCCGGCCAGCAGCCGCTCGATGCGGAAGCCATGCGCCACCTGGGCCGGCTGATGCGGGCGTTCACCGACGGCACCATCGAGCTCCTGTCGTCGCGCGCAATGCTCAAGCGCGAGGTGCGCGCCGAGATCACGATGATCGTGGACGAGGAGAACAACCCGTTCAAGATCCTGCCCAACGGGCGCGCCGTGCTGATGCAGATGTTCGGCGCGCGCATGCCCGGCTTTCTCACGCCTGAAGCGGCCGTGCACGATGCGCTCGGCGACCTGCAGTCGCACCAGCTGGGCATGGTGGCCGGCATGCGCGCGGCGCTGCTCACCGTGCTGCAGCGCTTCGACCCCGCGACGCTGAACCGCACCACACCGCACGACGGCAGCCTCGGCGAGAAGATGCTGCCCGGGGGACGCGATGCGCGCCTGTGGCGCCAGCTGCGGCAGCTGCATGCGGAGACGACCGCGGCCGTCGAGGACGATTTCCAGGCCGTCTTCGGCCGCGCGTTCCAGCAGGCCTACGACCGGGAGATGGAACGCCTGAAGGAGGCGCGCCGTGCTTGAGGCCACCCGCGCCGCCTTCGCGGTTCCCATCTCGACCTCGCAGTTCTCCTGCGTGGGCGAGCGCTCCGGCAACCAGGACGCCATCGGCTACCACCTGGACGAACGCAACGCATGCTTCGTTGTGAGCGACGGCGTCGGCGGCAATGCGGGCGGCGAGCTGGCCGCGCGCATCGCGGTGGACACCGCGCTCAACACCTTCATGGACCACCCCTCGGTCGCGGCCGACGACATCCGCCATGCGGTGAAGGAAGCCAACGACGCCATCCTCGCGAGGCAGCGCGAACTGGCCGACCAGAGCCGCATGAGCGCGACCATCGTCTCGCTGTTCGTCGACCGCGCGAGCGGCCAGGCCTGCTGGGCGCACGTGGGCGACAGCCGCCTCTATTGGTTTCGCCGCGGCGCGCTGATGCAGCGCACCGAAGATCACAGCCTGTCGGAGCGCTCCGGCGAAGCCGCCTCAGGCCAGGGTGCCAATGGCGGCGAACGCCTGGTGAAAAGCAACCTCCTGTACCGCGCACTCGGTGCGCGCGCAACGGCGGAGACTTCGGTGTCGACACCGCAGCGGCTCGCCGACGGCGATGCGTTCCTGCTGTGCACCGACGGGCTCTGGCAGCTCATTTCGCAGCAGGTGATGGAGCGGTCGTTGCAACTGGCCGACAGCGCGGAAGAATGGCTCGCGCTCTTGCGCCGCGCGGCGGAGGCGAAGGCGGACAAGTCGCGCGACAACTACTCGGCGCTCGCGGTGTGGGTGGGAGCGCCGCAGCAGGTGACGCTGGCGGGGACGGCGCGGCCTGCGTCTTGATGGCGCAGCCTGCGCTTCGCTTCAGAACTTGAAGTTGAAGAACTTGAAGTGCATGCCGGGAATGCACTCGAACCCGACGATGTTCATGCGGTTCTGAACCGCAAGGCTGGTCAGCCGCGTGGCCGGCCCTCCCCGCAGCAGCAAGGTGAAGGAGCCGGTGATATGCCGCTGCATCTGCATGAACACCTGCGAGATGACGCCGCCCAGAACCCCCGGTTGGTCGAGAAGCGTGATGGGCGTCTTGGCAAAGAGGTTGTGCATGGGTCCGCCGAACAGCAGGATGTGCCAGCAGGCCGGGATGGTCATCGGGCGCAGGCCGAGGTTGAAGAACGGGAACGGAAACGGCATCTTGCAGACGTCCGGGAAGGCCATCGCGCCGCCCATCCATTGGTGTGTAGCCAGCATTGAGTTTCTCCTTGAGGTTGTTGGGGTTGGGGAGGGCCGTTGCCGTCAGCCCATGTGGATCTGTCCGGCATCGACCTTCATCAGCTCCTTGCCGGTCACCACCACGTGCCTGCCATGGATGATGGCCGTCTCCTTCGCACGCAGGTCGAGATGACCGACGCGCACCTGCTCGACGCCATCGACGAAGCGCAGTGCGTTGCGCGCGATCTGCATCACGCGATCGGCCACCGATTCGAACACCTGGCCAACGAGGCGCAGCCGGCCGACGGTGGCATCGAGTGCCTGCCCGGTGTAGCGCATCTCGCTCACGTCGCACTGCGCCTCTTGCGCCTGAAGAGCCCATCGGGCGCCCTTCATTTCCAGTTTGGAGGCGCTATGAAGACGAAGGTCTGCCGCGCTCTCGATCGCGATTGCACCCGCGGGCGCCGCCAGTCGCAGATCGCCGGGCACTTCGATGCGGCTCACCGACGCGTCGGCTTGTTCGATCACTGCAATCAGGTAGACGCGCCGGGCGTCCGGCCCCGACAACAACACCGTATCGCCCGGCTGCGGCTGCAGCAGGCAACTGGCCGCACGGCGGCAGTGCCAGGTGGTGCCGTCCTCGGCCTGCACCTCGAGTAAACCGTCGGCATCGACGGACACCAGCTGGCCCAGATGCTGGACCGGCCCGGATGCTTGGACCTGTGCGCGCAGTGGAATGACTGTCATGGTGAATCTCCTTGTCTGATCTGCTGTAAGACCTGCGATGCGGCGGCAGCCCGCACCCGTCACTGAACCTTGGACCACGTCTGCGCCTTTTGCAGCTCGGGATCGCTCTCGATGAGGCCCTTGCGCCTCGAAAACCGCGCTCCGTCCTCCACCGTGCGGTGCATGCGCGTGCGCAGGAACTGCGCATCGCGCAGATCGGCATCCACGATCTCGGCATAGGAAAAGTCCGCATCGTGCAGGCTGGCACCGCGGAAGCTGGCTCCGGTACAGCGCGCGCGATGGAACACGCTTTCGTGGATGTGGGCCTCGCTGAGGTCTGCGCCTTCGAGCCTGGCTTCGACCCAGATGGCGCGATCGAAGCGACCACGCTGCAGGTTCGCGCCGCGCAGGTCGGCAGATGGGAACAGCGCATTGGGAGCGTCCACTTGCGAGAAGCTGGCCTGGCGCAGCGACGCGCCCTTGAAGATGCACTGAGCCAGGCTGGCGTTGCTGAAGTCGGCGTGGTCCATCCGGCTGTCGGTGAACACGCAGCGCACGAACCGTTGCGCCGCAAAGCGCTGATTCGTCAGGTCGCACTCGATGAAGAGCGTGGTGTCGAAGCTCGCATCCGCGAACACCGCCGTGGTCAAGTCTTGGCGATGGAAGGTGACCGAATTCATCGCGGAACCCGAGAAGTCGCTTCCTTCGAGGCGGCATTCGGTGAAGGACACTTGCCTGAAGCTGTCCGAGCGCAGGCGGCTTTGCGTCAACTCGCAGCGAAAGAACAGCGTGCGATCGAAGCGGGCCTCCTGGAAGCTCGTCTGCGGCAGCGCCGACTCCGAGAAATTGGTGCCTTCGCACCGGGCCCCGTCCAGTTTCGCCTGCGGCAGCCCGCAGCTGAAGAACTGCACGTTGTCCAGCGTGCTGCGTGAGAGGTCGCAGGCGTCCAGGCGGCAGCGGGTCAGCACACTGCCTTCCAGGTTCGCACCGGTGAAGCGGGCCCCGCTGAAATCGATACCGTCGAGCATCGCGCCGGACAAGTCCAGGTCGCTCATGTCCCACCCCCGGCAATCTGCGTTGCCGACCTGGATGCCATGGCGAATGTGGTCGAGCAGTTCATCGCGGGTCATGCAGTCGGCGCCTCGGGTCGACGCGCGGGCCATACCTTGGCATGCTTGGTGTACGTGCTGTCCATGCGCGTTGCGGGATCGAAAAGCACCTGGGACACGTCGGCACGGAACAGGTTGGCGCGCGTCAGGTCGGCGCCGCGCAGGTCGGCCTTGGACAGATTCGCATCGATCAGGTTGGCCTCGCGCAGCGACGCACCGGCAAGCACGGTCCGTATGAACAGGCTGTCGCCGCCCACGATGCGGTCCAGCCGCGCATGGCTCAGGTCGCACTCGGACAAGTCGCTGTTCTCGATGCGCGCATCGCTCAGGTCGGCCTGCATCATCGGCGTGGTCCTGAGACCGCACTCCTTCAGGCTGGCGGACTTGAACTTCGCCTGCACCAGCGTGCAACCATGCGCAAAGCCGCTGCCTTCGAGGTGCGCATTCGAAAAGTCGACGCCACCCGCGCAGTCGGCGGTGACGAAGCCGCAGCGCTCAAGGCGCGCTCCCACGAACGATACGTTCCGCAGGTGGCACTCAACCCAGGTCACCTGGTCGAAGGTCGCGCCATCGAAATGCAAGTCCTCCAGCTTCAGGCGCAACAGCAGCATCTGCTGCCAGCGCGAGCGGCTGAGATCGCAGCGCTGCAGCGTCGCCTCTTCGAGCTGCGTCAGCTCGAAGCGAGCACCCGCCATCCGGCATCCCTCGAAGCGCGTCCCGGTGCAACTGGCTTCTCGCAGGTCGGCATCATCGAAAACGGTCTGCTCGCAGCGGGCACCGCCAAGGTTGGTCTTGAAAAGCTTCGCCCGCGCCATCGAGGCCTGGCTCAAGTCGGCGCGCACCAGGACGGCTTGGGAGAAATCGCAGTCGTCGAGCTGCGCGCCGCGCAGGTTGGTGTCTTGGAGCACGGCCTGCACAAAGCGTGCGCCGCGCAGGTCCATGCCGGACAGGTCGACGCCTGTCAGGTTCAAGCGCGAGAAATCGCGCTGCGCCGGGTCAGAGGCCGCAAGTCGCCGGCGCCACTTGGCGGAGCGGAAGGAAGGCGCAGGTGGCTCGGCGCCCGACAAGTGGGCCGCATGCAGGTTGGCCCGCTGCCTCAGCGCCGACGCGGTATCGGCAGCCGGCGGTACGGGCAGCATGGGTTCGTCTTCCGTTCCTTCGCCCTGGCCTTCTTCGGCGCGCAACGGCTTGTCGCCCTGCGCATCGAGGGCCAGCACACCAGATGCCGCCTGCTTGGCGAACTCCTCCATCCGCGCCTTGGCATCGCCGCCCTGCGCTTCCATCCGGTCCAGATGCTCGACCAGGTCATCGAGATGCGGCACCGCTTCCGGCGGCGCCAACGCGGGCAGGTGCACGTCCGGGTCCAGGCCGCGCGCACGCAGCTCTTCGCGCCGACGCTCATGGTCGCGCAGTTGGCCGGCACGCAGGTTGCGCACAAGCGGCTCGTTGACCGATGTCGGAAGGGTATCGGCCCAGTCGCTCAGCACCTCCTTGGGTGCCAGGTCCTTGTCGCGCATCGCATGCAGGCCGCCGCGCTCAGGCTCCGAGCGCAGCTTCAGCACCGATTCGTAGTGCGCCATGGTGCGCGGCACGTCATCCATGCGCTCCAGCGCGCTCATGGCCAGCGGAACGTCGGCTGCATCATCCTGGGTGACCGGGAACACACCGTGCCAGATCAGAACCATTCGTTCGAGATGCGGAAAGAACCAGACCGTGCTCAGGCGCAGCGGCACCTCGCGCAGTTCGGGGCCGCTCGGGGTGTGCTGTACGAAACAGCGTGCCTGCCAGCGCGGCAGGTGCCCGCGCAGGATTGGAATGTCCGGGTGCATGTTCCAGAGTTCATAGGCCGCGCCGGTGGGCACTTCCTGCAGCCCTTCCCAGCGCTGGTCGGCGGGCGCCGCATTGAAATGACGCCAGTCGGCGTCCTTGGCAAGGCCCGGGTAGTCGTTCTCGAGCCACGACTGGCCATACTGCGTGCCCATCAGCGACGCGCGCTGTGGCCAGTCGGGCGGAATCGCTCCGAACCCCGCGGGCGGGACGGCCTGCCTCGGCGACGTGGGTTGCCGGCCCGGCGTTTCGATGTGCGCAAGCCTCGTGGTGCGCACCCCGTTGATCAGTTCCTCGACCGTTCCCATGCCCAGGGCGTTTTCCGGCACGCCGGGCCCGCCGTAGGCATGCTGCCAATCCAGACGGATTTTCTCGAAGGGCTGCGGCGGAGTGGCCCGGCGGTCGAGCCAGTAACGGTCGCCGTGGACCGTGAGGGTTTTTTGCAGTCCGGCGATCTGCAGCTTCACCGCGCAACTGGTCTTGTCCTGCTGGTGACGGGTGTACGCATAGCCGCTGACCAGGACCTCGGGTACCAGCTTCGGCACGCCCAGGTCCAGCACGGCGCCCGGACCGATCTCCTCGGCCGTGAGCTTCCACAGTTCCTGCTCCAGCACCAGGTGCGGGTTGTCGCCCAGGGTGCTCATGGCCATCACCGCCACCCCGAGGTGGTCGCGCCGCTGCCAGCGATACGGATGCGTGAGCATGCTCAGGTGGATCGGCTTCACGGTCCTCAAGACGCGGCTCCTTCGGCGACGAGCGGATTCGGCTGGCTCACCCAGAGGACTTCCTTGCCGTCACGATGGCCGCGGTGCAGCAATACCTCGCGGCCGCGCGCGTAGCCCGCCATGTCGATCATGTCGACCGCCTGTTCGACCTTGACACGGCGGCGCTGTCCGCCCGGCGCGTCGACCTCGACGACGAGCCGGATGACGTACTGGTTCAACACCATCGTGTTGTCCGAGCTGGCCTCCACGACGAGCGCCGTCCGCGTCTCAAGGATTGCTGGCTTGCGGGACGCCCAGAAGAACACGCCCAGACAGAACAGCATGGTCAGCACGACCCCGCCGCCGATCACGGCCCCGAGCGTGAGGTTGGCCGCCGTGGAAGTCCCGGCGATGCGCGGGAAGATCAGCCCGACGAGCAGCAGCACCGCGATCGACGCGATGCAGATCAGAGAGGTGATCCGGCGGGTCGTCATCACCAGTACAGATGGAGCTGGGAGGTCTTGTTGCGCAGGATGGCGAAGCCGAAGGCAACTGCGTCGAGCCCGATGTTGAGGCCCGAGATGTTGGTCTTGGCGACCTTGATGTCCAGCAGCGTCGTCGCGTAGTTGAACGCGAACACATAGGTCGTCGAGATATTGAAGGCCGCGGTGATGTCCAGTTTGGTCGTCGCTTCCGTGCGGATCTCGGGCGCCTTCGAATGCACCTTGACATCGGACTCCGAGTAGATGAGGTCGTCGGCTTTCGACTTGATGTATTGGCCCGCGTGCGTGTCGACGCCGATCTCGTACTCCACGACGTTCTGCTTGGACTTGTGCCGGATGTTGTCGGCTTCCACCAGCCATTTCTTGCCCGGCGCCCTGAAGGTGATGTCGCCCTCGGTCTCTACGGTGTAGTCCCCGCCGATCGCCGCCTTGTAGTAGGAACCCGTCTTCAGGTCCAGGTAGGTCTTCACGTCTTGCCGCAGCTCTCCCTTCGTGGTCTGGAAGATCTTGTTGCCGGCATACTCGTTGTACTGGTCGTCCACCCGTTCGCTCTTGGGGCCCTTTACCTCTTCGACCATGTAGGACTTTATGGTCCGGCTCTCGCCGCTATCGACCTTGTCGTCGCGCCGCCCCGTGACATGGATCGTCTGGTTGCCGTCGACATACACATCCTGGTTCCCGCCGTTGACCTTGATGAACTGGTCACCCCCGTTGACGGTGATCGTCTGCGGTCCGCCCTCGTTGACGGTCAAGGTGTGCGGCCCGTTGATCGTCTCGTCCAGCGAGGTGTCTCCGGTGTACGTGTCGGCGCCCGTGATGATGGTGGTGCGCTCGCCCTCCACCGTATGCATCTCGTTGTTCTCCACCTCGAGCGTGAAGTCCTTCTGCGCATGGATCTTGATCGACTCGCACCCCGGGTCGTCGTCAATGATGAAGTGATTGGCCAGCTCGCCGTCGCCCTTGATCGTGCGGCTGATGAACCCGCTGACCGTCGCCTTGGCCGGCAACTCGAGCGGCGGCATCTGGTCGGCGTTGTAGACGCGGCCGATGATGATCGGCCGGTCGGGGCAACCGGCGATGAAATCGACGATGACCTCCTGCCCCACGCGCGGATGGTTCACTGCGCCGAAGTTGGAGCCCGCCCACGCGCTGGACACGCGCACCCAGCATGAGCTGTTCTCGTTGCGTTGCCCGTAGCGGTCCCAGCGGAACTGCACCTTCACCCGGCCGTACTTGTCGATCCAGATGTCTTCCCCCGGGGGGCCGACGACGGTGGCCGTCTGCGGGCCGTGGGTGCTCGGCGCGCGCGTGACGCGCGGCGCCCGGAACGGGAACGACGTGGGCTGCACGCCGAAATGAAAGCCGTACTCGCCCGGCGCGGCGCCGGTGGCATAGCCGCCTTCACGCAAGCTGTACATCACCGAGACGATCAGGTACTCGCGGTTGTCCTCGTTGCGCGGTGCGTTCTGCATGGTGAAGCGATAGCCCGGGGCCATGCCGCGCACATTGGCGTGGCCGGTGTCCAGTTCCGCCTGTGCCTGCGCTTCCTCGAGCCGGATGCGCGCGTAGTGCTCGCCCTGCCCCGCATCGCTGTAGCCGCCCAGCCATTCATACATCTCGTACTGGCCGTGATCGTTCGCGCGCGGCTGGCTGCGGGTGGTGAGCAGGTCGGCCTTTGGCTTCTTGAAGTCGAAGTCGTCCACGACGTAGGTGCCGGGTCGGATCTCCTCGGTCACCTCCCATTGGTCGATGACTTCGCGGCCGGAATCGGCAACGCGGTCGGTCGCGAGATAGCCGATCTTCGGATACTCGGGCAGCAGCTCGTGGGCGCCCATGTCGTCGGCCAGCACCAGCGTGTGCTGGCTCTTCTCGTGCTTGAAGTAGTAGTAGATGCCTTCGTGTTCCATCAGGCGGCTCACGAAGGCAAAGTCTGTTTCCTGGTACTGAACGCAGTACTCCCATTGCCGATAGGAGGCGCTGAGTTTCTTCTCGAAGGCAAAGCCGTATTCGCCGAGCACCTCCTCAAGGATCTCTACCACCGACTTGTTCTGGAAGATCTTGCAGTCGCTGGTGCGCGTGAGATACCAGAGCCAAGGGCGTACCGAGGCGCGGTACACGGTGTAGCGGGAGGAGCCGCCTTCGCGCCCGATCATCGTGAAGCGCGTGATCTGGCCGTTGAGATAGCGCGGCGTGCCGTTGATGGTGACGATCTCCAGCGTGAGCGGCTTGCCGAGCACGGCCTTCATGTCCACCGAGGTGTTCGGGCTGAGCAGGTCGACCTCGAACTCGAACAGCTGCGAGAGCCCTTCGTTGCCATGCATCGAGCGAAACAGCAACTGCTCCTCTCCAAGCGGTGTATGGGCTTTGACGACTCTGGCCATGGCGCGCTCCCTTTCTCTCTTCGACTAGCGTTCAGAAAATTCGTAGTGGAAGTCGTCGCCCGCCGCGCTCAGTTGCACGGCGGCGAGCTTGCGCGCACTGACGGTGGCGCCGATGACTTCCTCGCTCAATCGCGGCAGGATCGTGTGCGTCAGGATCGCATCGATCATCCGGCCACCCGACTCTATGGCGGTACAACGGCGCGCCACAAGCTCCACGGCGCTGTCGTTGTAATTCAAAGTAATGCCGTGGTTCGCCGCGAGCCGCGTGGCAATGCGGTCGAGTTGAAGACGGATGATGCGATGCAACGCATCGGCCTGCAACGGGTAATAAGGCACTACAACCAGCCGCCCGAGGAGGGCCGGCGCAAACACCTTGAGCAGCGGTTCGCGCAGCGCGGCCGCGAGCGGCTCGGGGTCGGGGCGCAGGGTCGGGTCTTCGCACAGCTGCATGACCAGGTCGGTGCCGACGTTGGAGGTCATGATGATCACGGTGTTGCGAAAATCGATGTGGCGGCCCTCGCCGTCTTCCATCCAGCCTTTGTCGAACACCTGGAAGAAGATCTCGTGCACGTCGGTGTGCGCCTTCTCGATCTCGTCGAGCAGCACCACGCTGTAGGGCCTGCGGCGCACCGCCTCGGTGAGCACGCCGCCTTCGCCGTAACCCACGTAGCCGGGCGGCGCGCCCTTCAGCGTGGAGACGGTGTGCGACTCCTGGAACTCGCTCATGTTGATGGTCACGAGGTTCTGCTCGCCCCCATACAACGCTTCTGAAAGTGCCAGCGCGGTCTCGGTCTTGCCGACGCCCGAAGGGCCGCACAGCAGGAACACGCCCACCGGCTTGTTGGGGTTGTCCAGCCGCGCACGCGCGGTACGGATGCGCCGCGAAATGGTTTCCAGCGCATCGGGCTGCGCGACCACGCGGGCCGAGAGGATCTCGCCCAGGCGCAGCACCGACTGCGCATCGTCGCGCACCATGCGGCCGATGGGAATGCCGGTCCAGTCGGCCACCACGGTGGCGATGGCCTGTGCATCGACGGCGGCGAGGATGAGCGGCGACTCGCCCTGCAGCTGCACGAGCTTGTCCTGCGCCTGGTCGAGTTCGGCGCGGATCGCTTCGGGCGTTCTTTCGGGTTCGGAGGGCGGGGTGTCGACGTACGCTTCCTCGCCCTCTTCCTCGCCTTCGTCCTCGGACTCGGCCTGCACCGGCACGGCCGCAGGCGACAGCAACTTGCGCAGCGCCACGATGCGCTCCACCAGCGCGGCCTCTTCCACGCGCCGTTGCTCCAGCAGGTCGAGCTCGGCCTGCGCCGCCGCCACTTCGGCCGCGATGTCTTCGACACGCTGGTGCTCGCCCACGCCGATCGCCGCCTCGCGCCCCGCGATGCCCGACTCGATGCCGAGCACTTCGATGCGCCGCTGCAGGTCTTCGAGCGCGGCCGGCAGCGCATGCTGGCTCAATGCCACCCGGGCGCACGCCGTGTCGAGCAGGCTCACGGCCTTGTCGGGCAGTTGCCGCGCGGGAATGTAGCGGTGCGACAGGCTCACGGCCGCTTCGAGCGCGGCATCGAGGATCAGCACGCCGTGGTGTTTCTCCAGCTCGGCCGAGATGCCGCGCAGCATGATCACCGCCTTGGGCTCGGTGGGCTCGTGCACCTGGATCGTCTGGAAGCGCCGCGTGAGCGCCGGGTCTTTCTCGATGTACTTCTTGTACTCCGACCAGGTCGTCGCGCCGATGGTGCGCAGCCGGCCGCGCGCGAGCGCTGGCTTGAGCAGGTTGGCCGCATCGCCGGTGCCGGCCGTGCCGCCCGCGCCGACCAGCGTGTGCACCTCGTCGACGAACAGCACGATGGGCTTCGGGCTCTTCTCGACCTCGTCGATCACCTGGCGCAGCCGCTGCTCGAACTCGCCCTTCACGCCCGCACCGGCCTGCAGCAGCGTGGGGTCGAGCACCCACAGCGACACGTCCTTGAGCGAGGGTGGCACGTCGCCCGCGGCCAGGCGCGAGGCCAGGCCTTCGACCACCGCGGTCTTGCCCACGCCGGCCTCGCCGGTGAGCAGCGGGTTGTTCTGCCGGCGGCGCATGAGGATGTCGATGATCTGGCGGATCTCGTCGTCGCGGCCGTACACCGGATCGAGCTCGCCCGCGCGCGCCTTGGCGGTGAGGTCGCTCGCATACTTCGCGAGCGCCGAGCCGCCGGCCGGCGCGCCATCGCCCTGGTGCTGCACGGCGGGTGCGCTGCCGCCCGGGCCCGCATTCGGCGTGGCGTCGAAGTCGTCTTCGGGCGAGCCTTCGGTCCACGCGGCGAGCTGGGCGACCAGCACGTCGGGCACGATCTTGTCGAACTCGCGCGAGATGCCCGAGAGCACCTGGCGCAGCCCCGGCGTCTTGATGATGCCGGCCAGCAGATACGCGCCGCGGATCGACGTGGCCTCGAAGCGCAGGCTCGCATACACCCACGCGCGTTCGACGGCGTTGTCCACGTGCTCGGAGATGTCGCTGATCGAGGTGGCGCCATGCGGCAGGCGGTCGAGCGCGCGCACGAGGTCTTGCTCCACCGCATCGAGGTTGAGCCCCGCGCGCTTGACGATGCGCAGCATGTCGCTGTCCTGCAGCTGCAGGATCTGGTGCAGCCAGTGCACGAGCTCGACGTAGGCATTGCCGCGCAGCTTGGCGAAGGCGGTGGCGGTCTCCAATGCCTTGTAGAGCATCGGGTTCAGCTTGGAGAAAAGAGAGACGCGGCGGATGTCGGTCATAGGGCCATGGAAGATGCGGACTCGGCAGGCACATCGGCCGCCGATGCGTTACGGGGATACAGCGCCTCGGGCTCGAACAGCATGTCGCCGGCGTCGGTGTCCGACAGGCGCGTGCCGACCCAGCTGCCCCAGCCGAGGCCCTGGTCGCCGCCCAGCCGCATGCCGCGCGCCTCCTCTTTCCGGAGCACCAGCCGCAGCTCCCAGGCGAACTCGATGCCGACGTACTGCCGCACCCAATCGACCACCTGCTGCAACCGGCGGCTGCCCGGCAGGAACTCGCGGAACTGCTGCTGCGACAGCGGCCCGAGCTCCAGGCGAAACTTGCTCTGTGCATCGCGTACCGCGAGGCCGATGGTCGCGCCGCCACCGAGCTGGTGGTTGCGCCCGAAGAGGCCGAGCCGGCTCACCTGGCGCTCGTCGATCATCACCCAGTCGCTCACGAATTCCTCCACGCGCACGGGCACGTCGAAGTACAGGCGCAGGATCTGGATCAGCCCCTCGGGATTGCGCGTCTGGCGCACGAGGTGGCCCGCCATGAAGGTGCGCGCATGGTCGGCGATGCGGTCGCGCTCCTTCAGGCCCGGCTGCCCCATGTTCATGAGGCTCGCCACGTAGTCGACGAAGCGGTGGCCGTCGGGGCGGTCCAGGCTGTTGACCGATTGCGCATCGGCCCACGCCCGGTAGAACAGCAGGATGAGCCGGTGATGGAACAGGTCGGCGAACGCGCTGAGCGTGTGGTCGTTGTGGTGGCGCTTGCGTTCGCGCGCGTACTCGGTCAGGTGCAGCGGCAGCGGGCCGTTGGGGCCGAACAAGCCGAAGCCGTAGATCGAGATGCGCGGCGGCCCGTCGCCATCGACATCGACGCCCGACACGTTCGATGGCGCGAAGGCCATCGAGGGCTCCTGCCCGAGGCGCAGCGGCTCGTCCGAGGGGCGGGGTGCGCGGCCCAGCAGCGGGTGGTCGCCTTGTGCATCGAGCCGGCGCAGCAGCATGAACAGGTCGTGCTCGAAGGGCTGGTCGACCAGGCCCGCCCACAGCGCGGGGTCTGACAGCAGGGCGTCGCGCCGGCCCGTCGCGGCAATCGCAGGCGTCTCATGGCCCGCGGGCTCATCGAACGCACGCGCCTCGAACATCTCCTCGCCCTCGACCTGCGCGGCCTGCTGCATTCCGTCGGAGAAGCCGGCTGCGCTCATACGGCGGGGCGGCGCCCGACCCGCGGGGTCCAGCGCGCGATTTCGCCGCGCTGCAGGCTCGAGAGCGCGAACTCGGTGAAGGCGTTGAGCGACACGTGGCGGCTGAAGAACTGCTCCAGCACCGCGCCGAAAAGATACGGGCTCGCGCCGGAGAACGCGACCTCGTCGATCTTGAGCGCCACCTCCACGCCGCGCCCGAAGACGATCGGCCCCGGCTCGGGCAGGCGCCGGAACACCGGCGCCAGCGCCATCGAGCGCACGCCCTGGATCTGGCGGCGCACCGCCGGGTCGGCCAGGTTGCCGTAGAGGTCGAGCATCTCGCGCAGCGCGGCGGCGCCCTGCGCGGCATCGACGTCGGTGAGGCTCAGGTAATTGAGGCCCAGGTGGCTGATGAGGCGCCAGGTAAGCGCCCCCTCCGCGAGTGCCGGGTACGGCCGCGACGGGCCGCGCAGGATGCGGATCGAGCGCACGGGCGCCGAGATGCGCAGCGTGAAGTCCGATTCGAGCCCCGTCGGCAGCAGGAGCGGCAGGTCGCGGTTGGTGCACAGCGCATCGAGCGTGATGTGGCGCAGGCTGTGCGGAAAGGGCGCGTCGTGCTGGTCGACCAGCGACACGTAGACCTCGCTGCCGGTGTAGCTGGTGCGCGTGCCCTGCGCGCGTGCGCGGTCGGACACCAGGCGCGGCTCCCGGCGCAGCGAGAAGTACGCGCCAAAGTCGCCGTCGTCGGTCGCGAACGAACCGAGGAAGGGGCGGAACTCGCGCTCCTCCGAGCCGTTGGCCATGTGGCCGGTGACGCGCTCGACGGTGAAGATCTCGAAGTCGCGCGGCCGTGTGCGGTCGATCACCGCGTGGTGCTCGTGCTGGCCCGGGCCGACCGGAATGCGGTCGCTCCTGCGCGGCACGAGGTTGATGATGGGCGTGCAGAAGAGCGAGAAATGCTTGGCGTCGACCAGCCGCTCCAGGTCGCCGTCGGCGCGGTCCAGCAGGATCACGATCTCCATCGTGCTGCCGCTCATGGCCGAGACCGCGGCGCGCAGGTTCTTCACGCTGAAGAACAGGTAGCGGTCGGGAAACGCGAAGTACTCGTGCAGCAGACGGTAGCCCTGGAACGAGCGCGCGTCGTAGGGCAGCAGCGACTGGTCGGGGTCGAAGCCCTCGTGGCGGATGGCCTCGTCGCCCAGCGGCACGATCCGTGCCGTGGCGCCCGGGCCGCTGCGGCACACGGTGCCCATGCTGTGGTGCGCCACCAGTTCGAGCACGCGCAGCGCGTGCAACTCGGCGCCCGAGAGAAAGAACTCGAGCCGGTCGAGCGGCATCTCGGAAAAGCGCGCGCCGCCCACCGCTTCGAGCTTGATGGTGATCGCGCTCTTGGCCTGGCGCGCCACCATCGGCATCGCGTGGCCGATCTCCGCGGGCACCGGGCCGAGGCCGGCCTCCGCGATCCTGATGGGCCAGAGCGTCACGGCGTGGCCGGTGCGGAACTCGCAGGCCGTCTGCTCGCCCTTGATCATGCGGCCGCGCAGGATCGTGTGGCGCGGCAGTTCGTAGCCTGCCTTGAGCGAGCCTTCGTTGAGGTTGCCGTCGATCTGCACCACCGCCATCGCGGGCAGCGGCGCGAGGAAGTTGGGGTACACCACTTCCAGCAGGCGCTGCGAGAAGCGCGGGAACTCCGCATCCATCTTGAGCTGGATGCGCGCCGTGAGAAAGCTGAAGCCTTCGAGCAGGCGCTCCACGTAGGGGTCGCTGACCTCGATGCCGCGCATGCCCAGGCGGCCGGCGATCTTGGGGTAGCGCTGCGCGAACTCGGCCCCGAGCTCGTGCATGTAGGTGAGCTCGCGGTTGTAGTAATCCAGCAGCCGCGCGTCCATCAGTGGCTCACCCCCAGGCTTCGCGCACTTCGTGTCGCTGCGCCTTCCCCCTCACCGGGGGCAACGCCAGCGGCCCGGCAAAGCCGGCTCCGCGGTGTTTCTCGAAAAGAGCATCGGAGCACCCGCATCAGAGGCCTCCCGTCGGCCGCAGGATCATGTGGCCGCTTTCCAGGTCGAGCTCCGAGCGCAGGATGAATTCGATGGGGTAAGGCACCGACCACAGCGTGCCGCGGATCTCCAGCGCGAGCAGGTTGTGGTGTTCGAGGTCGGTCGCATCGGTCACGCAGCGCACGTCGATGCTGTCCTTCATGATGCGCGGCTCGAAGTCGATGATCGAGGCGCGGATGGCGGCCTCGACGTCGGCGAAGTCGACCTCCGACATGCGACCGCCGGCCCATCCGCGCACGCCGTAGTTCACGACCGAGCGCCGCGCGCGCGGCATGGCGTTGATGTCGTGGTCCGCGCCGAAGTTGGTGGTGTTGAGCAGCCACTGCAGGTCGCGCAGCACCGAGTCGCGCAGGAGCTTGCCGCTCATGAGGAAACTGCCCGCACGCTCCTGGCGGCTTTGCGGCTGCTTGTCGGTCAGGCGGTCGAGCAGCACGGGTTGCAGGCGGTCGCGCGCAACGCTCTCCTGCGGATCGCCATCGATGTCGATCGCCGCGGAACGGCTGGCGGGCAGCGTGGTGCTCACGGTGCGGCGTCCTCCGCCGTTGCGGGTGCCGCGTCGAATTCGACGAGCCGCACGTCCAGCAGCGAATGGTCGCCGGCTTCGCTGATGAGCGTGCGCTGGCCGACGCCCGCGTAC
This sequence comes from Variovorax paradoxus, assembly GCF_000834655.1. Lineage (GTDB taxonomy): Bacteria > Pseudomonadota > Gammaproteobacteria > Burkholderiales > Burkholderiaceae_C > Variovorax > Variovorax paradoxus_F. The sequence continues at coordinate 32,149 of NZ_JXQQ01000004.1, forward strand.
TGCTCTTCGCCGGCCAGCGGCAGCCAGTCGGTGCGGCGGCCCAGCGTGGTTTCGTCGTCGAGTCCGTCGAGCTTGCCGGGATAGCGCACCGGCACCAGGCCGTTGAGCCCGCGGCCGTCCTGCAGCACGATCTCTGCCGGCGCCCACAAGAGGTCGACCAGGTGCTGCGGACGCTTGAATTTCAGGCGGCGCACCGCATGCAGCGGCAGCCACGCATAGCCCGAAGGCGTAAGGAGTTCCAGCACGGCCCCGATGCGCACGTCGCCGTCGCAGAGCCATGCAAATTCGGCGGTCTCGACCGGCTCGCCGTCGATGGCCTGCGCGGCGCGGGAGTCGGAACGGTCGACCACGCTCAGCATGCCCGGCGATGCGTGTGCGTCCTGCCGCGCCGCCTCGCGCAATGCAGCCGCTTCGTCGGCCCGTTCGGGCGGCAATGCCGCCGCGGCGATCAGCCCGTCGACCCAGCCGGCCTGGCCGGCGACGACGGCCGGCGCGCGGCCGCCATTCCAGAATTCGGTGCGGTGGCGCTCGGCCGCCAGCGCCATCGCGCAGGTGGCGCTCGCCGGCGCAAAAGAGGGATCGATCTTCGCGGCGAGCTTGAGCTGGTCTTCAGCCCGCTGCCACTCGCCGCGCAGCGCGAGGAAGTGGCACAGGGCAAGGCGCAGGCTGGCGTTCTGGGGACTGGCGCGAATCTGCCGCTGTACCCATTCGGTGTGCTCGGCCACGGAGCGCTCGCCCAGCACTGCAAACCCATCGCCCATGAAGCTTCCTCATTGACTGACTCGCACACGACGCGTGCGCCGTGCGGTGGTGATCGATCCTCGGCCGGAAGGCGGGCCTTCTTTGCATCGGCGCGCGAGTTGCTCGCGCGGCCTGCCCCCGGCATGACGGCAACAAGGAAGCCCCAAGGCTTCCTTGTTGTCCCGGGAGCCTCAGGCTTCCTTGTTTTCCTTGAGGTTCCAGGCCAGAACCGTCTCGGCGCCCTTGCCGCCCTTGTCGGTCTGTTCCCAGTACTGCTGCTTGACCTTGGCGGCCTGGAACGCGAACTGCACGAGCACCGCGTCGCCGCCCTGCTCGGCCGTGTACTGCACCGAGGTGACCAGCACTTCCTCCAGCGTGACGCGGGAGTATTCGATCTGCGTGCCACCGGCCTTGCAGACCGACACCTCGACCTTGCCCAGGTGCTTGCCGCTCGCGCAATTCTTCATGATGGACGGTGCCGCCTTGTCGATGCGCGCGAGCACCTGCAGGTCGTTGAAGCTGGCCTTGCCCACGCCGCCGCCACCGCCGCTGACCATGTTTCCAGGCTGCGTTGCACCCCACGCGAACGACTTGATATCGCTCCAATCCTTGTGATTCGAGTCCTTGGATTCGCCGTTCGCGCCCTCAACGCGCATGAACATGTCTACTGCCATGATTAACCCCCAAAGTTATTTGCGCCCTCGTGGAGCACCGTTGATTTAGCTGCTGTCCTTCTTGTTGGATGGCAGCTTCGAAACCAGCCGCAGGGAAACCGTCAGCCCTTCGAGCTGATAGTGCGGCCGGAGAAAAAACTTGGCGGCGTAGTAGCCGGGGTTGTCCTCGATGGCTTCCACCTGGACTTCCGCCGCCGCCAACGGCTTCATTGCCTTCGTGTCCTGGGACGACGTGCCGGGGCTGCCGTCCACGTAGTTCATGATCCAGTCGTTGAGCCAGCGCTCCATGTCCTCGCGCTCGCGGAACGAGCCGATCTTGTCCCGCACGATGCACTTGAGGTAGTGCGCGAAACGGCAGCACGCGAACAGGTAAGGCAGGCGCGCCGCGAGGTTCGCGTTGGCCGTGGCGTCGGCGTCGTAGTACTCGGCCGGCTGCTGCAGCGACTGCGCGCCGATGAAGGCCGCGAAATCGGAATTCTTGCGGTGCACGAGCGGCATGAAGCCGTTCTTGGCGAGCTCGGCCTCGCGCCGGTCGCTGATGGCGATCTCGGTGGGGCACTTCATGTCCACGCCGCCGTCGTCGGTCGGGAAGGTGTGGGTGGGCAGGTTCTCCACCGCGCCGCCCGATTCCACGCCGCGGATCGAGGTGCACCAGCCGTACTGCTTGAACGAGCGGTTGATGTTCACGCCCATCGCATAGGCCGAGTTGGCCCAGGTGTAGCGGGTGTGCGCTGCCGAATCGGTTTCTTCCTCGAACTCGAACTCGTCGACCGGATTGGTGCGCGCGCCATAGGGCAGGCGCGCCAGGAAGCGCGGCATGGCCAGGCCGATGTAGCGCGCGTCTTCCGACTCGCGCAGGCTGCGCCATGCGGTGTGCTCGGTGTTCTGGAAGATCTTGGTGAGGTCGCGCGGATTCGACAGCTCTTGCCACGAATCCATCTGCATCACCGTGGGCGATGCGCCTGCGATGAAGGGGCAATGCGCGGCCGCGGCGATCTTGGCCATCTCGCCGAGCATCTCGACATCGGGCGGGCTGTGGTCGAAGTGGAAGTCGCCGATGAGCGCGCCGAAAGGCTCGCCGCCGAACTGGCCGTACTCGGCTTCGTAGACCTTCTTGAACAGCGGGCTCTGGTCCCAGCCGATGCCCTTGTGGCGCTTGAGCGAGCGCGCCACTTCGCGCTTCGATGCGCACATCACGCGGATCTTGAGCTGCTCATCGGTCTCGGTGTTGTTCACCAGGTAATGCAGGCCGCGCCATGCGCCCTCGAGCTGCTGGAAGTCCTCGTGGTGCAGGATCTGGTTGATCTGCTCGGAGAGCTTGCGGTCGATCTCGGTGATGATGCCCTGCACGGTGCGGTAGGCGTCGTTGGAGATGGTGACCGTGCTCTCCAGCGCCTGCACGGCGAGTGTCTTGACGGCGTTCTGCACCGCTTCGCGCGCCTGCTCCGTCTTGGGTTTGAACTCGCGCTGCAGGAGATCGGAGAACTCGTTGGGTGCGAGTGCATCGATCGTGGCGGCCTGCGCGCGTGCAGTCTGTTTGGGTGCGGTGCTCATGTGGAAATCCTGTCGGCTTGCTGTGCGTTGCTGCTGTGCGTTGCTGCTGTGCGTTGCTCTACTTGCTGCGCTGCGTGCTTGCGTCTACTCGGAAGCACCGGCGGGCGCATTGCCCGCTTTTTCGTTCGCCGCATCGACCGCCTTGGCGACCGCCGGATTGGGCGCGGACGCCAGCGACTTGAGCAGTTCCGGGTTCTGCAGCGCCTGTGCGATCAGCTGCTCGGCGCCGTTCTTGCCGTCCATGTACGAGAGCAGGTTCGACAGCTCCGTGCGGGCCGCGAGCAACTGCTGCAGCGCGCCGACCTGGCCCGCGATGCGCGCGGGCGAGAAGTCGTCCATGGTGTCGAAGGTGATGTCGACATTCATCTGGCCTTCGCCCGTGAGCGTGTTGGGCACCTGGAACGCCACGCGCGGCTTGATGGCCTTCATGCGGTCGTCGAAGTTGTCGATGTCCACTTCCATGAAATCGCGCTCGGCCAGGTCGGGCATCGGGTCCATCTGCTTGCCCGCGAGGTCGGCGATCACGCCCATCACGAAGGGCAGCTGGATCTTGCGTTCGCTGCCGTAGATCTCGACGTCGTACTCGATCTGCACGCGCGGCGCCCGGTTCCGCGCAATGAACTTCTGACCACTGTTTCTGACACGGTTGTCTGCCATAAGCTTCCTCTTGAAACTGAATGCGTGGGTCGGACCTGACTGTCTGTCCTGCTGGCTTCGAGCCTCCCGTATCGGCAGCGAGCGCCGCCTATTCCGAGGAGGCTCCGCCGTTCAACGGCCGTCCGGCCAGGCTCTCTATCTTTTGCAATCCCTCGGGCACGAGCTCTTCGATGATCTGGAAGAAGTTCAGGTCCAGGAGCCGCTGCGCTCGCCGTATCAGCATGGGCGCCGGATGACTGGGCTCCGTGCGCTCCATGTACTGGCAAGCCTTCTCCAACAACACCTGAACATCATCACGGCTCGATATTTCAATCTCTTTAATACTTATTGCGCGTAGGCCTGCACCGACATTTACTGTCTGAGCGACCGTGCCTTGCGCACTCGCCGCGGCACCCTGCACATTGCCTTGCGCATGTGCTTCGCCTTCATGCGAAGCGCTTGCCGGAGGCTCGGTCGGCGCCTGCTCGGGCATCAGCTGCAGCACGGTGCGCAGCGAGCGCTCGAGCCTGGAAAAATCGGGCGCCCAGCTCTGTCCCAGTGCGCGCTCGGAGGTCTCGCGAATGCGTTGCAGCAATTCGAGCGCCGCGCGCAGGGCCACCACCTGCGGCGTCGATTTCTCGTGCGCGCGCCGCGCCGCTTCTCGCAACCGGCCGATGCCGCCGGGGTAGTCGATCTGGTCTGCCTTGCTCGAATCGAGCAGGGCCTCGACCTGTCGCAGGCTCACCGACGAACCGCCGTCATCGAGCAGCCGCGCATCGCGCACGCTGCGCCCGAGTCCTTCGGCTTCGGCCAGTGCGGCCAGCGCATTCATGCGGGGCAGCGGGTCTTCGAAACCATCGTCGACGACGCGCGGGTGGACGTCGTTCCAGAATTTCTGCAGCACCACGTCGACCAGCCGAAGGCCATCGACATAGCCGGAGAGGCCGCGTGTCTCGGTCCATGCAAGGGTCAGCGGAACCAGTACCCGCAGGTCGCGCGTGCGTTCGCACAGCTGCTTGGCGATGCGCTCGACACGGGCCCAGTCGGGTGGCTCGGCCGGGATGATCGTCGCGCCGAATTGTTGCTCCCGCTTGCCGGTCGTTGCTTGCTGCAACGCCATGAAATCGGGGTCGTATTCCAGATCTTCACCGCACGGGAGCGGGCCTTCGACAGGCGACTGCAATAGATCGATCTCACTCGGCAACAACCGGTCCCCCTTGAGTTAACCATCATCAACGTTGGTTATCTTGAGGGGAACAGGAACGGTGGTCAACCGCAACTGAATGCAACGGACGGGCAATGAAACCCTAAGGAGTACAACTCCTTTTGAACCGCACACGTAAGGACTACAAAAGTCCGCGCCCACCAAGATTTCGCATCAACGCGCTTACGCCGAAAGTCCAGCGCGGCGCCCGGTCGGCATGCACGACGCGGTTGAACAGCGCGCCGAGTTCCGGTGCGCCGATGCGCACGTGGTCGCCGACGACGTGGGTGAATCCTTGCCCAGGGCCGTGACGGTCTTGTGTCGGCGCGAACATGGTGCCTAGAAACAACATGAAGCCGTCTGGGTAGTCATGGTGAATGCCGACGGCCTGCGACACGATGTCCAGCGGATCGCGGCTGATCTTCGTGAGCGAGCTCGAGCCCTCCAGCACGAAGCCCTCGGGCCCCGTGACTTCGAGCGCAACGGTGATGCGGCGCACGTCGGCAATGCCGAAGTGATCGTCGAAGAGACGAATGAAAGGGCCGATCGCGCACGAGGCGTTGTTGTCCTTGGCCTTGCCCAGCAGCAAGGCGCTGCGGCCTTCGAAGTCGCGCAGGTTGACGTCGTTGCCCAGCGCGGCGCCCAAGGTTTCGCCGCGGCTGTTCACGGCGAGCACGACCTCGGGCTCGGGGTTGTTCCAGACCGAGCCCGAGTGGATGCCCACGTCGGCGCCGGTGCCCACGGCGGCCAGCACCGGGGCCTTGGTGAATATCTCCGCGTCGGGGCCGATGCCCACTTCGAGGTACTGCGACCACACGCCCTGCGCGATCAGCACCTCCTTGACCTTCGCGGCCTCGGGCGAGCCGGGGACGATGTCCGCGAGGTTGTCGCCCAGCACCTTGCCGATGGCCGCGCGCGTGGCCTCGGCCTGCGAGGCATCGCCGCGCGCCTGCTCCTCGATCACGCGCTCCAGCAGGCTCGCCACGAAGGTCACGCCGCTCGCCTTGATGACCTGCAGGTCGCACGGCGCGAGCAGCCAGGGCTTGCGGTTGTCGCGCACGGTCTCGTCGCTGTTGGCGAGCACGGCATCGAGCGCGGCGACGCGCGGCGCCTTGCCGCTCTTCAGTGCTTCGCGCACGGCGGCGGACGGCGAGCCCTTGGCTTCGAGCAGGTCGCTCATGGTCGGCGCGAGCGTCGACAGGTCGTGCAGGCCGCCTTCGTGCACGGCCACCAGCACCGGGCCCACATCGGGCTGCCAGATGCGGCCGACCAGGGTGGCGCGGTCCGCGTCGCTGGGGAGGCTGGTCGAGGGCGAGAGGTTCAGGGCCATGGTGCTGTATGTCTCCATTGAAGGTGTTCAGTGCTGCGCGCGAGCCGCGAGGCCGGTGCGCGACGCCGCATCGTAGCCTCGGCAGTGATCGTGTGGGCGCGCGCAGGCGCACCTGAACAGCCGCTCAGTGCGCCTTTGCGGCGCGCACGCGCGCCACCTGCGCGGGCAGGTCGGACCACGCCGGCTCCTGCGGCGCGAAGCGCGCGCGCATGTAGCCGGCCAGCTCGGCGATCTGCCGGTCGTCGAGCGCCTCGCGGAACGCCGGCATGAAGCCGATGTCGCGGCCGGCCGGCTCGCGCACGCCATCGAGGATGGTGCGCAGCAGGTTGTCGGGCCGTGCGCTCGTGAGGCTGCTGTTGAGCGCGAGCGGCGTGTTCACGCCCAGCAGCGTCGGGCCGTTGCCGTCGTGGTGGCACGACGCGCAGGCGCTGTCGAACATGCGCTGCGCGGGGCCGAGCAACTGGCCTTGCGTGCGGGCCGCGTTGGCGACGGCCTGTTGCGCGAGGGCTTGCGGTTCGGCGGCCGGCGTCGGGTTGAACGAGCCGAGGTAGGTCGCCATGGCGCGCACATCGGCATCGGGCACCTGGCCGAGTTCGCGCACCACCTCGGCCATCGGGCCGCCGGCGATGCCGTGGCGTTGCGTGTGGCCGTTGCGCAGGTACCGGTAGAGCTCTTCGGTGTCCCACGGCACGGCGGACTTCGACAGGTGCGTGAGCGCGGGCGCCTCCCACCCATCGACCATCGCGCCCGAGAGGAACGCGCTGCCGCCCTGCTCCGCGCCGAGCGCATTGCGCGGCGTGTGGCAGGCGCCGCAGTGGCCCAGGCCGTTGACGAGGTACGCGCCACGGTTCCACTCGGCGCTCTGCGTCGCGACGGGCTGCAGCGGTGCGGGGTCGTGAAAGAGCGCGTTCCACCCGGCCATCAGCGGCCGCATGCTGAACGGAAACTTGAGTTCGGACTTCGGCGTTTCCGCGCGCACCGCGGGCATCGACATGAAGTACGCGTAGAGCGCCTGCAGGTCGTCGTCGCTGGTCTTGGCGAACGCGGTGTAAGGGAACGCCGGATAGAGGTGATGGCCATCGCGCGAGACGCCTTCGCGCATCGCGCGCTGGAACGCGCTGAACGACCAGCGGCCCAGGCCCGTGGCGGCATCGGGCGTGAGGTTGGTGGTGTAGAGCGTGCCGAAGGGCGTGTCCATCGCGCGGCCTCCTGCGTTGGGCGCGCCGCCGGGTGCGGTGTGGCACACCGCGCAATCGCCGAGCGCGGCGAGCACGCGGCCGCGTTCGATGGTGGATTGGCTGTAGACCGGCGCGGTCAGCGAGACGGGCGCGATGGACGAACGCCAGCCGAGCAGGCCGGCGACGACACCGATGCCGCCGATGAAGAGCGCGGCGCCCGTGGCCCACACACCCTTGCGCCGAGGCCAAGGTGCATCCGTCTTGCTCCTTCCCCCTTTGGGGGAAGGTTGGGATGGGGGCACGGCGGCGTCACCACTCGCACGCCGCATGCCCCCACCCCCGCCCTCCCCCGCAACGGGAGGAAGCAAACCCCGATTCAGTTCAGCCAGCACCGTCTCCGGCGTGAACGGCGGCGCCCTGAACCGCACCCCCGTCGCATCGAAGATCGCATTCGCGATCGCCGCCGTTCCCGGCACCGAAGACGACTCGCCAGCCCCCAGCGACGGCTCGCCCGGCCGCGGCATGTGCATCACCTCGATCACCGGCACGTCGCGGAAATTGATGATCGGGTAGCTGCCCCATTCGCGGCTCGCGACCACGCCGGTCGGCAGCACGCCGGGCAACTGCGCGCCGCCCGATGGCGCACCCTGCTGCGGCGCGAACTTCACCTCTTCCATCAGCGCCCGGCTGGTGGTCTGGATCACGTTGCCGTGCACCTGGTGCTCGACGCCCGCGGGGTTGACCATCAAGCCCGCGTCGTGCCCCACCACCACGCGGCGCACATGCACCTCGCCGGTCTTGCGGTTGACCTCGACGTCGGCCACCCAGGCGGCCCATGCGGCGCCGAAGCCCGGCCACTTGCTGTGGATGTAGCGCGCGTATGCGAAGCCCTGGCCGAAGAGGATGTCGCCCCCTTCGCCGAGCCCGCCGTCCGCGTTCTCCTGCGGCCCGGTGCGCATGCGCCAGCCGGCCTTCTGCGCGGTGGCCTGCACGAGCTCGACCGCGCGCGGATCGTTCAGATGGCGCAAGCGGAACTGCACCGGATCGACACCTGCGGCCGTCGCGAGCTCGTCGATGTACGACTCGTGCGCGAACGAACTCGGCAACGCCGACACGCCGCGCAGCCACGAGGCGCGCACGATCGGCGCCATGTCGTTGACCTTCACGCGCAGGTTGTCGTAGCTGTACGGCGGGCGCGCGGTGCGGTCGCCCATCTCGTAGGCCTGCGCGACCGGCTCGATGGTGCGCGTGAGCAAGAGCGCGAGCGTGGGCGCGCCGTTCGACGGGTAGGAGGTTTCGAAGTCGTAGGCGGCGATGCGGCCATCGGCCATGAGCCCGCCATCGACTTCCATGAGTTGCGCCGCACCCTTGGGCTCCCACGCATGCTCCTGTTCGCGCGTGAGCTGCACGCGCACCGGCATGCCGACGGCGCGCGCGAGCAGCGCTGCGTCGGCCGCCACGTCGTCGGCGCCGTTGCGGCCGTAGCAGCCCGCGGCTTCCATGCGAACCACGTCGACCTGCACGTCGTCCACGCCCATGAGCCTGGCCAGGTCGGCGCGCAGCACATGCGGGTTCTGCGAGCCGGCCCACACGCGAAGAACAATGCCCCCACGCTCCCCCGCTGCGTGTGGGTCGCTGCCCCCCGAGGGGGCCGCGTTCCGCCCTGGGAGCGTCCCGGCGGCGGAACCGCTGCCGCTGCCGCTGCCGTCGGCCGGCTGCCAGTCGGCCAGCGCGCACGAGGGGCCGATGGAGGCGTGCATCTGGTAGGGCCAGACGTAGGTGCGCTGCATCGGCTGCGATGCGGCAGCGATGGCGCCATCGACATCGCCTTCGTCCACCAACAGGCGCTGCGTCGAAGGGTTGTCGCGAAGCGCCTGCGCGACATCGGAAAGGTCGGGCATGCCGGGCCACGGCTTCCACGTGACGCGCAGCTCGCGCAGCGCCTGCTCGGCGTGCTCTTCGCGCTCGGCCACGATGCCGACGAAGTCGCGGACCACGACCACGGCGCGGATGCCGGGGATGTGCGCGATCGACGATTCATCGACCGCCTCGAGCGTGTTGCCGATGAAATCGCCGTGGTCCGCGCCGGCATACGGGGGGCGCACGACGCGACCGTGCAGCATGCCGGGCACGCGCATGTCGTGCACGAACACGAGCTCGCCTGCGAGCTTGCCGGGAATGTCCACGCGCGCCTGGCGTGTGCCGACGATGCGGTAGTCGGCCGGGTCCTTGGGCTTCGCGCCGGAGTCCAGGCGGAGCACCGTGCGCTGGTGCGCCACGAGGTCCGCATAGCTGACGTGAAGGTCGGGCGTCTCGGTGACGCGCACCACGCCGTGGCGCACCTGCAGCGCGTCGGCTGCAACGCCCAGGCGCTCGGCCGCGCGAGCGAGCAGCCAGGCCCGCGCCTGCGCTGCGGCAAGGCGCAGCGGTTGCGCATGGATCTGGATCGATGCACTCGCGATCGTCGCGCCCTGGTTGGGCACGCGCGCGGTGTCGCCCAGCATCATGCGAACGCAGGGCATGCCCAGATCGAGCTCTTCGGCCACGATCTGCGAAAGCGCTGTCTGGATGCCGGTGCCGAGATCGACGTGGCCGTTGAGCGCGGAGACGCTGCCGTCGTCCCATACGGCGAGCAGGATTTCGTCGCCCTCGATGGGGTTGCCCGCGATCGCTGCGGGCTGGCCCTTGGCGGGCATCGGTGCGGCGGGCGTTTCGCGCACCACGAGCAGCACGCCGTCGGCGGCAAGAAACTCCGCGCGGGTCTGCGGCAGGTCGGCGCGGCGTGTCATGGTCTTGCTCCCTCTCCCCTTGGGGAGAGGGCTGGGGTGAGGGTCAGCGGCGATGGCGAAGGCAATGCGTTTGCGAAGGCCGACGCCCTCACCCCAGCCCTCTCCCGCAAGCGGGAGAGGGGGCAAGAAGGGCCGGTCACCGGTTCACCTCTGCGCGCATGCGCACAGCCGCGCGCTGCACGGCATCGAGAATTTCAATGTGCGTGCCGCAACGGCACAGGTTGCCCGACAGCTCGCTGCGGATCCGCGTCTCGCTCGCGTGCGGATCGCGCGCAAGCAGCGCCGCCGCCTGCATCACCATGCCGTTGAGGCAGTAGCCGCACTGCGCGGCCTGCGCGTCTTCGAAGGCCGCCTGCACCGGATGCCAGCGCCCGCGCGAGCCCAGGCCTTCCAGGGTGGTGACCTCGCGGCCCGCCACCCCTTGGACGGGAATCACGCACGAACGCGCAGCGACGCCGTCGACATGCACCGTGCATGCACCGCACTGACCCAACCCGCATCCGTACTTGGGTCCGTTCAGCTCGAGGTCGTTGCGCAGGAACTGCAGCAGCGACGCCTCGCGGGGCACGCCCGCGAGCGACTGTGCCTGACCGTTGACCTGCAGATGCAGCGGCTCAGCGCCGCAACTGTCCGTCACGGGTGTACATCTCCAGGTCCACGAAGGTCGAGCCGTTGTGGTTCTTCGCGCTGTAGTCGATGGGGAAGTCGCCGAAGCGCGTGCTGCCGATGCTCTCGAGCCCGGCCACGAAGCTGTCGCGCGTGAGCGTCTTGCCCGCGCGGCGCAGGCCCTCGACCATCACGCGCGCGACGATGTAGCCCTCCAGCGTGGTGTAGCTGTCGATCTTCTCGCCGAACTCGGCGCGGTCGCGCTGGTAGTCGGCCACGATGGGCACGCGCTGCGCGTTCGGCGGCGGCACGATGCTGGCCGTGACCAGGCCCGCGAGCTTGCCATCCAGCCGCTTGGCCGAGCCGGCCGCATCGGTGATGCCGACCGAGAGCGTGTAGAGCGGCGCGCCCACGCCGCCCGCGCGGTAGTCGCGGATGAAAGTCTCGACCATGCGGCCGGCCATGATCATCACGACCGCGCCGGGCTTGGCCGCGGAGATCTCGGTGGCGACCTGCTTCGCATCTTCCGCGGTGATGGCCAGCGGCAGCGTCTTGACGACCTGCACCTTGTACTCGGCCGCAAGCTGCTCGCAGGTGGCGAGGTTCGACTTGCCGAACGGGCTGTCCTGGAACACCACGGCGATCGAGGAGATGCCGATGGTCGAGAGGTGGCTGATGATCTTGCGCAGCTCCAGGTCGTAGCCCGCGCGCACATGGAAAAGATTGCGGTTGACCTTGGTGCGGAACGACGTGGTGCCCACCAGGGGCGCGAACATCGGAACGCCCGCCTTCTCGGCGAGCGGCATCGCGGCCGCGAGATTGCCGGTGGCCACGAAGCCGGTGAGCGCGAAGACCTTGTCCTCGTCGATCAGCTTGGCCGTGTTGATGGCCGTCTTCGCAGGGTCGTAGGCATCGTCATACGTCACGAGTTCGATCTTGCGGCCGTTGATGCCGCCCGACTTGTTGACGCGGTCGAAGTAGAGCTTGATGCCCGCGCGGTAATCGACGCCGAAGTCCTTGGCCGGCCCGCTGAACACGGCCGACTGGCCGATGCGGATGGTGGTGTCGGTCACGCCGTTTTCTGCGCGTGCCGACCCGAGAAGGCCCGGGCCCAGAGCCAGGGCCGCGCCGCCCGCCACCATGGCGCGCCTTGAAATCGAAAGCTTCATGCGTCGTTTTTCTCGCAGTTGTGTCGTCGTTGAAGAAGAAATGCGCTCAGGTGCTCTGGATGTCGGCCGACTGGATGCGCTTGACGCCCTTGGCGGTCATCTGCTTCCAGGCCGCCGCAAGCGAGCCGTTGAGGTCGATGCCGCGCGTGGCGTCTTCGATCACGTAGGCGTCGAAGCCGGCCTTGCGCGCATCCATCGCGGTCCAGGCCACGCAGAAGTCGGTGGCCAGGCCCGTGACGAACACGGTCTTGATGCCGCGCGCCTTCAGGTAGCCGGCCAGGCCCGTGGCCGTCTTGTGGTCGGCTTCCTCGAAGGCCGAATAGCTGTCCATCTCTTTGTGGAAGCCCTTGCGGATGATGAGCTGCGCGGTCGGCACCTTCAGGTCCTTGCCGAGCGCGGCGTCGTCGGTGCCCTGCACGCAGTGGTCCGGCCACAGCACCTGCGTGCCGTAGTTGAGCTTGGTGGTCTCGAACGGTTTCTTGCCCGAGTACGTGCTCGCGAAGGAGGCGTGGCCTGCGGTGTGCCAATCCTGCGTGACGACGATGTTCTCGAACGCGGGCGCCAGTGCGTTGATGACCGGGATCACCTCGTTGCCGCCCTTCACCGCGAGCGTGCCGCCGTCCAGGAAGCAGTTCTGCACGTCGACCACGATCAGCGCGGCCTTGGCACCGGGCTTGATCTTGCCGGCCGCGAAGGCCGAAAGGCCGAAGCTGCCGAGGCCACTCATGAGCCCGAGGGCAGCGGCGGACTTCAATACGGTTCTGCGATGCATGGTGCGTACTCCTTGTAGAAGAGGGACGAGAACTCAAAAAGACCGAGGCAACTTTTCGGGAACACCACGGAACCGGCTTTGCCGGGCCGTCGGTGTTGCCCCCTGGGAAGGGGTTGGCGAAGCGGCATGGCGTGCGCAAAGACCGGGGGTGAGCTTCATGCTAGACGCTGAGATAGGCACGGCGCACTTCTTCGTTGGCCGCGAGTTCGGCCATCGTGGCGTGGTAGCGGATCTGGCCCTTCTCCAGCACATAGGCGCGGTCGGACACGAGTTCGGCGAAGTGCATGTTCTGCTCCGAGAGCAGGATGCTCACGCCCTGCGCCTTGAGCTCCAGGATCATGTTGGCCATCTGCTCGACGATGACCGGTGCCACGCCCTCGGAAGGCTCGTCGAGCAGCACGAGATACGGATTGCCCATCAGCGTGCGCGCCACGGTGAGCATCTGCTGCTCGCCGCCGCTCATGCGGCCGCCGGGGCGGTTTGGCATTTCGCCGAGGTTGGGAAAGAGCTTGAACAGGCGCTCGGGCGTCCACAGCGGCGCCTCGGTGCCGTCGGCCCACTGCCGCGCGGGCTGCTTGCCGACTTCGAGGTTCTCCATCACCGTGAGGTCGGTGAACACGCGCCGGTCTTCGGGAACGAAGCCGAGGCCCAGGCGCGCCGCGTGGTGCGGCTCGCTCTTGGAAATGTCGTGGCCGAGGAAGCGCACCGCGCCACGTCGCTTGGCGAGCATGCCGATCAGCGCCTTCAGCGTGGTCGACTTGCCCGCGCCGTTGCGGCCCATGAGCGCGACGACTTCGCCGCGGCGCACGTCGAGGTCGACGTCATACAGGATCTGCGCTGCGCCGTACCAGGCGCACAGCGCCTTGGCCTGAAGAAGGGGTTCGTGCGTGCTCATGCGGTTGTCACTCCCAGCGCTGCGGCTTTCTCTGCGATCTTCTCGAATGTCTTGCCGCTGCCGAAGTACACCTCCTGCACCTTCGGATGGTCGCGGATCTCCAGCGGCTTGCCCTGGGCGATGAGGCGGCCGCGCGCGAGCACGATCATGCGGTCGGCGTACGCGAACACCACGTCCATGCTGTGCTCGGTGAAGAGCACGGCCATGCCGCGCTGAATGACGAGGTCCTTGGTCAGCGCCATGAGCGAGTTGCGCTCCTTGGGCGCCATGCCGGCGGTGGGCTCGTCCATCAGGAGCAGCTTGGGCGAGTTGGCCATCGCGATGGCGAGCTCGACGCGCTTCACGTCGCCATAGGCCAGCACGCTGCAGGGCCGGTCGGCCTGCGATTTCATGCCGACCTGGTCGAGCAGCGCGAGCGCCTCGTCGCGCTTGTGGTCTGCCGCGCGGCGCCACATCGAGAACAGCTTTTGGTCGTGCGAGAGCAAGGCCATCTGCACGTTCTCGACCACGGTGAGCGAGGCGAAGGTCTCGGCGATCTGGAAGGTGCGGCCGACGCCCTTGCGCCAGATCTCGCGGGGCTTCCGGCCCACGAGTTCGTGGCCGTCGAGCGTGATCGAGCCCTGGTCGGCCTTCAGCTGGCCGTTGACCATGTTGAAGGTCGTGGACTTGCCCGCGCCGTTGGGGCCGATGAGCGCGAGCAGCTCGCCCGCGGGCAGCTCGAAGCTGATGCCGTCCACGGCCTTCACGCCGCCGAAGGACTTGCCGAGGTTCTGTACCTTGAGGAGGCTCATGCTTTCACCTCCTTGAGCTTGGCATCTGCTTCTGCTGTTTCATTCTTCGGTGCACGCCAGCGATCGGCGAGTTGCTTGACGGAGCCGGCAATGCCCTGCGGGAACAGCAGCACCAGGATCAGGATGATGGCGCCGAGCATCGCGCGCCAGTAGTCGGTGTTGCGCGCCACGGTGTCGTGCAGCCAGGTGAAGGTGACGGCACCGACCACCGGGCCCGCCAGCGTCTGGATGCCGCCGAGCAGCACCATCACGAGGCCGTCGACCGACTTGCCGACCGAGAGGCTCTCGGGCGAGATGCTGCCCTTGGAGAAGGCGTAGAGCGCCCCGGCAAGGCCCGCCACGGTGCCCGCGATCACGAAGGCCATCCACTGCATGCGCTTCACGTCGATGCCGATGGCGTCGGCGCGCAGCACGGAATCGCGGCCCGCGCGCAATGCATAGCCGAAAGGCGAGAACAGCACGCGGCGCAGCCACCACACGCCGGCACCCACGAGCACCAGCGTGAGCCAGTAGTAGGCCTGCTTGTTCGAAAGCCATTCGGAGGGCCACACGCCGGTCAGGCCGTTGCTGCCGCCGGTGAAGCTGTCCCACTGGTAGGTGATGGCCCAGGTGATCTGCGCGAAAGCCAGCGTGAGCATCGCGAGGTAGACCCCCGAGAGCCGCACCGCGAACCAGCCGTAGACCAGCGCGCCGAGCGCGGCCACGGCCGGCGCGACGATCAATGCAAGTTCCATCGGCAGGTGCAGCGAGCGAACCAGCAGCGCGGCGCCGTAGGCGCCGAGCCCGAAGTACGCGGCATGGCCGAAGGAATGCATGCCCGCCGGGCCCATGATGAAGTGCAGGCTGGTGGCGAACAGCGCGGCGATCAGCAGGTCGATCATCAGCACCATCGTGTAGGGCGAGTTCACCGTGAGCAGCGGCAGCACCGCGAGCATCAGCCCGAGCACTGCGGCGGCGACGAGGTAGGCGTTGCTCGGCCGGCGCAGCGGCTCTTCCTGCATGCCCACGTAGCGGCTGGGCGCCTGCGGCCGTCCGAACAGACCCCATGGCCGCCAGACCAGCACGATCGCCATCACGAGGAAGTCGACCATCAGCGTGAGCTTGGAGAACGACACGTCGATGCCGAAGATCTGCACCACGCCCAGCCAGATGCACACGGCCTTGATCTCCGCAATCAGGAGCGCCGCCACATAGGCGCCAGGCAGCGAGCCCATGCCGCCGACCACCACCACGACGAACGCGGCGCCAATGGTGTTCAGGTCCATCTCCAGCGTCGCGGGCTCGCGCGGCAGCTGCAGCGCACCGCCCAGGCCCGCGAGCAATGCGCCGAGCGCGAACACCGCGGTGAAGAGCCAGGCCTGGTTCACGCCGAGTGCGCTGACCATTTCGCGGTCTTGCGTGGCGGCGCGCACCAGCGTGCCGAAGCGCGTACGGGTGAGCAGCAGCCAGACGAGGCCGAGCACGAGCGGCCCGACGACGATCAGGAACAGGTCGTAGGAAGGAAACTGGCGCCCGAGGATTTCGATCGAGCCTTTCAGGCCCGGCGCACGCGGGCCGAGCAGCTCGTCAGGCCCCCAGAGCCACAGCACCGCGTCCTTGATGACGAGCACCAGCGCGAACGTGGCCAGGAGCTGGAAGAGTTCGGGCGCCTTGTAGATGCGGCGCAGCAGCAGCACCTCGATCAGCGCGCCGAGCACGCCGACCGCGAGCGCCGCGATCAGGAGCGCAGGCCAGAAGCCCAGGCTCGAGCCCAGCTTCTCCACGAGCGTGTAAGCGACATAGATGCCGACCATGAAAAACGATCCATGGGCGAAGTTGACGATGCGCGTCACGCCGAAGATCAACGAGAGACCGGCCGCCACGAGGAAAAGCGAGGACGCGCCGGCCAACCCGTTGAGCAACTGAACAACGAAGCCTGAAAAGCTCATAAGGACCCTGAGGAAACTGGAGACACCGCGCCCCGCCGCACGTCATCGGCGGCGGCGGGCGCGTTGCAGGAGCCGCGCAGTCAGTCTGCGGGGCGCATCTTCTTCACTTCGTCGTCCGAAGGCTGGAACTTGGCACCGTCGAGGTACACGTAGTCGACCATCACGCCCTTGCCGCCGTCGTTCTTGGTCTTGCCGACGTACGCACCCATGGTGGACTGGTTGTCCTGTGCGCGGTAGTTGATCTTGCCGAAGGGGGTGTCGACCTGCAGGCCCTTGAAGGCCGCGACCAGCTTTTCGGTGTCGGTGCCGCCGGCCTTCTTGATGCCCGCCGCGATCGAGTGGATCGCGCTGTAGCCGACCACCGAACCGAGGCGCGGGTAGTCCTTGAACTTGGCCTGGTAGGCATCGAGGAAGGCCTTGTGCTCGGGCGTCTTCACGCCGTTCCACGGGTAGCCGGTCACGATCCAGCCGTTGGGCGCTTCGTCCTTCAGCGGGTCGAGGTATTCGGGTTCGCCGGTCAGCACGCTCACCACTTCACGGTCCTTGAAGAGGCCGCGGGTGTTGCCTTCGCGCACGAACTTGGAAAGGTCGGCACCGAACAGCACGTTGAAGATCGCGTCGGGCTTGGCATCGGCCAGCGCCTGCACGACGCTGCCCGAGTCGACCTTGCCCAGCGGCGGCGCCTGTTCGGTGACGAACTCGACGTCGGGTTGCGCGGCCTTCAGCAGCGTCTTGAAAGTGGCAGCCGACGACTGGCCGTATTCGTAGTTGGGGTACACGATCGCCCAGCGCTTCTTCTTGAGCTTGGCGGCCTCGGGCACCAGCATCGCGACCTGCATGTAGGTCGAAGGGCGCAGGCGGTAGGTGTACTTGTTGCCGTTGCTCCAGACGATCTTGTCGGTGAGCGGCTCGGCAGCCAGGTAGAAGAATTTCTTTTGCTTGGCGAAGTCGGTGAGCGCCAGGCCCGTGTTCGAGAGAAACGCGCCGGCCAGCACGTCGATCTTCTCGCGCGAGATGAGTTCTTCGGCCACGCGCACGGCATCGCCGGGGTTGGCGTTGTCGTCGCGGCTGATGAGTTCGATCTTCTTGCCGTTGATGCCGCCCTTGGCGTTGATCTCGTCGACGGCCAGCTCCATGCCCTTCTTGTAGGGCTCCAGGAAGGCGGGCTGCGCCTTGTAGCTGTTGATTTCGCCGATCTTGATCACGCCCTGCGCATGCGCGGGGACGAGGGCTGTGGCCAGCGTGACGACGGAAGCGGCGCAGAAGGCAAGGCGCAATGGATTCATCGGGAAGCTCCTAGGGGTTCAAACAGAAAACAGGTGTGCGGTGCGGCGAAGACGGATCAGCGAAGACCGTCTTCTCCCTTGATTTCGCTGGCTTGCAGCCCGCCGATGCGCGGCAGCGGACGGCCGCTGTCGGTGACGGCCACGGCCACGACGATCTCGTTGGCGCGCGGCGCATCGGACACGCGGGCCTCGATGGCGTCGAAGTGGCTGCGCACGAAGGCGGCGTCCTTGTGGCCGAGCGGCACGTCGATGGCGGTGCCGAGCGTGCCTTGCTTCTTGGCCGAAGGCACGAGCGCCGCGCCCTTCTCGACCGCCACGCGCAGCGGCGCGCCGAGCTTGGGATGCAGGATGGCGGCCGCATGCTCGAGCTCGCCGCGCTCGCCGACGATGGCGGCCTTGCCGTAGCTCTGCGCCTGGCCGGGCTCGATGCCGAGCGCCTTCACGGCCTTCTGGCCGAGCAGCGCGCCGAGTTCTTCGCCGATGGCGATGAGCTCGTCGAGGTTCTGGCTGAAGCGGCCGGCGTAGGGGTTCTCGATCACGGCAATGGCGACGGCGCGGCGCGTGGGCGGCGTCACTTCCTGGCCCATTTCCTTGCGGACTTCATCGACCTGGACGACGAGCTTTCGGATGTTGGCGGTCATGTTCTGTGTGTTCCTTGTCTTGTCTCTGTGTGCGTGGGATCAGCGCAGGCCGTCCCACTTGCTGATGTCTTTCGCGAGCAGGCCGCCGACGCGGGCGTGCACGCGGTAGCCGGTGCTCATCGCGAGGATGAAGACGATCTCGTCGGCCGCGGGTGCGCCGGGCACGCGCACCTCGATGGCATCGAACTGGCCGCGCACATAGCTCGCGTTGATGTTGGTGAGCGGCACGTCGAGCGCGGCGCCGGGCGGGCCGACCTTCTTGGTCGAGGGCACGATCGAGAGCGCATTGCCGGGCTGGCCCGTTTTCTCTTCGGCGATGCCCGCGGTGTAGGCGACGCGGCTGCCCTTCCAGCCGAGCAGTTCGCGCATCGCGTAGCCGCCGGGCACGTGCCAGAGCGCACCGTGCTCCAGCTCGCCGTCGGCGCCGACGATGGCGCCCTTGCCGTAGGTGGCGATCTGCTCGAGCGGCACGTCCATCGCGGCGTGCAGCTGGTGCGCCATGTCCACGCCCACGGGGTCGAGCAGCGCCATCATCGGCAGGATGTCGGGCTCGTAGCGGCCGGCGAAGGGATTGGTCAGCACCGCGCCGATGGCACCGCGCACCAACGGCGTGTCGGCACGCGGTCCGAACTCGTGGTGGATGTGCTCGACATGGGTGAAGACGCGGCGAATATCGATCATGAAAAAGAACCTTGCTTTCGTTAAGCAAATACTGAACCAACTGTTTTGGGCAGCACGGTCTGCAGCGGCTTCGAGCATAAGGGCTCGACAAGTCGGAACTGCCCCTGACAAACGAGTAGAGCGGCCCAGACGAGCCCACCTTTTTGCAGGACCTTGGCGCAGATCGCGCCCGTATCGAGTGCGCTCTTGACCTGCGACGGTGCGAGCGGCGGCACGTCGACGGTGACCAGGGTATCGCCCAGGTCGCTGTCGTCCTTGCATTGGCTGGCGGGCTTGCGCTGGATGAGGCCGTCGTCCACATCGACGGCGTTGGCGATCACCGTCGCCGCCGCATCGGCCTGCGCCGCAGTGGCGGCCAGGACCGTCACGCTGTCGGCGATGCCCAGCGAGAAACTGCGTCCGCGCCAGCCGCTGGTGGCAACGCCCCGCACCGGTTGGCTGGCGTGCAGTTCGAACTGGCCGTCGGTGGTGAGCACGCCGCTGTCGCGCCAGTCGAAGCGCGCGATGTCGGCGAACACGCCCACGCGCGCCGAGTGGCCGGGGGCCAGGTGCAGCGCGATGTCGCCGCCGTTGTTGATCCAGGCGCGCTCGATGCCGGGGCGGTCGTAGAACGCGATCAGCTCCTGCGCCACCGAACCGGCCACGCCCGCCATCGGCGTGATGAAGGTCGGCGAAAACGCGGCGCACGCATCCCACATGCGCTGGCCGACGACGCCGCGCGGACGCATCCTGTCGGTCACCGGCAGGCGCAGCAGCGGCAGTTCGCGCACCAGTTCGTCGAGCACATGGCCAAAGCGCGCCCACGCCGCGTCGTGCGCGGCCGCGACGGCGTACGGGTCGCCGTGCGCCTCGGCCACGATGTCGATCGGGCCGTGGTTGAAGTGCCAGCGGCCGCCGTCGAGCAGGCTGCGTTGAGCGGACATGGTTCAGCCCAGCATGGGTGCGTGGCCAAGCGGCCACGGGTTGGCGTCGTCCATGACGAGCCACTGTCGCGCGAGCGGTGCGCCGTCTTCCTGCCACGCACCGCGCGCGAGTGCCTGCTCGAGCGAGAAGATGTGCTCCATGTGGCCGCCGAGCGCTTCGTAGTCGTCGCGCCGCATGCTGAATTCGATCGGCGCCACGATGGCTGGCGTGGGCACGGTGCCGAAGCTGTTGTCGGGCATGCGCATGACGTCGGCCATCACGGTGATGCCGCCGCCAGGCCACACATAGGCCGGCGCACCGCCGCAGGTGACGTTGACCAGCGAACGCTTGATCGCGCGCGTCAGCAGCACGGGGTTTTCGGTCACGCCGGCACGCAGGCTCCCGCCCGCACCGCCGAGGAACAGCACGGTGCACAGCGACGGTTCGCAGTTCTCGCCGATGCGGTCGACGATGCGCTTCACTTCGGCGGGCATGTCCTGCTCGATGGGCTTGAGTGCTTCGTCGAGCACGTACCACTGCGCGTGCTCGCCGGTGGTCGAGGTCATCAAGAGCCGCAGGCCCGGACGCGCGACGCCTTCTTCCCAACCCTCGATGATCGCGAGCGGATCGGCGATGTCGGTACCGCCCCAGCCGTTGCCCGGGTTGGCCACCTGGAAGTAGCGCCCCGGCGTGGACTTGCGCCCCAGCATCTGGATGCCCGAGGGCGCCATGTCCAGGCACCGGCCGGCCTGGTGCTCGGTGAGCACGCCGGTGATGTGGTCGTCAACGACCACCACCTCGTCGGCCACGCCGGCGAATTGGCGCGCGAAGATGCCGACCGCCGCGGAGCCGCAGCCCACGCGCATGCGCTGCTCTTCCACGCCGTTGACGATGGGCGCCTTGCCGGCCTGGATGACGAGGGTGGAGCCGCCGTCGATGGTGCACTCCACCGCCTTCTTGTTGCCCAGCAGCTGCATGAGTTCGGCCGTCATGCGGCCTTCCTTCTTGCTGCCGCCGGTGAGGTGGTGCACGCCGCCGAGCGAGAGCATCTGCGAGCCGTATTCGGCCGTGGTGACGTG
Source organism: Variovorax paradoxus (assembly GCF_000834655.1). Classification (GTDB taxonomy): domain Bacteria; phylum Pseudomonadota; class Gammaproteobacteria; order Burkholderiales; family Burkholderiaceae_C; genus Variovorax; species Variovorax paradoxus_F. The sequence goes on from NZ_JXQQ01000004.1 coordinate 53,006, forward strand.
GCCCACGACCTCGCCGCGGTAGCGCACGTTGGCCTGCTCGGAGCCGAGGAACCGGTCGGTGTCGATCTTCACCTTGAAGCTGCAGTAGCTGAAGATGCCTTCGGTGACGACGGTGACCATGTCCACGCCCTGGGCCTTGGAGGCCACGATGAAGGGGGCGGGCTTGTAGTCGGGGTAGGTGGTGGAGGAGCCGACGCCGGTGACGAAGACTTCGTCGGCGTGCAGCAGGTCGCCGCTCCAGTCGGGGGCGCCCGTCTCGGCCGCTTCGGACTTTTCGGCCGCCGGGCGATCGAAGGGCACCAGCGTGGGCGCCTCGCTCGCGATCGCGCGACGCAGCAACACGACGGGGTCGACGCGCACCAGCACGCCTTCGCGGTTGGCATAACGGTCGCAGGCACCCGTGCGGCCGTCGGAGATCTGGCACAGCACCGGGCATGCGTTGCACTCGACCTTCGCGGTGCTCATCTTCTCGTTGCGCGGCGGCGCCTTGCCGAAGGCGCTCGCGCCGGCTTCGGCGACCACCGGCATGTCCATGCCTGGCAATCCGTCTGTCTTGGTGTGTTCGGTCATCGGGGCGTTCTTGTGGGCGGTATGTGTATGGGCAATCCGGTCCGGTGGGGTTTGCAACAAACGTGCCGTCAGCCCGCTTGTGCGTCGCCTGCCGTTTGTGTAGCATTCCCTACACTTTCATGTTGCATTCACTACATTGAAGATCAATGTAGCAAACAGGCCCGATGCTTGCAATGGTGTTTTCTCGCGATGTTCATCGGGGTTTTTCCGACCAACGACAATGGAGGGTTCGGAGCCGGCCGACGTCTTGCGCCCCAAGGGCGTGCATCTCGGCTCAGCCAACCTCCCCTGTTACCAACCAACTCTTGAGTTCCGTATGAGTGCATTCAGCGAAGAACGCGTCCTGAGCGTCCACCACTGGACCGACCGCCTGTTCACCTTCACCACCACGCGCGACCCGGCGCTGCGTTTCTCGAACGGTCATTTCACGATGATCGGCCTGAAGGTGAACAACAAGCCCCTGCTGCGCGCCTACAGCATCGTGAGCCCGAACTACGAGGAGCATCTCGAGTTCCTGAGCATCAAGGTGGAAGACGGCCCGCTCACCTCCAAGCTGCAGCACATCCAGGTGGGCGACACCATCATCGTGGGCCGCAAGCCCACCGGCACGCTGCTGATCGACTACACGCTGCCGGCCAAGCGCCTCTACCTGTTCGGCACCGGCACCGGCCTCGCACCGTTCATGAGCATCATCCGCGACCCGGACACCTACGAGAAGTTCGAACAGGTCATCCTGGTGCACGGCGTGCGCCAGGTCGACGAGCTGGCGTATCACGACCTCGTGACCGATCACCTCCCCAAGCACGAGATCCTGGGCGAGATGATCGAGAAGCAGCTGCTCTATTACCCGACAGTCACGCGCGAAGAGTTCCGCAACCAGGGCCGCATCACCGACCTGATCGAGAGCAACAAGCTCACCGACGACCTGGGCCTGCCGCCGCTCAATGTCGAGGAAGACCGCGTCATGCTGTGCGGCAGCCCTGGTCTCCTGGTAGACCTGAAGCACATCCTGGAGAAGCGCGGCTTCAAGGAAGGCAACACCTCCACGCCCGGCGACTTCGTCGTCGAACGCGCCTTCGCGGAAAAGTAATGAGAGCCCCCCGGCTTTTCACTCGCTACGCTCGTGTAACTCCACCCCCCATGGGGGAGTCGCGGTCCGCCTTGGGGCGGCCCGGCGGCAGCCGCCACCCTCTTCATTGCGTGCTGCAAAGCCCTCGATGGAACGCAAGATAGTCACCAAGCCCCAGCGCCGCACCGGCGTGCGCGAGGCGGCCGCCCAGGCCACGCGCGACAGCATCCTGAAGTCGGCGACCAAGGTGTTCGCCAAGTACGGCTACGACGGCGGCAGCGTGGAGAAGATCTCCAAAGCGGCCAAGTCGTATGACCGGATGATCTATTACTACTTCGGCAGCAAGGAAGGCCTCTTCATCGCGGTGCTCGAGGGCATCTACCAGCGCATGGACGATGCCGAGGCTGCCATCGCGCTCGATGCGAGCCGTCCCGTGGACGCGCTCACCGAAGTCATCCGCTTCGTGCTCGGCTACTACCGCAAGAACCCCGAGTTCGTGACGCTCTTGAACACCGAGAACCTGCACAAGGGCCGGCACATCTCCAAGTCGCTCAGGGCGCGCGAGTACTCTTCGCGTGCGGTGGCGATCATTGCGGAGATTCTTGCGAGCGGCTCGTCGCAGGGCCTGTTCCGCCGGGACCTGGTGGCGCGCGACATCTACCTGCTGATCGCGTCCACCGGCTATTTCTACACCTCCAACCGGCACACGCTCACCGCCTTCCTCGGCGAGCCGCTGGAGTCGCCCGAGGCGGTCACGCACTGGGAAGACTTCGTGATCGAGACCGTGCTGCGCACCGTGCGCGCCGACGACATACAAGACAACACCCCACCCCACGACGAGGACACCACGAAATGGCAGAAATCGCAGCCGGCGCAAAGTCGGGCAAGGTCGTCATAAAGAACATCGGGCTCCTGCTCTCGGGCGACATCGACAAGCCCATCCTGGACGCCGACACCATCGTGGTGAACGACGGCCTGATCGTCGCGGTCGGCAAGGAAAAGGACTGCGACCTCGAAGGCGCGAAAACCGTCATCGACGCGAAGAAGACCTGCGTTGCACCCGGCCTCATCGACAGCCACGTGCACCCCGTGTTCGGCGACTGGACGCCGCGCCAGGGCCAGATCGGCTGGATCGACTCCACGATGAACGGCGGCGTGACCACCATGATCTCGGCGGGCGAAGTGCACCTGCCGGGGCGCCCCAAGGACATCGTCGGCCTGAAGGCGCTGGCCATCACCGCGCAGCGCGCCTTCGACAACTTCCGCCCCGGCGGCGTGAAGGTGCTGGCGGGCGCGCCGGTCATCGAGAAGGGCATGGTCGAGAGCGACTTCAAGGAACTCGCCGAAGCCGGCGTAGGCCTCCTGGGCGAAGTGGGCCTGGGCTCGGTGAAGGCAGGCTACGAGGCCAAGGAAATGGTGGCCTGGGCTCGCAAGTACGGCATCCAGAGCACGATCCACACGGGCGGTCCGTCGATCCCGGGCTCGGGCCTGATCGACAAGGACGTGGTGCTCGAAGCCGACGCCGACATCATCGGCCACATCAACGGCGGCCACACCTCGCTGCCCGAGGCGCATGTGTGCGAGCTGTGCGAGAAGAGCTCGCGCGCCATCGAGATCGTGCACAACGGCAACGAGAAGGTGGCCATCGCGGCGGCCAAGGCCGCCCTCGAACTGAAGTGCCCGCACCGCGTGATCCTTGGCACCGACGGACCCGCTGGCTCGGGCGTACAGCCGCTGGGCATCCTGCGCATGGTGGCGATGCTGTCGTCCATCGCGAACATCCCGGCCGAGCTGGTGTTCTGCTTTGCCACTGGCAACACAGCGAAGATCCGCAAGCTCAACTGCGGCCTGATCGAAGTGGGCCGCGATGCCGACTTCGTCTTCATGGACCGCGCGCAGCACTCGCCCGCGCCGGGCCTGCTCGAGAGCGTGCAACTGGGCGACATCCCGGGCGTGGGCATGGTGATGATCGACGGCATCGTGCGCTGCGGCCGTAGCCGCAACACGCCGCCCGCGACCGAAATTCCGGTCGTGGTGTCGGGCGCGCACTGAGGCGCGGCGCGTCCTCTTGCTCCTTCCCCTTCCGGGGGAAGGCTGGGATGGGGGCACGCGGCCTTCGCAAGAGCGTCGGTGCCTGACGCGCCGCATGCCCCCACCCCAAACCCTCGAGGGCCAGGCATCTACTTCGCGCGAAACACCAGATAGCGCGCAGAGAGAAAGTTCACCACCAGGCCCGCGCAACTGCCCAGCGCTACGCCGGCCGCCGGCGCCCAGGCGCCCGTGACCCAATGCAGCACGAGCACATAGGCGCCGTAGTTGACGACGGCGCCGCCCAGCATCGTCACGAGATAGCCGAGGTACTCGCGCAGCACCGAAGCGTTGGCACTCCTGCCGCTGAAGGTGTAGCGGCGGTTCAGCGCCCAGGTGGCCGTTGCAGCCGCGAGAAAAGACAGCACCCGCGCGCCATACCAGCCCAGGAGCGGCGCAAGCAGGTACAGCACCACCACGTCGACCACGAAGCCTGCCGCGCCGACCACGGCGAACGACAGGAACTCCCGCCCCAGCTTCATCGCGAGGTGCAGTTGCGCACGCCCGGAATCGCCAGGTAACGCAGCCGCTTGGCCTCCCTGCGGCCGAGCGTCACTGCGTGCATCACCACGCCGCACACCATCGACAGCATCGCGCTCAGCATCCCGCCGGTGGCCAGCACCGCCGTGGGGAGCCGGGGCACCAGGCCGGTGTGCATGTAGGTGACGACCAGCGGAACGACCAGCGCGATCGCGCCCGCCGCGAGCAGCGCCGCGATGATCGAGAAGAACTGCAGCGGCCGTTCGCTCACGAAGAGCTTGCAGATGGTCTTGAGGATGCGCCAGCCGTCGCGGTAGGTGGAGAGCTTGCTGTGCGAGCCCTCGGGGCGCGTGCTGTAGGCGGTGCTTTCCTCGGCCCAGGGCATGCGCAGTTCCAGCGCGTGCACGGTGAGCTCGGTCTCGATCTCGAAGCCGCGCGACAGCGCCGGGAACGATTTCGCATAGCGCCGCGAGAACACGCGGTAGCCCGAGAGCATGTCGGTCAGGCCCCCGCCGAACAGCTGCACCACCGCGCCGGTGAGCATGCGATTGCCAAGGCGGTGGCCGGCGCGGTAGGTGAGCGCGTTCTGCCCGTCGTCGATGCGGTTGCCCACCACCATGTCCAGGTTGCCGTCCATCAGCCGCTGGATCAGGCGGGGCGCCGCGGCGGTGTCGTAGGTGGCGTCGCCGTCGACCATCACGTAGATGTCGGCCTCCACATCCGCGAACATGCGCCGCACCACGTTGCCCTTTCCGGGCGCCGCCACGTGCGTGACGATGGCGCCGGCCGCGCGCGCGACGGCTGCCGTGTCGTCGGTCGAGTTGTTGTCGAACACGTGGATCTCGGCATCGGCCGGCAGCGAGGCACGAAAGCCCTCGACCACCTGGCGGATGGCCAGCGCTTCGTTGAAGCACGGAATGACCGCGGCAATGCGCGGCGCGGCGCCTGGTCGGCTCACGGTGTCGTCGGCGTCGGTCATGGTGCGGTGGGGAGGATGCGGTAGGCCCGGCTGCCATCTTGCGCGAACAGCGGGGCGAAGTGGGTGTCGAAGCCGGCGCGGGTCGCCAGCGTCGGCGCCAGGTGGTCCGGCATCACGATGGCGGTGAAGCCCAGCTTGCCGAGCTTGCGTGCCATGTCGCCGGGTGGCAACAGCAAAAAGTCCGCATAGCGCCACGGGCCCAGCGTGTCGCCCCAGATCGGATTGGGGCCGTAGTAGATCGCCTCGTTCAGCGCGATCTGGTAGACGCGGCCGGTCGGGTGTTGGCGCAGGTAATCCATGACGGCATAGCCCGGCACGTGCTTGCGCAGGAAGGCCTCGCGCGTCTCGGGCGTGGGCGAGATCATCGCGACCTTGCCCGCGGTCTGCCGCACCGACACCGCCGCCAGCACGGCCAGCAGCAGCACGGCCACCCAGTCGCCGATGCGGGCCGCGCTGCGCCGGTTGGTGAGCTCGGGCACGCCTTCCGTCGTGGCCGCCTTCATGCCGAACAGCCGGCGCACGCCCCCCGCGATCCAGCCGAACAGCACCTGCCAGCCGATGGCCGCCGTCATCGCGAGCAGCGGGAACGAGGCCGTCAGATACCGCGGATAGCGCGAGGTCACGACCCACACAGCCAGCGAATAGAAGCAGAACCAGCCCGCGGCTCGCACCGCGGCCGAGCGCTTCCACAACACGCCGAAGGGCGCGAGGAACACGGACCAGATCAGCGCGTTTGGCATCTCGGCGTGGTCGCGCACGTCGGCCAGCTGCTGCACGTAATCGGCCGGAATCCATTCGCTGAAGCCGAACACGCGCGCACCGATGGGGTTGAACGGATCGCCCGTCATGACGGCGTTGCGCGCATACCAGTAGATGCACGGCACGAGGAAGCAAACGAGCGCCAGCGCCCAGGCCTTGGGCCGGCGCTCGTGCCACACCACGAAGAGCGCCACCAGCGGCATGAAGACCAGCGCCTGGTATTTCGAGCCCGCCGCCACGCCAAGGCAGAAGGCGGCCAGGCCGAGCCAGCGCATGCCGCTGTGCACCGGCTGCGACTCGCGCCACCACCACAACGACACGCAGGCCGTGAGCACGAAGAGCGCCACGCCCATGTCGATCAGCGCATTCGAGTAGTCGCCGAGCCCCAGCCAGATCGCCGCGCCGATGCAGGCGGTGAGCCGGTTGGCTTGGAGCATGCCGAGGCGGTAGATCATTACCACCGAGAGGCCGCCGGCCAGCGCGTTCAGGAAGTGCGGCAGCACGTCGTCGCCCAGCTGCAGGGCGGCGGCGTAGAGCAGGTTGTAGTTGTACGGAAACCAGGGGTAGCGAAGCCACTCGTGGATGCCGAGCGAACCCTGTTGCGCGACTTCGCGCGCATAGGGCAGGTGGTACATCAGCTCGTCGAAGGCGGCGGGTGGCGCGAGCGGGGCGACCAGTGCCGGCAGCGCGACCAGCGCCAGAGCGACCACGGCGATCCGCTCGAAGTAGGTCCACGGCGCGGCGACGGTGTTCGCGCGCAAGGCGCGCCGCTCGCGCAGCCACGACGGCAACTGCAGCGCAGCCGCGACCACGCCCGCAGCAACCACCCCCAGCGTGGCGCCCGCCTTGAACAGGCCGAAGATCGCGAGCGCCTGGAAAGCGCAGATGAAAAGGCCGACGCCGAGCGCGACCGCCACGGCAGCTTCGAGCCAGCCGTCGCGGCGCGGCGGCGGGGCCAGGCGCGCCAGCACACCGCGCCCCCACCCCCAGCAGCTGACGACGAAAACCACGAGTGCCGCGTAGTGCGCGGCTGCAAACATCAGCTTCTGAATAACAACTCCCGGTGCCGGTCGGCCAGGCCGGCCGGCAGGTTCAAAGGTTGGGCGCGAGGAGCCGTTCCAGGTCGGACTCGCTCTCCTTGCGCCGCGCGGCCTGGTCCTGCAACTGGTCGTGCCCGATCTTGCCGACGTTGAAGTACGTCGCATCGGGGTGGCTCAGGTAGAACCCACTGACGCTGGCGGCGGGCATCATAGCGAGGCTTTCCGTCAGGGTCATGCCAATGTCCGCGCAGTTCAGAAGGTCGAACATCGGGCCCTTCACGCTGTGATCCGGGCAGGCCGGGTAGCCGGGTGCGGGACGGATGCCGCGGTATTTCTCGCCGATCATGTCCTCGTTGCTCAGGCCCTCGTCGGGCGCATAGCCCCAGAGGTCGGTGCGCGCGCGGTGGTGCAGCGATTCGGCAAAGGCCTCGGCCAGCCGGTCGGCCAGGGCCTTCAACATGATGGCCGAGTAGTCGTCCAGGTCGTCGATGAAGTACTTCTCCTTCTTCTCGACCCCCAGGCCCGCAGTGACCGCGAACACGCCCACGTAGTCCTTCAGGCCGCTGTCCTTGGGCGCGACGAAATCGGCCAGGCACCGGCTCGGGCGCATCACGCCGTCGATCACCTGCTTCTCGGTCTGCTGGCGCATGCCGTACCAGGTGAGCGCGACTTCGCTGCGCGTCTCGTCGGTGTAGAGCTCGATGTCGTCGTCGTTCACCGTGTTGGCGGGCCAGAAGCCGACGACGCCGCTCGCGCTGAGCCAGCGGCCCTCGATCAGGCGCTTCAGCATGCGCTGGCCGTCAGCGTAGACGCGCACGGCCTCGGTGCCGACGACTTCGTCCTTCAGGATGGCGGGGAACGGGCCGGCCAGGTCCCAGGTCTGGAAGAACGGGCCCCAGTCGATGTATTTGGCGAGCTCGGTGAGGTCGAAGTTCTTGAACACGCGCCGGCCGATGAACTTGGGCACGGGCGGCACGTAGTTCGTCCAGTCGATGGGCGTCTTGTTGGCGCGCGCCTTGGCGAGCGGCCACATCGGCACCTGCTTCTTGTTGGCGTGCTGCGTGCGCACCTTCTCGTAGTCGGCGTTGATCTCGTCGATGTACGCGGTGGCCTGGTCGCTCAAGAGCGACTGCGCCACGCTCACGCTGCGCGACGCATCGGGCACGTAGACCACGGGACCTTCGTAGTGCGGCGCGATCTTCACGGCCGTGTGGACGCGGCTGGTGGTGGCGCCGCCGATCATGAGCGGAATTTTCTTGATGCGGAAATGGTCGTCGCGCTGCATCTCGCCGGCCACGTACTGCATTTCTTCGAGGCTCGGCGTGATCAGGCCCGAGAGGCCCACGATGTCCGCGCCCTCGACCTTGGCGCGGGCCAGGATCTCGTGGCACGGGACCATCACGCCCATGTTCACCACCTCGAAGTTGTTGCACTGGAGCACGACGGTGACGATGTTCTTGCCGATGTCGTGCACGTCGCCCTTCACCGTGGCGATGATGATCTTGCCCTTGGTGCGCACGTCGCGGCCCGCGGCCTCGTCGCGCAGCTTTTCTTCCTCGATGTAGGGCAGCAGGTGGGCCACGGCGGACTTCATCACGCGCGCCGACTTCACCACCTGCGGCAGGAACATCTTGCCGGCGCCGAACAGGTCGCCCACGATGTTCATGCCGTCCATGAGAGGGCCTTCGATCACGTGCAGCGGACGGCCGCCCGTCGCCAGGATCTGCTGGTAGGCCTCTTCGGTGTCTTCCACGATGAAGTCGGTGATGCCGTGCACCATCGCGTGCGACAGGCGCTGGTTGACGTGCACCGGCTGCTCGGGCGTGCCGCGCCATTCGAGGCGCTTGCTCTCGTCCTTGGCGCCGCTCTTGGCGGTCTCGGCGATCTCGACAAGGCGCTCGCCGGCATCGGGCCGGCGGTTGAGCACCACGTCTTCCACGCGCTCGCGCAGCGTGGGCTCCAGGTCGTCGTACACGCCCACCATGCCGGCGTTGACGATGCCCATGTCCATGCCCGCCTTGATCGCGTGGTACAGGAACACGGTGTGGATCGCTTCGCGCATCGGGTCGTTGCCGCGGAAGCTGAAGCTCACGTTGCTCACGCCGCCCGACACCTTGGCGCCCGGCAGGTTTTCCTTGATCCAGCGCACGGCGTTGATGAAGTCGACCGCGTAGTTGTCGTGCTCCTCGATGCCGGTGGCGATGGCGAAGATGTTCGGGTCGAAGATGATGTCCTCGGGCGGAAAGCCCACCTCGTCCACCAGGATGCGGTAGGCGCGCTCGCAGATCTCGACCTTGCGCTCGTAGGTGTCGGCCTGGCCCTTCTCGTCGAAGGCCATGACCACGGCGGCCGCGCCGTAGCGCTTGACCAGCTTGGCCTCGTGCTTGAACTTGTCCACGCCCTCCTTCATCGAGATGGAGTTGACGATGCCCTTGCCCTGGATGCAGCGAAGGCCCGCCTCGATGACCTCCCACTTGGAGCTGTCGACCATCACCGGCACGCGCGCGATGTCGGGCTCGCTCGCGATGAGGTTCAGGAACCGGACCATCGCGACCTTGCTGTCGAGCATGGCCTCGTCCATGTTGATGTCGATCACCTGGGCGCCGTTCTCGACCTGCTGGCGCGCAACGGCCAGGGCCTCTTCGAACTGGCCGTTCAGGATCATCCGCGCGAAGGCCTTGGAGCCGGTGACGTTGGTGCGTTCGCCGATGTTGACGAACAGCGTCCCCGCGCCGATGGCGACCGGCTCGAGGCCGGACAGCTTCATGGGGGGAACTGCGATCTGTGGGGTCTGGGCCATGGGCTCACCTGCGAAAGGAACAAACAGGCGAGCGTCGTTTTGAGATCCCAAGCCTGACGGCCCGCCGGGCGGACCGCTGCAACGCTCCTTGGGAGGGGATGCATTTTAAGGGCGTTCGCAAGGCCCCGCGGGAAAGCCCTAGTCAGGGCCCGCAGGCACCCCTCGCAGAATGCGGGCGCGCAATTCGTCGAAGAACGAACGTTCGTGTTTTTATTTGAAAACAAAGGAATGAACATATGCCAGGAACGAGGAATTCGAGGCTGCTGCGCCTCGCCGCCCGCCCGGTCTGCGCCGCATTGCTCTTCAGCCTGGCGGGGGCGACAACCCTGAGCCAGGCGGCCATCACCGACACCCCCACGCAGGTCCAGGCCCGGGTGACATCCAGCGAAGCGAAGACCAGGCACCCGATCGTGCTGGTGCATGGTCTCTTCGGCTTCGACAACGTGCTGGGCATCGACTACTTCTATCGCATCCCCGAGAGCCTGGCCGGCGCGGGCGCGAAGGTGTATGTGGCCCAGGTCTCGGGCGCCAACAGCTCCGAGATTCGCGGCGAGCAGCTGATCCAGGAGCTGAAGAACCTGCGGGCGCTCTCGGGCAACCCGTCGCTCAAGTTCAACCTCATCGGCCATTCGCAGGGCGCGCCCACCGCGCGCTACGTGGCGGCGGTGGAGCCGGGGCTCGTCGCCTCGGTCACCTCCGTGGGCGGGGCCAATGGCGGCTCGAAGGTGGCGGACATCCTGCGCAGGATTCCCGAAGGCAGCGCCTCCGAAGCGGTGGTCGCCGAGACGCTGCGGCTGGCGATGCTGCTCTTGGGCGCCCTCTCGGGCAAGGACCCGAGCCAGCTGCCCGAGGTGCCGCTGAACGCGCTCAATTCGCTCACCACCGTGGGCGGCGCGGCCTTCGACAAGAAGTTTCCGCAGGGCCGGCCGGCCCCGGGCTCCACGTGCGACGTGAAGAGCGGCCCGGCCGAGGCGAACGGCGTGCGCTACTACTCGTGGTCGGGCGTGCAGCCGCTCACCAACGCGTTCGACGCGAGCGACGTGGCCATGGGCGGGCTGAGCCTCGTCGCCTTCGGGAGCGAGACCAACGACGGCCTGTTGGCCGTGTGCTCGACCCGCCTGGGCACGCACCTGGGCGACTACCGCCAGAACCACCTGGACGAAGTCAACCAGCTTTTCGGCCTGACCTACGCGGGCCTCTGGACGCTGTTCGAGAAGAAGCCGGTGCAGCTCTACCAGGAGCAGGCCGCGCGCTTGAAGAACGCAGGACTCTGACGATGCGGCGCGCTTCCTCATGAAAAAGGCAAGGCCGCTGCAGCTCGGTGCGATGGCGGGCGCCGCGGCGCTCGCCATCCTTGGCGGATGGTGGCTGGTGGACGGGCTGCCGCCTGACGACACTGCGGACACCGTGGTGGCGACTTCCGCCGCCACCAGCGCGGGCAGCCCGGTACCGGCAGCGCAGCCTATCGGCGATGCGCGCCCCGCGCCCGACGCCATGCTGAACCCGTCGCTGATCCTCGTCTTCGAGAGCGCGCTCGCCGAAGCGCAGGCCACCGGCAAGGCGGCGTTCATGGCGATGGCACCCGCCCTGCTCGCCAAGCGGTTGCCGGCCGAACTGGTCGCGCGCGCGATGGGGCTGCTGGAGCGTTACATCGACATGCAGGAGGCCATGCAGGCCCTGCCACCGCCGGACGCCAACGACCCCGCCTCGCTGCGCAAGACCATCGAGGCGCGCGCCGAGGTGCGGCGCAGGTATTTCGCGCCCGAGGAGATCGAAGGCCTCTTCGGCGACGAGATCCGCCAGGACACCCTCATGGCCGACAAGATGGCGCTCGCCCGCGACGCCAACCTCACGCCCGAGGAGCGCACGGCCGCCGCGCAGCGCCGCGAGGAAGCCTTGCTCACGCCCGAACAGCGCGAGCAGCGCCGCGCCTTCACCGCGCAAGTCGATGTGCAGCGCCAGACCGACGCCATGGACGCGCGCGGCGCCAGCGCGCAGGAGCGCTTTGCCGAACGCAGCGCCGCCTATGGCTACGAGGCGGCCCGCCAGCTGGCCGCGCTCGATCAGGAAAACCACGACTGGAACAGCCGCCTCGATCAGTACGCCAATGCGCCGCCGGAGCAGCAGGCGCAATTGCGCGAGTCGCTCTTCAACGAGCGCGAGCGCCTCCGGCTGGCGGGCGCGCTGGCGCTGCGGGGATCACGCGCTACGCCGTCTGGGCAGAACCCATCGCCGAACGGGGCAGGCCAAACACCCGGTCGAAGCCCCAGTTGAAGACGAAGGTGTAGACCAGGAAGAACACCACCAGGCCCAGGTCCATCACCAGCGCCTGCCAGAGCGACACGCCCAGGCCCCAGGCGAACATGGGCACCAGGAACGCGATCAGCCCGCCTTCGAAGCCGATGGCGTGGGCGATGCGGCGGCGCACGCTGCGCCCGCGCACGGCCTGGCGCGATTCCCAGCGCTCGAAGAGCGCATTGAAGATGAGGTTCCAGATCACCGCGATCACCGATGCGGCCACCGCCAGCACGCCCGAATGGCCGAGCCCGGCGTCCGTCATCAGGGCCAGGCCGGCGCTGGCGCACACGATGGCGATCCCCTCGTACAGGGAGATGTAGACGACACGACGCTGGAGCCCTTGCATGACTTTTCCTCTTGAACTTGAATGCGACCGGCGGACTTTATTTGCCATTTACTGATATAAAAAGTCATCTTGTTTCAATTAATTTGATAGATCGGGTGCCATGGCCTTCTCCAGCGACAACGTCGAGGTGTTCCTGGCTGTAATCGACCACGGCTCCTTCTCGGCCGCCGCGCGTGCGCTGCACAAGGTGCCCTCGGCCGTCAGCATGGCCATTGCCAGCCTCGAGGCCGAGCTCGACCTGCCCCTGTTCGACCGCAAGGGCCGCGAGCCCCAACCCACCGCCGCCGCCCGTTCGCTGGAGCCGCAGGCGCGGATGCTCGCGGCGCAGCTCAAGCAACTGCAGGTGCAGGCGCTCGCCCTCACCCAGGGGCTGGAAAACCGTCTCACGCTCGCCATCGCCCCCGAACTCCTGGCCGCGCCCTGGAGCGGGCCGCTGGCCGAGTTGGCGCAGCAATACCCGCTGCTGCAGGTCGAGGTGCTGGCCGCGCCGCAGGCCGACGCGCTGGCGCTGCTGCACAGCGGCCGCGCGCAGCTGGCGCTGGTGTTCGAGCGCCCGAGCCTGGACGGCCGCGAAGGTTTCCAGGAAGTGGGCAGCGACACGATGGTGGCGGTGATGGCGCCCGATCACCCCGCGCTCGTGGCGGCGGCCGGCGAACGGCTGCGGGAGGAGCACCTCACGAACACCCGGCAGATCGTGGTCGCGGGGCGCGACCTGGCCACCAGCGACCCGCGCTTCGTGTTCGCGCGCCACGTCTGGCGCACCGACAACGCGCTGGCGGCGCTGAGCCTGATCACCGCCGGTCTCGGCTGGGGCTGGCTGCCGCGCAACTTCGCGCGGCCGCACGTGGCGGCGGGGGCGCTGGTCGAGATTCCGTTCGAGAACCTCAGCAACGGGCTCGACCTGTGGGTCGATGTGGTGTGGTCAAGGGAGCGCCCGCTAGGGTTGGGGGCGCAGCGCTTCGTGGCGCTGATCGCGCGCGACCGGCAGGCGGCCGCGCACGCCGCGGCGAACTAGGCGGCTTCCGCTTCGCGGTAGAAGCCTGCGCTGTTGCTGCCCAGCGCGCGCCCCGCCACCGGCGCGACCGCCTTGCCGATCGCCGCGATGTGGTCCGGCGTCGTGCCGCAGCAGCCGCCCACGATGTTCACCAACCCTTCGGCCGCGAACTCGTGCAGGAGGCGCGAAGTGACGTCGGGCGTCTCGTCGAAGCCGGTGTCGCTCATCGGGTTGGGCAGGCCCGCGTTCGGGTAGCAGCTGATGAAGGTGTCGCCCGCCACGCGCGCGAGTTCCTGGATGTACGGGCGCATCAGCGCCGCGCCCAGCGCGCAGTTGAGGCCGATGGCCAGCGGGCGCGCATGCCGCACGCTGTGCCAGAACGCGGTGACGGTCTGGCCGCTCAGGATGCGGCCCGAGGCGTCGGTCACGGTGCCGCTGATGATGAGCGGCAGGCGCTCGCCGCTGTTGTCGAAATACTCGTCCACCGCGAACAGCGCCGCCTTGGCGTTGAGCGTGTCGAAGATGGTCTCGACCAGGATCACGTCGGCGCCGCCTTCGACCAGCGCTTCGGTCTGCTCGTAGTAGGCGGCACGCAGCGCTTCGAAATCGACGTTGCGCGCGCCCGGGTCGTTCACGTCCGGGCTGATGCTCGCGGTCTTGGGTGTCGGGCCGAGGGCGCCGGCCACGAAGCGGGGCTTGTCGGGCGTGCTGAACTTGTCGCAGGCCGCGCGCGCGAGCTTGGCGGATTCGAGGTTCATCTCGCGCGCCAGGTGGGCCATCTTGTAGTCCTCCTGCGCGATGGTGGTCGCGCCGAAGGTGTTGGTCTCGATGAGATCGGCACCCGCCGCGAGGTAGCCCTCGTGGATGTCGGAGATGACGTCGGGCCGGGTGAGCGAGAGCAGCTCGTTGTTGCCCTTCACGTCGCGCTCGAAGTCCTTGAAGCGCTCGCCGCGGTACTGGGCCTCGGTGAGCTTGAAGCGCTGGATCATCGTGCCCATGGCGCCATCGAGGATGGCGATGCGCTTTTCGAGGATGCCGGCGAGTGCCTGGCCGCGGGTATAGATGACGGGCTTCATAACCTCCGATTGTAGAAAAGGAGGCTTGCCCTGCCGCCCGTCAGTGCTTTGCCGGGCCCTCGACGAAGGCCAGCACCGCATCGATCATCCGCCGCACATGCGGCTGCACGCCGGCCGCCACCTCGGGCAGGTAGTCGAAGGGCAGCGTCTCCTGCATGTAGCTCGACTGGGTCATCTCCAGCTGCACCGCATGAATGCCGGCCGCCGGATTGCCGTACTGCCGCGTGATGTGACCGCCCTTGAAGCGGCCGTTGAGCACGCCCGTGTAGCCCGTGGCCGATTCGGCGATGCCCAGCAGCGTGGCGGCCAGCGACGGGTCGCAGCTCGTGCCGTTCCCGGTGCCCAGGTTCAGGTCGGGCAGCTTGCCGTCGAAGAAGCGCGGCAGCACCGAGCGGATCGAGTGCGCATCCCAGAGCGCGATGGTGCCGTGCACGGCCTTCAGGCGGTCGAGCTCGGCCTGCAGCTGGCGGTGGTAGGGGTGCCAGATCGCGTCGCGGCGCTCGGCGACCTCCGCGTCATCGGGCAGGTCCTCGGTGGAAGCGTAGACCGGCGTGTCGTCGAAGGTGTCGACCGGGCACAGGCCGGTGACGCTCTGGCCCGGATAGAGGCTCGCGCCGTCCGGCGGACGGTTCAGGTCGATCACGTAGCGCGAGTGCGTGGCCACGAGCACCGAGGCGCCGAGTTCGTCGGCAAAGTCGTAGAGCCGTTCGAGGTGCCAGTCGGTGTCGGGCACGTGGCGCGCCTCGTCGGTGAGGCGGGCCGCCAGCGCGGGCGGCACGTGGGTGCCGACGTGCGGCATCGAGATCAGCAGCGGGCGCGTGCCCTGGCGAAAGCGGAACGCCGGCTCGGCGGTGGTGAAGGGCATGGTGGTTTCAGTCCTGGAGGAGTTGGGTGCGCGCCGCCGAGAAGGCGGACGCGGATTCGTTGTGCAGTGCGTGGCGCCCGCCCGAGACGCGCTCGCGGCCGGCCACCCAGACGGTGTCGATGGCGGAGGTGCGGTGGCTTGCGAAGACATGCGCCGAGAGCATGTCGGGCGCGGGCAAGCCCTGCAGCGCGACATGCGCCGCATCGAGCACGACGAAGTCCGCCTGCTGCCCCGCGGCGAGCCCGCAGACCGCGCGGCCCGAGGCTTGCGCTCCGCCCTGCACCGCTTCGAGCGTGAGCGCGGTCGCGACATGCGGCTGCGCCGCGCTCGCGCCGACGTTGCGCTGGCGCCTGGCCAGGCGCTGGCTGTACTCGAGCATCAGCAGTTCTTCGGCGGCGTTGACGCTGGCGTGGCTGTCGGAGCCCACGCCCCACGCGCCGCCGTGGCTGCGCCATTTGGCGAAATCGAAGATGCCGTCGCCCAGGTTCGCCTCGGTCGTCGGGCACAGGCCCGCCACCGCGCCGCTCCTGGCGGCGTATTCGTACTCGGCGTCGTTCATGTGCGTCGCGTGAATGAGGCACCAGCGCGCATCGACCGGTGCGTGGTCGAGCAGCCATTCGACGGGGCGCAGGCCGCTCCACTCGACGCAGTCGTCCACTTCCTTGGTCTGCTCGGCGATGTGGATGTGGATCGGCGCCGTGCGGTCGATGGCTTCGAGCCCCGCGACCGCATCGCGCAACGCCTCGGGCGGCACGGCGCGCAGCGAATGCGGCGCCATGCCTAGCCGCGCGCCCTGTGCATCGCACGCGGGCTTGAGCGCTTGGAGCAGGCGCAGCATCGATTCGGTCGAACGCACGAAGCGGCGCTGCCCTTCGTTGGGCGGCTGGTCGCCGAAGCCGCTGGTCTGGTAGAGCACCGGCAGCAGCGTGAAGCCGATGCCGGTCTTCTCTGCGGCGCGCAGCAGCGCGAGGCTCAGTGTCGCGTCGTCGGCGTAGGGGCGGCCGTCGGCGTCGTGGTGCACGTACTGGAATTCGCACACGCTCGTGTAGCCCGCCTCGAGCATCTCGGCGTAGAGCCAGGTCGCGATGGCTTCCATGTGCTGCGGGCCGAGGCGCGCGGCAAAGCGGTACATCAGCGTGCGCCAGCTCCAGAAGCTGTCGTGCTGCTCGGCGCGGTGTTCGGTAAGGCCCGCGAACGCACGCTGGAAGGCGTGCGAATGCAGGTTGGGCATGCCGGGGATCACGGGTCCGGACGCCACTTGCGTTCCGGACGCCGGTAGCGCGGCCGACTGCACTTGCGTGAGCTGGCCGGCGTCGTTCCACGTCAGCAGGACGTTCTTCGCCCAGCCCGCGGGCAGCAGCGCATCGGCTGCGAAGAGTGTTTGTCTTGGGTTGGCGCGAGGGCTGTCGGCCTTCGATAGCGCTGTCGTCGTATTCATGGCCTCAGGCCCTCACCCTGCCCTCTCCCAGAGGGAGAGGGGAAAGAAATACCAATGCGGCCCTGGCGCACCGCCGTGCGCAGCGGGCGCTGGCCGAACCAGTACGCGAGCTCGGCCGCATCGCGCACGTTCCACAGCACGAAGTTGGCGGGCATGCCTTCGGCGATCGCGCCGTGCGTGGCCTCCAGGCCCAGCGCGCGCGCCGCATGCAGCGTGACGCCGGCCAGCGCCTCGGGCACCGTCAGGCGGAACAGTGTGCAGGCCATGTTCACCATCAGCAGCAGGCTCAGCGTCGGCGAAGTGCCGGGGTTGTGGTCGGTCGACACGGCCATCGGCACGCCCGCCGCGCGCAGCGCCTCGATGGGCGGCAGATGCGTGTCGCGCAGCGTGTAGTACGCGCCGGGCAGCAGCACGGCCACGGTGCCCGACCGGCGCATTGCCTCGATGCCCTCGGCCGACAGGTGCTCGATGTGGTCGCACGAGAGCGCCCCGTAGCGCGCAGCGAGCGCCGCGCCGCCCATGTCCGACAGCTGCTCGGCGTGCAGCTTCACCGGCAGGCCCAGCGCCTTCGCGGCCTGGAAGACCTGCTCGGTTTCCGCGAGCGAGAAGGCGATGCGTTCGCAGAACACATCCACCGCATCGACCAGCCCTTCGGCGGCGAGCGCGGGCAGCATCTCGCGGCACACGAGGTCGATGTAGTCGCCGCTGCGGCCTGTGTATTCGGGCGGCAGTGCGTGCGCGCCGAGGAAGGTGGTGCGCACGGTGACGCCATACGCTTGTCCGAGACGGCGCGCCACGCGCAACTGCTTGCGCTCGTGTTCGAGCGAAAGGCCGTAGCCCGACTTGATCTCGATGGCGCACACGCCATCGGCCAGCAACTGCTCGAGGCGCGGCGCGGCCTGCGCGAAGAGGGTGTCTTCATCGGCCTCTCGCGTGGCGCGCACCGACGAGACGATGCCGCCGCCGGCCTTCGCCACTTCTTCGTACGTCGCGCCCGCGAGCCGCATCGCGAATTCATTCGCGCGCTGGCCGCCGTAGACCAGGTGCGTGTGGCAATCGACGAGGCCGGGCGTGACGAGCGCATCGCCGCCGTCATGCACCACAAGCCCCGCGAACTCGGCCGGCAGCGCGCTGCGCGCGCCGACCCAGCGGATCGCGCCTTGCGCGACCACGATGGCGGCTTCGGTGCCGGCATCGGTTGCCAGGCGCAGGCCGGTCCAGAGGCCGTCGGCCGATGGGTATTCGTTGGCAGGGTTCATCGTCTTGTTCTCTTTCTGCAGGTTACGCCGGCACGATGCGCACCGCCACCAGCCGCGCGTCTTCGCCCTGCGGCACCGCGTGCCAGGGCTGCGCCGCATCGGCCCAGTGCAGGCCCTCGCTCTCGGCGCAGGTGTCGTCGTTCAACCGCCATGCACCGCGCAGGGCCAGCAGCACGCCGTGGGGCGCAGATTCGATGGCCGCGGCGCGATCCAGCACCTGCACGTCGGCGCGCCACCGGCCGCGCCGCGTCATCACGTTGAAATCGTTCGACGCACCGCCCAGCAGCGTGCAGTCGATCGCATCGTCGCCGCTGAAGGCAAAGGGCCGGTGCGGCACGTCGAGCCGGTGCGCGATGCGCCCGTCGTGCGTGAAGAGCCGCACCCCATCGCCTTCGAGCAGCATGATCTGCCGCTCGATGCCCGCGAACACCGAGAACGGCCCGGCTGCCGCGATGGTCGCGATGCTCACGCGCCAGCCGAAGCTCTCGAGCCCCGCGCCCTGCGGCCAGCTCGCGATTTCCTGCGTGGTGCCGCCGCCGTTCTTCCAGGGCATGGCGGGCAGCGTGGCGCGGGAGAAGCGCTGTACGCCGCTCATGACCGAGCCCCCTCTTGCTCTTTCCCCTCCCGGGGGAAGGCTGGGATGGGGGCAGCGCCCAACGAGCGTTGTGAATGGGTCGAGGCCGTTGTGCCCCCACCCCAACCCTCCCCCGGGAGGGGAGGGAGAAATACCGATGCGAATGCGCGGCTCATCGCATCAACCCGCCCTGGCGCAGCTTCTGCTCGAAGTGCCGCAGCACCAGCGTCATCGTGCCGGTCAGCACGAAGTACACGAGCGCGATGGCCAGGTACACCTCCAGCGAGCGGTACGACACGCTGATGATCTTCTGCCCCTCGTGCATCACGTCGTGGATCGTCAGCAGCGACACGAGCGCCGAGTTCTTGATGAGCGCGATGAACTCGTTGCCCAGCGGCGGAATCATCCGCACCACCGCCTGCGGCAACACGATCTGGCGCATCGCCACGCCGGGCGTCATGCCCAGCGACTGCGCGGCCATCGTCTGGCCCTTGTCGATCGACTGGATCGCGCCGCGCACGATCTCCGACACATAGGCGCCGGAGTAAACGCCGAGCCCCAGCACGCCGCACAGGAAGGCAGGCAGCAGGATGCCGAAGTGCGGCAGGCCGAAGAACAGGATGAACAGCTGAACCAGCAGCGGCGTGCCGCGAATGGCCGCCACATACGCGGTGCACACGCCATAGATCCAGCGCCGCTTCGGATTCAGCCGGCCGATGCCGACGATGAGCCCGAGCACGCAGCCCAGCGCGAGCGCGCAGGCGGTGATCTCCACCGTGACGAGCGCACCGCGCAGCAGGTCGGGCCAGCCCTGCCAGACCGGGGAGAAATCGAGATCCATGGTCAGCCCCCTCGGCGGCCGGATGCCGGGCCGCCCAAAGCCGGCCGCGCCTCCCCCTTGGGGGGTGAAGTTACACGCGCGCAGCGCGTGAAATGCCGGGGGGCCAACATCACTTGAACCACTTCTTCACGATCTGGTCGTAGGTGCCGTCGGCCTTGAGCTTCTCGATCGCGGCGTTCACGGCCTTGGTGAGTTCGGGCGTGTCCTTGCGGATCGCCATGCCGTATTCCTCGGTGGTGATCTGCTCTGGCAGCACCTTCAGGCCGCCGCGCGTGCGCACGTACTGGTAGGCGGCGGGCTTGCCGGTGACGGCGGCGTCGGCACGGCCGATGTCCACCAGGTTGAACATCTCCTGGTTCTTCTCGACCTC
Organism: Variovorax paradoxus; assembly: GCF_000834655.1. Classification (GTDB taxonomy): domain Bacteria; phylum Pseudomonadota; class Gammaproteobacteria; order Burkholderiales; family Burkholderiaceae_C; genus Variovorax; species Variovorax paradoxus_F. Next base: position 72,852 of record NZ_JXQQ01000004.1, read on the forward strand.
CATCAGCTGCACCTGCGGGAATTTCTCCTTGGTGTACGACACCGACTTGGTGCCCACCTGCACGCTGACCTTCTTGCCGTTGATGTCGGCCGGTGTCTTGATGGCCGTGTTGCCGTCCTTCACCATCACGACAAGGCCGCCCGCGTAGTACGGCACGGTGAAGTCGACCACCCTCTTGCGCTCGTCGGTGATGTAGATGGCCGAGACGGCCATGTCGAAGCGCTTGGAAATGAGGCCCGGAACGAGCCCCTTGAAGTCGATGTCGATCCACTCGATCTTGCGGCCCATCGCCTTGCCGACGGCCTCGACCAGCTCCACGTCGAAGCCGGTGCGCTTGCCGTTCTCCACGAACTCCATCGGCGGGAAGGTGGCATCGGTGGCCACGCGCAGCGGCTCGCCTTGGGCTTGCGCGGCGCCCGCGAAACCGATGAGGGCGGCGGCGGCAACGGTGAAAAGAGTGCGACGGGTGTTCATGAGAGCGAAACTTTCGTGAGTTTGAAAAAGGCAGGTGCGACTGGCTACTGCAGCGCGCGGGAGATGCGGGCCGCCGTGACGACGGTCATGTGGAGCAATGCAGCTTCCATGCCCTGCACGCGCGTGATCGGCGCCATGAGCGTGATCGCGCCGCGCAGGCGCCGGCCCGAGGCCAGCACCGGCGCACTCACGCCCCAGACGCCGGCATCGACCTCGCCCTGCGTCACGGCATGGCCGGCTTCGCGGATCGCATCGAGTTCGGCGGCGCGTTCGGCGCGGCGTTCAGCGCTCTCGCCGAGGCCATCGAGCAACGCATCGCGCTGGTCGAGCGGCATGTGGGCCAGCAGGCACTTGGCGCTCGCGCCGTCGCTGGCCGGAACGCTGCGTCCCCGGTCGAACGAGCAGCGCAGCGAATGTTCGCTGTCGATCATCTCCAGGCACACCACGCGGTCGTTCACCGCGGTGACCAGCGCCACGCTCTCGTGGCTCTGCTGCACCAGCGCGCGCATGTCGGCGCGGGCGGCCATGACGAGGTCGGAGTTGCCGTCGAAGCCGCTGGCCAGTTGCACGCTTACCGGACCGGGCGAGTAGCGCCCATCGGACTCCATCACGAAGCCCCAGCGTCGCAGCGTGGCGATCTGCCGGTACAGCGTGCTCTTGACCAGGCCGGTGGCCTGCACAAGCTCGGCCGCCGTCATCGCGACCTTGCTCTGCGCCAGCACCGACAGCACGAAAAGCGCGCGGTCGCTGTGGGCGGGGGCGTCGGTCGGGGGCGTCATCGCAGGCAGTATCTTGCTCGCCGTTCTCACATCCAAGCCCGGATTCCCACCCGGTGGGAATGGGCTGGATTTTTACTTCTACCTTTGTCTTGCGGGTTTGCGCGACAGCGACCCGCTCAGCGCACCATCGGCAGCTTCAGGCCCTGCTTCTTCGCGGTGGCGACGGCGATGTCGTAGCCCGCATCCGCATGGCGCATGACGCCGGTGGCCGGGTCGTTCCACAGCACGCGCTCGATGCGCTTGGCGGCCGCATCGGTGCCGTCGCACACGATCACGACGCCCGAGTGCTGCGAGTAGCCCATGCCGACGCCACCGCCGTGGTGCAGGCTGACCCAGGTGGCGCCGCCCGCGGTGTTGAGCAGCGCGTTGAGCAGCGGCCAGTCGCTCACCGCATCGGTGCCGTCCTTCATGGCTTCGGTCTCGCGATTCGGGCTCGCGACCGAACCCGTATCGAGATGGTCGCGGCCGATGACGATGGGCGCCTTCAGCTCGCCGTTCTTCACCATCTCGTTGAAGGCCAGGCCCGCGATGTGCCGCTCGCCCAGGCCCAACCAGCAGATGCGCGCGGGCAGGCCCTGGAAGGCGATGCGCTCGCGCGCCATGTCGAGCCAGCGGTGGGTGTGGGTGTTCTCGGGGAACAGTTCCTTGATCTTGGCATCGGTCTTGTAGATATCTTCCGGATCGCCCGAGAGCGCCACCCAGCGGAACGGGCCCTTGCCTTCGCAGAACAGCGGGCGGATGTAGGCGGGCACGAAGCCGGGGAAGTCGAAGGCGTTCTTCACGCCCTCGTCGAACGCGACCTGGCGGATGTTGTTGCCGTAGTCGACGGTCGGGATGCCCATGGCCTGGAAGTCGAGCATGGCCTGCACGTGCACGGCGCACGATCTGGCGGCCGCCTTCTTGAGCGCGTCGTGCTGCGAGGCGTCCTTCATCGCAGCCTGCCATTGCGGCACCGTCCAGCCCGAGGGCAGGTAGCCGTTGATGAGGTCGTGCGCGGAGGTCTGGTCCGTCACGAGGTCCGGCTTGATGCCACCGGCCTTCGCGCGCCTCACCAGCTCGGGGAGGATGTCGGCCGCGTTGCCCAGCAGCGCGATCGACACGGCTTCTTTCGCGTCGCAGTGCTGCTTGATGAGCTCGAACGCATGGTCGATGTCGCGCGCCTGCTTGTCGACATAGCGCGTGCGCAGACGAAAGTCGATGCTCGACTGCTGGCACTCGATGTTGAGCGACACCGCGCCCGCGAGCGTGGCCGCGAGCGGCTGCGCGCCTCCCATGCCGCCCAGGCCCGCCGTGAGGATCCACTTGCCCGCGAGGCTGTTGTCGTAGTGCTGGCGGCCGGCTTCGACGAAGGTCTCGAAGGTGCCTTGCACGATGCCCTGGCTGCCGATGTAGATCCAGCTGCCGGCCGTCATCTGGCCGTACATGAAGAGGCCCTGGCGGTCGAGCTCGTTGAAGTGTTCCCAGTTGGCCCACTTCGGCACGAGATTGGAGTTGGCCAGCAGCACGCGCGGTGCGTTCTCGTGCGTCTTGAACACACCGACCGGCTTGCCCGACTGGATGAGCAGCGTCTCGTCGTCGTTCAGTTCCTTCAGCGACGCGAGGATCTGGTCGTAGCAGGCCCAGTTGCGCGCGGCGCGGCCGATGCCGCCATACACCACGAGGTCCTGCGGACGCTCGGCCACCTCGGCGTCGAGGTTGTTCTGCAACATGCGGTAAGGCGCTTCGGTGAGCCAGCTCTTGCAGTTGAGCGTGCTGCCGCGCGGGGCGCGGATCACGCGCGTCGGGTCATGGCGCGGGTCGGTGGCGTCGGGGTTGTTGAGGGCGAATTTTTCGGGAGCGTTCATGGCGTGGTTCTCCTATCGAGTGATGTTTTACGAGTGACTGGGCAGGATGTTCAGCAGCGCGGCCGGCAGCTCGGCCTTCAGCGCCCACTGGCGCATGGCTTCGATGTCGGGAGCGAGGTAGCGGTCGCGTTCGAGGAAGGCGACGTTCTGGCGGATGCGGGCGAATTCGGCTTCGACCAGCGGCGAGCTCTTGAGCTTTCTCTTGAGCTCGATGCCTTGCGCGGCGGCCATCGCCTCTATGCCGACGACAACGGCCGTGTTGTTGACCATGTCGCCCAGGCGGCGCGCGGCGAAGGTGGCCATCGAGACGTGATCTTCCTGGTTGGCCGAGGTGGGCAGGCTGTCGACGCTGGCGGGGTGCGCGAGCGACTTGTTCTCGGAGGCGAGCGCGGCGGCGGTGACCTGCGCGATCATGAAGCCGGAATTCAGGCCGCCATCGCGCACGAGGAACGGCGGCAGGCCCGAGAGGCCGGTGTCGAGCAGCAGCGCGATGCGGCGCTCGGCGATGGCGCCGACCTCGCTCACCGCGAGCGCAATGATGTCGGCCGCGAAGGCGACCGGCTCGGCGTGGAAGTTGCCGCCCGAGATCACCTCGCCGGTGTCGCAGAACACCAGCGGGTTGTCCGATGCCGCATTGGCTTCGATGACCAGCACGCGCGATGCATGCGCGAGGTTGTCCAGGCACGCGCCCATCACCTGCGGGATGCAGCGCACCGAGTACGGGTCTTGCACGCGGCCGCAGTCGGCGTGCGAAGGGACGATCTCGCTGCCTTCGAGCAGCGTGCGCACGGCGCCGGCGACTGCGATCTGGCCGGGCTGGCCGCGTGCGGCATGGATGCGTGCATCGAAGGGCTTGATCGAGCCCTGGATCGCTTCGAGCGACAGCGCGCCCGACATCAGCGCGGCGGCGAACACGTCTTCCGCTCCGAAGAGTCCGGCGAGCGCCAGCGCGGTCGACACCTGAGTGCCGTTGAGCAGCGCGAGGCCTTCCTTCGGCCCGAGCACGAAGGGTTCGAGGCCGATGCTGCGCATCGCTTCGGCGCCGCTGACCGTCTTGCCGTCGGCCAGCGTCGCCTCGCCCTCGCCGATCAGCACGCAGGCCATGTGCGCGAGCGGCGCGAGGTCGCCCGATGCGCCGACCGAACCCTTGCACGGAATGCTCGGCGTGACGCCTGCATTGAACAGCGCCAGCAGCGCATCGACCAGCGCGGGCCGCACGCCCGAGTGCCCGCGCGCCAGGCTCACCGCCTTGGCCGCGAGGATCATGCGCACCACCGGCGCGGCCAGCGGCTCGCCCGTGCCCACGCTGTGCGAAAGCACGAGGTTGCGCTGCAGTTCGGCCAGGTGGTCGTTGCCGATGCGCGTGCTCGCGAGCTTGCCGAAGCCGGTGTTGATGCCGTAGACAACCTGGTCGTTCTCGACGATGTGGCGCACCGCCGCTTCGGCCTCCGCCATGCCATCCAGCACCGACGGATCGAGCGCGAGCCGAACGCCGCCGGCCTGGATGCGCCGCAGCATCGCAAGGTCGACCTTGCCGGGCGTGAGGGTCAGGATGGCGTCGGAGGAAGCGGTGTGATGGCTTGGCATGTGAACCTGTCTATACAAGTAGTTGCGAGAGATAACGATCGATCTGCAAAACGAAAAAGAGCTACCCGAAGCTCGGGTTGCCGTCGGCCTTGAAACGGCTGCCCAGGCTGTAGCGCGAAGCGGGATGCAGGCAGCGCACCCAGGTCACGGGCGTGTTGCGCGTCCAGGTGCGGCGCGTGAGCAGGAGGCAGGGGTCGGTGACTTCCATCGCGAGCCGCTCGGCCTGTTCGGCGTTGGGCAGCACGGCATCGACGACGTGTTCGATCTGGTCGAAGGGCACGTTGCGCACCAGGTACTCGCTGGGCGGCACGGCGGTGAAGTCCTGCTCGAGGTAATCGGGCACGACCTGCGGGTTGACGTAGCGCTCTTCGAGCTGCACCGGCGTGTCGTTCTCCAGGTGCAGGCAGGCGCTGTGGAACACGGAGTCGCCCGCGCGCAGGTCGAGCCACGCGGCCACGTCGGGCGAGGCGGCGATGCGCTCCACCGCGAGCATCTCGCAGCGGTAGTCGTGGCCGCGCTGGCGAATTTCGCTCGCGATGTTGGCGATCTGCAGCAGCGTCGATTGCGGCTTGTTCTCGGCCACGAAGCTGCCCACGCCGGCCACGCGCACGATGCGGCCCTGCTCCACCAGTTCGCGCAGCGCGCGGTTCACCGTCATGCGCGCCATGCCGAACTGCGCGACCAGCTCGTGCTCCGAGGGCAGGCGGTGGCCGGGCGGCCAGGTGCCGTCCTGGATCTTGCGGGAGATGTGGTCCTTGACTTGCGCGTAGAGCGCGAGGGTGGGCAGGTCGCGTTTCATCGTACGGCGTTCAATGCTCCGCGGCGGCCATCGACTCTGCGCGGATTTCTTCCGTCAGGCGGGCCTTGATGTCCATGAACTCGGGCGAGGTCTTGATCGTGTAGCTGCGCGGATGCGGAAAATCGACCGCGATCTCGGTCTTGATGCGCCCCGGCCGCGCGCTGAACACTGCCACGCGGTTGGCCATGAAGATCGCCTCGTCGATGTCGTGCGTGACGAAGAGCACCGTCTTCTGCGCCGACTCCCAGATGCCCAGCAAGAGCTCCTGCATCAGCACGCGCGTCTGGTTGTCCAGCGCGCCGAAGGGCTCGTCGAGCAGGAGCATCTTGGGGTCGTTGGCGAGCGCGCGCGCGATGGCCGTGCGCTGCTGCATGCCGCCCGAGAGCTGCTTGGGAAAGTGATGCTCGAAGCCGCGCAGGCCCACCTTGGCGATGAAGAACTCGCTGCGCTCCTTCTGGTCGGCCTCGCTCATGCCGCGCTCGCGCAGGCCGAAGCGGATGTTCTGCGCCACGGTGAGCCACGGAAAGAGCGTGTAGCTCTGGAACACCACGCCGCGGTCGGCGCCCGGGCCTTCGATGCGCTCGCCGTCGAGCAGCACCTGGCCGGTGGTCGGGAAATCGAGCCCCGCCACGATGCGCAGCAGCGTCGACTTGCCGCAGCCCGAGGGGCCGAGGATGGTGACGAAGTCGTTCTCCTTCACCTCGAAGTCGATGGGCAGCAGCGCCTGCGTGCTCTGGCCCTTGGTGCCGGTGAAGACGCGCGAGACGCCCTGGATGGAAAGCTGGTTCTTCACAGTGCGGCCCATGCAAAGAGGCGGCGGTTCAGCGCCTTGAAAGCGAAGTCGGAGAGGAGGCCGATGACGCCGATCACGATGATCCCGAAGATGATCTGCCCGGTGTTCAGGAGCGCCTGGCTGTCGGTGATCATGTGGCCGATGCCCGAGGACGAGCCGATCAGCTCCGCCACGATCACGTAGGTCCATGCCCAGCCGAGCACAAGGCGCAGCGTTTCGGCGATACCCGGCGCGGCGCCCGGAATGAGCACGCGCGCGACGATGCCGCGGCTGTTCGCGCCGAGGGTGTACGCCGCTTCGACGAGGTCGCGCCGAGCGCCGCCCACGGTGACGGCCACCATCAGCACGATCTGGAAGAACGAGCCGATGAAGATCACCAGCAGCTTCTGCATTTCGCCCAGGCCCGCCCAGAGAATGAGCAGCGGAATGAAGGCCGACGCCGGCAGGTAGCGGCAGAAAGAGACGAAGGGCTCGAAGAAGGCCTCGACGGTTTTCCACGTGCCCATCGCGATGCCCAGCGGCACCGCGAAGACGGCGGCGAGCAGGAAGCCGCCGAACACGCGCCACACGGTCATGCCGATGTCGCCGATGAAGCCGTATTCGGTGAAGAGGAGCCAGCCCTCCTTGACCATGGTGGGCGGGCTCGCAAGGAAGGTCGGCGAAACGAAGCCGCCGAGCGTGGCGAGCGACCACACGAGCACGAACACGACGAAGAAACCGAGCCCCAGCAGCACGCGCGCACGGGCGCCGATGGGTTCGAGCGGCGCGAACGCGCGGCGGCGCACGGGCGCCACGGCGGGTGGAGGTGACACGGCGCCCGCCGATGCCGCGCGGGGCGGCACCTGGGGCAGCGTCTTACTTGACGTAGCTTGCATCGAAGGTGACTGCGTAGTCTTCAGGGGCCTTGCGGATCACGCCGGCCTCCAGCAGGATCGCCGCGGCTTCCTTCATGAAGGTGGTGAGTTCGCCGGCGAAGAACTTCTGGTTGGCCGCCTTGTCCTGCCAGCGCAGGTACGCCGACGACTTGGCGAACTGCTCGCCGCTCTGCTTGACGGCCGAGCCCATGAGTTCGTTCGACTTGGCCGGGTCGGCCTTGATCATGTCCAGCGCATCGAAGTACGACTTGGTGAGCGCGGCGGCGGCCTTGGGGTTGGCCTTGAGCCAGGTGGGCGCGCAGCCGACGGTGTCCATCACCATCGGGTAGTCGAGCGTGGTGGCCAGGATCTTGCCGGCCGCCGGGTTGGCGCGCACGGTCGAGAGGTAGGGCTCGTAGGTCATGGCGGCGTCGTTCTGGCCGGCCACGAACGCCTGGGCGGCAGGCTGCGGCTCGAGCGAGACAACCTTCACGTCCTTCAGGCTCATGCCGTTCTTGCTGAGCATCCAGGCCAGGCCGAAGTACGGCGCGGTGCCGGGCGCGCTCACGCCGATGGACTTGCCCTTGAGGTCGGCGAAGGTCTTCACGTCGTTGCGCACCGCGATGCCGTCGGCACCGTAGGACTTGTCCATCTGGAAGATCTGCACGATCGGCACGCCATTGGCGTTCCAGGCCACGTGCGTTTCCACCGTGGTGGCGGCGCACTGGATGGCGCCCGAGGCCAGGGCCAGGTGGCGGTCCTTCTGGGGGATCATCTTTAGTTCGACGTCCAGGCCGTTCTTCTTGAAGATGCCGGCCTTGTCGGCCAGCGAGAGCGGCGCAAAGCCGGTCCAGCCGGACATGCCGAGCGAGATCTTCGTGTCCTGGGCGGCGGCCGTGCCGGCCATGCCTGCTGCACATGCACCTGCTGCCAGCAGCGAAGCGATTTTCACAACTAGCGTCTTCTTGACCATGGGTACTCCTGGTTCCGTTTCTTGAGATGGCTCGGCGGTGCGCCCCGGTGGCCGGGCTGCGCGCGCCTCGCATTGTTGCCAAGCGCCCCAACTTGTATATACAGGATAACCCGGGAGGGTCGTTTCGGTGCATTTCTTCAGGAAGATGCACCAGATTGCTGTCTAGACAAGAAAGGCGGCGGGACGGGGGTCACCATTGCAAAGCTCGTGCCACAGTCATCTCCGGGTTGCTGGGGGACAATCGACGCCTCCCCCGCCAGCCCGCCCCCCATCCCCTCCCGACGTCCGCCTCCGCCGCCCGTGTCCTCTCTCGCACCCCATCCCCTCGACGCCCCCGGCAGCAGCACCGCACCGGCCGAAATCCTCCACGAAGTCTTCGGCTATTCGCAGTTCCGCGGTGCCCAGCAGGACATCGTCGATCACGTGGTGGGCGGCGGCGACGCGCTGGTGCTGATGCCCACGGGCGGCGGCAAGTCGCTCTGCTACCAGATCCCGGCCATCGCGCGCCAGCGCGCGGGGCGCGGCGTTGCGGTGGTGGTGTCGCCGCTGATCGCGCTGATGCACGACCAGGTCGGCGCGCTGCACGAGGCGGGGGTGAATGCGGCGTTCCTCAATTCCACGCTCGACTGGGAACAGACGCAGGACGTGGAGCGCCGCATGCTGCGCGGCGAGATCACGCTGCTCTACGCGGCGCCCGAGCGCGTGAACACGCCGCGGTTCCTGTCGCAGCTCGATTCGCTCAAGGAGCGCGGCAAGCTGTCGCTGTTCGCGATCGACGAGGCGCATTGCGTGAGCCAGTGGGGCCACGACTTCCGTCCCGAGTACCGCGCGCTCACCGTGCTGCACGAGCGCTACGCGGGCGTGCCGCGCATCGCGCTCACTGCCACGGCCGATGCGCTCACGCGCGCCGACATCGTCGAGCGGCTGCAGCTGGAAGAAGCGCGCCAGTTCGTCTCCAGCTTCGACCGGCCGAACATCCGCTACACCATCGTCGAGAAGAAGGACGCGACCACGCAGCTCCTGCGCTTCATCGAGCGCGAGCACGAAGGCGATGCGGGCGTGGTCTATTGCCAGTCGCGCAAGCGCGTGGAAGACCTCGCGACGACGCTGCAGGGCGCAGGCATCAACGCCCTGCCGTACCACGCGGGCCTGGACGCCGCGGTGCGCCAGAAGCACCAGGACCGGTTCCTGCGCGAAGAAGGCATCGTGATGGTCGCGACCATCGCATTCGGGATGGGCATCGACAAGCCCGACGTGCGCTTCGTCGGCCACCTGGACATGCCCAAGAACATCGAGGGCTACTACCAGGAAACCGGCCGCGCCGGCCGCGACGGCGCCCCGGCCGATGCCTGGATGACCTACGGCCTGAACGACGTGGTCAACCAGCGCCGCATGATCGACGAGAGCCCGGCGGGCGAAGAGTTCAAGCAGGTGATGCGCGGCAAGCTCGACGCCCTGCTCTCGCTCGCCGAGGCGAGCGACTGCCGGCGCGTGCGTCTCCTGGGCTACTTCGGCGAGAAGAGCACGCCCTGCGGCAACTGCGACAACTGCCTGAACCCGCCGCAGGTGTGGGACGGCACCGATGCCGCGCGCAAGCTGCTGAGCACCATCTACCGCGTGCAGCAGCTGAGCGGCATCAGCTTCGGCGCGGGGCACATCATGGACATCCTGCGCGGCAAGGAGACCGAGAAGGTCAAGCAGTTCGGCCACGAGCGCATCAGCACCTTCGGGCTGGGCGCGGAGTTCAGCGAGGTGCAGTTGCGCGGCGTGCTGCGCCAGTTGATCGCCACGGGCGCGCTGGCGGTCGATGCGGAGGCGTTCAACACGCTCAAGCTCACCGAAGGCTCGCGCGCGGTGCTCAAGGGCGAGGCGGCGGTGACGCTGCGCGAGTCGATCTCGTCACCGGCCGAGCGCAAGACGCGTCGCGAGAAAGTCGCCAAGGGGGCGCCCTCGCCAGCTGCCGCCAAGCTCGACGACACCGGAAAGAAGCGCTTCGAGGCCCTCAAGGCCTGGCGCGGCGAGGTGGCCAAGGAGCACAACCTGCCGGCCTACGTGATCTTTCACGATGCCACGCTGGCGTCGATCGCCGAGCGCGCTCCGGCGACGCTCGAGGACCTGCAGGGCATCAGCGGCATCGGCACCAAGAAGCTCGAGGCTTATGGTGCCGAGGTGCTGCGCGTGTGCTCGGCGTTCTGAAGGGCTCTCCCCCCAGGCTTCGCGCACTTTGGTGGCGAAGCCGGTTCCGCGGTGTTCCCTTGCGCGTTCAGTTCGTGGCTGCGGGCAGGGTGATCGGCACGGGCCGCGTGAGCAGGTCGATGAAGAGTTCGAAGAAGCGCGCGTTGTCGAAGCGCTGCACCACCGTCATCTTCTGCAGCGTCGGGCCCGCGGGCTGCGAGGCGTAGCCGATCGAGCGGCCGTTGTCGGCGGCGCCCGGCTTGGCCACCACGTCGACGTAGCGCTCCACCGTCCTGGTCGCGTAGGTCGGGTCGATCAGGTAGGCGAGCGTGAGGGTGTCCCAGATGTTCTGCGTGTAGTCGGGGTTGTTCTCGAAGCCGTTCGTGCCGCTGAAGCCATAGCCGTTGAGCTTGCGGAACACCTCGGTCACGGCGGTCGGCTTGGCCGGGTGGGCGATGCGGTCGTACACCGGCTTGGTGAGGAACACGGTGTCGGTCACGTCCAGCGGCACGATCACCTGCGGAATGGGCAGGCGCACCACGAACTGCGCAGCATCGGGGTCGAACCACCAGTTGAACTCGGCCGCCTTGGTGGTGTTGCCCGGCACGTCGACGGCGCCGCCCATGTAGATGATCTTCTTGATCAGCGGCACGATGTCGGGGCTCTTCTTCACCGCGAGCGCGATGTTGGTGAGCGGGCCGATGGCCAGGATGGTGACCTCGTTCGGATTGGCTTTGACGGTGTCGATGATGAAGTCGACCGCGCTCTTGCGCTGCACCAGCGTGCGGGCGGCAAAGCCGTCGGGCGAGGGCTTGAGGTCCGCGTCGGTCTTGGGCTCGGGGCCGCTCCAGGCGCCCAGGTAGCCGTCGCCGCCTGCACCAGCGGCCATTTCGGCCTCGACGTCCGCAAAGGTGTGATTGAGCGCGTAGTTCTCGCCCACGTACACGCCGATGCGGTCGCCCACCCCGAGCCGCTCGACCGACATCAGCGCATCGGCCACGCCCTGCTTGAGCCACTGGTTGCCCGAGACCACGCTGATGCCCATGACCTGGACCTTGCCCTGCGCCTGAAGCTGCGCGGCCATGACGCCGAGCTGGCCGTCGTCGCTCATGGTGTTGTAGTCGCTGTCGATGATGATCTTGTGCGCGGGCGGCGGCGCCGCGCCGAAGCCGGGCGCGAGCCCGATGCCGCCGTTGCCGTCGCCGCCGCCACCGCAACCCGCAAGCACGGCGACGACGATGAGGGTGAACACCGTCCGGATCCATTTGCGCATCTGCTTCTCCTAAGAATTTGGTTTCCCAGTCGAGGACACTGGAATACAAACGTTTGCGCAAAGGTTTGCGCAAACGTTTGCCAAACTCTAAGGGCCGAAGCCCACGCATGGCAAGGTGCTGTGGCTAGGGGTTTTCCGCGGGGCCGCGCGAGGCGGCCCCGGTATCTGTCGACTCCTGTCAGCCCGCGGTCGGCGGCAGGTCGATCAGCCGGTTCTCGCGCAGCGGCGAGCGGTTCAGGAGGGCCGGCTGCTCTTCCTCGGGCGCGGCCTCAACCTTGTCCAGGCCGGTGCCCGGCGCGGCCTTGGCCGATGCCGTGGGCACCGGACACGCGCCGGCGTTTCGCAGCGCGAGCGCCGCAGCAAGCCGCGCCTCGGCGGGGTCGCCCAATTGGTGGCTGAAGTCGTCGGCCACGGTGCAGTTCGCGTTGGGCGCGAAGCCGTCGCCGTAGTCGCCGAAGCCCGCCTGGTTCACGCCCTTGAACTGGATCGCGAAGTAGGTGGTGCCGCAGTTGTCCTGCGGGTAGAAGCCGTAGGGCTTTCCGCAGGTGGTGCCGCCCACGAGGTTGACCGTGACGCCGATGCCGCGCAGGCTGTTGATGACCGACTCGCTGGCCGAGCAGGTGTCGGGGCTGGTCAGCACGGTGACGCGCGAGAGGCCGAGCGTGGGCAGCGGCTGGTTGGTGCGGCTGGTGCCCAGGAACGGCGTGAGGGCCTGCGCGAGCGTGAGGCGGAACGGGTTCTTGTCGTTGAAGCTCAGCAACTCGAAGGTCTTGCCCGCCGTCTGGCTGGGCCCAGCCACCATGTAGGCCAGCCGGCTCGCAATGTTGAGCTGGCCGCCGCCGTTGTAGCGCATGTCGAGCACCAGGTCCTGGATGCCGTCGCCCTTGAGCTGGTTCACCGCCGCGATGAGCTGCGCCTCGGAGGTGGTGATGTGGTCGTTGAACTGCAGGTAGCCCACCCGGTTGCCCGGATCTCCGATGGTCTTGACGTTCTGCACCGGCGTGCGGGTGACGTTGGCCGCGGTGAGCTCCAGGGTGCGCGTCGCGCCGTCCTGCTCCAGCTTGAAGGTGTGCTTCTCGCCGGCCGCCTGCGGCGAGAGGCCGCGGTTGATCACGGTCGTGTTGGTGCTGTTGAGCACGTCGATGCCGTCGATCTCGAGGATCCGCGCACCGCGCGCGATGCCTTGGGCCGCGGCAGGCGAGCTGGAGTGCGGCTCGACGAAGGCCACGCGCAGGTCGCGGTTCGGCCGGGAGCTGCGCAAGAATGCGAACTCGATCCCGTAGCCCGGCGAGATGCCGGCATTGGAGAGCTGGCGATACACCTCGGTGTCGTAGACGTAGTGGAAGCGGTCCTTCGCCCGGCCCGAGGGCGCGGTGGTGGCCGGCGTCTTGAGCACGTTGAAGAAGGCGACGGGGGTCGCGTAATCGGCCGCCTTGAGCGTGGCCGGCACCTCGTTGTACCAAAGGTAGGTTTCGTCGATCCAGCTGCGCACCCAGGTCTTCTCGTTGTCGACGGTGCCCGCGGTGTCGGGGTAGGCACTCCCGGTTTCGGGATTGATGCCGCGGCGCGGCGCGGCGCACAGGCCCGCAACCTCCGAAGAGGGAACGAGGCCGCCGCCTCCGCTGCCGCCGTCGGTGGGCGGATTGACGACGGGTGGCGGCCCGCCGACGATTGGAAAGCCGCCGCCGCCTCCTCCTCCACCCCCGCCACCACCGCCGCAGCCCGCCAGCAGGCCGGCTACGACGAGCGCCGCCGCCGCGGCACACGCGCCGGGACGCGGCAGCTGCCGCAGGTCTGTATTGCGAAAGCCCATGGATGTCCTCCTCGTGCCCGCGACGGCGGACACCCCCGTTTGTTGATCTTTACTGCACGAAGCCCATGCCGCGCGATTCGCGGACCTCGGGCTTGATGCGATGCTCGGCCTCGAGCTGGTCGAGAAACTCCGCCGCCGAAAATTCGACCGCGAGGATATCGGTCTGGCGTTTCACCGCCGCGAAATCCCCGGGGCACAGCTGCGCCAATTGCGCGAGCCGCGTTCTCACTTCGCCGGTCAGGAGCGCTGCGTCGCCCGCGAGCGCCTCGGTCACGAACATGCGCTCGCGCTGCACGGCCGTGAGCGGCTTGAACTTGATCTTGAAGGTGAAGCGCCTGAGCGCCGCCTGGTCGAGCCGGTCGAGCAGGTTGGTGGTGCAGACGAACACGCCGTTGAAGCGCTCCATGCCCTGCAGCATCTCGTTGACCTCGGTGACCTCGTAGGTGCGCTGCGCGCTGCGGCGGTCCTGCAGGAAGGAGTCGGCCTCGTCCAGCAGCAGCACCGCCTTCTCGGCCTCGGCCTCCTTGAACATGGCGGCCATGTTCTGCTCGGTCTCGCCGACGTACTTGCTCATGAGGTCGCTGGCCTGCTTGATGATGAGCGGCCGGCCCACGGCCCGCGCGATGTGCTCGGCCAGCGCCGTCTTGCCGGTGCCCGGCGCGCCGTAGAAGCACAGCGTGCCGTGGCCGCGCGCCTTGAGCGCCTCGACGATGCGCGGAATCTCGAAGCGGGTCTCGACGTTGAGCATGTCGAGGTCGTAGGTGGTGACGTTGCGGCGCTCGCCGCGACCGGTGTCGAGCGTGCCAAGGGCGAGGTCGGCGTTGCGCAGCTGCCGCTCGATGAGGCCTTCCATCGAGGCATCGTCGGTCTTGGCCAGGCCCGCAAAGCGCACCGCGGTGCGGATCTGCGCCGGCGTGAGGCCCTTGCGCTCGGCCAGCTTGGCGGTGAAGGCCTCGGACACCACGACGCCTTCGAGCGTCTTCTTCACGAGCTGCTCGCGCGCGCCGGGCGGCGGCGACTTGAGTTCGAGGTGGTAGGCGAAGCGGCGGCGGAACGCAGGGTCGATCTGCTCGATGCGGTTGGTGACCCACAGCGTAGGCACCGGGTTGGCCTCCAGGATCTGGTTGACCCATGCCTTGCCGCTCACGCTGCCGCTGGTGGGCGCAGGAATCTGCTCGGCGCGCGCCATGAATTGCGCGGCCTCGGTGCTGATCGGCGGAAACACGTCCTCGACCTCGTCGAAGAGCAACGCGGCCTGCGCGCTGCCCTTCAGGAACACCTGCGCGATCTGAAGCGAGCGGTAGCGGTCGCGGCCGCTCAGCGAGTTGCCATCGCGGTCGGCGTATTCGACCTCGAAGAGCTCAAGGCCCGCGGCCTGCGCGACCACTTTCGCGAGCTCGGTCTTGCCGGTGCCGGGAGGGCCGTAGAGCAGCACGTTGACGCCGGGCTCCTTGCGCGCAACGGCGGCGCGCAGCAGCGTGACGAGCATCTGCGCGTCTTCTTCGACGAAGGAAAAATCGTGCGGCGTGAGCGCGCTCTTGGCCGAGGGCCGCGTGAACACGGCCATCAATTCGTTGTGGTCGCGGTACTCGCGCATGAGAACCGGCGGCAGCTTCTCGCTGACCTTCATGAGGTCGGCGAGGTCGGTGATGTTGTGTTCCGAAATCAGGTTCTCGACGAGGCCGATGCGCTCGAGCCGCGAGCCCGCGCGCAATGCCTCGCCGACTTCGCTCGCGTTGACGCCGGCGATGTCTGCAATGGCGGCGTAAGCCTCGGGCGCGTTGTTGACCTTGAACTCGACCAGCAGCGAGCGCAGGTCGCGTTGATACCGCGCAAGCGTGCCGTAGAGCAGCAGCGCACGCTCGGCCTTGTTCAGTTGCAGCAAGCCCGCCAGTGCGTCGATGTTCTTCTCGACCAGGGTCGACTGCTTGCGCAGGGCATGCGTGAGCCAATCACGCGTGACGGCGAGCACCGAGAGCAGGTCCTTCGGCTGGTCCTTCGCATATTCGTCCAGGTAGAAGAAAAGCGTGCCTTCTTCATACGGACCGCGCCACACGCCATGGCGCTCCAGCAGCGTGCGACCATCGAAATTCTCGACGCCCTTCCATGCCTCGTTGCCCGCGCAGCGTCGGCCGAGGAACTCGCGCAGTCGCTGCAATACCGCGGCAGGCCACACGAGGTGGCGTCCCGTGAGCGAGAGCAATCCGTTGATATCACGCCGGACATTGAAGCGCGGCCCCTGCTTGGCTGCGAGCGTGAGCACGAAGTGCGAGCACATGAGCTCGAGCACCGGCGCTTCCTTGAGGCCAGGCGAAGGCAATGCCTGCCCGCGTACCGCAGCAGCCACTACATCGACACCCGCACGCTTGACCATCAGGCAACCTCCAATGAGGAATTTCGTGGAGAGACCATAACGCAGACTTTTAGCTTCGGGAAGACGCCGAAAGGGTAAAAACCCTGATCCAGCGATTCCAGCCCACAATGCGCGCCATGGTTGGAATCGAAGAAATCCGGCGCGCCGCGGTGCGCCTTGAGGGGCAGGTGCTCAATACGCCCTGCGTCGAGTCGCGCACGCTCTCAGAGATCGTCGGTGCGCAGGTGTTCCTGAAGTTCGAGAACCTGCAGTTCACATCCTCATTCAAGGAGCGTGGCGCTTGCAACAAGCTGGTCGATCTTTCGGAGGCCGGCACGCGCGGCGTGATCGCGATGTCGGCCGGCAACCATGCGCAGGGTGTGGCCTATCACGCGCAGCGGCTGGGCCTGCGGGCCCTGATCGTGATGCCGCGCTTCACGCCCGGCGTGAAGATCGAACGCACGCGCGGTTTCGGCGCCGAAGTGGTGCTGCACGGCGACACGCTCGATGCGGCCCGCGCGCATGCGCTGGAGCTTGCCGAGCGCGAAGGGCTGACCTTCGTACACCCCTACGACGACGAAGCCATCATCGCCGGCCAGGGCACGGTGGCGCTCGAGATGCTCGACGTGGTGCCCGATCTCGACACGCTGGTCGTGGCGGTCGGCGGCGGCGGGCTGATCGCGGGCATGGCAGTCGCGGCGCGCGATCGCAAGCCGGACATCGAGATCGTGGGCGTGCAGACCACGCGGTTCCCCGGCATGGTCAATGCCGTCAAGGGCACGCACCACGTGCAGGGCAAGAGCACCATCGCCGAGGGCATCGCCGTGGGCACGCCCGGCGTGCTGACGCAGGAGATCATCGCGAGCAAGGTCGACGACCTGGTGCTGGTGGACGAAGGCGACATCGAGCAGGGCGTATTGATGCTGCTGGAGATCGAGAAAACCCTGGTGGAAGGTGCGGGTGCTGCTGGTCTCGCGGCGCTGATCCGGCATCCCGAGCGCTTCAAGGGCAAGCGTGTCGGGCTGGTGCTTTCGGGCGGAAACATCGATCCGCTGCTGCTCGCAGCCATCATCGAACGCGGCATGGTGCGGGCCGGACGGCTGGCGCGGGTACGTGTGAGCGCGCGCGATGTGCCGGGTTCGCTGGCCGAGATTACGGCGACTGTGGCCGAAGCGGGCGCTAACGTCGATGAAGTCCACCATCAGCGCGCGTTCACGATGTTGGCGGCCCAGAACGTCGACATCGAGCTGGTCCTGCAGACCCGCGGACGGGCCCATCTTGCCAGCGTGCTGACCGCGCTGAAGGACGCCGGCTTCGAAGCCGAGGAACAGCATTGAGCGTGTGAGAGGGGGCTCGCAACCCCCTAGACCGCTCTGTAGAGCCCCGCCGGTAAAATGCCGCCAGTTTTGTCATTTGTGTATTCGAGGTACTTCCCGATGTCCAACCCCACTCCCGTCGAGCCCGGCCACGCCGCAGCCGCCGAACATGACGCCGTCGAATCGGTCGTCCACCTGATGCCCATCGTGCTCCCGCTCGCAGGCGGCGTGCTGATGCTTCTCCTGGCATCCATCGCTGTCTACTTGGCCTGACAGCCTGTTGGGCAGTCGTCCGCGGGCGGTGCGGCCCGCGACGGCGCAGTCTCCCTTCGCGAAACGTTTTCTCAAACGGACCTCCGCGCCCATTGCAGGCACGGCGTCCCGTTCGGAAAGACGATTTTTCAACTTAGGAGATTTCCGATGAACGCACCCACGATGAAGGGCCTCGCCATTCAGGCGCCCTCATACGTCAAGAACGCGAAACTGATTGCCTGGGTGGCCGAGATGGCCGCGCTGTGCAAACCCGAGGCCATCTATTGGTGCGACGGCAGCAAGGAAGAGTACGACCGTCTTTGCCAGCAGCTGGTCGACGCGGGCACCTTCAAGAAGCTCAACCCCGCCAAGCGGCCCAATTCGTTCCTCGCGGTGTCCGACCCGACCGACGTCGCACGCGTCGAAGACCGCACGTTCATCTGCTCCAACGAGAAGGAAAGCGCCGGCCCCACCAACAACTGGATGGCCCCGGCCGAGATGCGCGCCACGCTGCAGCCGCTTTTCGACGGTTGCATGAAGGGCCGCACGATGTATGTGGTGCCGTTCAGCATGGGTCCGCTGGGCTCGCCGATTGCGCACATCGGCATCGAACTCTCCGACAGCCCTTACGTGGCGGTCAACATGCGCATCATGACCCGCATGGGCAAGGCCGTGTACGAGGTGCTGGGCGCCGACGGCGAATTCGTGCCCTGCGTCCACACCGTGGGTGCGCCGCTCGAAGCCGGGCAAAAGGACGTGTCCTGGCCCTGCAACAAGACCAAGTACATCGTTCATTACCCCGAGACGCGCGAGATCTGGAGCTACGGCTCGGGCTACGGCGGCAATGCGCTGCTGGGCAAGAAGTGCTTCGCGCTGCGCATCGCCTCGAACATGGGCCGCGACGAAGGCTGGCTGGCCGAGCACATGCTGATCCTCGGCGTTACGAACCCCGAAGGCAAGAAGTACCACGTGGCAGCTGCCTTTCCGAGCGCCTGCGGCAAGACGAACTTCTCGATGCTGGTGCCACCCGCCGGCTTCGAAGGCTGGAAAGTCACGACCATCGGCGACGACATCGCCTGGATCAAGCCCGGCAAGGACGGGCGCCTCTACGCCATCAACCCTGAGGCTGGCTACTTCGGCGTGGCGCCAGGCACCAACATGCTGACCAATCCGAACTGCATGGACAGCCTGAACAACGACGTGATCTTCACGAACGTCGCGCTGACCGACGACGGCGATGTGTGGTGGGAAGGCATGGAGCAAGACACCAAGACGCTGCCCGCGCATTTGACCGACTGGCAGGGCAAGGACTGGACGCCGCAGATCGCCAAGGAAACCGGCGCCAAGGCGGCGCACCCGAACTCGCGCTTCACCGTGGCAGCGACGAACAATCCGGCGCTCGACGATGCTTGGGACGATCCGAAGGGCGTGGCGATCGATGCCTTCATCTTCGGTGGCCGCCGCTCGACCACGGTGCCGCTGGTGACCGAGGCGCGCAATTGGGTCGAAGGCGTCTACATGGCTGCGACTATGGGTTCCGAAACAACCGCTGCCGCCGGCGGCCAGCAAGGCGTGGTGCGTCGCGACCCGTTTGCAATGCTGCCGTTCGCTGGCTACAACATGGCGGACTATTTCCAGCACTGGCTCAATGTCGGCAAGAAGCTCGAGGCCTCGGGCGCGAAGCTGCCCAAGATCTATACGACCAACTGGTTCCGCAAGGGTGCCGATGGCAAGTTCGTCTGGCCTGGCTATGGCGAGAACATGCGCGTGCTGAAGTGGATGATCGACCGCATCGAAGGCAAGAAGACCGAAGGCGTCGAGCACATCACCGGTGTGAGTCCGCGCTACGAGGATTTGAATTGGACGGGGCTGGAATTCAGCGCCGAGCAGTTCGCCACTGTGACGAGTATCGACAAGGCAGCCTGGCAGGCGGAGCTGAAGCTGCATGCCGAGCTTTTCCAGCAGCTGTCGCATCACTTGCCGAAGGAGCTGCCGGAGACAAAGGCTGCCATTGAGCAGCGGTTGGCTGCCTGATCGCAAGGAAATAGTGACAAACAGGGCCTTGTTAGGCCCCAGCAAAAAGCCCAATGGAGTTCCATTGGGCTTTTTTATTTGGTGGGCGGCGAGTCACCTCTTATTTCACCCGGCATTTATTCGCTTACCGGGTTCGAGCGAACGGGCGATTTCAAATCCTCAAAGCAAAAAACCCCAGTCATTGCTGACTGGGGTTTTCTGGGCTGTAA
>NZ_JXQQ01000040.1 GCF_000834655.1 Variovorax paradoxus
GTGCGGGGGGGGGCGGGCAGGGCGGGCGGCCTAGCGGCTGCGGGCGGTGTCGCGGGCGAGGTTCACGACCTGCGCGGCGGGCAGGATCAGGCTGGCAACGCGGTTCCACGACACCAGCGGCACGCGGTCCACGTAGACCACGTCGCGCGGCTTGAGCTCGAAGCGGTCGGCCAGCGCGAGCGCGGCCGGGTTCTTCGCGTTGATGTTGAAGATCTCGGTCGTGTCGGGGCCCGCGTCGCTGCGCGACGCATTGCGGATCACGTAGATCTGGCCCGGGTCGGAGGAGAACAGGTCGGGCCCGCCCGCATCGCCGAGCGCTTCGTTCAGGCTCAGGCGGCCGTTGCGCATGAGCAGCGCCGAGGGCCGCAGGATCTCGCCCATCACGTAGACCCGGCTGTCGTCGCGGCTGCCCACGTACACGATGTCGCCGTTGCGCAGCGGAATGTTGTTCGCGTCGGCGCCGAAGCGCTTGAGCTGCAGCAGGTCAATCACCACCGTGGTGTCGCCGCGCGACAGCGCCACGTTCGAGCGGTCGCCCGTGGCGGTGATGCTGCCGGCGCGGTTCAGCGCCTCGGCCAGCGTCATCGGCACGTCGGTGAAGATCTGCAGGCCCGGCGTGCGCACCTCGCCCTCCACGTAGGCGCGCTGGCTGCGGAACGACTGGATCCGCACGCTCACCTGGGGCGCCTTGATGTAGGCGCGGATGCGGCGTGCGATCAGCTCCGACGCGCCGCTTTCGGTGAGCCCCTGCAGCTTGGTGCGGCCGATGTAGGGAAAGCTGATCTCGCCCGATGCGTCCACGATGAAGCCGGGCGCCACGGTCACGCCGGTCGGGTCGCTCTGCTGCGCGATCACCGCGCCCGCATTGGGCAGCAGCTCGGGATGGTCGTAGACGATCACGCCCACCACGTCGCCCGGCCCGATGGTGTAGGCAGACGCGCGGCCGAACAGCGCCTTCACCTCCGGCGCCAGCCCCGTGTTGCCGGCGTTCTGCATGCGGATCAGCTCGGGCGTGATGGTCTTGACCTTGTTCGTGCCGACCGTGCCGTCTTCGTTGCGCAGCACGCCGGGCGTACCGAAGCCCGGCACGCAGCCGGCCAGGCCGAGCGACAGCAGCAGCGCCATCGCGAGCCATCGCACCCGTCCGGCCGCGGGCCAGGCGCGGGCGGGATGGTTGCCGAAGAACAGGGCGCGGGCGCCGCGGGGCGCGATCGCTGGGTCGATGCGGTTCATGAGGTTCTCCTTGGCTTTCGGTGGGTCGGTGTGTCGGTGATCGGTTTCAGGGCGCGGCCCACTGGGTGGACATGGCGGCCCGCACGGCGCCTGCGTCCGGCCGGCTGGCGCTCGGCCACGCGGCCCGGGTGCCCAGGCATTGCTCGGCCACCCAGTCGCTCACGGCCTCGAGGAACAGTTGCTGGCCCCTGGCCGTGCAGACCGTGTGGTCGACCGCGCGCATGAATTCGTAGTCCAGCGATTGCGCGAACGGCGCGTCGCGGAAGGCGCCGAGCTGGTCGCGGTCGCGGTCGCACACATGCAGCGAGCCCGAATAAAGGAGCTGGATCGCCACCTCGCGGTCGTGCAGCCGGCGCATGGTCGCGTCGAACCACACGGCGTTCACCGCGGGCGTCTGCCGCTCCACGAAGAAGCCGGGCATCGCCTTGGCGGCCTCGGCGCGCAGCAGATGGCGCTGGACCCAGCGCCAGGCCTTGCCCGGGAACGACGGATGCGTGGGCGCCGCGAGCGCGCGGCGCAGGGTGCGCTCCCAGCGCGTGCGGCGCTGCGGAAAGGCGAAGCCGTCGAACAGCGAGAGCGCCGTCACGCGCGGGTCCGCGACGGCCGTGGACATCGCATGCTCCACGCCCGAGCACATGGCCATCACCGCGAAGCGGCGGATGCCCAATGTGCGCTCGGCCGCGTCCATGGCCGCCTGCAGGCTGTGCACGGCGCGCGTCTGCAGGTCGGGCGCGGTGTCCAGCGGGTCGCTGTCGCCGACGCCGCCCAAGTCGAAGCGCAGGCTGCTCACGCCGCGCGCGGCCAGCACATGCGCCAGCTTCACGTTGATGCGGCGCGGGCCGACCCGGTGGTTCGCGCCCATGTTGAACATCAGGCAGGCCACCGGGGCGGGCGTGCGCCCGGCGGGCACGGTGAGCATGCCCACTAGCGCATCGCCCGGGCCGAAGCGCATCGGCGTCTGTGTCATCTCATTCATGAACGGCTCCCTGCAGGCGGCCGAGCGCATCGGCCGGCACCATGGCGCTGTTGGGGTAGGGGTCGGAGGTCCAGTCCAGCGGGTGCTGGAAGTACGACAGGCGCACCGGCATGTGGCGCGACTGCTGCTCGGCGGCCCATTGCGCGGTGAGTGCGTCGTCGGGCGACGCGAGCACCAGCGTCTCGTGCAGGGCCGTGAGCGGCAGCGACTGCGGCGTGAGGGCGTGCAGCTGCGCGCGCAGCGCCGGCGAGAGGCTGGCGCCCAGCGCTTCCTCGGGCAGCGCATCGGGTTCCCGCGCGAGGCTGCGGCGCCAGGCGAGGTCGGGGATGCAGAAGGTCGTGTCGATCGCCGCCACGTGCTGCTCGCGCAGGTGGCGTGCATAGCGGCGCCCGTCGATCACCGGCTCCCAGAGCACCAGCCGCGCCGGATCGCTGCGCCCGCTGCGCGCGGCCAGCACGGCGAGCGTGGCACCCAGGCGCGCGCCGATCCAGACGATGCGCGCGTGAGGCGCGCGCCGCCGCAGTTCGCCGTGCGCCCAGCCCAGGTCGCGGCGCCAGCCGTCGAACTCACCTTCCGATTCGTCGCCGGGCGAATCGCCCGCGCCGTGGAAGTCGAAGCGCAGCGTGGCGACGCCCGTGCGCGCCAGGCGCTCGGCCAGCACCTTGAAGAAGCGGTGCGTGCGCAGGCCCTCCTGGCCGAAGGGCGCGCACAGCAGCACCGCGCTGTCCATCGTCCCAGGGGCGCCGGCCTCGGCGGCATGGAAGATGCCGAAGAGCTGGCGCGAGTGCGGCCCGAACATGAAAGGCTCGGGCGCGAGGCGCTCGTCCGCCGGCGGGGCGACGGGCACGCCGGGCGCCCTGGGCGCCTTGGCGGCCTTGGGTGGAGGGAAGGCAACGACAGCCATGGCATTCACCCCTTGCGCAGCCAGCCGCCGAACGTGCGGCTGAGAAGACCCTCGCCGCGCGCGGCACCTCCGGTGGCACCGCCGGGCGGCAGGCTGCCCAGCACCGAGGTGTCCACGTCGGGCGCGGCCTTGGCCGACGAGGCGATCTGCCCGAGGTTCTCGAACAGGTAGCGGCGCGAGTGGACGCGGTAGCCCATCGTCTGCTCGGTCTGCTGGATCGCGCGCAGCACCAGCAGCGAATCGCCGCCGAGGTCGAAGAAGTTGTCGCTCGCGCGGATCTCGTTGACGTCGATGCCGATCACCGAGGCCCAGATCTGCGCGAGGCGCGCATGCTCGGGGTTGAGGATGTGCGACGTGCTCGGGGGGCGATCCTGTGCGCGGTCCTGCGCGGGCGCGGATTCGGGCGCCGGCGCCGCCGGTGCCGCCTGCGCCACCGACAGCTTGCGCAGGTAGGCCGCGCTGCGCGAGTCCTCCTCGCTGGCGATCCATTCCAGCGCCGCCTCGGGCCGCGCGAGGGCGCGCCGCAGCACTTCCAGGTAGCGGTCGCGCAGCTGCCCGCCGGTCTCGCGCACGTACAGGTCGGCGTTGTAGATCAGCGCGCCTTCCAGGCCGTGGGCCTTGTCCATCAGCCACACGCCGATGTCGTCGGTGGCGCCGCGCTGCATCAGGTGCAGCTGGCGGGTCTTCAGGCTTCCGAGCTGGCGTGCGCGGTCGCGCGCGTCCTGGAACGAGAACATCGACTGGTAGGGCCCGGTCATGCGGGCCTGGCCCGCCGCATCGGGCTCGGTCATCAGGCTCTCGAAGGGCACCTGCTGGTAGTTCATGACCGCCAGCAGCTCGCCCTTCACGTAGCGCATGAAATCGGACAGCGGCTGCGCCAGGTCCACCTGCAGCGCGATCGGCAGCACGTTGTTGAAGAAGCCCATCACGTCTTCGGTCTCGGGCTGCTGGCGGCCGCGCACCGGGTTGGCGATGACCACGGTCTCCGTGCCGATCACGCTGCGCAGGGTGATCGCGTAGAGGCCGAAGGTGAGCATGCTGAGCGTCACGTCCATCTCGCGGGCCACCTTGCGCAGCTCCTGGGTGGTGGCCAGGTCGATCTGGATCCAGTGGGCGCCGCCCTGGCCGCTCTTGCCCGCGCGCCGCGGCATGTCGGTGTTGGGCAGGCGTGCGCGGGCGGCTCCCGCGAAGCGCTGCCGCCAGAAGCCCAGCTGCTCCTGGAACGAAGGCTGGCGCATCCACTGCGCAAGCCACTCGGCGTAGTCGCCGTGCGTGGTGGCGATGTCCGACAGCGCATGCGGGCGGCCGCGCTCGGCCGCGTCGTAGATGGCCGAGAGCTCGCGCTGGATCAGGTCGAACGACCAGCCGTCCCAGATCAGGTGGTGCGGCACGAACACGAAGACGTGCTCCTGCTCGTCGAGCTGGAACACCGCCGCATGCGCCATCGGCGCGCGGTGGATGTCGATCGGCCGGTCCGCCAGCTCCTGCATGCGCTCGGTCAGCTCGGCCTCGCGCTGGTCGGCCGGCAGCTCGCGCAGGTCGATGAAGGGCAGCTCGAAGCGGGCCGACTTCTGGATCATCTGCAGCGCCTGCCCGCTCTCGGGGTCGATGCCCATGGAGGTGCGCAGCGCGGGCTGGCGGCGCACGATCTCCTGCAGCGCGGCATCGAAGCGCGCCATGTCGAAGCGGCCCGAGAGGCGCTGCGCCGACGGCGCGTTGTAGACCGAGCGGCCGGGGTGCAGCTCCTCCATGAAGCGGATGCGCTCCTGAGACGGCGTGAGCGGCGCAGCCTTGCGATCGGGCCTGCAGGCGAGTGCGGCCTGCGAGCGGCTCCCCGCGCGGCACAGCGCATCGACCGCGGCGGCCAGCTTCTGGGCGGTGGGCGCCTCGAACAGCGTGCGCAGCGGCAGCGTCATCTCGAATTCGCGGCTCAGCAGCGTGGTCAGCCGCGCCGCGAGCAGCGAGTGGCCGCCCATCGTGAAGAAGTCGTCTTCCATGTCCAGCCCGGGCAGGCTCAGCACCTTCTCCATCGCCGCGAGTACCCGGCGCTCGACGTCGTTGCGCGGGCCGGCGCCGCGCTGCACGTCGCCGCGCGGCAGCGCCTGCGGCGCGGGCAGCGCGACGCGGTCGACCTTGCCGTTGGGCAGCATGGGCAGCGCGTCCAGCACCACCACGTGTTGGGGCAGCATGAATGCCGGCAGGTGCTCGCGCAGGTGGCGCATCAGCGCCTCCAGGTCGAAGTCCGTGCCCGGCGTGCGACCGAGGTAGGCCACCAGGCGCACGTCGCCCGGGCTGTCCTCGCGGGCCACGACCACGCTGCGCGAGACGCCGGCCACCTCGCAGCAGCGCGCCTCGATCTCGCCCGGCTCGATGCGGTAGCCGCGCACCTTCACCTGGAAGTCCAGGCGCCCGAGGTGGTCGATGAGCCCGTCGTTGCGCCAGCGGCCGCGGTCGCCGGTGCGGTAGAGCGGCGTGGCGACGCCGAAGATGCGGGTCGTGACGAAGCGCTCGGCGGTGAG
This sequence comes from Variovorax paradoxus, assembly GCF_000834655.1. Taxonomy (GTDB): domain Bacteria; phylum Pseudomonadota; class Gammaproteobacteria; order Burkholderiales; family Burkholderiaceae_C; genus Variovorax; species Variovorax paradoxus_F. The sequence goes on from NZ_JXQQ01000040.1 coordinate 5,633, forward strand.
CTCGGGCCGGTCGAGGTAACCCAGCGAGAGGCCCTCGCCCGAGATGCAGATCTCGCCCGGCACGCCGATGGGGCAGGGCTGCAGGTCGGCGTCCAGGATCCAGATGCCGGTGTTGTCCACCGGCGTGCCGATGGACACGCCGCGCGCGGCCACGATCTGCGGATCCACCCGCCAGGCGGTGGAGTACACGGTGGTCTCGGTCGGGCCGTAGCCGTTCCAGATCTCGGCGCAGCGCTCGCACAGCGCGTTCGCGAGGCTGGGCCGCAGCGGCTCGCCGCCGGTCCAGCCGCGCAGGCCCGGGGTGCCCGGCCACTGGGCATCGAGCAGCAGCTGCCACATGCCGGGCGTGGCCTGCAGGAAGCTGATCTGCTCCTCCGCGATCGCCTTGCACAGGCGGTTGCCGTCCATCGCGGTTTCGCGCTGCACCATCACGATCTCGGCGCCGGCTGCCAGCGGCAGCAGCACGTCGGGCACCGCCATGTCGAAGGAGAGCGTGGTCACCGCGGCGACCCGGTCGTCCGCGTGGATGCCCGAGGTGCGCTGCATCCACTGCAGCAGGTTCGCCACGCCGCGGTGCGGCGCGCACACGCCCTTGGGCACGCCGGTCGAGCCCGAGGTGTAGATGACGTAGGCGGTGTCCTCGGGGCCGGGGTCGTCCTGGCTCGGGGCGAGCGGCTGGTCGGATTCGTCGTGCCAGCCGGTGTCGCGGTCGATCTCGAAGATGTCGTTCTCCGCGCCCTCGCGCCACTTGCGCGGAGCCGTGGCGATGTCCGAGCTGGTGAGCATCAGCCGCAGCTTCGCGTCGCTCGCGTAATGGTCCAGCCGCGCCTGCGGGAAGCTGGGGTCCAGCGGCACGTAGGCGCCGCCGCTCTTGAGCACCGCCATCACCGCGACGATCGTCTCCAGGCTGCGCTCCAGGCACAGCCCCACGCGGTCGCCGCGGCGCACGCCCCGTGCGCGCAGCGCCCGGGCCATGCGGTTGGACATCGCATCGAGCTCGCTGTAGCTGCAGCGCCGCGCGCCGTCGCGCACCGCGGGGCGGTCGGGCTGCTGCGGCGCGCGCGCCACGAAGCCGGCATGCGCGAGCGGCGCGCCTTCGAGCGCGGTCGCGCGCGGCTGCAGCGCGATGAGCGCGCGCGCACCATCGGCCGACAGCACCTCCAGGCGGCCGATGGCCTCGCCCGGGTTGCGCACGGCCGACTGGAGCATGCACTCGAACATGTCCAGCCAGCGCGCGACGCTCTGCGCATCGAACAGGTCGGTGTTGTACTGGGCCTCGATCTGCAGGCCGCCGTCCAGCGGGCGCAGGTTCAGGAAGAGCTCGAAGTTCTCGTACTGCCGCGCGATGGTGTCCTGCACGACGTGCAGGCCCGAGAAGGTCTGGGCGCTCGCGGCCATGTCGGGGTCGACGTTGAAGAGCACGTTCACCAGCGGCACGCGGCTCGGGTCGCGTTGCAGCGACAGGTTGCCCAGCAGCGCGCCGTAGGTGAGCGCCTGGTGCTCGAAGGCGTCGAGCACCGCGGTGCTGCATTCGCCCATGAGCGTGTCGAAGCGCACGTGCGCCGGCGCCGCGATGCGCAGCGGCAGCAGGTTCACGCAGTGGCCCACCAGGCCCGGCATGTCGCGTGCGAGCTGGCCCGAGGTCGGGATGCCGACCACGATGTCGTCCTGCCCGGTGAGGCGGTGCAGCGTCGCCACCAGCCCGCCGAGCAGCCCCGCGAAGAGGCTCGCGCCGGTCTTGGCGCTGCTCGAGCGCAGCGCGCTCACCAGGCGGCGGTCGAGCAGGTGTTCGATGCGGCGCGAGGGGAAGGTGCGCACGGCGGGGCGCGGATGGTCCGGCGGCAGCTCCAGCATCGGCAGCGTGCCCGAGAAGCGCTCCAGCCAATAGTCCACGTGCGCCTGCATCGCGGGGCCGGCCGCGTCCGACGCTTCCTGCGCGGCAAAGTCCGCGAAGGCGGGCGCCGCCTTCAGCGGCAGGCCGTCGCCCGTCTCTTCGGCATACAGGTGGCCGAGCTGCTCGGTCAAGACCGCCCACGACCAGCCGTCGCACACCACGTGGTGGGCCGACATCACGAGTTCGTGGTCGACGTCGCCCAGCCAGTAGAGCGCCGCGCGGAAAAGGGGGCCGTGCTCGAGTGGGAACGGCGTGCGCACCGCTTCGTCGTGCGCCGCCTTCATGGCGAGTTCGAGCGCTTCGGGCGACAGGCCGCTCAGGTCCTGCTGCACCATCACGTCGTCGACCGGTTCGCTCACCAGCATGCACTTGCCGTCCGGCGCGATGCTCGCGCGCAGCGACTGGTGGCGCGCGACGAGCTTCGTGACGGCGCGGCCGAGCGCACCCCGGTCGAGCGGGCCGTGGATGCGCAGCACCACGGATTCGTTGTAGGCCAGCGAGGCTTCGGTGCTGAAGGTGGCGCCGAGCCAGATTTCACGCTGCGACTCCGTCGTCGGAATCACGCATTCGATGAGGCCGCTGGCGGCCGAGGGGCGGAGAACGGCGTTCATGCTGTGGTCTTTCCATTGATGACTTGGGCGAGGGAGGAGGAGGCGGAGGCCGGCACGTACCAGAAGGGCTGGCCGTCGACGTCGCGCGCGAGGATCGAGCCCTCCTCGGCGGGCTTGTGCAGTTCGAAGCCGGAGACGGCGGGCGTGCGGCGCGGCAGGAATCCCGACTCCTGCATCTCGGCGACCGATTCCTTGAATGCGCGCTGGATCGTCGCGATGTCTTCCTGGCTGTGCGCCGTCGTGAGGAAGCACGGGAAGTTGTCCAGGATGTGCACGCCGCGGCTGCGCATCATTGCGAAGAGCAGGTCCTGCAGCGGATGGTCTTCGAGCCAGTTCACGCGCCAGAGCGAGGCGAAGTGGCGAATGGCGATCGGCGCGCCGACCTCGGCGCACCAGCCGGTGAGCTCCTCGGCCATCGCGGTGGTGCTCGCGCCGAGCGCGGCCTGCAGCGCGGGCCCGGCTGCCTTCAGGTGTTCGAGCGAGGCCTTGGCCGCGGCGAGCGCGAGCGGGTGCCGCACGAAGGTGCCGGCGAAGTAGGTCACGCCCACGCCGGGAATCGAATCGTCGCCGTACTGCCAGGCGCCGCCGTCCAGCGCATCCATGAACGGGCGCTTGCCCGCGATCACGCCGACCGGGAAGCCGCCGCCGATCACCTTGCCGTAGGTGGCGAGGTCGGCGCGCACGCCGAAGAGTTCCTGCGCGCCGCCCAGGCCCGTGCGAAAGCCGGTGATGACCTCGTCGAAGATGAGGCAGGTGCCGCTCTCGGTGGTGATCTCGCGCAGCGCCTGCACGAACTCGCGCGGCTGGAAGTCGGGCCGGCGGCTCTGCACCGGCTCGACCAGCACGGCCGCCAGGTCCTCGGCGTTCTCGCGGATGAAGGCCAGCGCCTCGGGCGTGCCGTAGTCGAGCACGCGCACGTCGCCGAACATGCCGCTCATCACCCCCGGCGCGGCCGACAGGCCCTTGCCGCCCTTGCCGGCGCGCACCAGCACTTCGTCGAAGGTGCCGTGGTAGGAGCCGGTGAAAACGGCCACCGTGCTGCGGCCGGTGACGGTGCGCGCAATGCGCAGCGCCGCCATCACGGCCTCCGAGCCGGTGTTGCACAGGCCCGCGCGCTCGCAGCCGGTGAGTTCGCACAGGAGCCGCGTCACGTCGGCCGCGAGCGGATGCTGCGGGCCGATCTCGTAGCCCGCATCGAGCTGCTTCTTCACAGCCTCCTGCACGAAGTCGGGCTGCCAGCCGAACAGGTTCAGGCCGAAGCCGTTGAGCGCGTCGACGTATTCGTTGCCGTCGATGTCCCACATCTTCGATCCCTTGGAGCGCTCGATCACGATCTGGTAGGTGATCTCTTTCGTGATCGGGCGGAAGCCGTTGACCACGCGCGGGTCGGCCATGTGGGCGCGGTTTTCTTCGGTGAAGCGCTTGCTGTTCTGCGTGCGCGCCACGTAGCGCCGCACGAATGCGGCCAGCCGCGCCTTCTGCCTCGCGCTGGGCTCGGCGGTGGGCTTGGTGTGGATGCGGGCGATGGCGCCGAAGGCCTTGGCGACGTCGTAGCGCACGGGTTCGCGGGGCGCGTCGGCCGAGGCTTCCTGCGGCTGCGGCTGCGGCTGCGGCTGCGCCTGGGCCTGCGGCTGCGGTGCGGGCACGGTCTCTGCGGCGACGGGCGCCGGCGCCGCAGCCGGTGCGGCCATCGCCACGGCGGCGGTCGTGCCAGACAGCAGGGCGAGCTGCTGGCGCATCAATTCCATTTGCTGCGCAATCAGCTGGTTGACGGCACCGGTCGGCAATTGCGGCAACTGGCTGGCCATCTGCATCGCCGGTGCCGTCTGTGCGGTCTGTGCCACCGGCTGCACCGCTTGCGGCACGGCGACGGGCGCCGCCGCTGCAGCCACCACGGGCTCGGCTTCGGGCGGCAGGCTTTGTTGGAGGAACGCCGCGAGCGCATCGAAGCTGCGGTAGTTCTCCATCAACTGGCGAAAGCTCACGTTGACCTTGAAGGTCTTCTTGATCTGCGTGGCCGCCTGGGTGAGCGTGAGCGAATCGAGCCCGAGTTCGGCGAAGGCGGCGTGGCCTTCGGCCTCGGCCATGTCGATGCCCGAGATGTCTTCGAACAAGGTCCGCAATCGCGTGTCCACCGACGATGCGCGCGGGGCGGCGGGCAGGGTGGGGGACGGTAGAGGCGGGTGGGACGAGGGCACGACAGCGGTCACGATCGACTCCAATGAAACGGGTGGAACAGGCAGGGCAGGGGGAAGGGCCGCAAGGGCCGGAAGGGCTGGCGCGAGCGCAGGAAGAGCGGCCGCCACCGGCGCACTTGGCGCGATGTCGACCCAGAGGCGCTTGCGTTCGAACGGATAGGTGGGAAGGCACACGCGGCGCGCGCCGGCCGGCACGGCCAGGCGGGCGAGCTCGACATCGGCGCCGCAAGTCCACAGGCGCGCGGCTGCCAGGCGCAGCGTGCGGGCCTCGTCGGCCGGCTCGCCGTGCAGCAGCGAAACGGCAGCGATGCCTGTCTTCGACGTGATGGCCAGCGCCTTCGCGCCGTGCTGGCGCACCAGCGTGGCGAGCGTGTTGCGCGGACCTGCTTCCACGAAGACCGGGTTCGCCGCCGCTGCCGCCGCGCTTTGCAGCGCGGACGAAAAGCGCACGGTGCCGCGCAGGTGCCTTGCCCAATACGCGGGGCTCGTGGCTTCGGCGTCTTCAAGAAGGCGGCCGGTGAGCGTGGAGAAGATCGGGATCGCCGGCGCGTGCAACGCGACTTCGGCGACGAGCGCCTCGAAGGGCGCGACCGCGCCGTCCATCATCGAGGAGTGGAAGGCGTGCGAGGTCTGCAGCGCGCGGCAGGCGATGCCTTCGGCTTCGAGCGTGGCCTGCAGCGCGGCGATGGCGTCGGAGGGGCCGGCGGCCACGCAGGCGGTGGGTCCGTTCTCCGCGGCGAGCGAGACGGAAGGCGAAGACGCGAGCCGCGCGGCGAGATCGTCCGCGCCGAGGCGCACCGACAGCATCGTTCCGGCGGGCATGGACTGCATGAGCGCGCCGCGGCGGGCGACGAGGCGCGCGGCGTCTTCCAGACGCATCACGCCGGCAATGACCGCCGCGACGAACTCGCCGACGCTGTGGCCGATGAGCGCGTGCGGCCGCAGGCCCAGCGACAGCAGCCGCCGCGCGAGCGCGTATTCGAGCGTGAAGAGCGCGGGCTGCGTGACGGCGGTGGGCGCCAGCGCGGCCGGGTCGTCGCTGAACATGCGCTCGCGCAGGTCGAAATCGGTGGCGCCCTCGAGCGCGCGCAGGCAGTCGTCGAACGCGGCCGCGAACACCGCATCGCTCGCATGCAGCGCGCGGCCCATGCCCGCGTATTGCGCGCCCTGGCCCGGGAACATCAGCACCGGTTGCGGGGCGCGCGCGGCGATGCTGCCGCTGGTGCGCCACGGGGCGTCGTCCATTCGCAGTGCTGCGATGGCTTCTGTCGCATCGGCGGCCACCACGGCGCGGCGGAAGGCGTGGGCCTTGCGGCCGACGCTGAGCGTGAAGGCCGCATCGGCGAGCGCCAGGCCCGGGTGCGCTTCGAGGTGCGCCGCAAGCTGCTGCGTGGCCACCGCGAGCGCGGCCTCCGAGCGGGCCGACAGCGGCAGCACGTGGATGCCGGCCACCGCCGCCGGGGACGCTGCACGCGCCGGTGCCTCCTCCAGCACGACGTGCGCATTCGTGCCGCCCACGCCGAACGAGCTGACGCCCGCGCGGCGCGGCAGGTCGGCGCGCGGCCAGGGCTGCAGCTGGTTGGTCACGAAGAACGGAGTGCGCGCGAAATCGATCGAAGGGTTCGGCGCGGTGAAGTGCGCGGTCGGCGGAATCAGTTCGTGGTGCAGCGACAGCGCCGCCTTGATGAGGCCGGCGGCGCCTGCGGCCGTGACCATGTGGCCCACGTTGCTCTTGAGCGAGCCGAGGGTGCAGTAGCCGCGTGCGTCGGTGTGCTCGGCGTAGGCGACGGCCAGCGCCTCGACCTCGATCGGGTCGCCCATCGGCGTGGCGGTGCCGTGCGCCTCGACGTAGCCGATGCTCTGCGCGTCCACGTCGGCCGCGGCCAGCGCGGCGCGGATCACCGCGGCCTGGCCGTCCACGCTGGGCGCGGTGAAGCTGGCCTTGGCGCCGCCGTCGTTGTTCACGCAGGCGCTGCGCAGCACCGCGTAGACGGTGTCGCCGTCGGCCAGCGCGTCGGACAGGCGCTTGAGCAGCACCACGGCCGCGCCGTCGCTGAAGACGGTGCCGCGCGCCTCTGCATCGAAACTGCGCGTGTGGCCGTCGGGCGAGAGCATCGAACCCTCGTTGTAGAGGTAGCCGCTGCGCGGCGGGCAGGTGACCGATGCGCCGCCTGCGAGCGCCATGTAGCACTGGCCCGTGCGCAGGGCGTGGAAGGCCTGCGCCACCGCGACCAGCGAGGTCGAGCACGCGGTGTTCACGCTCACGGCCGGACCGCGCAGGTTCAGGCGGTTGGCCACGCGGGTGGTGATGTAGTCCTTCTCGTTGGCCAGCATCACCTGGAATTCGCCGACGGCCTCGATCAGGTCGGGGCGCGAGGCTACGTGGCGCTGGAAGTACGTTGCGTTGTACGTGCCGGCGTACACGCCCACCGGGCCCGGCGCCTCGTCGGGCACGTAGCCCGCGCGCTCCAGGCACTCCCAGCAGATCTCCAGGAACACGCGGTGCTGCGGGTCCATGAGCGTGGCTTCCTTCGGCCCGATGCCGAAGAAGGCGGCATCGAAGTTCTCGATGCCTTCGATCACGCCGCGGGCCCGCACGTAGGCCGGATCGCTGCGCAGGGCCTCGCTCACGCCGGCATCGAGCGTCGCGTCGTCGAAGAAGCTCACGGTGTCGCGGCCGGCGACCAGGTTGTCCCAGAACTGCTCGACGTCGCCCGCACCGGGGAAGCGGCCGGCGGTGGCGATGAGGGCGATGGCCTCGGGGGCGTCGGCCGGTGCGCGATGCGCGGTGGCGGCGTGCACGGCCGTGCGGACGGGCGCGGCCTCTTCGGCGGGCTGCAACTGCGCTGCGATCGCGGCCGGCGTCGGATGGCGGAAGAAGAGGTTGGTCGACAGCGGCGGCGCCTCGTCGCGCTGCAGGTCGGCCAGCACCTGCAGCACCAGCAGCGAGTTGCCGCCCAGGTCGAAGAAGTTGTCGTTGCGCCCGGCGCGGGCGATGCAGAGGGCGCGCGCGAACGCCTCGCACACCTCCTGCTCGAGCGCGTCGCGCGGCTCCTCGTAGGGCTGCGCGAGTTCGGGCCGTTCGCCCGCGGGCTCGGGCAGCGCCTTGCGGTCGAGCTTGCCGTTGGGCGTGACCGGCAACTGCGCGAGCCACACCGGGGCCGAGGGCAGCATCGCCGCGGGCAGGCGCGCCGCGAGGTGCGCGCGCAGCACGTCCCACGGCAAAGGCTGCAAGCGCGCAACGAGGTAGGCGACCAGGCGCAACGCGCCGTCGCCACCGGGCCGCGCGACCACCGCGCACGACTGGATCGCCGGGTGCGCGAGGATCGCCGCCTCGACTTCGCCGGTCTCGATGCGGTGGCCGTGGATCTTCACCTGGCCATCGATGCGGCCGATGAATTCGACGGTCCCGTCGGGCAGCCAGCGCGCGAGGTCGCCGGTGCGGTAGAGCCGGTCTTCGGGCCCACCGAACGGATCGGGCACGAAGCGCGCGGCGGTGAGCTCGGGTTGCCCCAGGTAGCCGTGCGCGAGGCCGTGCCCGCCGATGCACAGTTCGCCCACGAGGCCGCTGGGCAACAGCGCCAGCGACGGGCTCAGCACACGCAGCACCGTGTCCTTGATCGGGCGGCCGAGCGGCACCGAGCGCAGGCCGTCCACGAGGCTCGCACGCCCGATGCGGTGCGTGGCCGCGAAGGTGGTGCACTCGGTCGGGCCGTAGCCGTTGCTCAGCACGAGGCCGGGGAGCGCATCGAGCGCGCGGCGCACATGCGCCACCGACAGCGCCTCGCCGCCCGTGAACAGGTGCCGAAGGCCCGCGAGGTGCTGCGGATCGCCGTCGATCACCGCGTTGAAGAGCGCTGCCGTGAGCCAGGCGGTGTGCACGTCGTGCCGGGCGATGGTGCGTGCGAGGCCGGCGCCGGTGGGCACCCGTTCGTCGTGGATCACGCAGCGGCCGCCGTTCAGGAGCGGCCCCCAGATCTCCAGCGTCGAGGCGTCGAAGGCGAGCGGTGCCGCATGCAGCACCGCGCGGCCGGGCGCGAACCCGGCGTAGTCGACGCCGACCACCAGCCGGAGGATCGCGCGGTGGCTGATCGCCATACCCTTGGGTATCCCCGTCGAGCCCGAGGTGTACATGAGGTACGCCGCCGATTCGCCGTCGATGGCCGGTGGCGTGTTCCGGAGAGTGCGATGGGACTCGTCTTCGGGCGCATCGACCAGCACGGGGGCACGGTTGGCCGGCACGAGATGCACGAGCGATTCGTTCGTCACGACCAGCGCGGCGCCCGCCTGCTCGAGCATGTTCGCCACGCGCTCGGACGGAAAGTCCGAGGGCACCGGCACGTAGGCGGCGCCCGCCTTGAGGATGCCCAGCATGGCGACGACGGCGGCCATCGACCGCTCCAGCATCACGCCGACGTTGTCGCCGGCGCGCACGCCCAGGTGCTGCAGGCGCAGCGCGAGCCGGTCGGTGCGTTCGTCGAGCTCGCGGTAGCGCATTGCCGCGTCGCCTTCTTCGAGCGCCACCGCATCGGGCGCGGCGGCGGCCTGGCGGCTGAAGAGGGCGGGGACGGTGAGGGCGCGGTCGAGCGTGGAGGGCGAGGTGTTCCAGGCGGCGAGCTGGTCGCGGCGGTCGGTGTCGGGGAGGGTGCGGATGTCGTGGAGCGCCGCATAGGGGCGGTCCAGCAGATCGGTGGCGGTGTCTGCGATGGCGGCGAGCACGCGGTCGGCCAAGGGCGCGTCCATCGAGCCCGCGGCGATTTCCAGGGTCAGGGAGGCCGGGAACCCGGGATGGGCATCCAGGCGAAGGCGCAGCGGTTCGTCGGCAGATTCGGCAGCCGTGCGGCGGTCCAGGTCCAGCTGCGCGAGCCAGTCGCTCGCCGTGGCGGACGGCAGCGGCTGGCCCAGCCAGCGCGCCTGCAGCAACTGCCAGGCGCCGGCGAAGAGCGTGTCCGGCAGATGCCCCGTGGTACCCAGGTCGGCCAGCCAACGCTGCGCGAAACCCGACTCGAGCGCCAGCGTGGCCGTGAGCTGTCCCCAGGCCCCCTCCAGCGAGGGCTGCGCGACGAACAGGTCGTCCAGCGAAGGCCCGGAAGCGGCCGGCGTTTGCGCCAGCGGAACAGTCTGAGTTTCCATTTAATTACCAAGCTCAATTGCAATGGATAATTCCTGAATTAAAATTGACGCATCAATTGGAATTCAAGTCGGGATCGGCTTGTCGCGATCCTAGGAGCTTGGCGAACTGTCCGTGTGGGTCTTTTGGGGCTCCGTTACATCGAGATATACTTATTTCTGGATTCAACTACCCAATTTATGGTGTTTAGGGTACCTAGTCCATGATTTTGAATAATTTGCCGTTCGGTTGACTGCCGAATTTACGGGTGGCCGCTGGAATCCCGTTTCAATAAAGCCCTTCTCAGCCCCCTGCAGGGGCCTCGTCGCAGGGGCGCAAGTGGAGGGGGTCTGGCGAAGGCAACAGGCCCCGCTTCGCCTTGACAGTTGTCAAATTCGGCAATCTTGTAAACAGGAAGATTCGGATCGAAGCGTTTCTTGATCGATTTCCGTTTTTGCAGCGGTAAAAGAGTCAATTGCGTAAGTGTTGAACGAAAAGCCTATTGAAAAATACTCCAGGGAGTCCGGTGATTCGACGAAAGGTTGAATATGCTCGACGACATCCTGTTACCCGGCGTTCTCCTGAATTATTCGAACGGTTATTGGCAATCCAATATCGAAGGAAATTCCGACGGAAGATCCGCCAATGCCTTTTATTTCGGAAACAAGGAGTGGGCGCGGGAATACTTCGCCTTCTGCCATCGCGACGCGCATTTCAGAAATAGATGGCTGGCCGCCGGCGGAAATTGGACGGACAAAGTCGTCATCGATCTTGGATGCGGCCCCGGCAACGTCTTTGCCACGCTGGGCGGCACGCCGCGGCTGCTGGTGGGCGTCGACGTGGCGGGCGGTTCGCTCGAAATGGCAGCCGGAATCGGCTACACGGCCGTCCTGGCCGATGCGGCGAACACGCCATTTCGATCGCAGATTGCCGATATCGTGGCCATCAATGCTTCACTGCACCATTGCGACGATATGCAAGCGGTGTTGCGTGAAGGTGCGCGCCTCGTTAAGCCAAATGGTTTGCTTATCACCGATCACGATCCGCAATTGACTGCTTGGGACTACAAAGGCGTGGCCCGGTTGCTTTGGAATGCGCGGCTGGGTATTTACCGATTGCTCAGGCACGGATTTCACAAAACCGGCAACCAGCAGTCGTGGGGGCTGAAGACCGAGGTGCATCACCGGCCCGGCGATGGGGTCACGCGGGAATTCTTCACCTCGACGCTCGAGCCGCTGGGTTTCGAGGTGGCGGTCCATCCGCACAACCACCAGGTCGGGGAGGCCGCGCTGCGCGGCGACGTGGGGCCTGCGCAGTGGAAGTACCGCATCGGCAACCTGCTCTCGGGACGCGATCCGGCGGCGCCCGGGAGCGCGCTTTCGCTCATGTGCATCGCGCGGCGCAGGCCCGAAGTGGCTGCCGCACGGGCCTGAAAATCGCCTCTACCCAGGGCAGAGTCGGCCGAACGGCCATGCAGGCGCCGCAAAAAAATCACACTTTGCCTTCGATAGTTATATTCCCAAACCTCTTGAAACAACGTTAAATGGCGTGAATCCGGCGCTTTAGGACTTGCGTACTACACCGCAGACCCAGGCGCGATGTACACACGCTGTGCACTGTCTTGGGTAGGCATACCGCTGTTACAGGCGGGCTCGGGCGGCGCGACGCGACGTTGGGGCAAAGGGAGTAACGATTGGGCCATGCACTGATTGTTGAAAACGACGAAGAGTCGGCGCGAATGATCGCCGCCCTGGTCGTGCGCGAGGGTCACACGGCCGTGTGCGCCCATTCGATCGGCGCGGCGCGGCGCCTGATCGCGATGCGGCGGCCCGACCTGCTGCTGCTGGACCTGCACCTGCGCGACGGCAGCGGCTTCGACCTGCTGGCCGACCTGGACCACCTGGGCGACACGGTGCTGGTGCTCATGAGCGCCCAGGCCGTGCCTGAAACCTCCACCGGGCCGCCCGGCCTGCAGGCGACCGACTACCTTCCCAAGCCGATCAACCCGCAGCACCTGAAGAAGCTTCTGTCCCGCCTGGTGGAGCCGTCGCAGCTGCGCCTGGAGCTGGACGAGGTGCAGGAGCGCTGGCGCGAGACCGGCCGCTTCGGCCACCTCATCGGGCGCTCGCCCCCGATGCAGCGCGTGTACCGCCAGATGTCCCGGGTGGCCGATACCGCCGTCAGCGTTTTCATTCACGGCGAGAGCGGCACCGGCAAGGAGCTGGTGGCGCGCGGCGTGCACGACCTGAGCAGCCGGCGCGACCAGCCCTTTCTTGCCGTCAACTGCGCGGCGCTCTCCCCGCACCTGATCGAGAGCGAGATCTTCGGTCACGAGCGCGGCAGCTTCCCGGGCGCGGAGCAGCAGCACCGCGGCTTCTTCGAGCGGGCGCACGGCGGCACGCTGTTCCTGGACGAAGTGACCGAAATGCCGCTCGACCTGCAGGCCAAATTGCTGCGCGTGCTGGAAAGCGGCATCTTCATGCGGGTCGGGTCGCTGCAGATGCAGCAGACCGACGTGCGCATCATCTCGGCTACCAACCGCGATGCCGCCGAGGCGGTGACCGACGGCAAGCTGCGCGAAGACCTGCTGTATCGCCTGCACGTCTTTCCGATCGGGCTGCCGCCGCTGCGCGAGCGCGGCGACGACATCCAGCTGCTCGCGCGCAGCTTCCTGCAGGACCTGCACCGCGCGGACGGCGGCGCGGAGCGCTTCAGCCCGGCGGCGCTGTCCCGGCTGTCCGCCTACCACTGGCCGGGCAACGTGCGCGAGTTGCGCAACATCGTGCAGCGCACCTGGGTCATGGCCACCGGGCCGGAGGTGAGCGACGAATGGCTGCCGCCGCCGACGGTCGCCGCGGTTGCGCCCGTCCCGGCCCGCGCACTGCCGCGGCGCGACGTGCCGACGGCGCGCGCGACGATGGCGGGTTTTGACGAGACCATGCCGGGCGCGCTGGAGCCGGGCGGCAGCGAGCTGACGGTGGAAGTCGGCTCGCAACTGGCCGACGTGGAGCGGCGCGTGATTCTTGCGACCTACGAGAACTGCGGCCGCAACAAGGAGCGAACGGCCGCTGTGCTGGGCATCAGCATGAAGACGCTCTACAACCGCCTGAAGGAGTACCGCCTCTGAAGTACCGGGGGCCGCGGGGCGCGCGCTGAAGCGGGGCGAGAATCGGCGCCGCAAAGGCGCACTCGATTGCGCGAGAGAGGACCGCGCACATGACAGACGATTCCAAGCTCCCGGACCCGGCGCAGGCAGACGCCGCGCCCGTGGCTGCGCCTTCCACGCGGGCCCGCCTGCGGCGCTTCCGGGTCGATGTCGGCACCATCATCTGCGCGGTCGCGCTCTTGCAGTCGCTGCTGCTGGTGGCCTTCGGCTACTGGGGCGCGGAGCAGCTGGTGTCGCAGGTCGGCGAGTCGGCGCACAAGGTGAACCACGACCGCGTCGAGGACAACGTGCTGGCCTTCCTCGCCAAGACCGAGGCGCTGGTGCGCGCCATCGCGCACACGCCCAGCCTGCATCCGGCCGGCCATGACGGCGACCAGACCGCCGAGCTTCTCTGGGCGGCGCTGGAGCAGACGCCCGAACTCGACAGCATCGGCGTGGCCAGCGACGACGGCCACCTGCTGACGGCGATGCGCCACCCCGAGCCGATGGTGCGGCAGGGG
>NZ_JXQQ01000041.1 GCF_000834655.1 Variovorax paradoxus
ACCAGCGTCGTGTAGTTGGCCTGGTTGCCCTGCGAGGAAAGCTGCGCCTGCGCCTGTTCGAGCTGCGCCTGCGCGGCCTTCCAGGTCGTCTCGCGACGCTCCAGTTCGGCGCCGCTGATGAAGTTCTGCTCGCGCAATTCGCGGTAGCGCTTGAGGTCGGCGGCGGCCAGGTCGCGGTTGGTGAGCGCCGCCGCCTGCTGCGCGCGGGCGGCATCGGCGGCCAGCTTGTAGTCCTGCGGATCGAGCTGGGCGAGCACCTGCCCGGCCTGCACGTGCTGCCCGAGATCGGCCTGGCGCTTGGTGATCTTGCCCGCCACGCGGAACCCGAGCCGCGATTCGACGCGGGCGCGGACCTCGGCCGAGAACTCGGGCTGGGCGTCGAAGTCGCTGGTGCCGACGGTCACCAGTTTCACCGCTCGCACGGGCTCCTCGGCGGCTGGCTTGGGCGAGCAGCCAGCCAGGATCAGGGAGGGAATCAGCAGCCACAAAGCGCTGCGCACCCGAGGAGTAAAAGTGGAAAAAGCGGTGGAGGCGGTCATGAGACACCCAAGAAAGGACAAACCCGGGCCTTTAATGACCCACTGGTTAGTAATCTAGGGTAAACGTTAAATACTGTCAATGACCCGCGGGTCAGTTGACGGTGTCTTCAGGTCCGCTGGCCCATTTCCACCAGCCGGTTGTCGGGCAGTTCGAAGTAGTCCGACGCCCTCCCCGCATTGCGCTGGAGCCAGCCGAACAGCACGCGCCGCACCGGGTTCATGCCCGGAAGGTTTTCCTCGCCCACCGAGGCGCGGGAGACGAAATACGAGGTCTTCATCGAGTCGATCGCCAGCGTCTTCTGGTAGGCCAGGATGCGGATGAATTCAGGCACGTCGGGCCGCTCCATGAAGCCGTGGCGCGCGGTGACCACCCAGATGCCCTCCATCAGCTGCTCCGCCTCGATGCGGATGCGCGCGTCCACGCGCGGCGTGTCGCAAGCCAGCACACGCAGCACGATCACCTGGTCGTGCAGCACCTGGTTGTGCTTCAAGTTATGCAGCAGCGCGTGCGGCACCGCCGTGGCGTCGGGGTTCAGGAACACCGCCGTGCCGCTCACCCGGTGCGGCATGTGCTGCGCCAGCGATTCGATGAAAGGCCGCAGCGGCAGGCTCTCTGCGGCCGCGGCCTCCAGGCCCAGGCGCCGGCCCTTGGCCCAGGTGGTGAAGAGCACCATCACCACTGCCGCCACGGCCAGCGTGAGCCAGCCGCCATCGGCCACCTTGAGGCTGTTGGCGATCACGAAGGTCAGGTCGACCACCGCGAAGGCCACCACGCCGACCACCACCGCCGCCTTGTTCCATTTCCATAGCCCCCAGGCGACGATGCCCGCGAGCAGCGTGGTCGTCACCATCGTGATCGACACCGCGATGCCGTACGCCGCAGAGAGCGCGCCCGAGCTGCGGAAGCCCAGCACCAGCAGCAGCACGCCCACCATCAGAAGCCAGTTCACGGCCGGCACGTAGATCTGCCCGATGGCCGAGCCCGAGGTCTGCACCACCCGCATGCGCGGCAGGTAGCCCATGCGCATCGCGTGCGCGGTGAGCGAGAAGGCACCCGAGATCACCGCCTGCGAGGCGATCACCGTCGCCATTGCGGCCAGCACCACCATCGGCAGCACGCCCCATGAAGGAAAGAGTCGGAAGAACGGGTTGTCGATGGCCGCCGGATTCGCCAGCACCAGCGCGCCCTGCCCGAAGTAGTTGAGCACCAGCCCCGGCAGCGCGATGAAGAGCCATGCCAGCCGGATCGGCCTGGCGCCGAAGTGCCCCATGTCGGCATAGAGCGCCTCGCCGCCTGTGAACGCCAGGAACACCGCCCCCAGCACCGCCAGCGACTGCGCCCGGTGCTCGATCAGGAAGCCGAACGCGCGCCGCGGATCGAGCGCCGCCAACACCTGCGGCTGCTGCAGCACCTGCCAGAGGCCCGCCGCGGCCAGCACGACGAACCACAGCAGCATCACCGGCCCGAAGATCTTGCCGACCACGCCCGTGCCTTTCTTCTGCACCATGAAGAGCGCGATCAGGATGACGACCGTGATCGGGATCACTGCGCGCTGCAGCATCGGCGCCTGAACCTCCAGCCCCTCGACCGCCGAGAGCACCGAAATGGCGGGCGTGATCAGGCTGTCGCCATAGAACATGGCCGCGCCCACGAGGCCCAGGAGACCGATCGCGTTCCAAACCCAGGGCTTGGTCTTCGGCCCGGCGACGGCGCTGCGCGCGAGCGCCTGCAGCGCCAGGATGCCGCCCTCGCCGTCGTGATCGGCACGCAGCACGAACACCACGTACTTCAGCGTCACCACGAACATCAGGCCCCAGAAGATCAGCGACAGCAGCCCCAGCACCGAATCGGGCGAGAACGGCACGCCGTGCTCGGGGTTCATCGTTTCCTTGAAGGCGTACAGCGGAGAGGTGCCGATGTCGCCGAACACGACGCCCAGCGCCGCGATCATCAATCCCGGCCCCGCCGGATGCCCTGCTGCGCCTTGCGCTGGAATCGGGGCCTTGGAAGCCGGGGCCGGTGCGTTCATGGGCAAGCTGTTCGAAGTGGCAACGCACCGAGCATAGTGCCGGGGGCATCGTGTCGCGGACAATCGTGGCGTGTCCGCCACTCCCCACCAAGCCGCTCCGCCGGCGCACTACGAAAACTTCCCGGTCGCCTCGTGGCTCTGCCCGCCGCACCTGCGCCCGCCGATCGCCGCGATCTACCACTTTGCGCGCACCGCCGACGACATCGCCGACGAAGGCGATGCGTCCTCGAGCCAGCGCCTGGCCGAGTTGCACGCCTACCGCGACGAGCTCGCTGCCGCCGCGCAGGGCGAGGCGCTCACCGCGTCGCGCTGGCCGCACGTCTTCGGCCCGCTCGCCCACAGCATCGCGCAGTACGGCCTGCCCGAAAACCTGCTCGCCGACCTGCTGAGCGCTTTCGTGCAAGACATCGAGAAGACCCGCGACAACGGCACCTACGCCGATCGCGCCGAGCTGCTCGACTACTGCCGCCGCTCGGCCAACCCGATCGGGCGCCTGCTGCTGCACCTGTACGGCGTGCACGACGCCCAGGCGCTGGCCAAGAGCGACGCCATCTGCAGCGCGTTGCAGCTCATCAATTTCTGGCAGGACCCGAGCGTCGATCTGCCCCGCGGGCGCTTCTATTTCCCGCTGACCGACTGCGCCCGGCGCGGACTCGCGCGCGAGCATTTCAAGGTGTTCGAGCCGCTCTCGGCCGCGCCGCCGCCGCAGGAGGCCATCAACCTCGTGTCGGTCGTGTCGTTCTGGGCCCGCGAGCTCATGGAGGAAGGCGCGCCGCTCGTGCATCGCCTGCCGGGCCGCGCGGGCTGGGAGCTGCGCCTGGTCGTGCAGGGAGGTCTGCGCATCCTGGACAAGATCACCGACCTGGGCTTCGACACCTTCTCCCAGCGCCCCACCATCGGCAAGGCCGATGCGCCCGTGCTGCTCTGGAAGACGCTGCGGATGCGGAGACAATGGCGCCCCATGAAAGCAGCGCCTCCCCGATGAATCCCGAGCAATACGTGCAAGACAAGGCCGCCGCCTCGGGCAGCAGTTTCTATTACGCCTTCCTGTTCCTGCCCAAGCCCCGCCGCGCCGCGATCACGGCGTTCTACGCCTTCTGCCGCGAGATCGACGACGTGGTCGACGAGGTCAGCGACCCCGGCGTGGCCGCCACCAAGCTCGCCTGGTGGCGCACCGAGGTGGCCCAGGCCTTCGCGGGCACGCCTCGGCATCCGGTCATGCTGGCGCTGATGCCGCACGTCGCGGCCTATGGCATCGAGGCGCGCCAGTTGCACGAGGTGATCGACGGCTGCCAGATGGACCTGGACCAGACCCGCTACCTCGACTTCCCCGGCCTTGCGCGCTACTGCCACCTCGTGGCTGGCGTGGTGGGCGAAGTCGCCGCGCGCATCTTCGGCCAGACCGATCCGCAGACCACCGCCTACGCCCACAAGCTGGGCCTGGCGCTGCAGCTCACGAACATCCTGCGCGACGTGGGCGAAGACGCCCTGCGCGGCCGCATCTACCTGCCGGTCAACGAGCTGCAGCAGTTCGACGTGAAGGCGCACGAGATCCTGAACCGCGTGCACTCGGACCGCTTCGTCGCGCTCATGAAGTTCCAGGCGCAACGCGCGCACACCGCCTACGACGAGGCGCTCGCCCTGCTCCCGGTGGCCGACCGCCGCACGCAGAAGCCCGGCTTGATGATGGCCAGCATCTACCGCACGCTGCTGCGCGAGATCGAGCGCGACGATTTCCAGGTGCTGAACCAGCGCGTGAGCCTGACGCCGGTGCGCAAGTTCTGGCTGGCGTGGAAAGTCCAGGCCCTGGGGCGGATTTGAAGACAGCCGTCATCGGCGCCGGCTGGGCCGGCCTCGCCTGCGCCGTCGAAGCCACGCGGCTCGGTCATGCCGTCACGCTGTTCGAGGCGGCGCACATGCCGGGCGGTCGCGCGCGCCGCGTGGACCACATGCACGGGATGGCGCTGGACAACGGGCAGCACATCCTCATCGGCGCCTACACGGCCACGCTGAAGCTGATGCGCGAAGTCGGTGTCGATGTCGAGAAGGCACTGCATCGCCTGCCGCTCTCGCTGCGATTCGCCGATGGCGGCGGCTTGAAGCTGCCGCGACTCCCCGCGCCGCTCGATCTGCTGGCGGGCATTTTCACGGCGCGCGGCTGGACGTGGCCGGACAAGTCCTCGCTGCTGCGCACCGCCGTCGGATGGCGCCTCGGCGGATTCCGTTGCGCCCCCGAAACGACGGTCGCCACGCTCTGCACCGGTCTCACGCCGCGCGTGATGCACGAACTGATCGAGCCGCTGTGCGTCTCGGCGCTCAACACGCCGGTCGCGCAGTCGAGCGGCGAAGTGTTCCTGCGCGTGCTGCAGGACGCGCTCTTCAGCGGCAGCGGCGGCGCGGACCTGCTGCTGCCGCGCGTGGATCTCGGCGCGCTGTTCCCGGATGCCGCGGTGGCGTGGCTCACGAAGCACGGCGCGACGCTACGCGTCGGCACGCGCGTGCGGGCCATCGCACCCGAAGCCGGGCAGTGGCGCGTCGACGACGAAACTTTCAATCAGGTCATCCTGGCCTGCGCCCCGTGGGATGCGGCACGACTGGTTCGCGCATCGGGCTTGCCGGCCGACCGCTGGTGCGAAACCACCGAGGCATTGCGCTTCGAAGCCATCGCCACGGTCTACGCGCGCGGCGCCTCGAAACTGGCGGAGCCGATGCTGGCGCTGCGCAGCGATCCGGCCACGGCACCCGCGCAGTTCGTGTTCGACCGCAGCCAACTCGGCGGCCCGGATGGCGTGCTCGCACTGGTCGTCAGCGCCAACGAGGCATCGCGCGAGGTGCTGGAGCAGCAGGTGATCGCGCAGGCTGCGACGCAGTTGGGCCAGGCATCGCTGGAAATCATCCAGACCGTCGTCGAGAAGCGCGCCACCTTCGCCTGCACGCCCGCGCTCGCACGGCCACCGATGCGCATCGCGCCCGGGCTGCAGGCCTGCGGCGACTACACCGAAGGCCCCTACCCCGCGACGCTCGAAGGCGCCGTGCTCAGCGGGCTGGCAGCCGCCAAGGCATCGACCGCCCCATGACAGAACTGCGCTACCTCGACTTCGACTACAGCGAAGACACCGAAGGCCACGGCACCTTCGATGCGATGGCTTCGACCGCGCCGGATAAAACGCCCGAGGTGCAGGCCGAGATCGAGCGGGTGCTCGCCTGGGCCGAAGCCACGTTTCCGAATGCGCGTGGCGCACTGGACGAAGGCGCGACCTGGGACCATGACCTGCAGGAAACGCGCGAGGACTCGCGCTTCACCACCCTCACCTTCTCGCTCAGCGGCACCGCGGACTTCTGCGCCGCGTTGCGCGAGCGGTTCGCGCTCGACTGAGGCCGCGGCCGCTCAGGCGGCCTTGCTGGGCAGGCGCAGCAAGCTCAGGCCCAGCAGCACGAAGGCGCCGCCGGAGGCGCGATTGAAGAGCTTCGAGCGGCGCGGATCGGACAGTTGCTTCTTCAGCATTCGCGCGAGCAGCACATAGAACGCGTGCGACAGCACCGAGCCCGCAGCGAAGGTGGCGGTCAATACCGCGAACTGCCCGAGGATCGGCGCGTCGTGCACGAGGAACTGCGGAAACAGCGCCGAGAAGAACAGGATGCCCTTGGGATTGGTGAGCGCCACGGTCACGCCGTTGCCGAACAGGCGCCACGCGGCGCGCGGTGCGGCGGGCGCGCCGGTTGCGGCCAGGTCGGAGAACACGCTGGCCCGGTTGCGCCACTGCTTCACGCCCAAGTAGATGAGGTACGCGGCGCCCGCGACCTTCAGCACCATGAACGCAGAGGCCGAGGTCGTCAGCACCACGCCCAGCCCCGCCATCGCGGCGGCCGACACCATGAACAGGCCCACCGCATTGCCCATCGAGCTGATCATCGCGCGTCGCGGGCCCACGGCGATCGAGTTCGAGACCGCGAGCAGCACGGCCGGACCGGGGGTGAAGGCGACGAGCAGCGTCACGCCGCAGAAGATGAGCCAGTTGGAGAAGTGCACTTTCGGGGTTCCTGCGCGAAAGGTGGTCAGGGGATGCGGAGACGGGGGAGCGGGAAACTATAGTCCGACGGCCCGCCGCCCGCCCGGGCCGCGCCGATTACCCCTCACCTCCGGGAAAAACCATGGTCACCTGCTACCTGCGCTACATCGTCGACGCCTACAAGCTCAAGGAATTCGAGCACTACGGCAAGCTCTGGATCCCGCTGGTCGAAAAGTTCGGCGGCAACCACCACGGCTACTTCCTGCCCTCGGAGGGCGCCAACGATGTCGCACTGGCGATGTTCAGCTTTCCGAGCCTCGCGGCCTACGAGAAGTACCGCGCCGACTCGATGCTAGACCCCGAGTGCCAGGCCGCCTTCAAGTACGCAGAGGACACGCGCTGCTTCCTGAGCTACGAGCGCAGCTTCTTCAGGCCTGTATTTGGCTGACCCCCAGGCTTCGCGCACTTCGTGTCGCTTCGCCAACCCCCTTTCAGGGGGCAACACCTGCGGCCCGGCAAAGCCGGTTCCGCGGTGTTTCTGGAATGGGCAGCGCTTCTTGCTGAAGCCGCGGTTTGATCAGGCGCCCAGCGCCACGCACAGCGCGTGCAGGTTCGGCACGATCAGTTGCGGCCGCGCGCCATGCACCCAGGGGCGCTCGTCGCGCACCAGCCATGCGGCCTGCATGCCGGCATTGAGCGCACCGACCACGTCGAGCTCGGCGTCGTCGCCCACGTGCAGCACGTCCTTGGGCAGGAGGCCGACCGAGGCCGCGGCGGCGCGGAAGATCGGCGCATGCGGCTTGCCGCTGCCGAAGGCGCGGGCATTGAACGCGGTGCGGAACCACCGGCCCACGCCGGTCTGGTGGATGTCGGCATTGCCGTTCGACACAGCGACCAAGGGGTAGCGTTCGCTGAGCCACTTGAGCGCGGGCAGCGCATCGTCGTACAGCGTCACGCGCTGGCGCTCGGCGAAGAAGGCGTCGAATGCCGGATCGGCCAGCGCCGGATCTTCGCCCGCCCGCTTGAGCGCGGTGCGGATCGACTCGCGGCGCAGCGCGCTCAGGTCGTGCGCGAGGTCGGAGCGCTCCTTGGCGGTGGCCTCGCGCAGTTCGCGCAGGATGCCGGGCGTGAGCAGCAGCGAGGCGGTCTTGGGCGCCTCGCGCAGGAGCCATTCCTGCAGCACGGCTTCGGCACGTTCGATGGTCGGCCAGATGGGCCAGAGGGTGTCGTCGAGGTCGAGCGAGATCGCGGCGATGCGCTGGACGTCGAGCGGCGCGGCGTTCGCGGGCGCTGGGGGAGCGGAGGTCATGCCTGAGAATATCGCATGCCCCACACCCCGACGAATGCCAGCTCCCCCCACGACCGCACCGCCGTGCTCTGGTGCAACCTCGGCTCCCCAGACGCTCCCACCGCCGCCGCCGTTCGCCCCTACCTCGCCGATTTCCTGGGCGACCCGCGCGTGGTCGAGATTCCGAAAGTGCTCTGGGCGCTGATCCTTCACGGCATCATCCTGCGCGTTCGGCCCGCCAAGTCGGCCGCCAAGTACGCGAGCATCTGGATGCCCGAAGGCTCGCCGCTCAAGGTGTGGACGCAGAAGCAGGCAACGCTCCTGGCCGGCTGGCTCGGCGAGCGCGGCCACCGCGTCACGGTGCGCGACGCGATGCGCTACGCCAACCCCTCGATCGCCTCGCGCCTGGATGCGCTTGCGGCCGAGGGTGCCACGCGCGTGCTGGTGCTGCAGGCCTATCCGCAGTACTCGGCGACCACCACCGCGAGCGTGATCGACGCGGTGAACGACTGGAGCCGCAAGCAGCGCCGCATTCCCGAATTCCGTTTCGTCAACCAGTACCACGACGACCCCGCCTACATCGATGCGCTCGCGCAGGGCATCGAGCGCCACTGGAAGACCGAAGGCCGCGGCGAGGTGCTGCTGATGAGCTTTCACGGCATTCCCGCGCGCAACATCGCGCTGGGCGATCCGTACCAATCGCAGTGCCTGGAAACCGCGCGCCTGCTCGCGGCGCGGCTGGGTCTTTCGGCGGCGCAGCACCGGGTCACTTTCCAGTCGCGCTTCGGCCGGGCCAAGTGGCTCGAGCCCTACACCGAGCCGACGCTGCGCGAGCTCGGCGCGAGCGGCGTGAAGCGCGTGGACGTGGTGTGCCCGGGCTTCCCGGCCGACTGCCTGGAGACGCTGGAAGAAATCGCGATGGAAGGCCGCGAGGCCTTCCTGCATGCGGGTGGCCAGGCCTTCAGCTACATCCCCTGCCTCAACGAGAGCCCGGCGTGGATCACCGCGCTCGCGGGCATCGCCGAACGCAACCTCGCGGGCTGGCCGACCCGATAGCTTGCGTTAGCCGCGACGCCGCCGCGGCCCCGCGCTCAGAACTTGCCGAGGTAGTCCAGCTTGCCGATCGGCATGCCGCTCTGGCGCAGCACGCCGTATGCGGTCGTCACGTGAAAGAAGAAGTTGGGCAGTGCGAACTGCAGCAGGTAGCGCTGCGCGGTGAAGGTGGCCTCGCCCTCGCGGGTCTTGAGGGTCACGGGGCGGTCTTCATGGCCGTCGATCAGCGAACGGTCCACGGTCGCGAGAAAGTCCTGCGTCTTCGCGATGCGGGCCACGAGGTCGTCCCAGGTCTTCTCCTCGTCGGGGAAGCTGGGCGCCGCAATGCCGGCGATGCGCGCCGCGCCGAGCTTGGAGGCATCGCTCGCGCGCTGGATCTGGCCGGCCAGCGTGAGCATGTCGGGTGCCAGGCGCGCATCGACCAGCGTGGCGGTGTCGATGCCGTTGGCCTTGGCATGCGCCAGGCTCTTGTCGAACAAATGAGTGAGCTGTCCGAGCCCGCGGGTGAAGACCGGGACCGAAATGTCGTACATCGAGAGCGCCATGGTGAGGTGAGCCTTGTAGTGGTTGAAGCCGGCGGCGATTGTGATGCCGCCTTGCATTCAGCGACCGGCGGCGCGGATAAACCCCTCGATGGGCTCCAGTTGCTCGGGCACGTTGAGCGCGGGCGCGTGACCGCACCCCTGGATTTCGATGACCTGCAGCCGCCCCAGCGCGCCCGGACCCCGGTGCCGCATCGCCTCGACCACCTCGGGCAGCACCAGGTCCGACTGGGCGCCGCGCAGGCACAGCACCGGCACCTCGATCGCGTCGTAGTGCGGCCAGATCAGGTAGTCGTTGTCGTGCGCGCTGAACTGCTTGACCATCGCCGGGTCGTAGTGCGGCGTCACGCGGCCGTCGGGCAGGCGGCGGGTGGAGCTTTCGGTCAGGCGGCGCCACTGGGCGTCGCTCAGCCAGCCGTAGGGCTTGTAGACGGTGCGAAAGAACGCCTCCAGCTCGGCCACCGTGTCGAACGAAGGCGGCTGGCCCGCATAGGCGCGGATGCGCTCGATGGCCGCCTCTGCGAGCTGCGGCGCGTTGTCGTTGAGCGTGAGGCTCGCGATGCGCGCCTTCATGCGCGGCTCGAACAGGCCCGAGGCGCAAACCATGCCGATCGCGCCGCCCATCGAGGTGCCGACCCAATGCACGCGGCCCAGGCGCAGCTCGTCGCACAGCGCGTTCGCGAGCTTTGCATAGAACGAGAGCTGGTATTCCTCGTCGGGCAGCGGGCTCCATTGGCTCAGGCCCCGGCCGATGGTGTCGGGGCAGATCACGCGAAAGCCGCGCGCGGCAAAGTGCTGCGCGAGCTCGTCCATGTCGCGGCCGGTGCGGGCCAGGCCGTGCCAGGCGATGACCACCGGCGCATCGGCCGCGCCCCATTCGAGCCAGTGGATTTCGCGGCCCGCCAGTTCTGCGTAGTGCGATGTGGGGATGAGAGGAGCGCTCATCGTGCTGCCCTCGCCCGCAGCTTGCCGACGATGCCGGTCGGGAAGTAATACACCGACAGCACGAACAGCACGCCGAGCCACAGCAGCCAGCGGTCGGGCGACAGCAGCGCCGCGAGCCAAGGCAGCCCGCTCGCCGCCTCGCTGCCCAGTCGCAGCAGGTCCTGCAGGTAGCTCTGCGCCACCACGAACAGCACCGCGCCGATGGCCGCGCCGTAGATGGTGCCCATGCCGCCGATCACCACGATCAGGAGCACGTCGATCATGATCTCGAAGCTCAGCGAGGTGTCGGGCCCGTTGTAGCGCAGCCAGATCGCGAGCATCGCGCCGGCCAGCGTGGCGAACAGCGCCGACAACACGGCCGCCGTCGTGCGGTACACCACCACGCGGTAGCCGATGGCCTCGGCACGGAACTCGTTTTCGCGAATGGCCTGCAGCACGCGGCCGAAGGGCGAGTTCACGATGCGCAGCAGCGCGAGCACCAGCAGCACGGCGGCGACGAACAGGAGGTAGTAGCAGAGCAGCCGTCCGTCGAGCGAAACGCCGAGGAACGGCTCTTCGGCGAACTCGAAGCTCGGCGAGATCAGCTCGGGCAGCTTGAAGGTCAGGCCGTCTTCGCCGCCGGTGAAGTCCGACAGCTGCGAGGCCAGCGTCTGGAACGCCGAGGCCACGGCCAGCGTGATCATCGCGAAGAAGATCGCGCGCACCCGCAGCGAGAAGAGCCCGATGGCGAACGAGAGCACCAGCGAAATCGCGAGCGATGCGCCCAGCCCCACGAGCACCGCGCCCCAGTTGGGCCCGAGCCGCGAAGCAGAGATGGCGATGCCATACGCGCCGATGCCGAAGAACATCGTGTGCGCGAAGCTCACGATGCCGGTGTAGCCCAGGAGCAGGTCGAAGCTCGCGACCAGCACCACGAACACCAGGATCTTGGCCGCGACGCTGAGCGCCTTCACGCCCGGGAAGATGAACGGCGCAAACGCCAGCGCGATGAACAGCGCCACGAGCAGCAGCGCCAGCAAGCGGCTGCGCGGCATGTCGTTGGAAAGAAGTCTTTTGAGGAACATGGTGTCTTCTTCCTCAGCGGTTCGCGACGGGGTAGACACCCTGCGGGCGCCACAGCAGCACGGCCACCATCAGGAAGATGCTGGCGAACTGCGTGAGCGTGGGCAGCAGGAAGCCGATGTAGTTGGTCATGAGCCCCACCAGCAGCGCGCCGATGAGCGCCCCGCCCGTCGAGCCCAGCCCGCCGATGATGATCACGATGAAGATCAGCACGTTGACCTGCGCGCCCATCTGCGGCACGAGGTTCTGCTGGAAGAGGCCCCACATCACGCCGCCCAGGCCCGCGAGCGCGCTGCCCACCACGAACACGCCGACGAAGAGCCGGCCGATGCGATAGCCGAGCGATTCGACCATCTCGCGGTCCTGCACGCCGGCGCGGATCAGGAGGCCGATCTTGGTGCGGCCGAGCGTCCATGCAAGCAGGCCGAACACCACCACGCCCACGGCGACGGCGAGCAGCCGGTACTTGCTGATGGCCGCATCGCCGATGAGCAGCGAGCCGCGCAGTGCCTCCGGCAGCGGCAGCGGCACCTGCGCCGGGCCCCAGATGACCTTGATGAGCTCTTCGCCGATGATCATGCCGCCCATCGTGATGAGGATCTGCTTGAGGTGTTGGCCGTAGACCGGCCGCACGATGAAGCGCTCGAACGCGAAGCCGACCGCGCCTGCGACGGCCATCGCGACCAGCATCGCGGGGAACACCGCCACGAGGTTGCGCCAGAGCTCCTGCGAACCGGTCCAGTCGCCCATGAGCCCGAGCACGCTGCTCGCCACGAAGGCGCCGAGCGCAATGAACACGCCGTGGCCGAAGTTCAGCACGTCCATCAGGCCGAACACCAGCGTGAGGCCCGAGGCGATGATGAAGATGATCATGCCCATCGCAAGCCCCGCGACCGTGAGCGTGAGCCAGGTCGAGAAGGAACCCGTGAGCGGCAGCGCGACGAGCGCGAGGATGGGGGCGAGAAGCAGCGGCTTCCAGTCGAAGTCGAGTTTCATAGGGCCAGTCCGAGCAGCGATTGCTGCAGTTGCGCATCGGCGGAGAACGCCGCCATCGAGCCGCTGTGCACCACGCGGCCGTTGTCCATCACCGCGACGTTGTCGCCCAGGCGCTGGGCGAAGTTGATGTTCTGCTCCACCAGCAGGATCGTCACGCCGCTCGCCTTGAGTTCGGCGAAGGCGTCGATCATGTTGTTGATCATCACGGGCGCGAGCCCCTTGCTGGGCTCGTCGATCAAGAGCAACTCGCGCGGCTCGACGATGGCACGCGAGACCGCCAGCATCTGCTTCTGCCCGCCGGAGAGCTTGCCGGCCGGGTGGTTCCAGAACTTCTCGACCGCGGGGAAGAGCTTGAAGATCCATTTCAGGCGCGTGTCGTCGATCTGCGCGGCGTTCTTGGCGCCGCGCGCGGCGAGCAGCATGTTCTCTTTCACCGTAAGGTCCGAGAAGATGCCCATGTTCTCAGGCACGTAGGCGATGCCCAGGCCCGCGATCTGCGGCGTCTGCAGCGCGGTGATGTCCTTGTCGGCAAAGCGAACCCTGCCCTCGGATGCATGCCACAGGCCCATGATGGTTCGTAGCGTGGTCGTCTTGCCCGCGCCGTTGCGCCCCAGCAGCATGGTGAGCTGGCCCTTGGGCACGGCGAGGTCCACGCCGTGCAGGATGTGATACGCCCCGATGTGCGTCTGCACGCCTTCGAGGGTCAGAAGATTCTGAGCGGTCATCGGCTTTGCTCCTTCCGCTTCCGGCGGAAGGCCGGGATGGGGGCAAGCGGCGCTTGCACGGCTGCGGCAAGGTGAAGGCCGCGAGCCCCCACCCCTGCCCTCCCCCGGGAGGGGAGGGAGAAATTCGGATTCATCGTCAGGCGTTTCATGCCGTGGCCTCCTTCGCAATGCCCAGGTAGGCCTCCTGCACCACCGGCGAGGCGATCACCTCGGCCGGCTCGCCATCGGCCACCAGCGTGCCGTTGTGCAGCACGATGATGCGGTCCGCGAGCTCGCGCACCACGTCCATCTTGTGCTCGACCAGGAGGATGGTCTTGGTCTTGTCCTGCTTGAGCTTGCGGATCAAATCGAGGATGACCGGCGCCTCGGCCGCGTTCATGCCGGCGGTGGGTTCGTCGAACATGAAGACCTTGGGCTCCAGCGCCATGAGCAATGCCACTTCGAGCTTGCGCTGGTCGCCGTGCGGCAGGCTCGCGACCGTGGCGTGCTCCCGCGACTTCAGCGCCACGTCGGCAAGGATCTGGTCCGCGCGCTCGGTCAGCGCCTTGTGGTCGCTCCAGATGCTCCAGAGGTTCAGGCCGCGCCGGTGCGCACCCTCGCGCGTGGCTTGCACCGCCAGGCGCACGTTCTCCAGCACCGTGAGGTTGGGGAACAGGTTGGTGAGCTGGAAGGCCCGCCCCAGCCCCGCGTGCGTGCGCGCGGACGGCGACATGCCCGAGAGCGATTGCCCGTCGAGCGACACCGTGCCGGCGCTCGCCTTGAGCTGGCCCGAGATCAGGTTGAAGTAGGTGGTCTTGCCCGCCCCGTTGGGGCCGACGATGGCCGTCAGCGTGCCCGGCGCGAAAGCGCAGCTCACGCTGTTGACGGCCACGTGCCCACCGAAGCGGATGGTCAGGTCTCGGGTCTCAAGCATCGTTGGTCATTGCAAAAAAAGAAAAAGTGCCGTTCAACAGGTGCCGACCACGTAGTAGCCCGGGCCGGTCTGCTTCAGCGTGGTCGTCACGTAGATGTTCCACAGGCCCATCGACTGCCCCGAGCCGTAGGCATAGGTCAGGCCATACAGCGCGTAGGCACGCCCGGCCATCGTGTGGGTGTAGTTGCTCGCGGTGTAGCAGGTGCCGCCGGTGCCGCCCGAGGTCGTGGTGCCGGTGGCGGCCGTCGACATCGCACCCTGCGCGTTGCCCGCGTCCAGCGCGGCCACGGTCCAGCTGTAGGTGGTGGATGCGGCCAGGCCCGTGTCGGTGTAGTTGGTGCCGGCCACCGGCGCGGCGTTGACCTTGCTGCCGCCGCGGTACACGTTGTAGCCGGTGGCGCCCGAGACGCCGGCCCAGCCGATCACCATGCTGCTGGCGGTCGCACCCGAGGTGCCCACGCCGGTGGGCGCCGGCAGCGACGAGCCGCCGCCCGAGCTGGTCACGCGATCGACCATGGCCTTCATCGCCGCCATCTGCGGGCCCGACTTCTTCGCGTAGTTCGCGTTGTCGTAGCCCCACCAGTCCCAGCAGCTGTTGGTGGCCGCGGTGCTGGTCTGCGGATAGATGAGCACGATGTTGTTGGTGTCGGCCCAGCGGTTGTAGCCGGTCTTCTTGACGTACTGGTCGCCCACGTCGGTGTAGTTCTGCTTGCAGCCGTGCAGCACCAGGTGCACGCGGCACGAGGCGGTGGTGCACGCCTGCGGCACGTAGATCCAGCCGGTCGCGGCCGCGCCGTGGCCGGTGATGAATTCCGACTGGTTGAACTCGGTGAAGGTGCCGCCCAGCGTGCCGTTGTTGCGCGGGTTCAGCGGGCCGTACAGGTGCGTGAGGATCGCGCCCGCGAGGTCGAAGCCGCAGTTGTTGATGTAGGGCGTGGCGGTGGTGCTGCAGGCGCCGCCGTAGTCGTCGGTAACCATCGCGTGGCCCGCGCCCAGGTTGTTCTTGTAGACCGTGTTGGCCGCGGGCACGAAGCTCTGGTAGTAGGTCTTCAGGTCGTCCATCACCGCCTGCTTGACGGTGTTGTCGGCAGTGCCGGAGAAGAGGTAGACCTTGGAGCCCGCGAGATTCGAGACCGGATCGATCGTGCCGCTCGCGGCCCAGCTGTTGGTGGTGCTCACGAGCGTGGACACCGGGATGCTGGTGCTGTGCGTCATGCAGCGCCCCGTGGCATTGAGCACCGAGCCTTCGGCGCAGTAGTAAGGCCCGCCCGCCACGATGCCGGCGCCGCGCTTGAAGGTGGCCGAATAGGCCACGTGCAGTTGCACGGCCATGAAGCCGCCCGCCGAGAGGCCCGAGACGCTCACCTCCGCCGGGTTGGCGTTGAGCGCGGGCAGCGGCACCGCCGCCATTGCGGCATGCGCCGCCACCGTCATTGCCGCAGCCGCGGCCAGTCCCTTCCAGTTCCTTCTCATCGCTTGCATCGCTGTCTCCTAATGTTGTGGGTATCGAACGCTTGCTTGCAGACTGACGAATCGGCCGTGGAAACGCACCGGCTTGCGCGCACGCACGCTGGCGCTTCGCCCGGCGGCCATCCGGGGCGAAAAAGGGAGCGGCGATTTCGGGTTGCCGCGTATTCAAGGGAACACCGCGGAACCGGCTCTGCCGGGCCGCAGGTGTTGCCCCCGGTAGGGGGTTGGCGAAGCGACACGAAGTGCGCGAAGCCTGGGGGCGAGCCCTTATCTCTTGTTCTTGATCGGGATGTCCATCTCTTCGGGCTTGATCTCGTGCACCAGTTCAGGCACGCCCCAGGCGAACGCCGGGTCGACCTTGATCTTGAAGTGGTACATCGACTGCATCGCCTGGTGGTCTTCCTTGCGGAAGGTCATCTTGCCCTTGGGCGTGTCGAAGCTCATGCCTTCCATGGTGCTGATGAGCTTGTTGGTGTTGGTGTCGCCGTTGGTCTTCTTGAGCGCTGTCACCACCGCCATCGCGGCCGAGAAACCGCCGGCCGTGAAGAAGTCCGGCGGCGTCTTGAACTGCTTGTAGTGCGCCGAGACCATCGCCTCGTTCACCGGGTTCTTCGGGATGCCGAAGTAGTAGTACGCCGCGCCCTCCATGCCCGGCAGCGCCTTGTACGCGGCCATGGCCGGCAGGATGTTGCCGCCGGTGGCGATCTCGATGTTGTAGCGCTTGAGGTCCAGGTCGACGATCTTGAACGGGTTGCCCGCGCCGGCCCAGACGATCCAGATGATCTTGCGGCCCGGCTGGTCCTTCAGCTTGTCGATCAGGCGCTGGGCGCCCGCGGTGAAGTCGGTGGTCGCGGGCGGGAGGTACTCCTCGTGCACCAGCTTCGCCTTCTTGAGCGCGGCGCCGAAGGCCTTCACGCCGTCGCGGCCGAAGGCGTTGTCCTGCGCGAGGGTGGCGACGGTGACGCCGGCCTTGTCGACCGCCACTGCATTGG
This sequence comes from Variovorax paradoxus, assembly GCF_000834655.1. Classification (GTDB taxonomy): domain Bacteria; phylum Pseudomonadota; class Gammaproteobacteria; order Burkholderiales; family Burkholderiaceae_C; genus Variovorax; species Variovorax paradoxus_F. The sequence goes on from NZ_JXQQ01000041.1 coordinate 16,566, forward strand.
AGATCGCGTCCTGGCTCGAATTGCGGCCGGTGCGGAAGATGTACTTGTTCCACTTGTCGCCGGTGATCGAGTCGGCCACGGCGGGCTCGACCACGAGGATCTTCTTGTATTCCTCGGCCACCGGCAGCATCGCCAGCGCGACGCCCGAAGCGGTCGGGCCGACGGCCAGCGCGGCCTTGTCATCCGAATACGCGGCGGCCAGCAGTGACTTGCCCAGGTCCGGCTTGCCCTGGTCGTCCTTCTCGATGACCACGAGCTTCTTGCCGTTGACCATCATCGTGCCGCCGGTGGCGTAGTCCAGGCCCATCGCAAAGCCGGTCTGGGTCTGCTTGCCGTAGGCCTCCAGCGGACCGGTCTTGCTGTAGATGTGGGCGATGCGGATTTCGTTGGACTGGGCCCAGGCGGGAGCCGCAGCGGCGCAGGCGGAAAGCGCGGCCAGCGCGACGAGGTGGCGACGGATCATCGTTATGTCTCCTGAAAGTGGTGACTGAATATTGCACAGTTCGTGCCACACGCCCAACTCATTGATAACAAAGGCATCTTCATTGGGAAGAGGCCTTCGTCGCCTGAATTCAGAACACTTGTCGTGTCTGATTTTCAGACGACTGTATTTTTATCAGTCAGGGTTTGCCAGAAGCCTGCCGGGCCGCGATCCAGCGCTGGAATTCGCGCTCCGCCTGCATGCGGAATTCGTTGCGCGTGTGGTTGCAGATGGCGTGGGCCAGGCGCCGGTGCTTCTGGTTGCGCACGCCGCCCAGGGTCGAATCGACGAGGTGCTCGATGGTCGCGGACTCGGGCCGGCCGTGCGGCTCGTCGAAGTCCATGGGGAGGCCGCACCAGTGGCAGTTGGGGCCGAAGGTGGAACGCAGGGCTCGGACGCTCATGGTGCGGCGCTCGGGGCGGTGTCAGGTCGGCGTATCGACGTCATCCCATTCCTTGCCCTCGAAGCGGACCAGCCAGTTCAGCGCCCTGTGGCGCTCCAAAATCACGCCGGCATCGAGCCCCGCCGGCACGGCCTGCTCCTTCAGTTGCGCCTGACGCGTCATCCAGTGCAGTCGGTAGTGCAGGTCGAGCGCGTCGAGGATCTCGCTGTCCGGCCGCATCCGCATCGCGCGCATCAAGCCTTGCTCGTCGTGCGCGTCCAGCAGGAGGCGGGTGGTCAACGGCACGTCGCAGATGGCCGAGGGAAACGGCAACTCGTCCACCAGTCCCATCGCCCATTCCAGGAGGAACACGCACTCGTAGCGCCAGCCGAACTGGGCAACCTCCGATTCCGTCGGCGCCTCCTGCAGCAGAAAGGCTTGCTCCTTCGGCGTCAGGAGCGCGCGCGCCGACCGCAAGCGCTCGAACAGGGTTTCGACGGGAAACGGGTCCTTGGCCGCCAGCGACTCCGCCTGGACGGCCACGGCAAGCATCGCGAATGCCCTGCCCGCGATGTCCTGCGGCGTGCGCAAGCGCAGTTCGGGCTCCGAGACCAGGGGTGGCAGAGATTGGGGCGGCGGCATCTGCCTGTCCGAAAGAAACGCGTCCGTGCGCGCCTTCCGCTCCCATGCCTGCGAAGGATAGGGAACAGCAGCGCGTCCATCGCCCTCCTCGCCGCTCGCGGACAGAAGGACCTGGCCGTGGGGATCGCGGATGCCGCCATCGCGAAGGAACACGATCGCGTTGGCCCTCACGGCCCAGTCGGCGAACGCATCGAGCTGCGCGTCTTCGACGACCAGGCTCAGGTGCTGCCGCACTCGCTGGATGTGCCGCATCACGTGATAACGGTTGCGCGACATCTCGCCGTTGCCCCGGCTCAGCACATAGCCGACGAAACCTTCGAGGTGCGGGGCGAGTTCGGGGTCGGAGAGATCGCGGCGCGCCACCAAGGTGTGCGCGAATTGAAGCGCCGGAACCTCGGCGCAGGTGCAATAAGCGTTGATCAGCATCCCTTCCTGCGGGATTGCGTCCGCCTGCTCTACCGAGGCCGCGGGTTTCACCAGCACATCCTTCAGCTTCGCGAACAAGCCCATCATCGAATCCTCTTCCTTGATGTTTGGTTGCCGATCGGAGCTCAGCGCTCCTGATTCGTCATGCGCTCATACAAGGTCGCGCGCGAAATACCGAGCAGCCGCGAAGTCGCCAGCTTGTTGCCGCCCGTGCTCGCCATGGCCGCTGCAATGGCCTTGCGCTCCAGCTCCGCGACCTGCTGCGCCAGGGGCCGCAGCAGCGCGGCTTCTTCATCGCGTCCCGCATGCGAGAGGTCGGGTAGCTCGATCTGCTCCAGCCCGGCTTCACGCAGGATGCGTTCGAGCTGCACGGCATCGATGCGCTGCGAGTCGCTGCGCATGGTCACCTGCTCCAGCACGTTGCGCAGTTCGCGGATGTTGCCGCGCCAGTGCTGGCCCGCGAGCAGCGCGAGCGCATCGGGCGTGAGTTCGGGCGGCGCCTCGCCGCTCCGCAGGGCCATGTCTTCGCCAAGCGCCTCGACCAGCGCGGGGATGTCGCTGCGCCGCTCCCGCAGCGGCGGCACGCGCAATGGCAGCACGTTGAGGCGGTAATAAAGGTCTTCGCGGAACAGGCCACGCCGCACCAGCTCGGGCAGGTCGCGCGAGGTGGCGGCGATCACGCGCGCATCGAAGGGCACGAGCTTGTTGGAGCCGAGCGGTTCGATCTCGCCCTCCTGCAATGCACGCAGCAGCTTGGCCTGCAGGCCGAGCGGCATGTCGCCGATCTCGTCGAGGAAGAGGCTCCCGCCATCGGCCAGCTTGAACTTGCCTTCGCGCCCTCGCCTGTCGGCGCCGGTGAAGGCGCCGGGGGCGAAGCCGAAGAACTCCGCCTCCAGCAGCGTGTCGGGCACGGCCGCGATGTTGACGCTGACGAACATGCCCTTGGCGCGCGCGGACGACGCATGGATCGCATGCGCCAGCAGTTCCTTGCCGGTGCCGGTTTCGCCCAGCAGCAGCACCGGGCTGGCCGATTGCGCCGCGCGGCGCGCATGGCGCTTTACCTCCACCGCGGCAGGGCTGCTGCCGATGAAGCTCGCGAAGGTGTATTTGGAGCGCCGCTGCCCATCGGGCGCGTGCTGATAGAGCGGGTTGTTGCGCTGGCTCGCGAGTTCGCGCCGCGCGTCGTCCAGGTCGCGCTGCAGCAGCGCGAACTTGCTGATGAGCGGCTGCAGCGTGGTCTCGGGCTGGTCGAACAGCACGATGCCGATGGCGCCGATCACGTCGCCCGCGCCACCTTCGGGGCGATCGCTCTCCGCACGCAGCGGAATGCGGCTGACCACGAAAGTGCCCGCCTTGTTGGTGAGCAGGTCCACGAGGATCGGCTCGCCGGTCTCGAGCACACGGCGCATCTGCGTGTTGGGAATCACGTCCTCGACCATGTGGCCCTGGAACTGGTCGATGGACGAAAAACCCAGCGCCGGCAGGAAGCGCCGGTAGCCTTCGTTCACCCACACGATGCGCCCGCTGCTGTCCACCAGGAACATGCCCTGGCTGATGCTGGAGAACAGATGGAACATCGAGCGCGCGGCGAGCGCGAGGATGCCCTCTGCATCGAGGGGCAAGGCGGGAGGAGCGGCTGGGGCAGCAGGCATGGGCGGATCGTACTGTGCCTCGGCCCCGGCAAATCTGTCATGGATGTGGCACGGAAAATCTTCGTAACCACACACGGGCAAAGACCTTCAGCATTCCTTAAGTAAATCAATCGTTTGATTTCGACCGTGGTCTAATGCCGGGCATGAACGCGAGGGATCCCATCACGACAACGCCGCGCCGCGCACCACGTGCCCCGCGCGCCGATGGCGCCGAAGCGCGCCATCGCCTGCTGCACACCGCGCTGCGGCTCTTCGCGCAGAAGGGCTTCGCCAAGACCTCCACGCGCGAGATCGCCCGCGAGGCCGGGGTCAACATCTCGGCGATCAGCTATTACTTCAGCGACAAGAACGGCCTGTACGGCGCCTGCTTCACCGAGCCGATGGGCGGCGACGGCAACGACCTGGTGGCGATATGCAGCACGCCCGGCCTTTCGCTGGAAGACGCGCTGCGCCTCTGTTTCACCTCGGCGATCGAGCCGCTCAAGCAGGGCGAGATCGTGCGGCAATGCATCCAGCTGCACATGCGCGAGATGCTGGAGCCCACCAGCCAGTGGGCCGAGGAGCTGGAGCGCGACATCAAGGGCCCGCACCGGGCCATCGTCGAGCTGCTGTGCCGCCACCTGAAGCTGGACCGCGCCGACGACGACATCCACCGCCTCACGTATGCGATCACCGGGCTCTCGATGCAGCTCTACGTGAACCAGGATTTCATCGAGGCCGTGAGGCCCTCGTTGCTGCGCACGCCGCGCAGCATCGACGCCTGGGCCGACCGGCTGACGGGCTACGCCATCGCACTGGTGCAGGCCGAGGCCGCACGCCGCAAGGCCCTGGCCAACGACGAGAAAACCGCAACCGCGCCTGCGCCCGCACGCGCCGCGAGAAAGAAGCCATGAGACGACTCCGACTGATCGCCACCCTCTGCCTCCCGCTGGGCCTGGGCCTCGCGGGCTGCAGCCTCATGCGCCCGCCGGCCACCGTCGAGGCGCCGTTCCCCCCGCAATGGAATGCGCCCCTGCCCCATGGCGGCTCGCTTGCCTCGCTGGCCGACTGGTGGCGCCAGCTCGACGATCCGCTGCTGGTCGAGCTGATCGCCGCGGCCGAGGCCGCCAGCCCCAATCTCGCGAGCGCCGCAGCGCGCGTGGCCGAGGCGCGCTCCACGCGCGTGCAGGCCGGCGCGGCGCTGCTGCCCAGCCTGGACGGCAACCTCACGGCGAGCCGCGGGGTCTCGGGCTCGTCCTTCAGCGGAGGCGGCACCGGCTCGGGCTCGTCTGCGTCGTCGTCTTCGGGCAGCAGCGCCGCTGCAGCCACCGCGCCGCTCACCACGCTGCAGGCCGGCCTGCAATCCAAGTGGGAGATCGACCTCTTCGGGCGCCTGCGCGCCGACCGCGACTCGGCCCAGCAAAAGCTCGACAGCGCCACCGCCAAATGGCACGACGCGCGCGTGGCCGTCGCGGCCGAAACCGCCAACGCCTATTTCGCCGAGCGCGCCTGCTGGCAGCAGCTGCGCGTGTCCGAGTCCGACGCCAGGTCGCGCAGCGAAACCTCGCGCCTCACCGACCTCTCGGCCGGCGCCGGCTTCACCGCACCGGCCGATGCCGCGCTCGCCCGCGCCAGCGCCTCCGACGCCTCGGGCCGCCTCACGCAACAGCGCGCCCTGTGCGCGGTGCAACGCAAGGCGCTGGTGGCGCTCAGCGGCATCGACGAACCCACGCTAGCGCAGAAGCTCGCCGTCTCGTACACGCAACGCGCGCTGGCGGTCATGGGCAGCATCGAGAGCGTGCCGGCCGCGGCGCTGTCGCAGCGGCCCGATGTGTACGCGGCCGAACTCGCCGTGGCATCGGCCAGCGCCGACGTGGGCTCGGCCGAGGCCGAGCGCTATCCCAAGCTCAGCATCTCGGGTTCGATCGGCCGCATGCAGATCCGCACCAGCGGCTTTCGCGAGTCGCTGGAGACCTGGACGGTCGGGCCGGTGTCGCTCACCGTGCCGCTGCTCGACGGCGGCGCCCGCAAGGCCAACACCGATGCGGCCAAGGCGCGCTACACCGAGGCGGTGTCGCTCTATCGCGCGAACGTGCGGCAGGCGGTGCGCGAAGTGGAAGAAGCGCTCGTCAACCTCGACGCGACCGATGCCCGCACCACCGACGCCGACAGCGCGGTGAAGAACTACCAGGCCTCCTTCGACGCCACGCAGGCGCGCTACAGCAGCGGCCTGGCGAGCCTGTTCGAGCTGGAAGACTCGCGCCGCACCCTCTTCACCGCGCAGACCGCGCGCGTCACGCTGCAGCGCGAACGCGCCGAAGCCTGGGTTTCGCTGTACCGCTCGATGGGCGGCGGCTGGAACCGGCCTGAATCGTCAATGACCTCTTCCTCGACCTCTACGGTTGCGACGTCACCATGAAAACAATGAAGCGTTCCACCCTCGTCATCGCGCTGATTGCGCTCGTCATCTTCGCCGTTGCGGCCGTGTGGCTCGTGCGCAAGCCCTCGGGCACGCCCGCAGAGCAGGCCGCGGCAGCCAAGGGCAAAGACGGCGCGCCGGCGCCCAAGCCGTCGCTCACCGTGACTGTCGCCAAACCCGAAGCCACCGAGCTGACCGTGACCCTCGCGGCCAACGGCAACGTGGCGGCCTGGCAGGAGGCGGTGATCGGCTCCGAGTCCAACGGCCTGAAGCTCGCCGAGGTGCGCGTGAATGTGGGCGACGTGGTCAAGAAGGGCCAGGTGCTGGCGGTCTTCTCGCCCGAGACGGTGCAGGCCGACATCGCGCAGTCGCGCGCCTCGCTCGCGGAAGCCAAGGCCACGGCGGCGGACGCTGCCGGCAACGCTGCGCGCGCCCGCACGCTGCAGGCCACCGGCGCATTGAGCCAGCAGCAGATCAACCAGTACCAGACCACCGAGCAGACCGCCAAGGCGCGCGTCGAGGCGGCCGAAGCCGTGTTGGCCGCGCAGCAGGTGCGCGGGCGCAACACGCAGGTGCTGGCACCCGACGACGGGGTGATCTCCGCGCGCACCGCCACGGTGGGCAGCGTGGTCGCGGCGGGCACCGAGCTCTTTCGCCTGATCCGCCAGGGCCGCCTCGAATGGCGCGCCGAAGTGACCTCGGCCGAACTCGCGCGCATCGCGGTCGGCACCCCCGCCTTCGTGGTCAGCGCCAGCGGCGCGCAGGTGCGCGGCAAGGTGCGCAGCATCGCGCCGACGGTCGATCCGCAGACGCGCGCGGCGCTGGTCTACGTCGACCTGCCCACGGTGCTGCAGAACACCGGCGTGAAGGCCGGCATGTTCGCGCGCGGCGACTTCGAACTGGGCCGAAGCTCCGCGCCCACCGTGCCCCAGGCCTCCATCGTTCCGCGCGACGGCTTCAACAACGTGTTCGTGCTGCAGCCGGACAACCGCGTGCAGCAGCTGAAGGTGCAGGTCGGCCGCCGGCTGAACGACCGCATCGAGGTCACCAGCGCACTGCCTGAAGGCGCACAGGTCATCGTGCAGGGCGCGGGCTTCCTGAACGACGGCGACCTGGTGCGCGTGGTGGCGGCAACGCCGCCGGCAGCAGCGGCAGCGACGACGACATCGGCAGCGCAGCCGGCGAAGTCCGCGGCATCCGCTGCCGACCCGGCAACGTCCGCGGCTTCCGCCGCGGGTGCCAAGTAAGACAAACAAGGACACGCTCATGAACGTTTCCGCCTGGTCCATACGCAACCCGATTCCGGCGGTGATGCTGTTCGTGCTGCTCACCTTCGGTGGGCTGCTGTCGTTCAACGCGATGAAGGTGCAGAACTTTCCGGACATCGACCTGCCGACCGTCACGGTCTCGGCGTTGCTGCCCGGTGCCGCGCCTTCGCAGCTGGAAACCGACGTCGCGCGCAAGCTCGAGAACTCCATCGCCACCGTGCAGGGCTTGAAGCACATCACCACCAAGGTGCAGGACGGCGCCGCCACGCTGATCGTGGAGTTCCGCCTCGAGAAGCCCGTGCAGGAAGCCGTGGACGACGTGCGCTCGGCGGTGCAGCGCGTGCGCGCCGACCTGCCGGCCGACGTGCGCGACCCGGTGGTCACCAAGCTCGACCTGGCGGGCCAGCCGGTGCTGGCCTTCACCATCTCGTCATCGCAGCTGGACGCGGAGGCGCTCAGCTGGTACGTGGACAACGACATCACCAAGAAGCTGCTCGCGCTGCCCGGCGTGGGCGCTGTGAACCGCGTGGGCGGCGTCACGCGCCAGGTGCACATCGACCTGGACCCGGCCAAGCTGCAGGCGCTGGGCGCCTCGGCCGGCGACATCTCGCGCCAGCTGCGCCAGGTGCAGGTGGAAAGCGCCGGTGGCCGTTTCGACCTGGGCGGCAGCGAGCAGCCGGTGCGCACGCTCGCCACCGTGCAGTCGGCCGACCAGCTGGCCGACATCCAGATCGTGCTGTCCGACGGCCGCCGTGTGCGGCTCGACCAGGTCGCGCGCATCAGCGACACCTTTGCCGAGCCGCGCTCGGGCGCGTTGCTCAACGGCAAGCCGGTGGTGGGCTTCGAGGTGGCCCGAAGCCGCGGCGCGAGCGAGGTGGAAGTGGGCCGCGCCGTGCAGAAGGCTCTGGCCGACATGCGCGCGCAGCGCCCCGACCTCGAACTGACCGAAGCCTTCAACTTCGTCGACCCGGTGGAAGAGGAATACAACGGTTCGCTGCACCTGCTCTACGAGGGCGCCATCCTGGCGGTGATCGTGGTGTGGCTCTTCCTGCGCGACTGGCGCGCCACCTTCGTCTCGGCCGTGGCGTTGCCGATGTCGGTGATTCCGGCCTTCATCGGCATGTACCTCCTGGGCTTCTCGGTCAACGTGATCTCGCTGCTCGCGCTCTCGCTGGTGGTCGGGATATTGGTGGACGACGCGATCGTGGAGGTCGAGAACATCGTGCGGCACCTGCGCATGGGCAAGACGCCCTACCAGGCGGCGATGGAGGCGGCCGACGAGATCGGCCTGGCGGTGATCGCCACCACCTTCACGCTGATCGCGGTGTTCCTGCCCACCGCCTTCATGAGCGGCGTGGCCGGCAAGTTCTTCAAGCAGTTCGGCTGGACGGCATCGCTCGCGGTGTTCGCCTCGCTGGTGGTCGCGCGGGTGCTCACGCCGATGATGGCCGCCTACATCCTGAAGCCCATCGTCGGCGAAGAGAAGGAGCCCGGCTGGCTGCGCTGGTACATGCGCGCGGTGGAGTGGAGCACCCACAACCGCTTCAAGACGATGGTGCTGGCCACCCTCTTCTTCTTCGGGTCGCTGGCGATGATTCCGCTGCTCAAGACCGGCTTCATCCCGCCGGACGACAACTCGCAGACGCAGGTGTACCTGTCGCTCGCGCCGGGCTCCACGCTCGCGCAGACCACCGCGGCCGCCGAGGAAACGCGCAACCGCGTGATGAAGATCGCGCATGTGAAAAGCGTCTACACCACGGTGGCCGGCGGCAGCGCGGGCGGCGACCCCTTCGCCAGCTTCGGCACGCCCGAGACGCGCAAGGCCACGCTCACCATCAAGCTGGACGAGCGCGGCGACCGGCCACGCAAGCAGGTGATCGAGAACCAGATCCGCGCCGCGCTCGAAACCCTGCCCGGCGTGCGCAGCACCGTGGGCCTGGGCGGGTCGGGCGAGAAGTACATCCTGGCGCTCACCGGCGAAGACCCGGTGGCACTGGCGACCGCCGCCAGCGCGGTCGAGAAAGACCTGCGCACCATCGCCGGGCTGGGCAACATCACCTCCACTGCGAGCCTGATTCGCCCCGAGATCGCCGTGCGCCCCGACTTCGCGCGCGCCGCCGACCTGGGCGTGACCAGCGCGGCCATCGCCGAGACGCTGCGCGTGGCCACGCTGGGCGACTACGACCAGTCGCTGGCCAAGCTCAACCTCGCGCAGCGGCAGGTGCCGATCGTGGTGAAGCTGGAAGACTCGGCGCGCAAGGACCTCGACCTGCTCGGGCGCCTCTCGGTGCCGGGCGCGCGCGGGCCCGTCATGCTGAACCAGGTGGCCTCGCTCACGATGGAAGGCGGCCCGGCCGTGATCGACCGCTACGACCGCTCGCGCAACGTCAACTTCGAGATCGAACTTTCCAGCGTGGGCCTGGGCGATGCGAAGACCGCGGTGATGGCCCTGCCCTCGATCCAGAAGCTGCCGCCCGGCGTGCGCGTGACCGAGGTGGGCGACGCCGAAGTGATGACCGAGCTCTTCGCGAGCTTCGGCCTCGCGATGCTCACCGGCGTGCTGTGCATCTACATCGTGCTGGTGCTGCTGTTCAAGGACTTCCTGCACCCTGTGACCATCCTGTGCGCGCTGCCGCTCGCGCTGGGCGGGGCCTTCGTGGGCCTGCTGATCGGGCAGAAGGCGCTCTCGATGCCCTCGCTGATCGGCCTGATCATGCTCATGGGCATCGCGACGAAGAACTCGATCCTGCTGGTGGAATACGCCATCGTGGCGCGCCGCGACCACGGCATGAGCCGCTGGGACGCGCTGCGCGACGCCTGCCACAAGCGCGCGCGGCCCATCATCATGACCACGCTCGCCATGGGTGCCGGCATGCTGCCGATCGCCGTGGGCTTCGGCGCCGCCGACTCCAGCTTCCGCTCTCCAATGGCGATGGCGGTGATCGGCGGGCTGATCACATCGACGGTGCTGAGCCTGCTCGTGGTGCCGGCGGTGTTCACCTACATCGACGACATCGAGCACTGGATCAAGCGCACCGTGCGCAAGCTGCGCGGGCAGCCGGCCGACCCGCACCTGGACGACGACCTGGCCGAGACGCCGCGGCCTGCGGGCTGATACGTTCCCGTCCCCTCTCCCGATCGCGGGAGAGCGGGAGAGCGGGAGAGGGAGCCGCCCCTCAAGCTGCGAACGTCGTATCGAGCCAGTCGCCGATGCGCGCCATCGCCAGGCGCTGCGCCCCCGCATGGCAATGCGCGCCGGCACCCAGCGTGTCGTCGAGCGCGAGAAATGTCTTCGGGCACGTCAGGTGCGCATACAGCGCCTCGGGCTGGCCCATGAAGAACATGTCGTTGGCGGCGGCGCACACCAGCGTCGGGCACTGGATGCGTTCGGCCACGCCGTCGGCCACGTTGTAGTCCAGCAGCGTCGAGAGATAGCCCCGCGCCGTGCCCTTGCCGGTGACCCAGGCGCCGTGGCCGAAGGCCCAGCGCGCCTGCGCGTCGCGTTCGGCCACCTGCGCGAGCGCCTTGTCGATGTCGGGTGCCGAGGGCGCGGTGAGCACGCGGCGCGCCACCTCGCGCTGGCCGCCGAACAACGGGAGCGTCTTCTCGCTCATGTCGTAGATGCCGTCCAGCGCGATCAATGCACGGACGCGCGGCTCGAACGCCGCCGCGCGCGGTGCCAGCACGCCGCCCAGGCTGTTTCCCAGCAGCGCGACGCGCCGGGCATCGACGTCGGGCCGCGCCAGCACATGGTCGAGCACCGGGCCGACCACGCGCTCCCAGTCGGGCCGCAGCACCAGGCCTTCGCGGTGCATCGGACCGGGCTGGCCGGGGCCGTCGAAGCTCAGCACGTTGTAGCCGCGCTCGGCCAGCGCGGCGGCGGCGACGTAGTGCATCTCTTCCACCGAACCGTCGAAGCCGTTGTGCATGACCACGGTCGGCCGGCCCTTGCCCGTCTTGCCTGAGGCGCGATAGAAGTAGCCCGGCAGGCTCGTGCCCTCGTAGCGGATGCGCACCGGCTCGATCGCGCCATCGGTGAGCCGCACGGCCGCGCGGAAGCACTCGACGCTGCGATCGTAGGCCGCATTGATGCGCGGGTCGGAAGGGTTGCCGTGCAGGAAGAACTCCGCGCTGCGGTAGTAGTTGGAGGCGCGAAAGAACCCGTCGCGCGCGCTCACCGCGTGCCCCGCGGCCAGGCTCTTCTGGGCCTCGGCGGCGACCCGCTCGGCGGTGAGGCGCCATTCGTCGTGCCAGCTGTCGTAGTCGCCGCCGCGGATGCGCTGGGCGGTGACCACCACCTCGCCGAAATCCGCGCCGCCATAGGCGATGTGGCCGAAGGAGCGCAGCGTCTCGTACCAGAAGGTTTCGTCCTTCTCGAAGAGAAAGGGCTTGAGGCCCGGCGCGGCGGATGCGAGCGGCGCGGCAGGCGCAGCGGCAGCGGCCGCGGCCGGTCGGGCCTCCTGCGCCTTCGCTCCCAAGGCGATGGCACCGGCGGCGGCGAGGATCGAGCGGGCGAAATGACGGCGTTCCATGGCGAGTTCCTTTCGTGGGGTTGCGGCCGGCGAAGACGGACGGCGTCTTCTGGTTCGGCACTCTAGGAACGCACGCCGCGCGGCGCATCCGCCGTGCGACGAAATGCATCGGACACAGCGCGAACGGCCACCATGGCGCGCCAATGGTTGTCCCGTTCGGCCGGCGAAATAGGCTGCATGGCGGATTTCGCGAACGTTCGCCGATTCGAATAATTTGCCTGCACTTCACTGGAGACAGAGGCCCCGCCATGACACGAACCACCCTGCGATTCGGCTCCTTCGGCCCCGACGTCTCGCTGCTGCAATCGGCCCTCAACGCATGGGTGGCCTCCAGGCTTCCGCAGTTGGTGGCAGACGGCAAGTTCGGTCCCATGACCAGTTCGAAGGTCAAGGAGTACCAGGGCTTCTGCAAGCTGGTGCCCGACGCCGTGGTCGGACCGATGACCTGGGGCGCGCTCGAAGTGCTGATTGCGCAGGTGCTGGGCCTGGGCGGCCCCCCGGCTCCGCCGCCGCCGCCCGGCAAGAAGGCGGGCTCCGAACTCGGCGCCAGCGTGGTGGCAACGGCCGAAGCGATGCTGGCCAAGTGGGGCTGGACCGCCTCTTCGCAGCCCAGCCAGAGCCTGGAGCGCATCGCCGCGGCGCTGTGTGCCAACCCCGCGAGCCCCACCCGCCCGCGCCAAGGCGGCATGGCGCTGCAGAAGATCTTCCAGGATGCGAACGTGCCCGGCGGCTACATCGGCCGCTGCCCCACCATCACCGCGCAGGCGGTACAGAAATGGCAGGAAATGGACGCCGGCGCCTGGCGCAACGCCAACGACCTGTGCGCCTGGTGCGGCATCTTCTGCATCTTCGTCTACCGCACCGCGGGCATCAGCGTGCCGGGCGGCTGGGCGCAGCACAGCAAGAACGTGTTCGACGACACGGTGTTCCACCGCATCACCAGCTACCAGGCCGTGTTCCCGGGCTGCATCGGCGTGGTGAGCGGCATCAAGCCGGGCGGTCGCAACCACCACTTCATCGTGACCTCGAACGCCAACGACCGCATGGAGAGCATCGACGGCAACGCCTTCGGCCCCGACGCCAACGACAAGAGCAAGGGCAACAAGAGCGTGATCGCGCGCAACGCCTACACCTACGGACAGTTGCAGCAGGAGACGGCCTACTTCCTCGCGCCGGTGTCCGCGGCCTGAAAGCAGAAAGCCGCGGGGCCTGGGCGCCGCGGCTTTTTTCGGAGAACGCGAAAGACTCAGGCGTCCAGCTGCGCCAGCCGCTTGAGCTTTCGTTCGCTCATGCGCTTGGCCAGTCGCGGCAGCACCAGCACGGCCACCACGATGATCACCAGCGCGATCGACATCGGACGCTGGAAGAACACCGCCGCGCTGCCCTCGCCGATCGACATGGCGTTGCGCAACTGCGCTTCGGCCAGCGGCCCGAGGATCATGCCGACCACCACGGGAGCGGTCGGGAAGTCGAAGCGCCGCATCACCACGCCCAGGAGGCCGATGGCGTAGAGCAGGAACAGGTCGAACGCGCTCTGGCGCATGCCGTAGGCACCCACCGTCGCGAAGATCAGGATGCCGGCGTAGAGCTGCGGCTTCGGAATCTTCAGGAGCTTGACCCACAGGCCGACCATCGGCAGGTTCAGCACCAGCAGCATCACGTTGCCGATGTAGAGCGACGCGATGAGCGCCCACACCAGCGCGGCCGACGTGGTGAAGAGCTGCGGACCCGGCTGGATGCCGTAGTTCTGGAACGCGCCCAGCAGGATGGCGGTGGTGTTGGAGGTCGGGATGCCCAGCGTGAGCAGCGGGATCAGCGCCGCCGTCACCGTGGCGTTGTTGGCGGCCTCGGGGCCGGCCACGCCCTCGATGGCGCCGGTGGTGCCGAACTCGGCCTTGGCGTCCTTGTCCTTGGCGAGCTTCTTTTCCGTCGCGTAGCTCAGGAAGGTCGGGATCTCGGTGCCGCCGGCCGGGATGCAGCCGAACGGCGTGCCGATGGCGGTGCCGCGCAGCCACGCGGGGATCGAGCGCTTCCAGTCGCGCTTGGTCATGTGCACGCGGCTGAGCTTGTTCTGGCCCTCGACCACCTTGCCCTCGTAGAGCACGGCGTAGAGCACTTCGGCCACCGCGAACAGGCCGACCGCGACCAGCACGATCTCGATGCCGTCGAGCAGTTCGGGCACGCCGCCGGTGTAGCGGCCCTGGCCGGAGATCTGGTCCAGGCCCACGCAGCCGGCTGCGAGGCCGACGAACAACGCCGTCATGCCGCGCAGCGTGCTCTTGCCGAGCACCGCGCTCACCGTGGTGAAGGCCAGCAGCATCAGCAGGAAGTACTCGGGTGGGCCGAGCTTGACCGCGAACTCGGCCACGAAGGGCGCGAACAGCGTGACGATGACGGTGGCGATGGTGCCGGCCACGAAGGAGCCGATGGCCGCGGTGGCGAGCGCTGCGCCCGCCCTGCCGCTCTTGGCCATCTTGTTGCCTTCCATCGCGGTCACCATGCTGGCGGTTTCGCCGGGCGTGTTCAGCAGGATCGAGGTGGTCGAGCCGCCGTACATGGCGCCGTAGTAGATGCCGGAGAAAAAGATCATCGAGGCCGTGATGTCGACCTTGCCGGTGATCGGCAGCAGCATGGCCACCGCCACGGCCGGGCCGATGCCGGGCAGCACGCCCACCGCCGTGCCCAGGGCACAGCCGACCAGGCACCAAAGCAGATTGATCGGGGTGATCGCCGTGGCGAAGCCCGTCATGAGTGCGTTGAAGATTTCCATGTCAGAGCCACCCGGTCGTTGTGAGGCCCGGCAGGCTGATGGCCAGGAATTTCGTGAACATCCAGAACACCGGGGCGGCGATGAGCGCGCCGGTGACGAAGTCGATGGCGAAGGTGCGCGGCGAATTCACGCCGCCCTGCCCGCTCGCGCGGCGCAGGCCCTGCACGGCCAGCACGTAGCACAGCGTGCAGCTCAGGATGAAACCCAGCGTGGTGATGAGCGCCGCGTTGAGCAGCAGGCCTGCCGAGACCCAGACGAAGCCGGGCCAGTAGGCGCGGTCGGCGCCCGTGGGCGGATCGAGTTCGCGAAAGCCGCCGGTGCGCGCTTCCCAGAGGATCCAGGCGCCGCAGAGCACGAGCACCAGGGACACCATCCAGGGCAGGAAGTTGGGGCCGACGCCGCCGTAGCCGGCTTCGGACGAAATGCCGATGGCGCCGAAGGCGAGCGCCAGGCCGGTGAGCAGCACGCCCGCGCCGACGAGGGTTTGCGGCCAGACGGCCGCCTGGGCGGCCGCATCAGGCGACGAGACCGAGGATTCTGGAGTTGTCATTTTTTCTCCCGGAGTCGGAGTACGAGAAGTCCCCTTCCAGGAACACCGCGGAACCGGCTTTGCCGGGCCGCAGGTGTTGCCCCCGGTAGGGGGAAGGCGTTGCGACACGAAGTGCGCGCAGCCTGGGGGCGAGCCAGATTCAGACCATGCCGGACTTGGTCATGATGGCGCGCAGGCTCGCGAAGTCGTCATCGACGAACTTGGCGAACGCATCGCCCGAGATCACGGCCGGCGTCCAGTCGTTCTTCTTGAGCGACTCGGCCCACGAACCGCTCTTGAGCGCGGCCAGCACCATGTCGGTCAGTGCCTTGCGCTGCTCGGCCGAGATGCCCGGGGCGCCGTACACGCCGCGCCAGTTGCCGATTTCCACGTCGATGCCCTGTTCCTTGAGCGTGGGCACGTTGATCCCCGGCAGGCGTTGGGCCGAAGTGACGGCGATCGCCTTCATCTTGCCGGCGGCGATGTATTCGGCGAATTCGCTGTAGCCGCTGCCGCCCACCGTGACGTTGCCGCCCAGGATGGCGGCGGTGGCTTCGCCGCCTCCGCGGAAGGCCACGTAATTGATCTTGGAAGGATCTGCGCCGACCTTCTGCGCGATCATGGCCGCGGCGATGTGCTCGGTGGAGCCGCGCGAACCGCCGCCCCACTTGACGCTCCCCGGGTCCTTCTTGAGCTGGTCGACCACGTCCTTCATGGTCTTCAGGGGCGAATTGGCCGGCAGCACGAACACGTTGTATTCGGTGGTCAGACGCGCAATGGGGGTGGCCTGCTCCAGCTTGACCGGCGGCTTGCCGGTGATGATGCCGCCCAGCATGACCGAGCCCATGACCATCAGCGCATTGGCATCGCCCTTGGAGCCGTTCACGAACTGGGCCAGGCCCAGCGCGCCGGCGGCGCCGCCCTTGTTGTCGTAGGTGACGGTGTCGGCCACCTTGGCGTCGCTCAGGGCCTTGCCCAGTGCGCGGCCGGTGGTGTCCCAGCCGCCGCCCGGGTTGGCGGGGATCATCATCTTGACGTTGGCTGCAGCACGCGCCGAGAGCGGCAGTGCGCCGGCGGCGGCCAGGGCGGCCAGGGACTTCAAAAAGGTATCGCGACGCATCGTTGTCTCCAGAGGGGCTGAAAGAAAGGTGGCAGAACCTGAAAGAACCTGACTCAGGCCTGAGCCGCTATCATGCGCCGCCCCGCTGTCAGTTGGCTGTCCGCCAGACTGGGGAAAACACCAAAGTATCCACAGCGCCCTCCCGCCATTTCTCGCGTGACTCCCACATGACTCCCGTATGAAGCTGCTGCTGGTCGAAGACGATCCCTCGATGCAGATCACGCTGCAGCGCGCCCTCGCCCGCCGCCGGATCGACGTGCGCGTGTGCGGCGACGGGGCCGAGGCGGTGGCGCAGTGGCGCGCCATCGAGCCCGACGTGGTGGCGCTCGACCTGAGCCTGCCCAACCTGGACGGCCTGCAGGTGCTGGCCCAGGCCCGCGCCGAGGGGCTGCGCACGCCGGTGCTGCTCCTCACGGCCCGCGGCACGGTGGGCGACCGCATCGTGGGCCTGAACGCCGGCGCCGACGACTACCTGCCCAAGCCCTTCGACCTCGATGAGCTGGAGGCCCGCATCCGCGCGCTGCGCCGGCGCAGCCAGAGCGCGGGGCCCGACAACGGCCTGAACCCGCAGGAGATCGGCGGCCTGCGCTTCGAGCCCGACAACGGCGCCATCTACAACCGCGCCGACCTGCTGGAGCTCACGCCGCGCGAACTCGCGCTCATGAAGGCGCTGATGATGAAACCGGGCCATGCGGTGACCAAGGAGCGCCTGTTCGAGTTGGTGTTTCCGGGCGAGACCAACGTGCAGTACGAGGCCATCGAGGTGGTGGTGTATCGCCTTCGCAAGAAACTCGTGGGCACGGGCGCGGTGCTGATGACGATGCGCGGCCTCGGGTATCTGCTGCGGCCCGAGGCCTGACGTGAAGGCCGCATGAGAAAGGTTTCCTCGCTGCGCGCGCGGCTGCTGCTGGGCATCCTCGCGCCGGTGGCGGTGTTCATCGTGATCAACAGCGTGAGCCTCTACCGCCAGAGCCTCGCGGCAGCCACCACGGCCTACGACCGCACGCTGCTCGCCTCGGCCAAGACCATCGGCGAGCAGCTCGACGTGGAAGGCTACGACGAGCAGGCGCAGCTGCGCGCCATCGTCCCCTACTCCGCGCTGGAGGCCTTCGAGGCCGACAACCGCAGCCGGCTCTTCTATCGCGTGTCGGCGCTCAACGGCGACCTGATCTCGGGCTTTGCCGAGCTGCCGTTCTGGCGCGGCCGCATTCCGGACCGCAGCGCCTACGCGGCGCTCGTCGATTTCTACGACGCGCAGTTCCGCGAGCAACCCGTTCGCGTCGCGGTGCTGCTGCAGCCGGTGGCGAGCGCCCGCGGCCGCGGCATGGCGGTGGTGCAGGTGGCCGAGACGCTCGAGCTGCGCGAGACCCTGGTGCGCAAGCTCTTGCTCGACACGCTGTGGCGTCAGTTGCTGCTGATGGGTGTGATCGCCGGCGTCACGGTGTTCGTGGTGCACCGCGCCACGCGACCGGTGCGCGAGTTGGGCGAAGCCATCGAGAAGCGGCCGGCGGACGATCTCTCGCCCATCGATGCGCCCGATGCGCCCCGCGAGCTGCTGCCGCTGATCGACGCCACCACCGAAGTGATGGGCCGGCTGCAGCGGCTGCTCGACCACCAGAAGCGCTTCGTGCGCGACAGCGCCCACCAGCTGCGCACGCCGCTGGCGGTTCTCAAGGCGCAGGTGCAGTCGGCGCGCCGCGGCGACGTGGCGCCCGAGCAGGCCTTCGGCGAGATCAGCCAGACGGTCGAGCGCGCCACGATGCTGGCCAACCAGATGCTCTCGCTCGCGAAGGTGGAGCAACTGCGCCAGCAGCCCGAGTCGGTGACGCTGGATCTGGGCGAGGTGGTGCGCAACGTCGTGCTCGACCTGTCACCGCTGGTGGCCGACAAGGCGCTCGATTTCGAGCTGGCCGCGGACGAGCCGGTGACGGTGCGCGCGCACCAGTGGATGCTGCAGGAGCTCACGCGCAACCTGCTGCACAACGCGATCAAGCAGAGCCCGCAGGGCGCGGCGCTGTCGGTGAGCGTGCGCGCCGTCGACGGCCAGGCGGTACTCGCCGTGCGCGACGAAGGGCCCGGCATTTCGCCCGAGCTGCGGCAGCGGCTGTTCGCGCCGTTCTCGGCCGGCAGCACGTCGAGCGGCTCGGGGCTGGGCCTGGCGATCTGCCGCGAGATCGTGCTGGCGCTGGACGGGCGCATCGACCTCGATAACCGCACCGCGCAGGGCCCCGCGCACAACACCACGCAGGACAGCGCCACCAGGGTCATCGGGCTGGACGCCGTCGTGCATCTGCCGCTCTGGCGGCACAATTCCTGATCTATGGAATCTCTGGAACGTCTGCGTATCGACAAATGGCTCTGGGCCGCCCGCTTCTTCAAGACGCGTTCGCTGGCCGCGGAGGAAATCGGCAAGAACCGGGTGCAGGTGAACGGCGACGTCGCCAAGGCCTCGCGCGAGGTGAAGGCCGGCGACACGGTGACGATGCGCCTGGGCGTGCAGACGCGGACCGTGACGGTGCGCGGCATCAGCGGCCAGCGCGGGCCGGCGCCCGTCGCCCAATTGCTCTACGAGGAAACCGCGGAGAGCATCGCCGCCCAGGCTGCCCTGCGGGAGCAACGCCGCATGGGCAGCGAGCCGGCCCTGGCCATCGAACAGGGCCGCCCGACCAAGCGCGACCGGCGCGATCTGGACGGCGCGGTGCGCCACGCCGAGTGGGACAACCGCTGGAGCGCATCGATCGACCCGGAAGACACCGAGCGCTGATCGCGTACGCTGCACATCTTTCTTTCGTCAAGGGGTTCCGCTTCATGGCCAGCTTCAAGAAATACCGCGTCGGCAGCAAGTTCAAGCTCTCGCAAGTCGACCCCGGCGACACCGCCTTCTGCGAGGGCGACGAAGCGGCCCAGCGCGAAGAGGTCGACGCGATGGCCGTCGAGCTCGACGAGTTGCAGAACCTGCTGCACGCAGAAGGCCGGCGCAAGGTGCTGCTGGTGCTGCAGGGCATGGACACCAGCGGCAAGGACGGCACGGTGCGCTGGGTGTTTTCGCGCACCTCCCCGCTGGGCGTGCGCGTGGCGGCCTTCAAGGCGCCGACCGAAGAAGAACGGGCGCGCGACTATCTCTGGCGCTGCCACGCCGTGGTGCCGCGTAGCGGCGAGATCGCCGTGTGGAACCGCAGTCACTACGAAGACGTGCTCGTGCCGGTGGTCGAAGGCTGGATCGACAAGGCCGAAGCCAAGCGCCGCTATGCGCAGATCAACGACTTCGAGCGGCTGCTGGTCGAGACCGGCACGGTCATCGTCAAGTGCATGCTGCACATAGACAAGGACGAGCAGCGCGAGCGGCTGCAGGCCCGCATCGACACGCCCGGCAAGCAGTGGAAGTTCAGCATGGGCGACCTGGAGGTGCGCACGAAATGGAGCGCCTATCAACGCGCCTATGAGCACGCGCTCGCGGCCACCTCGACCGAGCACGCGCCCTGGTATGTGATCCCGGCCAACAGCAAGCGGCACCGCAACCTGATGGTTGCGCAATTGCTGATGAAGACGCTGCGGCAGATGAAGTTCCAGGTCCCGCCGCCGGACCCGGCGCTCAAGGGAATGATCGTCAAGTAGGCCGGTGCCGTTGGTTGCAGCGGCGTCGCGCCACTGCAACGTCCTGTTTGTAAAGTGCTTACAGGCCTACGAGGTCATGCACCGCCGCAAACTAAGGTTCATGCCGTACCCGCTTTGAGGTGCATTCATCAACCCGAAGGACTCCAACATGAAAAAGATACTCTTCGTTCTCGCCGCCTGCGTGCTCTCGAGTGCGGCCCTCGCGCAACCGGCGCCCCGCCACGGACCGGGCTACGACCGCCCGCATGCGGCGCCGCATCACCGCAAGCACAAGGTCTGGGTGCCGGCGCACCGCGAACATGGCCGCCGCGTGCCGGGCCATTACGTCTGGCGTTGAAGCGCTGAAAAAAGAAGCCGGCATGAAAGCCGGCTTCTTTTTGTTTGGCCTGAAGAAACTCAGGAGCGGCGCACCGGCGCCTGCGCCAGCACGCGGCACTTGCCGAATTCGCAGCGCACCGCCCAGGTGCCGCCGTTTTCGCAAGGCACGTTGTACGACTCAAAGCCCGGGCCCTTGGCCGTGAGTTCGGCGCGCGGATGCACGTTGCAGCGACCGGCCTTGGCCAGCGATTCGACGTTGTAGGTGTCGATGCCCGTGCGGCGCGGCTTGGCGGCGACGACCGGATCGAAGGTGTGGCCATAGAAGGTGTCGCGCACGTCCGGGTCGAGGTTGCGATAGCCGCGCTTGGCCATGCAGTGGACGATGGCGATTTCCTGGTGCTCGGCCATGAGCTCAGACGTGGGGCGACCGTTCCAGTCGATGACCGCTGCGCTGATGCCGGTGTACGAAGCGGCAGCCACGATGCCCTGGCCGTGCACCGTGATCAAACCGAGACCGAGGGCCAGCCACATGGCATCGCCGGTTTCGCTGCGCGCCGTGATGCGGGTGGCAGCGGTGCGGCAGGCCTGCACGTCGCTGTCGTAGCGCGCCTTGTCGACGCCTTCCATGGCGACCAGCGGCACGTAGGTGAGACCAGACCCTGTGCCCGGTTCGGTCGGCACCAGCGGCGCCCTGGCGGTACAGCCCATCAGGGCGACAGCGGCGAACGCAATGCTCAGCAACAGCTTCATAGGATTCCCTCGTCCTCTTTCGCGATAGTTGCGCGGATTTAACCATACATATAGTTACTCTTGAATCGGCTTGTCGCGAATGCACGACGACCGGCGCACGCGTGCGACCATGCATTTCCTCGCCCTCGCAGGGCTGCAAACCAAAGTCCCCTTGAAGTTCTCGACTCCCGCCCTTCTCACTTTTCTGTCGATTTGCTGCGGCGCTTCGACATCCGTCGCGCAGACCGCGCCGCCTGCGGACCTGCTGCGGAAAAACGGCTGCATGGCCTGCCACGGCCTCGTCCACAAGCAGGTCGGACCGGGGTTCGCGCAGATCGCGGACCGCTATCGGAACGATCCGGCAGCGCCGCCCCGCCTGGCCGAGAAGATCCGCAACGGCAGCGTCGGCACCTGGGGCCGGGTCATCATGCCGCGGCAGAGCCTCGTCTCGGAGGCCGATGCGCGGGTGCTGGCGAGCTGGGTGCTGTCGCAGCCTTCACCGGGCACGAAGTAACTCACGAAGGCCGAACGGCCTTTTCTCCATCGGTTTTGCGCTGAAGCGGCAGCCAGAGCGTGAAGCGCGTGCCGCCGCTGCCGGACTCCCAGTTCACGGTGCCGCCGATCGCCATGGCGCGCTGCTGCTGGTTGCGCAGCCCCCGGCCGCTTTGCTGCAGGGCCTTCTCCACGTCGAAGCCCGCGCCGTTGTCCTCGATCACCACGCAAACGCCCTCGCCCACCGTCGCGGTGCTGAAAGAGATGGTGGTGGCCCGCGTGTGACGCAGCACGTTGGCGATGCACTCCTGCATGATCCGCAGGATGTGCAGCGCGCTGCCCGGATCCAGCCACGGCAGTTCGGGCACGGGTTGCACTTCCCAGCGCAGCGCCACGCCTGCGCTTTCGATGCGTGGGGCCAGGCGAAAACGCAATGTGGCGAGCAGCAGCAGCAGGTCGGCGTCCACGTTTTCCATGGAGTCGATCGCCAGCTTCAGGTCGTCCATGCAGCCCTTGAGCACATCGGAGATTTCGGCGTCGTTCATCGCGCCCCGCTCCACCGAACGGATGGCGCTGATCAGCGAGGAGCCCAGCCCGTCGTGCATGTCCTGCATCAGGCGCCGGCGCTCGGCGTTGAGCATCTGCTGGTTCTCGATCACGCGCAGCCGCTGGTAGCTTTGCTCCAGCTCGGCTTCGCGTTCCTGCAGGCGCTGGGCTAGGCCCTTGTTCAACCGGGCCACCTCGGCGAAGGCGCCGGTGTAGCGCTCGAACATGATGTACGAGAAGACGAAGAACAGGCTGATGATCGCGTAGGGCGAGGTGTAGACGCTCTCCGGGCTCACCAGGTTGTTTTGCAGGAGCCCGTCGTAGGAAGTGAACGTGACGGCAAAGACCGTCCAGCCCGCCACCAGCCGCCCCTCGGGCAGCTTCGCGCGCAAGGCCTTGCGCAGGTTCACCGCGAAGATCAGCACTGCGACGGGCAGCACCATCAGGTTCAGCAGCGGCGTAATCAGGTAGAGGCTCGCGATCGAGGGCGACAAGTGCGGCAGCGTGGCGATGCTGCAGGCCGTTGCCAGCGTCACCGACAGGCGCGTCAGCCACGGCGAGGGCTGCTGGTGCAGCCGCTCCAGAAAGAGGTGGATGGCAACGATCAGCCAGAGCAGCGAGGCCACGGTCATCCACTCGAACAGCTCGTCCGAGATGGGGAGGTAGCTGCCACCCGCGTAGTAGTGCACCGTCCGCAGGAAGGCGAGCGCCGAGATGGCGAAGAACAGCAGGTAGAGCGATTCACGCCGCTTGCCCAGCCACACCGCGAAGGCGAAGGCACCCACCGCCAGGAACGCCGCGCTGCCCATGAACGGCAACTGCACCTGCAGAAGCTGGCGAGCCTGGTAGCGCCACACCAGCGATGCCTGGTCGCCCACCCATACGGTCGAGAAGCCGCTTCCGCTGCTGCGCAAGCGGTCGACGCGGATCAGCACGGTGGCCGGCGACGGCGTGCCGGCGGCTGCGTTCAACGGCAGCAACAGCGGATGGTTGTAGCCGTTGTGGATCGGGCTGCCATGCGATTGGTAGAGCAGCACGCCGTCGCCGTACACCGCGATGTGGCCCAGGGTCTTCCAGCGCGGAAGGTAGAGAAGCCGCTGCTGCGCCGACGGCGCCAGCCCCGAGAGATCGATGCGGTACCAGTCGGTGAGGGTTCGCACGCCGCCCTCCGGCGTGGGGACCAGTTCGCGATCGGCGGTGTGCGGCAGGCTGATCTCCCGCCAATCGTTGCCCGGCAGGTTGGCCTCCTCCGCAAGCCGCGGCGGGTCGGTGTAGCCGGTGCCGGGAATGGTCAGCAATTCGGCACGGGTGATGTGGACCGCGCCGTCGCCTTGCAGCGTCTCGCCCGCTACCGGCGATTCGCCGGCGTGCGCCAGATGCAACGCCAGCAACGGCAAGACCAGGCACAGCGTCGCGATCCATTGCCCCGTCTGCCGGCAGCCCTTGCGGATGGCGTGTCGGCAAGGGGAAACGGGAGACGTGTGCATTAGTTAACAATTATGTCTCCCCCTCGTTGCGAGCCGCAGGCGCCAATCAGCGCCAACCTCGCCGCAGCGCGCGCCCCGCTAGCCCATCATCGCGGCGGCCGCCTTGATGGCTTCGCGAATGCGGCCGTAGGTGCCGCATCGGCACACGTTCTCGATGGCATCGATGTCGGCATCGGTCGGGTTGCGGGTGCGCCGCAGCAGGTCGACCGCCGCCATGATCTGCCCGGGCTGGCAGAAGCCACATTGCGGCACGTCCAGGTTCATCCAGGCCTGCTGCACCGGATGCAGCACGTTGCCGTTGGCCAGCCCCTCGATGGTCGTCACCTGGCGGCCACGCACATCGGCCACCCGCGTGGAGCACGCGGTGACCGCCTTGCCGTCCACATGGCAGGTGCAGGCCTTGCACACGTTGATGCCGCAGCCGTACTTCGGGCCGGTGATGCCGAGCTTGTCGCGCAGCACCCAGAGCAGCGCCATGTCGTCGGGCGCCTCGACGTCGACGTTGCCGCCGTTCACCTTGAAAGATTGCACGGGCATGGCGGGCTCCTCAGGTGGGTACCGGCACGACGACCGGGTTGGGCAGCTTGCCCGGGGGGATGGGGGTGAAATCGACGGGGAAGTTCAGCGGGAAGCTCCTGGGCTTGCGGCCGGTGGCGCGTGCGTACGCGTTGGCGATGGCGCCCGAGCTGGCCGACAGGCCCACCTCGCCGAGCCCGCCGATGGCCTCGCCGGTGGTGGCCGGCATGATGATCACCTTCACGTCCTTCGGGTAGCTCTTCATGCGCGCGAAGTGGTACTGCGAATAGCTGCCCTCCAGCGGCAGCCCGTTCTGGATGTGCAGCCCGGCCGTCAGAACGATGGAGATCGACTCGCACAGCCCGCCCTGCATCTGCGCCTCGATGCCCGACGGGTTGATGGGCGTGCCCACGTCGATCGCGATGGTGGCGCGCACGACCTTCAGGTCGGTCGGCACCCGCGCATCGATCTCGACGATGCAGGCCGTGAACGACTTGGACTCCTGGTGCACGCCCACGCCCTGCGCAAAGCCCGCCGGCATGGCCTTGCCCCACTGCGCCGCCTCGGCCGCCGCCTGCAGCACCTTGCGAGCGCGGGGCAGCCGCAGGTATTCGAGGCGGAACGCGACCGGGTCCTTGCGCAGCGCCCGGGCCATGTCGTCGACCAGAATCTCCTCCACCAGGCGCGAAGGCTGGATGTGCACCGAGCGGTACGAGCAGGTGTTCATGTCGATCGGCACCGGCGTCAGGAGCTTGGTGGTCACGCCGAAGTTGTAGGGCGAGGTGACCATCGTCTTGAACATGATCTGCTCGATGGCGAAGTTGCCCACCGTCTGCGGAAAGCCGTTGGGCAGCGCGATGGCCGCGGCACCCAGCATCTCGCCGAAGCCGTGGCGCGTATCGAGGCGCACCCCGGCGATGCGCTGCTCGAAGGCGATGACCTGGCCCAGCAGCATCGTGGCGCGCGCCCGGTGGAACATGGGCGGCCGCACGCGGCCGTGGCGCATGTCGTCGGTGCGGTGGTACATCAGCCGGCAGGGACGGCCCAGTGCCTTGGAGGCCTGCACCGCCTGCAGCGTCGCGTCCCAGAAGAGCCGCCGCCCGAACGAGCCGCCCGAGGGCACCGCGTGCACCTTCACCTTGTCCAGCGGCAGCCCCAGTTCGACGGCAATGGCCTGCTGCGTGACGATCGGGCTCTGCAGCCCGGACCAGATCTCCGCCCGGTCGGCGCGCACATCGGCGATGGCGCATTCGGTTTCCATCGGGCAGTGCGACACCGCCGCGAACTCGAACTCGCCCTCCACCGTGAGCGCACCCAGCGGCGGCAGCAGGAACGGCAGCAGCGCACCCTTGAGCTTCTGCTGGATGCTGGCGTTCGACTCGCCCGCCACCGGCCCCGCGGTCCAAGTGACGTCGAGCGCATTCACCGCGGCCCAGGCCTGCCCGAAGGTCTCGGCCATCACCGCTACGCCGGGCGGCGTGGGCACGATGCCGTTGGTCGCGGGAATCGGCGCGATGCCCAGCACGCCCGGCATCGCCGACACCGTGTTGAGGTTGTTGATGCGCACGAACTTGCCGTTGATGGTCGGCGGGCGGCACACCATGGTCGGCATCGCCTCGGGCACCGCCTGGTCCATCGAGAACTTCTTGCGTCCGGTCACGATGTCCAGCGCGTCCAGGCGCGTCGTGCGCTGGCCGACGACCCCGTTTGCGCTGCCCGAGAGCAACCCGCCCAGGCCGCCCAGCAGCGGCATGCCTGCGTGCAGCGACCGCACGCTCGAGGAGCCGCCGGTGAGCTGGTTGAAGACGAGCTCGGGGCTGGCGTCGGCCGAGCCGACCTCGATTGCGCTCAGCGGCAGGCGAAGCTTGTCGGCCAGCATCATCGCGGCGGCAGTGGCAATGCCCTGCCCCGACTCCAGCCGCGGAAGCTCCAGCCGCACGCGGCCATTTGCGATGTTGCTCACCTTGACCAGCGGCATCGTCGGCAGCGCCGTGAGCGTCACGGCATCGCCGATGTCGATCAGGTCGGTCGTGTCGGGGGGCGTCATCGGCAGGATCGCGGCCTTGGCCGACGAGGGGGCTGCCAGCCCGCCAAGGCCCACCGCAGCGGCTGAAACCAATGGCGCGGAAGCCGCGTACCCCAAGAGGTCGCGCCGGCGCATGCCAGGGGGTTCGTCCTGGCGCGGCAGATGCGTGGGGAGCGCGCCGGATTCGGGATGTTCCATCCTTGTCTCCTGTCTTATGGTTGTGGCGAACAGGAGTCAATATGTCATGATCATTGCGCCGAGAGTGTCGTTTCAAAGACATTCCTTACGCACGGCTCCGCGGGCCTTTCCATGCAGGTCCGCGGACGTGGAGAAGTGAGCAAGCCAGCCAGCTGAAAAGCAAGCAAGCGAGCGAGGGAAGCACATATGTCGTCGAACGCCATGGAGACCATGCTCCGCGGGAGCCTCTGGGCAGAGACCCTCTCGGCCGAGGAGCTCGACCGCGTGGTGCGCGAGTCGTACGAGCGCGAAGTGCCGGCCGGCGGGTTCGTGCTGCGCCGCGGCGAATCGGCCAATCTCTGGCTCGGCGTCATCGAGGGCCTGGTGAAGATGTCGGTCTCGCTCGCCGATGGGCGCATCTCCACCTTCACCGGCGTGACCACCGGCGGCTGGGCGGGCGAAGGCTCGCTGCTCAAGCCCGGCCCATGGCGCTACGACGGCGTTGCCATGCGCCCGACGCGCATGGCCTGCGTGCCGCGCCACACCTTCGAGCGCCTGGTGTCGACGAATCTCGACTTCAACCGGTTTCTCCTGCTGCACATCAATGCGCGGCTGAGCCTGTTCATCGGGCTCATGGAATTCGACCGCCTACTGGGGCCCGATGCGCGCGTCGCACGGTGCCTGGCGAGCCTGTTCGACCCGATCCTCTATCCGAAGACGAGCAGCTTCGTGCGGCTGAGCCAGGACGAGATCGGCCTCCTGTCCGCCGTCTCGCGCCAGCGCGCCAACCGGGCCCTGCACGAACTCGAGCGCGTGGGGCTGCTGCGGGTGGAACACGGTGGGGTCGAGGTTCTCGATCTGGCGGGGTTGCGCAGCTATCTCGGGGAAGGGGCTGCGCTGGCGTCGTGATGCGGGGTGCCCAAAGAAAAACCCCTGCAGTCTTGCGACTGCAGGGGTTTTGATCTTGGCGGAACCGGAGGGATTCGAACCCTCGATGAGGCTCTACACCCCATACTCCCTTAGCAGGGGAGCACCTTCGGCCACTCGGTCACAGTTCCTGAAAGAAGCCGAGATTATGCCACTGTCAGACGGCCGGTTGATCCAGATCGAAGGCTTTATGCAGCGCCCGGACGGCCAATTCCATATATTTTTCGTCGATCACGACCGAGGTCTTGATCTCGCTGGTCGAAATCATCTGGATATTGATGCCCTCTTCGCTCAGCACGCGGAACATCTTGCTCGCCACGCCCACGTGGCTGCGCATGCCGATGCCCACGATGCTGACCTTGCAGATCTTGGTGTCGCCCACGATCTCGGTCGCGCCCAGCGACGGCATGACCTTCGACTGCAGCAGGTCGATCGTCTTGGCGTACTCGTTGCGGTGAACGGTGAAGCTGAAGTCGGTCTTGCCGTCCTTGCTCAGGTTCTGGATGATCACATCGACCTCGATGTTGGCATCCGCCACGGCACCGAGGATGTGATACGCGATGCCCGGCTTGTCGGGCACGCCCAGCACCGAGATCTTGGCTTCGTCGCGGTTGAATGCGATGCCGGATACGACGGCTTGTTCCATGTTTTCGTCTTCCTCGAAAGTGATCAGCGTGCCGGACTTGGCCTCTTCATTGATGTCGATGTCCCATGCGGTGAAGCTCGAGAGCACACGCAGCGGCACCTTGTACTTGCCGGCGAATTCCACCGAGCGGATCTGCAGCACCTTGGAGCCCAGGCTCGCCATCTCGAGCATCTCTTCGAAGCTCACCGTGGTCAGGCGCCGCGCATCGGGCTCCACGCGCGGGTCTGTCGTGTAGACGCCGTCGACGTCGGTGTAGATCAGGCACTCGTGCGCCTTCATCGCGGCCGCGATGGCCACGGCCGAGGTGTCGCTGCCGCCGCGGCCCAGCGTGGTGATGTTGCCCGCGTCGTCCACGCCCTGGAAGCCGGTGATGACCACCACCTTGCCGGCGTTCAGGTCGGCCATGACGCGCGCGTCGTCGATGCTCTCGATGCGCGCCTTGGTGTACGAGTTGTCGGTGCGCACCGACACCTGCCAGCCCGCGTAGCTCACCGACTCCATGCCCTCGGCCTGCAGCGCGATGGCCAGCAGCGCGGACGAAGCCTGTTCGCCGGTCGATGCCAGCATGTCGAGTTCGCGGTTGTGGGCCTCGCCCGGTTTGCTCGGCGCCAGTTCCTTGGCGAGGCCGAGCAGGCGATTGGTTTCGCCGCTCATGGCACTCGGAACCACGATCATCTGGTGGCCGGCGCGTGCCCACTTGGCAACGCGCTTGGCGACGTTTCGGATGCGCTCGGTCGAGCCCATCGACGTACCGCCGTATTTGTGAACGATCAATGCCATGGGTGAAATCAGAGAAAAGGAAAGGGCCGCTGTCTAGGCGGCGCCCTGCAAGCTGTCGGAGCTAAGTCTTCGGCGAGGGCGGGGCATTGTACCAATGCAGCCGGTCGCCCTTTCGCTCGGCAAAACCGTCGGCCACTTTGAGGTGGATGCGGTGGCCGCGCGTGGTGCAGGCGCGGATCTGGTCGAGCAGCTGATCGAGCTGCGCGGCGCTGGGCGCGCAGCCGTGCGACTGCATCAGCCAATGACGAAGCACGTTGGCCTGCCGGGCCCGCGAAAGCACCTGCAGCGCCTTGACGAGGGGCGGGTCGCCCACGGTTTCGAGGTCTTGCGCGGCGAGTTCGCTCAGCAGCTGCTGCCCCTGCGCCGCGTGGCCGATGCTACGCGCAAACGTGGCGCGAAACTGCGGAAATGCCTGCTCCAGCGCGGGCAGCAGCACGGCGCGAATCCGATTGCGGGTGTAGCGGGCATCGCCGTTGCTCGGGTCTTCGATCCACGGCAGGTCGCGTTCTGCAAGCCAGCCGCGGATGTCGGCCGCGGGCACTGAGAGCAGCGGCCGATAGATGTTCAGGCCGTTGCGTCGGGCATGTGCGGGCATCGCTGCCAAGCCCGGAAGACCGGCGCCGCGCGACAGCGCCAGCAGAAGCGTTTCGACCTGGTCATCGGCATGGTGTCCGAGCGCAATCGACTCGATGGCGGCGCGCCCTGCATCCGCCCGCGCCATGACGGCAAACGCTTCGTAGCGGGCACGCCGCGCCGCGTCTTCCGGACTGTCGCCCGGCGCATGCCGTGCATCGACGCGATGCACGATAAGCGGCACGCCTAGCCGCTCGCACACCGCTTCGCAATGCCGCTCGAAATCGTCGGCCGCAGCCTGCAGCCCGTGATGCACATGAAAGGCCACCAGCTGCTCCGGCCAGCGCGATGCGCAGGCAGCCAGCAAGGCGGTGGAATCCGCACCGCCACTGAAGCCCACTGCCAGCGGCCAATGCGCCGGCTCGAACGCGGCCATGGCGCGTTCGAAGGCTTCGCTCATGGGGTGCTTATCTGCCGGTGTCGGCCTTGGTATCGTTGAATCGGCCGTAGCTCTGCAGGCGCTCGTAGCGGCGTTCCAGCAGTTCCTTCGGCTTCAGGTCGCTGACCTGGCGGAACGCATCGTTGAGCGCGCGCTTCAGGAATGCGGCCATCTGGCGGTGGTCGCGATGCGCGCCGCCGACCGGCTCGTTCACGATCTTGTCGACCAGGCCCAGCGCCTTCAGGCGGTGCGCGGTGATGCCGAGCGCATCGGCCGCTTCCTGCGCCTTGTCGCTGGTCTTCCAGAGGATGGAAGCGCAGCCTTCGGGGCTGATCACCGAGTAGATCGAATACTGCAGCATCACGAGCTGGTCGCCGACCGAAATCGCCAGCGCGCCGCCGGAGCCGCCTTCGCCGATGATCGTGACGATGATCGGCACCTCCAGCTGCGCCATCTCGAAGATGTTGCGGCCGATGGCTTCGGACTGGCCACGCTCTTCGGCGTCGATGCCGGGGTAGGCGCCGGGCGTGTCCACGAAGGTGAACACGGGCAGCTTGAACTTCTCGGCCGTCTTCATGAGGCGCAGCGCCTTGCGGTAGCCCTCGGGCTTGCTCATGCCGAAGTTGCGCGCGGTGCGCTCCTTCGTGTCGCGGCCCTTCTGGTGGCCCAGCACCATGCAAGGCACGCCGTTGAAGCGCGCAAGGCCGCCCACGATCGACAGGTCGTCCGAGAAATGCCGGTCGCCGTGCAGTTCGACGAAATCGGTGAAGATTTCGTTCACGTAATCGAGCGTGTAGGGGCGCTCCGGATGCCTTGCGATCTTGGTGATCTGCCAGGGCGTCAGGTCGCTGTAGATGTCCTTGGTGAGCTGCTGGCTTTTCTTGCCGAGCTGATCGATTTCTTCCGAAATGTCGACCGCCGATTCGGTCTGTACATAGCGCAGTTCTTCAATCTTTGTTTCGAGTTCAGCAATGGGCTGCTCGAAATCGAGGAAGGTTCGTTTCGCCAACGTCTTCTCCTGTTTTATTTCAATACGCGACCGGCACGGGGTCCAGCGACCGCCAAATATACCAAGTCGCCACGCTGCAATACGGCGCCCAGGCCACGGCGACGTCGCGGGCATCGCTGCGGCTCACCGGGTCACCCGAAAAGTAGTTGACGCTGATGCCGTTGAGCAGCCCGACGTCGTCTACAGGCAGCACGTTTGGGCGCATGAGGTGAAAGATGAGGAACATCTCGGCCGTCCAGCGGCCGATGCCGCGAATGGCCACGAGCTCCTCGATGATGAGCTCGTCGGACATGTCCTTCCACGAATCGACGTGCACCACACCCGAGTCGAAGTGAAGGGCCAGGTCGACCAGGTATTCGATCTTGCGTGCCGAGAGGCCGGCCGCGCGCATGTCATCGACCTTGAGCTTGAGCACGTTGGCCGGCGTGAGCTTGCGCGGCAGCACGGCGAACTTGTCCCAGACGGTTTGCGCGGCCTTCACCGAGATTTGCTGGCCCACGACGCTGCGCGCCAGCGTGGTGAACGCATCGCCGCGCGACTCGAGGCAGGCCTCGCCGAATTTCGGAATCAACCGCTTCATCACGCGGTCTTTTTTTGCCAGGTGCTTGCAGGCCTCTTCCCAATAGTCCGGCGTATAGATCTGCACGGTCGGGTTCTTGGAAGCAGGCATGGGGTTGGTGGTTCCGTTCACTGCGCTGCGGCCCAGGTCGTGCCTGTGGGCGAATCCTTGAGCACGATCCCTTGCTCCAACAGGTCCTGGCGGATGCGATCGGCTTCGGCGAAATTCTTCGCAGCCTTGGCCGCCGCGCGCTGAGCGATCAGCACCTGGATCGCGGCATCGTCGAGCGCGCTGCCTGCTTGCAGGAAGGCTTTCGGGTCGCCCTGGAGCAGGCCCAGCGTGCCACCAAGCACCTTGAGCAGCCCGGCGGTTTCCGCAGACTGCGTGCGGTGAACGCCGGTGGCCAACTCGAACAGGATCGCGATGGCGCCGGGCGTACCGAAGTCTTCGTCCATCGCAGCCTTGAAAGCCGCCGCGTGCGGATTCGTCCAGTCGAGCGTGACCGGTGCGGGCGTCACCATGTCGAGTGCCGTGTACAGGCGCTTGAGCGAGTTGCGGGCGTCGGTCAAGTGCGCATCGCTGTAGTTCAGCGCGCTGCGATAGTGGGTGCGCACAAGGAAGAAGCGCAGGCTTTCGGCGTCGTACTTCTGCAGCACCTCTCGGATGGTGAAGAAGTTGCCCAGGCTCTTGGACATCTTTTCGTTGTCCACGCGCACGAAGCCGTTGTGCACCCAGAAACGCGCGAGCGGCTTGCCATTGGCGCCTTCGCTTTGCGCAATTTCATTCTCGTGGTGCGGGAACTGAAGGTCCGCGCCGCCGCCGTGGATGTCGAAGGTCTCGCCGAGCGTTGCGCAGCTCATCGCGGAGCACTCGATATGCCAGCCCGGACGGCCGGTGCCAAAGGGGCTGTCCCATTTGGCATCATCAGGCTCGGTGGGCTTGGCGGCCTTCCAGAGCACGAAGTCGAGCGGGTCCTGCTTGCCTTCGAGCACCGCAACGCGTTCGCCGGCATGCAGTTCGTCGAGCGACTTGCCGGACAGCTTGCCGTAGCCCGGGAACTTGCGCACCGCATAGTTCACGTCGCCATCGGGCGATCGGTAGGCCAGCCCCTTGCGCTCGAGGGTCTCGATGATGCCGAGCATTTGCGGCACGTATTCGGTTGCACGCGGCTCGACGGTGGGCGGCTCGATGCCGAGCGCGCCGATGTCTTCATGCATGGCCGCGATGACCTCGTCGGTCAGTTTGCGAATGGTGATGCCGCGCTGAACGGCGCGCACGATGATCTTGTCGTCGATGTCGGTGATATTGCGCACATAGGTCACGCCGTAGCCGCTCGCGCGCAGCCAGCGCTGCACCACATCGAAGGCCATCATCATGCGGGCGTGGCCGATGTGGCAGTAGTCATAGACGGTCATGCCGCAAACGTACATGCGCACCTTGCCAGGTTGCAATGGGGAGAATTCCTCCAATTCACGCGACAGCGTGTTGTAGATGCGCAGACTCATGAGGCTCGGAAAGCGTCGCTTCGCGCACGTGCGGCACGGGCGAACGACGGTGTATTTCAGGGGTGACGGGGACAGTGGCTACGAGGGGTTGGACATGGCCCCTCGGCTACAATGCAACGCAGTATAAACGGCCGCCGCAGCCTGCTGCGCGTACCTCTCGGGTGCTTTCCAGGTCTCTTCAGGCCCGCATCCCCCAATCCTGCCGAGGCTTCATGAAGCACCCCGTGTTCTCCAAACTCTCCATTGCCTTCGCACTCCTGTTCAGCCTGTGGGGTACCGCTGCGCTTGCCAACGACTACGACGACGTGAACCTCCTGCTGCGCCAGGGCAAGTCGACCGAAGCGCTCGCCAAGGCCGACACCTACATCGCCGGCAAGCCGCGCGATCCGCAGATGCGGTTCCTGCGCGGCGTGATCCTCACCGAACAGAACAAGCAGGCCGAAGCCATCATCGCCTTCACCCAGCTCACCCAGGACTTCCCGGAGCTGCCCGAGCCCTACAACAACCTCGCGGCACTGTATGCGTCGCAGAGCAAGTTCGACCAGGCCCGCGCCGCGCTCGAAACCGCGCTCAAGCTCAACCCGAACTACGCGACCGCGCACGAGAACCTCGGCGACGTCTATGCACGCCTGGCAGCCCAGGAGTATGTGCGCGCCCAGCAATTCGCCAGCACCAACGCCAGCGTCGCGCCCAAGCTCACGCTGATCCGCCAGATCTTCTCGTCCAAGGCCGAGGCCGAAGCCGCGGCACTGCCGGCTGCGCCCGCAGTCGTTCGCAAGCCGGTCGGCCGCGCCAGCAAGTAAGCCGCCGCCGGCACGGGCGTGGCGACGCATTCGCTGCAGAGCCCGCGCCCTCCCCCTTTCGCAAACGGAGCATCACTTGACGATCCACGCCCTTTCAAGATTCAGCCGCCGCAACGCCTTCATCCTGGCCGCGGCCATCGGCTTTGCAGCCACCAGCTACGCGCAGCAAGCCGCACCGCGCGTCAAGCTGGCCACCTCGGCCGGCGACATCGTGGTCGAGCTCGATGCGGCCAAGGCACCCAAGACGGTCGACAACTTCCTGCAGTACGTCAAGGACAAGCACTACGACGGCACAGTGTTCCATCGCGTGATCGACGGCTTCATGATCCAGGGCGGCGGCTTCACCGCCGACATGCAGCAAAAGCCCACGCGCGCGCCGATTCCACTCGAAGCGAGCAACGGCCTGAAGAACGACAAGTACACGATCGCCATGGCGCGCACCGGCAACCCGAACTCGGCCACCTCGCAGTTCTTCATCAACGTGAAGAACAACGACTCGCTGAACGCGCCCAACCCCGACGGCTACGGCTACACGGTGTTCGGGAAGGTCGTGGCCGGCACGGACGTCGTCGACAAGATCCGCGCCGCGCAGACCGGCAACAAGGGCGGCATGCAGAACGTGCCCGTCGAGACCATCACCATCAAGTCCGCCACGCTGGCGAAGTAATTAATTCATCCCGCTATCCGAAGGAGTCCCCTCATGAGCAACCCCCAAGTCGAACTGCACATCAAGAACTACGGCGTGATCACGCTCGAACTCGACGCCGAGAAGGCGCCCAAGTCGGCCGAGAACTTCATCTCCTACGTGAAGAAGGGCCACTACGACAACACCGTGTTCCATCGCGTGATCCCCGGATTCATGGTGCAAGGCGGCGGCTTCGAACCCGGCATGAAGCAAAAGCCCACCGGCGCCGAGATCGAGAACGAAGCCAACAACGGCCTGAAGAACGCCAACTACACCGTCGCCATGGCCCGCACCAGCGCGCCGCACTCGGCCACCGCGCAGTTCTTCATCAACGTGTCTGACAACGGCTTCCTGAACCACACGGCTCCCTCTGCCCAGGGCTGGGGCTACGCAGTGTTCGGCAAGGTCATCAACGGCACCGACGTGGTCGACAAGATCAAGGCCGTGAAGACGGGCCGCAAGGGCTTCCATGATGACGTGCCGCTCGAAGACGTGGTGATCGAAAAGGCCGTCGTCATCGCTGAATGACACCCCGGGACGGCGCGGCATGAGCAACGTGGCGAACCCGGCTTTCTCCGAGCTGGTGGCGCCGCCCGCGTGGCGCACCGTCGACCTGATCTCCGACCTGCACCTGCAGGCCGGCGAGCCCGCCACCTTCGAGGCCTGGCAGGGCTACCTGCAAACCACGCCGGCCGATGCGCTGGTCATCCTCGGCGACCTGTTCGAGGTGTGGGTGGGCGACGATGCCGCGGGCGAGCCCGGCTTCGAGGCCCAGTGCGCCGAACTGCTGCGCCGCACGGCGCAGCGCCTGCCGGTGTTCTTCATGCACGGCAACCGCGACTTCCTCGTCGGCCCCGCCCTTGCGGCGCAATGCGGCTTCACGCTGCTCGACGACCCGACGGTTCTGGTGCTGCATGGCCAGCGGTGGCTCCTGAGCCACGGCGACATCCTCTGCCTCGACGACACCGAGTACCTCAAGTTCCGCGCGATGGTTCGCACGCCCGAATGGCAAGCAGCGTTCCTGGCCCGGCCGCTCGCGGAACGCCGCGCGCTCGCACGCTCGATGCGCACGCAGAGCGAAGACCGCAAGCGCAACCCCTCGACGATCTGGGCCGACGTGGACACCGACGCCGCGCGCCAATGGCTGCTGCAGGCCCGGGCGCAAACGATGGTACACGGCCACACGCACCGGCCCGCCGAGCACGACCTGGGCCAAGGCCTGCGCCGCGTCGTGCTGAGCGACTGGGATGCGGCGGCGCATCCGCCGCGGGCGCAGTTGCTCTGCCTGTCCACCGCCGGCGCGCAGCGCGTCGACCTGCGCTAGAAGCGCCCCGCCGATGTTCAAGTGGCTGCGCCGCCTGCGCGCCCTGCCCCCGATTCCCGACGCCGCTTGGCACGCCACGCTGGCGCGCTACACCTTCCTGGCCGACCGCCCTGCCGCGGACCTGGAACGGCTTCGCACGCTGACGGCCGAGTTCCTGCGGGACAAGGAATTCCATGGCACCCAAGGCTTCGTCATCACCGACGAGGTGGCGCTGGCCATTGCGGCGCAGGCGGTGCTGCCGGTGCTGCACCTGAAAGGTCATCTGGACTGGTACGACGATTTCGTCGGCATCGTGGTGCACCCGTCCGAAGTGGTGGCGCGGCGCAAGGTGGTCGACGAGGCGCAGGTCGTGCATGAGTACGACGAGGTGGTGGCCGGCGAAGCCATGGACCGCGGCCCGGTGATGCTCAGCTGGCAGGACGTGCTTGCGAGCAGCGTCACCAGCGACGGGGGCTACAACGTCGTGATCCACGAGTTCGCCCACAAGATCGACATGCGCGGTGGCGATGCCGATGGCTGCCCGCCGCTGCCGGCCGGCTTCGCGGGCCAGCGCAGCGCCCGCGAATCGCGCGCCGCGTGGCTCGCCGTGCTGCAGCCAGCCTACGACGACTTCCGCGAGAAAACCATCATGGCCGAGCGCTTCGGCGCCGAGCCACCATGGCTCGACGACTATGGCGCGACGTCGCTCAGCGAGTTCTTCGCGGTGGCCTGCGAGGCCTACTTCGTGAACCGCCCGAACTTCGGCCGGGACTTCGCCAGCGTGCTGGCTCTGTTCGACGAATTCTTCTTGCCCAACGAAGCTTGATCCCGCAGGACGTGCGTGCCCAAAAGAAAAAGGCGCCCCGCGGGGCGCCTTTTTCATGGGCTTCCAGCACGCCTACTTGCGCAGCAGCGCCTTCAACGCGTTCTGCAGGCGGCGCGCACTGGCAGCGTCGTGCGCCGCAGCCAGCACCTTGCCGGCGTCCTGGCCCCAGGTCTGCACCGGGGCCGGGTCGCCGCGCTTGGTCAGCAGCTTGAGCTGCAAGGCGCGGCGTGCGTCGAGCTGCTCGGCCGGCGTCGGCACTTCGGCGGCCATCTCCAGGCGCAACAGTGCTTCGGCGGCATCGTTGGCGGCGGCCGTCGGCGCGCTGCCGATGGCTTGCGACCAGCTCGTGCGCACGGCCGGCGTGACCGCGCGACCCAGTTCCTGAACGCTCGGCAGGCGCGCGGCATCGCGCTGTTCCCAAGCGCCCAGCACCTGCGTCAGCGCTTCGCCGTGGGCTTGCGCCGCGAGCTTGCGCAATGCCATGTCCGCACGCTCGAGCGCTTCGCGCTGGGCGCGGAAGGCCGCATCGCCCAGGCGCGGGCCGCGGTCTTCGAGGCGCGGGGGACGGTCGCCGAAACGACCGGCCGGTGCGCCGCGATCACCGCGATCGCCGCGTGCATCGGGGCGCGAACCGCCACGGTCGCCGGGACGTCCCGGGCCGCCGGGGCCTGGCCGGCCGCCGTCGCGGCGGTCGCCGAACTTGCCACCGGCGCGGCCTGCGGGCGCAGCCTCCGTCTTCTTGCTGCTGGGACGGTCGTCGCCGCGCATGGCCACGACCGGCTTGGGTGCGGGCTTCGGCGCCGCGGCCGGTGCCGGGCTTTCTGCAGCGGCGGCTTCGCCGGCGTCGTGCGCCGCGCCGTCGGCGCGTGCGGAGGCGTCGGCGCCATCGGCTGGTGCCACGAGGTCAGGGGCGGCGGCTTGCGTTGCCTCTACCGGTGCGGCAGGCGATGCTTCCGCATCGCTCGGGCTGGGTGCCTGCTCGGCGCTTTCGGCGAACTCGGCGGCAGCCTGTCCGGGCGCCACGATTTCGGTCGCGCCGACCGAAGGGCCGTCACTCGGTGCCGTCGGGGCGGTGGCCTGCTCGGCCTTCGGTGCGGGCGGCGGTGCCTCGCCGCGCAGTGCGCCCTCGAGGCGGGCAATGGCCGCGCGGATCTTCTGCACGTCGCCGCCGGCATTGGCCGCGTCGAGCGCCTTGGAGGCGTCGAGCACATGGCGGTCGTGCTCGCTCATGGCGGCCGATGCCTTTTCGCGCTCGGCCGTCTTGCGGTTGAAGGCTTCGTCGATGGGGGCGCGGAACGCGTCCCACAGCTTCTGTTCGTGGCGTCGGTCGAGCGGCACGCTCTGCGCCTCGTGCTGCCAGCGCTGCTGCAGCGCCTTGACGGCGTCGATGCGCAGCATGGGCTGGGCGCCGAGTTCGGCGGCCTCGGCAATCATGGCCTGGCGGCGTTCGACGCTGGCCTTCTGTGCCGTCTCGAACGGTGCACGCGCGGCGCCGAAGGCTTCGTTCCACTGCGGCTGCAGCTCGGCAAACACCTTCTCGCCCACATGGCCGGCATCGCGCCAGCGGTCGGCGAACTGGTGCAGCGCGCGGTTGTGCGCCTTCAGGTCGGTGGCGCCGGCATGCTCGGCAGCCCAGGCCTTCACCTCTTCGATCAGCGCCACGCGATGGGCGCGGTGCTCGGCCGCATCGGCGCGCACCTTCTCGAGCCAGGCCTCGACCACCTTGTGGGCTTCGTTGCAGGCTTCGTCGAAGCGCTTCCACAGCGCGTGGTTCGGCACGCCGCCCTGGTCGGCCTGCTTCCACTGGTCGCGCAGCGCGCGCAGGGTTTCCTGCATCTTGCGGCCACCGAGGGCCTGGCCTTCGGGGCGCTTGAGCAGGCCTTCGGCCTTGGCGACCAGGTCTTCGCGGACCTTGTCGGCGCTCCAGCGCTGCCACCCTTCGAGCTCGCCGGCCGCGACCAGCGCGGCATGCACGCGGGCTTCGAGCGGCGCTTCGACCAGCTTGCCGTGCTCCTTGAGCACGGCGCGCAACGCAGCAGCCGCACCGGCGCTTGCCTTGCCGTGGCCTTCGGCGGTTTCCTGTTCGAGCTTGGCGAGCGTGGCCTGCACGGCGTCCTGCGCGGCGGCGCGAACGGCCGGATCGATCTTGGGTGCGGCAGGCCGGGCGGGCGCTGCGGCCTTGGGCGCGAGCACTTCGCCACGCGCGCTGCGCAGCTCGTCGGCCCACACGGGCACCGGTGGCAGCGGCGCGGCGGCATCGGCCGCGGCGGCGACCGCCTGTGCCAGCGCGCTGTGGAATGCATCGGACACGACCAGCAGCTGCGACTTCGAAGCTTCCAGTTGCGGCGCGAACTTGGCGTCCAGGCTGTTCCAGTTGATGTCGGAGGTGATGTCGCCGGCCTGCTGCTGCCAGTGGGTGACGTCGTTGCGCAGCGACTCCTCGGCCGCCTGGGCGTCCTGCCAGCCCTTGGTGGAGAGCACTTCGAAACGCTGTGCCAGCAAGACGGCGGCTTCGCGGTGCACCTGGGCGCGGTGTTGCAGGTCTTCGATGCCCTTCACGCGTTCGGCCAGCTTGGCCTTCAGGCTCGCGAGCGGTTCGCGCGAGAGCGGCGCGCCGGCCTTGGCGGCGTCGCGCTGCCAGGCGAGCGCATCGGCGATGTTGAGCTTGGACTGGCCCAGCAGCGCCTCGGCTTTCTGCGCCCATTCAGCGGCAATGGCCTCCTGGCCCTTGGCGCGCTTGAGCTCATCGAGCTTCTCGCGCAGAAGGCGCGCTGCGCCCTTGTCGCGGCCGCTCAGCTCCATGAAGACTTCCTGCATTTGCTCGGACGCGGGGTTGCCCGCGAGCCAGTCGCGGATGCGCGCGGCGCGCTCGCCCGAGGTCGGCGCGGTAAAGGCGCCGCCGGTGAGCGTATCGAGGGCCTGAAGGTCGTGTGGCTTGGAAGAAGTAGAGGTCACTGCGCGAAATCGTTGTCTTGGTATGGAAAGCGAAGGCGCCGGCAAAGGCCGGCGCACATCGACATTTTCACCCACTTGCGGTGGACCGCCCAATTCCGTTGCGGAACGGCGGCCAATGCAGGTTGCGGGCTGGGAGATTAAAGGTGACTACATATATAGCAAGCCGATGCAAAAAACCAAGTGGCCGTTCTCACTTCATGGTCAGTTTGAGCTCGGCGCCCGGCTTCCAGTCGGCACCGCTGGCCGTGGTCCGCACCGCACCCAGGAACAGTCGCTCGCTCGTGAGCTTCTGCGCCAGCAGGTAGTCGCGCACCGCGGCGCCGCGCTCCACTGCCAGTTGCCGCATCGACTCCTCGTCCACCGGCACGCTCGCGAACAGCAGGTTTTCCATTTCCTTGACCGGCAGGTCCTTGGCCAGGCCGACGAGGTTGCGCGGCTTGGTGATGTCGGCGCGCTTGTAGACCGCAGTCAGAAGCTCTGGGTATTCGGCGTCGGTGACCGGCGCCACGTCGGTGCCTGTCTGGCCGCCGCGCACCGCGACGCGGCGCTTCTCGGCCTGGGTCAGCTGGCGCACGCGCTGGCGCTGGTAGGCGTCGCGCTCCTTCTCGAGGCTGGAGGTGCCCACGACCGTCATCTCCAGCGTCGGCCGCTCGGTCAGCGCCTTGGCGACCTTGTCCAGGCTTTCCTTGGCCGCGGCGCTGAGCATCGAGCTGCCAGCTTCGAAGGTGATGGCGCTCGATTCGCCGCTGCCGCCGCCACCCAGTCCGCCCGTGAGCAGGCTGAACGGCGCCGTCACGGCCTTGACGATCAGGTTGACAACGGCTTTCCAGATCAGCGGTCCAACGCTGAACTGCGGATCGTTGAGCGAGCCGCTGAGCGGCAGGTCGACGTCGATCACGCCGTTGCGGTCGGCCAGCAAGGCCACGGCCAGTTTCACCGGCAGGCTGTTGGGCGCACCGGCGACTTCCTCGCCGAACTGCAGCTGGTTGAGTACAAGCTTGTTGGTGGCGGTGAGCTGTCCATCGGGCGCGACCTTGTAGTTGACGTCCATGCTCATCTTGCCGCGCTCGATGCCGTGGCCCGCGTAGCGCACCGAATACGGCGACAACGGCGCCAGGTCGAGGTCGCGCATCTTGGCGGTGATATCGAGTTCGAGCGGCTTGGCCAGCGGGTTGAGCTTGCCGGTGATTTCCAGCGCAGCGGTCTGCTGCGCCTTGCCGCGCAATTCCAGGTCGGCCAGGGCCGGCCGGCCGCCCTGCCCGTTCGGCGGGTTCGACGAGAATGAGCTGAGCTTGCCGGTCAGTTCGCTCAGATCGGCCGAGTAGTTGGGCTTGACGAACAGGTCGGTGAAGTCGATCTTGCCGTTGACCAGGCTCATCGGGCCGAAGTTGATGACGGGCTTGGGCCCGGTGTCGGCCGGGGCCTGCGCTGTAGCGGCGGGCGCCGCGGCCGGTGCGGCCGGTGGAGCCGCCTCAGGGCCGCCGCCGACCATGGCTTCGGCCGACACGG
Organism: Variovorax paradoxus; assembly: GCF_000834655.1. Classification (GTDB taxonomy): domain Bacteria; phylum Pseudomonadota; class Gammaproteobacteria; order Burkholderiales; family Burkholderiaceae_C; genus Variovorax; species Variovorax paradoxus_F. Next base: position 57,191 of record NZ_JXQQ01000041.1, read on the forward strand.
GCGCTCCGCCCGAACGCGGCGCGGGGGGCGCGCCGCGGGTCGTGGTGGTCGTGCCGCCCGGGCCTTTTTGTGTCTTGGCCTCGGCAGTCGCCGTTGCAGCCGCCGCGCCTTCGGCCTCGCCCTTTTTCGTCAGGTTCAGCAGGTTGAGCCGGCCGGTCGGATCGACGATCACGCGGGCGAAGAAGTCGGTCAACGTGGTTTCGCGCACGTTGACGTTCGGCGGCGCATTGGGCGCCATGCTGACCTGCAGGCCGCGCAGGCTCAGGGTCTTCCAGCTGAGCAACTGGTTGGTGTTGCGGTCGAACCCCGGGGACTGGGTGAGCGAGACGCTGTTGGCGCGGAAGTCGTCCAGCGCCGTGTCGCCGGCCAGCTTCACGGTCATGCCCGCCGGCGCCGTCGCGTAGCTGACCGTGCCCCGGTAGCTCGCGAAGGCGCGCCGGATGTCGACGTTGAGCGCATCCCCGTAATAGGCCTTGAAGGCGTGCGCGGGAAACGAGATCACTTCGAGCCGGCCTTCGGCGGCCAGCGGCTTGAGTACCACGTTGCCCTTGTAGTCGAACTTGCCCGGCTCGGAGCGCCCGGAGCCGATGCGGCCCGAGACCTGCAGCGGCGAGACGGTGTTCGTCTCGGGCGCGATCTTCTGGGCGTTCAGCTTGAAGGCCGTGACCTCGACCGTCACCGGCAGTGCGCCGGCCTTGTCTGAGTAAGAGAGGCTGCCGTTGTCGACCGCCATGCTGGCGATGGTCAGCGCCCAGGGCTTGGTGTTGGCATCTGCCTTGGCCGATCCGGCGCCAGCGGGCTTGGGCGCCGCCACCTTCGCCTCGGTCGCGCCGCCGTTCCCGGCCGGGGTGCGGAGCCAGCGCTCGAACATCCAGCGCTTTTCGCTGTCGCGCTCCACGCGCACCTTGGGGTTGGTGGCGGTGAACGAGGCGATGTTCAGCGTGTGCTGCGTCATGTCGACCTCGGCGTCGACCAGCTCGAAGCGCCCGACGCTGGCCAGCGCGGTCTTGGTCTGGGTCAGCGCCAGGCCGTCGGCGGCCAGGCGGCGCGCCTTGAACTTGAGGTTGGGCTGGTTCCAGGCAATGTCGATCTGCCCGCTGAGCTTGCCGTCGAGCGTGGGCTCCAGGCTCTGTGCCAGATAGGGTGCGGCCAGCGAGAGCGGCAACGCATCGACCTCGGTCTGCACGTCCGCCACCTTGTCTGTGGCGCTGCCCTTGAACTTGAGCGAGGCGCCGGCGATGGCGGTGCTGCCGTTGAACTGGGCCGGCTTCTCCATCGGCCAGGTGATGGCGGTGACATCGAGCGCCAGCGCGGTCACGTCGACGGCGGCCGCAGGCTTGACGGTCTCGTCGCGCCAGCCGATGCGCCCGCCGCTCAGCGCCACCTTGTCGACCTGCACCTTCAGCTTGGGCTTTTCTGACGTCTTGCCGGCAGGCGCGCTGGCGGCGGCCGCGGGAAGCGGGGCCACCTTTTCAGCGGCGCCGGTTGCCGGGTCGGTGGCCATCAGGTTGAGTTGGCCCGAGGCATCGCGCGCCACCACGAGTTGGGGGTTGGCCAGCGCCACCTCGCTCAAATGGAACACCGATTCGAGCGGGCGAACGTCCGCCAGCGCGAGCTTGAGCGAATCGAAGCCCAGCAAGTCGCGGCCCCGGGCGTCGCTCAGCTTGGCTCCGTGCGCCTCCACCGTGCCGTAGATCTTGAGGCCCGTGGTCGCCGCCTGCTGGAAGTCGATCTTCAGGTCTGCGTCGAGGGTGCCGGCCTGCAGCTTCACCGGCAGGCCGCCGGGGATGTAGCCGAGGTAGGGCGCGAGGTCGAGGCCCTTGAATTGCACTTGGGCGTCGGTCTTGCGGTCTGCCGCGAAGGGCGTGGTGAACGCAGCCGAATCGAAGCTGCTGCCATTGAGCACGAAGGCCAGCTTGGGCTCGGTTTTGACCTCGCGCTGAGAAGCCAGGTTGCTCAGGAACGGCACGTTGAGCACGAAGTTGCGCAGCTCGTGCCTGCGATTGACCGTCCGGTCGTCGAAGTCGACCGCGCCGTCCTTGATCGAGATGTTGTAGATGGCAAAGCGCGACGGCTCGGCCTTGGGGTCGGGCGGCGGGCCCGAGGCCAGCTTGGCCAGGATGTCGTCGATGTCGTACTTGCCGTCGGCCTGGTGCGTGAGCAGCACCGCCGGCGCCTCGACCGACACCGTGTCGATCACGGGTGCCAGGCGAAAAATCGATTGCAGTTCGGCGTCGGCGTAGATGCGCCTGATGGCCAGTTGCGGCTGCTTGCCGTCGGCCGTGGCGATGCGCAGGTCGTGCAGCGAAAGTTCGAGGGTCCAGGGCTTGAAGTCGATCTTGCCCACGGTGACCTGCCGGCCCAGTTTCTCGCTCGCGATCTTTTGAAGCTGGCTCTTGGCGATCGGCGGCACTGCCAGCCATGCAATGACCCAGAGGGCCAACAGAACCAGCAACGCGACGATCCCGCGTCGCATCCATTTGTTTTGTTTGAGCGAAGCTAAATCCATCGCGGAAGTGTGCCGCAAACAAGCGTCAGCGCAGAAACAAGAAAGCCCGGCAACGCGACTGAATGCCTCATTGCCGGGCTTGATGGCGGGCCTAACACCCAAGCCATCGATTCGCGCGACCGGAAGTCAATGGTTCCTGCCGTGCTGGCAGCAAGAGATTGCCGCCGTGGTTCCGCCGTCGTTCGAGCCCTTGACTTGCACCTCGGACTGCCTGACTTCGGAAAAACGCCTGAAAACTCAGGCCCGTTCAGATTAGGTGCCGCACCCTTGCATTGCAAATCCAATCGTCCCAGGGGTTTCCCGTAGGTCGAATGGCTCTGTATGAGCCGGATTTTTAAACATCTATTAGCATATGAAACGTGTTCCTTATGCTTGACCGGGTATTTAGCGACGATAGAATCCGCCCTGCCCTGACTGCCAGACGCAGCGGGGCCACCCTGAATCCGCTGCCGAGAACTCCCCGGCTTGATCAGGTCACCGCGCTCCTCACCCTACACCCCCTCCATGCGCGGAGCCTGATTCGTACCAATCCAAGCGCCGTTGCCTTCATCCATCGCCTCTAAAGGCGTTGCGACCAGGTGCCGCACAGAAAGGAAGAGCGATGAACAAGGCGTTTGATGCCACAGCCCGCGGGCTACGGACCTTCGTGTCCGATGTGGCTGACGGCTTTTTTGAAATCACCCACAACGGGTTCGCGTTGGTCGGCCTGGCCATCGTGTTCGCGGCCCTCGCCCTTGTGGCACGGCCCGATCTGCGCCAGACCGGCGAGGAACAGCTCATGGGCTGGCTGCAGTCGCGCAAGCCCGCGCCTGAAGTCACCGACCTGGAGCCGACCGCCATAGAGCGCACCACGGCCGCAAGCCCCGGCGACCTGCCCAAGCAGCAGGCCGCCGTCGCTTACTGGCTGAGCAAGAAGTACAGCGTGGCTGCAGAGCCGCTGAGCGTGCTGGTGTCCGAGGCTTATTCCATCGGCAAGCGCACCAAGCTCGACCCGACGCTGATCCTGGCCATCATGGCCGTGGAATCCAGTTTCAATCCCTTTGCCCAGAGCCACGTCGGCGCCCAGGGCCTGATGCAGGTCATGACCCGCGTGCATGGCGACAAGTACGAAAGCGCGGGCGGCACGCTCACCGCCTTCGACCCGGTGACCAACATGCGCGTGGGCGTGAAGGTGCTGCAGGAATGCATTGCCCGCGCCGGCTCGCTCGAAGGGGGCCTGCGCTACTACGTGGGCGCGGCCAACCTCGAGGACGACGGCGGCTACGCCGGCAAGGTCATGGCCGAGCACGAGCGCCTGCTGCAGGTCGCCAACGGCCGTGCGCCGTCGGTGCTGCCCCCCCGGCCTGCCATTCGCGCGCAGCCGATTCCGATCGTGACGCCGGCGCCGGCGGCGCCGATCAAAGCCGAAGAAGGCTCGGAGCCCGCCAAGGTCGCACTGCTTTCCGGCGTTTCCTGAAGCGAGCCCGGCCGGGGGTGAGCTACACTCGGGCCCGTACGCGACTGGCGATAGGCGCAGCACCCGAACAAGGTGCCACGCGCTGACGTGGAATACCACTGGGAAGCGTGCCGCCTGGCCACAACAGGCGTTCAGCCGTTCGCCTGGGCAGCCCTTGTTTGGTTGAACAAGGACCTCGTCTTCAAAGGACTGCCATGTACCAACGCAATATCCTGGTCGAACAGACCGACCCCGAGATCTGGGCCGCAATTCAAGCCGAAAACGCGCGCCAGGAACACCACATCGAGCTGATCGCCAGCGAGAACTACGCCTCGCCGGCCGTCATGGCCGCCCAAGGCTCGCAGCTCACCAACAAGTACGCCGAAGGCTATCCAGGCAAGCGCTACTACGGCGGCTGCGAGCACGTCGACGTGGCCGAGCAACTGGCCATCGACCGCGTCAAGCAGATCTTCGGCGCGGACGCCGCCAACGTGCAGCCGCATTGCGGCGCCTCGGCCAATGAAGCCGTGCTGCTGGCCTTCCTCAAGCCCGGCGACACCATCATGGGCATGAGCTTGGCCGAAGGCGGCCACCTGACCCACGGCATGCCCCTGAACATGAGCGGCAAGTGGTTCAACGTGGTGAGCTACGGCCTGGACGCCAACGAAGCCATCGACTACGACGCGATGGAACGCAAGGCGCACGAGCACATGCCCAAGCTGATCATCGCGGGCGCCTCGGCCTACTCGCTGCGCATCGACTTCGAGCGCTTCGCCAAGGTGGCAAAGGACGTGGGCGCGATCTTCATGGTCGACATCGCCCACTACGCCGGCCTCGTGGCCGCGGGCGTGTATCCCAACCCGGTGCCGCACGCCGACATCGTGACCTCCACCACCCACAAGAGCCTGCGCGGCCCGCGCGGCGGCATCATCCTGATGAAGGCGCAGCACGAGAAAGCCATCAACAGCGCGATCTTCCCGGGCCTGCAAGGCGGTCCGCTGATGCACGTGATCGCCGCCAAGGCCGTTGCGTTCAAGGAAGCCATGACGCCCGAGTTCAAGGCCTACCAGCAACAGGTGGTCAAGAACGCCCAGATCGTGGCCGACACCCTCACCGAGCGCGGCCTGCGCATCGTGAGCGGGCGCACCGAAAGCCACGTCATGCTGGTCGACCTTCGCTCCAAGGGCATCACCGGCAAGGAAGCCGAAGCCGTGCTGGGCAGCGCCCACATGACGATTAACAAGAACGCGATTCCGAACGACCCGGAAAAGCCGATGGTCACCAGCGGCGTGCGCATCGGCACCCCGGCCATGACCACCCGCGGTTTCAAGGACGAAGAGGCCCGCCTCACCGCGAACCTGGTTGCCGACGTGCTCGAGAACCCGCGCGACGCTGCGAACATCGACGCGGTGCGCGCCAAGGTGCACGCGCTGACGAGCCGCTTCCCTGTCTACCGCTGATCCAGCAGGCGAGACGACCGCATGAAGTGCCCTTTTTGCGGTCATCTTGAAACGCAGGTCGTGGAAACCCGCGTTTCGGAAGACGCCGACTTCGTTCGCAGGCGCCGCCAGTGCAGCGCCTGCGACAAGCGCTTCACCACCTACGAGCGCCCCGACGTCAATTTCCCGGTGGTCGTGAAGAAAGACGGCAGCCGCGCCGACTTCGACTCGACGAAGGTGCGCGCCTCGATGATGCTGGCGCTGCGCAAGCGCCCGGTGAGCATCGAGCAGATCGACACCGCCCTCTTGCGCATCGAGCAGAAGCTGCTGGCCAGCGGCCTGCGCGAAATCGATTCGACCAAGGTCGGCGAACTCGTGATGCGCGAACTCAAGCGCCTGGACAAGGTGGCCTACGTGCGCTTTGCCTCGGTGTACCGCAGCTTCGAGGACGTGGACGAGTTCAGGCAGTTGCTGCGCGACATCTGAGCCGACGCTTCCGAGCCAGCAGGCAGGCAGGCGCTCCTCAGGCGCCGCTTTCCCCTCCCCTGGCGCACGCGCCCGAGCCGCAATCGCCGCTCACATCCGGATTGCAGACCTTCGCCCGGCCCGAGGCCGAGACGACGATCGACACCCTGCGCCCGGTCTCGGCCTTCAGCGTCAGGCAACCCGCGCTGAAGCCTGCCCGGCTCGTCTGGCGCGAGAAGCCGTTGCCGTCGTAGCGCAAGCCCTGCGCAAAGCCGCCCCCGAGCGTCGTGTCGACCCTCACGCCCTGGGGCAAGCGCTCGAAACGACGCAGCGTCGTCTGGGACGATTCATCGGCCCCGGTCCGAACGACCCAACCGGCAGCCCAGTCGCCTCCCGCGACCGCAGCCACCTCCACGGGCCGTGCGCGCTGGATGGCCTCCATGCGCGCGAAGCTCAATGCCGAATTGAAGCCTTGCGCGGCGGTCGCGAGACGCTGGTTGAGCAGCATGTCGCGAAAGCTCGGCACGCCGAAGCCAGCCAGCACCGCCACGATGACCACGACCACCATCAGCTCGATCAGGGTGAAGCCGGCCGAAGCTCCTTTCTCGCAGCCCTTCATTGCCAGCACCTGCCTGCCTGCGTTCCATCGCAGCCCTTGCCGCCGGTGCTGTCCACCCAGAGGTTGCCGACCTGCGGATCGGAAAAACCAGCCTTCAGCGTGGCCGTCAGCCGGATGCAACTGTCGAGGGTCGCCTTTCCCTCGCAGTTGCCGCTCGCCAAGGTGTACTTGCCACCCGCGCCGCCTTCTCCCGAGTCGCCCGCGTAGCGCCGGTATCGCCCTAGCTGTGTGTAGAGGCGCTCCTGCTCCTGCATCTGCTGCATGAGCGCGGAGCGCCCCTCGCTGCGCCAGCCTTTCCGCACGAAATCCATGTACGACGGATAGGAGATGGCCGCAAGGATTGCGGCGATGGCCACCACGATCATGACCTCGATCAACGTGAAGCCGCGAAACGCCGAGTGCCTCATTTTTTCGAACTCCGGTAATCGACGACCTCTCGCCAGTTCAAGCGCCCGCCGGTCTGCACCACCGTGCCATCGCCGGCGGGCTGCGCGGTCGACATGCCGCCGCCCCGCCCTCCCCGGGCATCTCGCGCGCCGATGCTGACGATGCCCTGGCGTTTTGTTTCCGACCGGCGCCCGAATGCATCGGTGGCGCTGAAGCCCGCCATGCCCAGTTGCACCAGATGCGGAGCGCCCAGCATGCCGGCGCTCGATGGCGCACAGGTGCCGCCCTGCGACAGCCCCGTCATCGCGTTCACTGAGCAACTGCGGCCGCCGCCATCGGCGCTGCATGCGTTGGCGTTGGGAATCAACGTGTTGAAGAACAGCTGGCCATCGCTCAGCACCGGCTTGAAGACCAGCCGCTCGCCCTGCTCGATGCCCGCCGGCAGGTCGAAATACCAGCCGCGCCGGGCGTTCGTCTTGCGGTCGAATGCGCCATAGACGAAGGAATCGCCTGTGATGGACGGGAATGCCTGCCCGGCGACCGGCGATGCCGTTCGCAGCTGAAGCTGCGTGCGCGCCTCGCCGGCAGGAATCGCCGCGCCGTTGTCGTACACGCCGTAGATCGTCTGCACGCCACGGCTCGAACGACCGAGGTCGTCCGGGCTCACGAATTTCCCCGTGCCGAAGAGAACGATCGCACCTCCGGCCGGCCCCACCCCGACCTCCGGTGCAACCGTGATGGGCTGGCGCTTTGCATCTGCGTCGCTGCCCGCCATGGCGACCATCACCAGCGAGCCCTTCACTCCCAACGCATTGCCTTTGACCCACGGCGCGTTGCCGGTGAAGTCGAACTTCCACAGGTTGCCCTGCGTATCGCCCGCATAGAGGATGCGCGTGGACCCGTCCGCTGCCGCAAAGTCGCCCGGCGTGCTCAACGCATTCACGAGGGCCTTGTCCGCCGGCCTGGGCAGAACGATCTTGTAGTAGTTGAAGTTTTCCTTCCAGGCTTCGCCCGGAGGCTTGTCGAGCGAAAGCAGGAACAACGCGGCGCGTCCATCCTTGTTGGCGTTGTTGAAACCCGAAGGAACGACGGCGAACCAGCCGTAAGTCGCCGCTCCGGTCTTCGTGGCCGCGGCCGTGCGGAACTTCATGATGCGCGGCGCCTGGGTCACGTAGCCCATGTCGTTGTCGTACGCGCCGCTGAACTCCCACAGCACCTTTTCGGCCGAGAAGCCCGCAGGGTCGGTCACATCGAGCGCGAAGACCCCGGTGGCACCCGCGCCGCTGCCAGAGACCAGCACGGTTTTCCACGCGCCGCTCGCCGTCCGCGCATCGCCGACCTCGGGGGTGCCATCGACATAGCTCTGGTGTACGTAGTCCGGCGAGGTGTAGGCAGCCAGCCTCGCGAACATGATCCGCGGCACGTAGGCAAAGAGTTCCTTGCCGGTGCGAGCCTCGAAAGCGTGAAGCATGCCGTCGTTGGCACCGACGTACACCGCATGCGGCCGGCCTCGATGGGCAGCGAGGAACTTGTCGTAGCCGGCCTCGCGGATAGCGAGGCTCGGCGCCCCCACATGGACCGGATTGGAATTGGCCACGTCGCCCATGACCGAATCGCGCACGCGGAAGATGCCCTGCGGCGCCGACTGCTCCTTGCCGCGATCCCCGCGCAAATACGCCAGGCGATCGGCGCCAAGACTGTCCGAGGCATCAGGCACGGCATACGGCGTCGCGTTCAGCCATCCGCGCAGCCCGTTATCGAGCGCCGCCCATTCGAACGGCGTCCCGACGCCAGCCGTCGAGAGCGTGAAGATGCGCCTGCTCGCGATGTCCCGCGCAGCCACGGGAGGCGTTGCGTTCGGGTTGCCGGTCAGCAGTTCGCCGGCATCCCAATCGGGCTTGTCGGCCATGCGCGCAGCGCCGCCCGCGGCATCGAGTCGGAGCGGATACGACAGCAGCGTGCCCGACCAGCGTCGCCCATCGAACCGCGGCATGTACAGGCTGGCGCCGGCGTTCGTGATCGCGCCGGACGACATGGCGCTCCCTGCCGTGATACCAGCCGCCGGCACCTCTGCGCGAAGGAAGGCCCGCCGGACGGCAGCCGTCATCTGCGACGGCTCGCCGGCCAGGAAATAGTTGGCTGGCTTGGGCTGGTTGTCGGCATCGAGGCCTTCGGCCCACTCGGAGCCGCCGCCCGACGCGCGAAACGGATTGCCGTCATCGTTGCTGTCGGCAAAGCCACCGTACTTCGCTGCCAGGTAGAAAACGCTGCCGCGTTGCTTCTGCCCGATGGTGCGCTCGCCGCCCTGTCCCATGTCGATGGCGAAGGTCTGCACCCGCAGGTCCGCATGGTCGCTGCGGACCTTCTGCGTGCGTGCCCAGTACGCGAGGCCGGCCATTCCGAACGAACCCTTGTCCGCCCCCGTTTCGATGACCGCGATGTTGGATGAAGTGAGCGGTGTTCCGCCCTTGTAGTTGAACGCCTTCGGCCCCTCGTTGCCGCTGGTTGCGAGGCCCGCCTTTCCCGATGGGTGTGCATAAGAAAGCGCCTCCCTGTTCTCGAAGCCTCCGACCAGGCGCGTCCAGTAGGCGGTGTCGGGTTCGTAGGCTGCATTGTTGAAACCGCGATCGAAGTCGCCGATGGAGTCACCCTTCGACATCCCCGGAAGCGAACGGTCGTAGTGGGTCTCGGCGTCGCCGATCATGAGGATGTTGTTTCTCTGGCAACTGGCGGCGATGGGGTCGGCATGGCCGCGCGCGTTGTCCGCGCCGGACACGGCGTGGGGCGTGGGCGCCTTGCCTTGCAGGTAGCGCAGAGATTCGTAGTAGAGCTCGCCCGCCGGGTCGAACAATCGGTAGGCGCCTTGTTTGCTGCCGTCGCGCCCGAACCGGTTGATGGCACCCACGACACCGGGACCTTCAGCGCCTGTGGCCTTGAACACACCCGTCACCGCATCCCACTCCGCCAGCGGGTTGTCCGCCGTGTCGAACGCCGCATCGGTTTTCTTCGGCCCGGTGTGCTTCATCGGCGTGAGCAGGACACCGCCATAGCGTGCGGGGTCGTCGTCGGGCAGGTAGCCGAAGACGGAAAACCTCATCTGCCCGGCGCGGCGCTGGATGACACCCACGGGTTTGTGATGGCCGTCCGGCTGCCTGGCGCAAAGCGAGGGACGCACCGACGCTTCGGCGGGCGTGCACACCTCGACGCGCGCGAGATAGGTGGTGCCGCCCGACTCCGCGCAGGTGCCGCCACCGGTCGAGCCGACGGCGAACCGGTCCAGGCAGTTGCCGAAGTGCAGCGTGCCGGTCGCGAGCATGCCATCGCGGCCGCCGGTGACCAAGGGCGTCAGCTTGTCGAGGTTGCCGGTCACGGTCTTGTCGGGAACCTTGAGGCCGCGACGGAAGTCCTCTGCCAGCACTGCGCGCTGCAGCACCGTCCGGCCCGGTTCGTCGATCACGCGATCGCCGCCGGTCAACGCAAGGCGCACGCCATCGAGAGACGATGACAGCGCCCAGTTCAGCAGGTTGCCGCTCCATTGGTTGGTGCAGGCAATCGAGCCGCCAGCCGGCTTCGTTGCAGTGGCCGAGCGCTTGAAATAACCCTCGCCCGCTGCGTAGCTGTAGCAACCCATCGGGTCCCAGTAGCCGGCGTAGGCCTTCTTCGCGTCGAAGTCGTCGCGGTAGGCCGCCCCTGCATTCGCGCGCTTCAGCGAAAGATCGATCACAAACCCGGGATCGGCCCGCGATGCCAGCGAAAACATCGGCTCGCTCGGCAGCAGCGCATCCGGCGGAAGTACTGTCGTCGCAGCGTGGGCACAAGAGATGGCGCATGCCGCCATCGCGCAGATTCGAAAGGAACGCATGCAGGTTCAGTCTTCAGGAAGGCAGCCAGGGCTGGCGGCCGGTTTGTACAAATTGGTCTGCAGCACGACCTGCGTCTCGTCGCGCATGCCGTAGCCGATGGCGGTGACGCGAAAGAGATAGCTGGCGTCCTGGGCGCTCGCGCTCTGCAGCGCTTTGGCCTGCCAGCCGCCGCGGCTGCGAATTGCTTCCACGATGTAGCGTGGCGCACGGGCCGGCAGTGCGCCGGCTCGGGTGCCAGTGGCTGCATCGCCGCTGAAATAGGTCCGGCCCGTGAAGGTGCCTAACGCAACCGACCTGCCGTTCTCGGCCGAAAGGTCGGCGGCCATCCACGCCGGATCGGCGCCCGGCTCCGCTGGAGCGCACAACCCCTGTTGCGTGCCGGCACCGCCACATCCTTCGACGAAGGCCGTCACGTCCTGGCGATTGAAAAGACAGAGGCGTTGCCGTGCATCGTCGTTGGGGCCGAGCACATCGGTTTCGGCATCGACGAGCGCCGCCTCGGCCGCCTGGAACGCCACCTCGGTGTCGCGGTCGTTGCGGGCGCTGCGCTCGTTGACCAGCGAGACCTGCGCGGCGCCGACGCCCAGCACGGTGGCAACGACCAGGATCAGCAGCACGACGATCAGAGAGAAGCCCCGCTGCGGCAAACGGCACTGCGGGCTCACGATGCGGCGCCCTTCATCGGATTGCGCAACATGACGGTGAAGGTTGCGACGCGCCTCAACCTGCCGTCGGCCGGAGGCCTGAAACTCAGCTCGGAGAAATCGGTGCCCAACGGATAGAGCACTTCCTCAGTCCCCTGGCTCGCGCCCCGGGCGTGCGCGCTGCGCGCCACCATGCCGATGCGCAATCCGACCACCTTGCGCCATTCGTCGGCGACCCTGTCTTCCGACGCCGCCATGGCCTCGAGCTGTGCGGCGTCCATCCAATGCTCGGGCGCACCGTCGCCATTGACATCGTGACCGTAGACGACCTTGAATACCTCGATGCCGCGCGCCAACGGCTGCGCCTGGAACGGGCCGGTCTTCGAGGCGCGGTATTTGCAATAGAGCTCGGGCTCCTTGTCTGCGGCTTCGGCGACATAGAAGAAGCTCCAGGCGCGGTCGGAGGACACCGGCTTGTCCGCCGACGGGCCGGGCTGCGCGAAACCCATGCAATCAATCATCGCGCCGTCGGGTTCGGTGCCATCGCCACCCGGACGGCTGCGTCCGAAGAAACGGATGCGCAGGGAGTCGCTCCCGTTCACGCCGCGGGTGTTGTGCGCGCCGTAGCTGTCGCCAACGCCGCTGACACGCGTATCGCTCGCGCCCACGAGGTCGAGGTCCAGCGAGTCGTTCGACGACGCCGGCATGTTCGCCCCGCTCGTGACCGTTGCCGCGCCGTCGGGGCTCTGGTAATCGGGTGCGTAGTCGGCATAGCCGGCCTGTCGCGCGACGGTTCTCACGACGGTGCTCGCGAACCTCAACGATTCCTCCACAGCCTGCGCGTCGGCGTCGACCGTGAACAGCCGCGGGCTGCCGACGAACGCGGCCGTGGCTGCGAGCACGACGACCAAGGCGATCGCCATTGCGATCAGCAACTCGACAAGCGTCACGCCGCGCTGAAGTGCACGGCCAGCAAGCTCACGAACCGGCCTGGCCATCGTGCGCCTCCCCAGCGACCAGTTGCATCACCAGGCGCGGTGCCGCCGACGAAGGGGCCTTTGCGCCACGGAGGGTGCGCGGCGTCCAGCCAAGCTTCACGACCAAGGTCTGCCCCGTCTTGCTACAGGCCCACGTGTACTCGTCCATCGCCGCATTCCAGGGCGCTTCGTCGAAGCACACGCTCAGGCGCGCATCGGGCAGTGCCTTGGCGATCCGGCGTTTCCACTCGCCCACGTCCCATGTCGCAAGCTGCGCCGGGCTGCAGGTCGCACCAGGGCCCACGCAGGCACCGCCGGCGGAAATGGCAGATGCGGCAGATGCGGCATCCGGTGCAGCGCCTTCGCGCCAGTCTTCGACAAGGTATGCATTGGCGGCGTCGTTGCGCGCGGCAATGCCTTTGTTCATCCGCGACTTCTCAGACAACTCGCGCGCCAAATTGAGCGCCGCCGTGAACGTTGCCGTTTCATTGCCGGTGCGCACCGCCGCGAGCAGCATGCCGAGCATTCCGAGCAACCCGACGCTCAGCACGACGATGGAAACCAATACCTCCACGAGCGAAAAGCCCGCGGCCCGATGCTTCGTTGAAGCCATGTTCGATGTCCTCCCTGATCTGCTGCAACTTGTGTTGCTTCTTTATTCCCGCCATCGAACTTCGAGCGTAGGGGCCGCTTGCGAGGGCTCGCGCACCGTTCATCCGCATCGACATGCCGCTCGTATGATCGAACGGCTTCGGTGTTAAATTTTTCCGTCCCTCCCCCCTCCCCGTTTTCATGCCTTCACACGAACAAGACGCGCAGCACATCGCGACGGCCTTGCGCCTGGCTTCCGACGCGCTGCTGCTGACCGATCCGAACCCGCGCGTCGGCTGCGTGCTGTGCGATGCCAGCGGGCGCGTGCTGGGCCAGGGCCACACACAAAAGGCCGGCGGCCCCCATGCCGAAGTGATGGCGCTGCGGGATGCAGAGGCGCAGGGCCACTCGGTCGAGGGCGCAACGGCCTACGTCACGCTGGAGCCCTGCTCGCACCATGGTCGCACGGGCCCCTGCTGCGATGCGCTGATCGCCGCCGGTATCGGGCGGGTCGTGGCGTCGCTGGCCGATCCGAACCCGCTGGTCGCGGGCCAGGGCTTCGAGCGGCTGCGGGCGGCGGGTGTCGAGGTCGAAGTCGGTGCCGGCGCGGCCGAATCGCGCGAACTCAACATCGGCTTCTTCAGCCGCATGGTCCGCAAGACGCCGTGGGTGCGGCTCAAGGTGGCGGCCTCGCTGGACGGCAAGACGGGCCTCACGAACGGCGTGAGCCAATGGATCACCGCCGAGGCGGCGCGCACCGACGGCCATGCCTGGCGCGCCCGCGCAAGTGCCGTGCTGACGGGCGTCGGCACCGTGCTCGAAGACAACCCGCGCCTGGACGTGCGCCTGGTCGAGACGCCGCGCCAGCCGCATCTCGTGGTGGTCGACAGCCGCCTCCAGACGCCGCCCGATGCTCACATATTCATAGCAGGCCGCCCGGTCTGGATCTATGCGGCCGTGCGGGACGAAGCCAGGGCTGCTGCACTCGAAGCCCGTGGCGCCACCGTCACCTGCCTGGCGAACGCCGAGGGCAAGGTCGATCTGGGCGCGATGTTGGAGGACCTGGCGGCGCGTGGCGTCAACGAATTGCACGTCGAGTCGGGCCACAAGCTCAATGGCTCGATGCTGCGCGAAGGCTGCGTCGACGAGCTGCTGGTGTACATGGCCCCCAAGCTGATCGGCACCGGCCTGGACATCGCGAGCCACCTCCATGCGGGCGGTCCGCTCACCTCGCTGGAGGGCGTTCTTCCCCTGGAATTCAGGTCCGTGGACGTGCTCGGCCCCGACCTGCGCGTCGTGGCCCGGGTGGCGGGAAGGGACAGGTTCTAGCGTTTACCCCGAACGGCCCGCGTTCTCTGCGAAAATGCGGGGATGTTCACCGGAATCATCACCGGCGTGGGGCGCATCGCCGCCATCCACGACCTCGGCACCACCTCCTCCTACGGCAAAAGACTCAGCATTGCGGTGCCTGACGGCTATCTCGACGACGTCGGGCTGGGCGACAGCATCGCGCTGAACGGCGCCTGCATGACCGTCACCACGCTGGCCCCCGAGCGACAGCAGTTCACCATCGACATCTCCGCCGAATCCCTCGACAAGACCGCGGGCCTGACCGACGAGGGCAGCCGCATCAACCTCGAGAAGGCCCTGCGCGCAAGCGACCGCCTCGGCGGCCACATCGTCTCGGGCCATGTGGACGGCATCGGCACGGTGAGCTTCTTCGAGCCGGTCGGCGAGAGTTGGGAGCTGCGCGTGGTCGCACCGCCAGCCCTCGCCCGCTTCTTGGCCTACAAGGGCTCCATCACCATCAACGGCGTGAGCCTCACCGTCAACAGCGTGAAAGACGTCCAAGACGGCGCCGAGATCAGCATCAACCTGATCCCTCACACCGTGGACAACACCTCCCTCGGCGGCCTTTCGGCCGGCTCGAAGGTCAATCTCGAAATCGATACCGTGGCGCGCTACGTGGAGCGCATGCTCCAGGCCGGCGTCCTGGTCCCGCAGACCGCCACGTATTCCAAGGACACCGCCGAATGAATGCCTCCGTCACGCCGATCGGCGCCGCCCCCAGCGCCTCGCGCGCACCCGCACCGATCTCCCCGGTCGAGGAAATCGTGGCCGAGCTGGCCGCGGGCCGCATGGTCATCCTGGTCGACGAGGAAGACCGCGAGAACGAAGGCGACATCGTCATCGCGGCCGACCACATCACGCCCGAAGCGATCAACTTCATGGCGCGCCATGCGCGCGGCCTGATCTGCCTCACGCTCTCGCGCGAAATGTGCGAACGGCTGCAGCTGCCGCCGATGGTCCAGCGCAACGGCGCCAAGCATTCGACCGCCTTCACGGTGTCGATCGAAGCGGCCGAAGGCGTGACCACCGGCATCTCGGCCGCCGACCGCGCCCGCACCGTGCAGGCCGCCGTCGCGCGCAACGCTGTGGCCGCCGACCTCGTGCAGCCCGGCCACATCTTCCCGCTGCAGGCGGTCGATGGCGGCGTGCTGATGCGCGCAGGCCATACCGAAGCCGGCTGCGACCTCGCTGCCATGGCCGGCTGCTCGCCCGCCTCGGTGATCTGCGAGGTGATGAACGAAGACGGCACGATGGCGCGCCTGCCCGACCTGCAGATCTTCGCGGCCGAGCACGACATCAAGATCGGCACCATCGCCGCGCTCATCGAGCACCGCAGCCGCGTCGAATCGCTGGTCGAGAAGGTCGGCTGCCGCGAGATTCAAACCGCCTGGGGCGCCTTCACCGCTCACGCGTTCATCGACAAGCCCAGCCGCGGCGTGCACCTGGCGCTGGTGCGCGGCACGTGGGCGCCCGAAGACACGGTGTCGGTGCGCGTGCACGAGCCGCTCTCGGTGCTCGATGCGCTCGAGATCAACCGGTCGCTGCACTCCTGGAGCCTGGACGCCAGCCTCTCGCACATCGCGACCGAGGGCAAGGGCGTGGCGGTGCTGCTGAACTGCGGCGAAACCGCCGGCGAGTTGCTCGCCCAATTCGACGGCACCGCGCGCCCCGCGCAGGCCCCCGAGCGCGGCCGCATGGACCTGCGCAGCTACGGCATCGGCGCGCAGATCCTGCGCGACTGCGGCGTGCACAAGATGAACCTGCTGGGCACGCCGCGTCGCATGCCGAGCATGGCAGCAGGCTACGGCCTGGAGATCGCCGGCTACCTCACGAAAGACTGAACGACCATGCAAGGTTCAAACAAGGGCGAGACCAAGCTCAATGGCAAGGGCCTGCGCATCGGCATCGTGCAGGCGCGCTTCAACGCCGACATCACCGATGCGCTGGCGGCCGCGTGCCTGGCCGAACTCGAAGCGCTGGGCGTGGCCGCAGCCGACATCCATCACCTGAAGGTGCCGGGCGCCCTCGAAGTGCCCGTGGCACTGCAGGCGCTGGCCGAGCGCGGCGGCTATCACGCGCTCGTCGCGCTGGGCTGCATCATCCGCGGCGAGACCTACCACTTCGAACTGGTGGCCAACGAATCGGGCGCGAGCGTGAGCCGCATCGCGCTCGACTACCGCCTTCCCATCGCCAACGCGATCCTCACCACCGAAAACCTCGAGCAGGCCATTGCACGGCAGACCGACAAGGGCCGCGATGCAGCCCAGGTCGCGGTCGAGATGGCGCAACTGCTGGCCACCCTTTCATGACCGAAGACACCACCAAGGCAGGCGGCGCCAAGCCCCGCCAGTCGCGCACGGGCCTCACCAGCACGGGCGCACGCAAGGCTTCGGCCAAGTCCAACCGCAGCCGCGCACGCGAGTTCGCGCTGCAGGCGCTCTACCAGCACCTGGTGGGCCGCAACGACCCGACCGACATCGACCACTTCACGCGCGACCTCGCCGGCTTCCACAAGGCCGACGCCGCGCACTACGACGCGCTGCTGCACGGCTCGATCGACAACGCCGAGCAGCTCGACGCGCTGATCCGTCCGCTGCTGGACCGCAAGTTCGAGGAAATCTCGCCCATCGAGCACGCCGTGATGTGGATCGGCGTGTACGAATTCCAGAATTGCCCCGACGTGCCGTGGCGCGTGGTGCTCAACGAGTGCATCGAACTCGCCAAGGAATTCGGCGGCACCGACGGCCACAAGTATGTGAACGCGGTGCTCAACGGCCTGGCACCGCAGTTCCGGCCGCTCGAAGTGGAAGCCGACCGCGCATCCGGCAAGGCCAAGGCATGAGGATCTCGACGCGCGCGCAGCGCATCGAACCCTTTTACGTGATGGAGGTGGCGAAAGCCGCCGGTGTGTTGGCCCGCGACGTGGCGCACACCGACCGGCCGATGATCTTCCTGAACATCGGCGAGCCAGATTTCACCGCGCCCCCGCTGGTGCAGGAAGCCGCCCTTCGCGCCGTGCGCGCCGGCGCCACGCAGTACACGCAGGCCACGGGCCTCGACCACCTGCGCGAACGCATCAGCGGCTGGTACCGCGAGCGCTTCGATGTCGACGTGCCCGCCCGCCGCATCGTCGTGACGGCCGGCGCCTCGGCCGCCTTGCAACTCGCATGCCTCGCGCTCATCGAGTCGGGCGACGAGATCCTGCTGCCCGACCCCAGCTACCCTTGCAATCGCCACTTCGTGAGCGCCGCGGACGGCAAGGCAGTTCTCATCCCGACGACGGCCGAAGAGCGCTTTCAGCTCACCGCCGCCAAGGTCGAGGCCGCCTGGACCGACAAGACGCGCGGCGTGCTGCTCGCCTCGCCGTCCAACCCGACCGGCACCTCGATCGCGCCCGACGAACTGCGCCGCATCCACGAGGTGGTTTCCGCGCGCGGCGGCATCACGCTGATCGACGAGATCTACCTGGGCCTGTCGTACGACGACACCTTCGGGCAGACGGCGCTGGCCATCGACGACAACGTCATCAGCATCAACAGCTTCAGCAAGTACTTCAACATGACCGGCTGGCGCCTGGGCTGGCTGGTGGTGCCCGAGGTGTTGGTGCCGGTGGTCGAGCGCCTTGCGCAAAACCTCTTCATCTGCGCGAGCACGGTGTCGCAGTACGCCGCGCTCGCCTGCTTCGAGGCCGAGAGCATCGCCGAGTACGAACGGCGCCGGGCCGAATTCAAGGCGCGCCGCGACTGGTTCATTCCGCAACTGAACGCGCTGGGCCTGAACGTGCCCGTGGTGCCCGATGGCGCCTTCTACGCCTGGGCCGACTGCACCAGCTTCGCCGAGAAGCTCGGCATCTCGGGCAGCTGGGATTTCGCCTTCGAGACCATGAAGCGCGCCCACGTCGCCGTCACGCCGGGCCGCGACTTCGGCACCGCGGAGACGGCGAAGTTCGTGCGCTTCTCCACCGCAAGCTCGATGGCGCATCTGAAGGAATCGGTCGAGCGCCTGCGGGCAATGGCCGAGAACCGGGCTGCATGAGCGCCGCGCCGGGCCGCCCCAGGCAAGCTCGCGCCGCAGTGCAACGCACGGAGGCATGCCGGTGAGCTACGCATTCCCGATCCGCGTCTACTGGGAAGACACCGACGCCGGCGGCATCGTGTTCTACGCCAACTACCTGAAGTTCATGGAGCGCGGGCGCACCGAGTGGCTGCGCTCCCTGGGCATCGCGCAGCGCAAGCTGCGCGAAGAAACCGGCGGCCAGTTCGTCGTGAGCGAAACGCAGCTCAAATACCATCGGCCCTCGCGGCTGGACGACGAACTTCTGGTGACCGCCGATGTTCAACAACTGGGCACGGCGTCATTGATAATCAGACAGCAAGTGCTATCAAAAACAGAGCAAGAGCGAACCGGTGCGCCGGAACCGGTCTTGCTGTGCGAAGGCACGATCCGCATCGGGTGGGTGGATGCCGCCACATTGCGCCCCGCACGCATACCGCCCCAGGTTTCGGGAACCCTCGAGCGCCGCGGCGGCTCCATGACTCAACCTTTCAAGCCATGAACCAAGATCTTTCCATCATCAACCTCCTGCTCCACGCCAGTTTCGTGGTGCAACTGGTCGTGCTCCTGCTCGTGATCGTCTCGATCGCCAGCTGGGCCGCGATCATCCGCAAGTACTTCGCGTTGCGGCGCATGCGCGCGCTGAACGACGACTTCGAGCGCGAGTTCTGGTCGGGCACCAGCCTGAACGAGCTGTTTGCCTCGGCCGCCCAGAACGCCAAGTTCGCGGGCCCCATGGAGCGCATCTTCGCTTCGGGCATGCGCGAGTACCAGAAGCTGCGCGAGCGCCACGTGAGCGACCCCGCCACCCTGCTGGACGGCGCCCGCCGCGCGATGCGCGCGAGCTTCCAGCGCGAGCTCGACGCAGCCGAGCAGAACCTCTCGTTCCTGGCGACCGTCGGTTCGGTGTCGCCCTATGTGGGCCTGTTCGGCACGGTCTGGGGGATCATGCATGCCTTCACGGGCCTGGCGGCCCTTGCGCAGGTGACGCTCGCCACCGTGGCGCCCGGCATCGCCGAAGCGCTGGTGGCCACGGCCATCGGCCTCTTCGCCGCGATTCCCGCGGTGGTCGGCTACAACCGCTTCGCCCGCGAGATCGACAAGATCGCCATCGCCTTGGAGACCTACATCGAGGAGTTCTCCAACATCCTGCAGCGCAACCTCTCGGCCAACCCGGGCGCCGCCGCAGCAGCCACCACGTCGGCTCCGGCCAACCGTTGAACGGATAGCAACGCATGCCCGCCGTTTCATCCCGGGGCCGAGGACGCCGAACGATCAACGAGATCAACATGGTCCCGTTCATCGACGTGATGCTGGTGCTGCTGATCATCTTCATGGTCACCGCGCCGCTCATCACGCCGAGCGTGATCAACCTGCCTTCGGTCGACCGCGCCAACAAGCAGCCTGACAAGCCCATCGAGATCGTGATCAAGAGCGATACCGAGGTGCAGATCAAGAAGGACCCGTCCACCGGCACCGGCGGCACGTCGATCCCCATGACCCAGATCGGCGCGGCCGCCAAGACCGCGCAGGGCGGCGACGCCCAGCGGCCGGTGGTCATCAGCGCCGACAAGGCGGTGAAGTACGAGACCGTCGTGAAGGCGATGGACCAGCTCAAGCGCAGCGGCATCGAGCGCGTGGGTCTGTCGGTCACGACCACGGGCGGCAAATAAGGCATGTCGCTCGCATTGGATCGCCCCGAGTTCGCGCCGCCGCCGCAGCGCGGCACGCCGCGCGCCGTCGTGCTCGCCCTCATTGCGCATGCGCTGCTGATCGCCGCGCTGACGTGGGGCGTGCGCTGGCGCAGCGAGGCCGACGAAGGCGCCGTCGATGCGGAGCTGTGGTCGTCCACGGTGCAACAGGCCGCGCCGCGCCTGTCCGCACCACCGGCGCCGACGCCCGCTCCCGCACCGCCCCCGCCTGCTCCCACGCCACCGCCGCCGCCCGCAGCCAAGGCCCCCGAGCCCGCGCCTGCACCCAAGGCCCCCGACATTTCCCTGGAGCGCGAGAAGAAGCTCAAGGAGCAGAAGGAACAGAAGGAGCGCGAGCTCGAGCAGCAGCAACAGCAAAAGAAGAAAGAGCTCGAAGCCAGGCAGCGTGCCGAAGACGAGGCACAGCGCAAGAAGGAACAGCAGCAGAAGCTCGCCGAGCAGAAGAAGCAGCAGGAAGCCGAGGCCAAGCAGGCTGAAGCCAAGAAGGCCGAGGCCGCAGCCAAGCAGGCCGCTGCCGACCGCGCCGCCACGCTCAAGCGCATGCAGGGTCTCGCGGGCGCGAGCGGTGCCGACGATTCGAAGGGTACGGCGCTGCGTTCGTCGGGCCCGTCGAGCGGCTACGCTGGACGCATCGCTGCGGCGGTCAAGCCCAACATCACCTTCGACAACAGCACCGTCGACGGCAATCCCGCGGCCGAGTTCGCAGTGAATCTCGCGCCCGACGGCACCATCGTCGGCGTGAAGCTCACCAAGTCAAGCGGGCTGCCGGCCTGGGACGAAGCAGCCGAACGCGGCCTGCACAAGACCGAAAAAGTGCCGCGCGACATCGACGGACGCATTTTTCCGTCGCTCATCGTGACGCTGCGTCCCAAGTAGATTCCGGCCGGGGCGCGCCTAACGCGCAGCTAAGAAAACGAGGGCCTTCCGGGTGACGGACACGTCACCCGGAACTCGATAATCGAGGGCTCATGAATCCCAATGGCCGCATCCGCTACGGCAGCAGCCCGCTGCTCGCCAGCCCCACCCCCGTCTGGCGCAGCAAGTTCATCGTGGCCAGCATCGCCTTCGGCTTCGTGCTGCTGGCGGGCCGGGCCGCCTACGTACAGGTGTTCAATCACGACTTCTTCCAGCACCAGGGCGAAGTGCGCTACCAGCGCACGCTGGAACTGCCCGCGAACCGCGGGCGCATCCTCGACCGCAACGGGCTGATCCTCGCTTCCGACATCCCCGCGCCCAGCATCTGGGCCATTCCCGAGGACATCGAGCGCGACGACCCTGCCGTGCAGGCCAAGCTCAGGCAGGCGGCAAAGCTCCTCGGCATGCCGCAAAAGGAGTTCGACAAGAAGCTCGAGGACGAGGACAAGAGCTTCGTCTGGATCAAGCGCCAGGTCGACACCGCCGTCGGCAAGCAGGTTGCCGAGCTCGGCATCAAGGGCCTCTATCTGCGCCGGGACTACCGGCGCCAATACCCCGAGGGCGAGGCGGCCGCGCACCTGGCGGGCTTCACCGACGTCGAGGACATCGGGCAGGAAGGCGTGGAGCTCGCCTTCAACAACGAGCTGGCCGGCAAGGCGGGCTCGCGCCACGTCATCAAGGACCGCCTGGGCCACATCGTGGAAGACACCGAAGACCAGGTGCCGCCGACCGATGGCCACGACATCCAGCTGAGCATCGACGACCGGGTGCAGTTCGTGGCCTACGAGAAGATCCGCGACGCCGTGGTCGCCAACAAGGCCCGGGCAGGCAGCGTGGTGGTGGTCGATGCCGAAACCGGCGAGTTGCTCGCCATGGCCAACTACCCCAGCTACGACCCCAACGACCGCCGCAACCTCACCGGCGAACAGCTGCGCAACCGCGCGATGACCGACGTGTTCGAGCCGGGGTCGACGATGAAGCCGATCACCATCGCCACCGCGCTGCAGCTGGGGCGCGTGACGCCGCAGACCATCATCGACACCAACCCGGGCCGCATCACCGTGGCCGGCGCCACGATCCACGACGACGAGAACTTCGGCGTGCTCACGGTGCAGGGCGTGATCCAGAAGTCGAGCAACGTGGGCGCCACCAGGATCTCGCAGCGCATGTCGGCGCAGGAAATGTGGAACTCGTTCACCTCGCTGGGCCTCGGCCAGAAACCGCAGACGATCTTTCCCGGTGCGGTGACCGGGCGCCTGCGGCCCTGGAAGTCGTGGCGGCCGATCGAGCAGGCCACCATGTCGTATGGCTACGGCCTCTCGGCGTCGCTGTTCCAGATCGCGCATGCCTACACGGCCTTCGCGCACGACGGAGAGGTCATCCCTGTGGGCCTCTTGAAGAGCACCGACACCGATCCGCCCGGCGTGCAGGTGTTCTCGCCGCAGGTCGCGAGCGAGGTGCGAAAGATGATGCACCTGGCCGCCGCGCCCGGCGGCACCGCGCCGCTCGCGCAGACCGAGGGCTACTCGGTCGGCGGCAAGACCGGCACCGCGCACAAGCAGGTCGGCAAGGGCTACGCGAGCAACAAGTACCGCGCCTGGTACACCGGCATGTCGCCGATCGACAAGCCCCGCATCATCGTCGCGGTGATGATCGACGAGCCCGGCGCGGGCAAGTACTTCGGAGGTCTCGTCGCGGCGCCGGTGTTCAGCCAGGTGGTGCAGCAGACGCTGCGCATCCTGAACGTGCTGCCCGACCTGCCGGTGGCGTCGATGGCGCATTGATGGCGCATTGATGGCGCCTCGATGGCGCATTGCCTGCACCTCGCTCGTTTAGGATCGTCGGCAATTCATTGCCTGGCGCTCCTGACATGGTCGACACCCCTCCTGCCGTTCGCCTCGAAGACCTGACCCCGCTCCCTTACCAGCAGGCCCTGGCCGCCCATCTGCAAGCGAACGAGCCCGAAGTCTGGCGCTGGGCCGCCTCCGCCGAGGCGCGCGAGGAGCATGCCGCGGCGGTCCGCGCCGACCTGCTGCGCAACTCGTACCGGCTCGATGCCGATGCCCATCCCGAGCTGCACGCGCATTGCAACGCGGCGGTGCAGCGCCTGGGCATCACGGCGCGCGTGGCGCTCTACCAGGCGGGCGACGGCACGATGAACGCCACGCTCTTCTTCCTGCCCGGCGAGGCGCACATCGTTCTCTCGGGCCCGCTCATGGAGCGGCTGCAGGGCGCGGAGCTTCAGGCCGTGCTCGGCCATGAACTGGCGCATTACCTGCTGTGGGAACGCGACGGCGGCAAGTACCACGTGGTCGATCGCATCCTGCAGGCCGCGGCGGCCGATTCCCGCGCCGATGCGAGCCACCTGCATGCAGCGCGCCGTTACGGGCTCTACACAGAGGCCTTTGCCGACCGAGGCGCGTGCATCGCCTGCGAGGCGCTCGAACCCGCGGTGACCGCGCTGGTGAAGGTGCAGACGGGCCTGAACCAGGTCAACGCGGCGAGCTACCTGCGGCAAGCCGACGAGATCTGCGCCGCGCCCGAAATCCAGACGCGAGGCGCCAGCCACCCCGAGGTGTTCGTGCGGGCGCGCGCATTGCGCCTGTGGACCGAACGCCAACCCGAGGCCGACGAATGGCTCGCCGGCGCGCTCGAAGGCCCGCTGGACATCGCCACGCTGGACTTGCTCGGCCAGCAGCGCGCCGATGCACTGACGCGCGAGACCATCGCCCAACTGCTGCAGCGCCCGTTCCTGCAGTCCGAATCGCTGCTGGCCCACGCGCGCCGCTTCTTTCCGAACTTCGCACCGCCCTCGGCGCCGATGCCGCCACCGGCGCCGGTGCCGGCCGGCGTGCACGACTACCTGGCCAGCGTGCTGGTCGATTTCGTCGCGGCCGATCCTGACCTGGACGACGTCACGCTCGCCGCCGCGCTCGGCCTGGCCGACGCCATGGGCTGCGGCGCGCAGCTCGAAGAGCGCGTGGTCAAGGACATGCGCTTTCCCAAGCGCAGCCTCACCCGAGTGAAGCGAGACGCGGTCGCCCTGCTCGAAAAAGCAGCCGCACAACATCTGCAGGGCGCCTCCGCATGAGCGAAGCGCCGGGCCGCCCCAAGCACGCTCGCACCGCAGTGCGAAGCAAGAACGTAATCGAATGACCGCCACCATCGCGCCCCTGATCCAACTGCTGGACACCGCCGACGCCCACGGCGGCCTGCAGACCGACGATGTGCTCAGCCTTGTGCTGCCGCTGCTGCGCGAAGTGTCCGCCTTGCACGAGCAAGGCAAAGTCGCCGCGCTCGGCACCGCCTTCGCCTACCGCGTCGATGACACGCCCGCGCTCGTGCTAGCCCAGCCCGAAGGGGCCGAGCCGCGCCAGAACCGCGACGCCATCGCACCGCTCGAAGCGCCCGCCGCCTCCGTGCTGCGCGTGGTCGGCGAGCACCGCGTGACGCTCGATGCCGACGAAGGTGTCTCGGTCGAGAACCTCGCGCTCATGGCCGACGCAGCACCCGATGCGCTGCCGACGCGCCCTGTCTACCTGCCCGGCTACAGCGCCTGGGAATTGCGCTTCGCGCACCACGATGCGCTGACCGACATCCTCTGCCTCGGCCAGGTGCTCGCCAGCCTGTCGTGCGGCCTGGATTTCACCGACAGCGAGGAGCTCGGCCGCTTCGTCGCGAACCGCGGCAACCTGTTCGCGCTCAACCGCCGCCTGCACCCGGTGGTGGGCGCGGTGATCGGCGAGATGACCGCGCTCGACCGCCACGAACGCGCGCGCGACCTGCCCTCGGTGATCCGACGCCTGGAGACCTATCGCGACCAGCCGCTGGACCTGGGCCTGGACCGCATCGCACCCGCGAAGGACGGCGCCGGCCAGCGCCGCCAGGCGATCCGCGTGCACCTGCGAGACCGCCTCTTCGACCTCTCGCGCCGCAACCGCCTGCTGCATTTCAAGCCGAGCCAGACGCATGTGAACCTCACGGTCGCGAGCGTGCCGCTGGTGGTGGACATCAAGAACATCCGCGTCGACCAGCTGTGCCTGTGGGACGGCCGCTTCGCCAGCGACATTGCCACCTGCGACCCCGTGCCGCTCGCGCGCTGGCTGCGCTTCGAGGACCAGCCGTACCTGCCCGGCGCGCTCGACCGCATCCTGCAGGAGGCACGGCGCGACCGCTCCGAATACGGCTTCTCGCAGCTGTCGCTGGTCATCGCCTTCCTGCGCTGGCACAACTTGAAGGAGGGAGAGGCCGAGCGGGCCGAGCGCATCGCCTCGCCGCTCCTGATGCTGTCGGTCGAGCTCACACGCAAGAAGGGCGTGAAGGACCAGTACCTGCTAGAAGCCGCGTCGAGCGAGGCGCAGGTGAACCCGACGCTCCGGCACCACCTGCGCCAGCTCTACGGCATCGTGCTGCCCGAGACCATCGACCTGCGCGAAACCACCATCGAGCAGTTCCACGCCCAACTGGCCGCACAGATCGCGACGACCGAGCCGGGTGTGCAGCTGCGGCTGGTCAAGCAGCCCGAGATCGAGCTGATCCACCAGCGCGCGCGCCAGCGGCTCGAACAGTTCAAGCGGCGCGCCCGCGTGCGCAACCCCGCTGCCCAGCCGGTTGCGGCGCAGGACTTCAGTTATGCGAAGGACGACTTCCGCCCGCTGGGCCTTCAGCTCTTCCACGCCAAGGTGCGCCCTGTTCCGCTCGCGCTGCGCGATGCGGTCGGCGCACGCCCGGTGCCGCGCGCGCCGCAGATGGCGTCCACCGCCGCGCAGACCGAACAGCAGACCTACTCGCTGCATGAAAGCAGCGGCAACCCTTACCAGTGGGATGTCGACCTCACCTCGGTGACGCTCGGCAACTTCAACCACCGCAAGATGTCGCTGGTGCGCGATTACTCGGCGCTGAGCGAATCGGAGATCGCGAGCGATGCCTTCGACCGCGTGTTCTCGCTGCAGCCGCGCCAGGTCGATGCCCAGGCGCCCGCCGCGCTGCCGCTGGCCGACCAGTGGCCCGTGGTGCAGGCCGATGCCACGCAGACCGCCGCCGTCGCGCTCGCGCGCACCGGCACCAGCTACATCATCCAGGGGCCGCCCGGCACGGGGAAGTCGCAGACCATCACCAACCTCATTGCCGACTACGTGGGGCGCGGGCAGCGCGTGCTCTTCGTCTGCGAGAAGCGTGCCGCCATCGACGTGGTGTTCCATCGCCTCCGCCAGCAAGGGCTGGACGAGCTGTGCTGCATGATCCACGACTCGCAAGGCGACAAGAAGGCCTTCGTGCAGAACCTCAAGAAGACCTACGAGCACTGGCTCACGGCCCCCGAGGAACTCGATGCCGAGACCCGCGAGCGCAAGCAACTCGTCGACACGATGGACGCCGACCTGAAGGCGCTCGAACGCTTCGACGCCGCGATGCGCGAGGTGCCCGAGCACCTGGCCGTGACGGTGCGCACGCTGATGGCGCGGCTGATCGCGCTCAAGCCGCACGACCCCGCGCTCACGCCCTTGCAGGCGGAAGCGCTGCCCGCGTTCGCGGCGTGGCGCCAGCACGCGGACCTGGTCGCGCGCCTGCACCTCGCAGTCACCGAAAGCCTCGACGTGCCGTACCTCTCGGCGTATGCGTTCGCGCAACTCGCGCCGGTGCTGCTGCGCCAGGAGCGGCCGCTCGCGCGGTTGGTCGAGCTCAGCGACCGCGCAGCCGAACAGATCGGCCCGCATCGCGATGCGCTGGCCGACGCCTGGCCGCCGCTGGGCGACGCCCCCACGCGCTGGGGCGATGCGCTGGCCGTGGTGGCCGATGCGCGCCGCGTCGCCGCGCTGGCCGCGCGCAGCCACCTCTCGCTGCTCGACACCGCGCACCCCACCAGCCTCGCGTTCGGCGAGGCGATGACGCAGCGCCGCGCGTTGCAACAAGCGCTCAAGGAAGCCCTCGAACGCACGAGCCATTGGCGCGACAGGTTCTCCCCGGGCGACACCGAAGCCGGCCTCGCCCAGGCCAGGGCGCAGCAAGGCTCGCTGCTGCGCTGGCTCCAGCCTTCGTGGTGGCGCCTGTCGGGCGAACTCAAGCGCCGCTACGACTTCGCAAAGCACGCGGTGCGCCCGCAGCCCAGCCAGGTGCTCGAAGAACTGCTGGCCGAGCACACGGCCCGCGCCGCCGTCGGCAAGCAGGCCGCGCAGATCGAGGCCACCTACGGTTGCGCCGACCCCGACGATTTCGTGCAGCAACTCGATGCCCTGCGCCACGGCGATGCCACCGGCACCGGCGTGCGCGCGGCCTTCCACGCGCACCTGCGCACCGAGCCCGGCGCGAGCCGCAACGTCGAACGGCTGGCCGCGCTCGGCGAGCGCACCGACGCGCTCGATGCCCTGTGGCGCGACCTGCTTGACGACCCGGCGGCGCAGCCGCTGGCATCGCTCGAAGCGCTGGCGCGCACGCTGCGAGAGCAAGCCGATACCCTGCCGACCGTGCTGCCCCATCTGCAGGAACTGGCCGATGCCGACCCGGCCCTGGCCAAGGCCCTGCGCACCCTGCCGCTCGCGCCCGAAGCCATCGAATACGCCGTGGCACGCGAAGGCCTGGAGCGCGTCTATCGCACCGAGCGCTGGCTGCCGCGCTTCGACAGCGCCGCGCTCGCGCGCCATGCGCAGCGCCTGGCCGAAGGAGAGCGCAAGCTCCTCGACCGCAATGCCCGCACGCTTGCCGCCGCGGTGCGCCAGCGCTTTCGCGAGCATGTGCGCACCAGCGCCCTGCCCGCGAGCCAGCTCGACGCCGGCGGCAAGCTCTTCAAGAAGAGCTACAACGCGGGCCGCCGCGAGCTCGAGCACGAGTTCGGCAAGACCATGCGCTACAAGGCGATCCGCGAACTCGCCTCGGGCGAGACCGGCCAGGTGGTGCGCGACATGAAGCCGATCTGGCTCATGAGCCCGCTCTCGGTGTCCGACACGCTGCCGCTCGCGGCCGACCTCTTCGACGTGGTGATCTTCGACGAGGCGAGCCAGATCCCGGTGGAAGAAGCCGTGCCCGCGCTCTACCGCGCGCCCCAGATCATCGTGGTGGGCGACGAGATGCAGTTGCCGCCGACGAGCTTCTTCTCCTCGGGCCGCGACCCCGAGGACGACACCGTCTCGGTCGAAGACGAAGGCGACCGCATCGCGGTGGTGCTCGATGCCGACAGCCTGCTGAACCAGGGCGCGCGCAACCTGCCGGCCACGCTGCTGGCCTGGCACTACCGCAGCCGCTACGAATCGCTCATCGGCTTTTCGAACGCGGCCTTCTATGCGGGCAACCTCTTCACCATTCCGGACCGCAGTCTGCCGGCGGATGCGCGCGAGGAGATCCTCGTGCAATCGCGCACCCCGACAGAGGAATCGGTGGCCGCGAATGTCGACGCCCTGCTCTCGCGCGCGATCAGCTTCCATCGCGTGACCGATGCGGTGTACGAGAACCGCATCAACGACGGCGAGGCGCGCCACATCGCGCAACTGGTGCGCGAGCTGCTCAAGCGCGAGACCGGGCGCAGCCTGGGCATCGTCGCGTTCTCGGAGGCGCAGCAGACCGAGATCGAAGCCGAGCTCGATGCGCTGGGCGCCATCGACAGCGATTTCGCCGCGCGGCTGGAGGCCGAATACGTGCGCGAGGAAGACGACCAGTTCTGCGGCCTCTTCATCAAGAACCTGGAGAACGTACAGGGCGACGAGCGCGACATCATCATCCTGAGCATCTGCTACGGCCCGAACCCCGAGGGCCGCATGCTGATGAACTTCGGCCCGATCAACCAGCGCGGCGGCGAGAAGCGGCTCAACGTGATCTTCAGCCGCGCACGGCACCACATGGCCGTGGTCTCGACGATCCGCCACGAGGCGATCACCAACGACCACAACGAAGGCGCCGCGGCGCTCAAGCAGTTCCTGCGGTATGCGGAGTGCCTGTCGCGCGGCGACTCCGCCACGGCGCGGCGCGTGCTCGAAAGCATGAACCCGCTCACGCGGGCCAGCGGCGCACAGCATGCGCGTGCCGACGAGGTGACGGCGCAGCTCGCGGCCGCGCTGCGTGCGCGCGGCCATGCGGTCGACGAACAGGTGGGGCAGTCGCGTTTTCGCTGCGACCTCGCGTTGCGTGCGCCGGACGCTGGGCATTACGCGCTGGGCATCCTCGTGGACACCGCGACGCACTACGAGAACCGCAACGTGCTCGAGCGTTATGTCTCGCGGCCGCGGGTGCTCGATGCGTTCGGATGGCAGGTGGTGCAGGTGCTGGCCAAGGACTGGCTGCATGCGCCGGAGGCCGTGCTCGAACAGATCGAGTCGGCGCTCCGGAAGAAGGGCAGCAAGGCAGCGGTGGAAGAGCCCCCCACTGCCAAGGCCCCCGAAGTCAGCCCGCCAGACTCAGCCGCTTGACGTCCAGTTCGGCCTTGTTGCCGACGAGGTCCTTGTCGAACTCGCCCGAGATCTCGACACGCACCTTGTCGTCGATCTTCACGCCGGGCGGGAAGTGCTTGGCGTCGATCTCCACCTTCATGCGGCCGGTGTCGTCGGCGAAGGTGTAGTGCTCGCCGCCGTCGTGCGAGACGAGGAAGCCGCGCAGCGTGGCGTGCTGGTCGTCCTTGCCGGTGTCCAGCAGTTGCTTGACCGTCATCGCCGGCACGCTGCTCGGGCCGGCGTACTGGGCGAAGGCGGCGGACATCGCCAGCGACATGCCGAGGGCGAGCGCGGCGCGCTTCAGGTTCTTCGCGGTCTTGGTCTTTGTATGGGTCATGGCAATCGTTCCTCCTTGAACAGCCTGGTTGTGAAGAAACTGATGGACGCCATAAGCGCCCAAATGTTCCACGACCCTCGAAAGCCAAGGGCCATTCACTCGTAGACGATCAGCGCCTTGCCCGCCTCCGCCTGTGCCGTCCAGCTCGCGAGCGCGGCATCGGTCGGGAAGAACTTGGCGCGTTCGCCCAGCTGCAGCTCGACCTGCGCACCGCCACGCGCCATCGACAGGCGCACCGGCAGCCCCTGCACCAGATCGCCGACCTCGGTCTGCTCGGTGCGCGGCGGAAAATCTTTCACCAGCCGCGCTATGTCCGGCGCCTTGCCGTTCACCGCCACGCGCAGGAACTTGCCGAAACGGCAGCGCGCCGTCGCGAGGTCCCACACCTGCTGCACCTGGAAGCGTGCCTCGAAGCCGCCGCGCGCGGGCTGCAGCCGGCCGCTCACGATGACGAGTTCGTCGTCTTTCAACGTGTTGCGGTTGGCGTTGATGAGCGCCTCGTCGGCCGTCGCATCGATGGCCTCGGACTTGTCGTCCAGCTTGAAGATCGCGAGCCGCCCGCGCTGGCCGTTGATCACGCGGAAATCGCTCACGATGCCCGCGATGACCTGCTGGTCGCGGCTGTCGAGCAGGTCGCCGATCTCGCGCTTGCAGAAACGCCGCACCTCGTGCGAGACCTCGTCGAACAGATGGCCCGAAAGATAGAAACCGACCGCCGTTTTCTCCAGCGTCAGGCGCTCCTTCACGCCCCACGGCGTGGCATCGACGAGGTCGGGCTCGGCGGTGGCCGAGCCGTGTTCGCAGTCGCCGAAGATGTCGACCTGCGAGGCATTGGCCGCCGTCGCGCTGGCGAATTCGAAGGCGCGGTCCACCGAGGCGATCAGCGACGCGCGGTTCTGCTGGATCGCGTCGAACGCGCCGGCCTTGATCAGCGCCTCGACCGTGCGCTTGTTGATGCGCTGGCGGTCGATGCGCACGCAGAAGTCGAACAGGCTCTTGAACGGCCCGCCCTCCTCGCGCGCCCGCACCACGGCCTCGACCGCGAGCTGGCCCGTGCCCTTGACGGCGCCCAGGCCGTAGCGGATCACCCGGTCGGTGACCGGCTCGAAGCGGTAGTTGCCGCGGTTCACGTCCGGCGGCTCGAAGGTGATGCCGAAGTTCTTCTGGGCGTCTTCGAACAGGAGCTTGAGCTTGTCCGTGTCGTCCATTTCCACGGTCATGTTGGCGCAGAAGAATTCGGCCGTGTAGTGGACCTTGAGCCAACCCGTGTGATACGCCAGCAGCGAGTAGGCAGCCGCGTGCGACTTGTTGAAGCCGTAGCCTGCGAACTTCTCCATCAAGTCGAAGATCTCGTCGGCCTTGTCCTGCGGGATGCCGTGCGTGGAGAGCGCGCCCGCGCGGAATTTCTCGCGGTGCTCGGCCATCTCCTCGAGCTTCTTCTTGCCCATCGCGCGGCGCAGCAGGTCGGCGCCGCCGAGCGAGTAGCCGCCCAGGATCTGCGCGGTCTGCATCACCTGCTCCTGGTAGACCATGATCCCGTAGGTCTCCGAGAGCATCTCGGCCACGGCCGGGTGCGGGTACTCGACCTCTTCGCGGCCGTGCTTGCGCGCCACGAAGCTGGGAATCAGGTCCATCGGGCCCGGACGGTAGAGCGCGTTCAGCGCGATCAGGTCTTCCAGGCGCGTGGGCCGCGCGTCCTTCAGCATGCCCTGCATGCCGCGCGATTCGAACTGGAACACCGCCTCCGTCTTGCCTTCGGAGAAGAGCCGGTAGGTGGCCGCGTCCTTCAGCGGAATGTTCTCGAACGCGAAGTTCTCCTGGCCCTTGTGGCGCGCGACGATGAACTCCTTCGCGATCTCCAGGATGGTGAGCGTTGCAAGGCCCAGGAAGTCGAACTTCACCAGGCCGATGGCCTCGACGTCGTCCTTGTCGTACTGGCTGACGGCCGAGTCGCTGCCGGGCTGCTGATAGAGCGGGCAGAAATCGGTGAGCTTGCCGGGCGCGATGAGCACGCCGCCGGCGTGCATGCCGATATTGCGCGTCATGCCTTCGAGCTTCTGCGCGAGCTCGACCAGCATGCGCACTTCTTCTTCCTTCTCGATGCGCTGCGCGAGCTGCGGCTCCATCTCGATGGCGTAGTTGTTCTTGTCGCCCTCGATCTTCTTCTCGGGCGGGTATTGCAGCGTGACCGACATGCCCGGCTTGTTCGGAATCAGCTTGCTGATGCCGTCGCAGAACATGTAGCTCATGTCCAGCACGCGGCCCACGTCGCGGATGGCGGCGCGCGCGGCCATCGTGCCGAAGGTGGCGATCTGGCTCACCGCGTTGCGGCCGTACTTGTCCTTCACGTAATCGATCACGCGGTCACGGTTGCCCTGGCAGAAGTCGATGTCGAAGTCGGGCATCGAGACGCGTTCGGGGTTCAGGAAGCGTTCGAACAGCAGCTTGTATTCGAGCGGGTCGAGGTCGGTGATCTTGAGCGCATAGGCCACCAGCGAGCCGGCGCCCGAGCCCCGGCCCGGGCCCACGGGGCAGCCGTTTTCCTTGGCCCACTTGATGAAGTCGCCCACGATCAGGAAGTAGCCGGGGAAGCCCATGTTCAGGATCGTGTTGATCTCGAACTCCAGGCGCTCCACGTAACGGGGCCGCTCGGCGTCGCGCTTGGCCGCGTCGGGGTAGAGGTGCGCCAAGCGCACTTCGAGCCCCTCGAAGGATTCCTGCCGGAAGAAGTCGTCGATCGGCATGCGCACGCCTTCGCTCACGAAGGGCGTGGGGAAATCGGGCAGTTGCGGCTTGCCCAGCACCAGCGTCAGGTTGCATCGCTTGGCGATCTCGACCGTGTTGGCCAAGGCGCTCGGCACGTCGGCGAACAGCGCCTGCATCTCGGCGGTCGACTTGAAGTACTGCTCTTCGGTGAACTTGCGCACGCGGCGCGGGTTGCCGAGGATCTCGCCTTCGGAAATGCACACGCGCGCCTCATGGGCTTCGTAGTCCTGGCGCTCGGCGAACTGCACCGGGTGCGTGGCGACCACCGGCAGCTTCAGGC
Organism: Variovorax paradoxus; assembly: GCF_000834655.1. Lineage (GTDB taxonomy): Bacteria > Pseudomonadota > Gammaproteobacteria > Burkholderiales > Burkholderiaceae_C > Variovorax > Variovorax paradoxus_F. The sequence goes on from NZ_JXQQ01000041.1 coordinate 89,947, forward strand.
GCGCCGCGAGCTTCACCGCGGCAATGACGTGCGGCTCGTCTTCCGGACGGCCTGCGCGCTGCAGCTCGATGTAGAAGCGGTGCGGGAACATGCCCGCGAGCTTCAGCGCCAGTTCGGCGGCGCGCTCTTCCTGCCCTTGCAGCAGCGGCACGCCCAGCGGCCCGGCCTGCGCGCCCGACAGCACGATCAACCCACCCGAAAGCTCCTCGAGCCATTCGAGCTTGCAGGCCGCCTGCGATTGGCCGCGGCCCACGTTCTGCGTCCAGGCGCGTGCGAGCAGTTCGGACAGGCTCAGGTAGCCCTCCATGTTCTGCACCAGCAGCACGAGGCGGGTGAGCACGCCGGGCTCCTTGCCCAGCCCCTCGATGAAGATTTCAGCGCCGATGACGGGCTTGACGCCCTTGCCTCGCCCCTGCTTGTAGAACTTGACCGCTCCGAACAGGTTGTTCAGGTCGGTGATGGCCAGGGCTGGCTGCTTGTCGGCAGCAGCGGCCTTGATGACTTCGTCGATCCGGTTGGTGCCGTCGACGACGGAAAACTCGGTGTGCAGGCGCAGGTGAACAAACATCCGCCCATTGTAGAAACCGCCGCTCCACGATGTGGGTTGGCAATCCCTGAATTTGCCCCCCGGCTTGCCACTTCGTGTGCTTCGCCACCCCCCGAGGGGGAGGCTCGGTGCCTTGGGGCGGCCCGGTGGCACCTAGAATCGCGCCCCGTGCAAGAGATTCTGAATATCGCGGCCTACAAATTCGTAGCCATAGACGACAGCCCCGTGCTGCGCGAAGACCTGCGTGCCCGCACCCAGGCCCTGGGCCTCATGGGCACCATCCTGTTGGCGCCGGAGGGTATCAACCTGTTTCTGGCGGGCACTGCCGATGCCGTCCACGCCTTCCTGGCCGATCTGCGTGCCGATGCGCGCTTCGCCGATCTCGAAACCAAGGAAAGCTGGTCCGCCGCGCAGCCCTTCCGGCGCATGCTGGTGAAGCTCAAGCGCGAGATCATCCGCATGGACCACCCGGCCATCCAGCCGGCCGCCGGACGCGCCCCGGGCGTGGACGCCTTCACCCTCAAGCGCTGGCTCGACCAGGGCCACGACGACGAAGGCCGCGAGATCGCGCTGCTCGATACGCGCAACGACTTCGAGGTCGATGAAGGCACTTTCGACGGCGCGATCGACTGGCGCATCACGAAGTTCACCGAATTCCCGCCCGCGCTGGAGGCGCACCGTGCCGACTTCGAAGGCAAGACCGTCGTGAGCTTCTGCACCGGCGGCATCCGCTGCGAGAAGGCCGCGATCCTGATGCGGGAAGAAGGCGTGGAGCACGTGCTGCAGCTCGAAGGCGGCATCCTCAAATACTTCGAGGAAGTCGGCGGCGCGCATTACCACGGCGACTGCTTCGTGTTCGACGGACGGCGCGCGCTGGCGCCCGACCTGAGCGCGCGCGCGGCCGATGCCAGCGCCCGTGCGTCGGAAGACATCGACCTGGGCCGCGGCCTGAAGAAATAACCGGCCGCCCCTCATGCGCATCCTCCTGGTGGAAGACGAACTGGACATGGCCTCGTGGCTCATCCGGGCGTTGACCCAGAGCGGCTTCGTCGCCGACCACGCGCCCGATGCGCGCACCGCCGAGGCCTTCATGGCCGGCACCGAATACGACGCGATCGTTCTCGACCTGCGCCTGCCCGACAAGCACGGCCTGGGCGTGCTGGCCGACATGCGCGATGCCGACGATCGCACGCCCGTGCTCATCCTCACCGCGCAGGGCGCGCTGCAGGACCGGGTGCGTGGGCTGAACCTGGGCGCCGACGACTTCCTCACGAAACCCTTCGAGCTGGTGGAGCTCGAAGCGCGCCTGGCGGCGCTTGTGCGGCGCAGCCGCGGCAAGCAGCATCCGCGGCTGCAGTGCGCCTCGCTCTCCTACGACAGCGAGAGCCACGCCTTCACGCTGCGCGGCACCTTGCTGTCGCTCACGCCGCGGGAGCAAGCCGCGCTCACCGCGCTCCTGATGCGCAGCGGCGCGCCGGTGGGCAAGTCGCAGCTCTTCGCCAAGGTGTTCACCAACGACAGCACCGCCGGCCCCGACGCGATCGAGGTGGTGCTGCACCGCCTGCGCCGCAAGCTCGCCGATAGCGACGTGCGCATCGTCACCGTGCGCGGGCTGGGCTACATGCTCGAGGGCATTGCCGATGGACCCGCAGGCGCCCCGACCGCCGCGGCCTGAACCGCAGCGCTTCGGCATCCGCGCGCGCCTGCTCGCGCTGCTGCTGCCGGGCATCGTCGCGCTGCTGGCCCTGGACAGCTGGAACGACTACCGCACGCTCACCGATTCGCTGGTGGTCGCGTACGACCAGAGCCTGCTCGAACCCGTGCAGGCGCTGGCCAACGGCGTGGTGGTCGCGAGCGACGGCAGCGTGAAGGTGCAGGAGCCCTTCTCGATCCAGGCGATGTTCGAGTCCACGCACCTGCGCTACAAGTACCTGCACGTGGGCGTGCAACGCATTCCCAAGGGCGCGCCGCTGGACACCCGCGCCCCCGAGACCACGCTCATGGGCGTGCCCGGCCTGCCCCGCCCGGCCGAGCGCCCGCCCGACGGCACACCGGTCTTCTACGACGCGGTGTACGAGCAGCACCCGGTGCGCGTGGCCGCGCTGCGCCAGACTGTCTACGACAACACGGGCTCGGGCACCGCGTACAGCGTGCTCATCCAGGCTGCCGAGGGCACCGGCCCGCGCCTGCAGGCGCAGAACGAATCGCTCAGGCAGGAGCTGCTGCGCGACGCGCGCATGGTGCTGGTGATGGCAGTGCTGGTGTGGCTCGGCGTGGCCTGGACGCTGCGTCCGCTGGAGCGCCTGCGCCGGTCGCTGCGCGAACGCCCGCGCGACGACTTGAAGCCGCTCGATGCGAGCGGCGTGCCGCAGGAGGTGGTGCCGCTGGTCGATGCGGTCAACCACCACATCGCGGACCACCGGCGGATGGTGGCGGAGCAGTCGCAATTCCTGGCCGATGCCTCGCACCAATTGCGCACGCCGCTGAGCATCCTGTCGATCCAGGCCGGCTACGCGGTGCGCGAGACCGACCCTGCGCGCATGCGCGAATCGCTGCAAGCCATCGTCGTGCAACTGGCGCGCACGCGGCGCCTGAGCGAGCAGTTGCTGGCGCTGGCGCATGCCACGACCGAAGACGAGATCCCCGGTGACGCCGAGCCCTCGGTGGTCGACCTCAGCGACATCGCGCGCGCCGTGGTGCTGCAATACCTGCCGCTCGCGCGCGAGCACGACCAGGACCTGGGCTGGGTCGACGCGCGCGGCGACCATGAGGCGCAAGACAGGCTCGACGACGGCAACGACGAAGCCCCGGTGCTGCCCGTCAAGGCCAACGGCGCCGAGCTGCACGAGGTGCTCGCGAACCTCGTGCACAACGCCATCAAGTACACGCCGCGCGGCGGCAACATCACGGTGACCGTGCGGCGCGAGGCCTCGCACGCGCTGGCCGAGGTGTGCGACAGCGGCCCGGGCATCGCACCGGAGCGGCGCGACGCCGTGTTCGAGCGCTTTCACCGCGACCCGGCGGCCGATGCCGCCACGCACGGCGCGGGCCTGGGCCTGGCCATCGCACGCGGCTATGCGCGGCGCAACGGCGGCGAGATCGAGCTGGACAGCGCCGACATGCCCGAGCGGCCGAACGGCGGGGGCCTGCGCGCCATCCTCAAGCTCCCGCTGGCCGTTTTACCTAGGGTTTCTGCGGGGTAGCGCTGTACGCAATTACACGTATTTTGGGGTTCGACAGGCCTTTCGCGCCCTCTCCGAAAGGCGATTGAAAGCCTCGATTCCTAGACTGCGCTCCTTCCAAATCGAAGGAGACTCAATGCACCCGCACGGTGAAGATCCGGCCTCGCACGCGCTTCGGCCCGCACCCAAATTCAAGAAGGATTACTACGGCGGCGCGTTGCTCGTGGTCATCGGCCTGGCGGCCGTCTACGCCGGTGTCGGCTACCGCGTCGGCGAGCTGGCGCACATGGGACCGGGCTTCTTCCCGGTCGCGCTCGGCGGCCTGCTGGCACTCACGGGCTTGCTGATCGCGCTGTCCGCGCGCGGCGAAGAACCCGCGAGCTCCGAGGCCGCCTCGCACGGCCATCCCACCGGCATGCCCGACCTGCGCGGCGGCATCTGCATCATCGTGGGCATTCTTTCGTTCTTGCTGCTGGGCGAATACGGCGGCCTGCTGCCGGCGACCTTCGCCATCGTGTTCATCTCGGCGCTGGGCGACCGCGACAACACGCTGACCGAGGCGCTGCTGCTGGCGCTCGCGATGTGCTTCATCGCGGTGGTGGTGTTCTGGTGGGCGCTGAAGCTGCAGCTGCCCTTGTTCCAGTGGGGAGGCTGAAATCATGATCGGTCAATCGCTCCACGATCTCTGGTTCGGCTTCGGTGTCGCGTTCCAGGGCTCCAATCTCCTTTGGTCGTTCTTCGGCGTGCTGGTGGGCAACCTGATCGGCGTGCTGCCGGGCATGGGCGCACTGCAGGCCATCTCGATCCTGCTGCCGCTCACCTACGCAATGCACCCGGTGCCCGCGATCCTGATGCTGGCGGGCATCTTCTACGGCTCGCAGTACGGCGGCGCCATCGGCGCCATCCTGATGAACATGCCCTCGCACCCGCCGCATGCGGTGACGTGCCTCGATGGCTACCCGATGACCAAGCAGGGCAAGGGCGGCGTCGCGCTCGGGGTGACGATGATCGCCTCGTTCTTCGCGGCGTCGGTCGGCATCATCGTGATGATCTTCGCCTCGCCGCTTTTGGTGCAGATCGCTTTCAAGTTCGGCCCGACCGAGATTTTCTCGATCATGCTCTTGGGCCTGCTCGCGGGCTCCACCATGTCGCGCGGCTCGCCGCTCAAGGGCGTGGCGATGACGATCTTCGGCCTCCTGTGCGGCGTGGTCGGCACCGACGTGAACAGCGGCAGCTTCCGCTTCGCGTTCGGCCTGCCCGAGCTGAGCGACGGCCTGGAGCTGGTGGCGATCTCGATGGGCCTCTTTGGCGTGGCCGACTTCCTGCTCAACGTGAACCGCATGAAGGCCATCGGCGACACAGGCACGCTCAAGCTGAGCGACATGCGCCCGAGCAAGGAAGAACTCAAGCGCGCCTTCCCAGCCATGATCCGCGGCACCATCGTCGGTACGGTGTTCGGCGCGATGCCCGGCACGGGCCCGACCATCACCACCTTCATCGCCTACGCGCTGGAGCGCAAGGTCTCCAAGACGCCCGACAAGTTCGGCACCGGCATGATCGAAGGCGTGGCCGGCCCCGAGGCCTCGGCCCACTCGAAGACGCAGGTCGACTTCATTCCGACGATGAGCCTCGGTATTCCGGGCGACGCGGTGATGGCGCTGATCCTCGGCGCGCTGCTGATCCAGGGCATCCAGCCCGGCCCGCAGCTCATCACCGAGCATCCGGACATCTTCTGGGGCCTGATCGCCTCGTTCTGGATCGGCAACGTGATCCTCGTGGTGCTCAACGTGCCGATGATCGGCGTGTGGGTCAAGCTCCTGAAGGTGCCCTACAAGTACCTGTTCCCGGCCGCGATGTTCTTCATTGCGACGGGCGTGTACAGCACGCAGAACAGCCTCTTCCAGATCTGGGAAGTGCTGGTGTTCGGCATCGTCGGCGCGGTGCTGATGACGCTGGAGTTCTCGGTCGCGCCGATCCTGCTGGGCTTCGTGCTCGGGCCGATGGTGGAAGAGAACTTCCGCCGCGCGCTGCTGCTCTCGCGCGGAGACATGTCGGTGTTCATTTCGCGGCCGATCAGCGGCACCTTCATCGGGCTGTGCGTGCTGCTGCTTGCTGGCGTGGGCTACTCGGCATGGCGCGGTCGCGCGGGGCGCAAGGCCATGATCGAACTGCCGAAGGCGCCCGATGGCGTGCCGCCTTCGGAGGCCGTGTCGATCGGCGGCAAGTAAGCCGGGCGAGACGACCACACAAAGAAAAAGGGCCCGATCCGTCGGGCCCTTTTTTCGTTGGAGTTTCTACTTGAGCTTCTGCGCGAACGCCAACATGCGTTCGCCGTCGGCATCTGTGAACACCACCGCCGGCGTGAGGCCCACGTAGCGCCCGCCTTCGTGCGGCCGGGCCTCCACGAGCTGCAGGCCCACGAGCTTGCCGCTCTTGACGTAGCGGGTCTCGATGTAGATGCCGGTCTGGCCCTTCTTGTTGATCGGCAGCTCTGCGACGGCTGCGTAGTCGTCGGTCTTGAGCAGGTGGGTGATGCGGTCCTTCAGGTGGAAGTCGTACCAGGCCTGCTCGTAGACCATCGACTCGCCGGTCTGCACATGCTTGAGCATGAGGACCAGCTTGCGCTTGAAGAGCTTGAGCTCCTCCATGAGGAATTCGAAAAGATCGCCGTATTCGCCCGGTGCAACCTCGGGGGTCCGGAAAACTGCCATGTGCCTTGCTCCCTTTCTTGGGATGTCGTTGGGACGGCGATCCCCTCGATCGCCGTTTGCGGGGCGCAGCTTACTACCCGCTTGTGAACGACAGGCTCAGACCGGCGTCGTCCCGGTGTCGGGCTCGCGCACGCCGAAGGGCTTGCCCGGCAGCGGGATGAATTCGGTCTCGCCGGGCACATGGCCCATGCGCTGCGCGGCCCAGTCGGCACCAGCTTCGAGGATGCGCTCGCGCCGGCTCGAAACGAAGTTCCAGGTGATGTAGCGCGGGCCGTCCAGCGGCTCGCCGCCGATCACCATCAGGCGCACGGCCGCCTCGGATGTCAGCACGGCGCCCTGCCCGTCGGGCAGCACCGCCATCGTGTGCGCGGCAATCGCCTCGCCGTTGACCCGCGCATCGGCATCGACGGCGTAGATGGCCAGCTCGGGTGCCAGTGCGGGCAACTCGAAACGCCCGCCTGCCGGCAGCGCGATGTCGAGGTAGACGGTCTGCGCCAATGTCTTCACCGGAGAGCGCTGGCCGAAGGCGTTGCCCACCAGCACGCGCACGTTCACGCCCTGCTCCACCAGTTCGGGAATCGCATCGGCCGGCGTGTGCTCGAAGCTCGGCTCGACCTCTTCATGCGCCTGGGGCAAGGCGGCCCAGAGCTGCAGCCCGTGGTTCACGTACGTGTCGGCCTTCAGGCGCTCGGGCTTGCGCTCGGAATGAACGATGCCGCGCCCCGCGGTCATCCAGTTGATGGCGCCGGGCAGGATCTCCTGCACGCTGCCGAGGCTGTCGCGATGCATCATCGCGCCCTCGAAAAGATAGGTGACCGTTGCCAGGCCGATGTGCGGATGCGGCCGCACGTCGTGCTCGGTGCCGGGCTTCTCGGTGGCCGGCCCGAAATGGTCGAAGAACACGAAAGGCCCGACCGAGCGCCGCTGCGCAGCGGGCAGGAGGCGCCTCACTTTGAAGCCACCGCCCAGGTCCTTGTCGTGCGGTTGAAGGAATTGGGCGTGGGCGGTGGTGTCGGTCATCGGGGGCTCCATGTTTTGTCGGCTTCGCCATTGCCTTTTCGCGGGACACCGTGGAGCCGGCTTTGCCGGGCCACCGGTGTCGCCCCCTGAAAGGGGGTTGGCGAAAGCGACACGAAGTGCGCGAAGACTGGGGGTGGGTTCTAGACCCGCGATCTTGCCACTGCAGCAATACGCTCGCCGAATGCGCGGGCCGTGTCGAAGTCGCCCTTGAACATCTCGGCCGGGCTCGCGTCCGATGGCGACTGCGTCAACAGGCCGCCGTAGCCGCCCACGTAGTTCATCGAATCGCGCGTGGCGGCCTTGTTGTTGGTCGGCAGGATGCCCATGCTGACCCAGATGCCGCTGTGCTGCATCGCGAGCGTCCACAGGTAAGCCATGGTCGCGGTCTTGTCGCCGTTCATGGTGGCGCTGTTGGTGAAGCCGGCGAAGAGCTTGTCCTTCCAGCCCTGCGTGAACCAGACCTTGGACGACGCATCGGCGAATTTCTTGAACTGCCAGCTCACGCCGCCCATGTAGGTCGGCGAGCCGAAGACGATGGCGTCGGCCGCGGCCAGGGTTTCCCAGCCGCCCTCGGGCAGGTTGCCATCGGCGTCGATGGCGAGCAACTGCGCGCCGGCCGATTCGGCCACGGCTTGCGCGATGCGTTGGGTGTGGCCGTAGCCGGAATGGAAGACGACAACGATGTTTGCCATTGGAAGATCTCCTGAGTGAAACGATGGTCAACGGTGGCGGATGCCTTTTTTCGTGGAACACCGAGGAACCGGCATTGCCGGGCCTCAGGTGTTGCCCCCCCGGCGGGGGTGGCGAAGCGACACGAAGCGCGCGAAGCCTGGGGGATAGCTTATTTCTTGTCGATGCTGAATCGGCCGGGACCGAAGGCCGCGAAAGCGAGCAGGCCACCGGCGATCGCGATGTTCTTGTTGAAGTTGATCTGCTGCATCATCTTCATCGCATCGGGTGCCGACCAGTACTTGTGGAAGAACAGCGCGGCGGCGATGGTGAAGAGCGCCAGCACGATGGCGGTCCAGCGGGTCTTGAAGCCCAGCAGCAGCGCAATGCCGAAGCCGAGCTCGACGATGATCGCGATCGCGGCGCCCACTTCCGGCAGCGGGAGGCCCACCGAAGAGATGTAGCCCACGGTGCCGCCAAAGCCCATGAGCTTGCCGATGCCGGCGGGAATGAACAGGTACGCGATCAGGATGCGGCCGATCAGCGCCAGGGTGTCCTGGGCTGAGTTGGGGGTGGTGGTGGTTGCCATGGTTGAAAAACTCCTCGGTTGTTGAATGAAATACAGGGAACGGAAAAAAGCCGGGCGACGAGCGCCCGGCCGTGGATCAAGCGGTCAGGTCGAACACCAGCACTTCGGCATCCTTGCCGGCGCCCAGCGTCAACTGCGATTCGCCTTCGAGCATCGCGGCGTCGCCGCCCGAGAGCTTCTGGCCATTGACTTCGAGCTCGCCGCGCACCAGGTGCACATAGCTCTTGCGCGCCGGGTCGAGCGCGAGGCTCGCCTTCTCTTCGCCGTCCAGGAGGCCCGCGAAGAGGCGTGCATCGGCATTCACCTTCACCGAGCCGTCGCTGCCGTCGGGCGAGGCCACCAGGCGCAGCTTGCCGCGCTTCTCGGCGTCGCCGAACTGCTTTTGCTCATAGCCCGGCGCGATGCCGCGCACGTTGGGCTCGATCCAGATCTGCAGGAAGTGCGTGGTCTCGTCCTTCTTGTGGTTGAACTCGCTGTGCATCACGCCGCGGCCCGCGCTCATGCGCTGGACGTCGCCCGGCGGAATGGACTCGATGTTCCCCATGCTGTCCTTGTGCGCCAGTTCACCCGAGAGCACGTAGCTGATGATCTCCATGTCCTTGTGGCCATGGGTGCCGAAACCGGCGCCCGCGGCCACGCGGTCTTCGTTGATCACCCGCAGGTTGCCGAAGCCCATGTGGGCCGGGTCGTAGTAACCGGCGAAGGAAAAGCTGTGGAACGAGCGCAGCCAGCCATGGTCGGCATAACCGCGTTCCTGTGATTTACGGACTTGCAACATCGTCGAACTCCTTTTGGCCGTTCCCGAGGGGATGTTCTGGCCTTCTTCGTATGCCGCGCCGGATGCGCAGCGGATGTGAAGAACTTTAGGCCCGCACCCCCGAGTGAAAAGCGCCGGGTTTTGATGGCATCATTCAAATTTTTTGATCAATGGAGCCGCCATGCCCAGCGCCAGAGACGTACTGACCCCCGACGCGCTCGCGATGCTGCAAACGGTGGCCGCCACCGGCAGCTTCGCGGCGGCCGCACGCGAACTCGACCTCGTGCCCAGCGCGCTGAGCTACCGGGTGCGCCAGATCGAGGACGCGCTGGACGTGCTGCTGTTCGACCGCAGCGCGCGCCAGGCCCGCATCACCGAGGCCGGCGCCGAGTTGCTGCGCGAATCGGCGCGCCTTCTGAACGAGATCGACGCGGTGGCCAACCGCGTCAAGCGCGTGGCCACGGGCTGGGAACCGATGCTGACCATCGCGGTGGACAGCGTGATCGCGCGCGATCCGCTGCTCGACCTGGCCACCGCCTTCTTCGCGCTTGATCCGCCCACGCGCCTGAAGCTGCGCGACGAGACGCTGCTGGGCACCATCGAGGCGCTCACGAGCGGCGAAGCCGATCTGGCCATCGGAGCGGTGCTCGATGCGGCGAGCCTCGCCTTCACGGCCACCGGCATCCGCAGCCGGCCTATCGGCGAGCTGCGCTTCGTGTACGCGGTGGCGCCGCACCATCCGCTCGCGCGCCTGCCCGAACCGCTGACCGATGCGGTGCTGCGGCAGTACCGCGCGGTCGCCGCGGCCGACTCGGTGCGCAGCGGACCGAGCATGACCGTGAACCTCGTGGGCGGACAGGACGTGCTCACCGTGCCGAGCATGCAGGCCAAGCTCGCGGCGCAACTGCACGGCCTGGGCGGCGGCTTCTTGCCGGAGCCGATGGCGCGGCCGTACATCGAGGCGGGTCACCTCATCGAACGCAAGACCGAGCGCACGCCGCCGCTGGGCACCATGCATTGCGCATGGCGCGTGCGCAGCGCGGGTGGCCCCGGTCGCGCGCTGGAATGGTGGCTCGCGCAGTTCGAGCACGAGGCCACGCGGCGCGCGCTGCTCGAGCGCCATCGGGGACGCTGAGGAAAGCCCTGAGGCGCGGTCTCCCGGACGCCCATGCAGACCGATGTAGAGTGCGGACACATTCATCGTCTCCCTGTCAAAAGAAAAGAGTCCTTCATGACCACTCGCGCCACTGCAAAGCAGACCGACCGCCACCGAACACCCTCCACCCCTCGCCACTACGCCGTCGTCGGCGCCGGCATCGCCGGGGTGGCCTGCGCGCGCACGCTGGTGCAGGCCGGCCACAAGGTCACGCTGTTCGAACGCGAGGCCGCACCCGGCGGTCGCATGGCGAGCATCGACACGGCGTTCGGCCGCTTCGACAGCGGCGCGCAGTACTTCACCGTGCGCGATCCGCGCTTCGCCTTGGCGCTCGAGGCCACGCCCAGCCTCTGCCGCCCCTGGAGCGCCAACCTCGTGCGCGTGCTCGATGCACACGGCCGCGTGGCCGAGGCGGCACTGCCGGGCCGCGAATCGCACTGGGTGGCGCAGCCCGGCATGGACGCGCTGGTCGCGCACTGGGCCGCGCCGCTGGCCGACAACCTCATCACGAACACGCAGGTCACGCAGATCGAGCCCGACGCGCTCGACCGCAAGCGCTGGCAACTGCGCACCGCGGGCGAAGACGACTCGCAGCATGTCTACTCGGGCTTCGACGCCGTGCTGCTCGCGGTGCCGCCCTCGCGCACCCGCGTGCTGCTGGGCGACGGCAAGCTCTCGGCCTCCCTCAGCCAGAAGATCGAGCCGGTGCGCATCGCCCCTTGCTGGACGCTGATGATCGCGTTCCCGCAGGCCAACCAGGCCAACATGTCGCACCTCGGCCCGCAGTGGAACGCGGCGCGCAGCACACACCACCGCGTGGCGTGGCTCGCGCGCGAATCGTCCAAGCCCGGCCGCGAACGCATCGAGCGCTGGACGCTGCAGGCCAGCGCCACCTGGTCGCAGGAACACCTGCGCGACGACGCACCGCGCGTCGAGGCCAAGCTCCTGCGCGCCTTCGCAGAGATCACCGGCATCCACGCCGTCCCGTCGCATGCGCAGACGCGCTGCTGGACCGAAGCCCAGACGCAGGTGCCCGTCGGCAAGACGCACCTCTGGGACGCCAAGGCGCGCATCGGCGTGGCCGGCGACTGGTGCACGGGGCACCGGGTGGAAGACGCGTTCCTCTCGGGCCTCTCGCTGGCGCTTGCGGTGATCTGATCGATCTTCGGGATGCGTGAGACCGGCCGTTTCGCGCCCTCGCCCACGGGGCCGCTGCACGCCGGCTCGCTGGTGGCCGCCCTCGCGAGCTGGCTCGACGTGCGCGCCCGCGGCCCGCAGGCGCGCTGGCTGATCCGCATCGAGGACGCCGACACCGAACGGTGCCTCCCCGGCATGGGCAAACACATGCTGCGGCAGCTCGCCGACTGCCACCTGCTGCCCGACGAGACGCCCGTGTGGCAAACCCAACGCACGGCGCACTACGAGGCGGCGCTGCAGAAGCTGCAGGCGCGGGGTCTTGCCTACCCCTGCGGGTGCTCCCGAAAGGACATCGACCTCGCGCTCGCCGGGCTCGGCCACACGCACGAGCGGCATGGCGAGCGCGTGTATCCCGGCACCTGCCGCGACGGCCTGCACGGCAAGCCCGCGCGGGCCTGGCGCTTTGCCACCGAGAAGTTCGAATCGAATCAACCCGGCGAACTCCACTGGACCGACCGCCGCCTCGGCGAGCAGCACCAGGACGTCGGCCGCGAGGTCGGCGACTTCGTGCTGCGCCGCGCCGATGGTCCCTGGGCCTACCAGCTCGCGGTGGTCGTCGACGACGCCGAACAGGGCGTGACCGACGTGGTGCGCGGCGAGGACCTGGCCGACAACACCGCGCGCCAGATCCTGCTGCAGCGCGCGCTCGGCCTGCCGACACCGAGCTACCTGCATACGCCGCTGGTGCGCGGCGCCGATGGCGACAAGCTCTCCAAGCAGAACGGCGCCACGCCCATCGACACCGCGACGCCCGACGCCGCATTGGCAGCCCTCGATGCGGCCGCGCGCGTGCTTGGCCTGAGTGCTATCACGGCCACATCCTGCACGGCCGCACTGGCCGGCTGGGTGCCCGAATGGCGCGCTCTCTACAATTCGCGGCCGTAATGACCTTTCCCGACACCGTGCCCCACGACCTCCCGCCCAGCGACGACAACACAGACGACAGTGCAGGCGACGGCACCAAGCCGCACCCGCTGCACCGCCGCCTCAAGAGCTTCGTGAAGCGCGCGGGCCGCACCACCGACGGCCAGGCGCGGGCCTTTTCCGAACTGGGCCCGCTGTTCCTCATTCCCTATACCCCCGAGCCGATCGACCTCACGGCAGCCTTCGGCGGTCGCGCCGCGCCGACGGTGCTGGAAATCGGCTTCGGCATGGGCGAGGCCACCGCGCGTATCGCGACGGTGCTGCCCGAGACCAACTTCTTCTGCTGCGAGGTGCACGAACCGGGCGTGGGCGCGTTGCTCAAGCGCATCGGCGAGCAGTCGATCCCGAACATCCGCATCTGCGCGCACGACGCGGTCGACGTGCTCAACCACATGCTGCAGCCCGGCACGCTGGCGGGCGTCCATGTGTTCTTCCCGGACCCGTGGCACAAGAAGCGCCACAACAAGCGCCGGCTGATCCAGCCCGAATTCGTGACCAAGCTCGCGCAGCACCTGCGCCCCGGCGGCTACATCCACTGCGCGACCGACTGGCAGCCCTACGCCGAGCAGATGCTCGAAGTGCTGGCGGCCGAGCCGCTCCTGCGCAACACGGCCGAAGGCTATGCGCCGAAGCCGGCATACCGGCCGCTCACCAAATTCGAGAACCGCGGCATCAAGCTGGGCCACGGCGTGTGGGACCTGGTGTTCGAGCGCGCCTGAAAAAGAAGAGCCCGCTATTCCGCCTTGAAGTGGAACGGCAACCGCATCAGGGTGCGCACCGCCCGTCCGTCCGCCGACCGTGCCGGGTCGAAACGCCACCCCTTGAGCGCATCGGTCACCGCCTTCGAGAGCAGCGGGTGCGGCGACCGTTCGATGCGGACGCCCTCGGGCGTGCCTGATTCACCCACGTAGAAAACGGCGATCACCTGGCCCTCCACACCCTCGTCCGCCAGCGCGGTCGGGTAGTCGGGCAGGCGCCGATGGCGGATCGCCGCGGGCTTCACGATGGCGGGAGTCGCCGCAGGCGCCTGGGGAGGCGCGGCCTCGGCAGGCGGCGCACTGATGACGATGGGCGGCGGCTCGGACACGACGCCCGGCGCCGGCATCTGCGCAGGCTGTGCGATTTCCACCACGTCGCGCGGCGGCGCGGTGCACCCCGCGAGCGCCATGCACAGCCCGAATCCACCCCAGAGAAAAGCAAATTTCATAGGGCAATTCTGTAGCAGCCGCTGCTATCGCCCTGGCCTCAATATTGCTACACTTTTTTACTACTTCTCACAAAGGGTGTGCAATGAACAAGTCACGCAGGGATTGGTTGGAGAAGGCATGCGGCGCGGTGCTGCTCGGAAGCGGCATCGGCATGGGCATCACCCGGGGCGCATCGGCGCAGACCCGCACGGCAGGCGGGGCGGCGCGCGTCGTGCTGCTCGGGCAATCGGTGCCGCTGACCGGCGGCGCCGCTGAAATCGGCAGCGCCTTCGCGGCGGGTAGCCGGCTCGCGGTGAGCGACTTCAACGCCCGCAACGCGGCCACCGGCCTGCAACTGAAACTGGTGCAGCTCGACGACGGCTACGAAGCCGCCCGTGCCAGCGCCAACGCGCGCACGCTGCTCGGCGCGCAGAAGGCGGACCTCCTCTTCGGCTTCGTCGGCACCGCCAGCAGCGAGGCCGGCGCGAACGTGGCCACGCAGCAGGGCAGCCTGCTATTCGCGCCCTTCGCGGCGGCCGACAACCTGCGCGGCGCCGACCGCCCCAACGTGTTCCACGTGCGGCCCGGCATGATCGACGAGGCCCTCAAGATCGTGCGCCAGTGCGCCACCGTGGGGCAGACCCGCGTCGCCTTCCTGGGCGACGACGACGCCATGGGCCGCGCGGGCCTGGCGGCCGTGCAGCAGGCGATCACCGAACTCAAGCTCACGCCATTGGTCGCGAGCGCGCTGGTGCCCGCGGGCGGCGACAAGCTCGATGCCGCGCTGAAGGACGTGCAAAAGCAGTCGCCGCAGGCCATCGTGCTGGTGTCGCTCTCGGGCACCACGGCCAACGCCATCCGGAAGCTGCGCAAGAGCGGCTACACGGGCAACTTCATGGCCTTCTCGATCGTGGGGATCGATCCGCTCTACGCGGAGCTGGGCAAGGACATCGGCGGCATCGTGATCTCGCAGGTGGTGCCCTCGCCCCGGCCCTCGGCCATTCCGATCGTCAAGGAGTACCTCGCGGCGGTCGACAACTCCGACCAGACGGCGTCGTACGAAGGGCTCGAAGGGTTCATCGCCGCCAAGGCCGTGGGCGAGGCGGTGCGCCGCGCGGGCCGCGGCTTCAACACCGCGACGCTGCAGCGCACGATGACCGCGATGACCGACTACGACGTGGGCGGCTTTCGCATCAACCTGCGCCCGGGCCTGCGCGACAACGTGCGCAGCATCGACCTCATCAGCATCTCGGCCGACGGGCGGGTGTTGCGCTGAACGGCGTCAGCCGGTGCTGACCAGCCGCTGCAACGCATCGAGCGACAGCAGCTCGATGCGCCCGTAGCCCAGCGCGACCACGCCCTCGCCCGCCAGCGCGTTGAGCTCTTTCGAGAGCGTCTGGCGCGTCACGCCGAGCATCATCGCGAGCGCCTCCTGCGGCAGCATCAGCCGATGCCGCAGGTGCACCGACTGCGTCGCATCGCCGCGCGCGAGCACCAGCAGCCGGTGCGCCACCCGCGCGCGCAGGCTGCGCAGCGTGGCGTCTTCCGCAAGGCCATAGAGCATGCGCACGCGCGCCGCCAGCATCGCGGCAATTGCGTTGGAGAACACCACGTCGCGCATCTGCCGCGCGAAGGCTTCGGGCGAGACCACCAGGAGGTCGAGCGCTTCGAGCGCGGTGGCATCGTGCGTGCGCGGCGAGCCGTCGATCAGCGTGATCTCGCCGAACCAGTTGCCCGGCTCCAGCACCGCGAGGATCGCCTCGCGCCCGTCCTGGCGCAAAGACGAGATCTTGATCGTGCCTGCGACGAGCCCGTAGAAACCGCCGCCGGCCGCATGGATCGGATCGCCCTGGCGGAACACCATGGTCCCGCGCCGCACGTGGATGAGCTCGGCCGCGCCCACCAGCGCCTCGCGCTGCGTGCGCGGCATGCTGGTGAACCATGGGTTGCCCTCCAGCGCAGCGCGGTGCGGGGCGGAGAGACGCGGCTTGGAGGAAGGAGGCATCGGAAGGGCTCAGGCACCTGTGAGCACAGGGGTTTACCAGCACCCTGCATTGTCAAATTCTTGACAGTTGAGCGTCAAGTGCGGGTCTACAGTGACCGCCACCCTCTGAACAGAAAAACGGAGACGACACGATGAGCGAACGCGCAGGTTTCACGAGCATGCAGGAAAGCACGCGCGAAGACTGGCAACTGATCGGCGGCGAGTTCATGCAGTTCGCGGGCGGCCTGCCCGCACGCGTGATCAAGCACCTGCAGATCCTGGAAGGCGACTACGGCGGCTTTCCCGTCGATCGCTACACCCACTCGCTGCAGACCGCCACCCGCGCGCTGCGCGACGGCCGCGACGAGGAGTACGTGGTGTGCGCGCTGCTGCACGACATCGGCGACACGCTCGGCAGCTTCAACCACCCCGACATCGCCGCGGCGATCCTCAAGCCCTTCGTGAGCGAGGCCAACCACTGGATGGTGCAGCACCACGGCATCTTCCAGGGCCATTACTTCTTTCATCACATCGGGCTGGACCGCGACATGCGCGAGAACTTCAAGGACCACCCGCACTACGAGCGCACGGCCGAGTTCTGCGCGCTCTACGACAACCCCGCGTTCGATCCGAAGGGCGAGACCTTGCCGATCGGCGAATTCGAGCCCATGCTGCGCCGGTTGATGGCGCAGCCCAAGCAGAGCATCTACAAGACCGTGCTGAAAGAGCCGGCCGCCGCCTGACCCCAGACAAAGCACACCAAGGACACCCCCATGAACGCAAACTCGCAATCCGAAATCCAGAAGCTCGTCTCCGCCGAGGAGTGGCAGCTGCGCGTCGACCTCGCCGCCTGCTATCGCCTCGTGGCGCTCTACGGCTGGAGCGACCTGGTGTTCACGCACATCAGCGCGCGCGTGCCCGGTCCCGAGCATCACTTCCTCATCAACCCCTACGGCCTGATGTTCGACGAGATCACCGCATCGAGCCTGGTGAAGGTCGACCAGCAGTGCAACAAGATCATCGAGTCGCCCTACCCAGTGAACCCGGCGGGCTTCGTGATCCACAGCGCGGTGCATGCCGCGCGCGAAGACATCCAGTGCGTGCTGCACACCCACACCAAGGCCGGCATCGCGGTGAGCGCGCAGAAGAACGGCGTGCTGCCCATCAGCCAGCAATCGACCTTCGTGCTGGCCTCGCTCGCGTACCACGACTACGAAGGCGTGGCCTTCCGCGACGACGAGAAGCCGCGCCTGCAGGCCGACATGGGCCATGCGAACTTCCTCATGCTGCGCAACCACGGCCTCCTGACCTGCGGCAAGACCATCGCCGACGCCTTTCTCTCGATGTACACCTTCGAGAACACCTGCCAGATCCAGATCGCCGCGCAATCGGGCGGCAGCGAACTCACGCACGTGGACCCGAGGATCATCGACGGCGTGGGCCAGGCCATGAAGGTGCAGAGCGGGGGCCTGGGCGGCATGTTCGTCTGGCCTTCGCTGATCCGCAAACTCGACCGCATCGACGACAGCTACAAACAATAAGACGCGTCGATCCCCGGTTTTCCACGGCTGCCAGCGCCCGCGCGACGGGTGCCGGCAGCCATTTTTTCAAGAAGAACGACAGAGGAGACAAAACCCATGGATGCCACGCTCATCGTGACCCGGTTCCTGTTCGGCGCGCTCGCGCTGGTGATGTTCGGGCTGGGGCTGTCGCTGTCGCTGGCCGATTTCAGGCGGCTCTTCAAGCATCCGAAGGCGGTGACCATCGCGCTGGTATTGCAGGTGATCGGCCTCCCCCTCGCGTGCTACGCGATCATCGTGGGCTTCGGGCTCTCGCCGGTGTTCGCCATCGGGCTCATGCTGCTGGCGGCCTCGCCGGGCGGCATCTCGGCCAACCTGTTCTCGCACCTCTTCGGCGGCAACGTGGCGATGAACATCTCGCTCACCGCCGTGAACACGCTGCTGTCGATCGTCACGCTGCCGCTCATCGCCAACTGGGCCATCGGCCATTTCGCGCAGAGCGGCCAGGTGGTGCCGCTGCAGACGCGCAAGCTCGTGGAGGTGATCGCGATCGTGCTGGTGCCGGTGGCCATCGGCATGTTCGTGGCCTCGCGCCGGCCCGGCTTCGCGGCGCGCATGGAGAAGCCAACCAAGATCTTCAGCGGCGTGGTGCTCGCGGTGGTCACGGTGCTGGCGATCGCGAACGAGTGGAAGACCATCACCGCCACCTTCGCCGAGATCGGCATCCCGGTGCTGCTGTTCAACCTCGTGAGCCTGCTCGCGGGCTACTACCTCAGCCGCGCCGCGGGCCTGGACAAACCCCTTGCCACCGCCATCAGCTACGAGATCGGCATCCACAACTCCACGCTCGCCATCTTCATCGCGGTGAGCGTGCTCGGTAGCTTTCCGCTCGCGCTGCCGGCCGCCATCTACTCGGTGGTGATGTACATCACGGCCCCGCTGTTCGGATGGCTGTTGCTGCGCCGCGGCCAGCCCGCCACCGTGCCTGCGCGATGATGCGCGCATGGAACTGAGGCAACTGCGCTATTTCGTCAAGGTCTGCGAGCTACGCAGCATGGGCCGCGCGGCCGTGGAGCTGGGCGTGGTCACCTCGGCGCTGAGCCAGCAGATCAGCCGGCTCGAAAGCGAACTGGCCACGCGCCTCCTGCAGCGCAGCTCGACCGGCGTCACGCCCACCGATGCGGGCCTGGCCTTCCTGCAGCAGGCGCAGCTCACCTTGCGCCATGCCGACGACGCGGTGCGCGCCGCGCAGCAGGCGCGCCTTTCGGGCCATGTGAGCGTGGGTCTCGCGCCCACCACCGCCACCGTGCTGGGCGTGCCCCTGATGCGCGCGATGAAGGAGCGTTACCCCGAGGTGCGGCTGCACATGGTCGAGGCGCTCTCGGGCCACCTCACGACGATGCTGCATGCGCGCCAGCTCGACCTGGCCGTGCTGTTCCAGACCGACACGCCGCGGCGCTGGAGCGTCACGCCGCTCCTGGCCGAGAAGCTCTTCGTCGTCGCGTCGCCCACGCTGGCCGAACGCCCCAAGGGCACCAAGGTGCGCCTGTCCCAGCTGGCCGACGTGCCGCTGATCCTGCCGAGCGGCAGCCACGGCCTGCGCGCCACGCTGATGGCGGCCTTCCTGCGGGCGCGCGTCACGCCCCGCATCGTGGCCGAGGTCGATGGCCTCGCGCTCCTGATGGATGCGGTGCACGCCGGCTACGGCGCCACCGTGCAGCCGGGCGCCGCCACAGCCCGGCACGACCGCGACGACCTCGAACTCACGCAGATCAGCGATGCCCACGTCGGCCGCCGCAACCTGCTGGTGAGCCTGTCGGACGACGAGCTCTCGCCCGCGGCGCTCGCCGCGCGCGTGGTGGTTGCCGACACCGCCCGCGCCCTGGTGCGCGAAGGCCGGTGGACCGGCGCAAGTCTTCTCGAAAACTGAACACCCATTGCCGCTTTCGGCCTTTCGCGTGAAGGCCATGCTCCCTAAAGTCTCCCTGATTCCAAGGAGACCCACGAGTGATAGACGTACTGGTTGTCGGTGGCGGCAATGCCGCGCTGTGCGCCGCGCTGATGGCGCGCGAGGCAGGCGCTTCGGTGCTGCTGCTCGAAGCCTCGCCGAAGGAATGGCGCGGCGGCAATTCGCAGCACACCCGCAACCTGCGCTGCATGCACGACGCGCCGCAGGACGTGCTGGTCGATGCCTACCCTGAAGAGGAATACTGGCAAGACCTCTTGAAGGTGACCGGCGGCCTCACCGACGAGCACCTGGCACGCCTGGTGATCCGCGCCTCCTCGAACTGCCGCGACTGGATGCGCAGCCACGGCGTGCACTTCCAGCCGCCGCTGTCGGGCGCGCTGCACGTGGCGCGCACCAACGCCTTCTTCATGGGCGGCGGCAAGGCCCTGGTGAACGCCTATTTCCGCAGCGCCGAGAAGCTGGGCGTGCAGATCCGCTACGACACGCCCGTGGCCTCGGTCGAACTCGATGGCGACCGCTTCGTGGCCGTGCGCACCGAGGCGGGCGAGCGCATCGAAGCGAAGAGCTGCGTGCTCGCCTCGGGCGGCTTCGAGTCGAACCGCGAATGGCTGCGCGAAGCGTGGGGCCGGAACGAGCGCGGCGAGTGGCCGGCCGACAACTTCCTCATCCGCGGCACGCGCTTCAACCAGGGCGTGTTGCTCAAATACATGATCGCAGCGGGCGCCGACAGCATCGGCGATCCGTCGCAGGGCCACATGGTGGCCATCGATGCGCGCGCGCCGCTCTACGACGGCGGCATCTGCACGCGCATCGATTGCGTCTCGCTCGGCGTGGTGGTCAACCGCGAAGCGCAGCGCTTCTACGACGAGGGCGAGGACTTCTGGCCCAAGCGCTATGCGATCTGGGGCCGGCTCGTGGCGCAGCAGCCGGGGCAGATCGCCTGGTCGGTCATCGACCAGAAGGCGGTCGGCCGCTTCATGCCGCCGGTGTTCACCGGCACGCAGGCCAACACGCTCGGCGAGCTCGCGCAGAAGATCGGCCTGGACGAGGCCACGTTCGTGCGCACCGTGCAGGACTACAACGCCGCCTGCCGCGTCGGCCGCTTCGACCACACGGCCCTGGACGACTGCCACACCGAAGGCATCGCGCCCGCCAAGACGCACTGGGCGCGCCCGCTGGACACCGCGCCTTTCTATGCCTACCCCGTGCGCCCCGGCATCACCTTCACCTACCTCGGCCTCAAGGTGGACGAGACCGCGGCCGTGCGCTTCGGCGGACGCGCGAGCCCCAACCTCTTCGTGGCCGGCGAAATGATGGCCGGCAACGTGCTGGGCAAGGGCTACACGGCCGGCGTCGGCATGAGCATCGGCACGGCCTTCGGCCGCGTCGCCGGCACGCAGGCAGCGAAGGCCGCCAAGAACCATTCGAAGAATTCCCCGGAGACCGCCCTTGCAACAGCTCACTGATCTCGTCGCACGCGCCCGTGCGGATGCCGACGGCATCGGCAGCGCCCCGCCTTCGCAGCGCGTGATCCCGATCCAGCCCGCCCTGCCCTTGACCGCCAGCGAGGGCGAGGTCGCACGCATCCTGCAGATCTGCAACGCCTGCCGCTATTGCGAGGGCTTCTGCGCGGTGTTCCCCGCGATGACGCGCCGGCTCGAATTCGGCAAGGCCGACACCCACTACCTGGCCAACCTCTGCCACAACTGCGGCTCCTGCCTGCATGCCTGCCAGTACGCGCCGCCGCACGAGTTCGCGGTGAACGTGCCGCAGGCGATGGCGCAGGTGCGCATGCAGACGTACCACGACTACGCCTGGCCGCCCGCGATGGGGGCGCTCTACAAGAAGGCCGGGCTCACCGTCGCGCTCGCCCTTGCAGGCGGCCTCGCACTGTTCCTCGTGCTGGCCGTGGCGATGTCGGGTTCGCTGCTGCACGAACCGATGGCCGGAAACTTCTACGCGATCTTTCCGCACAACTTCCTCGCGCTGGTGTTCGGCGCGGTGTTCCTCTTCGTGATGTTCGCGCTGGCCATGGGCGTGCGCCGCTTCTGGCGCGAAGTGTCGCCCGCGAACGACCCGGGCAATGCACCGTCGATGCCCGGCGTGCGCGGCCCCGCGAGTGCCGAGGCGGCGCACGACGCGCTGCGTCTGAAGTACCTGGGCGGCGGCCACGGCGAAGGCTGCAACAACGAGGACGACCGCTTCACGCTCTGGCGCCGGCGCTTCCACCACTTCACCTTCTACGGCTTCATGCTGTGCTTCGCCTCGACCTGCGTGGCGACGCTCTACCACTACCTTTTCGACCTGCACGCGCCCTATGCGCTCACGAGCCTGCCGGTGCTGCTGGGCACGGCAGGCGGCATCGGCCTCGTGATCGGTCCCATCGGCCTGCTTTGGCTGAACCTGCGTCGCAACGCCGCGCACGGCGACGTGGCGCAGCGGCCGATGGACCGCGGCTTCATCGCGCTGCTGCTGCTCACGAGCGTCACCGGCCTCGCGCTCCTCGCATGGCGCGACACCACCTTCATGGCGCTGCTGCTGGCGGTGCACCTGGGCGTGGTGATGGCGCTCTTCCTCACGCTGCCCTACGGCAAGTTCGCGCACGGCATCTTCCGCTCGGCGGCGCTCTTGAAGTTCGCGATCGAGAAGCGCCTGCCCAGCCGCCTGCAACTGGGCGCCGACTGAACCCGCCGACGAACCGAATCCTGCAATCGAAAAGGAACCCCGAGATGACGAACCCTGGCGTACTCCAGATCCCCTCCATGAAAGACAAGTGCTCGGCCGCCGAATGGCAGGCCCGCATCGACCTCGCCGCCTGCTACCGGCTGGTCGACCTGTACGGCATGTCAGACATGATGGCCAACCACATCTCCTCGCACGTGCCCGGCGAGCACGGCGCCTTCCTCATCAACCCCTACGGGATGATGTACGAGGAGATCACCGCCTCCAGCCTCATCAAGGTCGACGCCGACGGCCGCATCCTCTCGTCGCCCGACTTCGGCGAGCTCAACTACGGCATCAACAAGGCCGGCTACGTGATCCACAGCGCGGTGCATGCCGCGCGGCCCGACGTGGCCTGCGTGATCCACACGCACAGCTGGGCGTCGATGGCGGTGTCCTCGCTCGAATGCGGGCTGCTGCCGCTCACGCAGACGGCGATGCGCTTCCTGAAGATCGGCTATCACGAGTACCAGGGTGTGGTGCTCAACACCGAAGAACAGGCGTCGCTGCTCGCCGACCTCGGCCAGAGCGAGGCGGTGATCTTTCGCAACCACGGTGCGCTCGTGGTGGGCCGCAGCGTGGGCGAAGCCTTCAACTGGATGCACCGGCTGGAACTCGCCTGCCGCGCGCAGATCGGCGCGATGTCGTGCAACACGCCGCTCAAAGCCGTGCCGCAGAACGTGCTCGAAGAAACCTGGAACAACTACCAACCCGGCACCCGCCGCCCTTACGGGCTCATGGAATGGCCCGCGCTGCTGCGCAAGCTCGACCGCATGGACCCGAGCTTCCGCGACTGACGCCCAAGCGCACTTCGAAGAAACACAGAGACAACGCCCCATGAAGAGAAGACACCTCCCCGCCGTGCTGGCAGCGCTTGCAGCGGCGCTCGCGCTGCCCGCGCTCGCGCAGCAGAAATTCCCGCAGAAGCCGGTCACGCTCGTCGTGCCGTTCGCGCCCGGCGGCAACCTCGACGTCGTCGCGCGCACGTTGGCGCCGGCCTTGGGCCAGATCCTCGGCCAGTCGGTGATCGTGGACAACCGGGCCGGGGCCGGCGGCGCCATCGGCGCGTCGTATGTGGCGCGCGCACAGCCCGACGGCTACACGCTGCTCGTGAGCACGCCGAATGCGCTCGTCGTGCTGCCGCTGATGACGAAGACCACCTACGCGCTCGCCAACTTCGCGCCCATCGGCCTCGCTGCCACCACGCCGCTGGTGATCGCGGTGCGCGGACAAGGCCCGTACAAGGACATCGACGCCGTGCTCTCGGCCGCGCGCAGCAAGCCGGGCCAGGTCACGGCCGGCCATGCGGGCCCGGGCACCACCAACCACGTCGCGCTGCTGCAGCTCGAACAGGCCGGCAAGCTGACCCTGAACACCGTGCCGTACAAGGGCTCGGCCCCGGCGCTCACCGACCTCCTGGGCGGGCAGATCGACCTCGTGGTGGACCAGCTCACGAGCTCGGCCGCGCACATCCAGTCGGGCATGCTCCGCGCGGTCGCCGTGATGTCGAAGGACCGCGACCCCGCATTGCCCAACGTGCCCACGCTGCGCGAGGCAGGCCTGAAGGATTTCGATGCCACCACCGCGACCGGCCTGCTCGCACCGGCCGGCACGCCGCCGGACGTGATCGTCACGATCAACGCCGCGCTGCGCAAGGCGCTGGCCGACGAGAACGTCAAGCGCCACCTCGTCTCCGTCGGCAGTCCCGGCAAGGCCTCGTCGCCCGACGAATGGCTCGCGATGTTGAAGAAGGAAGACGCGGGCGCCCGGCTACTCGCCAAGAGCGGCAAGCTCAAGGCCGATTGAGGAGGCACGCACCATGACCCGCCCCTGCCTGCCTCCCCGCGATGCCTTCACGCCCGTGTCTTTCGCGTTGCCGCCCGGCGCGTGCGACAGCCACGCGCATGTCTTCGGCCCTTACGACCGCTTTCCGCTGGCCGACGACCGCAGCTACACGCCCGCCGAATACCCCGGCGCGGCATTCGTCGCGCACCTCGACCGGCTGGGCCTCTCGCGTGGCGTGCTGGTGACCGGCAGCGCGAGCGGCACCGACAACGGCGCGGTGCTCGCGGCACTCGCGCAGTACCCCGATCGCCTGCGAGGCATCGCCGTGCCGGAAGCCGACACCACCGATGCGGAACTCGACCGCTGGCACGCGGCCGGCATCCGCGGCGTGCGCTTCAACCTCTTCCAGCGCGACGGCCATGCCGTGTACCGCAACGGCGTGGGCATCGAGGTGCTCGAAGCGCTGGCGCCGCGCCTGGCCGAGCGCGGCTGGCACGCGCAGATCTGGATCCACGCGCCCGACCTCGTCGAGCTGGCGCAGCGGCTGCTGCGCGCCGGCGTGCCGCTGGTGATCGACCACATGGGCCGCATGGCGGCCTCGCGCGGCATCGACGATGCGGGCTTTCGCACGCTGTGCCGCCTCGTCGCGGAAGGCAAGGCGTGGACCAAGATTTCCGGCGCCGACCGCAACACCGGCATGGGCCCGCCCTACGCCGACATCGACCCCTTCGCCGCCGCGCTGCTCGAGGCCAATGCCGAGCGCGTGGTGTGGGGCACCGACTGGCCGCACATCAACTACTTCGAAGCGCAGCAGGTGCCGGACGACGGCGCCCTCGTGAACCTGCTGGCGCGCTGGCTGCCCGACGAGGCGCAGCGCCAGCGCGTGCTGGTCGACAACCCGGCGACGCTGTACGACTTTCCCCCGCACCCGTAAGTGACGAAGAGACAGAGCCAACAGACCCAAGGATCAGAAAAATGAAACGAGACAAGCTTTCCTCCCCTCTCCTGCACAAGCTCATGGGCGCGGCCGCCGCCGTGCTGCTGGCCGCGGGCCTGGGCGCTGCGCCGCGCGCCGATGCGCAATCGGCGTACCCGAACAAGCCGGTGCGCGTGGTCGTCGCCTTCACCGCGGGCGGCACCACCGACATCCTTGCGCGCGCCGTCACGCAGCAGATGTCCGAGAAGCTGGGCCAGCCCTTCGTCATCGACAACAAGCCCGGCGGCGGCGGCAACATCGGCACCGAGTTCGTGGTGCGCGCGCCGGCCGACGGCTACACGCTCATCGTCAATTCGGTCGGCCCAATGGCGGTGAACCAGACGCTCTACAAGAACATGACCTACGACCCGCTCGCCGACCTCGTGCCGGTGGTGCAGATCGCCGATGTGCCCAACGTGCTGGTCGTGAACCCCGAGGTGCCCGCCAAGACGATGGAAGAGTTCATCGCCTACGCCAAGGCCAACCCCAACAAGCTGAACTACGGCTCGACCGGCATCGGCACCTCGTCGCACCTGTCGAGCTACATGCTCAGCAAGCGCATCGGCGCCGAGACGCTGCACGTGCCCTACAAGGGCGCCAATGCGCTGACCGACCTGCTCGCGGGGCGCATCCAGTTCATGTTCGCGACCATTCCCTCGGTGATCCCGCACATCCGCGCGGGCAAGCTGCGCGCCATCGCGGTGAGCAGCCTGAAGCGCTCGCGTTCGCTGCCCGATGTGCCGACCGTGGCCGAAAAGGGCTTCGCCGGGTTCTCGGCGGGATCGTGGTTCGGCTTCTTCGCGCCCAAGGGCACGCCGGCGCCGGTGATCGCGCTGCTCAACAAGTCGGTGAACGACGCGCTGCCTTCGCTCGAAGCGCAGATGATCCGCGAGGGCGCAGACCCGGTCGGCGGCACGCCCGAGCAGTTCGGCAAGTTCACGCGCCAGGAGTACGACAAGTGGAAAGTGATCGTGCGCGAGTCGGGCGCGACGGCCGAATGACTTTGCCGCTGCGCCTCTTGATGACGCCTGCGGCCGCGCAGCAGGCCGGCGCGGGACTGGCCGAAGCCCTCGGCGGCCGCGCGCACGTGGTGGTGAGCCCCGGGGAAGATGCGGACCTCGCCTTCGTCTCGCGCGACGTCACGGGCCTCTCGACCAAGCACAAGGTGTTGCCGCACACGCAGCAGTTCCACGATGCCTTGCGCGGCGCGCGGTCGCTGCGCTGGGTGCATGCGCATTCGTCGGGCGCCGACCGGCCCGTGTACGGCGAGCTGCGCGCACGCGGCGTCGAAGTGACGACTTCGTCGGGCGCCAACGCGGGCGTCGTGGTGCAGACCGCACTGGCCGGGGTGCTGATGCTGGCGCGCTGCTTTCCCCAACTGCTCGCGGCGCAGCGCGAGAAGACCTGGGCGCCGCTCGTGGGCAGCGGCCTGCCGCGCGACCTGGCGGGCCAGACGGCGGTGATCGCCGGCTGGGGACCGATCGGGCAAGGCCTCGGTGCGCTGCTTTCCGCGTTGGGCCTGCGCGTCATCGCCGTGCGCAGCAGCGCGGTCGCCGACAGCGTGCGCTTCGAGGACATCCACGCCGTGCTGCCGCGCGCCGACTGGCTGCTGCTCGCCTGCCCGTTGACCGACCGCACGCGCGGCCTTGTCGATGCAGCCGCGCTCGCGCTGATGCCGCCCGGTGCACGGCTCGTGAACGTTTCGCGCGGCGAGGTCGTCGATGAGCCTGCGCTCATCGATGCACTGCGTAGCGGCGCGCTCTCGGGCGCCTACCTCGACGTGTTCGCGCACGAGCCCCTGCCGGCCGAGTCGCCGCTGTGGGACATGCCGAACGTGATCGTCACGCCCCACACCGCCGGCCACTCGGACGGCAACGAAGCGCGCGTCGCCGCGCTCTTCCTGGCCAACCTGAAACGCTGGAACGAAGGCCAGCCGCTGCTGAACCGCGTGGCCTGACGCCATCTCTCTTACAACAACAACTCCAAGACCTTACGACCATGAACCGAAAGAATTTCCTGCGCACCGCTGTCGCCACGCTGATGCTCGCGGCCGGCGTGGCCTCTGCCGCCGACTGGCCCGCCAAGCCCATCACGCTCGTCGTCCCCTTCGTGGCCGGCGGCACCACCGACATCGTCGCGCGCACCGTGGGCCAGAAACTCTCCGAAGCGCTCAAGCAGCCGGTGATCATCGACAACCGCGGCGGCGCGGGCGGCACCGTGGGCGCGACCATCGCCGCGAAGGCGCCGGCCGACGGCTGCACGCTGTTCCTGGCGACCATCGCGCATTCGATCGCGCCGGGCCTCTACAAGAAGCTGGCCTACGACTTCCAGCGCGACTTCGATCCGGTCGCGCTCGTGGCCTCTACGCCCAACGTGCTGATCGTCAACGACAAGGTGCCCGCGAAAACGGTGGCCGAACTCGTGGCGTACATCAAGGCCAATCCGGGCAAGGTCAACTTCGGCTCGGCCGGCAACGGCAGCACCGAGCACATCTCGGGCGAACTCTTCCGGTCGATGACCAAGACCGACATCGTGCACGTGCCCTACAAGGGCGGCGCGCCGATGATGGCCGACCTCATGGGCGGACAGATCCAGATGGCCATCGAGACCAGCCCCTCGGCCTCGCCGCACGTCAAGGCCGGCAAGGTGCATGCACTGGCCGTGACGACCAGGACGCGTTCGCCCGCCTACCCCGGCGTGCCCACGCTCGACGAGGCGGGCCTCAAGGGCTACGACATGACGACCTGGTTCGCGCTGATGGCCCCGCACGGCACGCCGCCCGAGGTCGTGCAGCGCCTGAACGCCGAACTGGCCCGCGCGGTGCAGCAGCCCGACGTGGTCAAGCGCTTCGAGGAACAAGGCGTGACGGCCGGCGACATGAAGCCCGCGGAACTCGCGAAGTTCATCGCGAGCGAGACGACCAAGTGGGTGAAGGTGGCCAAGGAAGCCGGCGCGACAGCGGAGTGAAGGCGCAAAAAAGGGCAGGTCGGACATAGCCCTACGGCGACGACGGAAACCCGCTTGCCGGGGGCCAGGCCCGTTGTCTGCAGAATAGGAGGCCATGCACGTTCGAAAAGCGGCGCTCGCCGCCCTCCTCTCCCTCTCCTCCGGCTTCCTTCCTCCCGCCTTCGCCGCCTCCGCCCCGGGCGACGCCACGCCCGCCGACGTGGCGGATGCGCGCATCGAATCGCTGATCGCGCGCATGACGGTCGAGGAAAAGGCCGGCCAGCTGAGCCTCTTCGGCCCGGCCGACATCAACATCCCCAACAACCCGCAAACCGCGTGGCGCAATGGCCAGCAGGAAACGGCCGACGTGCGCGCCGGCCGCCTCACGGGTCTTTTCAACAACGCGGGCCTGGAGGGCAAGCTGCGGCTGCAGCAGATCGCGGTGCGCGAGTCGCGCCTGGGCATTCCACTGATCTTCGGCGCGGACGTGATCCACGGCTTTCGCACGATCTTCCCGATGCCGCTGGCCGAGGCGTCCAGCTGGGAGCCGGCGCTGGCCGAGCGCACCACGCGCGCGGCGGCGGTCGAGGCCACGGCCGACGGCTTTCGCTGGACCTTCGCGCCGATGGTCGACATCGCACGCGATGCGCGCTGGGGCCGCGGCCTCGAAGGCGTGGGCGAGGACCCGTTCCTCGCGCGCCAGTTCGCGGCGGCGCGGGTGCGCGGCTTCCAGGGCAGCAATCTCTCGAACGCCGATTCGATGCTCGCCACGCCCAAGCACTTCGCGGCCTACGGTGCGGCCGAAGGCGGGCTCGACTACAACGCGAGCGACATCTCCGAGCACAC
>NZ_JXQQ01000042.1 GCF_000834655.1 Variovorax paradoxus
ATGGCCGCGCCCTTGGGCTTGCCGGTGGAGCCGGAGGTGTAGATGACGTAGGCCAGGTGCTCTCCGTGCAGGGCGACCTGCGGGTCGGACTCGGGCTCGTTGGCGAGATCGAGGTCCTCGACTTCGAGCGTGACAAGGCCTTCGCGGGCAGTGATGCAGTCGCGCGTGGCGCGGTGGGTCAGCAGCAGTTCGATGCCGCTGTCCTCGACCATGTACGCCAGGCGCTGTGCCGGGTATTCGGGGTCCAGTGGCAGATAGGCGCCGCCGGCCTTGAGGATGGCCAGGATGCCCACGACCATCTCCACGCTGCGCTCCATGGCGATGCCTACGAGCACATCGGGGCCCACGCCCAGGGAGATCAGGCGGTGGGCCAGGCGATTCGCCCTGCGGTTGAGTTCGAAGAAGCTCAGGGCGTCGTCGGCGAAGAGCAGCGCGGTGGCCTGCGGCTGGTGGCGGGCATGGCCTTCGATGAGGCGATGCACGGGTTGCAGGCCGGGCTCGCGGTGCGTGTTCACGCTCCACTGCGCGAGCTGCGCCTTCTCGGCGGCACCGAGCAGGTCGACGTCGCCGACGGCCAGTTCGCCGCGGCTGGCCAGTGCGCCCAGGATCGCCACGTAGTGACCCGCCATGCGCTCGATGCTTTCCGCATCGAACAGCTCGGCCGCATAGATCAGGTCGAGCTTCAGGCGTCCGTCGGGCCGCTCGCGCGCCTCGAGCACGAGCTCGAATTGCGCCTGCAGGTCCGGCAGCGCATGGTCGCTCACCGCGATGCCGCCGAGCCGTTCCAGCGCCCGGTGGTCTTCGAACAGGTGGTTGAACATCACCTGGAACAGCGGACTGCGGCTCATGCTGCGCTCGGGCTGCAGCGCCTGCACCAGTTGCTCGAACGGCAGGTCCTGGTGCGCCTGTGCGCCCAGAACGGCTTCGCGCGCCTGGGCCAGCGCACGCGCAAGGCTCGTGCGCCCATCGATGGCGTTGCGCAACACGAGCGTGTTCACGAAGAGCCCGATGACGTTCTCGAACTCCACGCGGTTGCGGTTGGCGATCGCGGTGCCGATGCGGATGTCCTGCTGGCCGGTGTGGCGATGCAGCAGCACCTGCAAGCCGGCAAGCAGCACCATGAAGAGCGTCGCGCCGTCGGCCTGCGCAAGACTGCGCAGCTGGCCGAGCAAGGACGCGGGCAACTCGAAGGCATGGCGCGCCGCACGGTAGTTGGCCTCGGGCTGGCGCGGACGGTCGGTGCGCAGCTCGAGCACCGGATGCGCGTCTCCGAGCTGCGAACGCCACCAGGCCAACTGCCGCTCGCCCTCGCCGGCAGCGAGCCACTCGCGCTGCCAGACGGCGTAGTCGGCGTACTGCAGCCGCGGTGCGGGCAGCACCGCCGCGCCGCCATGCAGGCGCGCGATGTAGCCGGCGGCCAGCTCGTCGATCAACACCTGCATCGAGGCGCCGTCGGACACGATGTGGTGCATCACCACGGCGAGCACCTGGCTGTCGTCCGCGGTGCGGATCAATGCGGCGCGCAGCAGGCGGCCGTGCGCCAGGTCGAAGGGGGCAGACTTCAGGCGATGGGTTTCATGCGCCAATCGCGCGTCCTGTTCGCGGGCGGCCAGGCCGCGCAGGTCGATCAGTTCCAGGGGCAGCGTGCCCGTCGCCGCGATCCATTGCGCAGCCGTGCCGTCGGCCTCGACACGGAACGCGGTGCGCAGAGATTCGTGGCGCGCGACGAGGTCGCCGAGCGCCGCTTCCAACGCTTCGACGTCGAGCGATCCGGCCAGGCGCAACGCGCCGCTCATGTGGTACGCGGCGCTCTGCGGATCGAGTTCCCAGAGAAACCACTGGCGCTCCTGCGCGTGGGACAGGGGCAACGCCTGCTGCCTGCGTACTGCGGGCAGCGTGGCGATGGGAACCGGGCGGCTGTGTGCGGCCTGCGCACCGAGCGCGAGCTGCTCGCGGATGGCCGCGGCGCACTCGGAAAGCCTCGGCCTCTCGAACAGCATGCGGGCCGAAAAGACGATCTCCCATTGCGACGAGATGCGCGCCGCGGCCTGCGTGGCGGTGAGCGAGCTGCCCCCGCGCGTGAAGAAATGGGCGTCGCGCGCAAACGGTTTGTCGGACGGTGCCTTCAAGACCTCGCGCCAGATCGCATCGACCGCACGCTCGACCTCGTCGAGCACCGGCGCTTCGGCCTGCGCCTCGACAGGACCGCCCTTGACGAAGTCGCCGCGCTCGTAGATCGCATAGGCGTCCGCGCTGCGATCGAGCCAGCCCGCGCGGCAGGCGCTGCGCTGCAGCTTGCCGCTGGTGGTCTTGGGCATGCCGCCCGGATTGAGCAGCAGCACGGCCGAGAGCGCTTCGCCGAACACCTCGCTGACCGCGGCGCTCAGCGCCTCGACCAACACCTGCGGCGGCACCAGCTTCTGCATGCTGCGCGACACCTCGGCCGCAGCGCCGATGCCTTCGCCATCGGGTCCGCTGGCGGCGAACACCGCCACGCGCCCCTTGCGTACCGCGTCCACCTCGGCCTCGATGACGCGCTCGATGTCCTGCGGGTAGATGTTGTGGCCGCGCACGATGATCAGGTCCTTGATGCGGCCGGTCACGTAGAGCTCGCCATCGCACACGAAGCCCAGGTCGCCGGTGCGCAGCCATCGCCGGCCCGCGCGCTCGACGAAGGTCTCGGCGGATTCGCGCGGCTTGCCCCAGTAGCCGGCACCGACGCTCGCGCCGCTCACCCAGATCTCGCCGATGCGGCCGGGCTCGGCCACCACCGACAAAGAGGTGGGATCGACGATTTCGACCGCGTGATCGACCGCCACCGCGCCGCAACCGACGAGCAGCGTGCCCCCCTCGCTCGGCGCGCCCTTGCCGTCCGCCAGGCCGTCGGCGTTGAAGCCGCGCGCGACCAAGCCGGCGCCTCGTTTTCCGCCCGTCACAAACAGCGTTGCCTCTGCGAGGCCGTAGCAGGCGTAGACCGCGCCCGCGTCGAAGCCCGCGGGCGCGAAGCGTTCGATGAAGTCGAATTCGGTGTCGGCGCGCACCGGCTCGGCGCCGGTGTAGGCCACGCGCCAGCTCGAGAGATCGAGTTGCGCGATCTGCGCGTCCTTCACGCGCTCCAGGCACAGGCGGAACGAGAAGTCGGGGCCGCCGCTGAGCGTGGCGCGGTGGCGCGAGATCAGCTCCAGCCAGCGCACCGGGCGCTCGAGGAAATAACGCGGCGACGTCAGCACCAGCGGAATGCCGCTGTACAGCGGCTGCATCAGGCCGCCGATCAGGCCCATGTCGTGATAGAGCGGCGCCCACGAGACGAACTTGTCGTCCGGACCGATGCCCATGCCGACCTGGATGGCATGCTCGTTGGCCATCAGGTTGCGGTGCGTGACGATCACGCCCTTGGGCGCCGAGGTCGAGCCCGAGGTGTACTGCAGGAAGGCGACATCGTCGTCGCCCGGCTCGAACGGCTGCCAGGCGTCGGCGAGCGCGATGTCGACCGCGTCGACGGCGACGATCTGCACATCGCCGAACTGGTTGCCGGCCGCCGACATCGCGGTGCTCAACGCGGACGACGTGAGCACGCAGCGCGCCTGCGAATCGGTCGCCACGCCGGTCAGCCGTGCCAGGTGCTGCGGCCGGATCGACTCGGGCGGAAACACCGGCACCGCGATCACGCCGCTGTAGAAGCAGGCCAGCATGCTCACCGCATAGTGATCGCCGTTGTCGAGCATGACGAGCGCGCGATCGCCCTTGGCGAACTGCTGTTGCAGGCGCGCGGCGAGTGCGCGCACGCGCCGCTCGAAGACGGCGTAGGTGAAGGGCTGCTCGCTCAAGACGCCGTCGATCTCGTCGACGACGGTGAGCCACACATCATGCGGACGCCGCTCGGCGAGCGCACGCAGGTGCGCCACGAAATTACGCGGTTGCCGGCCGACGGATTCCGTCGCGAGCAGTTCAGTCATATCTACCCTTGATGCGCTAGCAGTTGCGCTTGATGAAGATGCGTCGGCAGACGCCGTGCGAGCGCCGCGAGAAAGGCGGGCTCGTCTTGCCGGAGAAAGAAATGGCCGCCCTCGAACCAGTCGAGCGTGAAGGCGCCGCATGTCTCTTCTGACCACGCGGCCATCGCCTGTGCCTCGATGTCGTCCTGGCGTCCCGCGAAGGCGTGGATGGGCAGCGCAAGCGGCGGCCGGCCGGCTGCATGGACGTGGCTGCGGCAGACGCGGCGATCGGCGCGCAGGGTGTCGAGCGTGATGCGCATGAGCTCTTCGCTCGCGAACACCGCTTCGGGCGTGCCGCCCTGTTTGCGCAGCTCGGCGGTGAGCGCCGCGTCGTCTTCAGGCCCGTCGAAACGCCCGGGATCGCGCCGGGAAGGGGCCGCGCAGCCGGACACCAGCAGCGCGCGCGGCAAGGGCCCTCGCAACGACTGGAGCCGGCGGGCCACGCCGTGGGCGAGCAGCGCGCCCATGCTGTGGCCCAGGAGCGCGAAGTCGCCGCGCATCGCTTCGGCCTGCGCCGCACAGATCCGCGCAACCAGCGCGTCGAAGTCTTCGACGAAGGGTTCGTCCATGCGCGCGCCGCGCCCCGGCAACTCCACCGGCACGATGCGGGCCCACGGTGGCAGGAAACGCCGCCACCGCAGGTACATGGAGGCGCTGGCGCCTGCGCACGGCAGGCACAGCAGGGCCAGGGGCGCCTGGGCGCTCATCAACCGGCCGCGGTTTCCGTGGCCGGTGCGCCCGCCTGTTGCTGCATCCAGTCGCGCAGCGACCGGGGCCGCATGTCGGTCCAGTGGCTCTCGACGTAGGCGAGCACGGTCTTCTTGTCGCCCTTCACGCCCTCGACGGCGGTCCAGCCGCCGGGGACGGCCTTCCAGTGGGGCCAGATGGAGTACTGGTCTTCGTGATTGACCAGAACGATGAAGGTCTCGTCTTCGCGGTCAAAGCAGCTCGTCGACATCGGTGCATCCTTGTGTGATTGAACAGTGAGAAAGGAGCGCACCTCGACCGGTCGCGGACCGGACGGAATCGCGGCGCCCCTGCCAAGAGGACGCTTCAGGGGTCGATCTGTTCATTTTTCACGGCAGGACGGCGGGCGCCGCGGACGTGCCGGTGCCGGAACGCGCAAGACGCGCGCTCGCGATGGATGCGGGGTTTACTTGCCGGCGCGAGGCTCGGCGTCGTCGTCCTGCAAGTCGTCGCCGAAATCGTTGGCCGGCGGAACGAAGCCCGCGAGGAGCCAGAGGCGGGCGGCCTTGTCATAGGCCTGGCGATGCGCAGGCGCTGCGAGGAGCCAGGCTGTCATTTCGGCGCGCGCGGCCTCGCCGAAGCTTTCGCTGTCGTGCTCGCGCTGCACCCAGTCCCATGCGGTATTCCAGATGGGATCGCCCGTTTCCTGTGTCATTGATGAAGCTGCTCGCGTTGTCCGTCGAGGCCGGATCATGAACGAACCCGGCCGGTCCAGCGCGCATTCTCGCGGGAAACGGGCGCAGTCCGGCTGCGTAGAAGCCGCAGCTAGTGCCCGTCGCCCTCGAGCAGCAGGTGGCCGCACGACTTGATCGCGTTGGCAGCTTCGGCGATCAGCCCGTTCACGAGGCCCAGCGCGCAACCCAGGCGCGCCGCGATTTCGCGCTGCGTGAGCCCTTCGAGGCGGTAGAGCTCGAACACGAGCCGCGTGCGGGGCGAGAGGCCGGCGAGCACCTTGTCGATCGCGGTGATCACCTGGCGCTCGCACATCATGCGGTCGGGGGTCGAGGCAGTTGTCGGCATGTCGAGCGATTCCACGTCCACGTCGAAGGTGCGATAGCTGGCCTCGACGCGGTGACGGCGGCAGTAGTCCAGCGCCATGTTGCGCACCACCTGGCAGCAATAGCCGATGGGACGGTCGGCCTGTCGGACGCAGGGGCCATCGGCGATCTTCAGGTAGGCGTCCTGCACGACGTCGTCGGCCAGGTCGGCGGTGTTGACGATCTTCCGGGCGACCCGCCAGAGCTGCGCCCGGTGGGCGATGAAGACCTCTGCGAGCGAGGGCTCGGCGGAATGCGGCAACGGCATGTTCAACACGTCTTCCTCCAGTTCCATTGGGCGAGCCGAGACGGGCCGCAGATCCGATTTACTACTTTCGACGCACAAATCGAAATAAGAATCATTGCTATTTATAGGCGGATTTTGAGGCATTTCCATGACCCTTCCGGATCGACACTCAAACAAACGACATGAGGAGCCCCAAGGAAATCCGCCGCAGCGGCTCAGATGGCCAAGCGATCCGCGAGAGATCGCGGAACCCGGCACAGGGGGCCGCGATAATAGCCGAGTTCGCTTCGTGCAACCATTTGGAAAACAATATTGCCGCGAAGCGCTGCTGCTCACCATGCATCGCGCCGCCCCCCTCCTTCCCTTGCCTGCCGGCGAGATCCATCTCTGGTTCTGCCCCCATGGCGAGTCCAGCGATGCCGCGCTCGAAGCCACGTATCGCGCGCTCTTGACGCCGCAGGAACTGCAGCAGAAGGATCGTTTCCACTTCGCACGCGACCGGTATCGTTACCTGATGACCAGGGTGCTTGTGCGTTCGGTCCTGTCGCGCTATGCGCCGATCAGACCGAACGACTGGCGCTTCGTCAATGGCCCCTTCGGCCGCCCGCGCATCGAAGGCCCCGGACTCGAAGAGACGCGCGGCCTGGACTTCAACCTGAGTCATACCGCCGGCCTCATCGTGCTGGCGGTTGCGCGGGATATCGAGCTGGGCATCGATGTCGAGAACACCCGGCGCTCCGCGGTGCTCGAGGCCGTCGATCACTACTTCGCGTCGGCCGAGGCCCTCTCGCTGGGCGCATTGCCGGCGGCCCTGCAGCCGCATCGATTCTTCGAACTGTGGACCTTGAAGGAAAGCTACATCAAGGCACGCGGCATGGGTTTGCAGATACCGCTCGACAGTTTCGCCTTTGCACTCGATGCCCCGGGCGACATCGGATTCACGCTCGCCGACCCGCACGACGACACTGCGCACCGCTGGCACTTCCGGCAGTTGCAGCCCACGCGCGACCACATGGTGGCCATCTGCAGTTCCACCGACGCGCGATTCGTGTGCCGCGAAACATCGCCCCTGCAATGGGAGCGTTCGCTCGAAGTCCGCACGACGCGCGCATCTAGAATTTCGCCCCTTTCCCCGATCCCTCCCTCATGAACATCGTCGTCAACGAAGAACTCAAAGCCTATATCGATCCCATGTCTCCGGAGGAATACGCGGCGCTGGAACGGAGCATCCTCACCGAGGGCTGCCGCGACGCGCTTGTGCTGTGGGGCGAGGTGCTGGTGGACGGCCACCACCGCTACGGCATCTGCCAGAAGCACGGCCTGCCGTTCCAGACGGTGCAGAACACGCACTTCAAGACGATGGAGGACGTGCACCTCTGGATGATCGACCAGCACCTCGGGCGGCGCAGCATCTCGGACTATCAGCGCGGCGTGCTGGCGCTCCGGAAGAAGGTCATCGTCGATGACCAACGCTCCCGCGCGCTGTCGGAAACGTCGTCGTCGGAAGACCCTCCTTTCGATGTCGACGCACCGGCCGGCGAATCGGCAACCGACACCACCGCCGCCCTGCCCCCTCCTGCACCGCTGAACAGCCGCGAATCCATCGCCAAGGCCGCGCGCCTGAGCAGCAGCCAGGTGGTGATGATCGAGAAGATCCAGAAGCAGGCCGCGCCCGAATTGGTGGCCGCGGTGAAGTCGGGTGTGATCTCGATCAACACCGCTGCGGCCGTGGCCAGCCTGCCTGCCGAGGAGCAGGTCTCGGCGGCGAACGCGGGCAAGGACGAACTCAAGCAAGCCGCCAAGCGCGTGCGCGAAGCCAAGCGCAAGCCACGCGAAGAGTCGCCGCAATCTGGATCGGAGGATCGACCCGCCAAACCCGACGCGGTCGAAGCGCTGGAACAGCGCGTGGCCGAACTCACGCGCGAGAACGACGACCTGCGCAGGCAGGTCGCCGATCTGCAGGCGCAACTGGCGGAGCAGTTGGCCGACTGACGCCGGGGCGCGAGCCCCGCGTCAGCAATTGCCTTACAGCTGGATCTCGGTGATCTTCGCGCCCGACAGCGAGACGCCGGCTTCCAGCCCCACATTGGTCAGCACGAAGCCCACCACGGGTTGCCGGATCGTGTTCGTGTCGACGTTGCCATTGGCACCGATGGTGGCTACAGCCACCGTGGCGTCGGCGCCGGCCGTCCAGCCCTTGCTGCCGCGGAACTTGTCGAGCGCCGCCTGCGTGGTGAACAGGTAGATCACGGCCTTCGATTGCGCTCCGGCCTGGAAGCCCACCGAGCCCGCGGTGGTGCTGTAGTACGACTGCGTGCGGCCGTTCACGCGCAACGCGCCGCGTCCGTATTCGGCACCCACGCCCAGGCTGGCCCCGACCACGGCCGGGAACACCAGCACGCCGCTGGACTTGGCGACCAGTTCGCGCGAGCCCTTCACGGAGTCATACAACTTCGACAGCGAGGCGTCGACCTGCGCGTCGATGGAAGTGCGCGAGGTTGCGCTGCTGGCCTGATCCTGCGGACGTGTCGTGGTGCACCCCACAAAGGCCAGGCTGCAAGCCACGACGACAGACGAAAACGCGAGAGTGCGGAGATTCTTGGTGTTCATGATGATTCCTTTGCAAAGTCATGGATCGGCAGAAATAGCCTCTGCCTGCGGCGGCAGATCGGGCCATGCTAAGCCGGTTGAAACACGAAAAATCCGACGTGGGAATCCCGCCTACGCGAAGTCAGGCCGCGAGCCTGCGCGGGCGTTCGCGGCGCGCGAAACGGGCAACAGGAGCCCCGCTTGCGCACGACATCCATCGACTGCCGAAACGCAATGTTGGGGCAATGGTGATTCATAGGATCGCAACCGAATCCACCCCCCACTCAACCATCACCCACACGTACTTCGATGACCTCCGAGACTCTCCGTACGTTGCCTTTGCCGACAGCGCGCATGGGCCGTCTTTCGTTGCCCGACGCGTTGCGCGGCTTCGCCCTGTTCGGCGTGCTGACGGTCAATCTGCTTGGCCTTCTCCCCGGCCACGCGATGGCCGGCCTGCTCGTGCTGACGGCCACGAGTTCATGGCTCGGTCACATCGCCGTGCTGCGCGAGTCGGTCGCGCATCGGCGCTTCTGGCAACGCGTCCTGCTCGCGGGCTTTGGAGTGAGCGCGATCTCGATGGTCGGCGCATCTGCAGCCCCTGCGCTGCGCGACGTCGGGCTGCTCGCGCAGGGCGCGCTCCTTGCCGCCGCCTTCGTCCTCCTGTTCCAGCGCGCCGCATGGCGACGCTGGCTGCTGAAGCTGGTGCCCGCCGGCCGGATGGCACTGACCAACGGCCTCGCGCAAGCGCTGTTCACTTTGTGCCTCCTGCACGGCGCCAACCTCACCCTCGATCCGGTGAGCCTGGTGCTGTGCGGCGCCGCCATCTTCGCGCTGCAGGTCGCCTCCAGTTGCTGGTGGCTGGCGCGCTACAACGCCGGCCCTGCGGAATGGCTGTGCCACATCCTGGTCTCATCCCAGCCGCAGCCGATGCGGCGTCGCCACGCAGACCTTGATCGCCAACGCGTCGACGAGCTGGCCCGCCAGCCAGGGCTCAAGGC
Source organism: Variovorax paradoxus (assembly GCF_000834655.1). Lineage (GTDB taxonomy): Bacteria > Pseudomonadota > Gammaproteobacteria > Burkholderiales > Burkholderiaceae_C > Variovorax > Variovorax paradoxus_F. Next base: position 9,617 of record NZ_JXQQ01000042.1, read on the forward strand.
AGGAGCGTGATGCGGTCGGTGGCTGGCGGCGCGAGCGGGCTGTTCGCCTTGATATAGGCCTCCAGTGCGTCGACGTCCTGGTCGCCGCCCAGCGTGTCCGTGCCCTGGTTGAACACGGTGAAGTTGTCGCCGCCGGTGGCCAGGAAGCTGTTCATCGTCACGCGGTAGTTCGCCGCCGGATCGATGGCGGTTCCGTTCAGCGCCATGTTGCTGACGCGCGCACCGCCGGGCGCCGAGGCGCTGTAGCTGTAGGTCAAGCCGCGCGAGGGCAGCAGCACCTTCGGCGCCGCCGGCGTGTTCGAGCCGCTGTTGAACTGCTGCTCCAGCACGGCCTTGATCTGCGCGCCGGTCATCGTCTTCACCACCAGGCTGTTGCCGAAGGGCTGCACAGCGAAGATCTGGCCGTAGGTCACGCTGCCGTCCTGTGCCGGCGCAAGGTCGGCGCGCACACCGCCCGGGTTCATGAAGGCGATCTGCGCGGCGCCCTTTCCGGCCGGGCTGGTGGCAGCGAGCTGCGCATCGGCGATCAGGTTGCCCAGTGCGCTTTCCTTCGATGGCGTCAGCGTGCGCGTGGCCGTGCCGGTGAGCGAGCCCACGACGCGCTGCACGAGCGGCCCGGCGATCGCGAGGTACTGGCTGATGAGCGCGGCCACTTCCTGGTTCTTGCCGAACACGGGGTACTGGTCGGTCAGCGCGACGGTGGTGGCGCCGCTGGTAAAAGCCTCGCCCTGCACGATCACGTTGTCAGCAGCCTTGGCCGTCACCTTGCGGGTGCGGGTGTCGATGGTGAGGTTGATGTCGGTCAGCAGCGTGCCGTACTGGCCCGCGCTCGTCAGCAGGAACGGCTTGGCCGGGTTGGTCTTGCCGTAGTCGCAAACGTAGGAGCGGTGCGTGTGACCCGAGATCACCACGTCGACCGCTGTGTCGAGCTTGTTCAGGATCGGCAGGATGTCGCCGCTCAGGCCCGCGCAGCTCTTGTCGTTGTAGCCGACGGTGGTTGTGCCGCCTTCGTGGATCACGACGACGATCGCATCCGCGCCCTGCGCCTTCAGTTGCGGGATCAGCGCATTCGCCGTGTCGGCTTCGTCCTTGAAGCTCAGGCCCGCCACGCCGGCGGGCGTCACGATGTTGGGCGTGCCCTTGAGCGTCATGCCGATGAAGGCGACCTTCACCGTGGCGCCGTCCTTCGTGAAGCTCTTCATGCCGGTGGCGGGGAACAGCGTGTTGCCGTCGGTCTTCACCGTGTTGGCCGCGAGGAACCCGAAGTTCGCGCCCGGGAAGGCCTTGTTCACGCGGCAGGGCTCCAGCGCTGTGTTCTTGGCGCAGCCGCCATTCTTCATGCGCAGCAGTTCGGTCTGGCCCTTGTCGAACTCGTGGTTGCCGACGGCGTTGAAGTCGATCTTCATCGCGTTCACGGCCTCGATGGTCGATTCGTCCAGGAATAGCGCCGACACCAGCGGCGAGGCGCCGATCATGTCGCCCGCCGACACCACCGCGTTGTTCGCGTTCTTCGCCTTGAGCGATGCGACGGCCGAGGCCAGGTAGGCCGCGCCGCCTGCGGGCACCGCGACCGTGCCGCCACCGGTGGCGGGCGCGGTGATCGAGAGCTTGGGCGGCTCCAGGTTGCCGTGCAGGTCGTTGAAGGCGATGAGCTTCACGTCGATGCTGCCGGGAGGCGCCGGAGCGGGTGGCGGCGGCGCGGGCGCTGGCGCCGGCGCCGGCGGAAGAATGGGAAAGAAACTCCCCGGATTGCCGCCGTCGCTGCCGCCGCAGGCGGACAACGTGGCCAGGACCACACCCGCGAGCGCGAGATGCTTCAACGATGCACGCATGGATCTTCTCCTCCGTATTGGAATGCAGCGCATGCTGGCCATGCGACATGACGGCGGCATGACCGTCCCTCCGCCACGCGGGGGCTCAGGGAAGCGCCACCAGCTCCATCGACACCTCGGGGCCGAACGCGGCGCGCAGCAGGGCCCGGGCCCGGACACTTCGCTCGTCGGAGAGCGACTGCACGGCCAGCCATCCGTCCTTCGGCCGCCGCTGCAGGTGCCAGCCTTCCTGCCCGAGACCGATCAGCTCGGCGAGCGCCGAGGCGTTCGCCACCGGCAGCGCGGAGGGCACGATGTCGAGCCAGTCCACCACCTGGTCGGCCTCGCCGCCGAGCCGCGCGGCCGCGCCTTCGGCCAGCGCGCGCTGCGTGGCCACGTCCCGCACCGCGCCCTGCAGAACGATGCCGTTGCCATGCCAGCGGATCTCCAGCGGCGGGCCCGCCGCCGGCGAGGTACGCGCCGTGAAGTGCCATGCGGCGGCCAGCGCGATCAGGCAGGCAACCGCCGACGCGATGACGACGGGTCGCAGGCGAAAGCGGCGTTGTGTTTCCAAGGCCGCAAGCCTGCCACGCACAGCGTGACATGGCTGTGACTGCGGCCCCGTCGCATGTAGACTGATTCGATGACCCCCGAAGCCGTACTTGCCCACTACGACAAGGCCGCGCCGTGGCCTTCGGACCGCTCCTGCCTCGGTCGCACCGACGTCGCCGCCGCCTACCGGGACGCGCTCGCACTGCGGGCCTTGCGGCTCGCGCGCGGCGAGCGCCCCGTCGGCTACAAGATCGGCTTCACCAACCGCACCATCTGGCAGCGCTACGGCGTCTTCGGGCCGATCTGGGGCCCGGTATGGAGCACGACGCTCACGCGCTGCGACGGGCATGGAACCATCGACCTCGCCGGGACCCTCCAGCCCCGGATCGAACCGGAAATTGTCTTCGGCATCGCCGCGACGCCACCGCGCGACGCCACGCTGGAGCAGGTCTTCGGCTGCATCGAGTGGCTCGCACCGGGTTTCGAGATCGTGCAGTCTCACTGCGACTGGAAATTCACCGCCGCGGAAACCGTGGCCGACGGCGCGTTGCACGCGCGCTTGCTGGTCGGCCGCGAGACGCCCGTCCGCCAGTTCGCGCGCACGGGCGCCGAGCTCGACGACCAGCTGGCAGCCGCTCGCCTTCGGCTGTTCAAGGGCGATGAGGCTGTCGACGAAGGCACCGGCGTCAACGTGCTCGACGGCCCGCTGCATGCGCTCTGCCATTTCGTGCAGGAACTGCAGGCCTGCCCAGGCGCACCCGCGCTGCAGCCCGGCGACGTGGTCACCACCGGCACTTGGACCGACGCCTGGCCCATCGTGCCCGGCGAAACATGGCGCGCCGAATTCGAGGCGCCGTTCGATTCGCTCGAGATCACCCTGCGCTGAACGGATCGATGCGGCCTGACCTCGATTCCCTTGCGCTCTTCCTGAGCGCCCTCGAATCCGGCAGCCTGTCGAAGGCCGCCGAGGAGCACCACATGGTGCTCTCGGCCGCGAGCCGCCGCATCCGCATCCTCGAGACCGAGTTCGGCGTGCCGCTCTTCCAGCGCACCTCCAAGGGCGTGACGGTAACCGGTGCGGGCGAGTCGCTGGCCATCCATGCGCGACTCATCCTGCGCGACGTCGACCGCATGCGCGCCGATCTCTCGGACTACGCGCAGGGCGCGACCGGACGCGTGCGGCTGCAGGCCAATGCGTCGGCCATGGGGCAGTTCCTGCCCGACGACGTGGCGAGCTTTCGACGGAGCTATCCGGAGATCCGTGTCGATGTCGAAGAGCACCGCAGCGTGTGGATCGTGCAGGCGATCCGCGACCGGCACGCCGATGTCGGCGTGATCACGGGCGACACCGCGGACACGACGCTCAACTTCATTCCGTACCGCATGGACAGGTTGGTGGCCATCGTCCACCGCAAGCACCCGTACCGCAGCCGAGAGGTGTCGTTCGCGGATCTGCTCGACTTCGATTTCGTGGGCCTCGAGAACGACTCGGCCATCGCCCGCACCATCGAGGATGCGGCGGTCGCCGCGCGCAAGGTGCTGCGCCTGCGCGTAAAGGTCAAGAGCTTCGAGGCGGTGTGCCGGATGATCGAAGCGGGCATGGGCGTGGGCATCCTGCCCGAGGGCGCGGCGGCCACCTACCGCAAGGAAATGGGCCTGCGCTTCCTGAACCTGTCGGATGCATGGGCGTCGCGCCGCATGTACCTCTGCACGCGGCAGGAGACGCTGACTTTTCCGCAGCGCCGCCTGGTCGATCACCTGCTCTCGCGCTACGTGCCGTAGCGCGAGCAAGGCGCTCTACTTCTTCAGCGCTTCCACCAGGTCGAGCACCATGCGGTCGGGACCGAAGGTTTCGATGCCGTGGGTCAGCAGTTTCTCGACGGCCTCGGCGATGCCGTGGCTGGCCGACGACTGCTGCGCCATGTCGTTGTAGTAGCCCAAGTCCTTCTTGGCGTTGGCCATCGAGAACTTCAGCGAATCGGTGCTGCCGGTCAGGAGCTTGGGCTTGACGCGTTCCAGCGCAACGCCGTTGCCGCCGCCCTTGGCGAGCACATCGACGAACACATCGGGCGCCACGCCGGCGCGCCCTGCACAGGCAGCCGCTTCGCAGAGCAGCGCGACGGTGCCGAGCGACACGAAGTTGTGCAGCAGCTTCATCGCATGGCCCGCGCCGATGCCGCCCACATGCGTGATGTTCTCGGCAAAGCAGCGCAGAAGCGGCAGGCACGAGGCCAGCACTTCGGCATCGCCGCCCACCAGCAGGTTGAGCCGGCCTTCGGCGGCTTCCTTGGCGGTGCGCGTCATCGGCGCATCGAGGAACTTGCCGCCCTTGGCCAGCACGGCTTGCGCGACCTTGGTGGTGGAGTCGGGTACGGCGGTCGAGCAGTCGATCACCACGGTGCCGGGGCGCAGGCTGGCGAGCGCGCCCCCCTTTCCATCCTTGCCGAGCATCACGGCCTCGACTTGCGGCGTGCCGGTGACGCAGAGGATCAGCACGTCGACATCGGCCGCGAGCGCCGTCACGTCCGACACGGCGGTGGCGCCGGCTGCGAGCAGCGCGCCGACGGGCTGGTTGCCGGGGTGGTCGAGGATGGTCAGCCTGTGGCCGTGCTTGACGATGTTCTGCGCGATGCCGCTGCCCATCAGGCCGACGCCGACCAGGCCGACGCGGCGGGGCGCTTGTGCTTCTTGTGCGTTCGTGTTCATGGGTTCATCCGTGCTTGATGGCGATGGTCTTGAGGGTCGTGAAGCCTAGCAGGGCTTCGAAACCCTTCTCGCGACCGAAGCCACTCGACTTGACGCCGCCGAACGGCAGCTCCACGCCGCCCGCCGCACCGTAGTTGTTGATGAAGACCTGGCCGCAGTGCAGCTTGTTCGCCACGCGCAGTTGCCGGCCGCCGTCGCGGGTCCACACGCCGGCCACCAGGCCGAAGTCGGTGCCGTTGGCCAGGCGGATGGCCTCGGCCTCGTCGGCGAAGGGCATCACCGCCAGCACGGGGCCGAAGACCTCGCGCTGTGCGAGCTCGCTGTCGGCGGGCACATCGCGGAACAGCACGGCCTCCTGGTAGTAGCCGCTGGCCGATGCGTTCGGCGACACCGTGCCGCGCGCCGCGACCTTCACGCCGTTCGCTTCGGCGGTCGCAACCATGTCGCGCACCTGGCGGAACTGCTTTTCGTTGATGAGCGGGCCCATGTCGAGGTCGTCGGCGGGCGGACCCGAGCGCACGGCTGCAAAGCGCTCGGCCAGCCGCTTCACGACCTCTTCGTACACCGATTGCTCCACCAGCACGCGGCTGCCGGCCGAGCAGGTCTGGCCGGCGTTCTGGATGATCGCGTTCACCAGCACGGGCACGGCCGCGTCGAGGTCGGCATCGGCGAACACGAGCTGCGGGGACTTGCCGCCCAACTCCAGCGTCACGGGGCAATGCCGCTCGGCGGCGGCCAGGCCGACGCTGCGGCCCGTGACGGTCGATCCGGTGAACGAGATGTGGTCGATGCCCGGGTGCGCGCACAACGCGGCGCCCGCCTCCTTGCCGTAGCCGGTCACCACGTTCAGCGCACCGGCGGGAAAGCCCACCTCGGTCGCTATCTCCGCCAGGCGCAGCAGCGAGAGGCTGGCGTCTTCGGCCGGCTTGACCACGCAGGCGTTGCCGGCTGCGAGCGATGCGCCCACGCTGCGGCCCGCGATCTGCATCGGGTAGTTCCAGGGAATGATGTGCCCCGTCACGCCGTGCGGCATGCGCACGGTCAGCACCGTGTAGCCGCGCTCGTAGGGCAGCGTGTCGCCGTGCAGTTTGTCGCAGGCGCCGGCGTAGTACTCGAAGTAGCGCGCGAGCGCGGTGGCGTCGTTACGGGCCACGCGCAGCGCCTTGCCGGTGTCGCGGGCTTCGAGCTGCGCGAGTTCCTCGTGGTGCTCCATCACCGCGGCGCCGAGCTTGGCGAGAAGGCGGCCGCGTTCGAGCGCAGTCATCGCGCCCCAGGGGCCGTCGAAGTTCTCGCCCATCGCCTTGCGCCCTGCGCGTACGGCAGCGTCCACATCCGCGGCCGTGCCGCGTGCGATCTCGCCAAAGCGCTGGCCGTCGCTCGGGTCGATCACTGCAATGGTTTCGGCGCCCGGCGAGGCCACGCGGGCGCCGTCGATGTAGTGGGTTGCTGCAGTCATCTTGTCTCTCTTTGGATCGGAGTCGATTGGGTCACTGGAGCTCGGGCCAGGGCTTCTGCGCGTCGCGGATCAGTTCGAAGGCGCGGCTGAACTGCAGCACGCCGAGGTCGTCGAAGCGGCGGCCCGCCACCTGCAGCCCGATGGGCAGGCCGGCATCCGAGTAGCCGCAGTTGACCGACGAGGCCGGCTGCTCCGACATGTTGTAGGGCACCGTGAAGCCGATGTGCTCCAGCGAGCGCAGCGGGTTGTTCGTGGGCGAAGCGTGCTCCGCGGGCGCGGGCATGTTGGGCGACACCGGCGAGATCACGAAGTCGAAGCCCACGGTCGCGGCGACGGTGGCCGCGCGCGTGGCGACGAACTGGCTGTAGGCGTCGAAGATGTGCTCGCCCGAAAAGCCGGCTGCGCTCTCGGCCCAGGCATCGATGTAGGGCAGCATCATCGCGCGGCGCTCGGGCGCCATGGCGCGCAGGTCGGTCAGCGAGCGCATGCGCCAGAAGTGGTCCATGCCCTGCAGCATCTTCGGGGTCATGAAGGGCTTCATTTCCTCCACGCGGGCGCCGGCCGCCTCGATCTTCTTCGCGGCAGCGAGCACCGCCTTGCGGATCTGCGGATCGAGCGGCAGGCCGCAGCCCGCGTCCATCAGGAGGCCCACCCGCTTGCCCGCGAGGAAGGAGGCATCGACGTCGAAGGCCAGCCAGTCGATGACGGGCGGCGGCAGCTCGGAGTAGTCGCGGCTGTCGGGCTGCGCAACGGACTGCATCATCAGCGCCGCGTCTTCCACCGTGCGGGTCATCGGTCCGGCGCAGCGGCCCATGTAGGGGGTGCTCAGCGGAATGCGGCCGAAGCTGGGCTTGAGCGTGAAGATGCCGCACCAACTCGCGGGCAGGCGCAGCGAGCCGCCGATGTCGGTGCCCGCATGCAGCGGCCCGTAGCCCGCAGCCGCGGCCGCACCGGCCCCGGCGCTGGAGCCGCCGGGCGTGCGCGACAGGTCCCAGGGGTTGCGCGAGAGTTCATGGAAAGTCGAGAGGCCGGACGACAGCATGCCCACGTCGGGCATCGTGGTCTTGGCGACGAGCACGGTGCCATCTTCCTTGAGGCGGGCGGCCGGCGGCGAATCCTCCGGCACGGGCACGAGGTCGTAGGACGCGGTGCCCAGCGGCATCGGGTCGCCCGCGGTCGCGAGGTTGTCCTTGATGGTCACGGGCACGCCGTCGAGCGCGCCGCGCGGCGTGCCGGCCAGCCAGCGCGCTTCGGAGGCGCGGGCCTGTTCCAGCGCGAACTCGGGGCGGAAGAGCCAGGTCGCGTGCAGCTTCGGCTCCAGCGCCGCAATGCGCTCGTTGACCGCGCGCGCCACCTCGACCGGCGAGAGTTCCTTGCTGCGATAAGCCGCGCCGAGTTCGGCCGCACTCAGGGAATACAAAGGCTTGGTCATTGCATCAGCTCCACGAAATGGCGGCCAGGTCGTTCACCACGATCGGCATGCTCGCCCACAGGCCCTTGACCTCCTTGCGCGCGATGGTGGGAAACACCGCCTGGTACAGAAAGCCGTTGACCGCATCGGTCGCGAGTTGCCGCTGCGCATCGGCCAAGAGGTCGGCGCGTCGCTTCTTGTTTTCTTCGTTCTGGATCGCGACGAACAGATCGCGAAACTTCTTCGAGTCGTAGCCCCAGTAATAGTCGGCCTCGGTGTACTTCACCAGGTCGAAGGGCTCGACGTGCGCAACCATCGTGAGGTCGAAGTCGTGCGCGCCGCCGAAGGTGCCGCTCAGCCACTGCGCCCACTCGACGTTCTGGATCTTCACGTTGATGCCGATCTGCGCCAGTTGCGCGGCGATCATCTCGCCGCCCTGCCGCGCATACGAAGGCGGCGGCAGCGTCAG
>NZ_JXQQ01000043.1 GCF_000834655.1 Variovorax paradoxus
GCGGCGGAGGGGGTGTTCGAGGGTCTCCGACCTTGACGTCGTAGAACCAGCTGACCTTGGCCTTCATGCCAGGATGCCATTGCCTGGGAAATGACATGCAGCAGGAGAATTTCCCACCGCCGCTCTCGGCTTGAATGCCGGGCCCCCCAGCGCCATTGACTGTGAATCCGGCAATGCTCCACCCACCCGATATAGGCATGTGGTTGTAGCCGGTGACATCCCCAGCCAGCATGTCGTTATCGTTGCAGGCGCCCAGCATGATCGCTACCGCCCCGATGCAGGCGAGCTGCCAGAGGCGATGCGGCACAGGGCGGCGTGTGGTGATTGATTTCAATGGATTTCCTCCCGGTGTTTTTAATGCTGTCGTCATGGGCAACGGACTGAGTCCCGAGCTGTGCGCGTCCGGCTTCCTCCAGCGCATGCGCAAGGTCATTCATCAACAATGTCCGTGCGCGTGACCCAGGGTTTCGTGTCGTCTTTGCTCATCGGATAGCGAGGATGTTCGATCGCATACCTGCTTATCACCACCTTGATGCGGTGATCCGAATAGAAATGCACGTTGACTGCGCCCGCCGTCTTGGGCGTGTATTCAGGGACTTCGGCTTCCGCTTCTTGGGGCGGGGGAGGCGTAGCCTCGGGGTCGCTGGCCTTGTGGTTGTAGAACCATCTGACTTTGACTTTCATCCCGGGGCGCCAGTGCTTTGGGAACGACATGCAGCAGGAGAATTTCCCGCCGCCGCTTTCGGGTTGAATATTTGGCCCTCCTGCACCATCGACCGTGAAACCCCCAATGCTCCAACCGGAGTCAGGCATGTGGTTGTAGCCGGTGACATCCCCAGCCAGCATGTCGTTGTTGTCGCAAGCAGTCAGAACGACGGCAGCTACCGAGACACCCAGCGCGCGCCAGACGGCGCGCGAAATGCGCGAATGCTTCGAGGTGCTTGCAAGGGCGATCGCTTTCATGATGCCGCGCTCTGGCGTTGTTTCGTACGCCTTTTCTTCGAGATTCCCATGCTGCAAAGAATCGAACCCGCCGCCATGCTGAGGGTGGTGCAGATGATCCAGGGATTCGTAGGAGAAGCAGTGAGCACCTCGTGCCAAAGACTGACGGCCATTGCCCAGAACTCCGAGGCGTCTTCGGCCATGAAGAAGCTTCTTCGGAACAAGAAAGACCAGAAAAGGATGGGCACGCACAGCAAGGTCAATCCAAGACGCAAGATCCTGGTTTTGACCCCGATCCATCCCAGCAAGAGGTAACCGATCGAATAGACGAGCGGAACGAAGATGAACAAGCCATGGCGTTGCCAGAAATACAGAAGCAACGATAGAAAAACGACGAGATATTCCATGCTTTGCAGACGTTCAAAGGATGTTGTGATTCAGCAATGCTTCGCGCAGATTGCCCGGTTGCCACGCCTTGGTGAGCAGCAGTTCCTCCAGCTTGGGGTTGTGATGAATCTTTCCGCTGGTCAGCAACTCGGCCGTGACCAGTGACACCTTGTCAGTCCAGTTTTCGATGCCGTGCCTCTCGATCAAGCCGAATGTTTTTTTCTTGATGTAGCCGTGCAGGTTGCCGTGCGCCATGGTGGGCGCGAATATTTCAGGCATCTGATCGGCCAGCAGGTCGAGTGCGGCATCGGGTTCGCAGGCTCTCACCATGGCGTCCAGCTGTGCTTGGCTCAGATGCAAGGCCGTCGGCGCAGCGGCTTCCGAGGGCTCGGGCAAACGAGCGGCGACCATGGCGCCCTCTCGTGCCACATAGAACCAATGGGCAAGCGGCGCCGCAATGGCCGCCCACTGCGCAGGCGCCAGGATGTCGGGCAGCAAGGGCAGCGTGCGGGTGTCGGCAAAGCGAAGCAGGAGGCGCTGGTTGTCGTTCGTGTGCACGCGATGCAAGGGCAGCCAGCGCTTGCCGAGAGCCCGCGCCGGAATACGGCTTGCCATCACGCTGAGCATCGGTCGTCCGCTGCAGTGGGCAAGCAGCCGCGCGATCTGCCGGTGGCTTTTTTCGAACGGGTCCAGTTCGATCAACCACGGCGCTGCGCCCGCCAGGTCGTTGAGCGGGTATTCCGCCGCGTAGCAATTGAGCCCTTTGTAGAGGGTTCCGACGGCGTTGCTGCCGTGGTCGAACGCGCTGTCGATCAGCGCTATCCAATGGAGACCGGGTTCGGCAGCGAACGCATCGGCCAGGTGCTTTTCAGCCGTTCTCAGGTCGGTGGGATCTTGTGCAAAGTACACGGCTCATTCCCCGACCGCTGCAACCGGGCTGCCGGACTTGAGCGCCTTGAGCACACAGTCCTCGCACAGCGTCGTCGGGAATTTGATCGTTGGTAGCGGCAATTCCTTCTGCGGCTGGAGGCTGTGACTGCCTGCGTATTCGCGCCACAGGCCGGTGGTTCCATGCTCGATGTGGGCCTTTTTCCATAGGCTGTAACTGGTGCCGCCGTTGATGGTCACGATCTCGTCGGCGTCCAGCGTGATCTTGTTGGCCCTCAACGTGATGTCCTTCCTGGCCAGCATGTGGATGCTTTTTCGCAGTGCCGTGATGTCGATGTCGTCCTGCGCTGCAACGATCTTGATCAGGCCCTTGAAGGCAAACAGGCGAACGGCTTGCGCGGCACTGACCAGGAAGCTTTTTTGGGATGAGATGCTGGTGTGGCTGCCGCTGGTCAGCGCAATGTGCTCACCGCTGGCAAGGTGCGTCGAGTGCGGCGTGGCGGTTGCAATGCCAACTGGACTGGCGAGCACGAGATGAGGCGCCAGGAACTCGCGAAATTCACCCTGGGCACGATCGCCGCCGTGGCCCTTGATCTCATCGCCTTGTTTCTTCAGTGCCAGGGCAACTTCGTCCTGGTCGCCCGGGACGTGCGCGTCGGCCCTCATTGCCGCCGTGGCCAGGCTGTCGTGCTGGTCCTGGCCTTGCGACAAACGGTCTGCAGTCTCGGCGCTGTCGAGCGCATGTGATCGCGCGTTGGGGCGGGGCTCGGTGGTGAGCAAGAGCCCGTTGCCTGCGCGCACCGCACCATGCCCGTCCGTGCGCAGCTCGAAGCCCTGGCCGCGCGGGTCTTTGCGCCCGGCGTTGTCTTCGATGCGTGTGATGTGGCCGAGCGAGAGCTGGCTGTGCTGGTGGTCGGACTTCACCTGCGCCTGGATCCTGCCGTCGGTATCGTCGAAAGCCAGATGGTTGGAGCGACCTGCGGCACTGTTGCCGCCTTCCTTGGTCAACTCGCGACTGCGAAAACCGGAGATTGCCGACTGATTGGGCAATACCCAGGGTGGAAGGTTCGACTGGTTGTGGACACGCCCGGTGCAGATCGGCAGATCGGGATCGCCGCCAAAGAAGTCGACGATGACTTCCTGACCGATGCGCGGAATATGGATACCGCCCAACTGGTTGCCGGCCCACGGGGAGCTCACGCGAAGCCAGCAGGTGCTGTGCTGATTCTTCAGGCCGATGCGGTCCCAGTGAAACTGGACCTTGATGCGCCCCAATTCGTCGGTCCAGAGGTTCTGCCCCTCGGGGCCAACCACCAGCGCGGACTGAGGGCCTCCCGTTTGGGGCTTCGCACGCGTGGAAGGCGGGCGCAAGGGCTGGGCGACCGGATGAGCGGTGAAGTCCACCAGGACTTGCCACTGCTGGCGGCGTGCGCGCGCCGCATCCCCGTTCTGGCTGTCCTGTGCGACGTTCTCGATGACGAAATGTGTGTCGAGGATGAGGTACTCGGCGTTCGCCTTCTTTCGAGGATGCTTTTGCAACTCGAAGATGCAGCCGGGCCGCATGCCTCGCAGATTGCCGCTGGCCTGGGCCCGGTCGCCGTGGGTGCGAAGGGCCTGCATTCGCAACAGCGCCAGCAGTCTGCCTTCGTCATGAGGATCGTTGGGCTGCGCCCGACCGGCGCGGGGTTGGGCGTAGTGGCTGCCCCCGTCGGCGGCGTGCCACTGGTAGACCTCCGCACCGGATTGCCCTGTCTGCCGGGGATCCTTGCGAACGACGCTCAGGTCGGCACGTGGGCGGGTGTAGTCGTGGTCGCGGGTCGAATACTGGCCGCTCGTGAGGTGCGCATGAGGAACGAAGCTGCTGATGTATTCGGCATCGACCTTCCATCCGGGCGCGTGGTATTGGACTTGCCGGTACGCCGCACTATCGGCAGGCTTGTAGGCCCCCATGGCATCGCTCAGGACCAGGCGATGCTTGCCTTCGTCGTGCTCGAAGTGATAGCTCAGTCCCCACTCTTCGCACATTCGGCTGAAGAAATCGAAGTCCGTCTCGTTGAACTGCGTTTGGAAATCGCGTACCGGGTACGTGTCGAAAAGGCGCTTGTCGACCGGGAATGCGTAGTCGGCCAGCAGCTCATCGAGAATCTCGACAACGGTCTTGTCCTGGAAGATCTTGCAATCGGTGGTGAGGGTGGCCAGGTGCAGCCAGGGCCGCAGCGTCAGCCTGTATTGGATGTGTCGGCCTTCTTCTCCCCAGACGACAGCGTCGGTGATCAGTGCGTTGATCTGGCGCACACCGGAGCCTGCGTGGTCCATGCGCAAGCCCGTGGCCCCCGGTGCGAAGGCGCCGGAACCGTCCAGTTCTATCGAGCAGTTGATTTCGCGGCCAACGAACGCATCGAGATCGAAATCGGCAGCTCCGCTGGCCCCGGGATCCAGTGCATCCGGCGTCTTGAGGAGCAACTCGTATTCGAAAAGGCAGTTCATGCCTTCGCGGCCGGCCAGCCTCACAGGTTCGAGGCTTGGCTGGTCCTGGAACAGCGGAATGGCCGCGCTGGAAATCGAGAGGGTTTGTGGCATGCGCAGAGCTTCTTTTGCGGAAGCTCAAAAGTCTGATGCACGCCGGCCACACGTACTGCGAACAATAGTGAACTGACCTCGATGTCCATCAATCAGGCCCGGCAACGCCAAAAAACTTCACGTGCGCAGACTCGCATTCGGCGAAAACTCGCTGCGAGCGGCTGGCTCATCGGCCGACATCTGCCGCGATCTGCCTGGATCGGCAGCATGGATTCCGGCAGCGCAAGAGACGCCGCAGCCAATCGTTCGACGACGATGGTTAACGCGCCCCGAACGCCGCGTTCTCGAACAGATCCTTGAACTCGCGCGGCTGCGAGCGCCAGTATTGGTGCGGCGCCTTCACCTGCGCGCCCAGCTCTGCGGCCGCGTGCCACGGCCAGCGCGGGTCGTAGAGGATCGCGCGTGCGAGCGACACCGCATCGGCCTGGCCCTTGGCGATGATTTCCTCGGCCTGGCGCGGCTCGGTGATAAGGCCCACGGCGATGACCGGCATGCCGACCTCGGACTTCACACGCTCGGCGAACGGCACCTGGTAGCCCGCGCCGAGCGCGATGGCCTGCTTCGGCGACACGCCGCCGCTGGATACGTGGATGGCTGCGCAGCCGCGCGCTTCGAGTGCCTTGGCGAAGGCGACGGTGCCTTCGAGGTCCCAGCCGTCCGGCACCCAGTCGACGGCCGACACGCGCACCCACACCGGCTTGTCGGCGGGAAAGGCTTCGCGCACCGCGTCGAACACCTCGAGCGGAAAGCGCATGCGGTTCTGGAGGCTGCCGCCGTATTCGTCGTCGCGGTGATTGGCCAGCGGCGAGAGGAACTGGTGCAGCAGGTAGCCGTGCGCCGCGTGGATCTCCAGGCCGTCGATGCCCAGCCGCGCCGCGCGCCGCGCGGTGTCGACGAAGGCTTTGCGGATGCGGGCGAGCCCTGCGGCGTCGAGTGCGAGCGGCGCGTCTTCCGTCGGCGAGTGCGGCACGGCCGAGGGTGCGCAGGCCTTCCAGCCACCGGGCTCGCCAGGCGCGATCTGCTTGCCGCCTTCCCATGGCGCGCGGCTCGATGCCTTGCGCCCCGCGTGCCCGAGCTGCATTGCGATCTTGATGGGCGAATGGGCCCGCGTCGCCGCGAGCACGCGGGCCAGGCCCTCTTCATTGGCATCGGAATAGAGCCCGAGGTCGCCGGGCGAGATGCGCCCTGCGGCCTCCACCGCCGTCGCCTCCAGGATCATCAGCCCCGCGCCCGAGAGCGCGAGGTGGCCCAGGTGGATCAGGTGCCAGTCGCCGGGCGTGCCCTCCGTGGCGGAGTACTGGCACATCGGCGCGATGACGATGCGGTTGTCCAGGCGAAGCGCGCCGAGTTGAAGGGGCGTGAAGAGTCGGGCTTGGCTCATGTTTTCATGAAGTGGCTGCACAGGTGCCGCGATTCTGGAGCGTCGGCACGGCCTCTGCCGCCAGCGCCGCAGAAGCCTTGCGGCCCGCCGCGGTATGGATCAGCAGCGCGCCGATCACCATCGCCATGCCGACCGCCTCGTTGGCCGTGGGCATCTTGCCCATCGCCATGCTCATCAGGAGCGCGGACACCGGCACGAAGTTGAAGAAGGCCGTGCCCGTCACGGCGCCGAGCTTGCTCACGCCGTAGTTGAAAGCCAGCACCGCGATGGCCGAAGACACCAGGCCCACGTAGAGCAGTGCTTCCCACGACAGGCGCAGGCCTTCCGCGCTGGGCATCTGCGAGAGCCCCAGCACGCTCGCCCCGACGGCGCCGGCCAGCAGCAGCGGCCATGCGGCCAGCACCGTGAGCGCGCTGTACTCGATCACGTCGAGCCCCGGAAAGCGCGCCGCGCCCCGCGTGTACCAGACCCAGCCCAGCGTGCCGACGAAGGCGATGGCATCGCCGAAGAGCGTCGATGCGCCCGCCGATGCGTCGCCGAACAGCAGCCCCGACACGATGGCCACGCCCAGCAGCGCCAGCGCCGAGGCCAGGAGCGTCGTGCGCGAAGGGCGCACGCCGTCGAGCGCCCAGCGCAGCAGCTGCGTGGTCATGGGCGTGGTGGCCACGATGACCGCGCCGTGCGCGGGCACAGAGTGCGCCAGGCCGACCAGCAGCATCACGCTGAAGACGCCGAAGCCCGCGAACCCGCGCAGCGCGAGCGGCCCCGCGTGCAGCCTGAGCTTGCGCCAGGGCGCCATGCCGCGCGGAAGAATGAGCAGCACGAACAGCAGCGCGGACATGCTGTAGCGGATGAGCGTGAACCACACCGGTTCGACGTGGTGCAGCACGCCCTTGCTGACGAGGAACATGCCGCCCCAGCTGGAGGTGGCGACCAGCAGCGCGGCGATGCCGAGCAGGCGTTGACGAGGGGAAAGGGAGGACGACACGGGGGAGCCTTTGCAATGAATCGATGGCTCCAAGAATCGGTGTTCGCCGCCCCGATTTCCATTCGCTTCTTTGGAGGGGGCCCTCCAAAAAAGCGAATGGCCGATCCGGGCCGAAGCGCCCACAATTTGCCCCATGGAGCTCTACCAACTCAAGACCTTTGTCGCCATCGCCAGGGAGGGCAGCCTCACCCGCGCCGCCGAGCGCGTGTTCACCAGCGCCCCGGCGGTCAGCGCGCAGCTCAAGGCACTCGAAGACGAACTGGGCGTGAAGCTTTTCGATCGCACCCCGCGCGGCATGGTGCCCACCGAAGCCGGCCACAGCCTGCTGGACGAGGCCGAGCGCACGCTGGCCTCGGCCATGCGCATGCGTTCGGCGGCCGACCAGCTGCGCGGCGCGGCGCAGGGCGTGGTGCGCTTCGGCACGGTGGTCGATCCGGTGTCGCTGAAATTGGGCGAAGTGCTGGTGACGCTGGCCGAGCGGCATCCGCAGGTCACGCTGCAGTTGAAGCAGGGGCTGTCGTTCGAGACGCTGGCCGGCGTGCAGCGCGGCGAGCTCGACTGCGCCTACGTGCTCAGCGACAGTGAGCAGGCCGAGGGGCTGGAGCTGCGGCGCCTCGGCGTCGTCGACCTGGCCGTGGTGCTGCCGTTGCCGGTGGCCCAGGCGCATCCCGATCTTTCGCTCGACGAACTGGTGAACCTGCCGTGGGTGGGCACGCCGACCTCCTGCATCCTGCGCGTGCACCTGGAGAAGCTGTTCGCGGGCGCGGGCCGCGAGTACCAGCAGGGCCGCACCGCCGACGGCGAGAGCGCGATCCGCAGCATGGTCGCCAGCGGCATGGGCGCGGGGCTGATGCGGCTCGACCAGGCCGAGCAGGGCGCACGCAACGGCGAGCTTGCGATCTGGAATGGCTGGCGGTCGCACACGTGGCTGTGCTGGATCGCGCCGGGTGACGGCAAGCGGACTGTGTCGGTCGATGCGGTGCGCGGCACGGTGATGGAAGCCTGGGCCTGAACTCCTTCGATTGCGCGGCCCTGGACCCGGGTGCCTGAGCAGCACCTGAACAACACGTACACCGCGTTCGGGCAGGGCGCCGGATCATGGATCGCCGGGATGGCAGGGCGCGCCTTGGCCTGTCATCATTCGCGCTGGAATGACGCACGACCCCCAACCCCTCGCCGATCTGTTGAACCGCGCCAGGCTCGCCCTGGCGGATGCCGCAGGCGCACTACCTGCGGCATCGCCCGCGACCGCGGAGGCGGGGTGCGTGGTGTTCATTGCCATGGGCGAAGGCGAGAGCCGCGCCCGCGTCGTGGCCGGACGCGGACCCGACATCGAGGCTGCGTGGCAACGCGCCGCCGATGCAGCGGCCGTCCAGGCCCAGCGCGGCGACCGGCTCCCCGAGCGCCTGCGCGCGGAAATCGTCGACACCGTCACGGCCATGAGCTGGGGCGCGCTGAAAGCGAAGTTGGCGCAAACCAAGCGCAACTATTTCAACCAGGGCATCGCCTTCGACGCGCACTTCAAGCACGCGATGCTCGCGCAGGAGATGCAGGGCGCGGCGGTGCTCTACAGCGGCGAGGTCGAGCACGCGCTGCCCAACCCCGCCAACCTGCGCCTGCATGCCAAGCGCCGGTTCGGCACCGAGATCGACTTTCCCGCGGACGATTCCGCGCCCGTGTGGTGCTTCACCACCCGCGCCGTGTACGTCGATCAAACCGGTGCATGGCCCATCACCGCCCAAGGCCAGTCCGCGGGCTACCGCCGGCTGGACCAATGGAACATGGGGCAGGTCCGCCGGATGATCGATTCGGCCAGCGACTACCTTGCCGAACAGGTCAAGCCCAGCGGCGAATTCCACTACGGCTGGTTCCCGTGCTTCGACCGCGCCATCCCGACCTACAACACCCTGCGCCACGCCAGCACCACCTACGCGATGCTCGAAGCCTGGGAGCTCACGCGCAGCGCCACGCAGAAGGCGGCCATCGACCGCTCGCTGGGCCTCCTCACGCAGCGCCTGATCCGCCAGGTGCCGCTGCCCGACGGCACGCGCGCGGCGCTGCTGGTGGACGTCGGCGACGAGGTCAAGCTCGGCGGCAACGCGGTCTGCCTGCTCGCGCTGGTGAAGTACACCGAGCTCACCGGCGACCGGCAATACCTCGCGTTGATGGAGCAGCTCGCGCTGGGCATCCGCGCCATGCAGGACCCGGCGAGCGGGCGTTTCGTGCACGTGCTCAATTTCCCCAAGCTCGACATCAAGGATGCGTTCCGCGTCATCTACTACGACGGTGAGGCGGCCTTCGGCCTGATGCGCCTCTATGGGCTCACGCGCGACGAGCGCTGGCTCGCGGTGGTGGAGAAAGCCTTCGACCATTTCATCGCCGCCAAACACTGGCAGGCGCACGACCACTGGCTGAGCTACTGCGTCAACGAACTCACCCGCTACCGGCCCGAGACGCGCTACTACCAGTTCGGGCTGCAGAACGTGGCGGGGTACCTGGACTTCGTGCTGGAGCGCATCACCACCTTCCCGACGCTGCTGGAGCTGATGATGGCCGCGCGCGAAATGGTGCTGCGCATCGAGGCCGATCCGGCGCTGCGGCCGCTGCTCGATGGCCTCGATCGCGAGAAGTTCGACCGCGCGCTGGAGCACCGTGCGCGGTACCTGGCCAACGGCCACTTCTGGCCGGAGCTTGCGATGTTCTTTCGCAACCCGGACCGCGTGGCGGGGTCGTTCTTCATCAAGCACCACAGCTTCCGGGTGCGCATCGACGACGTGGAGCACTACCTCTCTGGGTATGTGGCGTACCACCGGATGCTGCAGAAGCGCGAGGCGGAGCAGGCGGAAGCCGGCGCCGCGGAAACGGCCGCCGCATCGGGGCCACGGGGCGTCGTGGCCTTCGGCGGCGACGTCAACCTGGGCCGGCGCCAGCACTACCGGATGGCCGAACTGGGCGGTCCGCAGGCGATGCTCGGCAACATCGCCGCGCTGCGCGATGCGGACCTGCGCATCGTCAACCTCGAATGCGTGGTCGCGACCACGGGCGAGCAGGGCGTCGACAAGGACGAGACCGGCGCCTACTACTACCGCGCGCGCCCCGAGATGATCGACGTGCTGACGGCCGCGCGCATCGACCTGGCGAGCACCGCCAACAACCACAGCGGCGACTACGGCCCGCAGGCCCTCTTGGAACAGAAGACGCTGCTGGACGCCGCCGGCATCGGCTCGGCGGGCACCGGCCCCGACCTCGAAGCAGCGCTGCAGCCGGCGATGGCCCGCGCCGGCGAGGTGCGCGTGGCGCTGTTCTCGCTCGATGCCACGCAGCCGAAGTTCGCGGCCACGGCCTGGCACCCGGGCGGCGCCTACCTGTCGCTGGCCGACCCCGCCGAATGGACCGCGACGCTCGCGCCGCGCATCGCGCGCGCCCGCGCAGAGGTCGACGTGGTGCTGGTGGCGGTGCACTGGGGCGACAACCTGGAGACCGTGCCCTCGCGCGCCGAGATCGCCGTGGGCCACGCGATCATCGATGCGGGCGCCGACGCCATCCTCGGCACCTCCGCGCATGTGCTGCAGGGAATCGAGATCTACCGGGGGCGGCCGATCATCCACGACGCGGGCGACCTGCTGTTCGATGCGATGCGCGGCGATGCGTGGAGCGCGGGCATCTTCTCGCTCACGCTTCATCCGCACGGCGTCGAGCGCGTGCAGTTCACGCCCATCCGCGTGGACTTCGGTTTCTCGGCGCAGTACGAAGGCGATCGCGCGCGCGCCGCAAGCGAACACTTCGCCGCCCAATGCCACGCGCTGGGCACGCAGGTCTTTCCGACGCCGGAAGGGGGCTGCGTGCTGCACCTGGCGCCACCCGCGCGGGAGGTGCTGCCGCAACAGCCGTTGCAACCGCAGCAATCGGCCAAGGCCGAAGCGGCGGTGGCCCGCCCCGCCTCACCGCCCGTGCGCACCGCCAGGCCCGGCTGGGTCGTCGATGCCGTGCCCTTGGATGCGGCCATGCCGCCGCTGAAGATCGGGCCGCTCCTTCTCGTGGGCATGCGCTGCACGCCCAACCAGGTGTTCGGCCGCCAGCTCTTGTGGGTCGAGTCGTTCTGGACGGTCGATGCGCCGGTCGAGGCGGACCTGCGGCTGCAGTTCCGCGCGCTCCCCATGCGCAGCAAGACCATGCCGGCCTGGGGCGAGGGCATGGACCACGACCCCTGCGACTGGATGTGGCCGACCAGCCGCTGGACGCCCGGGCGCATCTACCGCGACCGCTACGGCCTGCGCCCGCCGCTCGCGCGCCAGATGGAGAGCGACGTGCTGCAGCTCGAGGTGCGCCTGCGCGGCGCGCCCGGGCTGCCCGCGGCACGGCGTCTGCCCGTGTGGTGCGGGCTTCGCATGCCCGGCGCGCCGGCGCCGCTGCCCGAGACCCGCGCACCGGTGCTGTCGGTCGACCTGCCGGGTGCGAGCCGCGAACCCGGGCCGGTGTGGACGGCCGGGCAACTCGCGCAGATCACCGGCGGGCAATGGCTGGTGCCGCCGCCCGCGGGCTGGTCGGTGCAGTCGGTGGTGCGCCTTCCGATGCACCTGGAGGTGCGGCCGGGGCCGGCGCTGTTCGTGGCATCGGACTACCGCACCCTGGCCGCGCACGAGAACTTCAGCCGCGCGCCCGAAGACTGGGACCAGCACGACGACCTGCGGCGCCTGCACACCCGGTGCGCGGGCGCGATCGTGCAGCACGCGGTCGACGGACTGCCGCCGGACTTTCCGCTGCTGCAGGTGCCCGACCCGATCCGCGCGCTGCTCTCGCTCGGCGCGGCCGCGCGGGCGCGCTACAAGGGGCTGGTGGTGGGCGTGACCGGCACGGTGGGCAAGTCGTCCACCGTCGCGATGGTGCGCGACCTGCTGCCGCCGGGCGCGCGCGTGCTCACCACGGTGGAAAACAACAACTCGCGCGTCGGCGTGCCCGGCGCGATGGCGAGCCTGGGCCCCGACGTGGACGTGTGCATCCTCGAGATGGCGCAGAGCGCGCTGTGGATGGACCGCGGGCCGATCTCGCTGGAGGCGCGCCCGCACGTGGCGATCCTCACCGAGGTCGGGCTCTCGCAGACCACCAAGACCGACACGCTGGAGAAGACCGCCGAGTACAAGTCGCGCGCCTTCCTCGGGCTGGAGCCCGGCGGCATCGCCGTCGTCAGCGCGCACATTCCCTACCTCGCGAAGGTAGTGAAGGCCGCGATGCGCACGGCCGCGAAGGTGTGGACCGTGGGCACCGGGCCGAACGACAGCATCCGCCTGCTCGATGCGCGCCCCGAGTCCTCGGGCTGCCGCGTGCGGCTCTCGTTCAAGGGGCGCATCCACGAATACCTGTTCCCGGTCGCCAGCATCGGCCTCGTGCGCAACTCGGCGCTGGCGTTCGCCGCGATCGTGGCGATGGGCTTCGATGCCGAGGAGGCCAGCGCGCGCATGCCCGATGTGCGGCTGCCCGCCTCGGTGATGCAGGTGGAGCCGCTGCGCACCCGCAGCGGCGCGCTGGTCACGCTGGTCGACGACAGCTGGAACGCCGAGGTCATGTCGATGCGCAACGCAATGGGCTTCGTGCGCAGCTACCGCGCACCCGGCAACGCGCCGGTCGCGCGCAAGGTCGGCGTGCTCGGGCGCATCGTCAACCTGGGCGAACAGGCCGAGGCGATGCACCGCGGGCTGGCCGAGCCGCTGCTGGCCTCGGGCATCGCGCATGTGGTGACGCACGGCGACGAGATGCGCTGGCTGCGCGAGGAAGTGCCCACCGGCCTGCTCGGTCCGCATTTCGACAACGCAGCCGACGTGGCCCAGTACCTGGGCGAGTACCTGCGCGACGGCGACCTGGTACTGGTGAAGGGCGACCGCGACCGCTCCGACTTCGGAACCATTTCCGCGTTGCTCAGGAAGCTGTGACGACGCTGCCCTTCATGTCCCTCGTGCCCGTCTTGCGGTGGCATCGGCATCTCGCGTTCGTGCTGCTTGCGCTGATGCAGGCGGCCTGCGCACAGCGCGCGCCCGCGGTGCCAGTCGACGATGCCGTGCTGCACTGGAACCAGCCGGCCGTGCGCGCCAGCTGCCCCGACCGCCGCGGCTACCTCTGGGTGCAGGCGGTCGAAGGCCCGGCCTGCATCCGCTACTTCGCGAGCGACGAGATCGACGGCGCGCGCGTGGCCATCGTGCAGTTCTCCGGCGACCGCGACGGCGTGATGGACCAGCCGCCCACGCGCATTCCCGGGAACACCGAGGCGCTGCGCACGCTCGATGCGCAGCGCAGCCGCGACCGCGCGGGTGTGCCGTGGATCTTCATGGCGCGGCCCGGCACCTACGGTTCGTCGGGCGACCACCGAAGGCGCCGCGAGCCCGTGGAGTTCCACGCGCTCGATGCGGCGCTCGATGCGCTCATGCAGCGCCACCAGCTGCAGCGCATCGTGATCCTGGGCCACAGCGGCGGCGCGACCGCCGGCGCCGCGCTGCTCACCATGGGCCGCACGCGCGTGGCCTGCGCGGTGCTGACCTCGGGCGCCTACGGGCTGCTCGAGCGCGCGCGCATGCTCGGCATGTCGAAGGACGGCCGCACCGACACCACCGGCAGCACGCAGTTCTACGATCCGCTGGACCACGTGAACGGCATCGTGCGCGACCCGGCGCGGCGCATCGTGCTGATCGGCAACCGCGACGACAGGAACACGCCCTTCGCCCTGCAGCAGCGCTTCGGCGATGCGGTGGCGAAGGCGGGGCACCGCATCGAGGTGAAGACCCACGCGGCCGAGCCACCCACCTACCACGACCTCACGGAACGCATCGGCCTGCACACCGCATCGGCGTGCGCGCGCGAAGCGCTGTTTCCGCCAACCCCTGGAGCCGAATGAGCAGCAGCATCTCCTCACGTGAATACGGCCGCATGCCCGATGGGCGCGCGGTGACCGAATACACCCTCGACAACGGCCGCGGCCTGCGGCTTGCCGCCATCAACCACGGCGGCATCGTCACCGCGCTGCACGTGCCCGACCGGCACGGGCACGGCGCGAACATCGTGCTGGGCCTGCCGTCGCTGGGCGACTACCTCCAGCCGCATCCGCACTTCGGCACCATCGTCGGCCGCTATGCGAACCGCATCGCGGCAGGGCGCTTCACGCTCGAGGGCACCGCGCACCAGGTGGGCCTGAACGATGGCGCGAATTCGCTGCATGGCGGGCCGAAGGGCTTCGGCACGCGCTTCTGGGAGATCGCGCCGGTGTCAGCGGAAGGCGCGCGCGGCGACGTCGCCATCGAGCTGCGCTACACGAGCGCGGACGGCGAGGAGGGCTACCCCGGCGAAGTGCGCCTTGCGGTGCGCTACACGCTTTCGGCCACAGAGAACACCTGGCGCATCGACTACCGGGCCGAGACGGACAAGCCGACGGTGCTGAACCTGAGCCACCACGACTACTTCAACCTCGCGGGCAGCGGCGATGTGATGGACCACCGGTTGATGCTGGCCGCCAGCCGCTTCTGCCCGGTCGATGCGCAGCTGATCCCGCTCAGCACGGCCGAGGTGGATGCGACACCTTTCGATTTCCGCATGCCGACGCGCATCGGCGAACGCATCCGCGAGGGGCACGAGCAGTTGCTGCGCGCGCATGGCTATGACCACAACTGGATTCTTGACGGTGACCGCAACGGCGACGGTCTCGCGCTGGCTGCACGCGTCGAGCACGAAGCCTCCGGCCGCGTGATGGAAGTGCACACGACCGAACCTGGCGTGCAGTTCTATTCGGGCAACTTCCTCGACGGCAGCCTCATGGGCTCGCAGGGCGCGAGCCTGCGGCAGGGCGACGGCCTCTGCCTGGAGACGCAGCACTACCCGGATTCGCCGAACCAGCCGGGCTTTCCGTCGACGGTGCTGCGGCCGGGCGAGGTGTTCCGCAGCGCGACGGAACACCGGTTCAGCGTCGCTGAAGATAAAAGCTCGCGCTGAGTAGAAGCCCGTTCACGCTGAGTGGGAGCCCCGTTCATGTTGAGTGGGAAAACCGGTTCACGCTGAGTAAAAACCGGTTCACGCTGAGTAAAAACCCGTTCACGCTGAGCTTGTCGAAGCGCTGCGCAAGGCTTCGACAAGCTCAGCCCGAACGGTTAGGAGGCTCAGCCCGAACGGTTAGGAGGCTCAGCCCGAACGGTCAGGAGGCTCAGCGCGAACGGTTTAGGAGGATCAGCCCGAACGGTTAGGAGGCTCAGCGCGAACGGTTTAGGAGGCTCAGCGAGAACGGTCAGGGGCTCAGCGAGAACGGTCAGGGGCTCAGCCGGCGAACAACGCCGCCGGCACGCCGGGGCTGCCGATGCGCACGGCGAACAGGCCGCCGGCAAGGGGCTCGTCTTTCAGCTGCGCTTCGGTGCGGCCGTTGCGCGCGGTCGTGATGTAGAGCGTCTGCATGTCTGGGCCACCGAAGGCGCAGTCGGTGACATTGCTCGCGGGCAGCGCGATGCGGGCGAGTTCCGCCGCGGTCTCAGGGTCGTGGCAGGTGACGCACGCGCCGTCCCAGTGCGCGATCCAGAGGCGCCCGGCCGCGTCGGTGGTCATGCCGTCGGGTAGGCCGTCAGGCTTGGGAAAGCGGTGCCACACGCGGCGGTTCGACACGGTGCCCGCTTCCATGTCGAAGTCGTAGGCGTAGAGGTTGTTGAGCACCGTGTTGTTGAAGTACATGGTGCGGCCGTCGGCCGACCAGGTGGGCCCGTTGGTCACCTCGAAGCCGTCGTCGTGTGTCGTGCAACTGCCGTCGGCGTCGTAGCGGTAGAGCGCGCCGGTGGGCGCCTTGCAGTCGAAGTCCATGCTGCCGCCCCAGAAGCGGCCGCGGCTGTCGCACTTGCCGTCGTTGAAGCGGTTGTTCGTGCGCTCGGGTTCGGGCTGGTGCAGGTAGCGCGGCTTGGCGCCGGCGCCCGGCAGCTGCGTCGTGTCGAAGAGCGCGAAGCCGCGGCGCAGCGTGACGATCAGGCCCGGTGCGTGCGCGCGCTCCGAGATCGCGGTGATCTCCTCGTCGAACTGCCAGGCGCGCCGCGCGCCGTCGGCGGGCCGATACCAGAACAGGCGCGGCGTGAGGATGTCGATCCAGTAGAGCGCCTGTTCGCGCTGCGACCAGAGCGTGCCTTCGCCCAGGTTCGCCTCTGCGGGCCAGATGCATTCGGGGGTGCCCTCGATCGAGGGTGCGGTGTAGCTCGTCATTGTTTTCCTTGTCATGTCTCCTTGACGCGGCGGATCGTATCAAGGCATATTGATAATTGAAATCAAACAAAATGGAATAGATCGATATGCATTTTGCAATGTCACTTTCCAGCCTCACTGGAGACGCTTCTTGAATTCACCGAATCTTTCGATTCATCCGAGCCTGAAAGGCCGCACCGTGTTCGTCACCGGCGGCGGCAGCGGCATCGGGGCGGCCATCGTCGCCGCCTTTGCCGCGCAGGGCGCACGGGTGGCTTTCATCGACATCGCGGAGAGCGCCAGTGCCGCGCTTGCGCAGCAGATCGTCGCAGACGGCCACGATGCGCCCTGGTGGCGCGCCTGCGACGTGCGCGACATCGGCGCGCTGCAGGCGGCCATCGCCGATGCGGCCGCCGAGTGCGGCGACTTCGCGGTGCTGGTCAACAACGTGGCGAGCGACGACCGCCACACGCTCGAATCGGTCACGCCCGACTACTACGACAACCGCATGGCGATCAACGAGCGGCCCGCGCTGTTCGCCATTCAATCGGTGGTGCCGGGCATGAAGCGGCTGGGCTTCGGCTCGGTGGTCAACCTCGGCTCGACGGGCTGGCAGACGAAGGGCTCGGGCTACCCCTGCTATGCGATCGCGAAGTCGTCGGTGAACGGCCTCACGCGCGGGCTCGCGGTGGACCTGGGCAAAGACCGCATCCGCATCAACACCGTGTCGCCCGGCTGGGTGATGACCGAGCGGCAGGTGAAGCTGTGGCTCGACGAGGAAGGCGAGAAGGCGCTCAAGCGCAACCAGTGCCTGCCCGACAAATTGATGCCGGAAGACATCGCGCGCATGGTGCTGTTCCTCGCGTCGGACGACGCGAAGATGTGCACCGCGCAGGAGTTCACCGTCGACGCCGGCTGGACCTGAGCGCCCGAGTGCGTCCTTCTATCGGTTCGCGGCCATCGACCCGTTCGGGCTGAGCCTGTCGAAGCCTCGCGCGGCGCTTCGACAGGCTCAGCGTGAACGGCTGCGTGGCGTTCGGCCCGGCGTCAGTCCATCTCCAGCTTGCGTCCATAGACGCTCATGCTGGCGGTCTTCAGCGCCTTCATCATCACCCGCGCCGCAGGCGACAGCAGCCGGTCCGTGCGCGTGATGATGCCGAACTGGTCCATGTGGCAGGGCATCTCCAGCGGCAGCAGCGACACGATGCCGTGCGCCGCGTAATAGCGCGCCACGTCGGTCGCGAGCACGGCGACCATGTCGCTCTGCTGGAGCATGCGCGTGATGAAGAGGAGGGCCGAGCTCTCGATGGTGTTGGTGGGCGGCGCGAGGCCTTCTTCCTGGAACATCAGCTCGAAGCGATGCCTCAGCACGCTGCCCGCGGGCGGCACGATCCAGCCGGCGCCGACCACGTCGCGCAGCGTGAGCCCGCTCTCGCCGAGCATGGGGTGGCCCGGCCGCACCAGCGCGCACACCGGCTCCTCGCTCAGCGCCTCGTAGCGCAGCTGCGACTTGTCGTGCTCGGCGAAGAGCCGCGCCACGAGGATGTCGAGCTTGCCCTGCTCCAGCCGCTCGATCAGCACCGGGCTGGTTTCGATTTCCAGTGACACGCGAAGGTCGGGCTGCTCGCGCTTGACCATCGCAACGGCCGGCGGCAGCAGCGCCAGCCCCGGCGCGGTGATGGCGCCCACGCTCACCTGCCCGAAGCGGCCGGCCTTGAGCGCGGTGAGTTCGTCGTGCGCCTGGTTCAGGCTCGCGAGCGCGACGCGGGCGTGGCGGATCATGGTCTCGCCGTACCAGGTGGGCCGCATGCCGCGCGGCAGGCGGTCGAAGAGCGGGACCTCCAGCACGTCTTCCAGGTCCTTGAGCAACTTGGAGGCGGCCGGCTGCGTCATGTTGAGCACCTGCGCCGCGCGGTGGATGTTGCCTTCCTCGGCCAGCGCGACCAGCAAGAGCAGTTGCCGCGTCTTGAGCCGCGCGCGAATAAACCAGTGGTTGTAGTTGGTCATGGCCTGTAGGAACTAAGGTCTGCCCGGGTTTTCCAGAATCCGGTGATCGATATGCATTTTGTCGAAAAAACGATTGGATCGATATCAATTCTGTTCCTAGACTCTCGCCCATTCAAACAAAGAGACAAGGTCGGCGCCTTCGTGATCCACGGCGAGATCCATCAGAACGTGCGGCAGTACATCAACGGCCGCTGGGAAACCAGCGCGACCACCGGTGTGAGCGCCAATCCGTCGGACACCAGCGAGGTGGTCGCCGAGTACGCACGCGCTGACCGCCGCCAGGCCGAGGCCGCCATCCGCGCAGCCACCGAGGCCTTTCCGCACTGGAGCCACAGCACCCCGCAGCGCCGCGCCGACGTGCTCGACCGCATCGGCGCCGAGCTGATCGCGCGCAAGGACGAGCTGGGCCTCCTGCTGGCGCGCGAGGGGGGCAAGACATTGCCCGAGGCGGTGGCCGAGACGGCGCGCGCAGGGCAGGTCTTCAAGTTCTTCGCGGGCGAGGCACTGCGCGGCGGCGGCGCGGAAAACGTGGCGTCGGTGCGCGCCGGCGTGCAGGTCGACGTGACGCGCGAGCCCGTCGGCGTGGTCGGGCTCATCACGCCGTGGAACGCGCCCTTCGTGATTCCGGCCTGGAAGATCGCGCCGGCGCTGGCCCATGGCAACAGCGTGGTGTTCAAGCCGGCCGAACTGGTGCCGGCCTGCGGCGGGGCGCTGGCCGAGATCATCAGCCGCGCCGGCTTGCCGGCAGGCGCCTTCAACCTCGTGATGGGCAGCGGCCGCGAAGTGGGCCAGGCGCTGGTCGACAGCGCGCTGGTCGATGCGCTGAGCTTCACCGGCTCGGCCGCCAACGGCGAGCGCGTGCTGCAGGCGGCGGCCACGCGCCGCGCCAAGGTCCAGCTGGAGACCGGCGGCAAGAACGCGCTCGTGGTGCTGGCCGATGCGGACCTCGATCGCGCGGTCGATTGCGCGGTGCAGGGCGCCTACTTTTCCGCGGGCCAGCGCTGCACGGCATCGAGCCGGCTCATCGTGGAGGCGCCGGTGCACGATGCCTTCGTGGCCAAGCTGCGCCAGCGCCTGAAGACACTGAAGATCGGCCACGCGCTGGAGCGCGGCATCGACATCGGCCCGGTGGCCAACGAAGAACGCCTTGCGATGAACCTCGCGTGGGTCGACATCGCGCGGGAGGAAGGGGCCGAGCATGTGTGGGGCGGCGAAGCGCTGGAGCGCTCGACGCCGGGCCACTACATGAGCCCCGCGCTGTTCCTTGCGAAGCCCTCGCACCGCATCGCGCGCGAGGAGATCTTCGGGCCGCTCGCCTGCGTGCTGCGCGCCGACGACTACGACCAGGCGCTGGCGCTGTGCAACGACACGCCCTTCGGCCTCTGCGCGGGCATCTGCACCAACTCGCTCAAGCACGCGATGCATTTCAGGCGCCATGCCGTGGTCGGCATGACGATGGTCAATCTGCCGACCGCGGGGGTGGACTTCCACGTGCCCTTCGGCGGCCGCAAGGGGTCGGGCTACGGGCCGCGCGAACAAGGGCGCCACGCCGCGGAGTTCTACACGACGGTCAAGACCGGCTACATGCTGGCCTAAGAAGACTGAGAGGCAATCCGACATGACCGCTCATCCCCCGCAAACGCTCCCACTCTGCGTTGCAAATGCTCGCCATAGCCCGAGCTATGGCTGCGCTTTGCGCCTTGATTGGCAGCGTTTGCGGGGGCTGCTCGGTCACGCCGAATTGCCTCTCAGTCTCTGACCGACGGGGTTTCATTGCTTATCGACAACACAACCACAGACTCATCAAGAAGGAGACAGCCATGACCATGAATCGCCGCACCCTCAACATCGCGCTCGCCGCAGCGTCCCTGGGCAGCCTGCTGCCCGCATCCGCCTTCGCGCAGAAGAAGCTCGTGCTCGGCTTCGCGCAGGTGGGCGCCGAGAGCGAATGGCGCACCGCCAACACCGAGTCGATCAAGTCCTCGGCCAAGGAGGCGGGCATCGAGCTCAAGTTCTCCGACGCGCAGCAGAAGCAGGAAAACCAGATCAAGGCCATTCGCTCGTACATCGCGCAGAAGGTGGACGTGATCGCGTTCTCGCCGGTGGTCGAATCGGGCTGGGAGACCGTGCTGCGCGAAGCCAAGGCCGCCAAGATCCCGGTGGTGCTGACCGACCGCTCCGTCAACACCAAGGACGACACGCTCTACGTGACCTTCATGGGCTCGGACTTCACCGAGGAAGGCCGCAAGGCCGGCCGCTGGCTGGTGGAGAAGATGAAGGACCAGAAGGGCGAAGTGAACATCGTCGAGCTGCAGGGCACCGTGGGCTCGGCGCCGGCCATCGACCGCAAGAAGGGCTTCGAGGAAATCATCAAGGCCGACCCGAAGTTCAAGATCATCCGTTCGCAGACCGGCGACTTCACCCGCGCCAAGGGCAAGGAGGTGATGGAGGCGTTCCTCAAGGCCGACGGCAAGAAGATCAACGTGCTCTACGCGCACAACGACGACATGGCCATCGGCGCGATCCAGGCGATCGAAGAGGCGGGCATGAAGCCGGCCAAGGACATCACCATCATCTCGATCGACGGGGTGAAGGGCGCCTTCGAAGCCATGATCGCCGGCAAGCTCAACGTGTCGGTCGAATGCAGCCCGCTGCTCGGGCCGCAGCTCATGCAGGCGGTCAAGGACATCAAGGCCGGCAAGACGCTGCCCAAGCGCATCGTGACCGAAGAAGGCATCTTCCCGATGGAAGTGGCCGCAAAGGAATTCCCGAACCGCAAGTATTGAGTACGCCCCCAGGCTGCGCGCACTTCGTGTCGCGCGCGCCAACCCCCTCCCCGGGGGCAACACCAGCGGCCCGGCGAAGCCGGTTCCGCGGTGTTCCCTGAATCAGACAGCACCCCACAGAAAAAGACGGAGCTCATCGCACCATGAAACGCAAATTCCTCAAGGCCTCGCTCGCGGGCCTGGCCTTCGCCGTCGTCGGCTTCACGCCGCTGGCCAACGCGCAGGACAAGGGCCTGATCGCCATCTCGATGCCCACCAAGTCGTCGGCCCGCTGGATCGCCGACGGCGCGAACATGGTCAAGTACTTCAAGGACAAGGGCTACAAGACCGACCTGCAGTACGCGGACGACGACATTCCGAACCAGCTCGCGCAGATCGAGAACATGGTGACCAAGGGTTCGAAGGTGCTGGTGATCGCCGCCATCGACGGCACCACGCTCTCGGACGTGCTGCAAAAGGCTGCCGACAAGGGCGTGAAGGTCATCGCGTACGACCGGCTCATCAAGGGTTCCAAGAACGTCGACTACTACGCCACCTTCGACAACTTCCAGGTCGGCGTGCTGCAGGCGCAGTCGATCGAGGCGGCGCTGGGCTTGAAGAGCGGCAAGGGCCCGTTCAACATCGAGCTCTTCGGCGGCTCGCCCGACGACAACAACGCCTTCTTTTTCTACAACGGCGCGATGTCGGTGTTCGATCCGTACATCAAGAGCGGCAAGCTCGTGGTGCGCAGCAAGCAGATGGGCATGGACAAGGTCGGCACGCTGCGCTGGGACGGCGCGGTAGCGCAGGCGCGCATGGACAACCTGCTGTCGGCCTACTACACGAAGGACCGCGTGGATGCGGTGCTGTCGCCCTACGACGGCCTCTCGATCGGCATTCTTTCGTCGCTCAAGGGCGTGGGCTACGGCTCCGGTTCGCAGCCGATGCCCGTCGTCTCGGGCCAGGACGCCGAGGTGCCTTCGGTCAAGTCGATCCTGCGCAAGGAACAGACCTCCACCGTGTTCAAGGACACGCGCGAGCTGGCCAAGGTGACGGTCGCGATGGTCGACGCCATGCTCTCGGGCAAGACGCCCGAGGTGAACGACACCAAGACCTACAACAACGGCATCAAGGTCGTGCCCTCGTACCTGCTCAAGCCCGTGAGCGTGGACGCTTCCAACTGGAAGCAGGTGCTGGTGGACAGCGGCTACTACAAGGAAAGCCAGGTCAAGTGAGCAACGTGAGCGGAGGCGAACGCACGATCCTCGAGATGCGCGGGATCACCAAGACGTTTCCGGGCGTGAAGGCCCTGAGCAACGTCAACCTCGCCGTGCGCGCGGGGGAGATCCACGCGGTGGTCGGGGAAAACGGCGCGGGCAAGTCGACGCTCATGAAGGTATTGAGCGGCGTCTACCCGTGCGACTCGTACACCGGGGAGATCCATTTCGAGGGCGAGCTTCGCCGCTTCAAGGGCATCGCCGACAGCGAGAAGCTGGGCATCATCATCATTCACCAGGAGCTCGCGCTGGTGCCGCTGCTCTCGATTGCGGAGAACCTGTTTCTCGGCAACGAGATCGCCACCGGCGGCGTGATCGACTGGTTCGCCGCCTATGCGAAGACGCGCGAGCTGCTCGCGAAGGTGGGCCTGAAGGAACCGCCCACCACGCTGGTGACCGACCTGGGCGTCGGCAAGCAGCAACTGGTGGAAATCGCCAAGGCGCTCGCGAAAGAGGTGAAGCTGCTGATCCTGGACGAGCCCACGGCGAGTCTGAACGAGAACGACAGCGATGCGCTCCTGGCGCTGCTGCTCGAACTCAAGCGCCAGGGCATCGCCTCGATCCTCATCTCGCACAAGCTCAACGAGATCGCCAAGGTGGCCGATTCGGTTACCGTGCTGCGCGACGGCGCGACGGTGGAAACCATCGACTGCCGCAGCGAGCCGATCAGCGAAGACCGCATCATCCGCGGCATGGTCGGGCGCGACATGGAACACCGCTACCCGCAGCGCTCGCCGAAGATCGGCGAGACCGTGCTGGAAGTGCGCGACTGGCGCGTGCACCACGCGCTGCACGCCGACCGCGAGCAGATCAAGGGCGTGAACCTGCATGTGCGCCAGGGCGAGATCGTCGGCATCGCGGGCCTCATGGGCGCGGGCCGCACCGAACTGGCGATGAGCGTGTTCGGCAAGTCGTACGGCCAGCGCATCAGCGGCTCGGTGCTCATGCACGGCAAGCCCGTGGACGTGAGCACGGTGCGCAAGGCCATCGACCACGGCATCGCCTACGTCACCGAGGACCGCAAGGGGCTCGGGCTGGTGCTGGAAGAGGGCATCCGCAAGAACATCAGCCTCGCGAACCTCGATGCGATCTCCGAACGCTCGGTGATCGACGACGGCCGCGAGTTCAAGGTGGCGAACGACTACAAGAAAGCGCTGAACATCCGCTGCTCGGGCGTCGAGCAGCTGGTGGTCAACCTGTCGGGCGGCAACCAGCAGAAGGTGGTGCTGAGCAAGTGGCTCTTCACCAAGCCCGAACTGCTGATCCTGGACGAACCCACGCGCGGTATCGACGTGGGCGCCAAGTACGAGATCTACACCATCATCGACCAGCTCGCGAGCGAGGGCAAAGGCATTCTCATGATTTCTTCCGAACTGCCGGAGTTGCTCGGCATGTGCGACCGCATCTACGTGATGAACGAGGGGCGCTTCGTGGCCGAATTCACCGCGGCCGAGGCATCCCAGGAGCGCATCATGCATGCGATCGTGAGCGCAGGAAGTTCCGTCCATGTCGCAGCCTGAAGCCAACGCGGTGCAGGGCGCCGCATCCGCCGCAACACCGAAGCTCCACGTGGGCTTCCTGAAGAACAACCTGCGCGAGTACGGCATGCTGATCTCGCTGGTCGCGATCATGGTGCTGTTCCAGGTGCTGACCGACGGCACGCTCCTGCGGCCGCTGAACCTCACCAACCTGCTGCTGCAGAACAGCTACGTCGTCATCATGGCGCTGGGCATGCTGCTGGTGATCGTGGCGGGGCACATCGACCTGTCGGTGGGCTCGGTGTGCGGCTTCATCGGCGCACTCGCGGCGGTGCTGATGGTGGAGTACGAATGGCACTTCATCCCGACCGCGATCATCAGCATCGCGGCAGGCGCGGTGATCGGCGCCGCGCAGGGCTGGTTCGTCGCGTTCCGCAAGATCCCGTCGTTCATCGTCACGCTCGCGGGCATGCTGGTGTTCAAGGGGCTCACGCTGGCGCTGCTGGCGGGGCAGTCGGTGGGGCCGTTTCCGGTGGAGTTCCAGCGCCTGAGCTCGGGCTTCATTCCCGATCCGCTCGGAGGCGACACGCTGCGCACCACCTCGCTGATCGTGGGTGCGCTCGCGGCGGCGGCGCTTGTCTTCTTCAAGCTGCGCGGGCGCGCCAGGCTCAAGGCGCACGGCATGGAGCAGGAGCCCTATGCCTTCTTCTTGGTGAAGAACCTGTTCTTTGCGGCGATCATCCTTTTCTTCAGCTACCTGCTCTCCACGTACAAGGGCCTGCCCAACGTGCTGGTGGTGATGGCGGTGCTGATCGTGGTGTACGACTTCGTCACCAACCGCACGACCATCGGCCGGCGCATCTATGCGCTGGGCGGCAACGAGAAGGCGGCGCGGCTGTCGGGCGTGAAGACGCAGCGGCTCGCGTTCCTCACCTTCGTGAACATGGGCGCGCTCGCCGCACTCGCGGGCCTGGTTTTCGCCGCGCGCCTGAACACGGCCACGCCCAAGGCCGGCCTCGGCTTCGAGCTCGACGTGATCGCGGCCTGCTTCATCGGCGGTGCCTCGGCCTCGGGCGGCGTGGGCCGGGTGATGGGCGCGGTGATCGGCGCCTTCATCATGGGCGTGATGAACAACGGCATGTCGATCCTGGGGATCGGCATCGACTACCAGCAGGTCATCAAGGGCCTGGTGCTGCTGGCGGCGGTGTTCATCGACGTCTACAACAAGAACAAGTAGCAGCATGACCGACAGCACCGCCACCCCCGTGCTGGAACTGCGGGGAATCCACAAGCAGTTCGGCGGCATCTCCGTGCTGAACGACGTGCAGCTCAAGCTCTACCCGGGCGAGATCCATGCGCTGATGGGGCAGAACGGCGCGGGCAAGTCGACGCTCATCAAGGTGCTGACGGGCGTGCTGCCTTCGAGCGGCGGCGAGATGTTCCTCGGCGGCCAGGCCATCCGGCCCGGCTCGCCGCTGGAGGCGCAGAAGCTGGGCATCAGCACCGTCTACCAGGAGGTGAACCTGTGCCCGAACCTCTCGGTGGCGGAGAACGTTTTCGCGGGGCGCTATCCGCGCTGCAGCGCGTTGCAGGGCTTTCGCATCGACTGGGCGGCGGTGAACCGCCGGGCCGAGGAGCTGCTGGCGCGCATCGGGCTCGATATCGACGTGACGCGCCTGCTGTCGAGCTACTCGGTCGCGGTCCAGCAGATGGTGGCGATCGCACGCGCGCTCGGCGTGTCGTCGAAGGTGCTGATCCTCGACGAGCCGACATCGAGCCTCGATGACGATGAGGTCGAGAAGCTGTTCGAGGTGCTGCGGCGGTTGCGCGGCGAGGGCCTCGCGATCGTCTTCGTGACGCACTTCCTCAACCAGATGTACGCGGTGTCTGACCGCATCACCGTGCTGCGCAACGGCAACTGGGTGGGCGAGTGGAAAGCTTCGGACCTCGGCCCGCAGGCGCTGATCGCCGCGATGCTCGGGCGCGAGCTGGCCGCGCAATCGGCACGGCCTGCCGCGCTTCCCGCATTCGATGAATCGGCATCGGCTCTCTTGCAGACCGAAGGACTGGGGCAGGCGGGGCAGTTGCAGGCGACCGACCTGCGCGTGCGTGCCGGCGAAGTCGTCGGCATCGCGGGGCTGCTGGGCGCGGGGCGCACAGAGCTTGCGCGCCTGCTGTTCGGTCTCGAATCGCCCGACCGCGGCGTGCTGAAGATCGACGGCCGCTCGGTCAGCTTCTCGAACCCGGCCGATGCGATCCGCCAAGGCCTGGCGCTGTGCCCCGAAGAGCGCAAGACCGACGGCATCGTGGCCGAACTGTCGGTGCGAGAGAACATCGCGCTCGCGCTGCAGGCCCGCATGGGCACACGGAAATTTCTCTCGCACGCGGAGCAGACCGCGATGGCCGAGCGCTTCGTCGCGTCGCTGGGCATCAAGACGGCGAGCGTCGAAACGCCCATCGGGCTGCTCTCGGGCGGCAACCAGCAGAAGGCCATGATCGCGCGCTGGCTCGCGACCGAGCCGCGCCTCCTGATCCTGGACGAGCCCACGCGCGGCATCGACGTCGCGGCCAAGCAGGAAATCATGGAAGAGATTCTTCGGCTCGCGCGCGCGGGCATGGCGGTGATCTTCATCTCCTCGGAGATGAGCGAGGTGGTGCGCGTGGCGCATCGCATCGTGGTGCTGCGCGACCGGCAGAAGGTGGGCGAACTGCCGGGCGGTTCGACCGAGGACGAGGTCTACGAAATGATTGCAGCAGCATGAGCCACTCGCCTTTCCTGTCTTTCTCCCTCCCCTTCCGGGGGAGGGCAGGGGTGGGGGCACGCGGCCTTCACCGCCGCGCAGTGCTCGAGGCCGCATGCCCCCATCCCGACCTTCCCCCGGAAGGGGAAGGAGCAAGGCAGAACACATGAACCGCCTTTCGTCCCTCATGAGCCATCGCCTCGCCTGGCCCATCGTCACGTTGCTGCTGCTCCTTGCGATCAACACCGCGTTCAACGCGAGCTTCCTGCGCCTCGAATGGCGCGAGGGCCATCTCTACGGCAGCCTCATCGACATCCTGAATCGCGCGGCGCCGCTGGTGCTGGTTTCGCTCGGGATGACGCTGGTGATCGCCACGCGCGGCATCGACATCTCGGTGGGCGCCGTGGTGGCCATCGCGGCGTCGGTCGCGGCCTGGATGATCGGCGGCTCGGTGTCCAGCGACGTGAGCCGCTTCCCGATGTCGCTCGCGATCCTCGCGGCCATCGGCGTCGCATTGCTGTGTGGCCTGTGGAACGGCCTGCTGGTCGCGAAGGTCGGCATGCAGCCGATCATCGCGACGCTGATCCTCATGGTGGCGGGCCGCGGCATCGCGCAACTGATTGCGGACGGGCAGATCATCACGATCTACTACAAGCCCTTCTTCTTCCTCGGCAGCGGCTATCTGCTGGGGTTGCCGTTCTCTCTTTTCATCGTGGCGACGGTGTTCGTGCTGCTGTACCTGGCGATCACGCGCACGGCGCTCGGGCTTTTCATCCAGGCGGTGGGGATCAACCCGACGGCTGCGCGCGTGGCGGGCATCCAGGCACGGCGGCTCGTCGTGGGCGCATATGCGTTCTGCGGCGCCTGCGCCGGCGTGGCGGGCCTGTTGATCAGCTCGAACGTCAAGAGCGCGGACGGCAACAACGCCGGGCAACTGCTGGAGCTCGATGCAATCCTCGCGGTCACGCTCGGCGGCACGGCGCTGACCGGCGGTCGCTTCAGCCTCATGGGCAGCGTGATCGGCGCGCTGATCATCCAGACGCTGACCTATGCGATCTATTCGCTGGGCGTGCCGCCCGAGATCAACCTCGTGGTGAAGGCGGTGGTGGTGTTCGTGGTGATGCTGCTGCAGTCGCCGGAGTTCAGGGCCGAGGTGCGGTCGCTGGTGCAGCGGCCGGCGCATGAAGGAGGCAGGGCATGAGCGCGGTGATCGAGACGGCGGCCGCACCCTCGCCCCAACCCTCTCCCGCGCGCGGGAGAGGGAGGAAGACAGGGCTCAATCCGAAGTACCTGCCGCTCACGGCGACGATCTCGCTGTTCGTGTTGATGGCGACGTTGGGGTCGGTGTTCTACGACGGGTTCTTCTCGGCGCAGGTGTTCCTCAACCTGCTGATCGACAACGCGTTCCTCATCGTTGTGGCGGTCGGCATGACCTTCGTGATCCTCTCGGGCGGCATCGACCTGTCGGTCGGCTCGGTGATCGCGCTCACCACGATGGTGTCGGCTTCGCTGGTCGAGAAGCACGGCTGGAGCCCGGCGATCGTGATCCCGCTGGTGCTGGCAATGGGCACCGCCTTCGGCGCGTTCATGGGGCTGCTCATCGAGCGCTTCCGGCTGCAGCCGTTCATCGTCACGCTCGCGGGCATGTTCCTCGCGCGCGGCCTCTGCTATCTCATCAGCATCGATTCGATCAGCATCACCAACGAGTTCTATTCGGAGGTCTCGCAGATCCGCATTCCCATCTGGGGCGAGGCCTCGGTCTCGATCAGCGCGGTGATCGCCATCGTGGTGCTGCTGGCCGCGGTGTTCATCGCGCATTGCACGCCCTTCGGCCGCGCGGTGTACGCCATCGGCGGCAGCGAGCATTCGGCGATGCTGATGGGCCTGCCGGTGCGCCGCACGCTCGTGGGCGTGTACACGCTCTCGGGCTTCTGCTCGGCGCTGGCGGGCGTGATCTTCACCTTCTACATGCTCTCTGGCTACGGCCTGCACGCGCTCGGGCTAGAGCTCGATGCCATTGCGGCGGTGGTGATCGGCGGCACGCTGCTCACCGGCGGCGTGGGGTACGTGGCGGGCACGCTCTTCGGCGTGCTGATGCTCGGGATCATCCAGACGCTGATCTCCTTCGACGGCACGCTCAGCTCGTGGTGGACGCGCATCGTCGTCGGCGCGCTGCTCTTCGTGTTCTGCCTGCTGCAACGCTTCTTCACGTCGCGCGCACCGACGCGCTGACTTTCTCTCTTTCCTTTTTCTCTCTCAGGATATTTCTCGCATGCCGGACACCCCTCCGAAGAAACTGCGCTCGACCGAATGGTTCGGCTCGGCCGACAAGAACGGCTTCATGTACCGCAGCTGGATGAAGAACCAGGGCATTCCGGACCACGAGTTCGATGGCCGGCCGATCGTCGGCATCTGCAACACCTGGTCGGAGCTCACGCCCTGCAACGCGCACTTCCGCAAGATCGCGGAGCATGTGAAGCGCGGCATCTCCGAAGCAGGCGGCTTCCCGGTCGAGTTCCCTGTGTTCTCCAATGGCGAATCGAACCTGCGGCCGACCGCGATGCTCACGCGCAACCTCGCGAGCATGGACGTGGAAGAGGCCATCCGCGGCAATCCGGTCGATGCGGTGGTGCTGCTCACGGGCTGCGACAAGACCACGCCCGCGCTCCTGATGGGCGCGGCAAGCTGCGACATCCCGGCCATCGTCGTCACGGGCGGGCCGATGCTCAACGGCAAGCTCGACGGCAAGGACATCGGCTCGGGCACCGCCGTGTGGCAGCTGCACGAATCGCTGAAGGCGGGCGAGATCAACCTGCACCAGTTCCTCTCTGCCGAGGGCGGCATGTCGCGCTCGGCAGGCACCTGCAACACGATGGGCACCGCCTCGACGATGGCCTGCATGGCCGAGGCGCTGGGCACCTCGCTGCCGCACAACGCGGCGATTCCGGCGGTCGATGCGCGGCGCTACGTGCTCGCGCAGATGTCGGGCATGCGCGCGGTGCAGATGGCCAAGGAAGGGCTCACGCTGTCGAAGATCCTCACGCGCGAGGCCTTCGAGAACGCCATTCGCGTGAACGCGGCGATCGGCGGATCGACCAATGCGGTGATCCACCTGAAGGCGATCGCGGGGCGCATCGGCGTCGATCTCGAACTGGAAGACTGGACGCGCATCGGCAGCCACACGCCGACCATCGTGGACCTGATGCCCTCGGGCCGCTTCCTCATGGAAGAGTTCTATTACGCGGGTGGCTTGCCCGCCGTGCTGCGCCGCCTCGGCGAGAACGGCTTGCTGCCGCACCCGGATGCGCTCACCGTCAACGGCCACTCGATCTGGGACAACGTGCGCGAGGCGCCGAGCCTGAACGACGAGGTGATCCGCCCGCTCGACAATCCGCTGATCGCCGATGGCGGCATCCGCATCCTGCGCGGCAATCTGTCGCCGCGCGGTGCGGTGCTCAAGCCCTCTGCGGCCACGCCCGAGCTGCTCAGGCACCGCGGCCGCGCCGTGGTGTTCGAGAACCTGGAGCACTACAAGGAGCGCATCGTCGACGAGTCGCTGGACATCGATGCGAGCTCGGTGATGGTGCTCAAGAACTGCGGCCCCAAGGGCTACCCCGGCATGGCCGAGGTGGGCAACATGGGGCTGCCGCCGAAGCTGCTGCGCCAGGGCGTGAAGGACATGGTGCGCATTTCCGATGCGCGCATGAGCGGCACGGCGTACGGCACGGTGGTGTTGCACGTGGCGCCCGAAGCTGCAGACGGCGGACCGCTCGCCGCGGTGCGCGATGGCGACTGGATCGAGCTTGATTGCGATGCGGGGCGCCTGCACCTGGACATCAGCGACGAGGAGCTGGCCTCACGTCTTGCCTCGCTGTCGAGCACCGATGCGCAACCGATGAGCACGCGCGGCGGCGGCTACCAGAAGCTCTACGTCAACCACGTGCTGCAGGCCGATGAGGGCTGCGACTTCGACTTCCTGGTGGGCTGCAGAGGCTCCGCCGTTCCACGCCATTCACACTGATCACACACCATGACCCCCAGATACCGCGGCATCTTCCCGGTGGTGCCGACCACCTTCACCGAACAGGGCGCGCTCGACCTGGTAAGCCAGAAGCGCTGCGTCGATTTCATGATCGACGCGGGCTCCGATGGCCTGTGCATCCTCGCGAATTTCTCGGAGCAGTTCGTGCTCTCCGACGAAGAGCGCGAAGTGCTCACGCGCACGATGCTCGAGCATGTGAAGGGCCGCGTGCCGGTGATCGTGACCACCACGCACTACAGCACCAAGGTGTGCGCCGAACGAAGCCGCCGCGCGCAGGACATGGGCGCGGCGATGTTGATGGTGATGCCGCCGTACCACGGCGCCACCTTCCGCGTGCCCGAGCCGCAGATCTTCGAGTTCTATGCGGGGCTGTCGGATGCGGTGGGCATTCCGATCATGATCCAGGACGCGCCAGCCAGCGGCACGGTGCTGTCGGCGCCGTTCCTCGCGCGCATGGCCAAGGAGATCGAGCACGTCGCGTATTTCAAGATCGAGACCGCAGGCGCGGCCGCGAAGCTGCGCGAGCTGATCCGCCTCGGTGGCGACGCCATCGAAGGCCCGTGGGACGGCGAGGAGGCCATCACGCTGATGCCCGACCTCGATGCGGGCGCGACCGGCTCGATGACCGGCGGCGGCTACCCGGACGGCATCCGCCCGATCATCGAGGCGCACCGCGCGGGCGACCGCGACAAGGCCTTTTCGCTGTACCAGCAGTGGCTGCCGCTCATCAACTACGAGAACCGGCAGGCGGGCCTCCTGGCCTGCAAGTCGCTCATGAAGGAGGGCGGCGTGATCGCTTGCGAGGCGCCGCGGCATCCGTTGCCGGCGATGCACCCCGCGACACGCGCCGGGTTGATCGAGACGGCGAGGCGGCTCGATCCGCTGGTGCTTCGCTGGGGACGTTAGTGGCAACAGGCGCAAGCGGGGCGATAGGGGCGATAGAGGCGATAGAGGCGATAGCCAGTTCGCTGTCCTCGGCGAAGTAGGGCGCGAGGATCTCGGTCAGCCAGTTCATCACCGCGAGCACACGCGGCGCGAGCTGGCGCCGGTTGACGTACACCAGCGACACCGGCATGGGCCGCGCGCTGAACGCCGGCATCACCTGCACCAGCGATCCGGCCGCGAAGCACCGCAGGAGGCCGCCGACCGGCGCCTGGATCAGCCCGAGGCCCGCGACCGCCGCGGCGTTGTAGGCGTCGGTGCCGTTCACCGTGACGATGGAGCGCACCGGCTTGATCCGGTAGCGGCCCTGGGCCGCGTCGAAGTATTCCCAACCCGCGTCGTTCGGCGAGAGGGTCTGTGCGAAGTGCACGATGCGGTGCTGCGCGAGATCGGCGAGCGTCTGCGGCGTGCCATGCGCCTGCAGGTAGGCCGGGCTCGCGGCATTGGCCATCCGCATGAAACCGAGCGGCCGCGCAACCAGTTCGGAATCGCCCAGCACCCCCACGCGCAGCACGCAGTCGAAGCCTTCGTTCACGAGGTCGACGCGGCGGTCTGTAGTGCTGATGCCGATCTCCAGCGCCGGATGCCGCGCAAGGAATTCGGGCAGGCGCGGAATGACGAGGTCGCGCGCCACGGTGGCCGGCAGGTCGATGCGCAGGCGCCCCGTGAGGCCGCCGGTGCTCGATCGGAACATGGTGGCCAGCTGTTCGCCTTCGGCCAGGTAGTCCTTGCAGCGGTCGAGGAAGCGCGCGCCGTCTTCCGTGAGGCGCACGCTGCGGGTGGTGCGCTGCAGGAGCCGCGTGCCCAGGCGCTCTTCGAGCTGCTGCACGGCGACCGAGACGCGCGCGCGGGTCAGGCCGAGCTGGTCCGCTGCGCGGCTGAAGCTCGCCAGTTCGGCCACCTTCGAGAAGATGCGCAGTTCGTCGGTGGTCATGGCGGATTGTTTCGTTGTCGGAAAACAGTGTGCGTAGTTTGGCGGAATTTATCTTTCTGCCGCTAATTTTTAAAGTCCTCCCATCGATCCACCGATCAACCACCAAGGACTTTGAAATGACCGCTCCCACCACCGCGCATCCCTCCCGCATCGCACTCATCACCGGCGGCAGCCGCGGCCTCGGCCGCAGTGCCGCGCTGGCGCTCGCCGCCGACGGCGTCGATGTGATCCTGACCTACGTGTCGAACGAAGCCAGCGCGCGGGCGGTGGTGTCGGAGATCGAGGCGAAGGAGCGCCGTGCCGTCGCGCTGAAGCTGGACGTCGGCGACAGCACGGCCTTCGCCGCGTTCGCCGATTCGGTGAGGGCGGCGCTCGCGGCCACCTGGCAGCGGGAGCGCTTCGACTTCCTGGTGAACAACGCCGGCGTGGGCCTGCATGTGAACTTCGAGGACATGACTGAAGCGCAGTTCGACACGCTCTACAACATCCACTTCAAGGGCACGTACTTCCTCACGCAGAAGCTGCTGCCGCTGATCAACGACGGCGGGCGCATCGTCAATGTGTCGACCGGACTGACGCGCTTCGCCATGGAGGGCGCTTCGGCCTATGCCGCGATGAAGGGCGCCGTGGAAGTGCTGACGCGCTACCTCGCCAAGGAACTGGGCAAGCGCGGCATCGCCGCGAACACGATCGCACCGGGTGCGATAGAGACCGACTTCAGCGGCGGCATGGTGCGCGACAACGCGCAGGTGAACGCGATGGTCGCGGGCTTCACGGCGCTCGGACGCGCGGGCAGGCCCGACGACATCGGCGGTGCGATCGCGGGCTTGCTCGGGGAGGGGAGTCGCTGGGTGAATGCCCAGCGCATCGAGGTGTCGGGCGGGATGCTGGTCTGAACGCGCGACCGGTGCGCCGCGGACGTCAGCTTTTCTCGAGTTCGGTGACTTGCAGGGACAGGTCGAACAGCTTGGACTTGCTGGCGTAGTAGCGGTCCAGGCGCCATTCCTTCAGGATGTCCATGGCGAGCTCGAAGCTCTTGTAGTCGAGGCTGTAGAGGGTGACCAGCTCGAAGCTGCGTTCGGACTCGAGGGCCAACACGAGTTGGGCCAGGATCTTGGCCGATTCGTTGGCCGGGTCCGTTTCTATGAATCGGCGAGCGACCTTGATGGCATTCATGGGAAAGAGTTCCTCGGTGGGCAGGGACCGAGAACTATAGCTAGCACGACGTTGGGTTTTATGACAGTCGTGTGACAACAAAGGGCATCGCCCAGCAGCTCGCGCAAGACGGGCCGTGGGCGTATTCACAGGGCTGGGTCGATCAGCGCAGCGGTGCCGGCATCGGCATCGGACGCGGCGCCATGATCGGCTCGGGCGCCCGTTCCATCGGCATCGGCGCCGGCATCACGACGGTGGTGACCGACTCGCGGATTACGCCGCCACCCATCACGCTGCCTTCGACGCTGGCACTGGTGTTGCCTTCGCCGCCGAGCACGCGGGCTTCGCAGTCCCTGCGGTCGCCGGGCGATTGCTGCAGGCCGCAACGTGCGAGCGCGTTGGCGCGGTAGTCCGGTGCGCCGGTCAGGCCGCCGCGTGCGGCTTCCTGGCGGGCGGCGCCGGCTTCGCGGATGCAGGCCGCGCGGTCTTGCTGGTTGTGGCCACAGACCGAGAGTTCCTGCTGGTAGATGCCGCCGCGGCCGCTTTGCGCGGTGGCCAGGGTGGCGCTGGCCATGCCGCCGACGGCGAACAGGGCGAGGACGATCGAACGGGTATTGCTTTTCATGATGGGCTCCTTGGCTTGGTCAGTCAGCAAATCAACGTGCCGGCGCAGGCTGCGCGGGCAGGGGCGTCACGGTTTCGCGAATGACGCCGCCGCCCATCACGCTGCCTTCGGTGGTGGTGCGGGCGCCGCCCTTGATGCGGGCTTCGCAATCTGCCTGGTCGGCCGCAGGCTGCTCGGCGCAGCGCGCCAGCGAATTGACCTGGCCGCGCGCCGGGCTCGGCGTGGTGAGGCCGGCGCGGCCAGCTTCCTGCTTCGCGGCGCCGGCTTCACGCAGGCACGCCGCGCGGTCTTGCTGCACGCCGTCGCAGACGGCGCGTTCCTTCTGGGCGCGTGCGTCGGTGCCGGGCGCCTGCGCGCTGGCGGTCTGCGCGCCGAAGACGATAAAGCCGCTGGCGGCGAAGAGTGCCGTGGCGGAAAGAAGGGAACGAACTGTTTTTGTCATGCGGGCTCCTGGTTGGGGCGCGTCCTCCGAGAGGTGCGCGACCGGAGCCACAGTGTGGTGCCCGTCGGGGGCAGGGCCGTGTGGGACAGCCCCGTTCACCGGGCGGGCCGGACGCGCCCATGTGTGTGGGACACGTCCGTCAACCCGGGTGTCAGCCTGCTGCGATGCGTTGAGCCAGGTGAGCGAGCGCTTCCTCGACCTGGTCCACGAGGATCAACGAGAGATCCCCGGGCTGCAGACGGGCCAGCGCCGTGTCGATTGCCACGAACTCGCCGCGGATCTCGTCGATGTAGCGCGTGCGCGCCGCGCCCTGCAGGCCCTGGCGCAGCAGCGCCATGACTTCGCCGTCGGCACGGCCCCTTTGCGCCGCGTCCTGGTAGAGGATCACGTCGTCGAAGGCTTCACCGAGGATCGCCGTCTGGTCGCGGATGTCCGAATCGCGCCGGTCGCCCGCGCCGCTGATCACCACCGAGCGCTTGTTGGCCGGCATGGTGTCCACGGCCGAGACCAGCGCGCGCATCGCGTCGGTGTTGTGGCCGTAGTCGGCGATCACGGTGGCGCCGCGGTAGTCCATGACATTGAAGCGTCCGGGCACGCCGGCCGCATCGTTCATGAAGCTCGCGAGGCCGCTGCGGATGGTGTCCCAGTCCAGCCCCACGGCCCAGGCCGCGGCCACCGAGGCCATCACGTTGTCGACCTGGAAGCCGATGGTGCCGTTGCGCGTGATCGGCACGTCGCGCAGCGCGATGCGCTCGCGCCACGAGCCTTCGGCGGCGACCAGCGTGTCCTGGTCGACGTACACGGTGCGCTTGCCCTGCGCGCGGTGCGTGGCCATCACCGGATGCATGCGGTCGGCGGTGAAGAAGATGACGTGGCCGGGGCAGCCGGCGGCCATCGCGGCGACGTTCACGTCGGCCGCGTTGAGCACCGCGTAGCCGTCGGCGGCCACGTTGCGAACGATCACGCGCTTCAGCACCGCGAGGTCTTCCACGGTCGTGATGTAGTTCAGGCCCAGGTGGTCGCCGCTGCCGATGTTGGTGACCACGGCCACCTGGCAGCGGTCGAAGCCCAGGCCCTCGCGCAGCACGCCGCCGCGGGCCACTTCGAACACGGCCGCATCGACGTCGGGGTGCATCAGCACGTTGCGCGCGCTCTTCGGGCCGCTGCAATCGCCGCTGTCGGTCTGCCGGCCGTCGACGTACACGCCGTCGGTGTTGGTCATGCCGGTGCGCAGGCCGCTGGAGGCGAGCAGGTGGTTGATCAGGCGCGCGGTGGTCGTCTTGCCGTTGGTGCCGGTGACGGCCACCACGGGAATGCGGCCGTCGTCGCCGTGCGCGAACATGGTGTCGACCACCGCTTCGCCGACCGCGCGGCCGCGGCCGAAGGAGGGCGAGATGTGCATGCGAAGGCCGGGCGCGGCATTCACCTCGACCACGCCGCCGTGCTGCTCCTCGAGCGGGCGCAGCAC
This sequence comes from Variovorax paradoxus, assembly GCF_000834655.1. Lineage (GTDB taxonomy): Bacteria > Pseudomonadota > Gammaproteobacteria > Burkholderiales > Burkholderiaceae_C > Variovorax > Variovorax paradoxus_F. Next base: position 36,232 of record NZ_JXQQ01000043.1, read on the forward strand.
GTTCTCGCAGACCATGTCGACGCCGCAGATGTGCAGCCCGACCATCTGCGCCGCATCGACCGCGCGCGCGGCCACTTCGGGGTGCACGGTGTCGGTCACGTCGGTGGCGGTGCCGCCGGTGGAGAGGTTCGCGTTGTTGCGCAGCACCACGCGCTGGCCGCGCTCGGGCACGCTCTCGGGCGTGAGGCCCTGCGATTCGAGACGGCCGATGGCGATGTCGTCCAGGCGGATCTTGGTGAGCGACGTGGCGTGGCCTTCGCCGCGGCGCGGGTCGAGGTTCACGGTGTCCACCAGCTGGCGCACGGTGGAATTGCCGTCGCCGATCACCTGCGGGGGGTCGCGCCGCGCGGCGGCCACGAGGCGGTCGCCGACCACCAGCAGGCGGAAGTCGAAGCCCGGCAGGAATTTCTCGACCATCACTTCGCCGTAGACGGCGGCCGAGTCGTAGGCCGAGGTCAGTTGTTCGCGGGTGGTGATGTTGACGGTGACGCCCTTGCCCTGGTTGCCGTCCTGCGGCTTCACCACGACCGGCAGGCCGATTTCCCCGGCCGCGGCCCAGCCGTCTTCGGCGCTGGAGACGGGGCGTCCGAGCGGCACCGGCACGCCGGCGGCGTTGAGCAGCTGCTTGGTCAGTTCCTTGTCCTGCGCGATCGATTCGGCCACGCCGCTGGTGCTGTCGACTTCGGCCGCCTGGATGCGGCGCTGCTTGGAGCCCCAGCCGAACTGCACGAGGCTCCCGCTCGTGAGGCGGCGGTATGGAATGCCGCGCGCGACGGCGGCATCGACGATGGAGCCGGTGCTCGGGCCGAGGCGCTCGGATTCGTCCAGGTCGCGCAGCTCGGTGATGGCGGCGGTGGCGTCGAACGGCGTGTCGGCCTGCGCGGCGGCGATCAGCTGATCGGCCAGCTCGATCGCGCGGCGGCCCACGGCCTCTTCGCTGTACTGGAACACGACCTGGTAGACGCCTTCTTCCACGGTGGGGGAGGTGTGGCCGAAGTTGACCGCGCAGCCGGCCTGCGCCTGCAGCGCGACGGCGGCGTTTTCCAGCACATGGGCGAGCGCGAGCGGCTGGCCCAGCACCATCGGGTGCAGTTCGCCGATGGTCGGGAAGCGGGCGCGCAGGCGCGCTTCGAAACCGGCGAGCTTGCTGACGGCGTTCTCATCGCCTTCGCAGGCCACGACCGCCTCGATGGCGGTATGGCGGCTCCAGAGATTGGGCCCGCGAAGGGCTCGGATGCGGGTGACTTTCATGGGGCGACGAAGGCTTGCAATCTGGCGAGTGGCACGAGGCCTCAGGCGAGTTGAGGTTGAAGGGGCTGCGTTTGCGAGAGTTGCAGCGAAGCCAGGGCAGCCTGCAGGTCGGCTTCGAAGGCCTCCACGCCGGCGCCGATCAGGTTCAGCGGAATGCCCATGGCCCAGGCGGCGGCCACGGCGGCCAGCAGGCTTTCGAGGCTCACGCCGGCATGGGTGGCGCGCCAGATCGTGAGGCGCCCCAGGCCCGGCAGGAACGACTCGCTCGTGCCGTTGGCCAGCACCACGCGGTCCTGCCGCACCAGCACGGCCTTGCCGCCCGCGGCCTGGTGCGCGGTGAGCGCGGCAGCCTGCGGATCGGCGGCATACAGGATGACGGCGCCATCGCACAGCGGCGCGAGGCCGGCCACGCGCGCGTCGGCCGCGTTCAGCACGGCCGTGCCTTCGCCCAGCACCACGTCCACCTGCGTGCGCAGCACCTTGACCATCTGGTCGCTCTCGGTGATGTCGTAGTCGGCGAGGGCTTCTGCGCCTTCCAGGTCGGTCACGATGCCGACTTCGCAGCGGTCGTAGGCCAGGCCGTCGCGCAGGATGGTTTCGGCGCCGTTCTCGATCACCACGGCCTGCACGGTGCGGTTCACGAGCAGGCGGTGGCCCGCTTCCCAGTTGGCGCTGTTGCGCGCATCGACGCGGCGGCGCTCGAGGAACAGGCCGTCGCGGCAGGCCAGGCCCGTGTGGCGCCCGCCCAGGTTGATGAGCCAGGCCACCAGGCGCGCGAGCACACCCGTGTCCTGCGAGCCGGCCACGCCGACCACCGGAATGCGGCCGGGCGCGTCGTTGGGGAACAGGTGGTCGCAGATCGCGCGGCCCACCGGGCGCGGCGAGCCGACGGCCGGCTTCAGGTGCATCAGCAGGCCCGGGCCTGCGTTGACTTCGACGATCGCGCCGCGCTGCGGGCCGAGCGGCTTGGAGATGTCCTGCGCCACGAGGTCGATGCCCGCGATGTCCAGGCCCACGACGCGCGCGGCCAGCACGGCGGCGTGCGCGACTTCGGGGTGGACCTGGTCGGTGCAGTCGTTGGCCATGTTGCCGTTGCGCTGGATCGTCACCACGCGGCCGGCGGCCGGCACCGAAGCGCCGTCCAGCTCCTGGCGCTTGAGCTCGAGCTGCAGCTTGGCGTCGGTGGCCAGCACGATCAGGTCGAGCGGGTATTCCTCTTCGGCGCCGCGGCGCGGGTCGCTGTTGAGCTGCTTGTCGATGAGCTCGGCCACGCTGAGTTTGCCGTCGCCGGTCACGGTGATGATCTCGCCGCGCGCGGCCGCCACCACTTCGCCGCCCACCACGAGCAGGCGGTGTTCGTGGCCGCGGATGAAGCGCTCGACCATCACGTTGCTGCCTTCGGGCTCGGCCACCGCGAAGGCGGCCATGACTTCCTCGCGCGTCGTCAGTTCGAGCGACACGCCGCGGCCGTGGTTGGCGTCCGACGGCTTCACGGCCACCGGCAGGCCGATGTCTTCGGCGGCTTCCCAGGCTTCCTCGGCGCTGGCGACGATCTGGCCTTCGGGCACGGGAACGCCGCAGCTCGCGAGCAGGGACTTGGTCAGTTCCTTGTCGCTGGCGATCGATTCGCCGATGGCGCTGGTGTAGTCGGTCTCGGCGGTCCAGATGCGTTGCTGGTTGGCGCCGTAGCCCAGTTGCACGAGGTTGCCGCTGTTCAGCCGCATGTGCGGGATGCCGCGGTCGGTGGCGGCGGCCACGATGGCGGCGGTGCTCGGGCCGAGGTAGCAGTCCTCGACCTTGGCCTTGACGGCGTCGACGGCGTTCTGCACGTCGTCGGCGCTGAACGGGTCGTTGTTGATGGCAGCCATCAGCAGGCGGTGGCCCTCGGCCAGCGCCACCCGGGCGACCTGCTCGTCGCGCGCGCGAAACACCATGCGGTAGACACCATGCTCCGAGGTGCTACGGGTTTGCCCGAATCCGGTCGGCATGCCGGCCAGGTTCAGCAGTTCGATGACGACGTGTTCCAGCACGTGGCCCGACCAGGTGCCTTCGGTCAGCCGCTGGATGAAGCCGCCGCGCTCGCCCACGCCGCAGTGGTGCTCGATGAGCGCCGGGAGCAGGGCCGTGAGGCGGTCGGTGAAGCCGTCGATCTTGTTGGAGGGAAAGTCTTCGAGCTGGCCCAGGTCGAGCCAGACTTCGAGCACCGGACGGTAGGTCCAGAGGTTGGGACCGCGCAAATAGTTGATGCGCAGCAGGCGGATGTCGTCGAAACGGGTCATGCAAACGTTCGATGTGCTTTGGCCGAGCACCACGGCGCCTTCAAGCGCGCCCATGGCGATCAGTCAGAATCGGCGCCCGACAAAGGACGCCATGACGCGGTCCCTGCGGCCCGCGACGGGCAAGAGTCAAAGAAACACAATGCAACATCACGATCCAGTCGGCACCCGGGAGGGCGAAATCGAGGCGGCTTCAGGCGCGCTGAAAAACCGGCTCGCAGTCGCGGAAAACGTTCTGGTAACACTCGCGGTTGACCTCGATTACGAACTTCGTTTCGCCTCCGGCCTGGTCGCCCTGACCGACCAGCGCCTGATTGCGCTGGAGCCAGGCGGCGAGTGGCGTGAGTGGCCACTCACGGATCCCACGCTTCGATTGCTGCTGGCCGACCATTCGGGCATCGGTACGCTCGACCTGATCGGCCCCGACGGCCGCCTGGCGCGCTGGCGCTACACGCTCGCCAGCCAGGCCAATGCGCTGCGCCTGCTCAAGCTGTTCGGCCAGCGCGCGGCCGGTGTCACGGAAGCGACACCCGAGGCGGCCGACGGCGAAGAGCTTGCCGACGCCGAGCTCCAGACCCCGCCCTCGACCTGGGTGCTGCTGCGCCTGGGGCGCTTTGCCAAGCCTTACCGCAAGCAGCTTTTCCTCGGGTTTTTCCTGACCCTGCTCTCGACCGCCGCCACGCTGGTGCCGCCGTACCTGACCATCCCGCTGATGGACGACATCCTGATCCCGTTCCAGAACGGCAAGCAGATCGATCCGGGCCTGGTGGGCCTCTACCTGGGCGGCCTGCTTGGCGCGGCGCTGCTGGGCTGGGGCCTGGGCTGGGCGCGCACCTACCTGCTGGCGCTGGTGTCCGAGCGCATCGGTGCCGACCTGCGCACCAGCACCTACGAGCATCTGCTGACGCTGCCGCTGGACTATTTCGGCGGCAAACGCACCGGCGACCTGATGGCGCGCATCGGCTCGGAAACCGACCGCATCAACGTCTTCCTGTCACTGCATGCGCTCGATTTCGCCAACGACGTGCTGATGATCGTCATGACGGCGGCCATCCTGATCTCGATCAACCCGCTGCTGGCGGTGGTCACGCTGGTGCCGCTGCCCTTCATCGCCTGGATGATCCACGTGGTGCGCGATCGCCTGCGCACCGGCTTCGAGAAGATCGACCGCGTCTGGTCCGAGGTGACCAACGTTCTGGCCGACACCATTCCCGGCATCCGCGTGGTCAAGGCCTTCGCGCAGGAACGCCGCGAAGCCGACCGCTTCCGCACCGCCAATGCCTACAACCTGCAGGTCAACGACAAGCTCAACCGCACCTGGTCGGTGTTCACGCCGACCGTCTCGCTGCTGACCGAGATCGGCCTGCTCGTGGTGTGGGGCTTCGGCATCTGGCAGGTCTCGCGCAACAACATCACGGTGGGTGTGCTCACCGCCTTCATCGCCTACATCGGCCGTTTCTATACGCGCATGGACTCGATGAGCCGCATCGTCTCGGTCACGCAGAAGGCCGCGGCCGGCGCCAAGCGCATCTTCGACATCCTCGACCACGTGAGCAACGTGCCCGAGCCGGTGAACCCGGTGAAGGTGGAGCGCGTGCAGGGCCGCATCGAGATGAGCGGCCTGGGCTTTCGCTACGGTTCGCGCGCGGTGATCCACGACCTGAACCTGGTGATCGAACCCGGCGAGATGATCGGCCTGGTGGGCCACAGCGGCTCGGGCAAGAGCACGCTGGTCAACCTGATCTGCCGCTTCTACGACGTGACCGACGGCGCCATCAAGGTCGACGGCACCGACATCCGCCGCTTCGCCGTGGCCGACTACCGGCGCCACGTGGGGCTTGTGTTGCAGGAGCCGTTCCTGTTCTTCGGCACCATCGCGCAGAACATCGCCTACGGCAAGCCTGACGCCACGCGCGAAGAAGTGGTGGCCGCCGCCCGCGCTGCGCATGCGCACGATTTCATCCTGCGCCTGCCGCATGGCTACGACTCGCTGGTCGGCGAGCGCGGGCAGGGGCTCTCGGGCGGCGAGCGCCAGCGCATCAGCATCGCGCGCGCACTCCTGATCGATCCGCGCATCCTGATCCTCGACGAGGCCACCTCGGCGGTGGACACCGAGACCGAGAAGGAAATCCAGAAGGCGCTGGACAACCTTGTGCAGGGCCGCACCACCATCGCCATCGCCCACCGGCTCTCGACGCTGCGCAAGGCCGACCGGCTCGTGGTCATGGACCGCGGCGAGGTGGTCGAGGTCGGCCCGCACGACGCGCTCATGGCCAGGCAGGGCGCCTACTGGCGGCTCTATCAGGCGCAGTTGCGCCAGGGCGACGACGATGCGAGCGAAGGCGCGGCCGACGAGCGCGCCGGCGCGCAACTGCCGCTCATCAGCCACGCAGCACATCCGGCAGGCGAAGCATGACCCCCGAGAACACCACCGCCATCACCTTCGCCATGGAGCGCGACGCCTTCGGACGCCTAGTGCTGACCGACACCCAGGGCGAGCGCCACGTGGGCATCACGCCCGTGCGGGCCTTTCCGCTCACGGCGCCCGGCGAGGGCATCTCGCTGGTCGGCAGCGACGGCCGCGAGCTGGTCTGGATCGACCGCGTCGAGACGCTGCCTTCGCAGGCGCGTGCGCTGCTCGAGGAAGAACTCGCGGTGCGCGACTTCGCGCCCACGCTGCTGAAGCTGCACAAGGTTTCCAGCTTCGGCGTGCCCAGCACCTGGACCGTGAGCACCGACCGTGGCGACACCAGCTTCGTGCTCAAGGCGGAAGAAGACATCCGCCGGCTCGAAGGCGGCGCGCTGCTGATCGCGAGCGCGCACGGCGTGCAGTTCCGCATTCCCGACGCGAAGGCGCTCGACCGGTCTTCGCGCAAGCTGCTCGAGCGCTTCCTCTAGACCGGGGTCAGAGCGGGCTGCGGTTCCTGCCCGGGCGCAGCGCCGCGGCGGCGTCGCAGGCCGGCAGCGGGGTGTTCGAGAGGGCCGCCTGCTTCACGGCCTTGGCCCAGCGGTGGCCCCAGTCGGTGATCGGCTTCTCGAACCAGCGGTAGAGCAGGTCCGAGAGCAGGAGCGCCACGGCGAACGAAAGAAAAAGCAGCGTGCCGCCCACGATGGTCGGGGCGGGCAGCACCGCGATCACCGCGTGCGCGGCGGTGTACTGCACCAGGTACATCGCATACGAGCGGTGCCCGACGAACACCAGCGGCTTCGATGCCAGCACCCGCGCAACCCAGGTGCGGGCGGCGAGTAGAGCCGGGATCAGCATCGCGATCAGCAGGCTGTACACCGCGATGGCCGATGCATCGCCGATGCGCCCGGCGATCAGCGGAAAGCGCCGATGCACCACCAGCAGCGCCAGCACGAGCGCAATGGCCACGCCCTGGTACATGAGGCAGCGAACCAGCCCGAAGGCGCGTCGCGTGTTCATCAGGATGGCCAGCCCCGAGCCGAACAGCATGCCGACGTAGTTTTGCGAAAGCAGCAGGCGCCAGTGAAAGTCGCCGATGCCGATCATGGCGAGCGCGGCGAGGCCGAAACCGACGGTCGCCAGGCCCGAGCGGAGCGTCGTGCCGAAGACCACGAGCAGCGTGGGCCAGATGAGGTAGTACTTCCACTCCACGCCCAGCGTCCAGGTCATGTGCAGGGGTGCCATGTCGGCCAGCTCGTTGAGCAGCGTCAGGTAGTACGGCGTGGCCGCCTTCATCTGCTCCCATGAGCCGTCGTGTGCGCCATGGCTCAGGCCCAGCACGGCCAGGAAGACCAGCAGGTAGAGCGGCAGCAACCGGGTGGCGCGGCGGATGTAGAACGCCTTGAGCGATATGCGGCCGGTGCTGTCGCGCTCGCGCAGCAGCAGGGTGGTGATCAGGAAGCCGGAGAGAACGAAAAAGGCGTGGACGCCGAGCCAGCCCGAGAAGCGCGTCCAGCCGATGCCGCCGAAATGGTCGCTGAAGACGAGGAAGACGGAGACGGCCCGCAGGCCATCGAGTGCGGCGAAATTGCGCGTGCCCTGAAAGTCTTCGAAGCTGATCGCGCTACCGCGCTCGCCCATCTTGCTGTCCCCTGCATCGTTCGTGCAGGATTTTGCCTTAACAGGCCGTTACAACACCCCTGACTAAAGTCATAGTGTGGGGTGGAATCAACGTGCGGAAAACCAGCGCAAGGCCAGGGCGCCGGCCGCGGCCGCCACCCCGCTCACCAGGGTGCCCCAGGCGATGTCGATGAACGAAAGCGCCAGCGGCCAGTTGCGGACGACCGCTAGGTTGGTCAGGTCGTAGGTGCTGTAGCAGAAGAGCCCGAAAAGCGCGCCCAGCACCGCCGCCCGCGTCACGCTCTGCGCATCGATGCCCGGCAGGATCGCGAAGATCACGAGGCCGATGGGGTACAGCAGGTAGAACACCGCCGCGAAGGCCAGCCGGGGCTGCGGCGACATCAGGTCGCCCATCGCCTCCTGGTACATGTTCTTGGCGACGACGCCGAGCCAGAGCATGTCGATCACCAACAGCACGATGAAGGTGGCGGCCCATGCGACGAGGTGTTTGGTGCTCATCCGCGGGATCGTATCCGCGCTCGGTTGGCGCCTGCGAAAATCGCGTCTTTGGACTACAACGGCCCCGCTGACGGACATGCCCCTGCACACCACCGCCCTCGTCCTTTTCTCCGGCGGCCAGGATTCGACCACCTGCCTGGCCGATGCGCTCTCGAAGTACCAGCGCGTCGAGACGCTGGGCTTCGACTACGGGCAGCGCCACCGCGTCGAGCTCGACGTGCGCGGCACCATCCTTGCCCAGATGCGCGAGCGCTTTCCCGACTGGGCGCCGCGCCTGGGCGAAGACCACGTGCTCACGCTCGCGGCGCTGGCCCAGCTGGGCGGCTCCTCGCTCACCGAAGAGGTCGCCTTCGCGATGCAGGCCGACGGCCTGCCCAACACCTTCGTGCCCGGGCGCAACCTGCTGTTCCTCACGCTGGCCGGCGCGCTGGCCTACCGGCGCGGGCTGCAGGTGATCGTCACCGGCGTCTGCGAGACCGATTTCTCGGGCTACCCCGACTGCCGCGACGACACCATGAAGGCGATGCAGCTGGCGCTCTCGCTCGGGCTGGAGCGGCGCCTGGTCATCGAGACGCCGCTCATGTGGATCGACAAGGCCGAGACCTGGCAGATGGCGCACCGCCTCGGCGGCGAGCCGCTGGTCGACCTGATCGTGGAAGAGACCCACACCTGCTACCTCGGCGACCGCGTGCACCGCCAGGCCTGGGGCTACGGGTGCGGCGAATGCCCCGCCTGCGACCTGCGCAAGAAGGGCTGGGAGCGCTATTCCGGTCAGGCCGCGGCGGGCTGAGCCGCCGAGGTGTTCAGCCGGTAGCGCGCGCCGCCTGCTGTTCCTGTTCCTTCTTCCTGCGGCACCAGCGTCCAGCGCTGGTTGTGGAAATCGCCGACCGCCGCGCGGTGCGCGATCGACACCATCGCGCCGCCCGCTGCGCGCACCGTGTCCGAGAGGCGCTTGTAGAGCACGCCCTCGGCCTGCGCGTCCAGGGCGCTGGTGATCTCGTCTGCAAAGAGCCATGACGGCTTCTTCAGCAGCACGCGGGCGATGGCCAGGCGCTGCTGCTCGCCGCCGGACAGCTTCTGGCTCCATGAGTCGCTGTCGTCCAGGCGGGTGGCCAGGTCGGGAAGCAGGGCGTCGGCCAGGGCCTGGCGCAGCTGGTCGTCTGTGAAATCGGCGGCGGGGTTCGGGTAGGTCAGCGCGTCGCGCAGCTTGCCGTCGGGGACGTAGGGGCGTTGGGGCATGAAGACCGCGCCGTCAGGCACCTTCACGTGCCCGCTCGCGAACGGCCAGATGCCGGCGAAGGATCGGAACAACGTCGACTTGCCGCTGCCCGAGGGGCCCTGCAGCAACACGCTGTCGCCGGGTTTCACGGCCAGTGCGGCGCCGCTCAGCAGGGCGGCGCCATTGGGCAAAGACACCGAGAGATCGTCGCTGCGCAGCTCCCCGGCCGCCTCGCCGCGTTCCAGCGGCATGGCCTGCGCGGCATGGGCGCGCATGGCATCGTCGAAGGTGGTCAGGCGGTCGGTGGTGGCGCGCCAGACGGCGACCTTGTCGTAGTTGTCGACGAACCAGCTCAGCGAGTCCTGCACCTTGCCGAATGCGGACGAAATCTGCATCAGCTGGCCCAGCTGGATCGCACCGCTGAAGAAGCGGGGTGCGGCCACCACGAACGGGAAGATCACCGCGGCCTGCCCGAAGAACGAGGTGAAGGTGATCAGGTTCTTCTGCTGCTTGATGAGCAGCAGGTAGTTGCGCAGCACGCTGCCGAAGCGCGTGTCGAGCTGGCCGTGCTCGACCTTCTCGCCCCTGTCCAGCGCGATCGCCTCGCTGTACTCGCGCACCCGCACCAGGTGATGCCGGAAATCGGCCTCGAAACGCTGCTGGCGGAAATTGGTGCCGATCAGCGGGCGACCGATGAAGTGCGTGATGACCGTCCCCACCACGCAGTACGCCACCGCCAGCCACACCATGGCGCCCACGATCTGGTAAGTGGTGCCCCCCATCGAGAATTCGAAGCTGCCCGACAGCCCCCAGAGGATGCCGACGAAGCTGACCAGCGTGACCACCGCGTTCAGCAGGCCCATCGACAGCGTCATCGTGTAGTCGGTGAAAAGCTGCATGTCTTCCTGGATGCGCTGGTCGGGGTTGTCCGGCGCCTGGCCGTCCTTGCCCGCGTAGCGCGCGAGTTCCAGGTGATAGAAGGTGCGGTTGGCCATCCAGCGCGTCATGTAGTCGCGCGTCATCCAGGTGCGCCAGCGCAGCTGCAGCAATTGCGTCACGTAGAACTTGAGCACCTGCAGCAGGATGTTGAAGAAGGCCAGCACGCAGAACACGCGGATCTCGCGCCAGAACACGGTCGCGTCCTTGTTCTGCAGCCCGTCGTAGAAGCGCCCGTACCACTGGTTGAAGAGCACCAGCGCGTAGACGTACGCCAGGTTGAGCGCGACGATCCCCGCGAACATGGCCCGCGCGCGCCATTTCTCCTCGGACCTGAAATAGGGCGCCGCCAGCGCAAAGACGCGCCTCAGCACCTGGGTGAACGTGGCGGCTCGCGCCGTGACGGATGAAGACATGCAGGTTTCCTCGCAGGCGCAGGTGCGCCGGACATCATGAGGAAACCATAGTAGACAAATGTTTCTTAAACGGACCTGAAACCCGGCCGCCGGGCAAAAAAAGTCTTCCTCAGCGCAGCAGGACCCGCCCGGCTGTCGAGAGGAAATGTGCGAGCGGCGGTGTCTTCAGCCCCTCGACCTTGGCCTCCTCGTCCCAGAGCCTCAGGCGTACCGCATCGTCGGCCCAGCGATGTTCGGCAAAACGGCTCGCCGCGGCCGCATCCATCACCCCGCCCTGCAGCGCAAGGCTGCGCACCGAATCGGGCGACAGCTTCACGAAATAGTCCGGCCGCGTCGCGCACAGGTAGCGCTTGGCATCCACATGCAGCCGTATCGGCTCGCGCACTTCCACATCGAAGGCGCCGCGCAGCAGCGGCAGCGCGATGTATTGATGGCGATCGTCGATGCCCAGTTCGGTGGGCGATTGCGCAAGCGTCTGGTGCTCGGCGATCAGCAGGTGCCCCAGGTCGTGCAGCAGCGCGGCGGTGACGAGCGCATCGCCCGCGCCCGCCTGCTCGGCGAGCCACGCGCACTGCAGCGCGTGCTCCAGCTGCGACACCGGCTCGCCCGCATACGCAACCCCGCCGCGTTCGGCGAACAGGCGTGCGATCTCGGCAAGGTCGAGTGTCATGGAAGTGAAACGAAGCGCGTGCGACAGCCTGCGAAGCGTCGCCGCGCGCCATGACATCCGTGTGACGCATCTGACAAACCCCTGTCATATGGCGCTGCGAGCATCGCCGCGTTCACGGGCAAGCCGTGCGTACTTTCGTCCGCGTACTTTCAATCATCGCCAGGAATTTCCCATCATGCTGTTTCGCTTCATCCGTCGTGCCGCCGTGCCGGCCGCCCTGTTCTCGCTGGCGTTCGCCGCCTCCGCCCAGGGCCGCACCGAGCTGCTGGTCTACACCGCGCTCGAAGCCGACCAGGTGCAGGCCTACAAGGCTGCCTTCGAAAAGGAAAACCCCACCATCGAGCTGAAGTTCGTGCGCGACTCCACCGGCATCGTCACCGCCAAGCTGCTCGCAGAAAAGGCCAACCCGCAGGCCGATGTCGTGTGGGGCCTGGCCGCCACCTCGCTCATGCTGCTCGACAAGGAAGGCATGCTCCAGCCCTATGCGCCCAAGGGCCTGGATGCCATCAAGCCCACCATGCGCGATCCGGCCAATCCGCCCAAGTGGGTCGGCATGGACGTGTGGTCGTCGGCCATCTGCTTCAACACCGCCGAAGCCACCAAGAAGAACCTGCCCAAGCCCGCCAGCTGGGCCGACCTGACCAACCCGGTCTACAAGGGCCAGATCACCATGCCCAACCCCGCGGCATCGGGCACCGGCTACCTGATGGTGTCGGGCTGGATCCAGATGATGGGCGAGGACAAGGCGTGGAAGTACATGGACGCGCTGCACCAGAACATCGGCATCTACAGCCAGTCGGGCAGCAAGCCCTGCCGCCAGGCCGGCGCGGGTGAGTTCGCGCTCGGCATGTCCTTCGAATACCGCGCCAACAAGACCAAGCGCGACGGCGCACCAATCGACATCGTGCTGCCGAAGGAAGGCCTCGGCTGGGACATGGAAGCCACCGGCATCATCAAGACCAGCAAGAAGCAGGACGCCGCCAAGGCACTGGCCGACTGGGCCGTGACGAAGCAGGCCAACGAGCTCTACGCCAAGAACTTCGCCGTGCTCGCGCTGCCGGGCATCCAGGAGAAGCTCGAGTTCGTGCCGGGCGACGTCGAGAAGCTGCTCGCCAAGAACGACTTCACCTGGGCTGCCGCGAACCGCGACCGCATCCTGACGGAATGGTCCAAGCGCTACGAATCGAAGTCGGAAAAGAAGGCACCGCTCTGATGCAACCCCAACCGTTCGGGCCGAGCTTGTCGAAGCCTCGCGTGATCGAAGCAGCCCTTCGACGAGCTCAGGGCGAACGGTGGGCAAGCACAGGCGAACGGCGGACACGTCAATGACCAGCTTTCTCTCCCTCCGCGGCATCGGCAAGTCCTTTGGCGCCACCCGCGTGCTCGACGGCATCGACCTGGACATCGAGCCGGGCGAATTCGTGTGCCTGCTCGGTCCCTCGGGGTGCGGCAAGACCACGCTGCTGCGCATCGTGTGCGGCATCGAGCTCGCCGACGGCGGGCAGATCCTGCTCGGCGGCCAGGACATCGCGGGCCTGCCGCCCGCTGCGCGCGGCTTCGGCGTGGTGTTCCAGTCGTATGCGTTGTTCCCCAACCTCACGGCGGCGCAGAACATCGCCTACGGCCTGCACCCCACCGGCGCGCTCGCACGCGAGATGGCCAAGCGCTCGCGCGAGATGCTCGATCTCGTCGGCCTCGCCGCGCATGCCGACAAATACCCGGTGCAGCTCTCGGGCGGCCAGCAGCAGCGCATCGCGTTGGCGCGCGCCCTCGCGCCGAACCCGCGCCTCTTGCTGCTCGACGAGCCCCTCTCCGCGCTCGACGCGCAGGTGCGCGCGAGCCTGCGCAGCGAGATCCGCTCGCTGCAGAAGCGCCTGGGCATCGTCACCATCATGGTCACGCACGACCAGGAAGAAGCGCTCTCGATGGCCGACCGCGTGGTGCTGATGCACAACGGCCGCATCGAGCAGGCCGGCACGCCCGACGAGCTGTACCGCCAGCCGCGCACCCGCTTCGTGGCCAGCTTCGTCGGCCGCATGAACATGCTGCCCGCGACCGTGCTGGCCGACGGCAAGGTGCGCGTGCGCGACAGCGAATTGTTCTGCGCACCGGGCAACCTGAACAGCTTGAGCGTGGGATCGCAGGCCACCGTGGGCATCCGCCCCGAGCACGTGGTGGTCAAGCGCTTCGGCACCGAAATGGGCGCCAACAGTTTCGCTGCGCGCCTGCTCGACACGGAATTCTTCGGCAACCGTACCTCGGCGCGGCTGGCCTGCGAGCCGCTCGGCATCGAGATCGAGGCCGAGCTGCCCGCCGATGCGCGCAGCGGCGGCGACGAGCCGCTGGTGCCCAGCAGCATGGTGCATATCCAGCTGCCGCTGAACGCGCTGTCCGTGCTGGCGCATTGAGCATGAGCAGCTTTCCCAACGCCATCGCCGTCGCGCCGGTGGCGATAGCGCGCAGCAGCGCGTTCGACCGCGAGCGCTGGCTCACAGGCGCAGCCGTCGCGCTGGTCGTGCTGCTGCTGGTCGTGATCGTCGCGCTGCCCGTCGGTGCGTTGGTCGGCCAGAGCTTCTTCGACCGCGCCGGTGCCTTCGTGGGCCTCGCGAACTTCGCGCGCTACCTCGACAGCCCGGCACTCGTGCAGTCGGCCTTCAACAGCCTGTGGATCGCAGCGATCAGCGCCGTGATCTGTACGGCCATCGCCTACGTGTTCGCCTATGGGCTCACGCTCTCGTGCATGCCGGCCAAGGGCGCGCTGCGCGCGGTGGCGCTCGTTCCGCTGCTGGCGCCTTCGCTGCTGCCTGCCATCAGCCTGGTGTATCTCTTCGGCAACCAGGGGCTCTTCAAGGGGCTGATGGGCGAAGCCTCGATCTACGGGCCGCTGGGCATCGTGCTCGGCTCGGTGTTCTGGACGTTGCCGCATGCGCTGCTCATCCTCACGACCGCCATGGCCACGTCAGATGGTCGGCTGTATGAAGCGGCGCAGACGCTCGGCGCATCGCGCTGGCGCATCTTCCGCACGGTGACGCTGCCGTCCTCCCGCTACGGCCTCATCGTGGCCGCGATGGTGGTGTTCGTGCTGGTCATCACCGACTTCGGCGTGCCCAAGGTGGTCGGCGGGCAGACCGGCGTGCTCGCGACCGACATCTACAAGCAGGTGGTCGGGCAGCAGAACTTCCAGATGGGCGCGGTGGTCGGCCTCGTGCTGCTCATTCCCGCGGTGCTCTCGTTCCTCGTCGAGCGGCGCGTGCGCAGCAAGCAGGCCGCGGCGCTCTCGGCGCGTGCCACGCCCTACCAGCCCGAACCCGTGGCGTCGCGCGACCGCGCGCTGCTCGTGTTCTGCACGCTCACCGCCTGCGCCATCCTCGTGATGATCGGCATGGCGGTGTTCGCATCGCTCGCGACCTACTGGCCCTACAAGCTCACGCCGTCGCTGAAGAACTACGACTTCAGCAACATGGACGGCGGCGGCTGGGGCAGCTATTTCAATTCGCTGCGGCTCGCGCTGTGCGCCGCGGTGGCCGGTGCGCTCGTCACCTTCGTCTCGGCTTACCTCGTGGAAAAGCCGCGCCACTTCGGCTTCTTGCGCGAACTGCTCAACCTGCTCGCGAACCTGCCGCTCGCGGTGCCGGGGCTGGTGCTGGGCGTGGGCTACATCTTCTTCTTCATCTCGCCCTCGAATCCGCTGAACGGCCTGTACGGCGGCATGACGATCCTG
The DNA here is from genome assembly GCF_000834655.1 of Variovorax paradoxus. GTDB lineage: Bacteria > Pseudomonadota > Gammaproteobacteria > Burkholderiales > Burkholderiaceae_C > Variovorax > Variovorax paradoxus_F. The sequence continues at coordinate 51,267 of NZ_JXQQ01000043.1, forward strand.
GTCATCTGCACGGTGGCGCACTTCTTCTCGGTGGCGCACCTCACCTCGCTCACCGCGCTGCGCCAGCTCGACCGCGAGTACGAGCTGGTGTCCGAGTCGATGGGCGTGCCGTTCTGGCGCACGCTCTGGCGCGTGCACCTGCCGGTGGCGCTGCCGACCGTGCTCAACGTGGGCGGCTATTTCTTCGTCAACGCGATGACCACCGTGTCGGCCGTCGTGTTCCTCTATTCGCCGCAGACCACGCTGGCTGCGATCGCCGTGCTCAACATGGACGATGCCGGCGACGTGGCGCCCGCGGCCGCCATGGCCTCGCTGATCATGCTCACCGCCGCCGTCGGCCGCGGCGTGTTCGCGCTGGCCGGGCACTGGGCGCTTGCGCGCACCCAGGCCTGGAGAAGCCGGTAGCCGCGCGATCGCTGTCGGCGCCGTGTCCGACTTGACTGGCAAGACGGCAGGCATAGCATCCCCCGGATGAGAAGCGCAGCTTTTGTCCTCCTGTTCTGCATCGGCCTGATCGCGGCCGGTTGCGACGACAAGCCCAAGCCCGGCGGACCCATGCCCAAGGCTTCGGCAAACGTCGTTTCGCCGGTCCTGCTCGCGGGCTGATACGCGCCTGGCGCGTGAAGGCGGCCGCGTGCCGCCCGTCATTGCGCGCTCGCAGCACGCTGCGCGGCGGGTATCCTCGGTGCGGAGAAAAAAACAATGAAGACACCCGAGACCACCGTCCACGCGGCGGATTCGCGCTACGCCATGCTGCGCCTGGCGCTCACGCTTCTGATCATGACGGTCGGCAGCAGCGGCATGTACGTGGTCTCGGTGATGCTGCCCGCGGTGCAGGCCGAGTTCGGCATCGACCGCGCCGCTGCATCGCTGCCCTACACCTGGCTCATGCTCGGCTTCGGTTTCGGCGGCGTGCTGATGGGCAGGCTGGCCGACCGCTTCGGCGTGATGTGGCCGCTCCTGATGGGTTCGGTGTTCCTCGCCGCGGGCTACATCGCCACGGGACTGTCGGGCGGCATCGTCTCGTTCACCGTCGCTCAGGCCCTCCTGGTCGGCCTGCTCGGCAGCTCAGCCGCGTTTGCGCCACTGGTGGCCGACACTTCGCTGTGGTTCGTCAAGCGGCGCGGCATCGCTGTGGCGATCTGCGCGAGCGGCAACTATGTCGCCGGTGCCATCTGGCCGCCCATCGCGCAGCACTTCATCGAGACGGTCGGCTGGCGCCAAACGTACATCGGCATGGGCATCTTCTGCGGCATCGCGATGGCGGTGCTCGCGCTTTTCTTCCGTGCACGGCCGCCGGCGGTGGCCGCTGCGCCGGTCGGCAATGCATCGGATGCAGTGCCGCCGCGCGACATGACACGCCCCTTCGGCTTGAGCATGGGCTCGGCACAGGCCCTGCTGTGCGTTGCGGCCGTGGCGTGCTGCGTGGCGATGGCCATGCCGCAGGTGCACATCGTGGCCTACTGCGGCGACCTGGGCTACGGCCCTGCGCGGGGCGCGCAGATGCTGTCGCTGATGCTCGGGTTCGGCGTGGTGAGCCGGCTGGTATCAGGTGCGATCTGCGACCGCATCGGCGGGCTTCGCACGCTGCTGCTGGGCGGCGTGCTGCAGTGCGTTGCGCTGCTCCTTTTCCTGCCGTTCGACGGGCTCGTGTCGCTCTATGTGATCTCGGCGCTGTTCGGGCTTTTCCAGGGTGGGCTCGTGCCGGCCTACGCGATCATCGTGCGCGAGCACTTTCCGCCGAAGGAAGCTGGTGCGCGCGTAGGCACGGTGCTGATGTTCTCGCTGTTCGGCATGGCGCTGGGCGGGTGGATGTCGGGCAAGGTGTTCGACCTGACCGGCAGCTACCACGCGGCTTTCGTCAACGGCATTGGCTGGAACCTGCTGAACCTCTGCATCGCGTCGTTCCTGCTCTTCAGGCTGTATCGCCTGCGGCTTCGGCCACCAGGCGGCCCAGTGTCCGCATAGCCTTCTCGCTCTGCGCATTCCATGCGTGGCCGTAGTTCAGCCGCAGGCAGTGCGTGAACGCGCGCGTCGCCGAAAAGATCGGGCCCGGCGCGACGCTGATGCCGAGCGCGAGTGCCTGGCGATGGATGTCGAGCGCGTTGACCTGCGCCGGCAGCTCGACCCAGAGGAAGTAGCCGCCCAGCGGCCGCGTGGCGCGCGTGCCCGCGGGAAAGTAGTGCCCCACCGCCTGCGCGAAGGTCGCCTGCTGCATCGCGAGCGTCTGGCGGAGCTTGCGCAGGTGCTTGTCGAGGCCGCCTTTTTCCAGGTACGCCGCGAGCGCGAGTTGCGCTGGCGCCGACGTGCTGAGCGTGGACGTGAGCTTCTGCCGCGCCACCTTGCGCGCGAACCTGCCGGCCGACGCCCAGCCGATGCGGTAGCCCGGCGCCAGGCACTTGGAGAACGAGGAGCAGTGCAGCACCAGCCCCTGCGTGTCGAAGGCCTTGGCCGGTGCGGGCCGGCGCTCGCCGAAGTAGAGCTCGGCGTACACGTCGTCCTCGATCAGCGGCAGTTCGTGGCGGGCGAGCAGTTCGACCAGCGCCTTCTTCTTGGCATCGGGCATGAGGCTGCCGAGCGGGTTCTGGAAGGTCGTCATGAGCCAGCAGGCCTTGGGCTCGTGGGCCGCGATGGCCTGTTCGAGCGCGCCGAGGTCGATGCCTTCGCCCGGGTGCGTCGGCACCTCGATGGCCTTCAAGCCCATGCGCTCCAGCGCCTGCAGCGCCGCATAGAAGGTTGGCGATTCGACGATCACCGCATCGCCCGGCCGCGTGACTGCCGCCAGGCACAGGTTGAGCGCCTCGAGCGCGCCGTTGGTGATGACGATTTCCTCGGCCGGCGCCTGCATGCCGTCGGCCAAGTAGCGCAGCGCAATCTGCCGCCGCAGCGCCGCGCTGCCGGGCGTGAGGTCGTCCACCGTGCTCCACGGGTCGAGCGACTTGGCGCTCGCGGCCATGAACTGCCCGAGCCGCGCGAGCGGAAACATCAGCGGGCTCGGAAACGCCGAGCCGAAGGGCACCACCTTGCGCGACATGCTGGCCTCCAGGATGTCGAACACCTGGTCGCTCACGTCCAGCGACATGGGGCCGTCTGCGGGGCGCGAGGTCAGGGTGGACTCGGGCGGCGCGTCGCGCAGGCCCCCACCGGTGACGTAGTAGCCCGAGCGGTCGCGCGCCCGCACGAGGCCGCGCGCCTCCAGCAGGTAGTAGGCCTGGAACACCGTCGAGGCGCTGACTCCGCGGCTCTGCCCGGTGTGGCGCACCGAGGGCAGGCGGTCGCCGGTCTTCAGGGTGCCGTTGCGGATCGAGGCCTCGATGTCGGCGGCCAGGGCTTCATAACGTTTCATGGCGCGGGTTCGTCGTTCGCACGGACTTTATCTGCACCGGTGAATCAGGCTGGGTCTGCATCTGTTTTTTCCGGGCTTTCTGGGGCACAGTCGGTGCATGTCCAATCTCATGCGCGCGCTGCGCGCCGTTCTCTGGAGTTTCATCGGGCTGGGCGGGCGCCGCGCCGACGCCGAGGGGCGGACCGCGCAGGTCGGCATCCTGCCGCTGATCGGCGTTGCGCTGGTCGTTGTGCTGTTGCTGGTCGCGGGCCTGATCACGTTGGCACGCTTCGTGGCCGGCACATGACGGCGGGCCTGCGCTCCCTGGCGCTCGCGCTGATGTTCCTCGTGCAGGGGCTGGCGAGCGCCGCGCCGCCGGCCACCGTGCCCGACACCATCGAGCAGCGCGTGGCCGCCTGCATCGCCTGTCACGGCCGCGAGGGCGCGACCACCAACGCGGGCTTCTTTCCGCGCCTGGCCGGCAAGCCCGCGGGCTACCTGTTCAACCAGCTCGTGAGCTTTCGCGATGGCCGCCGCTTCAACGCCGACATGGCGTACATGGTGCAGCACCTCTCGGACGCGTACCTGCGCGAGATGGCCGAATACTTCGCGGGGCTCGACCTGCCTTACCCGCCGATCTCCTCCAACAGCGACGCGACGCCCGACCAATTGCAGCGCGGCCGCAAGCTCGCGCTCGAAGGCGATGCGGCACGCGGCATCCCGGCCTGCGTGCAATGCCACGGCGCCGCGCTCACTGGCGTCCAGCCGGCGATCCCGGGGCTGCTCGGGTTGCCGCGGCTCTATGTGTCGTCGCAACTGGGCGCGTGGCTCACGAGCGAGCGGCATGCGATGGCGCCCGACTGCATGGCTGAGGTCGGCCGGCACATGACCACGGCCGACATCAACGCGGTCGCAAGCTGGCTGGCGGTGCAGCCGATGCCGGCGAACACCAGGCCCGCGGCTTCGTTGCCCGCACCCTTGCCTGTCGCCTGCGGCGGCATGCCGAAGTGAGGCCGCGATGAAATTGCGACACCTCGGCTGGACCCTCCTGGCCCTCGTCGTGCTGGCGGCCGTGTGCGCCGGCGTGCTCGTGGCGATGAACCTGCGCGGCGAAGACCCGCTGCCCGAACAGGCCAGGGCCTTCGACGCCACGCCCCAGCAGGTCGAGCGCGGCCGCTACCTCGCGCTGGCCGGCAACTGCGCGGGCTGCCACACCACGCGCGGCGGCCAGCCTTATGCGGGCGGCCTGCCGATCGAGACGCCCTTCGGCACCATCTATTCGAGCAACCTCACGTCCGACGCCAAGGCCGGCATCGGCGGCTGGAGCAGCGCGCATTTCTGGCGCGCGATGCACAACGGCCGCAGCAAGGACGGGCGCCTGCTCTACCCGGCGTTCCCGTACCCCAACTTCACCAAGGTCACGCGGGAGGACTCGGACGCCATCTACGCGTACCTGCGCACCGTGGCGCCCGCACCGGCGCCGAACCTCGCGCACCGGCTGCGCTTTCCCTACGACACGCAGGCCGCGCTGGCCGTATGGCGCGCGCTCTCGTTCAAGCCCGAGCCCTTCGTGGCCAACGCGGGCAAGCCGGCCGAATGGAACCGCGGCGCTTACCTCGTCGACGGCCTCGGCCATTGCATCGCCTGCCACGGCGCGCGCAATTCGCTGGGCGCGACCGAGACCAGGCTCGGCCTCTCGGGCGGGCTCATCGCGGTGGAGAACTGGTATGCGCCGTCGCTCACCGACAAGCGCCAGGCCGGCGTGGCCGCATGGCCCACGGCCGACGTGGTGGCGCTGCTCAAGACCGGCACCGCGCCGGGCGGTTCGGTGATGGGGCCGATGGCCGACGTGGTGTTCCGCAGCACGCAGCACCTGAGCGAGACCGACCTCGCGGCGATGGCGGGCTACCTGAAAGACCTGCCCGAAGTCCCGAAGCCCGAAGAGCCTGCGAGCACCTCGGCCCCCATCCGCCGCGATGCCGGCACGATGGCGCGCGGCGGCAAGATCTACGACCAGCGCTGCGCCTACTGCCACGGCGACCAGGGCCAGGGCGCGACCGGCGCCTACCCGCCGCTCGCCGGCAACCGCGCGGTGAACATGTCGCCGCCGACGAACCTCATCCAGGTGGTCTCGCATGGTGGCTTCCTGCCAGCGACGGCGGGCAATCCGCGCCCGTACGGCATGCCGCCGTTCGGCCAGGTGCTCGATGCGGCGGAGGTGGCGGCCGTGCTCACCTACATCCGCGGCTCGTGGGGCAACGACAGCGCGCCCGTCACGCAACTGGACACCATGCGGCGCTGAGCGCCGCTGGATGCCGGTGTTCGTTCAAGCGGCTCGCTTGAACCGGATTTCCCTCATCGCTGCGCCGTGTGCGGATGCCGCGCGCCTTCGTAGAGCGTTCGCGCCAGCGCTCGATGCCTTGCCAGCAGCGGCGCCAGCTCCAACGCCGTGAAGCGTCCATCGCGAATGCGGACCTGCCCGTTGATCACGCTCAGCGAAACATCCCCCGGCGTGCAGAACACCAGCGCCGCCACCGGGTCGTGCCACGCCCCCGCGTGCGCCACGCCGCGCATGTCGAAGGCCACGATGTCCGCTGACATGCCCGGCGCGAGCGCGCCGATGTCGTCGCGCCCCAGCACGCGCGCACCACCGAGCGTCGCGATCTCCAGCGCCTCGCGCGCCGTCATCGCCGCGGGGCCGTAGCCCACGCGCTGCAGCAGCATGGCCTGGCGCGCTTCGCCGAGCATGTGCGCGCCGTCGTTCGATGCGCTTCCATCCACGCCCAGGCCCACGGGCACGCCCGCGCGCCGCATCGCCCCGATGGGCGCGATGCCTGAGGCCAGGCGCATGTTCGAGCACGGGCAGTGCGCCACGCCCGTGCCGGTGCGCCCGAAGAGCGCGATGCCCGCTTCGTCGAGCTTCACGCAGTGCGCATGCCACACGTCGCGGCCGACCCAGCCCAGGTCCTCGGCGTACTCGGCCGGCGTCATGCCGAACTTCTCGCGCGAATAGGCGACGTCGTTGTCGTTCTCGGCCAGGTGCGTGTGCAGCGACACGCCGCGCTCGCGCGCAAGCTCGGCCGACAGCCGCATGAGGTCGCGCGAGACCGAGAACGGCGAGCAGGGCGCAAGCACGATGCGGCGCATCGAATGGCGCGAGGCGTCGTGCCAGCGGCCGATGAGGCGCTCGCTGTCGCGCAATATCGCCTCCTCGGTTTCCACCACCTCGTCGGGCGGCAGGCCTCCGGCGCTGCGGCCCACGCTCATGCTGCCGCGCGCGGCATGGAAGCGCATGCCCATCGCATCGGCCGCCTCGATCGAATCGTCGAGCCTCGAGCCGTTCGGAAAAAGATAGAGATGGTCGCTGGTGGTGGTGCAGCCCGAGCGCATCAGCTCGGCCATCGCGGTCTGCGTCGAGACGCGGATCATCTCGGGCGTGAGCCGCGCCCACAGCAGATACAGGTTCGTGAGCCAGCCGAAAAGCTCCGCGTCCTGCGCCTCGGGCACGGCACGCGTGAGGCTCTGGTACATGTGATGGTGCGTGTTGACCAGGCCCGGCATCACCACATGGCCCTGCATGTCGATGGCCTCGGCCTGGCCGTTGCGCAACGCGTCGAGGCAGGCGGTGGGCAGCTCGGCAGTGGGCCCGGCCCAGGCCACTGCGGGCCCGTCTGTCACCACGGCGCCGTCGGCGATCTCGCGCCGTTGGGCGTCCATGGTGACCAGGATGTCGGCATGTCGAAGGATCAGCATGCCGGCATTTTGCGCGCCGGACTCAGAGGTCGGGCATGCCCATCGCCGGATCGCTCACCGTGTGCTTGCCGGTTTCGACGCGGCCCGCGAAGCGTCGGTAGTAGGCCGGGTCGGCATCGCACGTCACGGCGAAGTCGTACCACTGCCCGCTCGCCGCGAGCTCCCAGTGCTGGTCGGTCGTGGCGCCGCCGTTGACGGTCGCGGTCCACGGGCCGTCGCCGCGGTAGGCCTTCGCGCGGACGGTGAACTTGCAAGCGTTCTTGCCGTCGTTGCGCATGCTCAGGTAGACGTTGCCGTTGGCGATGTCGTAGCACACGCGCACCTCCGGCACCGCCGCATCGCCCGCGCGCACCGCGTTGAGGTCTCCCTGGAAGTGCCGGTGAAAGCCGTTCGGCCCGAGCACCCACAGGTCGTACTTGCCGGCGTTGTCGGCCGCCGCAGCCCAGGTGTCGTCGAGCGACTTGCCCGCTTCCACCATGTAGCGGCGCGGCAGGCGATCGAGGTTGAGCTTGTCGTACACGTGGAACACGGCGGCCGCCTTGCCGGTGTTCGCGAACAGCAGTTGCACCTTGCCGCCGATGGTGTCGGCCTTGGCGCTCGCATGCAGCTCGTAGGGCAGCGCGCGCGACGGCCGCGTGCCGGTGGCCTGCACGGGCAGCTTGCCGTCGCCCGGCGGCGTGACCTGGGGCAGCGCGTCCTGCGCGGCGCGCACCTGGTCCGCCTCGGCCTTGCTGCGGCGGCCCGCGAGCGTGGGCAGCGCCTCTTCGTTCGGCGTGGCGAAGTTGAAGGCGCTCGTGAGGTCGCCGTTCACCGCGCGGCGGAACGGGCTGATGTTGGTTTCCTTCACGCCGAATCGCGCCTCGAGGAAACGCAGCACCGAGGTGTGGTCGAAGGTCTGCGAGTTGACCCAGCCGCCGCGGCTCCACGGCGAGAGCACGTACATCGGCACGCGCATGCCGGGGCCGTAGACGTTGCCGTCGGGCGTGGGCTGCGAGGCGGTCATGCCCGGGGGCTTGGGGTGGGTGAAGTACTCGTAGCTCAGGTCCGCGTCGGGCAGCGTGGTCTTGCCGGCGAAGATCTTCACGCTCGGGTCGGCCGAGGGAATCGGCGAGGGCGCGGAGGCCGAGGGCACGTGGTCGAAGTAGCCGTCGTTCTCGTCGAAGTTGACGATGAACACCGTCTTGCTCCACACCTCGGGCACCGCGGTGAGCGCGTCCAGCACCTCCTGGATGTACCAGGCGCCCTGCACCGGGCTCGACGGGCCGGGGTGCTCCGAGTACACGTCCGGCGGAATGACCCACGAGACCTGCGGCAGGCGGCCGGCCTTCACATCGGCACGGAACGCATCGAAGATCGCGCCCGCATCGAAGGCGGCCTGGTCGGCCACCGGCAGCGTGTTGGCCGTGCCCTTGTAGAGCGGGTTGCCGGCATCGTCGCCGGGCGCGTAGGCGGGCGATGCGCCCTGCGGCAGCGAGGTGCTCACCGGCTTGCTCGAAGTTTCGTTCGCCTTGCGGTACGGCTTGAAACCCAGCAGCGGATTGCAGCCGTAGTTGTTCGGAATGTTCTGGTAGACGATCCAGCTGACGTTGGCTTCCTGCAGGCGCTCCGCATAGGTCTTCCACTCGTAGCCCTCGGTCGAGGGACCGGTGGAGCTCCACGGGTTGACGTTGTTCACGTAGGCCTGGTTGCCGCCGGCCGAACTGTTGGGGCCATTGGTGCCGGTCCAGTGGAACGAGCGGTTCGCATGCGTGCCGGTGTGCATCGCGCAGTGGTAGTCGTCGCAGATCGTGAAGGCGTTGGCCAGCGCGAACTGGAACGGCAGCTCGGCCTCCGACAGGTAGCCCATCGATTGCGTGAAGGGCGCCTTGTTGCTCACCTTCTTGTACCGCGGCCATTGGTAGAGGCGGCCGCCGTCCCATGCGTTGTGCGAGTCGACCCAGGTGTGCGGCGTGCTGCTCACGCGCTGCGCGTTGCCCTTGGTCGCATCGAGGTGGTAGGGCACCACCTGCTTGCCGGTGTCGTCCAGTTGCTGCCACACGGCAAGGCCGTTGGGCAGCGGAATGGTCATGCGATCGCCGAAGCCGCGCACGCCCTTGAGCGTGCCGAAGTAGTGGTCGAACGAGCGGTTTTCCTGCATCAGGATCACGACGTGCTCGACGTCCATGATCGTGCCGGTCTTGTTGTTGGCGGGAATCGCGAGTGCGCGGCGGATGCTCGGCGGGAAGGCCGAGAGCGCGAGGGCGGCGGCACCGGTGGTGGCGGTGCCCGTGAGGAATTTGCGGCGTGAGGTCATGGAGTTGTTCTTAGTGTTGTTCTTGGTGTTGCTCATCGTGCGATCAGGGCGCGCAGCGCATGTCGGGCTTGACGCCGGTATCGGGCGGCGTCGTGACGGGCGGGGTGGTCGTGGGAGGCGTGCCGGCGCCGGGCAGGCCGCCGAAGAAACCACCACCGCCGTCGCTGCCGCCACCGCAGGCGCTGAGCACGCAGGCCGCGATCAATGCGGTTGCAAGCCGCGCGGAATAAGAAAGAAGTTGCATCGAAGGAGATCCTCTTGGAGTTGTTGTGCGGGCACTTCACGCAGGTCGTGGAGGCCGCTGGACTCGAGGCTAAAAAGTGCTCGTGACATCGCCATGAACCGGAGGTGGCGAGGTGTAAGCGTGCGCAACGCGCAACCGCCGTTGCTATGCATTCGGGGCGCACTCGCGCCGACGGTGGGCCCTGTTTCGCGAATGTCCCCCGGCTTCGCCTCCTCCTTGATTTCGCGAAACAGAGCCCACCGCCAGCGCGAGCGCTTCAGAGCAGTCGTTGATCGGCCGCACACCAGCAGCGTGCCCCAGTGCGCAGGGCATCGGGTGCTCCCCGCAGCGAAATCAAGGAGGAGGGCAAGCCCGGGGGACATTCGCGGAGGGGAGTACCCGGTGGCCTGTGCGCCCACCCCGGCACTCCTCAAACAGACGGTCAGAGATCGGCCATCCCCATCGCCGGATCGCTCACCGTGTGCCTGCCGGTTTCCACGCGCCCCGCGAAGCGGCGGTAGTAGCCGGCATCGGCATCGCACGTCACCGCGAAGTCGTACCACTGGCCACTCGCTGCGAGCTCCCAGTGCTGGTCGGTGGTCGCACCGCCGTTGACCGTCGCGGTCCACGGCCCGTCGTTGCGGTAGGCCTTCGCGCGCACGGTGAACTTGCAAGGGTTCTTGCCGTCGTTGCGCATGCTCAGGTAGACGTTGCCGTTCGCGATGTCGTAGCACACGCGCACTTCGGGCAACGCGGCATCGCCCGCGCGCAGGCGATTGAGGTCGCCCTTGAAGTGGCGGTGAAAGCCGTTCGGCCCGAGCACCCACAGGTCGTAGAAGCCGCTGTTGTCGGTCATCGCCGCCCATGCGTCGTCCAGCGTCTTGCCGGGCTCCACCATGTAGCGGCGCGGCAGGCGATCGAGATTGAGCTTGTCGTAGACATGGAACACCGCAGCCGCCTTGCCGGTGTTGGAGAACAGCAGCTGCACCTTGCCGCCGATCGTGTCGGCCTTCGCGCTCGCATGCAGCTCGTAAGGCAGCGCGCGCGAAGGCCGCGTGCCGGTGAACTGGCGCGGCAGCTGCGGGTCGAGCGGCAGCGGCACCTGCGGCAACGCCTGCTGGTCGCTGCGCAGCTTGTCGGCATCGGCCTTCGTCGTGCGGCCGGTGAGCGTGGGCAGCGCCTCGCTGTTGGGCGTGGCGAAGTTGAAGGCGCTCGTGAGGTCGCCGCACACCGCGCGCCGGAACGGCGAGATGTTGGGCTCCTTCACGCCGAAGCGCGTCTCCAGAAAACGCAGCACCGAGGTGTGGTCGAAGGCCTGCGAGCTGACCCATCCGCCGCGGCTCCACGGCGAGATCACGTACAGCGGCACGCGCGGGCCCGGGCCGTAGACGCGGCCGTCGGGCTTGGGCTGGCCGGTGCTGCCGGCCGGTGCCGGATGCGTGAAGTATTCGACGCCCAGGTCCGCATCGGGCAGCGTGGTCTTGCCGGCGTAGGTGCCGTCGCCATTGGGCGAAGGCGCCGAGGGTGAGGGCACGTGGTCGAAGTAGCCGTCGTTCTCGTCGAAATTGATGAGCAGCACGGTCTTGCTCCACACCTCGGGCACCGCGGTGAGCGCGTCCAGCACTTCCTGCAGGAACCAGGCGCCCTGCACGGGGCTGGAGGGGCCGGGGTGCTCGCAGTAGATCGACGGTGCGTTCATCCACGAGACCTGCGGCAGCTTGCCTTCGCGGATGTCGCGCTTGAAGGCGTCCAGGTAGGTCTCGGGCGTCGCGCCCGGCAGCGTGTTGGCCACGCCCTTGTAGAGCGGGTTCTTCGCGTTGTCCGAGGCTGCGTCGTAGGCGTGGTACGGCAGCGCCTGGCCGGTCTGCGCGTAGGGCTTCTGCGGCGCACCGCCGCTGGACACCGGAAAGCCCGAGGCGAGGTTCGCCTGGCGGAACTGCTGGAACGCGCCCAGCATGTTGTCGCCCCATTCGTCGGGCATGTTCTGGTAGCTGATCCACTTGATGCCCGCGTCTTCCAGGCGCTCGGCGTAAGTCTTCCACGTGTAGCCGGTGTTGGCCGATGCGGGCAGGCCGTCGATCGCGTCCCACTCGTTGCGCACGAACGCCACGCCCTGGGCTGTCGGTCCGTTGGTGCCGGTGATGTGGAACGAGCGGTTCGCGTCCGTGCCGGTGTGCACGCCGCAGTGGTACGCATCGCAGATCGTGAAGGCGTTGGCCAGCGCGTACTGGAAGGGGACCTCGGCCTCCTTGTGGTACCCCATCGCCTTGTTGGTCTTGTAGCGCGGCCACTGGTACATGCGGCCGTTGTCCCACGCGTTCTGGCTGTCGTTCCAGTCGTGCGGCGTGCCGCCATCGCGCTGGGCGTTGCCCGTGCGGCTGTCGAAGTGGTACGGCAGGATCGGCTTGCCGGTGGCATCGCTTTGCTGCCACACGTTCAGGCCCTTGGGGAGAGGAATCGTGAAGCGGTCACCGAAACCGCGCACGCCCATGAGCGTGCCGAAGTAGTGGTCGAACGAGCGGTTTTCCTGCATCAGGATCACGACGTGTTCGACGTCCATGATCGTGCCGGTCTTGTTGTTGGCCGGAATGGCCAGGGCGCGGCGGATGCTCGGCGGGAAGGCCGAGAGCGCCAGCGCGGCAGCGCCGGTGGTGGCGGTGCCCGTGAGGAATTTGCGGCGTGAGTTCATCGGTCCGTGTTTTTCGGTTGAAGTCACGCTCACAGGTCGGCCAGGCCCATGGCCGGATCGCTCACCGTGTGCTTGCCGTTTTCCACGCGGCCCGCAAAGCGGCGGTAGTAGGCCGGGTCGGCATCGCAGGTCACCGCGAAGTCGTACCACTGGCCGCTGCCCGCCAGCACCCAGAGCTGCTCGGCCTTGGCGCCGCCGGCGACGGTGGCACCCCACGGGCCGTCTTCGCGGTAGGCCTTGGCGCGCACCGTGAACTTCGCGGGCGTCGTGCCGGCGTTGAGCATCTCCAGGTAGACGTTGCCGTTGGCGATGTCGTAGCACACGCGCACCTCGGGATTCGCGCCGCTCGTGCGCAGCGCGTTGAGGTCGCCCTTGAAGTGACGATGAAAGCCGTTCGGCCCGAGCACCCAGAGGTCGTAGAAGCCGCTGTTGTCGGTCATCGCGCTCCAGGCGTCGTCCAGCGACTTGCCGGGCTCCACCATGAAGCGGCGCGGCAGGCGGTCCAGGTTCAGCTTGTCGTAGACGTGGAACACCGCGGCAGCCTTGCCGCTGTTCTTGAACAGCAGCTGGATCTTGCCGCCGACCGAATCGGCGCGCGCGCTCACGTGCAGCTCGTAGGGGAGCGCCCGCGAGGGGCGCGTGCCGGTGGCCTGGCGCGGCAGTTGCGGGTCCAGCGGCAGCGGCACCTGCGCAAGGGCCTCCTGGTCGCTGCGCGTCTTGTCGGCGCCAGTGCGGGTCGTGCGGCCCGCGAGCGTGGGCAGCGCCTCGGTGTTGGGTGTGACGAAGTTGAAGGCGCTCGTGAGGTCGCCGCACACCGCGCGCCGGAACGGCGAGATGTTCGGCTCCTTCACGCCGAAGCGCGTCTCGATGAAGCGGATCACCGAGGTGTGGTCGAAGGCCTGCGAGTTGACCCAGCCGCCTCTGCTCCACGGCGAGACGATGTACATCGGCACGCGCACGCCGGGTCCGTACACGCGGCCGTCGGGCGCCGGCTGGCTGCTGGTGCCCGGTGGCTTGGGGTGGTTGAAACGCTCGACCGCGAGGTCCGCCTCCGGCAGCGTGGTCTTGCCGGCAGGCGAGCCGTCGGGGTTGATCGACGGCGCGGCGGGCGACGGGTAGTGGTCGAAGTAGCCGTCGTTCTCGTCGAAGTTGATGAGCAGAACGGTCTTGCTCCACACGTCGGGCACGGCGGTGAGCGCGTCCAGCGTTTCCTGGATGTACCAGCCGCCCTGCACCGGGCTCGAAGGGCCGGGGTGCTCGGAGTAGGTGGCGGGCGCCACGATCCACGACACCTGCGGCAGCTTGCCGTTCTTGATGTCCTGGCGGAACTGCTCCAGGAAGCCGCCGTCGCCCATGGTGTTGGCGATGCCCTTGTAGAGCGGGTTGACCGCGTCGTCGCTCGCGGGGTCGTACACCGGCGAGGCCGCGTCGTTGCTCACCGGCTTGCCCGAGGCCTCGTTGGCCAGGCGGTACTGCCTGAAGCCCGCGAGCGGGTTGTCGCCGAAGTTCTCCGGCATGTTCTGGTAGACGATCCAGCTGACCTTGGCTTCCTGCAGGCGCTCGGGGTAGGTTTTCCATTCGTAGCCGGTGGCCGAGCTGTCGATGGAGTCCCACTCGTTGTTGACCGTGGCCACACCTGCGACGCCCCCCACGCCGCCAACCAGCTGGCCCCCGGGGCCGTTGGTGCCGGTCCAGTGGAACATGCGGTTCGAGTTGGTGCCGGTGTGCATGCTGCAGTGGTAGTCGTCGCACAGCGTGAAGGCGTTGGCCAGCGCGAACTGGAAGGCGACCTCGGTCTCCTTGAAGTAGCCCATCGACGCGTTGGTCTTGTAGCGCGGCCACTGGTAGGTGCGCCCGCCGTCCCATGCGCTCTGGCCGTCGCTCCACGAGTGCGGCGTGCCGCTCACGCGCTGCGCGTTGCCTTTGCGGCTGTCCAGGTGATACGGCAGGATCGGCTTGCCCGTGGCATCGCTCTGCTGCCACACGTTCAGGCCCTTGGGGAGAGGAATCGTGAAGCGGTCACCGAAGCCGCGCACGCCCATGAGCGTGCCGAAGTAATGGTCGAACGAGCGGTTCTCCTGCATCAGGATCACGATGTGCTCGACGTCCTGGATGGTGCCGGTCTTGTTGTTGGCCGGAATGGCCAGCGCGCGGCGAATGGCGGGCGGAAATGCCGAGAGCGCGAGGGCCGCGGCGCCGGTGGTGGCGGTGCTCGTCAGGAATTTGCGGCGCGAGTTCGTGGGCTTGCTGTCGTTCGGGTTCATGGCGTGTGCTTTCTCAGGGCGCGCAGCTCTTCACGGGGGCGACGCCGGTTTCGGGCGGGGTCGTCGTGGGCGGGGTGGTGGTGGGCGGCGTGCCGGCGCCGGGCAGGCCGCCGAAGAAGCCGCCGCCGCCATCGCTGCCGCCGCCGCAGGCGGACAGGGCGCAGGCCACGACCAGCGTGGAGAACACGGGCACGAAGCGCGTGGCAAGGAACGGAATTCGCATGGTTGGGATCCTCTCGAGTCGTTTGTTATCGGGGGTGATTGGGGGACGGTTCAGGGCAGCAACATCAGCGGCTGGCCCGACTTGAAGATGCTGGTGAGCTCGTCGGTGGTGAGCGCACGGTTCCAGATCGCGAACTCGTTGAAGTCCATCGCGCCGCGCGGCGAGCTGGTCTCGCGCTGGTAGTACTGGCCGGTGCCGTCTTCGTTCAGGCCGATGCCGTTCTTCAGGCCGCCGAGCTGCGCGACCAACGCGCTCGTGAGCGTGGCGCTGCCGGTCTGCATGGCGCGCGACGAATCGAACACATAGCCGGTGAGCTTGAGGTTGGCCTTGTCGATCACGACCGCCACGTAGGCCCACTGGCCCGCGGTGAGGCCGTAGCCGTTGCTGTCGGCGCGCGCGCTGCCGGTGCCCACGTTGAAGCGGATCTCGCAGCTGCCGAAGAGGCCGATGGCCAGGCCCGCGTTCGCGCCGGTGGTGTAGTTCTTGTTGGCCAGCATCGAGGCGCCGTTGCTCACGCCCTGGCTGCAGGTCGCGTCGGTGCGCACCCAGAAGCCGAGGGTGTAGGCCGTGACCGCCGGGTTGGTGGCCACGTCGGTGGTCTGCAGCAGGCGGTAGCCGGCCGAACCGCTCGCGTTCTTCACCGTGCTGTCCACGCGCAGCGCCTTGACCTTGTAGGGGATCTTGAAACCGTCGTCGACCACCGTGCCGCCGTTGGCATCGCTCGCCCAGGGCGCGAGCGTGGAGGCGTTCTTCAGGTCCAAGGCCGGCAGCGTGTCCAGCGGGTAGTAGTTGACAAGCCCGTTCGCCAGCGTGGGCGCGAGCGTTGCGGGCTTCACGTAGGCCAGTTGTACCGCGAGCGCGACGCTGGCTTCACCGGCAACGACGGTGTACTGGTAGGTGTAGACGCCGTCGGCATCGGCCACGATGGGATCGCTGTACGCGGTCGAGCCGGCCGGCAGCGTGGCCACCAGCTTGCCGTCGCGCAGCACCTGCACTGGCGCGGTGCCGTCGCCCGAGAGCGTCCACGCGAGTTCGATGCTGTTCTTGTCTGCACCGGCCTTCGCCGTGAGGTTGCGCAGCGACGTCGCGGCCTGCAGCGCCTGCCCGTTGAACGTGTAGGCCTCCGCGGCCGGCAGCGCGCCGAGGTGGCGCAGCACCGTCGGTGCGATGTCGGTCGCCGCGGCGAGCTGCAGCAGCGTGGCATCGGCCGGCGCGGCCGTGCCCGTGCCAGGCAGTGCGGCCAGCGTCTTGTTGCTCGCGATGAAGACGGTCTTGTTGTCGATCGCCTGCAGCCCGGTGGCGGTGCCGAAGGCATCCAGGCCGTGGCCGGTCGTGAGGATGACGAGCCAGTCCTCCTTCGCATCGTTGGCCGTGCGCCTGGCGATGCGCGCGAGCAACTGGCCAACGGCGGCGGAGGTGTCGGAGATCGCGCGCTGGTAGGCGTCGCTCTTCAGGCCGTTGCCGACGGCCGCGGCGGGCGCGCCGTACTGCGCGACCATGAGGTCGTAGCCGGCATCGATGAACTGTGCGGTGCGCTCGGTCACGCAGGCATCGGCGCCCGCGCAATCGACGGCGCCGTCGACGGTGCCGCTCTCGTTGGCCAGGAGCTGCGGATAGAGCGCATTGGCCGTGACGGACGCGGTCTTGTAGCCGGCCGCCTTGTTCTGCTTGGCGAGCGCGAAGACCGAGGGCGCGAGCTTCGCATCGATGCGCTGGTCGGCCGTGTCCCAGCGCACGCCGTGGCGCGTCACCCAGGTGCCGGTGAGCAGCGTGGCCCAGCCCGGGCCGTCGGTGGTGCGCTGCTCGCTCGGCGTGCCGTTGGCGCCGCCGGTCCATGCCGGTGCCACGCGCAGCGATTGCAGGGCGGGCACCTTGTTCTGTGCGATGGCATCGCGCAACGCGGCGTGCGTGAGGCCGTCGATCTCCACGACGAGCGCCTTGGGGCCGCTCTTGCCCTGGTTCGTGCCGGACACCGGCGGATTGGTGCCGCCACCGCCGCCACCGTTGTTGGCGGGCGGCACGTTGACGAGCGGGAACGCGGCACCGCCGCCGCCACCGCCGCCGCCGCCGCAGGCGGCAAGCACGATGGACGTGGCGAGGGGCAGGAGCCAGCGCGTGGAAAGCGGGGCGTGCGAAGGTGTGATCGGGCGCATCGGAGTAAGCCGGTGGGTCTGTCTGTCGGAGGGATGGAAGCCGGCGCGGCAAAAAAAAAGTGCCACGAGGGCACTGCGCACCGAACAGACAGCGAGGCTAAGAAGCGCGCGTTACGCGGCAATGAATGCGCGATGACAGAGCGAAGTCGTGCGTGTGACGACGCACGGATCAGCGCTCAAAAAAGCGGGCGAATCCTGTTCCGGAGATGCCGCGGAACCGGCGTTGCCGGGCCGCAGGCATCGCCCCTACAAGGGGGGGCGAAGCGACACGAAGTGCGCGAAGCCTGGGAGTCAGCCTTCGTTGCTGATGCCGCTGGACACATGCCCCGCCGGCACGTGCCGCGAGGCCGCATCGACGTGACCCGTCTGGTCGTCGAAGAAGAAGTCGGGCTCGAACTCGCGCAGGAACTCGCCCTTGGGCAGGCCGCCGAGGAACATCGCCTCGTCGACGCGGATGTTCCAGTTCATGAGCGTGCGGATCGCGCGCTCGTGTGCCGGTGCGCTGCGCGCGGTGACCAGCGCGGTGCGGATGCGCATCTGCGCGTTGCCCGCCATCTGCAGCCGGTGCAGCGCGGCCAGCAGCGGCTTGAACGGGCCCCCGGGCAGCGGCAGTTCAGCCTTGCTGAGTTCGTGCGCCTGGAAGGCGTCGAGCCCTTCGGCCTGGAACACGCGCTCGGCCTCGTCGGAGAACAGCACCGCATCGCCGTCGAAGGCGATCCGCACTTCGTTGGGCCAGGCGTCGCTCGCCTTCACCGATTCGACCAGCACGCGCGCGGCCGGAAAGCCCGCGACGAGTGCTTCGCGCACGTCCTGCGCATTGACCGAGAGAAAGAGATGCGCGCGCAGCGGCCGCAGGTACCCGAAGGGCGGGCGGCCCTGCGTGAACACGCCGCGCTGCAGTTTGATGTCGGCCGCCGCGCTCGACTTGAAGATGCGCATGCCCGAGACCGGGTCGTTGCGCGAGAGGATCACCACCTCCACGCGCTGCACGCCGTCGTCGTTGAAGCGCAGGAGCTTCCTGATCAGCGAGTAGGCGATGCCCGGCGCGGCCGGCACGTCGAGCCGGTCCAGCTGCAGCTTCATGTAGCCCTCGTTGTCGCCGGCCTCGAAGATGCGGTTCTCTTCCTCGAGGTTGAACAGCGCCCGCGAGGAGATCGCGACCACGAGTTTGTCTTCGAGGGTGACTGGCATGGGGTGATTCAGTTCGCGGCGTTGGGCGAGTAGTAGAGCGTATCCGACCAGTAGCCCAGGCCCAACTCGCGCAGGGGCGCCTCGATGCTCTGCTGCGACGGTGTGAAGATGCGCTCCCAGAAGTTCTTTTTCTTCGGGGCGAGCCGGGCGATGGCGGCTTCGATCTCCGCGTCGATGTGCTGCACGTCGCGCAGCAGACGCGCGGCTTGCTCGCCCAGCGGCTCGTCGCCCATGTCGAGGATCTCGGCGCACTCCAGCACGAAGTAGCCGTCGCGGTCGGCGTGGCGGCTCAGGAAGCCGAGGGCCTGGTCGCGCAGCGGCGCGACGGATGGGTGGTCGATGCGGCCGAGGAAACGCTGGAGCCGGTCGATGCCCGCGCCGGCGCGGCCCGCGAGCGCTGTGGGTTCGGCCAGATCGGTCCAGATCATCGAGCGGCACAGTTGCACATCGGCGGACACCAGGAGCTGGTAGACCAGCGGAATGTCGTAGTTGCGCTCCGAGATGCCCTTGACCTGCCGCGGATCGTCCTTCTCGGGGTCGGGCCCCGGCACGAACGGACTGGCGAACAGGTAGCTCCGATTGGCCATGGCGGCGAGGCTCCCGGGGTTACTTCACGAACTGGTTGAGCTGGATGATCGGCAGCATCACGGCCAGCACGATCAGCATGACCACGCCGCCCATCGCCACGATCAGCAGCGGCTCGAGGATGGTCGCCAGGTGCATCGCGCGGCGCTGCACCTCGGCGCCCAGCTGGTTGGCCGCGCGCTGCAGCATCAGCGGCAGGGTGCCGGTCTGCTCGCCCAGGCGCGCGAACATCGACACCAGGCCCGGAAAGCGCTTCTTTTGCGCGAGCGCCGAAGCGAGCGGCGCGCCTTCGCGCACCAGCACCAGCGCGTCGAGCGCATCGGCACGCATCGCGCGATTGCCCAGCGTTTCGGACGCGGCCTGCAGCGCGCGCAGGATCGGCACGCCGGCGGTGGCCAGCATCGCGAGCGTGCTGGCGAAGCGCGCCGCGTTGTAGCCGCGCGCGAGCTTGCCGACCAGCGGCAGCTTGAGCCAGGCGGCATCGAACTTCAGGCGGAAGGCCTCTTGCGCCAGCGCCACCCGAATGCCGATGGCTGCGAGTACCACGCCGCCCAGCATCCACCAGCCGTAGTTGCGCACGCCCGCGCTCAGCGAGAGCATCACGGTGGTGAGGAAGGGCAGCGAGCGCTTGGTGCCCGCGAACACCTGCGCCACCTGCGGCACCACGTAGCTCACGAGAAAGATCACGATCACGATCGCCACCAGCGTGACGATGGCCGGGTACAGCGCCGCGCCGATGAGCTTCTGCTGCAGCGCTTGCCGTTCTTCCAGGTCGTCGGCCAGGCGGTCGAGCACGAGGCCGAGGTTGCCGCTCTGCTCGCCGGCGCCGATCACGGCGGTGTAGATGGGCGAGAACTCGCGCGAGTGCGCCGACAGCGCGCGCGCGAAGGGCGAGCCCGCGTTGACCTCGGCGCGCAGCGAGGCGACGAGGTTGCGCTGCGGCTCCGATTCGGCTTCGTCGGTGAGCGCAGTGAGCGCGCGTTCGAGCGGCAGGCCCGACGAGACGAGGCCCGCGAGCTGCCGGGTCCACACGGCAAGGCCCGTGGAATTGAAGACGCGCTTGCCGCCGCCCAGCCAGCGGCTGAGGTTGCTGCGCTGGCCGGTGCCGTTGATGTGGTCGCTGCCGACCGGCGTGACCGACAGCGGAATCAGCGCCTGCGCGCGCAGCAGGCTGCGGGCGCTGCGCGCGGTGTCGGCCTCGAGCACGCCTTCGCGCGACTGGCCGCTGGCGTCGATGGCTTCGAAGGAATAGGCAGGCATGGCGAGTGTGGCGAGGTGGGGCGCTGGCCGCTAGTCGCGCGTGACCCGCAGCAGTTCCGCGCGCGAGGTGATGCCGGCCTGCACCAGCCGTTCGCCGTCTTCGCGCATGAGCCGCAGGCCACCGCGCGCGCCGGCCTGGAGCAGCTCGCTCTCGGCCGCCTTGCTGTGGATGAGGCCCTGCACGGTTTCGTCGGCCACCAGCAATTCGAAGATGCCGGTGCGGCCCTGGTAACCCGTTTGCCCGCAGACGTCGCAGCCCGCGCCGCCGCAGCTCGTGCAGACCTTGCGCACGAGGCGCTGCGCGAGCACGCCCAGCAGCGACGAGCTCAGGAGGAAGGGCTCGACACCCATGTCGGTCAGACGCGTGACGGCGCTGACCGAGTCGTTGGTGTGCAGCGTCGCGAGCACCAGGTGGCCGGTGAGCGAAGCCTGGATGGCGATCTGCGCGGTCTCGAAGTCGCGGATTTCGCCGATCATGATCACGTCCGGGTCTTGCCGCAGGATGGCGCGCAGGGCCTTGGCGAAGGTGAGTTCGATCTTGGCGTTGATCTGCGTCTGGCCCACGCCCGGCAGCTCGTACTCGATCGGGTCTTCCACCGTCATGATGTTGCTGCGGCTCGCGTCCAGGCGGGCCAGCGCCGCATACAGCGTGGTGGTCTTGCCCGAGCCGGTCGGCCCGGTCACCAGGATGATGCCGTGCGGCTGCGTGATGAGTTTTTCGAAGCGCTGCAGCGTGTCGCCCTGCATGCCGACCGATTCGAGCGTGAGCTTCGATTCGCTCTTGTCCAGCAGGCGCAGCACCGCGCGTTCGCCGTGCGCGCTCGGCAGCGTGGAGACGCGCACGTCGACCGCGCGCGTGCCGATGCGCAGGCTGATGCGCCCGTCCTGCGGCAGCCGCTTTTCGGAGATGTCGAGGTCGGCCATGATCTTCAACCGCGAGATCAGTGCCGCATGCAGCGCGCGGTTGGGTTGCACCACCTCGCGCAGCGTGCCGTCGATGCGAAAGCGCACCGACGATGTGCGCTCGTAGGGCTCGATGTGGATGTCGCTCGCGCCGTCGCGCGCGGCCTGCGTGAGCAGCGCATTGAGCATGCGGATGATCGGCGCGTCGCCCGCGCTCGCCAGCAAGTCTTCGACCGCCGGCAGCTCCTGCATCATGCGCGAGAGGTCGGCGTCGTTCTGCACTTCGCTCACCACCGCGGCGGCGCTCGATTCGCCCTGCGCATAGGCCGCGCTGATGCGCTGCGCCAGCGCCACATCGGCCAGCACCTCGAAGGCCTGCACGCCGTACTTGCGCGCCACCTCGCCGACCGCGCTGCGCGCCGGGTGCGACGACATCCACAGCGTGTAGCGGCCGTCGTCGGCCTCTTCGAGCAGGAGTTGCTGGCTGCGTGCGAACGCGTAGGGAAGCGGGTAGCGCATGGAGATCAAGGCAGTTCGCGCGAGGAGACCGGGTCGGCGGTGGGAGGCAGGGCGCCGCGCAACGGGCTCGGCGCGAGCTTGCGGGTGTCGGCCAGCGGCTGCGGCGGCGGAATGAGCTGCGTGCCTTCCATGCGGGTGCTGCCGCTTCCGCGGTTGTTCGAGCGCTGCAGCGACAGGTCGGGCACCACGGGTGCGGCGTCCACGCCGCGCAGCATGATGTTGTCGGTGTTCGGCTGCGTCTGGATCTGCTGGCCCCGGATCTCGTCGTAGCGGTCGTAGGCGAAGGCCTCGGTCGAGGCGCCGTCGCGCATCACCGCGGGGCGCAGGAACATCATGAGATTGCTCTTGTTGCGCGTGCGGTTCTCGTTCTTGAACAGGTTGCCCAGCACCGGGATGTCGCCGGCCAGCGGCACCTTCTCGATGTTGTTGTTGTAGGTGTCGGAGAGCAGGCCGCCCAGCATGACCAGGCCGCCGTCTTCCACCAGCACGCTCGACTCGATCGAGCGCTTGTTGGTGGTCGGTCCGTTGGGGTTGCTCAGCGAGTTCTGGTCGACGGTCGAGGTCTCCTGGAAGATCGTCATCCGCACCGTGCCGTTCTCGTTGATGGTCGGTCGCACGCGCAGCGTGAGGCCCACGTCCTTGCGCTCCACGGTGGTGAACGGGTTCACGCCCACCGAGCCCGAGGTGCTGGCGTAGGAGCCGGTGGGGAAGGGCACGTTCTGGCCGATGATGATCTTGGCTTCTTCGTTGTCCAGTGTCAGCAGGTTGGGCGTGGAGAGCACGTTGGCGTCGCCGTCGCTGTTGAAGAAGTTGGCGATCGCGCCCAGGATGTACTGGCCGCCGATCTTGCCGGCGATGCCCAGGTTCAGCCCCGGCTGGATCGAGCCCGCCAGGCCCGCGGCATTGCGCGTGGCCAGCGCCTGGGTCAGCGCCAGGATGTTCATCTTGTTGAGGCTGGAGTTGGTGCCGATGACCGCGTTGTTGCCCAACGCGCTCTGCCACTGGACACCGAAGTTCGCGGCCTTGTTCGCGCTCACCTCGACGATCAGCGCCTCGATCATCACCTGCGCGCGCCGGCCGTCGAGCTTGTCGATCACCGCGCGCATCTGCCGGTACTGCGGCTCGGGCGCGGTGATGATTAGCGAGTTGGTCGACGGGTCGGCCTGGATCTGGCCGCCGGTCGAGGGCTGGTTGGCGTTGTTCAGCGGCGCGTTGGCGGCCGGCGAGCCGCTCTGACCGCTGCCGCTCAGGCTGTTCTGGTTGTTCTGCTGGAAGCTGGCCTGCTGCGGCGCGGGGCTGGTGCCGCCACCGCCGGCGGCACCGGGCGTGCCCGGCGTGGACTGCTGGTTCGCCGCCATTGCGGCGCGCAGCGTGGCGGCCAGGCGCACCGCATCGGCGTTCTTCAGATACACCACGTAGATGTTGCCCGCCAGGCCGTTGCTGCTTTCCACGGGCGGACGATCGAGCTTCTCGACCAGCGTGCGAACCAGTTGCGCGCGCGCCGGGTTGGCGGCGCGCAGGATCAGTGCGTTGCTGCGCGGATCGGCCAGGAGCGTGGTGCGGAACGACGCATCGACCGCGCCCGGCGCAGCACCGGGCGCCGCGCCCGAGCCGCTGCCGTCGACCAGCCGCTGCACGAGCGGCAGCAGGTCGCTCGCCACCGAGTGCTTGAGCGGGATGATCTCGATGTCCGATGCATTGGGCACGTCGAGCGCCGCGATGATGCGCGCGAGCCGGCGCATGTTGTCGGCGTAGTCGGTGATCACGAGCGAGTTGTTGCCCGGGTTCACGTTGATGGTGTTGTTCGGCGGAATCAGCGGACGCAGCACCGGCAGCAGGCTGTTGGGCGACTCGTAGTTGAGCCGGAAGATCTGCGTGACGATCTGGTTGCTGCCCGACGAAGCGGTGGCGCCGATCGAGGTGTTGACCGTGCTGCTCTGCAGCTTGGCGTCGGCCTCGGGCACCACCTTGTAGAGGCCGTCGGCCTCCACCACCGCAAAGCCCTGCAGGCGCAGCGCCGAGGCGAACTGGTTGAAGGCGGCGGCCGGCTGGATGGCCCGGTCGGTGACCAGGTTCATCGTGCCCTTCACGCGCGGATCGACCACCACGTCGCGCCCGGTGACCACCGCCATGGTGCGGGCCACGGCCTCGATGTCGGCATTGGAGAAGTTGAGCGTGATCGGCTCGCCGCGGCGCGGCGCGTCGCCCTGCGCGAAGGCAGGCGGCAGCACCTGCAGGAAGGACGCCGCGATCAGCAGGCGCGCCGCGAGTGCGACGATGCCCAGGCGTGCGCCAGGCGAGGACAGTGGCTTCATCATGGTCAACCCAGGGTGATGATCGAACGCGCGTTGTCGCGTCGTCCGATGATGTTCAACAAATTGGAAAGAGCGTCTTCGCGGCCGGCCGCGGCACTGGCTTCGCCGTTGAAGCGGAAGGCGGTGCCGCTCCAGCTGCCGCTGCCGTTCAGCTGCAGGCTGCCTTCGCGCGTGCTCAGGAGCAGCGTGGGGCTGTTGCCGCCTTCGAGCGAGAGCCGGTAGCTGCCCATCGGCTTGAGCGTCGACAGGCTGGACGAAACATCGGTGGCGTCGAGCGTGGCCTGGCCCGCGATGCGCAGCACCGGGCCGTCCCACTGCAGCGAGAACGCCTTGGTGGAGATGTCGAGCGCGCCGTCGAGCTTGAGCGTGTTCCACGGCGCGCCCAGGCCCGTGAGCATCGTGGCGGGCCAGCGCGAGCGGCCGTCCTGCCAGTCGACCTTGACGCCGTTGCCGCGCGGGCTGGCCTTGAGTTCGAGCGGGCGGGGAGCGCAGCAGGGCAGATCGAGCGAAGCGAAGATGCCGCTGAAGCTCGGCCGCAGGCGCCAGTGCAGGAGTCCCGGCAGCGAGATGGCCTGCGCGCTGCCGGAGCCGCTGGCGAACACCACGGCCGCCGCGCCGTTCCAGACGGTGCCGCGCGGGTTGACCAGCAGCAGCCGGCCCTGGCTCCAGCTCGACAGCGCCGAGGCGAGCCAGCGCGCGGGTGCGAAAAGCACCACCGCGAGCACCGCGCCGATCGCGATGCCAAGGAGCGCCCAGCGCCAGCCGCGCCGCGGCTTGGGCTCGGAAAGAGCGGAAAGAGGGGCGCGCGTCACCATGCAAGGCTGTTCATCGGGGGGCGGGCAGCGCCATCACGACCGTGCCCTCCCAGCGGACTTGCGGGAGCAGCGGGGCGTCCTTGCTGCCTGGTACCGGCGTGGCGGCGGGCGCGCGCGTCAAGTGCACTTCGCGCGGGACCGCATGGGCATTGCCTCGCGCCTGGGCGAGCCACTGCGCGACGGTGCTGGCGGGCGTGGCGCGCAGCGTGATGGTGGCGCCGTCGCCACCGGCCGTCATGAGCTGCGCGTTGTTGACGCCCAGGCCTTCGCGCACCGAAGTCTCCAGCGATCGCAGCGCTTCGTCGCGGGCGAGCCGGGGTTGCGATTGCAGCGCTTTCGCGCGGTTCTGCAATGTGGCCATCTGCTGCAGTTGCGCATCGAGCTGCGCGTGTTCGGCCGGTGCCGCGGCCAGCGTGCGCAACGCGGGAGCGAGCGCAATCCACCAAAGCAAGGCCAGGGCCACCAGCGCGATGGCCGCGCCGACCATCTGGCGCTCGCGCGTTGCAAGGGCGGCCCAACGGGCCTTGAGTTGTTCGCTGAAGTTCATCGGGTGGCCTCGGCCTGCACGAGCAGCAGGTCGCCCTCGGTGCGCACGTTGTAGCCGCGCGGCGCCATCGCGCCGGTGATCTGCGAGACCTCCGAGGGCTGCAAGCCGAGGCCGCGCAGGCGCAGCTGGCCGCCGCTGTAGTCGACGGCCGAAGGCGTGCGGCCGGGCGGGAGGTTGGTGGCGAGTGCGCCGACCATCGGTTCGAAATCGGTCGCGGCCACGTCACCCACGGCCTGCTGAAGCGCCGCGACTTCGCGCGTCATCTGCAGTTGCGGGTCGACCACGATCTTCACCGAGGGAAAGGTCTGCGTGAGGATGACCTTGGCGGCCTGCCGCTTGGACTCGAGCGCGTTGCGCTCTTTCCAGGCCCAGGCATTGAGGCCGATGAGCTGGGTCAGCAGCAGCACGACGACGCCCCAGCGCGCGGCACGCCATTCGGGCGCATAGCGCAGGGTCTGCACCACCGAGGCGAATTTCTTGCCGGCGCGCGCGCGGCCCGTGGCGGCGAGATCGAACTGCGCGAGCTCCCACGGCGTGCGCGCGGCGTTGAGCCAGCGCTGCGGCGCCTGCACGATCGGCACGCGTCGCTCCAGCAGGTGCTCGGCGGCCTCGGCGACCGCGGGCTCGGTGGTGATGACGGCGGTGTCCAGCGGCAGGCTGCCCGAGAGCGCGAGACCTGCGCCGGCCAGCGGCAGCGAGACGACGCCATCGGCATCGCACACGGTCAGCTGCGGTGCCTCGGGTTCGCCGGTGATCTGCAGCAGCGGCGGGCCATCGGCCGGCAGCGGTGCGAATTCGGGAACGATGCGCACGACGCGGCGGCCGGCTGCTTCGAGCCCCTGCACGACGCTGCGCAGCCAGATGCGGTTGCAGGCGGCTACCCACACCGGCCCACCGGCCTTGGCATCGGGCTCCAGCGCGAAGTGCAGCGCCTCGGGGTCGTCGAGCAGGTGTTCTTCGAGCAGGCCGTCGAGCACGAGGCGCAGCTTCGATGCGCTGCCCATGCTGCCCTTGGGCAGCGTGACGCGGTGCCACGACAGCGCCGCCGAAGGAATGCCCAGCGTGACTTCGCTGCCCGAAGGCAGGAGTGCCAGCAACGCACGGCCCTGGTTGCGCAAGGCAATGCCGTCGTCGCCGGCCTGGGCCCAGTCGTACTCACCCGCGGCGTCGGCCGGAGGCAGTGGGGCAATGAGCAGCAGCGGGGTCATGGAGGGGTGTCGGAAAAGCCGGTGATTGTAGGAGGGCGTCTGACAGTCGATTGCTATTGTTTAAATAGCATAGTTGACAGATGTGACGGGCGTTATAAGGCTTTTTGATCAATATATGTAAACAACACTCAGGGTTTAGCCGGAGAGGTTGTTGCGCCGGCGCCGCGGGTGCGCCAGACCGTCGTCACCGTGACACCGTTTCGCTGCAGGAGCGAGTGCTCCTCGACCCAGGTGCGGTCCAGGCGTAATCGCCCATAGACCTCGAAGTACTGGGTGCCTACGCCGTGCTGGGCGGCATTGAAGCGGGAGCCGCCGCTGGGCAGCCCGGCGTTGGCCTCGTCGATGGTCTTGAAATAGGAGCGGGTGCGCTTCTCGACCAGTTGCCGCGCGCTGGCGATCGGCAGGTTCTCCATGCTGGCGCTGATGGCCTCGGCGCTCGCGGTGTTGAGGTTGAGCGTGGTGCGCACCGGCAGGACCGTCACGTAGGGCTCGATGGCCGCGGCCGTCGACGGCGAGAGCCCGAGCCACACCAGCTGCGAGACCTCTTGCGGCATCAGCGGCGCATTGCCGGCGTCGCCCCCGCCGGAGGCCTCGTCGGTGCCGGTGGACAGCGCCCTGGTGAGCCCGGTCGTCATCTGCGCGAGTTCCGAGGCCGGCAGGCCCAGCAGGTTGAAGAGCCGGGTGAACGTCGCGACGCTGGCCGGCACCGGCTTGCCCGCATCGACCAGCGACAGCACGTTGAGCTTGGACTGCGCATCGACGATCCGGCCCGAAAGAAAGGCGTCGGGCAGGCCTTCGAGGTTGTCGCTCGCCACGTTCTTTTCGGCCGAGAGAAAGCTGGTGAGCCGCGCCTCTTCGAGCGGCACCGCCCAAGGTTCGCCCAGGTGGTCGGGGCCGCCGGCGCGGCCGTCCTCGGCAAGGATCAGGCGCGACCAGTCGAGCGCGCCGATCAGCACCCAGGCCGCCTGCACGCGCGCGCGCTCGGCGCCTTCGACTTCGGCCGCGCGCCATTGCTGCCAGAGTGCGGCCGCGGAGAAGGTGGCCACGAGCATCACGGTCAGCATCGCGGCGAGCAGTGCGGCGCCGGACTGGCGGCATGCATGGCGTGCGAATGCAGGAGCGCGTCTCGTCATGACCGCGCGCCCCCCACGATCGGCTTGACCCAGTCGCGCGTGAGCGTGCCCGACAGCCCGTTGCCCGGCGGCAGGCTGATCACCAGGCGCACGCCGTCGGGCATGTTGACGATCGGGCCGGCGGGGGTGGCCGGATTGGCGGGCGTCGGAGGCAGCGAGCTCGCGGGGGTCCAGTTGTTGTCGCGGAAGTAATAGAGCTGCCAGCTGCTGGTGGGCATCAGCGCGACGTCGTTGTAGCCGCCGGCTTGCGTTCCGCCGTCCTGCGCCCAGGAGGCCGCGAGGTTCCAGGCCTGCTGCCATTCACCGCGCGTGGTGAAGGCCTGCGACTGCCAGCGCTGCCAGCGCGGGCCTTCGACGCCCGGCCGCAGCGTCCAGGCCACCACCTGCATGCTCGGCGCCATCGGGTCGCTGCCGCGGCGCGTGAGCCGCAGCACGTTGCCGTCCCAGTCGATGGGGCGGGTCTGCGCGATGGAGGTCACCGCGTCGAGGTCGGCGCCCCATTGGGCAAGCGTGGCCTGCAGGGTCAGGATGGCGTCGGCGCGCTGCTGGTTCTGCGTGGTGGCGCGCGACATGCTGTCCAGGCCGCGCCAGCTCACGAGCGAGAGCAGGGCCATCACCGAGATGGCCACGAGCAGCTCGATCAGCGTGAAGCCGCGCGACGTCTGGGTCTTCATCAGAAGCGCCCCACCACGGTCGAGATGCGCAGGATCGGCGCATCGCCTTCGTCGCGCACCTGCACGTCCACGCGCCGGAAGTTCGGGTTGAGCGTGGGCACGGTCGAGGTCGTCACGTTGAACGAGACGCCCGCCTGCACGCAGATGGAGCCCGAGTCGCCCACGGCCGGCATCTGCCGTGCGAGGCGGGCCTTGGCAAGTTCGTTTTCGGCGCAGAGGTCCGCCAGCACGAGGTCGGACTGGCGCTGCGCATTGCGCGTGAGCGACATGGTGGCCTGCGAGCCCGCGGCCAGCGCGAGCGCGACGATGCCCAGCGCGATCAGCACTTCGATCAGCGTGAAGCCGCCGTTGGCCGATGCCCTTTTTCGGCGCCGCAGTCTCATGGCACGGGGAAGACGGTGAAGGGGCGCAGCCCGTCGGTGGCGATGCGCAGCGCGCGCGCGGGCGGGCCGGCGGAATAGAGCGTGATCTGTTGCGCCGCGATGATTGGATCGGGCCCCAGCTGCAGCGCCGGAACCAGCGTGCCGTTGCCCAGCGCAGCCTGTGCGGTGATGCCTTCGGCGACCCACCCGCTGGGGATCGCATCGGCAGGAAGGCCGTCGAAGACGAAGCTGCCTTCGACGGGGCGCCACCGCACGGCGACGCCGCTGGCCCGCGACTGGGCGCGGGCGGATTCGAGGAGGGCGGCGAGCCGGTCGGCTTCGCGGTCGAGCTTGGCGGCGCTGCTGTCGCGCATGGCAAAACTCACGCTGGCGGTGGCGATCGCGATGATCGCGATCACGATGATCAGCTCGAGCAGCGTGAAGCCGCGCGCCGTGGCGTTGCCGCTATTGCCAGCTGCCGATGTCGGCATTCTTGCCCTCGCCGCCGTTCTGTCCATCGGCGCCGAACGAGAGCACGTCGATTTCGCCCTTGATGCCCGGGTTCATGTACTGGTAGGGGTGGCCCCACGGATCGTTGGGCAGCTTCTCGACGTAGGGCTTCCAGTTCGGGGCGGCCGGACCGACGGTGGGGCGCGTCAGCAGCGCCTGCAGGCCCTGTTCGGCGGTCGGGTAGCGCTGGTTGTCCAGGCGATAGAGCTTGAGCGCCTGCATCAGGTTGTTGATGTCGGTGCGGGCGGCGGTCACGCGGGCGTCGTCGGCGCGCTCGATCACGTTCGGCACGATCAGCGCGGCGAGCACGCCGATGATGACCAGCACCACCATCAGTTCGATCAGCGTGAAGCCGCGCTGGGCGGTCCGGGAAGCGGCACGAAGGAATTTGTTCATAGGTTGGGCGACATGATTCGGAAAGCGCGCTGCATGATAATCCGCGCCCATGACAAGTCCTTACTCCGCCGCCCGCTGGCATGCCCCACTTGCAACAACGGGGCTTTGGGCGCTGGCCGCTGGCGCCGCGGTGTTCTGGGCCTTGCGCCTGTCCTCGCCGGCCGACGCGGTGGCCGCCGCGGCCGCGATGCCGCGGCCTTCGGTCACGGCGGATGCAGAGGCGGTCGGGCGATTGCTCGGCGTGGTCTCCGCGCAGGCCGCCGCGCCTGCCGCCCCCGAGGCGGCCAGCCGCTTCGCGCTGGTGGGCGTGGTGGCGGATCCGTCGAACCAGGGCGCCGCGCTGATCGCCATCGACGGCAAGCCGCCCAAGCCATTCCGCGTCGGCTCGCGCGTCGGCGACAACTACGTGCTGCAGTCGGTGGGCGTGCGCGCCGCGACGCTCGGTGCGCAGGTCGATGGACCGCCAGCGTTCACGCTGCAACTGCCGGTGCGCGCGCCGATCAGCGTGGGCTTGCCGCCGCCGCCGATCTCCGGCGTGTCGCCCGCACCGGTGCCGGCACAGCGGGTGGCCGGGGTGTTGCCGTCCACCATGCCTACTGTGGTGACGCCGCCCCCGACACCTCAGCCCGACACGTCGCAGCAACAACCGCCGCAAGGGCAGGCGCCGGCGCAAGCGGCCGCGCAGTAGCGCGATGCACGCATGAATTGAAAAAGCCGGCTGCATGCCGGCTTTTTTGTTGTTCGCGATGGCCGCGCTTCAGGCTTGCAGGAACAGCCGGTAGGCCGGGTTGGCCGTTTCCTCGACGTAGGGGTAGCCCAGGTTTTCGAGGAATGCATCGAAGGCAGCTGCATCGCTGGCCGGCACCTGCAGCCCGACCAGGATGCGGCCGTAGTCGGCGCCCTGGTTGCGGTAGTGGAACAGGCTGATGTTCCAGTTCGGCCGCATCAGGCTCAGGAACTTGAGCAGCGCGCCGGGACGCTCGGGGAACACGAAGCGCAGCAGGCGCTCGTCGTGCGCGAGGCCTGTGCGCCCGCCGACCAGGTGCCGCAGATGCTCCTTGGCGAGCTCGTCGTGCGTGAGGTCGAGCGCGTCGAAGCCGTGATCGATGAAGCTCTGGGCAATGACGGCCGATTCGCCGCGCGCCGACGTCGTGAGGCCGACGAACACATGCGCCTTGGCCGCGTCGCTGATGCGGTAGTTGAACTCGGTCACGTTGCGCAACGCGCCGCCGGTCGATCCGGATTCCTTGGCATCGCTCGCGGGCAGTTCGCCCACCAGCTCGCAGAAGCGGCGGAAGCTGCCGCGCTCCTCGGGAATGGTGACCGCGAAGAGCGCCTCGCGTTCCTCGCCGACCTCGGCGCGTTCGGCCACGAAGCGCAGCCGGTCGAAATTCATGTTGGCGCCGCACAGGATGGCGGCGTAGGTCTCGCCATGGCGGCCATGGTCGGCCACGTATTGCTTGATCGCGGCCACGGCCAGCGCGCCCGCCGGCTCGACGATGCTGCGCGTGTCGACGAAGACGTCCTTGATGGCGGCGCAGACCGCGTCGGTGTCGACGGCGATGTATTCGTCCACCAGTTCGCTCGCGATGCGGAAGGTTTCCTCCCCGACCAGCTTGACGGCGGTGCCGTCGGAAAACAGGCCCACGTCGGGCAGGTTCACGCGCTGACGGGCAGCGACCGATTGCATCATCGCGTCGGAGTCGTTCATCTGCACGCCGATCACTTTGATCTCGGGGCGCACGGCCTTGATGTAGTTGGCCACGCCGGAGATCAGCCCGCCGCCGCCGATCGCAACGAAGACCGCATCGAGCGGGCCCTGGTGCTGGCGCAGGATTTCCATGGCGATGGTGCCCTGGCCCGCGATGACGTCCGGATCGTCGAAAGGATGGACGAACGTCAGGTTCTGCTGTTTCTGCAATTCGAGGGCATGCAGGTAAGCATCGGAATAGCTGTCGCCGTGCAGGACGATTTCGCCGCCGAATCCGCGCACGGCGTCGATCTTCAACTTGGGCGTGGTCACCGGCATGACGATCACCGCGCGGGTGCCGAGCTTGCGCGCACCGAGGGCGACGCCTTGCGCGTGATTGCCGGCCGAGGCGCAGATCACGCCGCTCGCTAATTGCGCGGCGCTCAAATGCGCCATCTTGTTGTATGCGCCGCGAAGTTTGAAGCTGAATACCGGCTGCTGGTCTTCGCGCTTGAGCAAAACGGTATTTCCAAGGCGCTCGCTGAGCGCCCGTGCCTTCTCGAGCGCGGACTCGACAGCGACGTCGTAAACCCGGGCGTTGAGAATTTTTCTGAGATAGTCGGCGGGCGTCAATTGCGCCGGTACAAATGCCGTGTGCGTAGCTTTTTCCAAGGGAGTTTTCATTTGTTCACCCATGATGATAAATGGTATCGAGATTGCTTGCGAGATATGACATGGACACAAATGTCATAACTCTCTTCAATAGCGTGCCGGCAGCAAATGATTCTGGTTTTTTTGCGCGCACCTATTCCGCAATTCATACGCCTGCAAATGAAATTACGTTTGAGCAAAATTTGTTATCAGTTTTTGTCAGTGACCTTTCGAAGGGACTGATGAAAGCCGAAGCGGCGCGCGTCCAGCGAGGAGAAATCGGACGCCCCACTTGGCAAGTGATGGGCAACAGATTGCGTGCACACATCGTTCCGCTGCTGGGCGATTTGCCTGCGCAGTCGATTGCCACATCCGATGTGCAGCGACTGATCGATCACCTCGGTGAGCAGGGTTTCACCAGCACGACGATTGCGCAGTACCTGGTGCTGTTGCGAAAGGTGGTGATGCATGGCGTGCACACCGGTGTGCTGCGCGAGGCGCCGCCGTTTCCGAAGGTCAAGGTGCGCAGCCAGCCGCGTGGAAGCTTCAGCGTTTCGGAATACCGAACGATCGTTGCAACTGCGCGCAGTTTGCGCGGGCATTCGCACCCTGTGCTCGACACCTTGAACTCGGGAGAGCGCTTCTGGATTGCACGTGAACTTCTTGTCATGCCGGAAGAACTGCCTTGGCTGATTCGCTGGATGGTGAACACCTTCGTTCGTCCGAGCGACATCAAGCTCATGAAGCACAAGCACATCGAGGTCGTGCGCGGCAAGCACGTCTATTTGCGAATGAATCTGCCGGAGACCAAGCGGCACAGCCAGCCCATCGTGAGCTTGCGTCCGGCTGTGCGGGTTTATGAATGTCTGCTCGCTCATCGCGGCGAGCATGGCCACGGCGGTGCCGAGGACTACATCTTCATGCCGCACTTGAAGAACCGAGAACACGCGCTGGCGGTGCTCAACTTCTTCTTTCATTGGGTGCTCGAGAAGGCCGGCCTTGAAAAAGGACCATTGGGCCAGTCGAGGACGCTCTATTGCCTGCGACACACCGCGATCACGTTGCGGCTCTTGTATGGGCAAGGCATCGACATGCTGACCTTGGCGCGCAATGCGCGGACGAGCGTCAACATGGTGGAGCGTTTCTACGCGTCGGTGCTGAGCGGAGAAATGAATGTGGGGCTGCTGCAGAGCAGGCGGAGTCGAGTGAGTTGAAGAAGGACAAAAAGTCGCCCGATGTGAGTCGGGCGACTTGAGCATTTGCGGATTCGAACTGGCCTGGGCCAGCATCGGGATCAAATCGCAATCAGAAGGCGTGACGGAGACCGAAGTCGTAGCCGGTCGAGGTCTTCGGGGTCAAGCCACCGGCGGTCACGAACGAAGGGCCGCCAACGGTCAGACCTGCACCGTTCTTGTTGCGCACGCGAGCGATCGTTGCGTACAGAGCCGTGCGCTTCGACAGGTTGTGCACGTAGCCGATTGC
>NZ_JXQQ01000044.1 GCF_000834655.1 Variovorax paradoxus
CCACCGAGATCTGCAGTTCCTCGCGGGAGCCGAAGTGGGCGAAGACGCCCGACTTGCTCATCTTGGTGATCTCGGCCACGGCGCCGATCGAGAGGCCCTCGAGCCCGATCTGCGCAGCCAACGCCAGCGCGGCGTCGACGATCACGGCCTTGGTCTGCTGGCCCTTCTGGGCGGCGCGGGCCGGCTTGGCGGGAACGGCATTGACAGACATCGTGGAGCTCCGAATAAAACGAACGGTCGTTCTATTTTGCGGGAGCTTTGCACTTTTGGCCGCAAATGACCTTCAGGCCACGAAGGTTAATTGATGTAAACCGGGGCCGCCAGGGCCCCGGCCTCGATCAGAACTCCTGCGACACGGGACGCACGACCACCTCGTTGATGTCCACGTTCGCCGGTTGCTCGACCGCATAGACCACCGCGCGGGCCACCGAATCGGCGGGAATCTGGTTGGCGTCGTAGAAGGCCTTCACGCCCGCCGCGGCATCGGCGTCGGAGCTGCCGAACTTCAGTTCCGACTCGACCGCCCCCGGCGACACGACCGTCACCCGCACCCCGCTGTTGCCCATTTCCACGCGCAGGCCCTCGGAAATGGCGCGCACCGCGTGCTTGGTGGCGCTGTACACGGTGCCGATCGGCGTGAACACCTTGATCCCGGCGATCGAGGCCACGTTCACGATGTGCCCGCTGCCCTGCGCCTGCATGCGCGGCAGCACCGCGGCGATGCCGTAGAGCACGCCCTTGATGTTGACGTCGATGGTGCGGTCCCACTCGTCGACCTTGAGCTTCTCGATCGGCGACAGCGGCATCACGCCCGCGTTGTTGACCAGCACGTCGATGCGGCCGAAGGCTTCGACCGTCGCGGCGGCGAGCTTTTCCAGGTCGGCGCGCCGGGACACGTCGGTGGCGATGGCCACGGCTTCGCCGCCGGCCTCGCGGATCTCGGCGACCACCTTGTCGAGCCGGTCGGTGCGGCGTGCCGCGAGCACCACCTTGGCGCCGCGCGCGGCCAGGTGGCGCGCCATGGATTCGCCGATGCCGCTGCTGGCGCCGGTGACGATGGCGACCTTGCCCTTGATGTTGTCTTGAACGGATGTCATGGAGAAATTCCTTTCGGGTGTGTTGAAGAAGTGCATGCAGTGTGGAAAATCCACGCGTTCCAGTAAATGAAACTCTGGCGACTTCAGAATTCCTCAACAAGGAACAACCCATGGCCAACCGCCTCGAAGCCCTGCGCGTCTTTTTCACCGCTGCCGATGCCGCCAACTTCCGCGAGGCGGCGGTGCGCCTGTCCGTGTCGCCGCAGGTGGTGACGCGCGCGGTGCGCGAGCTGGAAGAAGAACTGGGCGAGCCGCTCTTTCACCGCAGCACGCGCGGCGTGCAGCTCACCGATTTCGGCCGGCAGCTCGCGCAGCGCGCCCGCATCGCGGTGGGCGGCGTCGACGAACTCTTCCACCGCATCGACCGGCGTTCGTTGTCGCAGCACGCGGGCACGGTGCGCGTCACCGCGCCCAACGTCTATGGCAGGCGCCTGATTCCCGAGGCGCTGGCGCCGATGCTGGCAGCGCATCCGGGACTGGTGCTCGACCTGCGGCTGTCGGAAGAACACGCCGACGTGGTCGACGAGCAGATCGACATCGGCGTGCGCGCGGGCCCGATCCGCGATGCGCGCTTCGTCGCACGCACGGTCGGCCGGATGCAACTGCGCGTGGTGGCAACGCCGGCGCTCATCGCGCGCACCGGCATCCCGGAGAACCTCGAGGCGCTGCCCGGCTTCCCGCTCACCGCGCTGCTCGACCGCAGCGCGGGCCGGCCCTGGTCGTGGTTCTTCAGCAAGGGGCGGCAGATGCCGGTCGGCGCGCCGGCCTTCATTACCGACGACGTCGATGCCGAATGCGCCGCGGTGCGCGCGGGCCTGGGCTTCGGCCAGCTCGCGGGGCCGCTGGCCGAGCCGCTGATCGCGTCGGGCGAACTGGTGGAAGTGCTCGAGGCGGAGGCGCCCGAGTCCTGGCCGATCCATGTCTACCGCTCGCAGCGCGCGCCGGTGCCGGCGCGGGTGCGGCTGGTCTACGACGAACTGATCCGCGCGTTGCGCTGAGCCGCGTGGCCGGTCTTGCGGTCAGTCGTATTTCTGGCCGTTGCGCATCAGCTCGGGCGTGCCGATCACCTCGTTGAGCGCATCGAAGTCCAGCATCTGAGGCCGCCACGGCTGCGTGGTGCGGTGCTTGTGCAGGCTCCCGTAGTAGCCCTGCAGCGTGTGCACCACCGCGCGCGCGGTGCCGCCCGGAAAGATCGCGATGCGAAAGCCGTGCTTGTGCAGCGCATCGGCATCCTGGATCGGCGTCTTGCCGCCTTCGACCATGTTGGCCAGGAGCGGCACGCGGTCGCCGAAGCGCTGGCACGCCGCATCCATCTGCTCGGGCGAGCGCAGCGCCTCGATGAAGAGCGCGTCCACGCCGCAGGCGAGGTACGCCTCGGCGCGGTCGAGCGCGGCCTCGAGCCCTTCGACCGCCACCGCATCGGTGCGCGCGAGGATCAGCGTGTCGCTCGATGCGCGCGCGTCCAGCGCGGCCTTGAGCTTGCCGACCATTTCGCGCTCGGGCACCACGGCCTTGCCGTCGAGGTGGCCGCAGCGCTTGGGAAAGGTCTGGTCCTCGATCTGCACCATCGCCGCGCCCGCGCGCTCGAAGCCGCGCACGGTGCGTTGCGTGTTCAGTGCATTGCCGAAGCCGGTGTCGGCATCGACGATCACCGGCAGGCTCACCCGCTCGGTGATGCGCGCGAGCGTGTCGGCCACCTCGGTGAAGGTGGTGAGGCCGACGTCGGAGCGGCCCAATCGCGTGTAAGCAATCGATGCGCCCGAAAGATACAGCGCCTCGAAGCCGGCCTGCTCGGCCACCAATGCGCTGAGCGCGTCGTACACGCCGGGCGCGAGCACGATGTCGTTGCGCGCGAGCCGGGTCTTGAAGGAAGGGTTCGTCATCTGGACGCTTTCGTCGAAGGGATCAATGCGGCAGCCGTGCGGGCCGCGATGTAGCCCCCGGCGACGGCGCTCAGCAGGCCGTTGCCGGAGAGGTAGCCCCACACCGCGTCGCCCGACACGCCGCCCGCCGCGCCGCCGGCCGCGAGCAGGTTGGCGAAGGGCGTGCCGTCGTGGCGCAGCACGCGCATGTCGGGCGCGGTGTCGAGGCCGCCTTGGGTGTGGAAGAGCGCGCCCGTGACCTTCACCGCGAAGTACGGCGCATCGAGCGCGCGTGCGAACACGCGTCCGTCGGGCGATGTGCCGCTGTGCATGGCGTCCAGCGTGCCCTGGAGAACGCCGGGCTCGCAGCCGATGCAGTCCGCGAGCGCGGCGACCGATTCGCAGCAGCGCAAGGCGCCCGCCGCCTCCGCATCGCAGAAGTCGGGAAAGCCGCGCGCCAGCGCGAGCAGCGGCGCATCGAACACATTCCACGCAATGCCGCCCGGCTGCGCGAGCACATGCACCGCCGCTTCCGAGTAGCCCTGTGTCTCGTCATGGAAGCGCCGGCCCTCGCAGTTGATCTGCACGCCGCCTTCCATCATCACGGCCCACGACATCAGCGCCCCTTGCGGCGTGACCCACGAGCCGTGGCCCTGGTAGCCGCCGAGATCGCGCAGCCGCGCGCCCAGCGATTCGCCCCAGAGAATCGCACTGCCGTCGTTGCCGATGTGGCCGCCGAAGGTGGCTTCAGCCATCTCCGGCAGCAGCGCGCGGACCATCTGCGCATTGCCGCCGAAGCCGTTGCAGGCGAGCAGCAGCGCGTCGCAGGCCAGCGCCTCGCGGCTGCCGTCGGGCCGCGTGTAGTCGATGCCGATCACCCGGTCTTCGGCATCGAGCACCAGCGTGTCGACCAGCGCCTGCGTCAGCACGGGAATGCCCGCGGCCTCGACCGCCGACTGCAGCGCCGCCATCAGCGACGCACCCGTCTTCTGCGGCAGCGCGTGCATGCGATGCACGCTGTGGCCCGGATAGAGAAAGCCGTCGAGCAGCATCCACTGCAACCCGTGCCGTTCCTGCAGCGCATCGAGCGCGGGCCCGATGGAGGCCGCATAAGCCTCGACCAGCGCAGGCGCCGCGCGCCCATGCGCCTTGGCCTGGATATCGGCGGCGAAGCGCTCGGCGCTGTCCTCGCGCACGCCGTGCGCGCGCTGCGTGCGGGTGCCGGGTGCGGGAATGAATCCCGAGGACAGCGCGGTCGATCCGCTCGGCACCACATCGCGCTCCAGCACCACGCACTCCACGCCCGCATCGGCCAGCATCAGCGCGGCGGTGAGCCCGCAGGCACCGCCGCCGACGATGGCCACCGGCACGTGCACGTCGGCTTCGACCTGCGCCGCGCGGCGGACGAGGCGCGAAGGGCTTCCAGTCATGCGAGCGATGCGGCGAAGGCCGCGCAGTCCGTCA
Source organism: Variovorax paradoxus (assembly GCF_000834655.1). GTDB lineage: Bacteria > Pseudomonadota > Gammaproteobacteria > Burkholderiales > Burkholderiaceae_C > Variovorax > Variovorax paradoxus_F. The sequence continues at coordinate 4,424 of NZ_JXQQ01000044.1, forward strand.
CCTCGGCCACGTTGCGCATGTCGGCCAGCGAGGTCTGGTGGCGCTCTTCGCCGAAGGCCGCGCAGCCGTCGGCGAGCACCAGCGTGCGGTAGTCGCGCATGTGCGCATCGCGCACCGTGCTCGCGACGCCGCCGTTGGTGACGATGCCGCAGACCGCGACGGTGTCGATGCCCGCGCGCCGCAGCACCCAGTCGAGCTGCGTGTTGAAGAAGGCCGAATACGCGACCTTGCTGACCGTCACGTCGATGAGCCCGCTCAACGCATCGACGTTGGCCTGGCCCCAGCTACCGGGCGCGAAGTCGCCTTTCTTCAGGTACGGGCGCAGCGCCTTCAGGTGCGGCGAGACCATCGGCTCGCCGCCCGCGTCGGGCCACAGCGTGAACTGGCTAGCTACCACCAGGCCGCCCGCCGCCTTGAGCGCGCGTGCGACCTCGGCCACGCGCGCAGGCAGCAGCAGCGCCGGCGGATTGGTATCGCCGCCGCGCGCATAGGCGCCCTTCGCATCGAGAAAATCGTTCTGCAGGTCAATGATGACCAGCGCCGTCTTCGCCGCCACCGGCTTCGTCGCTTCGCTCACGACAGCCTCACCAGCAGGTTGCCGTGCGCATCGACCTCGGCATGGAAGCCGGGTTCGAGCCATACGGTGGTGTCGGCCTGCTCCAGGATCGCGGGCCCTTCGATGCGCGCGGCCACCGGCAGTTCGAGCCGCGCATGGCGCACAGCCTCGTGCCATTGGCCGTTGTGGAACACGCGCTGCGTGCCCAGCGGCGCGGTGCTGCCCTCCCCTTCGGGCGCGAGCACCTTCAGATCGAACTTGGGCCGCACGCCGATGCGCGCGTAGCGCAGGTTCATCACGCGGATCGGGATGCCGTCCAGCACGCGGCCGAATGCGGCCGTGTAGCTGGCTTCGAACGCAGCGCGGATCGACGCGGCCGTGAGCGGCGACTTGCCTGCATCGGCGAGCACCACGGGCAGCGTGTGCGTCTGGCCCGCGTAGAGCATGTCGAGCGCAATCACCTCGCGCACTTCGTCGAAGCGCACGCCCGAGGAGTCGAGGCGCTGCTGGCAGCTCGCGGCCAGTTCGTCGATGCGGTGCTGCACGTCGGCCACGTCGAGTTCGGTCAGCGGCTTGTTGAGCGTCTGCACCGCGTCGTGGCGCATGTCGGCGATCACGCAGCCGAGCGCCGAGGTCACGCCGGGATAGCGCGGCACGATGCCCGTGGCCACGCCCACCTCGCGCATCATCGCGCACACATGCAGCGCGCCGCCGCCGCCGAACGGCATGTAGGCGAAGCGGCGCGGGTCGTGCCCGCGCTCGATCGAGACCAGGCGGATCGCGCCCGCCATGCGTGCGTTGGCCACCGTGAGGATGGCTTCAGCAGCCGCATGCACGTCCAGGCCCAGCGGACGCGCAACGTGTTCCTCGATGGCCTGGCGCGACTTCTCCGCATCGAGAGCGGCGAGCAAGCCGCCGCCGAGCGGGCGGTCCGCCGCGATGCGGCCCAGCAGCACGTTCACATCGGTCACCGTCGGCCGCATGTTGCCGCGCCCGTAGCACGCAGGCCCCGGCACGCTGCCGGCCGACTCGGGGCCCACCTGCAGCATGCCGCTCGCATCCACCGAGGCGATGGAGCCGCCGCCTGCGCCGATGGTCTCGATCTGGATCATCGGCGAGCGGATCACCATGCCGAACTCGATGGCGGTCTGCGCAGCCAAAGCCGCCTCGCCGTTCGCCACCAGCGACACGTCGAACGAGGTGCCGCCCATGTCGCCGGTGATGGCATTCGGAAAGCCCGCCGCGCGCGCAATCGCCGCGCAGGCGATCACGCCGGCCGCCGGACCCGACAGCGCCGTGCGCACCGGCAGGTCGCTCGCGGTCTGGCGCGACATCACGCCGCCGTTGCTCTGCACCACCAGCAGTTCGCCCGCAAAGCCCTGGCCGCGCAGGTCGGACTCGAGCCGGCCGAGGTAGCTGCCCACCACCGGCTGCAGCGCTGCGTTGAGCGTGGCGGTCGAGCAGCGCTCGAACTCGCGGATCTCGGGCAGCACTTCGCTGGCCGAGGTGACGTGCGGGTTGGGCCACAGCTCGCGCACGGCCGCAACGGCCAGGCGCTCGTTTTCGGGGTTCGCGTAGGTGTTGATGAAGAACACGCACACCGCCTCGCAGCCTGCTTCGAGCAACGAACGTGCTTCGGCGCGCACCTGCTCCAGGTCGACCGCGGTGTGCAGCGTTCCATCGGCGAGCACACGCTCGTCGACTTCCCGGCGCAGGTCGCGCGGCACCACGGGCGTGAAGCTGCCGCGCAGACCCCAGGTCTCGGGGCGGTCGCGGCGGCGCATCTCCAGCACGTCGCGGAAGCCGCGCGTGGTGATGATGCCGGTGCGCGCCACCTTGCGTTCGAGCAGCGCATTGGTGCCGACCGTGGTGCCGTGCACGATGGTGGAAATGTCGGCGGCCGAATCGGCCACGCGCGCCACGCCGTTCATGAAGCCGCGCGCTTCTTCGCCGCGCGTGGAGGGCACCTTGACGATGCGCGCCGTGCCGTTGGCCTCGTCGAGCACGAAGAGGTCGGTGAAGGTGCCGCCGACATCGACGCCGACGACAAGGGATTTACCAGTGGAAGTCATTCGGACGCTTTCTTGTCGGTGCCGGTCGTCACATAGCCCATCGCGCTGTCGGCCTCGCGCTGCGGTGCGGGCCGCTCGGCCGCACTGCCCCAGCCGCCGCCGCCCGGCGTTTCGAGCCGCACGCGTTCGCCGCGCACCAGTTGGATGCCGCGCATCTTCGAGACCATGGGCGGGGTGTGCCACGTGCCGTCGTTCTCGTAGCTGAACTTGTTGACCGCGCCTTCGCCGCCACCGGCGATGCCCTTGGGCGGCGAGGTGCCGCGCTCGCCGAAGACGAACACCTCGGCGTCCTTCTCGAGCAGTTCGATTTCATAGACCGCGCCGAGGCCGCCGCGGTGCTGGCCGTCGCCGCCCGAGTCGGCGCGCAGCGACCATTCGGTGAAGCGCACCGGGTACGCGGCTTCGAGGATCTCGAGCGGCGGGATCGTCGCGGTCGAGATCGGCGCGTTGCCGTGCGAGAGCCCGTCGCCACCCGAGTGGCCGCCGTGTCCGCCGCCGAAGAAACTGAACATCACCCAGCGCTGGCCTTCGCGGCCCTTGTCGCTGCGGTGGCCCGCGATCGACAGCGCGTTGATCGTGCCGTAGGCCTGCGCCACGGCGCGTGTCGGGTCGGCCTGCGCGGCGGCGCTGAAGATCACGTCGATCATCCGCAGGATGGTCTCGGTGTAGCCGCCGACCGGCCGCGGGCGCTGGCAGCTGATCACCAGCTTGTCGGGAATGTCGAAGTCCACCGCGTCGAGCACGCCGGCATTGGCGGGCACATCGGGAAACAGGTGCTTGAGCGCGACATAGCACGCCGCCACGGCGGTGGCGCGCGAGATGTTCACAGGCCCCGCGCATTGCGGCGACGTGCGCGAGAAGTCGAGCAAGAGCCGGTCTCCGGCCACGGTCATGTCCAGGGCGATGGTGAGCGGCTCATTGGTGATGCCGTCGTTGTCCAGCACGTCCTCGAAGCTGTAGCGGCCGTCGGGGAGCGAGGCGATGTGCGAGCGCATGAGCCGCAGCGCGCGGCTGCGCAGCTCGCCGAGCGCGTTCAGCACCAGGTCGTCGCTGTACTCGTCGAGCAGGCCGTTCAGCCGCTTCTCGCCCAGCTCCAGCGCCGCGAGCTGGCCGTTCAGGTCACCCCAGAGGCTATCGGGCAGGCGCGTGTTGGCCTGCAGGATGGCCAGCACGTCCGCATCGAGCACGCCATTGCGCACGATGCGCACCGGCGGAATCTGCACCGCCTCCTGCCAGCACTCGGTGGCGGCCGGGTTGTAGTTGCCGGGCACGGCGCCGCCCACGTCGTGCCAGTGCGCGGCCGAAGCCATGTAGCAGTAGAGCTTGCCGTTGCGAAAGAAAGGCTTGACCAGCTTGAAGTCGTTGGCGTGCGTGCCGCCGTCGTAGGCATCGTTGCTGATCCAGATGTCGCCGTCCTTCATGCCGCCGCGCGGTTCGGCCGCCTTGGCGGTCGCGCGCACCGCGAAGGCCATGGCGCCGACGAACACCGGCAGGCCCGACTTGCCCTGCACCAGCGTGTCGCCGCTCGCGGCGTCGTACAGGCCGTGGCAGGCGTCGTGGGCCTCGGCAATGATGGGATTGAACGCGCTGCGGTAGAGCGTCGCGTCCATCTCGTCGGCCACCTGCTCGAGGCGGCCGCGCAGCACGGCGAGCGTGACGGGGTCGATCGCTGTCGCGGTCGCTGCGAAAGAGGAAGGGTCAGACATTGCTTGCTTTCTGGGAGGCCGGTGAGCCGCCACGCTGGCGTAACTGGTTCATCAATCCGCCGGCGCGGACCATGTCCATGAGGAATCCGGGCACGGGCTCGCAGGCCAGCCGTGCACCGCGGGGCGAGACGACGGCGGGCGCCGTGGTGTCCAGGGCAATGCGGTCGCCCTCGGCCAGCGTCTCGGCCTCGGCACACGTCAGGAGCAGCAGGCCGAGGTTGAAGGCGTTGCGGAAGTAGAGCCCGCTGTACGAAGGCGCGATCACCGCCGCCACGCCCAGTTGCACGAGCACGGCCGCGGCCTGCTCCCGCGAGGAGCCGATGCCGAAGTTCGGGCCGGCCACGATCACGTCGCCCGGCCGCACCTCGCCTGCGAACTCGGGGCGAACGGCCTCCAGGCAGTGCTTGGCGATGATGTCGATGCCGTGCTTCATCGCATGGCCCGGCGCGAGCGCGTCGGTGTCGACGTCGGCGCCCAGGCGCCAGACACGGTGCAGGGTCTGGCCGTTCATGCGAGCACCTCGCGCGGATCGGTCACGCAGCCGCGCAATGCGGCGGCGGCCACCGTGTAGGGCGACCCCAGGTAGACCTGCGCGGTCGGCGAGCCCATGCGGCCCTTGAAGTTGCGCGCGGTGGTCGAGATAACGGTGACGTCGTCGCCCATCGGATCGCCGTAGCCGGAGCAGGCGCCGCAGGCGGTCGGGAACAGCTCGGCGCCCGCATCCATCAGCACCTGCAGCACGCCCTCTTCGCGCGCCTGTTCCTGGTCGCGGATGCTGGCGGGCGCCACGATCAGGCGAATGCCGCTGGCCACCTTGTGGCCACGCAGCACCTCTGCGGCGGCGCGCAGGTCGTCGAGCTTGGCGCCCGTGCAGGCACCGATGTAGGCCACGTCGACGTGCGTGCCCACGTAGCGGCTCACGCCGTGCGCGTTGGCCGGGCTGTGTGGCGCGGCGACGTAGGGTTCGAGCGTGGAGGCATCGAAGCGATGGTCCGTGAGCGTGGCGTCTTCGTCGGTGAACCACGGCGCCATGTCCACGGGCGGTGCGCCTGCGCCGGCCAGGAACCCGGCCGTGGTCGCGTCGGGTGCGATCAGCCCGGCTTGTGCGCCCAGTTCGGCGCTCATGTTCGAGAGCGTCATGCGCTCCTGCATCGACAGCGCGGCCACCGCGGGCCCCGCGAACTCGACCGCCTGGTAGCGCCCGCCGTTCATGCCGAAGCGGCCGATCATGTGCAGCATCATGTCTTTCGCGGTCACGCCCGTGGGCAGCGTGCCGTCCCACCACATGCGGATGGTCTCGGGCACGCGCAGCCAGATCTGGCCGGTCACCATCACGCCCAGCATCTCGGTGCTGCCGATGCCGAACATGTAGGCGCCGAACGCGCCGCCCGTGGGCGAGTGGGAGTCGCCGCCCACGCACAGCATGCCGGGGCGGATGTGGCCGTGCTGCGGCACCACCACGTGGCAGATGCCCTGGCTGTCGTACACGTGCGGCAACTGCTGGTCGCGTGCCCAGTCGCGCGCGATGCGCACGATGCGACGCGAGTCGTCGTCGCGCTCGGGCACGTAGTGATCCATGACGAGCACCACGCGCGAGCGGTCCCAGATCTGCGCGCCCAGTTCCTCGAGCATGGGCTTCAGGCGCCGCGGGCCCGAGGAGTCGTGGAACATCGCCATGTCGACGCCGCAGGTCACGATCTCGCCCACCGACACCCGATCGCGTCCGCTAGCGCGTGCGATGAGCTTCTGCGCCAGCGTCTGCGCCTGTGTCTGCGCGCGGGTTGGAGCCATCGATGTCATTCCGGCTTGGCTCCCGAGAACTTGACGACCTTGGCCCAGCGCGTGATCTCGCTCTGCACGAAGGCGGAGAACTGCTCGGTCGAGTTGCCGACCGGGATCGCACCCTCGGTGTCCAGGCGCTGGCGCATGTCGGCCTGCTGCAGCGCGTGGCGCGCCGCATCGCCGATCTGCTTGACGCGGTCCGCAGGCATGTGCGCAGGGCCGAAGAGGCCGAACCACGCGCTCGATTCGTAGCCCGGCAGCGCCTCGGCAATCGCAGGCACGTTCGGAAAGGCAGGCAGCCGCTTGGCCGTGGTCACGCCCAGCGCCTTGAGCTTGCCGGCCTGGATGTGCGCCTTGACGTTGCCCACGGCCGCGAACATCAGCTGCACCTGGCCGGCAAGCACGTCCTGCACCGCGGGCGACGTGCCCTTGTAGGGAATGTTCACGATGTCCACGCCCGACTGCATCTTGAAGGCCTCGCCGGCCATGTGCAGCGAGGAGCCCACCGCGCCGATCGCGAAGTTCAGCTGCCCCGGCTTGGCCTTGGCGAGCGCGATGAGTTCGCGCACGTCCTTGGCGGGCAGCGACGGGTGCGCCACGAGGATCGACGGCGACGTTGCCACGCAGGTGAGCGCGGTGAAGTCCTTCACCGGGTCGAACGGCAGCGTCGGGTAGAGCGTGGCGTTGATCGCGTGGCTGGTGAAGCTCATCAGGAGCGTGTTGCCGTCGGGCGCAGCCTTGGCGACCGCATCGGCGGCGATGTTGCCGCCCGCGCCGGGACGGTTCTCGACGATGACCGTGCGGCCGAGCGCCGGGCCCATGCTCACGGCGAGCGAGCGCGCGAGCGTGTCGGTCGAGCCGCCCGCGGGCGCGCCCACGAGGATGCGCACGGGCGCGTTGCCGATCTGTGCGAAGGCGCCGCCGGCCCATGCCGCGGCCAGCGACGAGAGGAGGATGTCGCGTCTTTTCATGTGTTGTTCTCCGGGAAAATCGTGGGGTGTTCGCGGGGGTCAGAGCCCCAGGTAGGCACGCCGCAGTTCGTCGCTGCCGAGCAATTCGCCCGGCAGGCCCGAGAAGCGCACGCTGCCGTTCTCCAGCACGTAGGCGCGGTCGGCGATCTCCAGCGACTGGCCCACGTTCTGCTCGACCAGCATCACCGCGAGGCCGCCGTCGCGCAGGTCGCGGATCAGCGAGAACATCTCTTCCACCAGCAGCGGCGAGAGGCCGAGCGAGGGTTCATCGAGGATCAGCAGCACCGGCTCGGCCATGAGGCCGCGCGCGATGGCCAGCATCTGCTGCTCGCCGCCGCTCATCGTGCCGGCGTGCTGCGCCATGCGCTCGCGCAGCCGCGGGAAGATGTGGAACATCTTCTCGACGTTGGCTGCGCGCCGCTCGCGGCCGCGGGTGAAGGAGCCTAGCTCCAGGTTTTCCAGCACGCTCAGGTTGGGAAACACCTTGCGGCCTTCGGGCACCTGGATGAGGCCAGCCTTCACCACGTCGCGGTAGTGCGCGCCGCTCAGGTCCTTGCCGTCGAAGCGCACCGTGCCGCCCCACGCGGGGCACAGGCCGCAGACCATCTTGTTGAGCGTGGACTTGCCCGCGCCGTTGCTGCCGAGCAGCGCGACCATCTCGCCGGCGTTCACCTGCAGGTCGACGCCGCGCAGCACCTCGACGCGGCCGTAGCCGCCGCGCAGGCCCTGGATTTCGAGCAACGCGCTCATGCTTGAACTCCCGATGCGGCCTTGCGCAGCCGCGCCGCGGTGCCATGGCCCAGATAGGCTTCGACGACCCGGTCGTCGGAGGTCACCTGCGCTGGGCTGCCCTCGGCGATCAGCTGGCCCTGCGCGAGCACCCACACGTGTTCGGCCAGGTGCATCACGGCCTGCATGACGTGCTCGATCATCAGCACGGTGACGCCGCTGTCGGCGATGCCGCGCACCACCGGCATCATCTCGGCGATCTCCTGGGGGTTGAGGCCGGCGAGCACTTCGTCGAGCAGCAGGAGGCGCGGTTTCGTGGCGAGTGCGCGGGCCAGTTCGAGTCGCTTGCGGCCGGCCACGGTGAGGTCGGACGCGGGCTTGTCGAGTTGCGGCGCGAGGCCCACGCGCAACGCGACGGCTTCGGCGTTCTGCAACGCCTCGGCGCGGCCGCGCACATGCAGGTGCGCGCCGACCGCGATGTTCTCGCGCACCGTCTGCGCGGCGAAGGGCTTCACGATCTGGAAGGTGCGGGTCATGCCGAGCGCGGCGTTGCGGTGCGGCTCGCGGCCGGTGATGTCCTCGCCTGCGAAGCGCACGGTGCCGGTGTCGGGCTTGAGGAAACCCGACATCAGCGCGAACAGCGTGGTCTTGCCCGCGCCGTTCGGGCCGATCAGCGCGCTCAGGCTGCCTTCGCGCACAGAGAGGCTCACGTTCTGCACGGCCTTCAGGCCGCCAAAGGAGCGCGAGAGGCCGTCGATGGCCAAGAGGGCTTCAGTCATGGCGGCCTCCCTTGGACTTCCACAGCTGCCGCACCGACAGCCCGATGCCCGCGATGCCGCGCGGCACGAAGATGACGATGAGCACCAGCACCGTGCCATAGATCACCATGTTGATGCCGGGCAGTTCGCCGAAGAGGTTGCGCGTGAGGTCCGACAGCACATGCAGCACCACCGCGCCGAGCACCGGCCCCCACATCGTTCCCATGCCACCGACGATGGCCGCGACCAGCGCCTCGATCGACACGGCCGGGCCGTAGGCGATGCCCGCGTCGATGTACTGGAACACCTGAACGTAGAAGGCGCCCGCAGCGCCCATGAACGCCGCTGACAGGCCGATGGCCCCGAGCTTCACGCGGAACGGATTGACGCCGACGGCGCGCGCCGCATCCTCGTTGTCGCGCACCGCCTGCAGGTACGCGCCGAAGCGCCCGTTGCGAAGCCACCAAGTGACGAGCAGCGCCGCGACGACCATCGCGAGCACAACCCACAGGTAGCCCGCGCGCGAAGGGAACTGCAGGTTGGCCACCGACTCGCGCAGCGGCACCATGAGCCCGACGCCGCCGCCCGTGAAGTCGACCGACAGCGCGAGGATGCGGAACACCTCCGCGAAGGCCAGCGTGACCAGCGCGAAGTACGAGCCCTTGAGGCCATAGCGGAAGGTGAGCGCGCCCATGAAGAGCCCGACGAGCGCGGCGCCGACGATGGCCAGCGGCAGCGCGATCCAGGCGTTGATGCCGCCCTGCAGTTGCGCGATCGCCTGGATGTACGCGCCGGTGCCGAAAAACAGCGCATGCCCGAACGAGAACTGCCCGCCGAAACCGCCGAGGATGTTCCAGGCCTGCGCGATGAGCGTGGCGTAGAGCGCCATCATCACGAAGTTGAGCGTGACGCCCGACTTGGTGACAAGCGGCACGCACGCCACCAGCACCGCGAAGAGCGCGATGCCCGCGAGTTGCTTCATGCCCGCGTTCATTCGATAGCCTCCGCCTTCGGCTTCGGCATTCGCCTTGGGAGCGGCCCGGCGGCTCATGCCTTGGCCCCGAACATGCCCTGGGGCCTGAAGAGCACCACGCCGATGAAGATCGCGAAGATGCCGATCTGCCCCAGCGACTCACCGAGGTACAGGCCGCCGAGCGACTCGACGATACCGACGAGGAAGCCGCCGATCAGCGCCCCCACGAAGCTGCCCATGCCGCCGAGCACGACGATGGTGAAGGCCACCAGCACGAAGCCGCCGCCCACTTGCGGGTTGACGTAGTACGCCGGCAGCAGGAAGCACGCGGCGGCACCGAGGCACGCGAGGCCGATGCCGAAGCTCATGGCGTAGACATGGTCCACGTCGATGCCCATGAGCTTGGCGCCCTCTTTCTCTTTCGCAACCGCACGGATGGCGCGCCCGAGGTCGGTGCGGCCCATGATCCAGAACAGGATGCCCGAGACCACGAGCGCACCCGCGAACGCGACCAGCTTGGGCACCGCGATCATCGCGGGGCCGATGGCGACGGTGCTGAGCGAATAGGCGGTGTCGATGTTGCGCGTGTCGGACTTGAAGAAAAGCAGCGCGAGGTTTTCCATGACGATGGCGATGCCCAGCGTGGCGAGCAGGATGTTCTCGTCCTTGCCGTGGCCGGCGCGGTTGATGACCACGCGCTGCAGCGCATAGCCGAGCGCGAACATGCCGAGCACGACGATGGGCAGCGCGAGGTAGGGGTCGATGCCCAGCCGTTCCTTCAGGAAGTACACCGCGTACAGCGCCAGCATCAGGCTGGCGCCGTGCGCGAAGTTGATGATGTGCAGGACGCCGTAGATCAGCGTGAGCCCCAGCGCGATCAGTGCGTACACCGCGCCCGTCGTCAGCCCGTTCAGGACCGACGGGAAAAGAATGCCGAAATCGAACATCCCGCCTTCCGCCTCAGACCGCGCGCAGGGGGAACACCGGGTCCACCTCGCGGTAGTCGCGCGGGATGATGACCTTGATGTCGTTCTTCACCACCTGCGTCATGAGCGGCTGCGCGCCCTCGTTCTGGCCGTTGACGAACTTGGTCGGGCCGTAGGGCATGAAGTGGTTCGAGAAGGTGCTCTTCTCCAGCGCATCGACGATGGCCGCGCGCTCGGTGGACTTGGCGCGCTCCAGCGCATCGGCCAGGAGCCACATCGAGGCGTAGGTCATGAAGACCTCGTAGCTGAAGAACTGGCCCTTGGCCTCCACGCGCTTGCGCAGGTCCTGCGCGCGCTTGTCCTTCGGGTTGAACCAGTGGTTGCAGTCGATGATGCCGTTGGCTGCGTCCGGAAATTCCTTCACGAACTTGTAGCTCGACGCCGCGCCGCCGAGCACCGAGAAGATCGCCTTGGGCACCACCTTCTGCTGCTGCATGGTGCGCACGAGCAGCGCGTACTCGTTGTAGTAGTTGGCCGGGATCACGATGTCGGGGTTGATCGACTTCATGCGCAGCACGATGTTGTTGAAGTCGCGCGTGGGGTTGGCGTGCTTGACAACTTCCTTCACCTCGAAGCCGTAGCCCGGCAATTCGCGCGAGAGCAGCTGCGCGGTGCCGGCGCCGAAGAGCGACTCCTCGTGGATGATCATCACCGTCTTGGCCGGGTTGCCCGCGGCCTTGTTGAGCACCAGCAGGTTGGCCATGGCCACCTCGGTCGACTTCTTGTAGCCGGGGCCGAAGCGGAAGGTGTTCTTCAGGCCGCGCTCCACGATCTGGTCGGCCACGCCCACGTCCACCACGTGCGGCAGGTTGTACTTGGCCGCGGCCTGCGTGGTGGCCAGACAAATGGCGGACGCATAGGCGCCCACGATGGCCGAGACGCCGGCTTCGTTCATCTTCTCGACCTCGGCGGCGCCCGCCTGCGGCTGCGACTGCGCATCGCCCAGCAGGGCCTCAAGCTTCGCGCCGCCGAGCGACTTGATGCCGCCCGCCGCGTTGATGTCCTCGATGGCCATCAGCGCGCCGAGGCGGCACTGCTGGCCCGAATAGGCCAGCGCGCCGGTGACCGGATGCAGCACGCCGACCTTGACGGTCTTGGGCTGCGCGCCGGCCACGAGCGGGAAGGCGACGGCGGTCGCCAGGGCGGCGGACTGCGACACGAAACTGCGGCGGTTCTGCATGGTGGGCTTTCCTTTTTCTCTTCAGTTGAACTGGGCTGACACGTCTTTGCTGACCCACACCTTCGCGTCGATGCTGCCCACGCGGGAGAGCTGCATTTCGTAGGTGTAGCGGTCGGGGCGGTAGAGGCCGTGCAGCCACTGCACGGGCCGTTCGTCTTCGTCGTAGATGAGGCGGCGCACCGCGAGCAGGGCCGAACCGACCGACACGTCGAGGTGCTGCGCAAGCACGTTGTCTGCCAGGCGCGCCGAGATGGTCTGGTGCGCGCGCCCCACCTTCACGCCCGACTCCTCCAGCAGCACGAGGATCGGCTTCTTGGAGAGCTCGCGGCGGCCGAAGCGGCGCGCGATGGTGTCGGGCACGTAGGTGGTGATGTGGGAGAGCGGGCCTTCCTTGGTGGAACGCACGCGCACCGCCTTCTGCACCGCGTCGCCCAGCTGCAGCTGCAGCGCCTCGGCCACCTGGGTGGACGCGGTGATGGTCGCGACCTCGATCACCTTCACCGAGGTGTGCAGGCCCATGGTGACCAGGTTCTCGAGCAGGCCGCGCAGGTTGGCGCGCTCCAGGTTCTTCGCGCCGGGCGACTCGCCCGCTGCCGGTGGCGGCAATGCGCGCGTGCGCCGGCCGGGGTTGCGTGCGATCAGCCCTTCGGACGCGAGCTGCTCGAGCGCACGGCGCACCGTGACGCGCGCCACGCCGAACTGCGCCATGAGCGCGAGTTCGCCGGGCAGGCCCTCCGCGAAACGCCCCTCGTGCAACTGCTCACGCAGGACCAGATAGATCTGGTGGTACTTCGGCAAAGGCATTTGCGACATGCCTTTGATGTTTTTGCAGTTTCAATGTTCTGTCAATGGGACATTTAAGACCGAATGCCGCGCTGCCAGGCGCCGGGGGTGAATCCGAACTGGCGCGTGAAGATGCGCGTCATGTGGCTCTGGTCGGAGAACCCGCTGGCCGCCGCAGCCTCTGCGAGGTCGGCGCCGTGGCGGATCAGGTGGCGCGCGCGTTCGCTGCGCTGCAGCACGAGCCATGCATGCGGCGGCACGCCGTAGGCCTTCTCGAAGCGGCGCAGCACCTGGTAGGTGCTCAGGCCCGTCATCGCCGCGAGCTCGGCGAGCGTGGGCGGGGCGAGCAGTTCGTCGGCGAGGCGGTCGCGCACCTGCTTCACGTTGGCGGCGGCTTCGTGTGACGGAGCGGCCGTGGAGTGGCCGTCGCGCAGCAGGCCGCAGACTTCGGCCAGCGATTCATCGCAGGCGAGCAGTTCGACGCGGCGCGCATCCGGTGACGCGGTGCGCCAATCGTCCAGACGGTTGAACAGGCGGCGCAGCATGTCGCCGAGCCTTGCATCCTGGATGACAGGGCGCGTCAACGCCACATCGGCGGCGACATCGCCATTCATCGCGGCCATCACGCCGGCATCGAAATACACCATGCGCCAACGGCGCGACGGCCCGCCGAGCGGCTGGCCGTCGTGTACTTCACCGGGGTTGGTGGCGATCAGGTCGCCCGCATACGCATCGACCTTGCCGCACCCGCTGGCCGAGCGCTGCGCGCCGTGCTCCAGCAGGCCGAGTCCGTAGGTGGAATGCCAGTGCCGGCCGTAGTGGCGGGCACTCTCGATCGCGGTGCCATGCACGCCCTCCCAGGGCGTGCCGAACACCTGCGATCGATGGTCCGGCGGCGCTTTCATCCGCCGGATGATCGCAGGGATCAGAGCTTGAAGGGAATGACTTCCTGGCGTTGTTCGCCCAGGCCTTCGATGCCGAGCGTCATCACGTCGCCCTTCTTCAGGAACAGCGGCGGCTTCATGCCCATGCCGACGCCGGGGGGCGTGCCGGTGGTGATCACGTCGCCGGGCATCAGCGTCATGAACTGGCTCACGTAGCTCACGATCTTGGCGACCGTGAAGATCATGGTCTTGGTGCTGCCGGTCTGCACGCGCTGGCCGTTCAGGTCGAGCCACATCGAGAGCTTCTGCGGGTTCTCGATCTCGTCGCGCGTCACCAGCCAGGGGCCGAGCGGGCCGAAGGTGTCGCAACCCTTGCCCTTGTCCCAGGTGCCGCCGCGCTCGATCTGGTATTCGCGTTCGCTCACGTCGTTGATGGTGCAGTAGCCGGCCACGTAGTCGAGCGCGCTCTTCTGCGAGACATAGCGCGCCTGCGTGCCGATGACCACGCCGAGCTCGACTTCCCAGTCGCTCTTGACCGAGCCCTTGGGCAGCATCACCGGGTCGTTCGGGCCCTGGATGCAGCTGGTGGCTTTCATGAAGACCACGGGTTCCTTGGGCACCGGCAGGCCCGATTCGGCCGCATGGTCCGCATAGTTCAGGCCAATGGCGATGAACTTGCCGACGTTGGCCACGGGGCTTCCCAGGCGCGGCTTGCCCTTGACCAGCGGCAGCTTGTCCAGCTTGGTCTTGCGCAGCTTGGCGATGGCGGCATCGCCGAGTTGGTCGGGCCCGATGTCCTTGACGATGGCGCTCAGGTCGCGCAGCTTGCCGTCGGCGTCGATGAGGCCGGGCTTCTCCTTGCCGGGGTTGCCGTAGCGGACGAGTTTCATGCTTTCCTTTCAGTGCATTGAATGATCAATATGTGGAGCGGCCACCGGAGAGGTCGAAAACCGCGCCGGTGGAGAACGAACAATCTTCGGTGCAGAGCCAGCCGACCATCGCGGCCACCTCTTCCACCGTGCCGAATCGGCCCATGGGAATTTTGGACAACATGAACGCGATGTGCTCGGGCGTCATCTGGTCGAAGATCGCGGTCTTCACCGCGGCGGGCGTCACGCAGTTGACGCGGATGCCGGTGTCGGCCAGTTCCTTGCCGAGCGACTTGGTGATGCCGATGACCGCCGCCTTGCTCGCGCTGTAGGCGCTGGCGTTGGGGTTGCCCTCCTTGCCGGCCACCGATGCGATGTTGACGATGCGGCCGTAGCCCTGCTTGCGCATCTGCGCCACCACCTCGCGGCAGCAGAGGAACACGCCGTTGATGTTGACCTCCATCACCTGGCGCCAGTCGTCCACCGGGTAGTCCCACAGCTTGACGTTGGGGCCGGTGATGCCGGCGCTGTTGACCAGCGCATCGATGCGCGATGCATGCGCCAGCGTGGCGGCCACGGCCTTGGCAACCGAAGGCTGCTGCGACACGTCGACCTTCAGCGCGAAGGCCTTGTCGCCGAGCGATTGGGCAGCCTGGTTCGCCGCCGCTTCGTCGCGGTCCCACAGCGTGACGCTGCCGCCCGATGCCACCAGCCGCTGCGCGATGCCGAAGCCCAGGCCCGTGGCGCCGCCGGTGATGACCGCGTGCCGGCCGGTGAAGTCGAGCTGGTTCATATCGTGATGCCGCCGTCGACGGTGAAGAACTGGCCGGTCGCGAAGATCGATTCGTCGCTCGCGAGGAAGACGACCACGGGCGCGATCTCCTCCGCCTTCGCGAGCCGTCCCATCGGCTGGCGCGCGATGAAGGCCTTGCGGGCCTCCTCGGGGTCGGCGTTGGCGTTGATGCGGTCGCCCAGCGAAGGCGTATCGACCGTGCCCGGGCACACCGCGTTGCAGCGGATGCCCTTGGTCACGTAGTCGGCGGCCACGCTCTTGGTGAGGCCGAGCACCGCGGCCTTGGTGGTGCCGTAGACAAAGCGGTTGGGCAGGCCCTTCATGCTGGAGCACACGCTCGCCATGTTGATGATGCTGCCGCGCCCCGCCTTGAGCATGGCGGGGAGCGCCGCCTGGATGGTCCACATCTGCGCGCGCACGTTGAGCCGGAAGGCGAAGTCCAGGTCGTCGTCGCTCGCCTGCTCGATGGCGCCGTTGTGCACCACGCCTGCGCAGTTGAAGAGCACGTCGAGCGCGGGCAGCTTCGCGAAGAGCGCGCCGATGGCGGCCTTGTCGAGTACATCGAGCTTGACGGCGGTGACGTTGGCAACGCCCGCATAGCGCTCCAGCAGCTTCTCGTTGACGTCGGTGGCCCAGACCTGGGCGCCCTCGGCGGCCAACGCCAGCACGCTCGCATGGCCGATGCCCTGGCCGGCGGCGGTCACGAGCGCGGTCTTTCCCTTCAATCGCATGGTGTCTCCAATTCGGGTTTGGCCCGATGGGTGGCACGGGCGACACATCGTATTCTGAATTGGCCTTACCACTTGTCCAATTCAGGACAACCCTTAAACCTCGTTCGCCCTCTCGCTCCTCGTGCCCCTTCAGACCGTCGAACCCCAGCGCCTCTATCGCCAGATCGCCGACCAGCTGCGTGCGCTGATCGCCAAGGGCGAATTCGCCGTGGGTGCCCGCCTGTCCGCAGAGCGAGACCTCGCCAAGCAGCTCGGCGTGAGCCGCCCTTCGGTGCGCGAGGCGCTGATCGCGCTGGAGGTCGAGGGCTGGGTCGAGGTGCGCACGGGCTCGGGCGTCTACGTGCTCGACCGCTCGCACCGCGCCGCCGCGCCAATCGCGCCCACCGAATGGGGGCCGCTGGAACTGATCCGCGCGCGCCGCGTGATCGAGGGCGAAACGGCCGCCATCGCCGCCGCCGCGGGCAAGCGCAAGGACGTCGACGCGATGACGCGCGCCATCGAGGTCATGCGCGAGATGGCCGACCGCAAGGTGATGCCGCTCGAAGGCGACCGCGCCTTCCACCTGGCCATCGTCACCGCCAGCGGCAACGCGGTGCTGGTGGAGACCGTGCAGAACTTCTGGGACTCGCGCAAGGGCCCGATCTTCACGCGCCTGGGCGGCTACTTCGAGAACGTTTCTTCCTGGCGCTCGGCCATCGCCGAGCACGAGGCCATCCGCGATGCGGTGGCCGCCCGCGACGCCGAAGGTGCGCGTGTCGCGATGCACGCGCACATGGACAAGTCGCACCAGCGATTCAGCGCGAGCTGGCGACGCGCGAAGCCTTCCTGATTTCTCGCCAGCAGTTTTTCCGAATTTTTCTGCCAACGACTACAACGGAGACAAGCCAAATGATCAGAGACAGCAAGAACAGCAGCAAACGCACCGCCCTCAAGGCCCTGGCCGCCTGCGCCCTCGCGGCCGGCGCGCTCGGCGTGTCGGGCATGGCCTCGGCGCAGACCAAGCTCAAGTGGGCGCACGTCTACGAGACCTCGGAGCCCTTCCACAAGTACTCGGTGTGGGCCGCCGAAGAGATCAAGAAGCGCAGCAACGGCAAGTACGACATCCAGGTGTTCCCGGCCTCCAGCCTCGGCAAGGAAGCGGACATCAACCAGGGGCTGACGCTGGGCACGGTGGACATCGTGCTGACCGGTGCGAGCTTCGCGGGCAACAGCTACAAGCCGCTGGCCATCACCTACTTTCCGTTCATCTTCCGCGACGCCGAGCACCAGCTGAAGTACGCTAAGAGCGACGTGTTCAAGGAGCTCGCCAAGGGCTACGACGACAAGACCGGCAACCACATCACCGCGCTCAACTACTACGGTGCGCGGCACGTCACCTCGAGCGCGGCGCGGCCGGTGAGCAAGCCCGAAGACATGAAGGGCCTGAAGATCCGCGTGCCCGATGCGCCGGCCTACCTGGCCTTTCCCAAGTCGCTGGGCGCCAACGCCACGCCTATCGCCTTTGCCGAGGTCTACCTCGCGCTGCAGAGCGGCACGGTCGATGCGCAGGAGAACCCGCTGCCCACCATCGAGGCCAAGAAGTTCTACGAAGTGCAGAAGAACATCTCGCTGACCGGCCACATCGTCGACTCGCTGCTCACCGTGGTCTCGGGCCAGCTCTGGGGCAAGCTGAGCGCCGACGAGAAGAAGATGTTCTCCGACGTGATGCAGGAAGCCGCCGAGAAAACCGGCCGCGAGATCATCGCCTCCGAGACGCGGCTGGTGGAGGAGTTCAAGAAGAAGGGCAACAACGTGATCGTGGTCGACAAGAACGCGTTCCGCGAGGCGGTGCTCAAGAACACCAAGCCCACCGACCACGGCTATCGCCAGCAGGACTACGACCGCATCATCGCGATCAAGTAAGGCGACACGATGAGCGATGAAAAGCTGCTGGGCGACGACGGCGAGTTCCACGTCAAGGACGAGGCCGTCGACCTGTCCGGAACCACCGTGGAGGCCTGGGCGGCGCTGGGCATCTTCTGGGTGCTCGGCCTCACGGTGCTCTACCAGTTTGTGACGCGCTACGTGCTGAACGACTCGGCCTCCTGGACCGAGGAGATTGCGCGCTACCTGCTCGTGGGCACCGTGTTCGTGGGCGCCTCGATCGGCGTGGCGCGCAACAACCACATCCAGGTCGACTTCTTCTACCGCCACATGCCGGCCGCGATGGGCCGCGCGCTGGGCATCGTGGTGGACGTGCTGCGCACGGCGTTCTACGCAGCGGCGGTGGTCATGACGGTGCAGATGATGATCAAGATCGGCAACAACGCGAGCATGACCATCGTCGACCTGCCGATGAACATCGTCTACGGCGTGTGCCTGCTGGGCTTCGTCGCCATGTTCGTGCGCTCGGTGCAGGTGAGCGTGGTGCACTGGCGCCGCGGCTACTGCGTGCTGGAACGGCCCGAATCCACCATCGACGACCGCTGAGGTCGCGACCTTCTCCACGTCTGCACGACAACAAAAACATGCTGAAGATCGTCTTCCTGCTCTTCATGAGCGCCGGCATCCCGGTCGCCGTGGCCATGGCCGGCGCCTCGCTGGTCTACATCCTCTGGAGCGGCAACCTGCCGGGCTTCGTCGTCATTCACCGCATGGTGAGCGGCGTCGATAGTTTCCCGCTGCTGGCCGTTCCCTTCTTCATCCTCGCCGGCAACCTGATGAACAACGCCGGCATCACCAACCGCATCTACAACTTCGCGCTCGCGCTGGTGGGATGGCTCAAGGGGGGCCTGGGCCACGTCAACATCCTGGGCTCTGTGATCTTCTCGGGCATGAGCGGCACCGCGATCGCGGACGCGGCGGGCCTGGGCACCATCGAGATCAAGGCGATGAAGGAGCACGGCTACTCGACCGAATTCGCGGTCGGGGTGACCGCGGCCTCGGCCACCCTGGGCCCGATCATTCCGCCGAGCCTGCCCTTCGTGATCTACGGGATGATGGCCAACGTGTCGGTGGGCGCGCTCTTCATCGCGGGGCTGATGCCGGGGCTGATCATGACGCTGCTCATGATGCTCACCGTGGCCTACTACGCGCACAAGAACGGCTGGGGCGCGGACGTGAAGTTCCAGTGGACGCGCCTCATGAAGGCGCTGGTCGAGCTCCTGGTGGTGTGCCTCTGGCCCACGCTGCTGTGGCTGGCGATCGACAAGCTCGGCGCGCCGGCGCAACCGGCGGTGCTGATCGCGCTGGTGATCCTCTTCGCGGCCGACAAGGTCTTCAAGTTCGAGGCGGTGCTGCCGATCATGACGCCGGTGCTGCTCATCGGCGGCATGGCGACGGGCCTCTTCACCGCCACCGAAGGCGCGATCGCGGCCTGCGTGTGGGCGATGGTGCTGGGCTTCTTCTGGTACCGCACGCTCAAGTGGAAGATGTTCGTCAAGGTGTGCCTGGAGACGGTGGAATCGACCTCGACGGTGCTCTTCATCGTGGCGGCCGCTTCGATCTTCGGCTGGATGCTGACGGCCACGGGCGTCACCGCCGACATTGCCGCGTGGGTGCTCAACTTCACCAAGGAAGCCTGGGTGTTCCTGCTGCTGGCGAACCTGCTGATGCTGTTCGTCGGCTGCTTCCTGGAGACCACCGCGGCCATCACGATCCTGGTGCCGATCCTCTTGCCGATCTCGAACCAGCTGGGCATCGATCCGGTGCACTTCGGCGTGGTGATGGTGCTCAACCTGATGATCGGCGTGCTGCATCCGCCGATGGGCATGGTGCTGTTCGTGCTGGCACGCATTGCCAACCTCAGCATCGAGCGCACGACGATGGCGATCCTGCCCTGGCTGGTGCCATTGTTATTGAGCCTGGGCATCATCACCTACTGGCCCGCCACCGTGCTGTGGCTGCCGAGGATCATGCAGTAGTGACCACCGCCGGCCTGCCCGTGCCGGCTCCAAAGACGATACCCACGATGACCCCCTACATCCGACTCCACCCCGCCGACGACGTCGTCATCGCGCGCTCGCAACTGCTGGGCGGCACGCTCGTCGAGAACGTGGCCGTGCGCGGCCTGATCCCACCGGGCCACAAGGTCGCGATGCGCAGCATTGCGCAGGGCGAACCGGTGCGTCGCTACAACCAGATCATCGGGTTCGCGAGCAAGCCGATCGCGCCCGGCGAGCACGTGCACACGCAGAACCTGGACATGGGCCCGGACAAGGGGGACTTCGCACGCGACTACGCCTTCGGCGCCGACGTGAAGCCCTCGCCCCCGAAGCGCGAAGCCACCTTCATGGGGATCAAGCGCGCCGACGGCCGCGTGGCCACGCGCAACTACATCGGCGTGCTGACCAGCGTGAACTGCTCGGCCACGGCCGCGCGCGCCATTGCCGATCACTTCTCGCGCCGGACCAACCCTTCCGCGCTCGCGGCATTCCCCAACGTGGACGGCATCGTCGCGCTGACGCACGGCACAGGCTGCGGCATGGACACCGAGGGCATGGGCATGCAGGTGCTGTCGCGCACGCTCACGGGCTACGCCACGCACCCGAACTTCGCGGGCGTGCTGGTGGTCGGCCTCGGCTGCGAAGCCAACCAGATCAACGCATGGCTCGCGACAGGCCACCTGGCCGAAGGCGAGAACTTCCGCACCTTCAACATCCAGGACACGGGCGGCACGCGCAAGACGGTCGAGAAGGGCGTGGCGCTCATCAACGAGATGCTGCCGCGCGCGAATGCCGTGAAGCGCGAGCCCTGCAGCGCGGCGCACATCACCATCGGGCTGCAGTGCGGCGGCTCGGACGGCTACTCGGGCATCAGCGCGAACCCGGCGCTCGGCGCCGCGGTCGACCTGCTGGTGGCGCACGGCGGCACGGCCATCCTGAGCGAGACGCCCGAGGTGTACGGCGCCGAGCATCTGCTCACGCGCCGCGCGGTGAAGCGCGAGGTGGGCCAGAAGCTGGTGGACCGCATCAAGTGGTGGGAGCACTACACCGAGATCAACGAAGGCGAGATGAACAACAACCCCTCGCCCGGCAACAAGGCGGGCGGGCTCACCACCATCTTGGAGAAGTCGCTCGGCGCGGTCGCCAAGGGCGGCACCAGCAACCTGGAGGCGGTGTACGAATACGCGGAGCCCGTCTCCGCGCACGGCTTCGTCTACATGGACACGCCGGGCTACGACCCGGTGAGCGCCACGGGCCAAGTGGCCGGCGGCGCGAACCTGATCTGCTTCACCACCGGGCGCGGCTCGGCCTACGGCTGCGCGCCCTCGCCTTCGCTCAAGCTCGCGACCAACTCGGCGCTGTGGCAGCGGCAGGAAGAAGACATGGACATCAATTGCGGCGAGATCGTCGACGGCACGGCCTCGATCCAGGAGATGGGGCAGCGCATCTTCGAGCTCGTGCTGGCCACCGCTTCGGGCGCGCAGTCCAAGAGCGAGCAGCACGGCTACGGGCAGAACGAATTCGTGCCGTGGCAAGTCGGCGCGGTGATGTGAACGCGGGGCACGGCATGAGCGCAGCGCCGGGCCGCCCGAAGGCAAGCTCGCTCCCGCTTGGCGGGAAGGCGCACCAATGAACACTCTCCCCTTCGGCTTCCTGGAAGGCACGGGCTTCGAACGCATCGATGCACGCTTCAACACCTGCATCCCCGGCCCCGAGCGCGTCGAGCGGCTGTGGACCGGCGCGCGCTGGTGCGAGGGCCCGGTGTGGTTCGGCGCGCACCGCACGCTGCTGTGGTCGGACATTCCGAACAACCGCATGCTGCGCTACGACGAGGTGAACGGCACGGTCGGGGTGTTCCGCGAACCGTCGAACAACGCGAATGGCCACACGGTCGACCGTGAGGGCCGGCTGGTGAGCTGCGAGCACCTGACGAGACGCGTGACGCGCACCGAGCACGACGGATCGATCACCGTGCTGGCCTCGCACTGGCAGGGCAAGCGCCTGAACTCCCCCAACGACGTGGTGGTGCATTCGGACGGCGGCGTGTGGTTCACCGACCCGAGCTACGGCATCCTCTCGGACTACGAGGGCCTGCGCGCCGAGAGCGAGATCGGCGCCTGCCATGTCTATCGCATCGACCCCGCGAGCGGCAACGTCGAGCGCATGGCCGACGATTTCGTGAAACCCAACGGCCTGGCGTTCTCGCCCGACGAATCGCTGCTCTACATCGCCGACACCGGCGCGAGCCACCTGAAGGACGGGCCGCGCCACATCCGCCGGTTCAAGGTGGGCGCCGATGGCCGCAGCCTGGGTGGCGGCGACGTGTTCGCCGAATGCACGAGCGGCATGTTCGACGGCTTTCGCCTCGACACCGAAGGCCGCATCTGGACCAGCGCCCTGGACGGCGTGCACGCCTACCACCCCGACGGCACGCTGCTCGGAAAGATCCTCTTGCCCGAGCGCGTGGCGAATGTCTGCTTCGGCGGACTCAAGCGCAACCGGCTTTTCATCTGCGCGACGACGTCGCTCTACGCCATCACACTGAACGCAAAGGGAGCCTGATCCATGCCCAGAACACTGCCGGCCGACGGCCTGCAAACCGACGTCTCCCGCATCCTCGAAGCCGCAGGCAGCAGCCCCGCCGAGGCGCAGCAGGTGGCCGCCAATCTCGTGCTGGCCAACCTGAGCGGACACGACTCGCACGGCGTCGGCATGCTGCCGCGCTACATCGATGCGGTGGCCGAGGGCGGGCTCAAGCCCAACGCGGCCGTGAAGATCAACCTGGACATCGGCACGCTGTTGGGCCTGGACGGCCAGCACGGCTACGGGCAGATCGTCGGCGTGCAGGCGATGGAGCTGGGCATTGCGCGGGCAAAGCAGCACGGCAGCTGCATCTTCACGCTCTCGCATGCGCACCACCTGGGGCGCATCGGGCACTTCGCCGAAATGGCGACGGCCCAGGGGCTGGTAGCGATGCATTTCGTGAACGTGCTCTCGCGGCCCGTGGTCGCGCCCTGGGGCGGTGGCGATGGACGCTTCGGCACCAACCCGTGCTGCATCGGCGTGCCGCTCGCGGGCGCGGAACCCTTCGTGCTCGACTATGCAACGAGCCGCGTGGCGCAAGGAAAGATGCGCGTGGCGCACAACAAGGGCGAGCAGGTGCCCGACGGCTACCTGATCGACGAGACAGGCGCACCGACCAACGACCCCGGCGTGGTGGTCGTGCCGCAGGGCAACGGACTCTTCGGCGCGCTCATGACCTTCGGCGAACACAAAGGCTACGGCATGGCGGTGGCGTGCGAGCTGCTGGGCGGGGCGCTCACGGGCGGCGGCACGTGGCACCGGCCGGCGGACACGGCGCGCTCGGTACTCAACGGCATGCTGACGGTGCTGATCGATCCGGTGAAGCTCGGAACGCAGAAGGCGTTCGATGAAGAGGCGCGCGAGTTCATCGACTGGCTGAGGAAGAGCCCGCCCGGGCAAGGCTTCGACGAAGTGCAGATCGCGGGCGAGCCGGAGCGCAAAGCGCGTGCGGCGCGCCGGCAGGACGGGATCTGGATCGACGATGCGACGTGGGGCGAGATCGTGGCTGCCGGCGCGAAGGTGGGCGTCACGGTCACCGCCTGACCCTCTTGCTCTTTCCCCCTCTGGGGAAGGTTGGGAAGGGGGCACGCAGAGCGCCCGATGGGCACGCTGCCTACCCCCACCCCTGCCCTCCCCCGGCAGGGGAGGAAGAAAGACATCGGCGATCAGCTCTTGCTGCTGTCGTGCGCCGGCTTGCCCACCTGCACGCTGGTGTCGTCGCCCTTGATCTTCGCCTGTACCGCCTCGATCGCCTTCTCGAGCCGCGCACCGTAGTCCGCATCGGCCTGGCGGAAGTAGCTCACCGAGCGGTCGATGATGTCCTGCCGCGTGACCGCGCCGAGGCCGCCCGCGATGCTTTGAATCAGGCGCTTCTTCGCGGCCTCGTCCATCAGGCGATAGAGGTCGCCAGCCTGCACGAAGTCGGTGTCGGCCTCGTGCTTCTGCCACTGGTGGCTGCCGGTCCAGCCGTGGATTTCCAGCGGCGCGTACACCGGCTCGTTCGTCTGCTTGGGCGCATCGCTGAAGCTGTTGGGCTCGTAGTTCGGGCCGCGTCCGCCGTTGCCGTCGCCACGCATCGCGCCGTCGCGGCCGTAGTTCTGCGCGGTGGTCGCGTGCGGGCGGTTCACCGGCAACTGCGTGTGGTTGATGCCAAGGCGGTAGCGCTGCGTGTCGCCGTAGCTGAACAAGCGCCCCTGCAGCATCTTGTCGGGCGAGGGGCCAATGCCGGGCACGAAGTTGGCCGGGTTGAAGGCGGCCTGCTCGATCTCGGCGAAGTAGTTGTCGGGGTTGCGGTCGAGCGTGAGGATGCCGATGTCGATCTTCGGATAGTCCTTGTGCGACCAGACCTTGGTGAGGTCGAAGGGGTTGAAGCGGTAGGTCTGCGCCTCGGCCACCGGCATGATCTGCACCTGCACGCGCCAGCTCGGGAACTCGCCGCGCTCGATGGAATGCAGCAGATCGAGGTGGTGGTGGTTCGGGTTCTCGCCGCCCACGCGCTGCGCCTCTTCGGCCACGAAGGTCTCGATGCCCTGGTTGGTCTTGAAGTGGTACTTGACCCAGAAGGCCTCGCCCTTGGCGTTCACCCACTGGAAGGTGTGCGAGCCGAAGCCGTCCATGTGGCGGTAGCTCTTCGGGATGCCGCGATCGCCGAAGAGCCAGGTGAACTGGTGCGTGGCTTCGGGCGAATGCGAGAAGAAATCCCAGGCGTTGTTGGGCTCCTGCACGTGGCTGTAGGGGTCGCGCTTCTGCGAGTGGATGAAATCGGGGAATTTCAGCGGATCGCGGATGAAGAAGATCGGCGTGTTGTTGCCCACGAGGTCGTAGTTGCCGTCTTCCGTGTAGAACTTGAGCGCGAAGCCGCGCGGGTCGCGCACGGTGTCGGCCGAGCCGAGTTCGAGCGCCACGGTCGAGAAACGCGCCAGCACTTCGGTCTTCTTGCCGACGCGGCCGAGGAACTTGGCCTTGGTCCATTTCGAGACATCGGCAGTCACTTCGAAAGTGCCGAAGGCGCCCGAACCACGGGCATGCACCACGCGTTCCGGAATGCGCTCACGGTCGAAGCGGGCCAGTTTCTCGATGAGGTTGTGGTCCTGCATCAGCACAGGACCGTTGACGCCAGCCGTCTGCGACTGCTGGTTGTTTTCGATGGGGGCGCCGCTTTCGGTGGTGAGCTTGCGGGTGTCTGACATGGATGCTGTCCTCTGATGAAGTTGTCGGGGTCCATCGATTTTGTCAATGAACATGGCGACATGGCATCAGATTCGGCTATCGCATCGATAGACCTGCGGCAGCGGGCGGTCCGAAGACCGGTCTCTTCAGACGATCAGTGCGATCGTGGCTTCGAGGTGTTCGGAAGGCGCGCGACGAAAGCCCGAGCGCGCAAAGCGCTGCAGTTGTCCAACCACGAAGGCTGTGAGCGCCGCGGCGCGCACCTGCGCATCGACGGTGGGCGTGGCCGAGCCTTCGGCGGTGGCCGCGCCGCGCAGCACTTGGCGCAGGGTGGCTTCGATCTTGTCGAAGAACTGGTTCATGCGCTGCTGCAGGCGCTCGTTCTCATACACCAACGCGTCGCCGACCATGACGCGCGTCATGCCCGGGTTGCGTTCGGCGAACTGCACCAGCAGCGTGAGGATGCGAGCGGCCTGCTGGGCGCCGGTGGCGCCTTCGCGCTCGAGGATCTGGTTCACCAGGGTGAACACGCTCTGCTCGATGAAATCGATCAGGCCCTCGAACATCTGGGCCTTGCTCGCGAAATGGCGGTAGAGCGCAGCCTCGCTCACATCGAGCCGCGCAGCCAGCGCCGCAGTCGTGACCCGCTCGGCGCCGGGCTGCTCCAGCATGGCGGCCAGCGCCTGCAAGATCTGCACGCGCCGCTCCCCCGGCTTCGGACGCTTGCGCGTGGCGGTGGCTGGCGTTTCCGCTGGGGTCTCTACGCCGGGAGCAGCTGTCTCTTCGTTCTGCATGGGAGCGCGTGCAAAGATGTAATCAATTGATTCTCGCACAGCGCAACAGGCGCTCCCCGCGCCGCTCAGCGGGCTCGGATCATCGTCCCGTAGGCCTGGTCGGTCAGGATCTCGAGCAGCATCGCGTGCGGCACGCGGCCGTCGATGATGTGCACCGCGTTCACGCCGCTCTTGGCCGCGTCGAGCGCGCCCTCGATCTTGGGCAGCATGCCGCCGGAGATGGTGCCATCGGCGAACAGCTCGTCGATTTCGCGGGCGCTCAGGTTGGTGAGCAGCTTGCCGTTCTTGTCGAGCACGCCGGGCGTGTTGGTCAGGAGCATGAGCTTCTCGGCCTTGAGCACGGTGGCGAGCTTGCCGGCAACCACGTCGGCGTTGATGTTGTAGCTCTCGTTCTCCTCGCCGAAGCCGATGGGGCTGACCACGGGGATGAATGCATCGTCCTGCAGCGCCTTCACCACGCTGGGGTCGATGGAGACGATGTCGCCGACCTGTCCCACGTCGTGCTGAACGTTGGGGTCGTTGCGGTCGGCCAGCTTGAGCTTCTGCGCGCGGATGAGGCCGCCATCGCGCCCCGTGAGGCCCACGGCCTTGCCGCCGGCCTGGTTGATCAGGCCCACGATGTCCTGTTGCACCTCACCGGCCAGCACCCACTCGACGACCTCCATGGTCTCGGCGTCGGTCACGCGCATGCCCTGGATGAAGCTGCCCTTCTTGCCCAGCTTGTTGAGCGCGGCCTCGATCTGCGGGCCGCCGCCGTGCACCACCACCGGATTCATGCCGACCAGCTTGAGCAGCACCACGTCTTCGGCGAAATCGGCCTGCAGGGCCGGGTCGGTCATGGCGTTGCCGCCGTACTTGATGACGATGGTCTTGCCGTGGAACTTGCGGATGTACGGCAGCGCCTGGGCAAGGATCTCGGCCTTGTCGCGCGGGGGAATGTTGAGGACGGGGTCGGTCATGGGCGGTCAGGCTCCAAAGCGTTGAACGATGGGAACGAACAGAAATTCTCTCAAGGTCGCAGCCAGCGCGGGACCTTGAATCGCACGATCATGAGGTACGCACCCACGTACGTCGTGACGAACAGCAGGCAGAACAGCACCAGCACGATGGTGTTGTTCCAGAACAGCACCGCGGGCACCACCGACAGCGCGGCGAACATCCAGAGGTACGGCGACGTGCGGTTGTTGCGCGCGAGCAGTTGCCGCGCCTCGTCGTCCGCCAGCGCCACGCGCACGATGCGGCGAAAGATCAGCTGGTGGAAGTGCAGCGCATCGGCCGTGCCGGGCGACTGGCCGCGCGCGAGCTTGCGGTAGATGGAGAACAGCGTCTCCCACACCGGGTAGATCAGCAGCAGCATCGGGAACCACGGCGAGACCACGCGGTGGCGCTGCACCAGCGTCACGCAGGCCACGGCGATCACCATGCCCCAGACATAGGCGCCGCCGTCGCCGGCAAAGATCTTGCCGCGCGGGTAGTTCCAGACAAGAAAGCCGAAGGTCGCGCCCACGAGGCAGATCACCATGGCCGCCAGTTGCCGGTCGCCCACCTGCAGGGCCACGTGCGAGATTGCCAGGCACACCAGCACGGCGACCGTGCCGGCCAGGCCGTTGTAGCCGTCGATGATGTTGAAGGCATGCGGCAGTCCGCCGATGGCGAGCGCCGCGAACAGCACGGTGGCATACGGCAACATGGCCAGCCAGCCATCGACCAGCGGGACGCCGGTGCGCGAGACGCCCAGGCCGAGCAGCCAGCACACCAGCAGCGCCGAGCCGATGGTCAAGCCCAGCCGGTAGCGCACCTTCACCTGCTGCGTCATGTCTTCGACGATGCCGCCCAGCACCGCGGGCGCGATGCACAGCAGCGTCAGCATCGAGGTCTTGACCGGCCACGACACGTTGAAGGGATCGGTTCCGGTGATGCCCGCGGCCAGCCAGGCCACCCCCATCCCCAGCAGGATGCCCGCACCGCCCAGGCGCGGCACGTGGCCCTTGTGGAAGCGCTGAGGCATGTCGGCGCCGTAGAGCCGCGCATGCCTGCGCGCCCGGCGCATGAAGAGCTGAACCGCGAAGGCAGCGACGAAGAAACTGATGACGATCAGGGCAATCATGTGTGGGAGTTGGGGAACCCTAGAATTCCCGAGCGAAATTAGACCATGCCAACGCCCCCCTCCCCCGCCTCCCCTGCTCCTTTGCCCCCGATCACCGTTTCCATCGTGAGCCACGGCCAGCTCGCCCTGGTGCAGCCGCTGCTCGACCAGCTGGACCGGCACAGCCGCGCGTCGATTGCCAAGGTCGTGCTCACCGTGAACATCCCCGAGCCCGACGTGCTGGCGGGGCAAAGCTGGGGTTTCGAGGTCGAGCGGATCGAGAACGCGGCCCCCAAGGGCTTCGGCGCGAATCACAACCAGGCCTTCGGTCGTTGCGAGACGCCCTGGTTCCTTGTGCTCAACCCGGACATCCGCGTGGACGGCGACGTGCTCGCGCCGCTGATCGTGCAGGCCGCACCTGACGCCGGCCTGATGACCCCGCGCATCCTGGAGCCCGGCAAGCCCGCGCCCGAGCCGCATCGGGCGCTGCTCACGCCGCTCGAGATCCTCGGGCGCAACAAGCCGGGTTATGTGCGGCCCGCAGTGCCCGCGTGGATTCCGGGCCTCTTCATGCTGTTCCGCAGTAGCGCCTACCGCCAGGTCGGCGGCTTCGACGAGCGCTTTTTCATGTACGGGGAAGATTTCGACATCTGCGCCCGCACCCGCCTGGCGGGCTGGAAGCTGCAGGTCGGCGAAGACCTGCTCGCGCGGCACGACGCCCAGCGCGCGAGCCACCGCAGCAAGCGCTATCTGTACTGGCACGTCAGCAGCCTGCTGAAAGTGTGGCTCTCGGGCGCCTTCTGGCGCTACCGGCGGATGCAGCCGCCCCGCCCCTGAACGGGGCAAAAAGCGTTTGCGAAGACAATCGGGAACCAAAAAAGCAAGCGCGCTTTCAACACCGACGATGACGACGACAACGACGAGCCCGACGTTCCACAACGAACACGCCCACCTGGTTCACCCCAAATACCGCCCGGACATCGACGGGCTGCGCGCCGTGGCGGTGCTCTCGGTCCTGGGTTACCACGCGTTCCCGCAGTGGATCAAGGGCGGCTTCATCGGCGTCGACATCTTCTTCGTCATCTCCGGCTTCCTGATCACCACGATCATCCTGGCCAGCTTCGAGGGCGAGGGCTTCAGCTACCGCGAGTTCTACGCCCGGCGCGTGAAGCGGATCTTCCCGGCGCTGGCGCTGGTGCTGGCGGCCACGCTCGCCTTCGGCTGGTATTCGCTCCTGCCCAACGAATGGGTGCAACTGGGCAAGCACGTGGCCGCGGGCGCTGGGTTCGTCTCGAACTTCGCGTTCTGGAGCGAGGCCGGCTACTTCGACAACGCGGCCGAGACCAAGCCGCTGCTGCACCTGTGGTCGCTGGCCATCGAGGAGCAGTTCTACATCTTCTGGCCCGTGCTGCTGGGCCTCGCGTGGAAGCGCAAATGGCGCGTGCTCTGGGTGGTCGGCATCGTCGCGGCGGCGTCGTTCCTGCTCAACGTGACGACCATCCACAGCCACCGCACGGCCGCGTTCTATTCGCCGCTTTCGCGCTTCTGGGAGCTGATGATCGGCGGCATGCTCGCGTACATGCGGCTGCACCGGCCGCTGCCCAAGCCGGGCTGGGGACGCCATGCGCAGTCCATCGCCGGGCTGGCGCTGATCGTGCTGGGCCTGTGCTTCATTCGCGGCGGCAAGGCCTTCCCGGGCTTCTGGGCGATCCTGCCGACGCTGGGCGCATTCTTCTGCATCGCCGCCGGGCCAACCGGCGTGCTGAACCGCTACGTGCTCGCCTCGAAGCCGATGGTGTGGGTGGGGCTCATCAGCTACCCGCTGTACCTGTGGCACTGGCCGCTGCTGGCGTATGCGCGCATCCTGGAGGGCAAGCTGCCTTCCGACGGCATCCGCGCGCTGATGCTGGTCGCCTCCTTCGTGCTTGCGTGGCTGACCTACCGCTTCGTCGAACGCTATACGCGCAAGACCGAGAACTCCACGGTGACCTCGGGCCTCGTGGCCGCGATGGTGGGCTTCGTCGTGCTCGGTCTGCTGGCCACCTCGGGCTACTACGTCGGGCGCCACAGCGATCCATACTTCAACAAGACGGCGGCCGCGGCCAAGGACTGGGGCTACCCCGACGGCCTGAGCCCGATCAAGGTCGATGGCGAGGTGCTGCAGCAGATCGGCCACGGCAAGCGCCGCGTGCTTTTCTTCGGTGACAGCCACATCGAACAATACGGCCCGCGCGCGGTGGAGCTGAGCAAGACCGCGCCCGACACGCTCGATTCCCTGTCCTTCGTGACCTGGGGCGCCTGCCCGCCGATTCCCAACGTGGTCGACGAGCAGAACAACCTCTGCGCGGAACGCCGCGACGGCGGCATGCGCCTGGCGGTGAGCGACAAGTTCGATGCGGTGGTCTTCGGCGGCTGCTGGAACTGCTACTTCTCGGAGACCGACAAGCCCACCGCCGACAACGCCGCGGCGGACCGCTACTACTACCAGGACGGTAAGAACAAGCGCCGCTTCATGGGCGGCGGCGGCGCGGACTTCGCGCTCAACACGCTCGAGACGGTGATGACGGCGCTCTCCAAGCACAAGCAGGTCTACCTGCTGCTGGACAACCCGGTCGGCGAAGGCTTCGGCCCCGAGGAATTCGTCAAGGGTGGACGCCTGGGGAACATGACCGTCGGGCGCATGTCGCCGACCGCGCCCTGGGTGCCGGAACAGAAGGCGCTGCACGAGCGCATGCGCCAGATCGCGCAACGCAGCGGCGCCATCGTGATCGATCCGATTCCGACGCTGTGCGAGAAGGACTGGTGCACCCGGGCGGACGCCGATGCCACGCCGATCTACAAGGATGCCGGGCACCTGCGCGCCGAGTACGTGCGCAAGTTCGCCACCTATATCGACCCCGCGATGACGACGCCGAAGCAGCCTGCAGCGGCTGCCCCGGCTCCCGCGCGCTAGGCGTACAGGCGCCGGAGGCTGCGAATGCCGGGCAGGCGCGTGATGGCACCGACCAGGCGCACCACGCCAGGCGGGCAGTGGTTGAGCAGGAACAGCGTGATCCGCAGGCGCAGCTTCTTCTTGCGCCCCACATACGGGTTGGCCAGCACCATGGCGCCGTACTCGTTGAGGATCGCGCTCATCTCCGCGCGGTACTGGTCGTCGTTCTTGATCGACTCGATCGCGTGGTTGACGAAGTACGGCTGGAACCGCGGCACCAGGCAATCGCGGAAGTAGTAGCGCCCGCGCAGGTGCTCGTCGGGGAACATCTGGGTGAGCTTCTTGAAGTACTTGAAGCGGCTGCGGATCATCCGGATGCCGAACGAAGTGCTCGCCGTGTGGATGCACCAGACGGTGACGGCCTTGTCCACGAAGTAGTTGCTGAACCCCTTGCGGAAGATGCGCAGGAACAGGTCGTCGTCCTCGAAGCCCATGAACTGCGAATCGAAACCGTCGACGGCCTCGAAGGCCTTGCGGCTCACCAGCGCCGCCGACGGCAGCACGAACATGTCGTTTCGCAGCAGGTCGTTGATGTTGCGCTTGGGGTGCGTCGCGTGCTCCTTGATCACGCCGGTGCGGATCACGTTGCCGTCGGCGTCGGCCTCGTACAGGTCGGCGTAGACATAGCCGAACAGACGGTCGCCGGGCGGAATGGAGGCTGCCAGCGTCTCGATGTGGTTGGGCAGGTAGAAGTCGTCCTGGTCGAGAAAGCAGATGAAGTCCGAGGTCGAGGCCTTCACGCCGGCGTTGCGGGCCGAGCCCTGCCCGCCGTTTTCCTTGTCGATGATGCGGAACGGATAGCGCGCGGCCAGCGCGTCGAGCGAAGCGCGTTCCTCGGCGCGGGAGCCATCGTTGACCACGATCACCTCGGCCGCGGGCACCGATTGCTCGAAGACGCTCCTGACCGAACGCTCGATGAAATCGGCGCCGTTGTAGAACGGGATGATCACCACGACGCTCGGCCAGGCCGACGGTTGCGCTGCGATGAAGGAATCTGGGGAGGCGTTCATTGGGTTCATGGTTCTTTGGGGGCGGAGCCTACACAGATTCGAAAAGGTCGCGGACCACGCCGCGCACGCCGCGGCCGAACTTGTCGTAGCGGCCGGTCAAGGCTTCGCGCGCGATCGGCGCGATGCGCGCGAGCCGCGACGCGGGCAACGCGGCGCGAAAACGCTGGTGCTCGATCTTGCTGCGCACCTTGGCAAGGATCTCGGGCGGGACCCGGTCACCCAGCTGCACGAGCCGCGCGAGCAGAAGCTCGGCCTTGACCGCACGCTCGACGTGCGTGGTGCCGCGGGAGGCCAGCGCCTTGCGCACCTTCTCGGCAAAGGTGTCGCGCCGCGCGCCGATCTGGTTGGATTCGTGCTGGCGGTATTCGATGAACGGCTGCTCCAGCAGGTCGACCCGCGCCGTCGTCGAAGCAACGATGCCCAGCCACTCGTCGTGCACCCACTCGACCGGCAGCGGCAGCGCGTCTGCCAGCAGCGAGCGGCGAAACACGGTGGTCGCGCCAGTGACGAGGTTGCGCCGCAGCAGCACCTCGAAGGCATTGCCGGCGTGCACGCGCGCCAGCTCGGAGGGCGTGACCTCCAGCGCGTGGAACAGCGTCTGATTCAAGTCGCGGCGCTCGGCGTCGACCAGGCGCGCATCGGTGTGCAGCAGCAGCAGGTCGGCGTCCTGCTCGAAGCGGGGCACCATCTGTTCGAGCCGGTCGGGCATCCACACATCGTCCTGGTCGCTCAGCGCGATCAGTTCGCTGGTGCAGGCGCTGATGGCCTGCTCGAAATTCTTGACGACGCGCAAGGCGACCGGGTTCTCGAAGACCCGCAGCGCGATCGAGAGACCCGGGCGTTCGGCCGCGCATTCGGCGACGGCGGCGCGCACCACTTCGACCGACCCGTCGCGCGAGGCGTCGTCAGACAGCACGATCTCGACCGGCGGACGGGTCTGCAGGCAGATGCTGCGCACCTGCTCGCGCAGGAACCGTGCGCCGTTGTAGGTGCAAAGCGCGACGGAGACTTCGAGGGGACGGGGAGCGTTCATGGAGAGCTTGTGGGGCGCGGCGGCCACGCCAGGTCGAAATCTTCGGTGTCGAGCGTGAGGTTGGGGTTGTAGGCGGGGTCGTGAGCGATCAGGTCGGCCCAGCGGCTTCGCATGACGGCGGATTCGCGCGCGAGCCGGTCGCGCGATTCGGCCGCCATCTCGAGGCCGCGGCTCGCCGACTCGTGGTGCAGCAGCTCGGCGTAGGGCGTCCAGACGTTGCGGTAGCCGGCCTCTCGCAGGCGCAGGCAGAAGTCGACGTCGTTGTAGGCCACGCCCAGCTGAGCTTCGTCGAGTCCGCCGACCTGCTCGTAGAGCGACTTGCGCACGACCAGGCAGGCCGCGGTGACCGCGGAAAAGTTCTGTACCAGCTGCGCGCGGCCGCCATGGCCTGCGACGGTCGATGGCAGGTGCTTGTGCGCGTGCCCCGCCATGCCGCCGATGCCCAGGACGACACCGCCGTGCTGGATGGTCATGTCGGGGTAGAGCAGCTTCGCGCCGACCGCGCCCACACCCGGCTGCAGCGCGAGCGACACCATCTCGTGGAGCCAGTCGGGCGAGATGACTTCGATGTCGTTGTTGAGCAGGCCGACGAGTTCTCCGCGCGCCTGCGCCACGGCCGCGTTGTTGAGCGCCGAGTAGTTGAAAGGGCGGTCGTCGCGGATCACGGTGATGCCCGGTTGTGCGCCGAGCGCCGCGAAGTACGCGAGCGCCTCGGGGTCGTCCGAGCCGTTGTCGACCAGCAGGATCTCGTAGTTCGGGTAGGCGGTCTCCAGGACGATGCTCTCGATGCACTGGCGCACGAGGTTCACGCCGTTGCGGGTCGGGATGATCAGAGAGACGAAGGTCGGCACCTCGGGCAACGCATAGCGCACGCGGAGACCGTGGGGCGTGGCCTCGGCGGTGGCCGCGGTGCCGATGCGCTGGAAGTGCCGGTCGAGCGCTTGCGCATCGGCCTTGCCAGCCGGCGCGAGCGGCCTACGCGAATGACTGAGGATGCGGGCTATGTGGCCGATCTGGTCGGGTCGAACGCGCTCCACGCAGCGCAACGCCAGGTCGAATCCCTGCGCGCCATCGGCGGCTGCATTGAGCCCGCCAGCCTCCTCGAACAGGCTGGCCTGGACCACGCCCATCGGCGAGAAAAGATTGCGGGACAGGAACAGGTCCGGGTTCCAGTCCGGCTTGAAGCACGGATCCCCGCGACGGCCTTCCGCGTCGATCACGTCAGTGTCGGCATACAGCATGCGGACTCCGGGATGCGCGTCGATCTCCCTGGCAATGGTGACGAGCGCGTGGTCGGGCAGCGTGCAACCGGGTTCGAGCAAGACAATCCAGTCGGCGCTCACCGGACCGGTCGGCGGGCCAGCCTGGAGCGTCCACTCCGCGTAAGACTGGGCTTCCAGGGACCGGGTCGTTTGTTGCAACGATGCTGCGTTTGCACCGGGCGCGCCAGCCAACACCAGGAAACGCGGACGCGCGGGCCACGCGGCCATCCCGGGGCGCCGGCCTTCGCCTTCCTCATGGGAGTCGTGCCCGGGGTGGTCGTAACGCGCTGCCCAGTCGGCATAGGTGCCCCGACGAACAGGATCAGCCGCCGGTGATACGCCGCGCACAACGCGCTGGAAACGACCGCTCAGCCACCTCAAAGGGGCAGTCAGGCGCCAGCTGCTGGACTGCGTCATGCTGCGGACCTGCGCATCCAGGGCCTTGACCTGCACCT
Source organism: Variovorax paradoxus (assembly GCF_000834655.1). Classification (GTDB taxonomy): domain Bacteria; phylum Pseudomonadota; class Gammaproteobacteria; order Burkholderiales; family Burkholderiaceae_C; genus Variovorax; species Variovorax paradoxus_F. Next base: position 39,005 of record NZ_JXQQ01000044.1, read on the forward strand.
CCAGCAAACCGATGTGCCGCTGCAGCTGTGCATTGCTCGAAGCGACATCGAGCCCGCGCCGCCGGGGAGAAGGCTGCGCAGCCGGCAGCGTAGGCTTACTGAACATTGCTCGAGGTCACCAAAATAGACGCTTCCAATCGTTACGGGGCCGCCCCGTGGGGGCCGGTAAAATTATCCCCTCATCACACCCTATAAAAAAATGCGCGTCTTTTCAGTTGTGCTTTCAGGGGGGGCAGGTTCCCGGCTTTGGCCAGCATCTCGGCAAGCCTTTCCCAAGCCCTTCATGAAACTTGGCGGCACCACCCTGCTCCAGCAGGCCATCGAACGGGGACAGGCCTGCGGTACGGGCGATCTGATGGTCGTCACCAACAAGGACCACCTGTTTCTCACCAAGGACGTGCTGCGCCAGATGTCCGACCCGCCCGAGGCCACGCTGCTGCTGGAGCCCCGGGGCCGCAACACCGGGCCGGCGATCGCCCTGGCCGCCCTGCAGTGCATCCGGCAGTTCAGCGGCGACACCGTGATGCTCGTGCTGTCGGCCGACCACCTGGTGCCCGACGTCGAGGCCTTCGTGGCCAGTGCCAACCAGGCATTCCGCCTCGCCACGCAGGGCAAGCTGGTGGTATTCGGCATCAACCCCACGGGGCCGGACACGGGCTTCGGTTACGTCGAGGTGGCCAAGGTCTCGCGCGAGAGCCAGGCCGCCAAGCGCTTCGTCGAGAAGCCCGACCTCCAGACCGCGCAGGAGTACCTGGCCACCGGCCGCTACTACTGGAACAGCGGCATGTTCTGCTTTACCGCGGACGCCATCGTCGCCGCCTTCGAGCGCCATGCGCCCGAGCTGCTGGCCGCGGCACGCCGCGCGCTCGAGTCGTCGCACGTGGCGGGCGAGACGATCCAGTTCGATCTGCACACCTTCGGGCTACAGCCGGACATCAGCATCGACTACGCGGTCATGGAGCCGGCCGACAACGTGCACGTTGTGCCCGCCAAATTCAGCTGGAGCGACGTCGGATCGTGGCCCGCGCTGGCCAATGCGCTCACGCCCGATGCCAGCGGCAACACCATGCCTTCCAACGTCGTGGCCATCGACACCACCGGCACCCACGTGCAGGTGGACAGCCACTCCCCCAAGGTGGTCGCCACGGTGGGCGTGCATGATCTGGTCATTGTCGACACGCCCGATGCACTGCTCGTGGCGCACAAGGACAGCGCCCAGGAAGTCAAGAAGGTGGTCGACACGCTGAAGGCCCGCAGGCACGAGACGGTGCACTCTCCCGCGGTCGTGAACCGCCCGTGGGGCACCTACTCGGCACTGAAGGAAGAAGAAGGGTACAAGGTCAAGCGCATCACGGTCATGCCGGGAGAATCGCTGTCCTTGCAATATCACCACCACCGCGCGGAGCACTGGGTCGTGGTGCAGGGCCGCGGCATCGTCCAGATCGGCGATGTCGAGCACGAAACCCTGCCCGGCCAGTACCGCTACATCCCCTTGAAAGAGAAACACCGCTTGACCAATATCGGCGACGAAGAACTGGTGCTCATCGAAGTCCAGTGCGGCGGCTACCTTGGCGAGGACGACATCGTTCGCCTCGCAGACACTTACGGACGCGCATGAGCCAAGTTCACTCCAATCTGCATCGAAGCGCCATTTCCGACTGGTGGGAAGGCACCCGCCGCACCGACATCTGGTGGACGCTCGCCTGGTTCGACATCGTGCTGCGCTATCGCCGCTCCATGCTCGGGCCGCTGTGGCTCACCTTGAGCATGGGCGTCATGATCAGCGGCATGGGGCCGCTGTACGCGTCGCTCTTCGGCACCAAGCTCAACGAATTCTTCCCGCACCTGGCGCTCGGCGTCATCTTCTGGGCCTTTTTCTCCAGCGTGGTCACGGACGCCTGCAACGCCTTCGTCGGGTCGTCCAACTACCTGAAGCAGGGCTACTTTCCCATCAGCCTCTTCGTCTGGCGAAGCCTGGCGCGCAACCTGATCCAGTTCGCCCACCAGATCGTGCTGTATGTGCCGGTGGCCCTGTGGGCGGGCATCTCGCTGTCCTGGTCGGCGCTGCTGGTGCTGCCGGCCTTCCTCATCCTGATCGTCAATGCGCACGCCCTCGGGCTTCTGCTCGGCCTCATCTGCACGCGCTATCGCGATGTGACGCAGATCGTGACCAGCGTGATGCAGATGCTGATGTTCCTCACGCCCGTGTTCTGGGTGCCCTCGAGCCTGCCTGAACGCGCCAAGTACATCCTCTGGAATCCCTTCGCCCAGATGCTGGACCTGCTGCGCACCCCGCTGATGGGCGGTGTCGCCGACATCCACAACTGGTGGGGCATCCTGTGCTGGACGGCGGTGAGCCTCGTCGCCGCGACCATGCTGTTCGCCAAATACCGTCGCCGCGTCGTCTACTGGCTCTGATCCATGGCATTCATCTCTCTCAAAAACGTCGCCGTCAATTTCCCCATTTACGGCGCCGGTGCGGCATCGCTCAAGAAGACGCTGGCGGCTTCGGTCACCGGCGGGCGCTTCGGCAAGGAAACCGGCGTCACCGTGGTGCAAGCGCTCAGCGGCATCAATCTCGAGCTCAAGAGCGGCGACCGGTTGGGCCTCGTCGGCCACAACGGCGCGGGCAAGTCCACGCTGCTGCGCACGCTCGCGGGTGTCTATGAACCCTCGGCCGGCGAATTCGCCCGGCAAGGTTCGGTCGCCAGCCTGATCGATCCGTCGCTGGGCATCGAGATGGACGCCACCGGCGTCGAGAACATCATGCTGCGCGGCCTCGTCATGGGCATGAGCAAGAAAGAGGTCGACCGGCTCACGCCTGAGATCTGCGAGTTCAGCGGCCTGGGCGAGTACGTCAACATGCCGGTGCGCACCTACTCCACCGGCATGATGATGCGGCTGGCGTTCTCGATCTCCACCAGCGTCGAGGCCGACATCCTGCTGATGGACGAATGGCTGTCGGTCGGCGACGCCGAGTTCACCGAGAAGGCCGAGCAGCGCATGCGCGAGGTGGTCTCCAAATCCGGCATCCTGGTGCTGGCATCGCACTCGCCGGAGCTGATCGCCAAGGAATGCAACCGCGTGATCCACATGGAGCACGGGCGGATCGTCGAGGTTTCCTGATCAGTCCTCGCGGCGCCCGTTGCGGGCGTCGCGTTGCTGCGCCCGGATCTCGGCCAGCCGGCTCGCGGCCTTCCGCCCTGCGACATCGAGCGACAGGGCACTTTCGGCACTGACCCTGGCCGCGGCACCCAACTCGGCCGCCCAGGCCTGGTTGTCGAACACGCGCCGCATCAGTTCCGCCGCATGCGCCTCGGACGGCTCGGCCCATTCGAGGTGCGCGTCATAGGGCGGGATCGACTTGCCGAGCTTCACGAGCTCGTAGTCCACCAGCAGGCTGTTGCTGCTGTCCATGAAATCGACGTTGCCCGAGAAGTTGGTGGCGATGACGGGCTTGCCCATGAGCATGGCTTCCGCCATGGTGAGCCCAAGGCCCTCGCTGCGATGCAGCGACACGTAGGCATCGCAGGCGTCCATCAAGGAGAGCACGTCCTCGGGGCTGTAGACCTCATTGATGATCGTCACGTTGGCAGCGGTGGCCGCCGCGGCCTGCAAGGCCTCGAACTGCTGCGGATGGCGATCGCCGAAGGATGTCTTGAGCACCAGTTGCACCGCGTCGTCGGCGCCGAAGGCGCGCGTGAAGGCGCGGATGAGCCCAATGGGGTTCTTGCGCTCCATGACGCTCATCATGTGGAAGGTGAAGAGGAACGTGTAGGGCTCGTCCCTGAGGCCGAAATACGAGCGCGAACGGCGCTCGAACGGGCCGAGCTTCACGCCCGGGAACAATGTGCGCACCGGTTGCGCCAGCCGCGCGCGAAGGCCGCGCGCCACGAACTCGGTGGCCGCCCAGACCTCGTCGACCTTCTCGGCATGCGCCACCCAGGCATCGGGAATGGAGTCGAACTCCCAGTACCAGTAGCCCACGCGGTAGGTGCGCGGCGAGCGCTCGTGCAGATCGCTGCGGCTGAATGCCTGGTCGAAGAAGGGCTCGGGCTGCGCGTGGATCAGCGTGGTCTCGAAATCCTCGAAGCCGTCGAATTTCGCATGCGTCGGATCGTCCTTGCGGTCGGTCTTCAGGTCGCGCAGCGAGGTCTGCACGCCGACGCGCTGCAGGCCCTCGACCAGCGCCTCGACCGAAACGCGCAGCCCTGAGGGATATGCGAAATGCCCGATCACGTTGACGCCCGGCGCGACCATCTCCGCCGCAACCTGCGCGGTATCGAGCGCGGCACACCATGCGGCAACCTCCGGCGTTTGCGCCGCGGCCGGCGTGGCGAGCCATTCGATCAACGCGGCGGCATGGCGCGCCTCGTCCAGCGCGTGGGGATGCCGCAGTCGCCAGTCCTCGCGGGCCAGGTAGGCCATGCGGATCTGGGCCGCAGGCGCCATGTCGACGTGCCACTGTGCCGGATCGACCCATGCGTCCTTCACGCGGTAGGTGGCGCCGAACCAGGCCGCAAAGGCGCGCCGGCCGAAAACGGTGAGCCCGTCCGGGTAGAGCGTTTGCCAGGCGGGGGCGAAGGCATAGGCCCGCAGCAACTCGACGGCGGGCTGCTCCGAGGCTTCGCGCAACAGCCACCAGATCTCTTCGAGCCGAAGGCCGGTGAGCTGGCGTCCCTGCCGCATGAACCACTGGAACAGTTCGAACTGCCCCATGGGCAGCAGGCCGTGGGGCAGCGGGGTCTTGATGTCGTCGTGAAAGAGGTAGGCCTGGCGCGCGCGCGCGCCCAGGTCCATCGACAGGCAGCCGGCCACCAGGGCCCTCGCGCTGTCGGACAACTGCAGCGCCTCGCCGCCCTCGTTCGCGATCCAGCGGCCGAATTCGCCGTCGCTGCCTCCGGACAGTGCCGCCGGAAAGCGCCGGGCGATATCGGGACGGGTGCGCAGCAGGTCGAGGCACCAGCGTGCCGCGGACCATGTATCGGCGATACGGTGCGACGGCTCGGGCGGCCACACCACGTCTTCCCTGGGCAGGCCCGCGGCCTCCAGGCAGGTGCGGTCGTTGGACAGGTCGAGCACCGTGGCCGGCAGCATCAGCGAGCCGAGCGCACGCGTGTCGGCCGTGAGGCTTTCGCGCACCGTGGGCGCGCCGCCCAGCCGCAGCGCGGGAATCGGCTGGCGGGCATCCAGCTCCGGGTGCAGGTAGGGGTCTTCGTCGATACCCAGCAGGCGGATGTCGTCGGCCAGGCGCTGCATGTCGGGCGTCGGGTTGACCGTGCCGCGGGTCGCTCCCTCGTGATGCCGCAGCCGCGCATGCGGCGCATAGGCCGTACGGTAGCCCGCGCGCCAGAGGTTCAGGCACAACGCGACGTCGCTGCAGGCCACCAGGTAGGCCTCGTCGAAGCCGCCCACGCGATCGAAGGCCTCGCGGCTCACCAGCTGGCACGCGCCCATGATGGCCAGCCAGTTGCGCGGATGTTCCGCGGAACCGAACACGCCCCACTCGCCGCGCTCGGCCGAGCGGTACATGAGCCCGCACAGGTGAATCCCGACGCCGACGCCACCATGCTGAAGTTGCCCATCGGGATAAAGAAGCTGCGTGCCGACGACGCCGACCCCGGGACGCTGGGCGAAGCGCACCATTTCCAGGAGCCAGTCGCGGGACAGCACTTCGATGTCGTTGTTGAGGAACAGCAGCAACTCGCCGCGCGCAAACGTTGCGCCGTGGTTGCAGGCCGCGGAGTAATTGAATTTCTTGCTGAAGTGAACGATCGACACCTGCGCGTGGCGCCGCAGTTCTTCGTAGTAGGCCTGCGTCTGTAGTTCGACCGAGCCGGTGTCCACCACTACGATCTCGATGTTCTCGTAGTCGGTGCCCCCGAGCAGCCCGTCGATGCAGACCCGGAGCAGTTCGACCTTGTCCCTGGTCGGGACGATGATCGACACCAGCGGCGGATGGGCCAGCGCCCAGGTGGCGCGCTGCGTGCCGTCAGGCTGCGTCTCGATGGTGGCGTCCACGCCGTAGCGGCGCCAATGCTTGCGCAGCGCCTCGCGGTGGCCTGCCGCATCTTCGGTCAGCGGGCCGGCGCGTTCGCGCGCGCTTCCCGTCCTGCGGTGGCACAGCACCTTGGGCACGCGCGTGATGATGCCGGCCTGCTCGCTCGCCCGGAGGTTCAGGTCCCACTCGACACCGGCTTCCAGAGCAGGGTCGATGCCGCCCGCCGCATGGACGACGCTCGCGCGCAGCAGCGTCAGGCGGCCGAAGTAGTTGAAGGCATAGAGCAGGTCCGGAGACCAGCCCGGCTTGAAGTACGGGTGCTGGCGAAACCCTTCCGCGGAGATCTCGTCCTCGTCGCCGTAGACGATGTCGCTGTGCGGGGCGCGTGCCAGTGCAAAGGCGATCTCGTCGAGCGCACCGGCCGCCACGATGTCGCCGGCATCGAGCATGGCGACGAACTCGCCCGTGGCTTGCGCCGCACAAGCGGCCAGTCCCTGCGAGCGCGATCCCCCAGAAACCGCGACGCGGACGATGCGAGGGTCCTTGGCCAACGTGTCCAGCGCGGCCTGGATGGCCGCCTCGGCGTCGCCGGCCTCGACCGCGACCAACGCCTCCCAGCGCCTGGAAGCCTGCGAGCGCAGCGAAGCGAGCGTTCGCAACAGCGCTTCGGCGTCGCGACCCGCAGCCAGGAGAAAAGACAACTGGGGTGCCTGGGACGCATCGCCGGCAACGGGCGATCGGGTTTCGGTGCTGGCGATCCATGTGCCATAGGCGTCGGCGGGGTCCGACGTTCCTGCGAGCGACGCTTCCTCCGGCCGCTTCATGCGCAGCACGCGAAGCCGCTCGGGCATGCGCCAGGGCGTCAGCGCCCACCATGCGGCCTTCGCGCCGCGCCGCAGGTTGGCGCGCATGGACTCCGGCATCGCGTCGGCAGCCTTGCGCAGCGGCGCCGTGATGCGCCAGGAGATCGAGTTCTGGATCTCGCGCTGCTGCGTCAGCGCGGCATTCGCCCGCTCGTTCGCGGCTTCGAGCAAGGCCTCGAACGCGGACGCGCTGCCGCCCTCGATCTTCTCGGTGTCATCGGTCGCCGCCTGTCCCTCGGGGGCGGGACGCAGCTGGTTCGATTCGTTCTTGTTCATTGGAAAGGCGTGACGAGTCGAAGGTGAAAACGCACGAATTTCTCAATCGGTCCGGGTCGGTTCGAGCTCACCGTTTTCCCTCATGATCTCTTCGAAGAACCGATGCTGCCGGTGCGCCTGCCGCGCAAGCCAGACCTTGTCGGCGATCGCCAGTGCCTGCATGCAGGTCTTCAGGGTCGCTGCCCTCGAATAATTCTGCTCGACGTAGGCCAGCCCGGCCTCGCGCAAGGACGACCACGACGATTCGTCCCCGTAGATGCGCAGCACCTCCGCGGCAAATTGCGCGGGATCGTCCGTGATCGAAAGATGGCGCTCTTGCGGCGTGGCAATGCCTTCGGCGGCGATGTGGGTCGCTACGCTGGGCACACCGTGGGCCAGTGCCGTCACCAGCTTTCCCTTGATGCCGGCGCCGTAGCGCAGCGGCGCCACGAACACGCGGGACGCCTGGAAATACGGTTCGAGTTCTTGCACGAAGCCCGTCACGATGACGCGCTCCGACGCCAGGTCCTGCACTTCCTTGGGCGGCTGGTTGCCGACGACCAGGAGCCTGGCGTGCGGCGGCAGGTCGAGTAGCAGCGCGGGCCAGATCGCCTGCATGAAGAACAGCATGGAGTCGACGTTGGGCGCATGCGGGAAGTTGCCCAGGAACATGATGTCCGCACGGTCCGCGAAAGGCGGGGTGTCGCGAAAGACCTCTGCGATCCACGGCAGCACGACCATGTTCTCGAGTGCACGGGGCAGCGCGGCCTGGATCACGTCCTTCTCGATCTGCGTGTGGACGAACGAGGCGTCCGCGCGCAGGAACATCTCGAGTTCGTTCTTCCTGGTGGACTCGGACCGCAGCAGCGCGAGCTGGTCGTTGGCGTTTTCGGCGGCACGCGCTTCGCGCAGGAAATGAAGATCGACGTTGGCGAACAGCACGCGCGTGGCCGGCGCCTTCTCGCGCACTTCTGCGTGGACGGCCTGCGCCACGTTGTAGCGGTAGAGCAGCGCGTAGTCGAAGCAGTTGTCCAGCGCGAGGGCGTCGCCGATGTCGTTGGAAAACGGCTTGTAGTGGCAGCAGACGCCCCGGCGCTGCAGGGCGGCGGTGTACTTCTTCGACCAGTACGGCGAATGCAGCGGAAAGAAGCTTTCGCCGAACCCGGCCTCGCGGTAGGTGGCCATGACCTCGTTGGTCACGATCGAGCCCGAATCCTGGTCCGGCGTCGGCGTCAGCGCATCGACGAAAAGAATGTTCTTTCTGCTGCGCCAGCTGGCTGCACGCACCGAGCTGGACCCCGGCTGCGGATGCGCGACCAGTTCGGCGCGGAAGCGTTCGGCGAACTTCTGCAGGTTGGTGACCTGGTAGGCCTTGATGCCCTGGGTGACGTCGCGGCCATGCGTGATGCCTTCGTAGTGGATGGCGCGCGAAGTCGGGACGAACCACACCTCGTAGCCCGCGCGGCGCAGCCGGAACGCCAGGTCGGCGTCTTCGCAGTACGCCGGCTTGTAGACCGGATCGAACCCGCCCAATTCGTCCCAGACCGGCTTGCGGATCGCGATGGAGGCACCCGAAATGAAGTCGGCCTGGCGCGCAAAGCAGTATTGCGGCCGGTTCGGGTCGTCGCCCCGTCCGTAGTTGTGGGCGGAGCCGTCACGCCAGAAGATGCCACCGGCTTCCTGCAGCGTGCCGTCGTCGTTGAAGAGCTTCGAGCCGACCATGCCGGCCTTGGGGAACAGGTCGAAGGCCTCGACGAGTTCGTCCAGCCAGCCATCGACGACGCGCGTGTCGCTGTTCAGCAGGACGACGATCTCGCCGCGTGCCAGTTGCACGGTCGAGTTGCAGCATTCGAGGAACCCGCCGTTTTCGGTGCGGCGTTCGTAGCGGATCCAGGGAATGGCCTGGAGCACGTCCGTGCGCGCGGCCGCAGGCGACGCATCGTCCGCGACGATCACCTCGACAGAATACTTCGAGCGCAACCGCGCGAGCGAGTCGAGGCAGTTCAGTGCGAAATGCGTCTGCCCGTACACCGGAATGACGATCGAGACCTTCGGCGACACCGTGTCGATGGTGAGGAGCGGCGTGCGCAACGCCATCGCCCTGGCCGCATCGGCGACCGTCGCGCCGGCTTCGCGCTGCGCGAAGTCGAAGCCCGCGCCGCCAAAGTACGCGCGGCCGGCCATCAGCTCGTAGTGCACCACGTCATCGGGCAGCGGGTACAGCCTGTCGTTCTCGAACCAGGGGGTCTCGCCGCCCGCCGCTTCGGGAAGAATGCGGCCATCGGTCCTGCCATAGCGCACCCAATGCGCCAGCGGATCGAGCCGGGCCGCGCGCACGTCGGGATTCCTGCCGAGGTAGGCCCGCACCGAGAACCGGTCCGAGGGCTCCATGGCGTGCTTCCACCCATGTGCGAGGTAATGCTGCAGCGGGTCGGCCGACGCAGCGGCAACGACGGGGTACTCGCGGCGATAGAAGTCGGCGTCGAACAGCCCTTCTTCCCTGATTCCACGAACGACCGAAGCCCTGGAGCCCAGGCCCTTGCCCAGGTTGCGCGCCTCCCTTCCCAAGCGTCGTACAACCTTCTTGAGTTCGTTGATCACTGTTCTTTCCCTTCGGCGTCTTGGTGCGCCTGTTCCGCGTTACGGACGTGCGGGCCGGCCGATCCGGCCACCGTCAGAACGAGTGACCGTTCTTGTTGCGGCGAAGGTCTGCTTCCACCATCATCGTGCACAGGTCCTCGAGCGTCGTGGTGGGCTCCCAGCCGAGCTTGCGCTTGGCCCGCGCCGGATCACCGATGAGCAGGTCCACTTCGGACGGGCGATAGAACTTCGGGTTCACCTTGACCAGCGTCTTGCCGGTAGCGATGTCGATGCCGACTTCGTGTTGCTCTTCGCCTTCGAAGCGAAGTTCGTAGCCGGCCGCCTTGAACGCGAGGTCGACGAACTTGCGCACCGTCTCGGTCCGGTTGGTGGCCAGCACGAAGGTGTCCGCCTCTTCGGCCTGCAGCATCAGCCACATGCCTTCGACGTATTCCTTGGCGAAGCCCCAGTCGCGCTTGGCACCGAGGTTGCCCAGCTCCAGAACGTCGAGCTTGCCCAGCTTGATCTTGGCCACCGCGTCGGTGATCTTGCGGGTCACGAATTCGCGGCCACGCAGCGGGCTCTCGTGATTGAACAGGATGCCGCTGCTACCGAAGATGTCGTAGCTCTCGCGGTAGTTGATGGTCATCCAGTGCGCAAAGAGCTTGGCGACACCGTAAGGACTGCGGGGGTAGAAAGGGGTTTCCTCGACCTGGGGAATTGCCTGCACCTTGCCGAACATCTCGGAGGTGGACGCCTGGTAGAAGCGGATGCTGCGGTCGGTCAGGCGGATGGCTTCGAGCAGGTGAAGCGCACCCATGCCGGTGATCTGCGCCGTGGCGTCGGGCTGGTTGAAGCTCACGCCGACGAAGCTCTGGGCGGCGAGGTTGTAGACCTCCTGGGGCTTGGCTTCCTTGATGAGCGTCAGCGAGCTTCCGAGATCGGTGAGGTCATGCTCCACGAGCACGAGGTTCGGGTCGTCCTGGATGCCCAGTTCCTCGATGCGCCAGAAATTGACGGAACTGGTGCGGCGGAATGTGCCGTGCACGACATAGCCCTTGCTCAAGAGCAGTTGGGCCAGATAGGCGCCATCCTGACCCGTAATACCGGTGACTACTGCGTGCTTTTTCATGTGCGATCTCAAATCTTCTTCAATTCAGGGCGGGGGCTTGTAATTGTGCCGTAATGCTTTGCGCTCCCCGCCGAAGCGCCACGCTGGCGAAGGCCAGAATACGCCCTGCAATACCGGCCCCTTGTCAGCAACGCGCCTGAACGATCGATGGCCGTCAGCAAAACGTAATACATGTGACGTTTTTGCCAAATCCCCGAGCCTTTCGCCTTACAGCACGAGTCAGCGGATGCGTTTCAGATATCCCTCGGGGGCGACGCTGATCATCAGCTTGTGATCGACGGCATGGTCGATCTCGAACTCCGGATGCGACTTCAGATATTCATGGACGGCCGTTTTCGGGTTGTCGCCCGGGCCCCACGGCCGATCCGGGTACATCTCCTTGGGGAGGTCTTCGACGATGGTGTCGAACACCACGCAATAGCTGCCGACCGTCGCCAGCGGTGCATAGGCTTCCAGTTCCGCAAGCACGTGGGCGTGGGTGTGATTGCTGTCCAGGCACACCAGCACGCTCTTCCTGCCCGATGCGAACCGGCGCACCTGCTCGATCACCTCGGGCGCAGTGCTGGAGCCTTCGATCATCGAGATGCGGCGGGACATCGGGTGGGCCTCGATCGCCTGGCGGTTGTGCGCGCGGATGTCGATGTCGAGCCCCAGCACCTTCGCGTCCGCCGGACCGCCGCAGGCCGCATTGAGCTCGAGCATCGCGGCCGAGAAGATCAGCGAGCCGCCGTGCGCGATGCCGGTCTCGATGATCAGGTCGGGTTGCACCCGCCAGATGATCTCCTGCATCGCCATCACGTCCTGCGGGTACTGGATGATCGGGCGGCCCATCCATTCGTAATGGTAGGAGTACTTACGAGCATTGGCGGTCGTGATCCAGGTGCGTGTTGCATCGACAAGCGATGCGTCGCCTCCTTGAAGGGCAATTTCTTCGTGACACTCTTGTTTGAAGAGTTCGTAGGGCGTCATGGAGGTTCCTTGGTTTTCTAGGTTCGAAGAAGATGGGCCGGGTTGCCGACGACGATGGCGTTGGCCGGTACGTCGCGAGTCACTACGGCGCCCGCGCCAACGATGGCGTTTTCACCAATGGTGATCCTGGGAAGGACTACCGCGCTGGCACCGATCATCACGTTGTCGTGAAGCGTGACGAGCCCGCACAGCGTTGCGCCAGGCGCGACATGAACACCGTTTCCGATGTTGCATTCGTGGTCCACGGACGCCCGGTGATTGATGATGCAGGCTTCGCCAACATGCGCGTCCGCCGCAACGACTGCTTGCGCCAGCACCTGCGTTCCAGCGCCCAGCACTGCGCTCGCATCTACCGATGCCTGCGGGTGGACGATGCACGCAACTCGAAGACCTCGCGTTCTGAAACGCCTTTGTATCTCGATCCGATGCCGCCCGCCGGCACCGCCAATGGCGACCAGTCCGAGCACATTCGCGAGCTCCGGTTGGCTGTCCGCCCATCGCTGAAATCCTTCGTCGCCAATGTGCACGGGCACACCGGGAAGTGCAGACGGCACCTCGCGGTTGTCGAACAGCGCGATCACCCGGCCCTGGAGCAGTCCGACGACACCGGCCAGCACCTTCGCATGGCCCGCGCTGCCCCAAATTGCATAGCGCTTTAAGTCAGCCATGAAGAGTTTTCCGGATCACGTCGACAACACGCGCTTGTTCCTCGTCCGTCATGTCGTGGTAGCTGGGCAGATTGATCGCGCGCGCAGCGATGTCAGAGGCATTGGCTGCCCCCTGGTTCGACCCAAACATCGGCAAGCTGCTCAATGGATGGAAAAAAACCCGCGCATCAATGCCGTCGCCCGCAAAAGCCTGTTGCAGCCGCTCGCGAGTGACGCCGGTTCTCGAAGCAAAAACTGCTGTGGGCATCCAAGCGCCATTGACGGTGCCTTCGGGCTCCGGATTGAGATCTATCACGTCGGCCCAGGGGGCAAGCAACGATCGATAGTGGTCAAGAATGGCATGCTTTCGCTCGCACAGGGCATCGATGCGCTCGATCTGGCCGCATCCAATGGCAGCCTGGACGTTCGACATCTTGTATTTGAAGCCCACGACGTCGGGCCAGAACTGCTGCTTCTGGTTGCGTGCACGACCGTGATTCGAAAGCGTCAGGACAGCCTCGTAGAGCACATCGTCGTTTGTCACGAACATGCCGCCCTCGCCGGTCGTCAGGGTCTTCGTGCCGTGAAAGGAGAAAGCGCCGAAGGTGCCCATCGAGCCCGCGCGGCGACCGTGCCAGATCGAGCCGATAGCCTCGGCGGCATCCTCGATCACGGGAATACCGTGCAAAGCTCCCAGGGCCAGCAACCTGTCCAACTCGCACAGGTTGCCGTAGAGATGCACCGCGATGATGGCTTTGGTGCGTGGCGTGATTGCGGCTTCAACAAGCGCTGGGTCGAGACACCAACTGTCCGGAAGAATATCGACGAAGACTGGCGTCGCACCCAGGTGAACGACCGACGAAACGGAAGCGATCCAATTGGAATCGGCGAGGATGACCTCATCGCCGGGCCCGATACCCAGCGCTGCCAGCCCCATATGCAGCGCACCGGTGCACCCGGAGGTTGCGATGGCGTGCTTGACACCGAGGTGTTCCCGAAACATCGCCTCGAAGCGATGGATGTAGTCGTAGCAGTGTTCGCCCCAGCCATTGCGCGCAGCATCCGTGGCGTAGCCGACTTCGAGTTCGGTGATGGACGGCTTGGTGTAGTGAATACGCGATCTCATATCAACTCCAGCTTGGGCACGGCGATCACGAACTTGCCGTCCCATTTTCGGATGTAGGCCAGCTGTTCCATGACCTCGCTCTTGAGGTTCCACGGCAGGATCAACACGTAGTCCGGCCGCTCGCGTTTCAGGTGCGCCTCGTCGACGATCGGAATGCGGCTGCCTGGCATGAAGAGACCCTGCTTGGCCGGGTTCCGGTCCACCACCCATGGCAGCAGGCCGGCGCGCACACCGGCGTAGTTGAGCAGCGTGTTGCCCTTGGCCGCGGCGCCGTAGGCGCCCGTGCGCTTGCCGGCGCGCCGCGCCTCGATCAGGAACGACATCAGCCCGTCGCGCACGTCGTCGGCGCGCTGCTGGAAGCCCGCGTAGTAAGCGGAGGTCGCAACGCCCGCCGCGCGCTCGGCCTCCAGCACGCGCGAGACGGCGGCCTCGACCGCCCGATTGCCCGTGTCACACCGCTGCGCGAACACGCGCAGGCTGCCGCCGTGGGTTTCGAGCTGTTCGACATCGAACACGCCGAGCCCGTTCGCCTCGAACATCCGGCACACCGACGTGAGCGAGAGGTACGAGAAATGCTCGTGGTAGATCGTGTCGAACTGGCACTCCGACACCAGCCGAAGCAGGTGCGGAAACTCGAAGGTGGCCACGCCCTCCGGCTTGAGCACCGTGGCAAAGCCCGCCAGGAAGTCGTTGATGTTCGGCACGTGGGCGAGCACGTTGTTCGCCGCGGTCAGATCGGCGCCCTTGCCTGCGGCGACGAGTCGTTCGGCTAATGCCACGCCGAAGAATTCCTCGACGATCTCGATGCCCTTCTCGCGCGCCGCCTTCGCGGTGCTGGCCGTCGGCTCGATGCCAAGGCACGGGATGCCGGCGTCTCGAACGTACTGCAGCAGGTAGCCGTCGTTGGCCGCGACCTCGATCACATGGGCGCTTCGGTCCAGTGCGAAGCGCTGGACCATGTCGCGGACATAGCGCTGCGAATGCGCAAGCCAACTGGAAGAAAAGGAGCTGAAGTAGGCGTATTCGCTGGAAAAAAGATCGGCGTGGTGCGCGTAGTCGTCGGTCTGCACCAGCCAGCATTGCGTGCAGGTGAAGACACGCAGCGGATACCACTTTTCAGGCGCGTTCAGCTGATCGGCGTGCAGGTACGCATTGGACGGCGGCGCCGTCGCAAGATCGATGAACGGCAGACTCAGCTCGGCGTGACAGTGGCGGCATTTCATCCAGGAAGACCCGTGAACTCGGCGGTAATGAAAGGATGGCTCGCGTCGCGGTCCGACACGTCGGCGAACGCGAGCGGCCAGGCGATGGCAAGTGCGGGGTCGCGGGCGTTCAATGCGCCCTCGGCCGCCGCGGCATACGGCGCCGAATGAAGATACAGCAACTCGGCATCGTCGCCGAGGGTCTGGAACCCGTGGGCAAAGCCCTTGGGAATGAGCAGGCTCGTGGCGTTCCCGGCGCTCAGTATCTCGCCGTGCCACTGCAGGAAGGTCGGCGAGCCCCGGCGCAGGTCGACCGCGACGTCGAAGATCTCGCCATGCAGGCAGCTCACCAGCTTGTCCTCCGCATGCGGAGGATGCTGGAAATGCAGCCCGCGCACCGACCCGCGTCGGCGGGTCAGCGTGTGGTTGATCTGGGCAACGGGCGCGCTGAACCCTGCAGCCGCCAATTCCTCCGCACAGAAGAAGCGGCTGAAGAAACCGCGCGAGTCTTCGAGCTTCCGGCGCTGGATCCGCATCACGCCCGCGAGCGGCGTTGCGTGTACGTCAAACCTGGTCATGTCCGTCGCCGCCCTGGTAGGCCAGGATCTGCGACTGGCAGACCTTCTGCACGTCGTCGCCCTCGCGCCAGGCCCGATGCCATTCGACCGTCCTGTCGAGCGCCGCATCGAGCGTCCAGCGAGGCCTCCAGCCCAGTCCTGCGCGCGCCTTGCTGCTGTCGAGCTTGAGGTAATTGGCCTCGTGCACGGTGCCGGGGGCAGTTTCGCGCCATTGCGCGCCGGGCACGCGGCGCGCGAGCCGGTCCAGCAGGTCGCGCACCGGCACCGCATCGTCGTCGCCAGGGCCGAAGTTCCAGGCCTGCGCGAACCTCGGGTCACCGCCGGCAAGGCGCTCCGCCAGCAGCAGGTAGCCGCCCAGCGGTTCGAGCACGTGCTGCCAGGGCCGCGTGGCGCCGGCATGGCGAACTTCGAGCGGCACGGACTTGTCGGTGGCGCGGAAAAAGTCAGGGACCAGGCGGTCGTCGGCCCAGTCGCCGCCGCCGATCACATTCCCGGCGCGCGCCGTGGCCACCGCCACGCCGCCTTGCGCGAGAAACGACGCACGGTAGGCCGAGGTCACGAGTTCGGCGCAGGCCTTGCTGCTGGCATAGGGGTCCAGTCCGCCGAGGGGTTCGTCTTCGCGGTAGCCCCAATGCCATTCGCGGTTTTCGTAGACCTTGTCCGTCGTGACGCTGACCACGGCCCGGACGCCAGCGCAGGCACGCACAGCTTCGAGCAGATGCACCGTGCCCATGACGTTGGTGGCATAGCTCTCCACCGGGTCGCGGTACGAAGGCCGCACCAGCGACTGCGCGGCCAGGTGAAAGACGACCTCCGGCGCGGCTTGCTGAACGGCCCGCCGCAGCGCGGCGAGATCGCGTATGTCGCCCAGCGTGTGGCCCGCCAGGAGTTCGGCAACGCGGGCCTGCGTGAACAGGTTGGTTTCCGTCGGCGGTGCGAGCGAATAGCCGTGGACCTCGGCGCCTGCCGCCTGGAGCCAGAGCGCCAGCCAACTGCCCTTGAAGCCCGTGTGCCCCGTGAGCAGGACCCGCTTGCCGCGCCAGAACGCCGTGTTCACGCCCAGACCTTCCAGGGTGCGGCCTGGGTTGCCCACAGTTGCTCCAGATGCATCTTGTCGCGCAGCGTGTCCATCGGCTGCCAGAAACCGGCGTGCTCGAAGGCGCGCAACTGGTCGTCCTTTGCGATCTGCGCAAGCGGCCGGCCTTCCCAGCTGGACGAATCGCCGTCGATGTAATCCAGGCACTTCGGGGACAGCACGAAGAAGCCGCCGTTGATCCAGCCGCCATCGCCGCGCGGCTTCTCGACGAAGCCCCGCACCGCATCGCCATCGAGCTCCAGCGCGCCGTAGCGCCCGGCCGGCTGCACGGCAGTGACCGTCGCCAGGCGGCCGTGGCTGCTGTGGAACGCGATCAGCTTGCCGATGTCGATGTCCGCGACACCGTCTCCGTAGGTGAAGCAGAAGGCTTCTTCGTCGCGCACGAATTCGGCGACGCGCTTGAGCCGCCCGCCGGTCATGGTGTCTTCGCCAGTGTCGACCAGCGTCACCTGCCAAGGTTCAGCCTTGCGCTGATGCACGTGCATCTCGTTGCTGCGCATGTCGAAGGTGACGTCGGACATGTGAAGGAAGTAGTTGGCGAAGTACTCCTTGATCATGTAGCCCTTGTAGCCGCAGCAGATGACGAAGTCGTTGATGCCGTAGGCCGAGTAGAGCTTCATGATGTGCCACAGCACGGGCTTGGCACCGATCTCCACCATGGGCTTGGGCTTGAGGTGCGTCTCTTCCGAGATACGGGTGCCCAGGCCGCCTGCGAGGATGACGGCCTTCATCGGGGGGACACCTTTGCAGGATGGCGCGAGCCGCCAACGGTTCTCGTCATGTTCACGGATTTCATGGGGCGACATTGTGCGCTGGACGCGCACTGCCGATCGAGGTTTTTCCCGCGCTAGAGCCGCATCAGGCGGAGCTTTCGCAGGATTCTGAAGAGCAGCGTGCCCTGCAACGCCGTCGCCCTGGCATCGAGCGCGTCGAATTTCGAGTGCCATGCATCGGCCTCGGCCCGCGCGGCAACGGTCTGCGCCTTCTGGTCGGCGAGATCGGCTTCCAGCGCGGCGCACTTCTGTTGCATCTGCGCAGTCAGCGTCTTTTGCTCGGACAAGGCCTGCTCCTGCGTCGAGCAGGTGGCCTCCAATTGCACCGCGGTGCTTTTCGCGGAGGCGATCACCGCACTGGCTGCCTTAAAGCTCCACAGCACCGATGCGAGGAATCCCTGCGGGCGGCTCGGCGTTGCGCTTTCCGCCACCACTTCTTCAGGCAGCAACAGGACCGAGGTGTCGTCGGCGCCATCCGGCCCCGCCGCGCGGGGCTTCGCGGCCAGTGTGTCGATCAGCGAAAATGCCAACGGCCAATCGCCCAGCCGGAAACCGGCCGCCGAGGCGGACGACACCAGCTGCCGGGAATCGAGTTCTTCCTTGGCGGCGATGTTCCAGGTGCTTCGATAGCGCTGCTGCATCTTCGCGCGCAGCGGCAGGTATTCCTCCACCGAGAAGAGGCCGCGGTCCAGCACCGCGCGGTCCAGCCGCTTGAACAGTGCGCCCCATGACTTGATGTGCGACAGGTCGTAGCCCATGCTCGCCTGGTCCTCGTGCTGCGTGTACACGGCGCCCAGCCGGTTCACGATGTAGACCGGATACGTGCAGAAGATCTGGGTCTGGAAATCGACGTCGCTGGGCAGCCCCACGTGCAGGTAGGGCGCGCCCACCTCGGCGAGCACCTTCGAGCGCCAGAGCACCGAGCTCCAGCTGTAGTGCCCATAGGTGAGCCAGTCGCGCATGTGGTCGTGCGGGTTCACCAGGCCGAGCCGGATCTTGTCGGGATGCTCCGGGTAGGTCATCCCGACGGCGCCGCTGTCGGTGCGCGTTTGCGTCAGGAACACGGCGGCGCACGCGCTCTCGTGCGCCTCAAGAATCCCGTAGGCGTCGTGCAGGAAATCGGGCAGCAGGTAGTCGTCGTCGGCCAGCGGCACGAAATATTCCGCCTCGACGCTGTCCAGCGCCTTCGCGTAGTTCGAGTGGCCACCGATGTTGGCGGCGTTGCGCGTGTAGACCACCCGCGCGTCGCGTGCCGAGAGCTCGCGCGCGTAGCCCTCGGTGTCGTCCGTGGAGGCGTTGTCGAAGATGTGCAGGACGATCGGGACCCGCGTCTCCTGCAGCACGCTTTGCACGGCGCGCTCCAGCCGTTCGCGGCGATTGAACGTGGGAATGACAACGGCGATCGCGTGCTGAGTGTCAGGAAACATCTCGTTGACAGTTGTTTTTTGTTACGCGCAGTTTATCCGTGAACCTTGGTTTTCAGTACTTCATCACGAATGGTGCTCGCACTTGGAGCGGGCGCGCGCAAGCAAGTTGCACATACGTGGTATGCGCAACTGCTTTTCGGAGGGGCCGGCGGCCCGGGGAATCGTGGCGCTCAGTGCTCTTGTGCGAGCGTCGAGGCAATTCGCTGCAACTGCTCGCGGTAGCGCAGGCCTTGCCTGCGGTACGAGAAATGCGTGCGCATGTGGATGCCGGCGCGCTTGCCAAGTTGCCGGCCGAACTCGGGGTTCTCGAAGAGCGACAGCACCTTCTGGGCGGCATCTTCCAGGTCGGCGTCGGCCCACACCTGGTCCTGCCAGTGCGGGTAGTCTCCCTCGACCAACGGGACGAGGTCGTAGCGCACACCCAGCGAGTTGTCCGGCGTCATGTAGTCCATGTTGCCGGACCAGGCCGTCACGACGACCGGCTTGTCGAAGAACATGGCTTCCGCCGGCCCGAGGCCGAAGCCTTCGGCCCGGTGCAGCGAGAGGAAGGAATCGCAGACCCGCACGAGGCTCTTGACCTCTTCTTCGGTCACGGTCTTGTCGATCAGCGTGACCCGGTCGCGGATCGGCTCGATCTCGGCCTTCAGCCGCTCCAGCGACTTCGCATCGCGTGCCGAATTGTTGACCTTGAGCACCAGTTGCAGCTTGGCCAGCGGTCTCTTAGCGAGCACGCGCTTGAAGACGTCGATCGCGGCCCACGGGTTCTTGCGGCTGGCGAACGACAGCGCATCGAAGAAAAACAGCAGCGTGTAGCGCGACTCGGGAATGCCGAAGTACTTGCGGTCGAAGAGCTCGTGGACCCGCGGCTCGACGGCGATGGGCAGGTGGACGATGGGCTTGCCAACCGCAGCCCGCAAGGCCGCATCCACGTGCAGCGACGGGGACCACACCTCGTCGAATTTCTCGAGCTGGCGCGCCCACTCCTGGGGATATCTCGGCAGCTCCCACATCGGATAGATGATGTTGTAGCCGCCGGCGAATGCGCCCGGCTGCTTCTGCTCGATCTTGCCGACCACGGGCTCGATCTCGTCCCCGTTGATGCAGAAGATGCGCACCGGCGCTGTGAACTGCTCGGTCAGCAGCGGCCCGAACTCGCGCGCTTCGCGCGGCATGGGCTGGGTGTACTTGTAGACATCGTGCACCGAGAGATTGCCGTAGGCGGCAGCGAGGGAGCGCACCACGCCCCTGCAGTGAGCGCCCATGCCGATCGCCGTGTACGGATGGCCGACGATCAGGCAGTCCGGATTCCTGGAGTGGTCAGTTGCCGCCATGCTCATCCGTTTCTCTTCTGGTATTTGTGTGATTCGAGCGCATCCCGCAGCGCCGTGAGGTAGGCGTGGCCGTAGCGCTGGTCGGGCTCCAGGTAGGCGCCTTCGCCCCACTCGTTCCAGGCGTTGATGAACACCATCCGGCGCTCCGGCGCGTTGAAGTCGCGCGAGAAGTCCAGCGCGTGCTCCAGCCACGCACGGAATGCGCCGGGGCTGGGGTTGTCCAGGATGTAGGGGGCATCCTGCCGGCGCGGCGTGTTGTCCCATCCCGGCAGCACGCCCGGGAAATGGGTGTGCGGCCGCAGGGGCAGCTCGGTCGCATAGCGCGTGCCCACGGTTTCGTAATCGTCGACGGTGCCCGTGAAGCTGGGGCTGACCGCCGACGGCTTCTTGGGCACGGGCGAACCCATGTTGTGCGGCGGAAAGCCGATGCTCGCATCGAGACCGAAGTCCGCCGCGTCCTTGAGCTTCCAGGCCAGGTCGAACGAGTCCACGCTCGCCACGAAGATCTCGCCGATACCCGCTTGCCTGCATTCCTCGCGCCAGACCTTCACCGTGTCCGCGATCGAAGGCAAGAGGTCCCAGCGATAGACGATCACCAGCGGCTTGCCCTCGACGCGGATGTAGCGCGCATCGCCCATGAACCGCATGAGGTCGTGGATGATGGCCTTGTCGTCCTCGGTCGAGTATTCCTGCTTCAGGAGCAGGTCCTGGTCGCGGCCGTCCCAGCGCCGGCTCCAATTCTCGTTGGCCCAGCAGAGGCAGAACGGGAAGTCGAGCGACTTGTCTTCCAGGTACAGCTCCAGCGGCGCCTCGAGGATGCGGCGGCCGTTGAACCAGTAGTAATAGAAGCAGAAACCGTGCAGCCCGTATTGCATCGCCAGTTCGATCTGCTTGCGAATGCTCTTGGGATTGGTGAGGTCATAGTGCCCGAGATCGGCCGGCAGGCGCGGCTGGTCGTGCCCGGGGTAGTTGGGCTTGGCCTTGGACACGTTCGTCCACTCGGTGAAGCCCGGCGCCCACCAGAGATCGTTCTCCGGGACCATGTGGTACTGCGGCAGGTAGAAGGCGATCGCCTTCACCGCGTTGTTGGCCTCCAGCTGGGCCTGCCAGCGTTCGGCGAAGTGCTGCGCGCTACGGGCCGACTGCCCGTGCTTGTAGGCCGGCGACAGCGACGACATCGTCTCGCTCATCAAGTGGACGATGCGCGCCTTCGGCTCGTAGACCACGCGAAGGCCGCGCGCACGCACGCGGAAGCACAGGTCCACGTCCTCGTAATAGGCCGGGTGGAACAGCGGATCGAAGCCGCCCAGCTCGTCGAACAGCGCGCGCTCGATCAGGAGACACGCGCCGGAGATGTATTCCACGTCGCGGCGGTAGTTGAAGCGCGGGTCCTCAGGGCTGGCGCCGTGTCCGACGAGCGCCGCGGAGCAATCCACGCGGATCCGGCCGCCCGCCTCCTGGAGCAGGCCGGACGGATACAACACCTGCGGGCCCACGATGCCCACGTCCGCTTCGTGCGCCGCCACCATGGCGTCGAGGAAGCCGTCCTGGACCAGCGTGTCGTTGTTCAGGAACAGCACGAACTTGCCGCGTGCCGCGGCCGCGGCACGGTTGCAATTGCCGCCGAAGCCCAGGTTCTCTTCCGAGCGCAGGAACACGAGGCCCGGCACGTTGGCCAGTTCGAGGCAGTCCGGATCGACCGATGCATCGTCCGCGACGATCACTTCATAGGAAGCGCGGCACTTGCTCTGGACGATGGTGCGCAGGCACGCCCGGGTCAGTGCCACCTTGTTGTAGACCGGAATCACGATCGAGACGAGCGGCTGCTCGAACGTCGGAATCACGAGCGGCGCGGCAGGTTCGCGCTCTGCATCCTTGCCGACCGCCGGCATCGAGGTCTCCACGCGCGGGTACTGTTCCGCACGCCGCTGCTCGGCCTGCGCGAGGCGTGCGCGCATCGCGCCGTAACGGGACCACTCCCATTTCCCGTTGGCGACGCGGGCCAGGCCCTCGTGCATCCGGGCGCGCGGGATGCCGTCCTTGGCAAACGCCTCGGCGTAGTCGCCATCCACGGCGTAGCAGCTTTCCTGTACCAGGAACTGCGCAAGCTCGTGTACCTTGTCAGTCCCGGCGGCCGGGAACTTGCGCGCATGCTCGATCAGGTCGGTCGCTGAACTCGGGTTTCTCAGCGCCTCGTGCCGGTGCGCGAGGAAATGGGTCAGGGGATCGACGCCATCGTCGACGTCTCCATAGGCTGCGCAATACCACTCCGGGTCGAACGCCGGATGCGGCACCCGGTGCTCGGGCGCACCGAAAAGGACGTAGTGAATGAGCGGATTGAGACCGGCAGCCTTCACGTCGAGGTATTGGTCCAAGTACCACGTCGTGTTGAACAGCGGATGCGGGTTTCGGCCTTCCTTCCATCCGAGGTCGACGTAGTGCAGCAGCGGGTTCCAGCCAACCTTCGCGACGTCCGGGTTCTGCTCCAGGTACCACGCCACATCGAACAGCGGATGCGGATTGCGCCCCTCTTTCCAGCCGAAGCGCAGGAAGTGGCGCATCGGGTTCAGCCCAGCCTTCACGATGTCCGGGTTGCGCGCGCCGTACCAGGCTGCATCGAACAGTGGATGCGGCTCCGTCAGTGTCTTTTCGCCGAATGAAATACGCCCGCCGGTCGCCCGGCCGAGTACCCGGCCTGCAATTGATTTCAACCGGCGATACCAATGAACTGGATTTTTATTCATATTCTTCAGCCTGCGGGCCGATATATGCAGATCGGCCATTTATGCGCAGAGAAATTCAGATTAATGGTTGTATTTTTTGAATGCCGACTCCCCGGGCATTCATACTTGGCTGAATGAAAATCCTCGCCTCGTTCAAATAATTCAATCGCAGCATTGAATTTCAGATGAGAAAATCGAAAAACAAGCGATTTTTGAAACCCGGGTCAGTCGCGTCATTGAGATTGAGTTCAGCAATTCAGCTCGCCCCATTTCAATGCCGCTCAATTTATTTCCCATCTCACCCACAGGATTCTTTTGCATCTGTGCAGCCTAGGAAAAATCCTTCCAATCCTCCGCCATTCGTGAGAATCCGGGCACTGTTGTCCGAGCCAACCGTCCGTCATGTGACAGTTCTAACGCGCAACATCTCCCGTAAGACGAGAGGAAGCTTTACGGTCGTTAGCAATCATAGCAGCCCGACTTTTTGCCTCACGCCGCTCATCGCCTTTGGCAATCGATGCGAACAGGTGTCGGCTGAGGTTCTGGCGCAACCGCTTACGCAAGGCCGTTGAAGAGCCAGTACTTCGCGACATCGGGCGACGCGGAGGACCGGCGGCGTTTCGGGCGCGATTGGGGCATCAGGTATAACACGAGGCCATCCGACGACCTCTCGCAGGAAGCGCATCAAAGCAGCGAACTACTCGATGAATTCCAGGTTTACGCCACAAATTGTAAAAATCGCCACCATCGGCGTATTCATCGTTTTCGCTCTTTGCATATATCCGGTGTCGCGCGCGCACCCTTGGTCGGACGATTGGACTTACCCCGGAATTTACGGCTCCAATTGGAAAGAATTTTTCCAATGGGTTGTTGCACAGCACGTCGATCATCGAATCCCCATCATCAAACTCGTTCAATACGGATTGTTGAAAGCGAGCCGATTCGATTTTCGAGTTTTGCTTCTGTTCAATGCCGCCATCGCTACTGTGGGAGCACTGGCGCTGGCCGGTGCAGCGCGCTTGCACCGAGGGGCGGCGCATTGGGGCGACCTGGTCATTCCGCTGACGGTCCTGAACTTCGGGTTCGGCCTTTATGCATGGGCATTCTCTGCACAGTTCAGCTTCTGCATTGCGCTCAGCTTCGTGTTTCTATTTCTATTCATGAAGTCGCAATCCGCGAACTCCGGGCCCTTGCTGATTGCAGCGATGGTGGCGCTATGGGCATGCGCCCTGTGTGGCATGAATGGCGCCATCGTAGCCACGGTGATTTCGGCGGCCATCCTGGTACTTGCGATTCGCCAGAAGGCCTGGAATACCCAACGCGCCATGATCGCCGGCCCTGCGTCCGTGCTCGCGACGACGGCAGCGGTCTTTCTCACGTGGCAGCCATCCGGAACCACGCTCGCTGCGCAGACCGATCCCGCGACGCGCATGCTTTCGTGGGCGCGCCACCTCGTGGAATCCAGCTTCATCGTGGACG
This sequence comes from Variovorax paradoxus, assembly GCF_000834655.1. Classification (GTDB taxonomy): domain Bacteria; phylum Pseudomonadota; class Gammaproteobacteria; order Burkholderiales; family Burkholderiaceae_C; genus Variovorax; species Variovorax paradoxus_F. The sequence continues at coordinate 63,187 of NZ_JXQQ01000044.1, forward strand.
GCTGGCTGCAGGGCTACTGGCGCCCCATCCTGTGCGCAGTGTTCTTTGGCGCGGCGCTGGTGCGCGTACTGGCCTATCTGATGCAGGCTCTGCGCCGCGGCAACGCCGACATGGCGAAGGTCGCGCTCCACGCCACCCTCCTGGCGTACGCCATGCTTTTCGTCTCGATCGTGCTCGGGCGCTCGCGCAGCGGCGAATGGTCGCCCGGCCTGGAGATGCACTACGGCTACCTCGTGGTGGCCCTGGTTCCGCTCTCCTGGATCATCGTGACGGAATCGGGAAAGAAGACGCTGGCGAGATGGGCATTGGCAGCGGTGCTGGTGGTTGCATATGGACACGCCTTCAGATGGGGAGCGCTTTATCGCTTGCATGATGTTCGCGACAACAATGCCCAGTACAGCAACGCCACCTTGGCCATCGGTTCTCAGGAGGCTCCGGAGTCGCTGGCCAAGCGCAAGATCGCCAGCTATTTCTTCGTCGATACGCCGGACACCCAGGGCACCGTCGCACAGGGGATCGCCAAGCTGCGACAGGTAGGCGGTCCGCTCTACAAGACGCCGCCCGCGGCATCGAACTGAGCCTCGGGACGTCACAACCCCATGCCCACGAACACCCCTCATCCCGTCACCACACGCTACGGCCTGATGCATCTGCTCGGGCGGGATTCCATCGTGTCGGAATCGCTGGCGCTGTACGGCGAGTGGGCCCAGCAGGAGATCGACTTCCTCGCCCATTTCATCGCGCCGGGATCGGCGGTGCTCGACGTCGGCGCCTTCATCGGAACGCACACGCTGGCCTTCTCCACGTTGGTGGGCGACCGGGGCACCGTGATCGCGTTCGAACCGCGCGCCGAAGCCTTCGAGCTGCTGACCCGCAACATGCAGGACAACCAGCGCACGAACGTTCGCCTTCACCAGCAAGGCGTCTCCGACGCACCGGCCAGCATCCAGCTGCACCGGATGCCATCCGGCGCCCTGACGAACTTCGCGGGGCTGGCGCTCGAGGACGACGACAAAGGCCCGGCCTCGGGGCCTGCGTACGAAGTGCCGCTCGTGACCGTCGACAGCCTCGCGCTTTCCGCCGTCGGCCTGCTAAAGATCGACGTCGAGGGCATGGAAAGGCAGGTGCTCGACGGCGCGCGCGAGACGATCGCTTCCTTCAAGCCCGCGGTGTTCGCCGAGGCCAACTCGATTGCCGCCGGATTGAAGATCCTCACGTGGTGCCAAGCAAATGGCTACGAATGCCTGGGGCACCTGACCGACGCCTTCAATCCGGAGAACTTCAACGGCCAGGCGCGCAGCATCTTCGACGGCGGCAGGGAACTCAACCTCCTGCTGCTGCCGGCTGGCCGGGCACTGCCCGAGGGCCTGCCGTGGGTGTTCGCGATCGACAACGCGGACGACATGGCGGCCGTGATGCTTCACAAGCCGCAGTACCCCCACGAGGTATTGAGGCTTGCGAACAGGGGGCAGGGGCCGGGCCTGTCGTATCCGTCTCCGGCCGCGCAGGCTGCGACGCAGGCCCACCAGAAACTCGAGAGCGAGGTATCGGACCTGCGGGCCGAAGTGCAGGCAGCCCAGGCCGCGCAGCGCGCCCAGGCTGCCGCGTTGCAGGCCGCCGCACAGGCCGCACAGGCTGCTTCGCAGACGCGCGAAAGACTGCAAGGTGAACTGAACGCCCTGCAATCCGCACTCGCTGCGGCAGAGGCAAAGACTGATGCGCTGACGACGCAGTTGACGCAGGCGCTCATGGCGCAGGGCCGCGTCGGCCTGCAGCTCGCAGACGCCACGAGCGACCTCGTACACGCGAACGCCTACCTCGATACCCTGAAGAACCACCACGAAACGGCATTGGCCGAACTGGCCGCCCTTCGCAACAGCCGCTCGTGGAAATTCACTGCGCCCTTGCGCGATGTGGGCGGCCGGATGCGAGCCGTGCTGAACCGTTTCAGGCCTCGCTGACGCGGGCAAGAGGCCGTGCGAGCGCCCGCTGCGGGGGGCCGCGCGAAGGCATTTAGCTCGGGGCAATGCCAATAGAATCCTCGTTTTTGCATCTCATCCCGCGAACATGCGTACCGTCGCTGAAACTCGAGTCTTGCAGCCACGGCAAATCAACCCGTCGCAACGTCCCCGGGACGCCAAGGCTGACCCGTTGCCATGAGCGCATTGCCCCACGTGCGAGATGACACTGGCACGCCCTCTTCCCTCGCTTCGCCCGTCTCTTCCACGACCGCGGGCCAACGGATCATCGCGGTCGACCTCGATGGAACACTGATCCGTTCAGACCTCCTTGTCGAAAGCGTCTTCCTGCTGCTCAGGTACCACCCCCTGCTCTTCGTGCGGGCCCTGTTCTGGGTCCTGAAGGGCAAGGCCTATTTCAAGCGCAGGATCGCCGATGCGGTCTCGCCCATCGTCCAGACGCTGCCCTACAACCAGCCGCTCATCGCGTGGCTCGAGGTGCAGAAGAAAGCCGGCGCGCGCCTCGTGCTGGCCACGGCGTCGGAGACTCGCCTCGCCAGGGAAGTCGCCGCCCACGTGGGCCTCTTCGACGAAGTCCTCGGCACCGAGAACGAGAACCTCGCATCGACCAACAAGCGCAAGGCGCTGGTCGCTCGCTACGGTGAGCAGGGCTTCGAGTACGTCGGCAACTCGTCGGCCGACCTGAACGTGTGGCGCTCCGCTAGCGTCGTGCACGTGGTGAACCCCGAGTTCGGCGTGCTCGCGCGCGCGCGCCGGATGGGACGCACGGGGCAGGTGTTCGACGATCGCGCCAGCTACCTGCGCGTGCTGCGCAAGGCGCTGCGCCTGCACCAGTGGGCCAAGAACCTGCTGGTGTTCGTGCCCCTCCTGGCAACCCACCAGCTGATGAACCTGGACCTGCTGCTCAACGGCGTGCTGGCATTCATCTGCTTTGGCATGTGCGCATCGAGCGTATACATCCTGAACGACCTGCTCGACCTGAAGGACGACCGGCAGCACCGCACCAAGCGCAACCGGCCGCTCGCGGCCGGGACCTTCCCGATGGTGCACGCCATGGTCTGGATGGCGGCGCTGCTCGTGCTGGCATTCGGGCTGGCGCTGCTGTTGCTGCCCTGGCGATTTGCGCTCGTGCTCTGCGCGTACTACGTGCTCACGCTCGGCTACTCGCTCTGGATCAAGCGGCTGGTGATGCTCGACGTGATCACGCTGGCCATGCTCTACACGGTGCGCGTGGTCGCCGGCGCGGCAGCCATCGTGGCGCCGCTGACGTTCTGGATCCTCGCGTTCTGCATGTTCATGTTCCTGAGCCTCGCGTTCGTCAAGCGCTACACGGAGCTCTACGACGCCAAGGAACAGCGCAAGGGCGACGCCGTGCCCGGCCGGGGCTACCAGCTGCAGGATTTCGAGCTGCTCGCCTCGCTCGGCGGCTCGTCGGGCTACCTGTCGGTGCTGGTGCTGGCGCTCTACATCAACGACACCTCGGCATTGACCCTCTACGGGCACCCCAAGCTCTTGTGGATGGCTTGCCCGCTGCTCCTGTTCTGGCTGAGCCGCGTCTGGCTGATCGCGCACCGCGGCCAGATGAACGACGACCCCATCGTCTTCGCGCTGCGCGATCGCGTGAGCCAGTTGATCGGCCTCGCGTTTGCAAGCACCTTCGTCCTCGCCTCGCTTTGAACGCGCGCACCCGCCTGTCCTGGGGAAGGTACCCGCAGCATCCGCAGACGGTCCATCCCGTCCAGTGGCCTTCGGAGGTCGAAGGCGCCGTGGCCGAAGCGCTCGCGGCCGCCACCGGCGGCACCCTGGCGTTCGGCATGGGCCGCAGCTACGGCGATTCGTGCATGGCCGCGTCGGACCACGTGGTCGCCACGGCGGGCTTCGACCGGGTGCTCTCCGCGGACTGGGACACCGGCACGATCGTTGCCCAGCCGGGCCTCACCCTCGGCGCCCTGATCGACATGGCCCTGCCGCGCGGCTGGTTCCTGCCCGTCACGCCCGGCACCAAGTTCGTCACACTCGGCGGCGCGGTCGCCAACGACGTGCACGGCAAGAACCACCATGTGACGGGCACCTTCGGCCGCCACGTGAAGCGCCTGTCGCTGCTGCGGACCGACGAAGGCGTCGTCGAGTGCTCGCCCGACGTCAACGCCGAGCTGTTCGAGGCGACTGTCGGCGGGCTCGGACTCACCGGCATCGTGCTGTCGGTCGAGCTGCAGTTGCGCCGCGTCGAATCGGCGTATGTCGACCAGTGCGCCATCAAGTTCGGCGGCCTCGACGAATTCTTCGCGCTGTCCGAAGAACTGGATGCCCGCCATGAATACGCAGTCGCCTGGGTCGATTGCCTGGCCACGGGACGGCATGCTGGGCGAGGCCACTACATCGTCGGGAATCACGCCACCGACGGACGGCTGCAGATCGCGCCGCCGCGGCCCAGGAGCATGCCGGTGGACCCGCCCTTCTCGCTGGTCAACGGTCTGACGCTCAAGGCTTTCAACACTCTCTATTACCACCGCCAGCAGACGAAGCGCGTGACCTCGGTCGTCGGCTACGACCCCTTCTTCTATCCGCTGGACGGCCTGCTGCAATGGAACCGCATGTACGGACGCGGCGGCTTCCAGCAATACCAATGCGTGATCCCGCACGCGAACGCCCGCGACGCGATCCGCGCGATGCTCGCGGAAATCGCGCGCAGCGGCAGCGGCTCCTTCCTCGCGGTGCTCAAGCGCTGCGGCGACATCCGCTCGCCAGGGTTGCTTTCCTTTCCACTGGAGGGCGTTTCGCTCGCGCTCGATTTCGCGCAGCGCGACACCGCCAACGCCACCCTGTTCGCCCGGCTCGACGCGCTGGTCGACGAAGCGGGCGGGCGCCTCTATCCGGCCAAGGATGCGCACATGGGCGCAATCCATTTCCAGAAGGCCTATCCCGCGTGGCCCCGCGTCGAAGCGCTTCGCGACCGCCATCTGCAATCCCGCTTCTGGCAGCGGGTTACTCAACGGGGCCTCACCTCATGACGACAAAGAACATCCTGATCATCGGCGCGACCTCCGGCATCGCCGAGGCCGTGGCGCGCCGCTATGCGGCGTCGAACTGCAACTTCGTGCTCGTGGGCCGGGACACCGCCAAGCTCGACGTCATCGCGAGCGACCTTGCCGCGCGCGGCGCGGCAAGTGTCCATGTGCTGCCATGGGACGCGAACGACGTCGCGCAGGCTGGCGCAACGATCGCCGGCGCGTGGCAGCAACTCGGCACCGTAGACCTCGCGCTGATCGCGCACGGCTCGCTGCCCGACCAGGCGCGCGCCGAGGAAGACCTGGCCTACGCCGTCGAACAGTTCCGCCTCAACGGCGAGAGCGCCGTCGTCTGCATGCTGGCGCTCGCGCAGCATTTCCGCAAACAAGGCAACGGCACGCTCGCGGTGATCGGCTCGGTGGCCGGCGACCGGGGCCGGCCGACCAACTACGTGTATGGCGCCGCCAAGGGTGCGGTGGAAGATTGCGCCTCGGGCCTGAGAGCGAGCCTCTTCAAGCAGGGCGTGCACCTGCTGCTCATCAAGCCAGGCTTCGTCGCGACGCCGATGACGGCGCACCTGGAACTGCCGGGTGCATTGACGGCCTCGGCCGACCAGGTGGCGCAGGACATCCAGCGCGCCGTGGCACGCGGCAGCGACGTGCTCTACACGCGCTGGTTCTGGCGCTGGATCATGCTGATCATCAAGAGCATCCCCACCCTGGTCTTCAAGCGCCTGAGCCTCTGACGCGCACCGCGCACCAAAGACAAATCACGCAAAACCCATGAACAAGAAAATCGTACTGCCCGGCGGCGCCGGCCTCGTGGGCCAGAACCTGGTGGCACGCCTGCGGGCACGTGGCTACACGGACATCGTCGTGCTCGACAAGCACGAGCACAACCTCGAAGTCCTGCGCAAGACGCAGGACGGCATCACGGCGGAGCACGCCGACCTCGCCAGGCCCGGCACCTGGCAGCGGCACTTCGAAGGCGCGCACACCGTCGTCATGTTGCAGGCGCAGATCGGCGGCATCGACTACAAGGAATTCGAGGACAACAACGTGGCCTCGACCCAGCTCATCCTCGAAGAGATTCGAAAGCACAAGATCCCTCAGCTGGTCCACATCAGCTCATCGGTGGTGGAGTCGGTGGCCGATGACTTCTACACGCGCAGCAAGAAGGAGCAGGAGCGCATCGTGCTGGAGAGCGGCATCGAATGCCCGATCCTGCGGCCGACGCTGATGTTCGGCTGGTTCGACCGCAAGCACCTGGGCTGGCTGTCGCGCTTCATGGCGCGCGTGCCGGTTTTTCCGATTCCGGGCAACGGCAAGTTCATGCGCCAGCCGCTGTACGTGGGCGACTTCTGCAACGTGATCATCAGCTGCATCGAGAACGACGTGCGCACCGGCATCTTCAACATCACGGGCCACGAACAGGTCGACTACATCGACATCATTCGCGAAATCAAGCGCGTGACGAAAGCCAAGGCCCATATCGTGAAGATCCCCTACGGCCTCTTCTATGCGCTGCTGTGGGTCTGGTCGCTCTTCGACCGCAACCCGCCCTTCACCACGCAGCAGCTGCAGGCGCTGGTGGCGCGCGACGAATTCGAAGTCATCGACTGGCCCGGCATCTTCGGCGTACGCAGCACGCCCTTCGCCGAGGCCATCGAGGAAACCTTCAACCACCCGGTCTACAGCCAGGTTGCATTGGAGTTCTGAATGACGGCGTCTTCCACTTCGATCTCCACCTCGACCCCCACCCCAGCCAGGCCATCCCAGCGCATCGCGGTGCTCGGCGCCGGGCCCATGGGCCTGGCGGTGGCGTACCAACTGACCCTCGAAGGCCATCGGCCGGTGGTCTTCGAGGCCGACAACCGCGTGGGCGGCATGACGGCCGCGTTCGATTTCAGCGGACTGAAGATCGAGCGCTACTACCACTTCCACTGCATCTCCGACGCAGCCTTCCTGCAGGTGCTGGACGAACTGGGCCTCGGCGCGAAGATGAACTGGGTCGCCACGAAGATGGGCTACTGGTACCAGAACCGCCTGCAGGCCTGGGGCAACCCGGTGGCGCTGCTGCGCTTCAAGGGCCTGGGCTTGGTGGCCAAGTTCCGCTATGGCCTGCATGCCTTTCTTTCCACCAAGCGCAACGACTGGAAGCCGCTGGACCGCCTGGATGCCACGGAATGGATCAAGCGCTGGGTCGGCGCCGAAGCCTACGAGGTGCTCTGGCGGCGCCTCTTCGACTACAAGTTCTACGACTACAGCTCGAACCTCTCGGCCGCCTGGATCTGGAGCCGCATCCGGCGCATCGGGCGCTCGCGCTACAGCCTCTTCAAGGAGAAGCTGGGCTACCTGGAAGGCGGCTCGCAGACGTTGCTCGATGCGATGAAGAACGCCATCGAAAGCAAGGGCGGCGAGATCCGGCTGTCGTCTCCGGCCTCCAGGGTCGTGATCGAAGCGGGCGCGGTCAAGGGCGTGCAGACCGCGGCCGGCATCGAAGCCTTCGACAAGGTGATCAGCACGGTGCCGCTGCCTTACGTGCCGCGCCTCATGCCCGACTTGCCGCCCGATGTGCTCGCGTCCTTCGCGGCGCTGAAGAACATCGCGGTGGTCTGCGTGATAGCCAAGCTGCGCAAGCCGCTGACCGAGAATTTCTGGCTCAACATCAACGATCCCGAGATGGACATCCCGGGCCTCGTGGAATACAGCAACCTGCGGCCCCTGAGCCCGCACGTGCTGTACGTGCCGTTCTACATGCCGGGCGAGCACCCCAAGTTCCAGGACGCCGACGAGGTGTTCCTGGCCAAGGTGCGCGCCTACTGCATGAAGATCAACCCGAGCCTCACCGCCGACGATTTCGTCGACATGCGCGCAAGCCGCTACCGCTACGCGCAACCGATCTGCGATCCCGGCTACCTGGACCACCTGCCGCCGGCCGCGTTGCCGGTGAAGGGGCTGTGGGTGGCCGACACGTCCTACTACTACCCCGAAGACCGCGGCATTTCGGAGAGCATCGGGTTCGGCCGCCAGCTGGCGACCTCGGCAGCACTCGACACGCTTCAGGCCGCAGCATGAGAAGCCTGTCGTGGTGATTCCCCAGTTCCTGCGCTTCCTCGTCGCCGGCGGCATCGCGGCAGCGGCCAACTACGGGTCGCGCTTTGTCTTCAGCATCTGGCTGAGCTACAGCGTGGCGATCGTGCTGGCTTACCTGGTCGGCATGATCGTGGCGTTCGCGCTCATGCGGCACCACGTCTTCGATGCCAAGGCCGGCGACCTGCGCGCACAGGTCGCGAAGTTCGTCGTCGTGAATGTCTTCGCGGTGCTGCAGACGCTCGCCATCAGCCTGGTGCTGGTGCATTGGGTGTTCCCGGCCTTCGGCGTCGTGAACCATGCCGAAGCCATCGCGCACCTCGTGGGGGTGCTGGTGCCCGCAGTCACGAGCTACTTCGGGCACCGGATGCTGACGTTCAAATGAACCTCGGATCGGCCGACACCAGGCGTTTTCTCTGGCCGACCCTTGCCTGCGTCGGCGTCTTTATCTGCCTGATCGCAGGAATCGCCGCATCGGGCATTCCCGTTGCCCAGACCCTGAAGGACGCGAAGCCCTACGTGTTGCTTGCGGTTGCGCTCGGAGGCATCGCGCTCTTTGGCGCATGGCGTCGCGTGGAACCCGCAGCGGTTCTGCTGGCGCTGTTTGCCATCCTGTCGGTGCAATTCGTCGAGGTGTCGGCCTTCATTGCAATGCCGGCCTTCCTGCTGGCATCTGCGGTCGTGGGGCAACGCATCGGGAGGCGCTTCGGCGTGGCCGACCTGCTCCTGGCCACGTTCATCGGCATCTTCGTCCTGACGGGCCTTATCAGCTGGACGCTGCCCTACAAGATCCACACGCGCTGGGTCTACACGGTCCTGCTGGCCGGGCTGCTCTGGCTGGAGCGCCGCGCGGCGCGCGACGTGCTGCTGGTCACCTGGCGGGGATGCGCCGACGCCCTGTCGCGCTCGAAGGCCGCCGCGAGCCTGGCCCTGGTCGTTGCCGTCGCCTCGCTGTCTACCGCCTGGCTGCCCAGCATCTTCTTCGACGACCTCGCCTACCACTCGATGCTGCCAACGCAGCTGATCCACCTAGGCTACTACCGCTTCGACGTGGCGACGCAGGTCTGGGCGGTCGCGCCCTGGGCCTCCGACATCGTGCATGCGGTGGTGGGCGTGCTGGCCAACACGGAGTCGCGTGGCGCCGTCAACATCGGATGGTTCTGGCTCGCCTGCTGCGCGCTCTGGCGATTCGGCGCGCTCATCGGCCTCAGCGACAAATGGAAGTGGCTGGGCATCGCGCTCTATGCGAGCCAGCCGTACATCAGCGGCCTCTTCGGGACCGCGCAAGTGGAGAACGAGCTTGTTCCCCTCACGCTGGCACTGGCCATCCTCTGCGTGCGGATCTGCAGGGACAAGGACCCAAACGCGATCTACGCACTCGTGATCCTGGCGGGGCTTTTCGCTGCGCTGAAGGCGTCGCAGGCCCTGGTGATCGCACCTTTCGTTCTTGTCTGCGCGCCCGCGCTGTTCAAGGCCAACTTGCGCAAGTTGCTGCTCGCGGCCGCCATCGCCCTGGCACTCGGCAGCTCGAGCTACGTGTATGCCTGGCTCGCCACCGGCAACCCGTTGCTGCCGCTGTTCAATGCCTACTTCAAGTCGCCGTTCTTCCCGATCACGAATTTCCACGACGGGCGTTGGTCGCAAGGCCTGAACTGGCGCAGCGTGTGGGACCTCACGTTCGCGACGGACAAATACCAGGAGACCAGCGCCGGCGGCGCGGGGCTTTCGGTGCTGGCATTGAGCATCCCACTGCTCGCAACGCTGGCTATTGCGGCGCTGCGCCGCACGACCCTCTGGCTGCTTCTCGCGCTGGTGGGCATGTTCGCGGCAATCCAGTACCTGCGCTACATCGCGCCGCTCTTGATCGTGGCGATTCCGCTCGCGCTGTTCGCCATCGACAGGTATGTGGCGCCGAAGATCGCAACGGGTGCCGTCGTCATCCTGGTCGTCGCCAACCTGGTGCTCATCCCGACGTCGATCTATCTGCTCAGGGACAAGCTGCTTCACACGCAACTGAGCTCGCTGGTCAAGAGGTCCAAGGGCGATGCGAACGAGCAGATTCTGCGGAACTACGCCTTCGAGACCGTCGCAGCCGCGCACCTGCTGAAGGACCCCGCTCCAGCCAGGGCCGTCTTCCTCGCCGACAAGGAGCGCCCTTTCACCGCGCCGTTCGCGGGCCGCGCCTTCGCGCAGAGCTGGTACGACACCTACTTCTCGGCGGCCGGCGCCGAAGCGGACGCCGACCTCACGGGCGAGCGCTGGAAGCAGCTTCTTTCTCTCAACGGCATCGGCTTCGTGCTGGCGAAGAACGATCCGGCCGATCGTCCCGCGCTGCACGCGGTGCTGCGTGCCGACGCCGTGCCGACGCTGGTGGGCCCTGCCCACACGCTGTATTGCCTGTGCAAGCCTCGGCAGCCGGCGGCAGCTGGCGATGCGCTCTACAAGGCCCGGGACCTGAGCGCCCGGCTCAGGTTGTTCTGAAGGCCATGCGGCAACTCGTCCTCTTCGGCGTGATCGGCGTGACGCAGCTCGTCGCCGACACGCTGATCTTCTATCTGCTGCTCAAGCTGTCGATCACGCCGTGGATCGCGAACTCGATCTCGCGGTTCCTTGCGCTCCTTCTGGGTTTTGCGCTGAACGGTGCGATCACGTTCAGGCAGCCCGACAACACGGCATCGACCTCGAAGAAAAGCTTCGTCCGCCTGCTGGTCCTTTGGCTGGCCTTGACCTTCGTGAGCTCCGAACTGGTCACGCTGGCGAGCCACCACGTCTCTGACCATCGATTGCTTGCGGCCAAGCTCGGGGTCGAACTCGCGCTGGCGTTCGTGTCGTTCTTCATTTCAAAGACCTGGGTTTACCGATGACGCCACCACCGAACACCGCTCCCTTGCGCGCCATCGCGGTCGTCATCCCCTGCTACCGGTCGGGCGAACTGGCTCTGGACGTCATCCGGCGTATCGGGCCGGAAGTCGGCTGGATCTTCGTCGTCGACGACTGCTGCCCGGTCCAGACCGGACAGACGGTGCTCAAGCACAGCACCGACCCCAGGGTCACTGTTCTTTTCCACGCCGAGAACCAGGGCGTGGGCGGCGCGGTGATCACGGGCTACAACGCGGCCATGAAGACGGACGCCTCCGTCGTCGTCAAGATCGACGGCGATGGGCAGATGGCGCCGGAGCGCATTCCGCAGTTGTGCAGCCCCATCCTTTCGGGGCAGGCGGACTACGTCAAGGGCAACCGCTTCCACATCGCCGGCGGCGTCGCGGCGATGCCGCCGCTTCGCCTGATCGGCAATGTCGCCCTGTCATTCATCACCAAGGCGTCGAGCGGCTACTGGCAGCTGTTCGATCCGACGAACGGGTACACCGCGATCCACGCCCGGGTGCTGGCCGAACTGGACACCGGGAAGATCGCGAAGCGCTACTTCTTCGAATCCGACATGCTGTTTCGGCTGAACCTGCTGCGGGCCGTCGTCTCCGAAATGCCGATGAAGGCTGCCTACGACGGCGAACCGTCGAGCCTGAGCCCGATGAAGGTGATCGCGCCGTTCCTGAGGGGCAACACGCGCAACTTCTTCAAGCGCGTGCTCTACCGCTACTTCGTCTCGGATTTTTCGCTCGCCTCGCTGGAGCTCGTGTTCGCGGTGCCGCTGCTGGCGTTCGGCATCATCTACGGCGCCGAGCACCTGCTGTCGAACCGCATCAGCGGCGGCGTGGCCTCTGCGGGCACGGTGATGGCGTCGGCCTTGCCGATCATCCTGGGGTTCCAGCTTCTGCTGTCGTGGCTCAACTACGACGTGTCGGGCCAGCCCACGCAGGCATTGCACCCGCAGTTGCCGCCGCTCGACGATGCACCGCCAGCGCAGCGCCCCCAGGCGCCGCCCTGATCGATCAGTCGAACAGCGAGGCGTCCGCCAGCAGAGACGCCGCGGCGTCCTTGCCCGACAGCTGCGGTTCGACACCGGTCGCCGGCCATTCGATGGCCAGCTGCGGGTCGTTCCAGGCAATGGCGCGCTCGTGGGCGGGCGCGTAGTAGTCGGTGGTCTTGTAGAGGAATTCCGCTGTCTCGCTCAGCACCAGAAAGCCGTGCGCGAAGCCGGCCGGCACCCAGAGCTGCCTGTGGTTGTCTTCGCTCAACTCGACGCCCACCCACTTGCCGAAGGTCGGCGACGACTTGCGGATGTCGACGGCCACGTCGAACACCGCACCGCGCACCACCCGCACGAGCTTGCCCTGCGGCTGCTGGATCTGGTAGTGCAGTCCGCGCAGCACGCCCTTGACGGAGCGCGAATGGTTGTCCTGGACGAAGTCGACGTGCTTGCCGACTGCTTCGTCGAAGGCCTTCTGGTTGAAGCTCTCGAAGAAGAAGCCTCGTGCGTCGCCGAAGACCTTCGGCTCGATCACGATCACTTCAGGAATCGCGGTGGGCGTGGCCTTCACGAGCGCACCTCGTCGTTCAGCAGGTGCTTGAGGTACTTGCCGTAGCCGCTCTTTTCCAGCGGCGCGGCGAGCTTGGAGAGCTGCTCGGTCGTGATGAAGCCGTTGCGCCACGCGATTTCCTCGGGGCACGCGATCTTCAGGCCTTGCCGATGCTCGAGCGTGGCGATGAATTGGCCGGCTTCCAGCAGGCTGTCGTGCGTGCCGGTATCGAGCCACGCATAGCCGCGCTGCATGATCTGCACGTTGAGCTGGTCGAGGTCCAGGTACGCCTGGTTGACCGCGGTAATTTCCAGTTCGCCGCGTGCGCTGGGCTTCACGGCCTTGGCGATGTCGACGACCTGGTTGTCGTAGAAGTAGAGGCCGGTGACCGCATAGCTGCTCTTGGGCTTGAGCGGCTTCTCTTCGATGCTGCTCGCCCTGCCCTTGGCATCGAAGGCCACCACGCCATAACGCTCGGGGTCGTGCACGTGGTACGCGAATACAGTGGCGCCCGAGGTCTTGGCGTCCGCGTCGGCCAGCAGGTGAGCGAAGTCGTGCCCATAGAAGATGTTGTCCCCCAGCACCAACGCACTCGGATCGTTCCCCACGAACTTGTCCCCGATGATGAACGCCTGCGCCAGCCCGTCCGGGCTCGGCTGCACCGCATATTGCAGGTTGATGCCCCATTGGCTGCCGTCGCCCAGCAGTTGCTGGAAACGCGGCGTGTCCTGCGGCGTGCTGATGATCAATATGTCGCGCATGCCGCCCAGCATCAGCGTGCTCAGCGGGTAATAGATCATCGGCTTGTCGTACACCGGCAGCAGCTGCTTGCTCAGCGCCAGCGTCGCGGGATGCAGCCGGGTGCCCGAGCCACCGGCGAGGATGATGCCTTTGCGTTGCGTCGTTTGGGTCATGGGGTGTTCTTGTCTCTTGTCTTGCTTTGCGGTCAGAAGGTCTCGCGCAGCATGCGGGCGACGCCGGACTGCCATTCGGGCAGCACGAGGCCGAAGGTCGATTGCAGCTTGGTGGTGTCCAGTCGCGAGTTGTGCGGGCGCGTGGCGGGCGTCGGGAATGCGGTCGTGGGCACGGGCTCGACCGCCTCGGGGCCGGCCTTGAGCTCCACGCCGGCGGCCTTCGCCTGCTCGATCACGAAACGCGCATAGCCGTGCCACGTGGTCACGCCGCCGGCCACCGCGTGATAGAGCCCGGCCTTGGACGGGTCCTGCAGCGTTGCGCGAATGGCGTGCGCGGTGATGTCGGCCAGCAATTCCGCGCCGGTGGGCGCGCCGAACTGGTCGTCGATGACCGTGAGCTTGTCGCGCTCCTTGGCGATGCGAAGCATGGTCTTGGCAAAGTTGCCGCCGCGCGCGGCATACACCCAGCTGGTGCGAAAGATCAGGTGCTTGGCGCAATGCTGGGCCACCAGTTGCTCGCCTTCGAGCTTGGTGCTGCCGTACACGCTGAGCGGGCCGGTCGCGTCGTCTTCTTTCCAGGGCTTGGCTCCGCTGCCATCGAAGACGTAGTCGGTCGAGTAGTGAACCATCAGCGCGCCGATCCGCTGCGCCGCTTCGGCCACCACGCCGGGCGAGGTGGCGTTGAGCTTGCGGGCGAAGTCGGGCTCGCTCTCGGCCTTGTCGACCGCGGTGTGCGCCGCGGCATTGACGATGACGTCGGGGCGCACCTCCAGCACCGTCTCGGCGAGTTGCTCGGGGCGGCTGAAGTCGGCGTTGAAATCGGTGCTGTCGAAATCGAGCGCGACAAGTTCACCCAGGGGCGCGAGGCTGCGCTGCAGCTCCCAGCCGACCTGTCCGCCCTTGCCCAGCAGCAGCAGCTTCATGCGTTGGCTTTCGTGGTGTCGTATTGCTTTTCGACCCATTCGCGGTACGCGCCGCTTTGCACGTTGCGCACCCACTCGCCGTTCGCGAGGTACCACTCGACGGTCTTGCGGATGCCGCTGTCGAAGGTCTCGGCGGGCTTCCAGCCGAGTTCGCGCTCGAGCTTGCGCGCGTCGATGGCGTAGCGGCGGTCGTGGCCGGGGCGGTCGGTCACGTAGGTGATCTGTTCCTTGTACGGCTTGCCGTCGGCCTTGGGGCTCAATTCGTCGAGCAGCGCGCAGACGGTGTTGACGATCTCGATGTTGGGCTTCTCGTTCCAGCCGCCCACGTTGTAGGTCTCGCCGAGCTTGCCCGCTTCGAGCACGCGGCGAATGGCGCTGCAGTGGTCCTTCACGTAAAGCCAGTCGCGCACCTGCATGCCGTCGCCGTACACGGGCAGCGGCTTGCCGGCCAGCGCGTTGACGATCATCAGCGGGATGAGCTTCTCTGGGAAATGGAACGGGCCGTAGTTGTTCGAGCAGTTGGTGGTGACCACCGGCAGGCCGTAGGTGTGGTGCCAGGCGCGCACGAGGTGGTCGCTGGCGGCCTTGCTGGCCGAGTACGGGCTGTTGGGCTCGTACTTGTTCTCTTCGGTGAAGGCCGGGTCGGCCTTGGAAAGCGAGCCGTAGACCTCGTCGGTCGACACGTGCAGGAATCGGAAGGCTGCCTTCTGGTCGGCAGGCAGCGCATTCCAGTAGCCGCGCACGGATTCGAGCAGGCGGAAGGTGCCGAGCACGTTGGTCTGCACGAAGTCTTCGGGACCGTGGATCGAGCGATCGACGTGCGATTCCGCGGCGAAGTTAACGATTGCCCGCGGTTTGTGTTCGACCAGCAGGCGGTCGAGCAGCGCGCTGTCGCCGATGTCGCCCTGCACGAAGATGTGGTTCGGATTGCCCTTGAGCGACGCGAGCGTCTCGAGGTTGCCCGCATAGGTCAGTTTGTCGAGGTTCACGACCGGCTCGTTGCCTTCTGCAATCCAGTCGAGTACGAAATTGGCGCCAATGAAGCCTGCGCCGCCGGTTACCAGGATCATGGGGTCCCCTGTTGTTGTCGAACAATCGCCCTCCGGCGAAATGAATGGATGATTATCCCATTGGCCCGCAGGGCCGAAACCTGGGGTTGGCGCATGCGAAGCCCGCACCTACAATCGCCCCCACTGCAGGAGAGCGGGCCACCCCGGTGGCCCTACCGAAGGCGCAAACTCCCATAAACGCTCAGGTCGGCCCGAACAGGGGGTCAGTACTGCATCACATCGAACGCCGTCTGGAGAGCCATCGCACCCCGCAAAAAGGTGTCGCGATGCACCGAAGGAGCAAACCCGTTGCAAGGTGCAACAGTGGTGAATCTCTCAGGTACCGAGGACAGGGGGAGCGGCAACTTGGACAGCGGACGTCCGGTTGCTTGCTATTGAATCAATAGCACACCGCGCCCGCCATCCAAGCGCTGCACCTCAAAGGTATTTGCAATGCGCGTGATCGTTCTTGGCGCCGGCCTGCTCGGCGTGACTTCGGCTTATTACCTCCAGCAACTCGGCCACGAAGTGACCGTGATCGACCGGCAGGCCACCCCGGCCGCCGAAACCAGCTTCGCCAACGGCGGGCAGATCTCGGTGAGCCACGCCGAGCCCTGGGCCAACCCCAGTGCGCCGCTCAAGGTGCTGCAGTGGCTCGGCAAGGAAGACGCCCCCCTGCTCTTTCGCATCCGTGCCGACATGCGCCAGTGGCTCTGGGGCCTGCAGTTCCTGCGCGAATGCACCCCGGCGCGCACCAGGCACAACATCGAGCAGATCGTGCGCCTGGGCACCTACAGCCGCGACACGCTGCAGCAATTGCGCCGCGACACGGGCCTCGCCTACGACCAGCGCACGCAGGGCATCCTGCATTTCTATACGACGCAAAAGGAGTTCGACGGCGCCCTGGCACCCGCCGAGCAGATGCGCGCCCTCGGCTGCGAGCGGCTGGTGATCTCGGCCGACGAGGCGGTGAAGATCGAGCCCGCCCTCGCCCACATCCGCCCCCAGCTGGCCGGCGCCACCTACACGGCCGAGGACGAATCGGGCGACGCGAATCGATTCGCGCGCGAACTCGTGGGCCTCGCGGCCGCGGCCGGCGTGAAGTTCCTCATGAACCACACGGTGACCGCGCTGCGCGAAGCCGGCGGCAGCATCGACCACGTCGAGGCCACCGACAACGAAGGCCGCTTCCAGCGCATCCGCGGCGATGCCTTTGTGCTGGCGATGGGATCGCTCAGCCCGCTGTATGCGGCGCCGCTGGGCATCCGCCTGCCGATCTATCCGGCCAAGGGCTATTCGGTGACGCTGCCCGTCAAGGACGCCTCGAAGGCGCACCAGGTCTCGCTGACCGACGACGAGTTCAAGCTCGTGTTTTCGCGCTACACGTCGGAATCGGGCGACCGCCTGCGCATCGCCGGCACGGCCGAGCTCAACGGCTACGACCGCGACCTGAACCGCGTGCGCTGCGAGGCCATCGTGCGGCGCGTCGAGGAACTGTTCCCCGGCGCGGGCGACACCACGCAGGCCCAGTTCTGGACGGGCCTGCGGCCCGCAACGCCGAGCAACGTGCCGATTATCGGCAAGACGAAGCTGCCGAACCTGTACCTGAACACCGGCCACGGCACGCTCGGATGGACGCACGCCTGCGGCTCGGGCAAGTCGATCGCGCGGATCGTGAGCGGGCTTGCGCCCGAGGTGGACTTCGCGTTCACCGGCATGCCGGCGCCGCAGCCGCGCGTGCTGCAGCCGGCCTGATCGCGGCCCGTCAGAAGGTGCGAATGATTTCGGCGTGCCGGAGCGGGCGTGCCTTGGCGCGATGAGCGGGTACGGCGGATTCGTTCACACCGTCTCAGTCCTTGCTGGTGAACACCGTCAGCACGCCGGTGTACCCATACAGGTGATGCCGGGCGATTTCGCCCGCGGCGAAGAAGCCGACCAGCGGCACGTCGCCCAGCGCGTGGCGCACGATCTGCAGTTCGGCGCCCGGTGCGCCGAAGTGCGGACCGCCGCGCCCGGAGCAGCTCACGTACACCGCTCCCGAAATGCGGCGCGCGGGGTGCGGCGCCGCCTCGGCTTCGCCGGCGGCCACGGCGCGGGCGGTGGCCAGCGTCTGTTCTTCGGGCTCCAGCTCTTCGCGAATCTCGGCGCAGATGCGCATCAGGTCGGCCCGCGCCGCCTGCGCGTTGCGCCGGCAGAAGGTCAGCCGCATGCCGGCCTCGGCCACGTCGGCGATCGCGATGCCGCGGCGCGTCGGGTCCAGGCCGATGATGTGGCGCACCAGCACGTCGGCGCCCAGGTCGCCGGTGCGGCGCACGCCGTCGCTGCCCGCATCGGCCAGGCCGACCAGCGTGTTGCGCACGGCGTCGATGGCCTCCTGCGGGCGGTCGAGCGACACCTGCAGGTCGGCCAGCAGCACGTCGAGCGCGGGCTCGCCGTCCAGCTTGAGCAGGAGGTTGCCGTCGGCCTCGGTGATCTCGCGTTCGCGCACGCCCGAGCGCAGCGGCTGGCAGCCCTGCGTGACGCGCGAGACCAGGCGCACGCCCTCGCCGAACACCACGCCCGAGAGGCCGCCCGAGAACACGCCGCCCGCGGCGCCGTGCCCGCGGATGTTGCCGTTGCCGCCCACCGCGAACTGCAGCGCGCCAGCACGGCCCGACGAGAGCCCGCCGAAGAGGTAGCCGGTGTCGACGCGGCCGGCCATCTCGCCGATCAGCTCGGTGAGGTCGGGCGTCGCGGGGTCGGCGTGGACGAGCGCGGTGTGCGCTTCGAACCCGCTCATCTCCGAATTGCTCAGCGGCGCGACGCCCGAGAACACGCGGTACTGGTCGCTGGGCAGCGCGCAGAGCATGAGGCTCATGCCGGGCTCGTCGAAATATTCGGCGTTGTTGGCCGAGACACCGATGCCCACGGTGCCCGACCAGTCGGTCACCTCGGGCAGCTCGGCGCCCAGGTGATCGAGGATCTCCTGCGCCTCGGCCGCGTAGTGGTCGGTGATGTAGAGCAGCCCGAGCGTCGGTGACGACGCGTAGTCGGGCAGGGCCATCTGCGCGCGCAGCTGGGCCAGCACGAGGCCGGCCGCCATGCGCCATTGCGGGTGGGTGGCATGGCCGGAGGGAAACAACTTCATGATGCGTGCCAACCCGTTCTCTTCAAAAGTGGAATGTGTAGGACGTCAGCGGCGGCCGGTGGTTCGCTTGCGGGCGGCGGTCGACGTCTTTTTCTTCGCGGCGGGCGTTGTCGCCTTTCGTGCCGCGGTCTTGGCTGCCGGCTTTTTTGCGGCGGCCGTCTTGCCCATCGCCTTGCCGACCGCGTCGGCCAGCGGCTGGGCCATGGCGGGGACCTTGAGCTGGGCCGCGTCCTGCAGCGCCGAGCTGGCGATCTGCTGGAACTGCTCGGTCAGCGAGCCCCACCACTGCATCGGATCGACCACGCCGGCGCCGTCTGCAGCGGCAGCCGCCTTGCTGCGCGGCTTTTTCTTCGGAGCGGGTGCTTCTTCTTTCTCGATCTCGGCTTCGTCTTCTTCCTCGGCCGGCTCGGGTTCGGGCGCCGCGGCTGCGAAAGGCGTTGGCGCCGGCGCCGGAGCGACGGCCGCGGCCTGCTTGGTGAACGCGCTCGCCAGGTCCTCCATCCGCACGTTCATGCCGCGCAGGGTCGAGAGCGTCATCTTCTGCACCTCGAGCGCCTGGATCGTGGCCTTGAGCGCATGGCCGTTCTGCTCGAGCCAGTACTGCACGGTCTTAAGTTCCTGGATGCGTTTGTCGACCTCTTCCACGCTCAGCGTGGGCGCCACCCAGCTCGCCAGGCTCGGGATGCCCGGCACCGACGATGCGGCACCGGCGCCTGCGGCGGCGCCCCCGGCCAGGTTCTTCAGGAAGTCGAATCCGGGGACGAACTGGCTGAAGTTGAAGGGTTGGCTGGCGTTGGTCATGCGGGAGGTCTCCAGGCTGGGTTTTCTTGTGCTGCCAGCTTACTCCAAGCCTCCGGCGTCCGGCCTCAAAGCTCGCTTCTGACCTTGCTGAAGACCTTCCAGAAAGTCGCATCCTGCGAGGTCGCGAAATTGATCCGCATCATGGTGCTGGGCGGCCGGCGCGCATGGAACAGCGAGCCCGGCGCGAGCAGGTAGCCCTGGTCGAGCATGCGCTGGGTGAGCGCGTCGGTGTCGACGCCCGTATCGACCCAGCCGAAGAGCCCCGCCGGCTCCGAGGCGAAGGTGCATCCGTGCGACATCGCGAGCTTCACCGACCGCCCGCGCGCACCGTCGAGCCGGATGCGTATGCGATCCGCGTGCCGGCGCAGCTGGCCCTGGTCGATGCACCACGACAACGCCCGCTCGAAGAGGGTGGGCGAGGTCAGCGTGGCCAGCAGCTTGGTTTCCAGCAGCCGCTCCTTCAGCGCGGGCGATGCGGCCAGGAAGCCGATGCGCCAGTTGGGCGCGATGATCTTGGCGAAACCGCTCACATAGACGGTGCGCTGCAGCCCGTCGAGCGCGCTCAGCCGCGTGGCGTGCTCGGGCGCGAGGTGGCTGTACGTATCGTCCTCGACGATGTGGAAGTCGTGCTCGTTCGCGAGCTTGAGCACCCGGTGGGCGCTCCCGGGCGTGAGGCTGTAGCCCGTCGGGTTGTGCAGCACGCTCACGCTCACGAAGAGCTTGGGCTTGTGCAGCGCGCAGTACTGCGCCATCACTTCCAGGTCGGGCCCGTCGGCGCGGCGCGGCACGGGCAGGATGCGCATGCCCAGCGCCTCCAGCCGCGCGAATTCGAGCGCCCAGCCCGGCTCCTCGACCATCACCGGGTCGCCCGGGCGCAGCAGCGTGCGGCTCACGATGTCCAGCGCATGGGTGGCGCCGATGGTGGTGATGATCTGGTCGGGCGCGGCAGGCACGTTGATGCCCACGAGCTTTTGCGAGAGGCTGCGGCGCAGGCTCATGTCGCCCGAGGGCTCGCCGTACTGGAGCGACAGCTCCTGCAGCACGGCTGTACCGGTCATGCGCCGCACCGCCGTGGGGATGAAGGTCGACGTCATCCAGTCCGGCGGGAAGACGCCCATGCCCGGCTGCGGCTTGTCGCTCGGGCGGTGGAACATGCTGCGGATCAGCGAGCTCGCGTCGGCCGGTACGCGCGAGGCCATCATCTGAACGGCCATGGCCGCCGGCATGTCGCCCACGCCGACGGCGTCGGAGGTCTTGCCCGAACGGCCTTCCTGCACCTGCGCCGAATCGCGCACGTAGAAGCCGCGCTGCCTGCGGGCTTCGACGAGCCCCTGCGCGAGCAGCTGGTCGTACGCGGCGACCACGGTGTACGGGCTCACGCCCTGTTGCCGCGCGCACTCGCGCACCGAGGGCAACCGGGCGCCGGGCGGCAGCAGCCGGGTGCGGATGCGCTCGGCCAAGCGGTCGGCCAGCTGGCCGGTCAACGACTGGGTGGAGGTTCGTGTCAGCATGCTGTGTCGATGGCTTCACCAATACAGATGACCTGTTTGTCCGGTTATCTGTACTGGAACTGTAATGGTCACAAGTTTAGAGTCTGTGTCATGAACTGGCAAGAATTCACCGCGCTGCTGGTGCTGGCCACGGCGATGAGTTTTTCGCCCGGTCCCAACACCACGCTTTCCACCGCCCTGGCGGCCAACGGCGGCCTGCCGCGCGCGATGCGCTTCGTGGTCGCGGTGCCGATCGGCTGGACGCTGCTGCTGGCGATCTGCGCGGCCGGCCTCGGCGCGCTGGTGGTGGCGGTGCCGCCGCTGCGCCTGGCGATCAAGGCGCTGGGCATCGGCTACCTGCTGTGGCTGGCCTGGAAGCTCAGCGGCAGCGGCACGCTGGGCAAGGCCGATGGCGCCAGGCTCAACGTCGGTTTCGGCCAGGGCGTGATGCTGCAGTTCGTCAACATCAAGGCGTGGCTCCTGGCGCTCACGCTGGTGGCCGGATGGATCGCCGGCCAGCCCGATGCGCTCTCGCGCTTTGCCATCGTCGCGCCGGTGATGCTGTTCTATGCCTTCACCAGCAACTTCGCCTATGCGCTGGTCGGCGCGCTGCTGCGCGACTGGCTCGCCAGGGGCAAGCGCCTCCTGTGGTTCAACCGTGCGATGGGCCTGGTGCTGGTGCTCACGGCGTGGTGGATGGTGAGCGTATGAGCCGCCGGGCCGCTCCCAAGGCGAATGCCGCAGTGCGCAGCGCGGAGGCTGCGCAATGAGCAAGAAGCTCGACATCAAGGACGAAACGCTGGGCATGTGGCTCGGCGTGATCGGCGTCGCCATGTTCGCCATCACGCTGCCGATGACACGGCTGGCCACCGGCTCGCAAGACGCACCGCAGCTCTCGCCCTGGTTCGTCACGCTCGGGCGCGCGGCGCTGGCGGGTGTGCTCTCGGCCATCTTCCTGCTGGTCACGCGCTCCCCGCGGCCGGCCGCACACCAGTGGAAGCCGCTGGGCATCGCGGTGCTGGGCAACTGCATCGGCTTTCCGCTGCTGCTGGCCTATGCGCTGCGCGTGGTCACGGCCAGCCACGCGGCGGTGGTGACGGCGCTGCTGCCGCTGGTGACGGCCGCCGTTGCGGCCTGGGTGCTGCACCAGCGCGCGCGCCTGGGTTTCTGGCTCTGCGCCATCGCGGGCAGCCTGCTGGTGGTGGTGTTCTCGGTGCTGCGCGCAAGCCAGAGCGGCCATGGCTTCGGCTTCGAATGGGCCGACCTGCTGCTGGTGGGCGCGGTCATCGCCGCCTCCTTCGGCTACATCTACGGCGCGCAGATCACGCCTTCGCTGGGCGCCGAGCGCGTGATCTGCTGGGTCTGTGTGATGGCGCTGCCCTTCACGCTGCCGGCCACGCTGGCGCTGTGGCCGACGCAGCCCATCGCCACGACGTCGTGGCTGGGCTTCGTTTACGTCGGCATGTTCTCGATGTGGATCGGCTTCTTCGCCTGGTACCGGGGCCTCGCCCTCGGCGGCGCGCTGCGCGTGAGCCAGACGCAGTTGTTGCAACCCTTTTTGTCGATCCTCGCGTCGATCCCGATCCTGGGCGAACCGCTCGACGTGGTGACGCTGGGCTTCGCCATTGCCGTGGTCGCCACCGTGGTCATCGGCAAGCGTCTCTCGCAGCCGCCGGCCGCACTCGCCGCAGCGCCGCTCCCCACGGGCGCGGCCGGAAGAAGCCGATGACCACGCCCCTTCACGCCGCCTGCAACAAAATCCTGGTTGCATCCCTCGGCGACCTGCCATCGAATCTCACCTCACCCCGCCTGAAAGAAGAAACGCCATGAACTGGAAACTCGCCGCCCGCGCCGCCAAGATGAACCCGTCGGTGCTGCGCGAAATCCTCAAGGTCACCGAACGCCCCGGCATCATCAGCCTGGCCGGCGGCCTGCCCTCGCCCAAGACCTTCCCGATCCAGGCCTTCGCCGACGCCTGCGCCGAGGTGCTGCACAACGACGGCCAGGCCGCGCTGCAGTACGCCGCGAGCGAAGGCTACGCGCCGCTTCGCCAGGCCGTGGCCGACATGCTGCCGTGGACCGTCGATCCCGCGCAGGTGCTCATCACCACCGGCTCGCAGCAGGGCCTGGACCTCGTGGCCAAGGTGCTGATCGATCCGGGCAGCAAGGTGCTGGTGGAGACGCCCACCTACCTCGGCGCGCTGCAGGCCTTCGGCCCGATGGAGCCGAATCCGATGAGCGTGGCGAGCGACGAAGACGGCGTGATCGTCGACGACCTCGTGGCCAAGGCGAAGGACGCGCGCTTCGTCTACCTGCTGCCCAACTTCCAGAACCCCACCGGCCGCACCATGACCGAAGAGCGCCGCGCCGCCGTCTCGGCCGCCGCCGCCGAAGCGGGCCTCCCGATCATCGAAGACAACCCCTACGGCGAACTCTGGTTCGACGAAGCGCCGCCGCTGCCGCTGACGGCGCGCAACCCCGAAGGCTGCATCTACCTGGGCTCGTTCTCCAAGGTGCTGGCGCCCGGCTTGCGCCTGGGCTTCCTGGTGGCACCCAAGGCCATCTACCCGAAGCTCCTGCAGGCCAAGCAGGCCGTCGACCTGCACACGCCGATCTTCACGCAGCGCATGGTGTCGGCCGTGATGAAGGACGGCTTCCTCGACCGCCACGTGCCCACCATTCGCGCGCTCTACAAGCGCCAGCGCGACGCGATGATGGCGGCGCTCACCCGGGAGATGGCCGGCCTGGATGTGAAGTTCAACGCGCCCAAGGGCGGCATGTTCCTGTGGGCGCGCCTGCCCGAGGGCATCGACACCGTGAAGCTGCTGCCCAAGGCGGTCGAGCGCAACGTGGCCTTCGTGCCCGGCGCGCCGTTCTATGCGGGCCTGGGCGATCCGCGCACGCTGCGCCTGTCGTTCGTGACGGCCAGCGTGGAAGAGATCGACACCGCCATCGCCGCCCTCGCGCTCACGCTGCGCGAAGAACTGGCGCTGCTCGGCGAGCACAAGCTCGCGCCCGCATCGGTGTGAGGGGGCGGGGACGATGATCGGCATCGCGACGCTCTCGCTCTTCCTGCTCGCCGTGCTGGCGCTGTTCCTCTCGCCCGGCCCGAACATGGCCTTCGTGCTTTCGCACGGCGTGGCGCACGGTCCGCGCGGCGGGTTCGCCGCGGCGATCGGCATCTCGGCCGCCGACCTGGTGCACACGCTCTTCGCGGCGACCGGCGTCACCGCGCTGGTGGCCGCGTGGCCGCCGTCGTTCGACCTGCTGCGCTATGCAGGCGCGCTGTACCTGGTGTGGCTTGCGGTGCAGGCGCTGCGCCATGGCGGCCTTCGCATGGATGCGCAGGCGCAGCCGGCCGGCTTCGGGCGCATCGTGCGCATGGCGCTCCTGAACAACCTCGTCAATCCGAAGGCGCTGCTGTTCTTCATGGTGTTCCTGCCGCAGTTCGTCGATCCGTCGCGCGGCAGCGTGCCGCTGCAGCTGGTGCAACTGGGCATCGTGCTGTCGGTGGCCGCGCTCGCCTTCAACACGCTGCTGGGCGCCTGCAGCGGGCAGGTCGGGCGATGGCTGCAGCGCCGGCCCGGCGCCGAAAGATTCCAGCGCACGCTGCTCGCGCTGGTGATGATCGGCCTGGCCATCCGCCTGCTGATGCTCGACCGACCCGCCGCACCAGGGGCTGCACTTTCCGCACAAGGACACTGAACACCATGCTCAATATCTGGGGCCGCATCAGCTCGATCAACGTCCGCAAGGTGGTGTGGTGCGCGCAGGAACTCGGGCTCGATTTCCAGCGCACCGAGGCCGGCGGCAAGTTCGGCGTGGTGCAGACGCCCGAATACCTCGCGCTCAATCCGAATGCGATGGTGCCGACCATCGACGACGGCGAAGGCGCCGAGCGCGTGACGCTCTGGGAGTCGAACGTGATCGTGCGCTACCTCTGCGCGAAGCATTCGCACGGCACCTTCTATCCGAGCGAGCTGCCCGCGCGCTTCGACGCCGAGCGCTGGATGGACTGGCAGCAGACCACGCTCAACCGCGCGAGCCGCGACGCGTTCGTGCAGTGGGTCCGCACGCCGCCCGCCGAGCGCCAGCCCGCGCTCATCGACGCCTCGGTGCGCGAGAGCGAAGCCCTCTTCGCCATGCTCGATGCGCACCTTGCCCAGCGCGCCTACATGGGCGGCGACCGCTTCACGATGGCCGACATCCCCGTCGGCTGCGAAGCGCACCGCTGGTTCGGTCTGCCCGCCACCGAATACCGGCGGCCGAGCTGGCCGAACGTGGAACGCTGGTACGCCGACCTCCTCTCCCGCCCGGGCGCCCGCGGCGTGCTCGACCTGGGACTGGAATGACCCCCAGTCTTCGCGCACTTCGTGTCGCTTCGCCAACCCCCTCGCAGGGGGCGACACCAGTGGCCCGGCGGAGCCGGTTCCACGGTGTCTCCTTGACTGACATTGCCCTCTGACCTGAACCGTTTGAATCCGATGAAATCCCGCCCCTTCAAGCAAGTCGACGTCTTCACCGCCACCGCCTACTTCGGCAATCCGCTGGCCGTGGTGATCGATGGCCAGGACCTGGACGACGCCGCCATGCAGCGTTTCGCGCAGTGGACCAACCTGTCCGAGACCACCTTCCTCCTGCCGCCGACCGAACCGACGGCCGACTACCGCGTGCGCATCTTCACGCCCGGCGGCGAGCTGCCCTTTGCCGGGCATCCGACCATCGGCACCTGCCATGCATGGCTCGAGGCGGGCGGCAAGCCCAAGGTCGCGGGCCGCGTGGTGCAGCAATGCGGCGCCGGCCTCGTTCCGCTGCGGCGCGACGGCGATCGCCTGGCTTTCGCCGCGCCACCGCTCAAGCGCAGCGCCCCGAGTCCCGCGCTGCTGGCCAAGGTGGCCGGCGCGCTGGGCCTGAAGGCGCAGCAGGTGGTCGCGGCGCAGGTGCTGGACAACGGCCCGGTCTGGTTCGGTATCTTGCTCAACGATGCCGACGCCGTTCTGGCGCTGCAGCCCGACCACCGCGCGCTGAAGGAACTGGGCGTGAAGGCCGGCGTGGCGGGCGTGCCCGCGGCGCACGACACCTCGCTGCTCATCGGCCGCTCCAACCGCGAGGCGCGCGCTTTCGGCAACCGGCCCGCCACGCCGAACGAAGACGGCGCGAAGATCGACCTGGAAGTGCGCGCCTTCGCCGAGCCGATCGGCGTGCAGGAAGACCCGGTCACCGGCAGCCTGAACGCGAGCCTGGCCGAATGGCTGATCGCCGACGGCCACATGCCAGAGCGCTACCTGGCCGCGCAAGGCCAGTGCCTGGGCCGCGCGGGCCGCGTGTACATCGAGCGCGACGGCGAAGGAAAGATCTGGGTCGGCGGCGATGCCGTGACCTGCGTGGACGGCAACGTCACGCTCTGAAACAGGAACTGCCATGCACGCTGAAGTCGACCACCTGGTGATCGCCGCCACTTCGCTGGACGAGGGCGTGGCGTGGTGCGAAGCAACGCTGGGCGTCACGCCCGGCCCCGGCGGCACACATCCGCTCATGGGCACGCACAACCGCCTGCTGAACGTGGCGGGCGATGCGTTTCCGCGTGCCTACGCGGAGATCATCGCGATCGAGCCCGGCAAGCAGCCCTCGCGCTCCGGCACGCGCCGCTGGTTCGACCTGGACGACGCCGCGCTGCAGGCCGGCCTCGCGCAGCACGGGCCGCACCTGATCCACTTCGTCGCGCGCGTGCCCGATGCCGTCGCCGCAACGCGCGCGCTGGCCCACGAGGAGCACGCGCACATCGACCGGGGCCAGTTGCTCGAAGCCTCGCGCGACACGCCGGCCGGGCGGCTCGAATGGCAGATCACGGTGCGCGACGACGGCCAGCGGCTCTTCTACGGCGCGCTGCCGACGCTGATCCAGTGGGGGCCGGTGCACCCGACCGACGCCATGCCTGCATCGGGCCTCGTGCTGCGTTCGCTGCGCGCCGCACACCCGCGCGCACCGGCCCTGTCGGGCGCGCTCTCGGCCATCGGCATGGGCGCGCTGAAGGTGGACGCCGGTCCGCCCAACCTCGTCGCGGTGTTCGACACGCCGCGCGGCCCCGTCACCCTCGAATCCAAGGGACTCTGAGCATGCTGACCCTCACCGAAATCGCCTGGTTCGCCCTCGCCTCGCTGCTGCTGGCGCTCACGCCGGGGCCGAACATGATCTATTGCGTCTCGCGCACGCTGATCCAGGGCCGCCGCGCGGGAATGATCTCGCTGGGCGGCGTGCTGATGGCTTTTCTGGTGCACCTGTTCGCCGCGGCGCTCGGGCTCACCGCGCTGCTGCTGGCGGTGCCGCTCGCGTTCGATGCGATCCGCATCGCGGGCGCCGCCTACCTGCTGTGGCTCGCATGGCAGGCGGTGCGACCCGGCGGCAATGCGCCCTTCGAGGCGCGGGCGCTGCCGGCCGATCCGCCGGGCAAGCTGTTCCGCATGGGCTTTCTCACGAACCTGCTGAACCCGAAGGTGGCGATGTTCTACCTGTCGTTCTTTCCGCAGTTCATCCACCCCGAGCGCGGCTCGGTGCTGCTGCAGAGCATGCAGCTGGGCATGGCGCAGATGGCGTCGAGCGCGGCGGTCAACACGGCGGTGATCTTCGGCGCCGCGAGCATCACCGCGGTGCTGTCGCAAAGCGCCGGCTGGCTGCGCGCGCAGCGCTACGTGATGGGCAGCGTGCTGGCCGCGCTGGCGGTGCGGGTCGCCCTCACCGAACGCAAGTAAGCAATAAAAAAAGGACGCCAGTGAAATTCACCCGCCAGGAGATCGAAGCCGCGCAGCGCACCGTGCATGCGGCGATGCCGCCGACCCCGCAATACAGCTGGCCGCTGCTGTCGCAGCGCCTGGGCGCAACCCTCTGGGCCAAGCACGAGAACCACACGCCGGTCGGCGCCTTCAAGATCCGCGGCGGCCTCACCTACTTCGAGACGCTCGCGCGCGAGCACCCCGAAGTGCGCCATGTGATCAGCGCCACGCGCGGCAACCACGGCCAGTCGCTCGGCTTCGCGGCGCGGCGGCATGGGCTGGACGCGACCATCGTCGTGCCGCACGGCAACTCGCAGGAAAAGAACGCCGCGATGCGCGCGCTCGGCGTCACGCTGGTGGAGCATGGCGACGATTTCCAGGCGGCGTCGGAGCACGCGGCCCTGCTGGCCGAGCGCGACGCGCTGCATCGCGTGCCCTCGTTCCATCGCGAACTCGTGCGCGGTGTATCGACCGCGTATGTCGAGTTCTTCAGCGCATTCGAGGACGCGCCGCCCGACGTGCTGTTCGTGCCCATCGGCCTGGGCTCCGGATTCGCCGGCGCGGCCGTGGCGCGCGCGCATTGCGGCGTGGCCACAAAAATCATCGGCGTGGTGTCGGCGCATGCCACGGCGTACCGCGACTCCTTCCGCGCGGGCAAGCCCGTCGAGTCGCCGGTCAGCACGCGGCTGGCCGACGGCATGGCCTGCCGCGTGCCGGTGCCCGAATCGGTCGAGGTGGTGCTGCGCGAAGCCGACGACGTGATCGCCGTCACCGACGACGAGGTGGCCGAGGCGATGCGCATCCTCTTTTCCGACACGCACAACGTGGCCGAGGGCGCGGGCGCCGCGGCGCTCGCGGGCGCGCTTCAGCAGCAGGAGCGCTGGCGCGGCAAGACGGTGGGCATCAGCGTGAGCGGCGGCAATGTCGATTCCGACATGTTCGCCGGGGTGCTTTCGCGCACTTCTCCCTGAAGGCTGGTCAGGGCAGCGGCTGGGTGTTGGCCGTCGCCAGCGGCAGGCGCGACACCTCCGCCAGCAGCAACGCGAGTTGCTGCGCGGCCGCATCGACCACCGCCTGCCCCTTCGCCGCCGTCGCCGCGGCCGCATTGCCGGCTGCGCCCTGCGCGTTGTAGTCCTCCATGGCCCAGCCGAGCTTGGCGCTCTTGCCGTTGCCCAGGATCGCGTAGTCGGCGGCGCGCTGCTCGGAGGTCGAGCGGAAATCCTTCGCCTCGCCCATGCGCACGAGCTGCGGCGTGAGCGCCAGCATCATCGAGGTCTCGACCTCGCCCGCGTGCACGCCGAAGCGGTGCTCCTTCGCACCGAACTGCGCGTTCGCCTCGCCCAGCGGCAGGTTGAACCAGCTCACGCTGTAGACGATGAGGCCGTGGGCCGCGCGCAGCTCGCGCGCCACGATGTCCATCGCCCCCACATGGCCGCCGTGCGCATTGAAGAGCACCAGCTTCTTCACGCCGGCGCGCGCCACGCCCGCGCCGATTTCGTTCCACATGCGGATCAGGGTCTCGGCCGAGAGCGTGAGCGTGCCGGCAAAGCGTGCGTGCTCGGGGCTGAGGCCGATCTGCTGGGTCGGAAGGAACAGCACCGGCAGATCCGCCGCCAGCAGCGACAGCGATGCGCTCACGATGCCGTCGGCCAGCACCGTGTCCACGCCCAGCGGCAGGTGCGGGCCGTGCTGCTCGGTCGCGCCCAGCGGCAGCACCGCGACGGTGGCAGCTGCGTCGAGCGAGGCGAAATCGCGCGTGGTGAGCTGGGACCAGAACCGGGGAAGGGGTAGCGACGGGGACGATGGGGCGTTCATTTCACGATCTTAGGCGGGCGCGTTGCCGTCCCCAAGTTGCACCTGCATACAACTTGCCTGAAGTCAATCGCGAAACTGCGATCCAGTTCACAGTCATTAGTTATGTTTTGTCAGTTTCTCCGATTTGTTAACAACATCCCCTAGAGTCATTTTTTAAGAACTTTCAGCTACGTTTGCTAACAGGCTGCAAGTTCTCCGTTGTGACGGCACAAGAGGCTGCGCACCGGGTGATGTTCAAGGGAGCAGAGTGTCGATCCACCAAAAAGATGGGGGCACGGTCACGGCTGGGCGCAAAACTGCGCTGGTCCGTTCGTTGTCGCTACACCTCGCAGCCGTTGCGCGGGGCTTGCCACCGATTCTTTGCGTACTGGCCCTGGGCATGTCCCAGGCACAGGCGCAATCCGTTGTCACGAATCAGCCCGCCGCCGAGCGCGGCACGTCGGCCTACGACCCGCAGCGCCACGACGCGCTGATCGCCGAGCGCCGCGCCGGCCGCCTCACGTCCGCGCAGGCGCTGCGGCAGCTGAAGGACTGGCTCGCCGCGGCCACGCTCGCAGATGCCGCCCGCCAGCGGGTGGCCTCCGATGCGATCGCCGTTGCCGTTGACGACGGCCAGTTCGCCGAAGCCGTGGCGCTGGGCCGGCAGTTTCCGCCGGGCCAGTTGCGCGACTACGCCCTGGGTCCGCTGGCCGTGGCGGCACGACGTACCAAAGACCTCATATTGCAGGGCGAAACTGTCGCCGCGTGGCGCGCAAGGCAACCTGCAGCGCGAGAACCGCGGATCCACGAGGCCTTCTGGCGTCTTGACAGCGGCGACATCCCCGCAGCACAGGCGCTGTACCGCGAACTCGCGCAACCCGCGCCGACCGAAACAGCCGACCGGCTCGCGCTCCTGGAGCTGCGCGGAGCCTTGGCACGGGCGGGCGGCGACACGCTGCAGGCGATGTCCGCCTACGCCGAAGCCAGCACGCTCGGGCCCGACCGGTCCGACCTGCGCCGGGAAACCGACTTCCTGCTGGCCGACAGCGGCGCCGAGTCGACCGCATTCGAAGACGCCGAGGCGGCCGAACGCGCGAAACCCGGTTCCTTTTCGGCCCTCGCGCTGTCCACGCTGCAACAGCGGGCGCTCGGGCAGCGGCTGCGCTGGGCGATCAAGGAGCGCGACGAACGGCTCGGGCCCTCGCGCGTGGTCGCGCTGGACCGCGTGCTGGTCGACCAGGAGACTGCGCTGAGCCGGCTCGACACAGCCGCCGCTGCCGCGCCGCCCGCCGATGCGCCGCAGTGGCACGCCGTGCGCGTTCGCCTCTTGTCCGACCGCCTGCTCGCGCTGGTCGAGCGCGGGCGTCCCGCCGAGGCCATCGCGCTCTACGGCACGCTCCACGCCGCCGGCACGGAACTGCCGCCCTACGGCCTTTCAGCCGCCGCCCGCGCCTTCGCGCAGGAGCGCCGCTCGGTCGATGCGGTGCCGCTGTACGAAGCCGCCATCGCCAAGGCCGGCCCCACATTGCAGATGCCCGCCGAGAGCCATTTCGGGCTGGTCTACGCCTACCAGGACACCGGCCGTTTCGAAGACGCCGAGGCCCTGCTCAAGCGCATCGAGGAAGCCACGCCCGCCTACCTGCGGCTCGCACCGGAAGCGCGCCGGCCCAACAGCCAGTACACCGACGTGAACGGAATGCGCGGGCTGCTGGCGCTCTATGGCGACAACCCCGCGCTCGCCCAGCAGCGCTTTTCGACGCTGACCGGCGAAGCCCCGCTGAACCCCGGCTACGCCTACGGCGCGGGACTCACCGAACGGCTGCGCGAACACCCCGAGGCCGCCGTCGCGCGCTTCGAGGCGCAGGCGGCCGACGCCCCGTTCGACATCAGCGCGCGCGCCGGCCATGTCGAAGCGCTGATGGACGCGGGCGAATTCGCACAAGCCCGGCAGCGCGCCGAATCGCTCGAGGCCGATGCGGGCGACGACGCCGAGGTGCGCAACCTCGCGCGCAAGCGCCGCGCCATCACCGGCCCGCAACTGGAGGTCGAAGCAGGCGCATCGACCGGAGGCGGCGCCCTCGCGAACCGCGAATGGCGCGTCGACAGCCGGCTCAGCTCGGGTCTCATCGACGACCAGTGGCGCGTCTTCTACGACCAGTCGCTGGGCCGTGGCGACACGTCCATCGGCGATGCGAACCGCGCACGCGCGGGCCTGGGCCTGCGCTGGGAAAGCGGCCGCTGGCTGGCCGAAGGCGCGCTGCAGCGCAGCAACGGCGGGCCCTACCGCACCAGCGTGGCCGGCCGCGTGGACTACCGCGCGGGCGACGCCTGGCGCCTCTCGGCCACCTACGACGGCGACAGCAAGGAATTGCCCTGGAAGGCCAAGGCCACCGGCGTCGGCGCGCGCGAGGCCGGTGCGAGCGTCGGCTACGTGGTGAACGAATCGCGCCGCTTCGACCTCGGGTGGAAGCAAATGGACTTCAGCGACGGCAACCTGCGCCGCGGCCTGGACTTCACCTGGCAGGAGCGCTGGATCAGTACGCCGCGCTTCCAGCTGGAGACGCGGCTGGGCGTGGACGCGAGCCGCAGCCGCACGCAGGACGTGGCGTATTTCAGCCCGTCCAGCGACGCGAGCGCGCAGCTCGCGGTGCGCGCGCAATGGCTCAACTGGAAGAGCGACGAGCGCCAGTTCTTCCAGGCGGTCGAAGTGAGCGGCGGCGGCTACCGGCAGGCGGGCTTCGGCACCGGCCCGCTCTGGAGCGTGCGCTACGAGCACCGCTGGAACCTCGGCCCGCGCATGACGCTGCGCTACGGCGTGAGCTTCTCCAGCCATCCCTACGACGGCGTGCGCGAACGACAGCGCGGCGTCTTCCTGAACCTTTCGATGCCCCTGCAGTGATGCCGCCGATGAAACCCCTCTCCTTTTTGCGCGCGGCCATGCTCTGGCTGCTGGTGGCGCTCGCGCTGCCGGCCCTGGCGCAACCGCTGCCGCCCGCCGACACCGACGACGGCGTGAGCTTTCGCGTGCTCTCCTTTCACGACGTGCGCGCCAACGTGCGCGCCAGCTTCGAGACCTCGCCCGACGAGACCGCCGTGGACGAACGCTCGCTCGCCGAAGTGTTCGCCTGGCTGCAGTACAGCGGCTACCACCCGGTCAGCCTGCAGCAGATCGTCGATGCACGCGCCGGCCGCACGCCGCTGCCCGCCAAGCCGGTGCTGCTGACCTTCGACGACGGCTATCGCAGCGCCTACACCAAGGTGTTCCCGCTGCTGCAGCGCTACCGGTACCCCGC
The DNA here is from genome assembly GCF_000834655.1 of Variovorax paradoxus. Lineage (GTDB taxonomy): Bacteria > Pseudomonadota > Gammaproteobacteria > Burkholderiales > Burkholderiaceae_C > Variovorax > Variovorax paradoxus_F. Next base: position 95,846 of record NZ_JXQQ01000044.1, read on the forward strand.
CGTGCTGGCGCTGGTGTCCAGCTGGCTCGAGGTGCCCGAGGGCAGCCTCGTGCACTGGGGCGACAAGCCCGCGCAGCGGGACGAGTTCCTGCGTTGGAGCGAAGCGGCCGAGATGGCGCGCTCGGGCCTGGTCGAACTCGCGAGCCACAGCAATGCGATGCACACCGGCATTCCGGCCAACCCGCAGGGCAACATGCTTCCCGCCGCGACCACGCACCGCTACGACGCGGCCACCGGCCGCTACGAGGACGACGCCGCCTACACCCGGCGCGTCGAGGCCGACCTGCGCCGCAGCCGCGAGATCATCGAAGCGCGCACCGGCGCCAAGGTGCGCGCGATGGTGTGGCCCTACGGGGCGTACAACGATGCGGCGCTCAAGGCCGCCGAGCGCGCCGGCATGCCCGTCACCCTCACGCTGGACGACGGGCCGAACACGGCGGCGGTGCCGCTCTCGCGCATCCGCCGCGCGCTCGCGGCCTACGACAACGAGGCACCCGATTACGCGCGCCTCCTTCGCAGCCCGGTCGGCGGCGAGGCGCGACCGATCAACCGCGTGATGCACGTGGACCTGGACTACGTCTACGACCCCGACCCGGCCCAGCAGGAGCGCAACCTCTCGGCGCTGGTGGAGCGCGTGGCCGCAGTGCGCCCGCGCTCGGTGTTCCTGCAGGCCTATGCGGACCCGGACGGCGACGGCGTGGCCGACGCGCTGTACTTTCCCAACCGCCACCTGCCGATGCGCGCCGACCTGTTCGCCCGCGCGGCCTGGCAGCTGCGCAGCCGCGCCGGGGTGAAGGTCTACGCCTGGATGCCGGTGATGGCCTTTCGCCTGCCGGCCTCGAACCCGCTCGCCGCGCACACCGTGCGCACACAGGACGGCACCACGCCGCCCGATCGCTACCACCGCCTCTCGCCCTTCGACCCCGCGGTGCGCACGCTGGTGGGCGACCTGTACGAAGACCTCGGCCGCCACGCCTTCTTCGAGGGCCTGCTGTTCCACGACGACGCGATGCTCTCGGACGACGAGGACGCGAGCCCCGCCGCGCTCGCTGCGTACGCGCGCTGGGGCCTGCCGCCCGACGTGGCCGCCATCCGCGCCGACCCGGCGCTGATGGCACGCTGGACCACCGCCAAGACACGCTACCTGACCGAATTCACGCAGGAACTCGCGGCACGCGTGGGCGTGTGGCGGCCGGGCCTGGAGACCGCGCGCAACCTGTATGCGCGCCCGGTGCTGGAACCCGCGGCCGAACAGTGGTTCGCGCAGAACTACGAGAACGCGCTCGCCGCCTACGACTACGTGGGGCTCATGGCCATGCCGCGCATGGAGCGCGAAGCCAAGAATCCTGCACAGAGCGATGCATGGCTCGCACGGCTGGCCCGCCGCGCGGCCGACACGCCGCGCGGCCTGGACGGCACGGTGTTCGAACTGCAGGCACGCGACTGGCGCACCGGCAATCCGGTGCCCGATGAAGAGCTCGCGCGCCAGTGGACGCTGCTCCAGCGCGCGGGCATCCGCCACCTGGGCTACTACCCCGACGACTTCTTGAACAACCAACCCTCGCTGGACGTGGTGCGCCGCGCCATCTCGGTCCGAACCCTGCTGTCGCGCCCCGTGCGCCAGGTCATCCCGTCGCCTTCGGCGGCAGAAGGAACCGGCTCGCCATGACCACGCTCCAGGCCCTCTCGCAGAACCTGCCGCCGCTGCTGTTCGGCTTCGTCTTCTACTACCCGTTCTTCATGGCCTATGTGTGGATGGCCGGCGGGCTCTCCCACGCCTGGGTGTTCGAGCGCGGCGATCCCGCGGACCTCGACCCGCTGCCGACACTCCCCTTCCATCCGCTGGTGACGGTGGTGGTGCCCTGCTTCAACGAGGCGCCGCACCTGCGCGAGGTGATCGAGCAGCTGATGCGCACGCGCTATCCGCACTACGAAGTGATCGCGGTGAACGACGGCAGCACCGACGGCACCGGCGAACTGCTGGACGCGATGACCACGGAATACAGCCGGCTGCGCGTGATCCACAACGCCAGCAACCAGGGCAAGGCCGTGGGGCTGAACACCGCCTGCCAGCTCGCGCGCGGCGAGTACATCCTGGGCATCGACGGCGATGCGCTGGTGGACGAGAACGCCATCGCCTGGATGCTGCAGCCGATGCTCAGCTCCGAGCGCATCGGCGCGGTGACCGGCAATCCGCGCATCCGCACGCGCACCACGCTGCTCGGGCGCATGCAGGTGGGCGAGTTCTCCTCGATCATCGGGCTCATCAAGCGCTCGCAGCAGCTGGTGGGCACGCTCTTCACCGTCTCGGGCGTGCTTGCGATGTTCCGCCGCCGGGCGGTGATCGACGTGGGCTTCTGGAGCCCCGACGTGCTCACCGAGGACATCGACATGAGCTGGAAGCTCCAGCTGGGCGGCTGGAAGTTGCGCTTCGAGCCGCGCGCGCTGTGCTGGATCCTCATGCCCGAGACATTGCGCGGCCTGTGGAAGCAGCGCCTGCGCTGGGCCGTGGGCGGCATCCAGACCATGCTGCGCTACACGCCGCGCATCCTGCGCCCGCGCCATTGGCGCATGTGGCTGGTGTATGCCGAGTACATGGTCAGCGTGGTCTGGGCCTATGCGATGGCGCTGGTGCTGGCGATCGGCCTGGCACGGCCTTTCCTGCCGCAGGACTCGCCCTGGCATTCGGCACTGCTGCCGCACTGGCAGGGCACGCTGCTGGCCATGACCTGCATCCTCCAGATGCTCGTGAGCCTGTGGATCGACCGCCGCTACGACAAGGACCTGCTGCGCTATTTCGCCGGAACGATCTGGTATCCGATCGCTTTCTGGACCATCACGATGGCGGCCACCGTCATCGCCCTTCCCAAAGCTCTGATACGCCGACGCGGTAAACGCGCGGTGTGGACGAGCCCTGACCGAGGAGTCTCCGATGCCCCGTGAATCCAATGCCCATGCCATCCATCTTCAAGCCGAGGCCTATGCCGACGCGCCGCCCCCGACACGAAGCCGGTCGTGGGGCCAGCCGACCGACGAGGCGCCCATCATCGACGCCGCGCGCATGCCGCTGCGTGCCTATGGCAACAGCCGCTCGCCGACACGCACGCTGGCCATGTACCTGTGGCTGCGCGTCTTGCGGCCGGCAGTGACCGTTGCCATCTGGTTCTGCGCTGTCTGGTATGCATGGCCCTACGTGCTGGGTGCGCGCTCGCAGCCCGAGGTGCTGCACCTGCTGGCCCTATACGCCGTGGTGATCGGCGCGATCCTGGGCGCGATGCTGATGATGGCGCCGCTGCGCCTGCGCCAGCAGGAACGCGAAGCCTCGCCCGACCAGGAACAGTCGTCGCTGTTCGCGCTGGCTTCCTACATCGAGGTGCCGCCTTCGCGCCTGTCGGCCTGGCAACGCACGCGCCAGTTGCTCGCGCACCACGACCACCACGGCCAGCTGCGCGACGCGGTCGATACCGCCCCCGGCGCGCTGGAACCCGAGATGCCGCAGCGCCGCGCCAGCGCAGCGCGCTGACCCGCGAGTACGAGGGAACGGACAGCCACGTCCGTGCAGGGGTTTCGCCGCGGTGCTTCAATCGCCGCCGGCGAATCGTTTCCAACCCCTTCAAGGACTTTCATGGATCTCCAGCTCCAGGACCAGCACGTTCTCATCACCGGCGGCAGCAAGGGCATCGGCCTGGCCTGCGCGCTGGGCTTCCTGCGCGAAGGCGCGCGCGTGAGCCTCGTCTCGCGCGACCTGCAGAACCTGGAGCAAGGGCGCAAGGCGCTGGCCGAGGCGTTCGCCGGGGCAGAAGACAGGGTCTCGGTGCATGCCGCGGACCTCAAGGACCCGGCCGGCGCCGTGGCCGCCCTCGATGCGGCCGAGAAGGCCTTCGGGCCGGTCGACGTGCTCGTCAACTCCGCCGGCGCCGCGCGCCGCACCCCGCCCGACGACCTGACCCCCACCGCGTGGCACGACGCGATGGACGCCAAGTACTTCACCTACATCCACATGATCGACCCGGTGGTCAAGCGCATGGGCGAGCGCGGCCGCGGCGCGATCGTCAACGTGATCGGCCAGGGCGGCAAGGTCGCCAGCCCCGTGCACATGGCCGGCGGCGCGGCCAATGCGGCGCTGATGCTGGTGAGCGCCGGCATGGCCGCCGCCTACGCGGCCAAGGGCGTGCGCGTGAACGCCGTGAACCCCGGCCTCACGCTGACCGCGCGCCTGCAGGAAGGCATGAAGGCCGACGCGAAGCTGCAGGGCATCGACACCGACGAGGCGCTGAAGCGCGCCACCGCACGCCTGCCGCTCGGGCGCATCGCGACGCCCGAGGAAATCGCCAACACGGTCGTGTTCCTCGCATCGCCGAGGGCGAGCTATGTGACGGGCGCCACCGTCGCGATGGACGGTGCGGTCACGCCGTTGATCTGAGGAAGGCCCGGCGCACGTCGCGCAGCCGCCCTCACCCCAACCCTCTCCCCAAGGGGAGAGGGAGCAAATCCCAAGCCGAGCGAAGCAAAGGCCCGACCAAAAAAGAGGCCGAGCGCAGCGATGGCCCGTCGGTCTCCAAAGCCCCTCTGGCTGCGCCGAGGAGCGCAGCGTTTCGCGGATCAGGGCTCGCAGCTGTTTGAGCCGAAGGCGAGTTCTGCGAGACCCCGCGAAACGCGAGCACCGCAGGTTGCCCGCAGCGAAGCGAAGGGTCGCAGACAGCGGGGTCGCCTTTTCTTTGGCTACTTTCTTTTGGCGAAGCAAAAGAAAGTAGCTCGCCCGCCGGGGCGAGACCCGGCCAGCAGCGTCAATCAAAGGACGCGTTCAAAACCCAGCCTCCAACCCCTCAAACTTCATCGCAAGAAATTCAACAACCGCCCGTACCCGCGCCGGCACAAACCGCCCGCTAGGAAGCAACGCATGCAACGGATAAGGCTCCGTCTGCCAGTCCGTCATGAGATGCACCAGCCGCCCGCTGCGAATGTCGTCCCGCACATCGAGCGCCGACTTCAGCGTGATGCCATATCCCGCCACCGCCCACTCGCGCGCAAGCGAGGCGTCGTCCACGCTGCGGTTGCCGTTCACCCGAACCTCGGTCCACTGCCCGTTCTGCGCGAAGCGCCAGATGCGGTGCCGCCGTCCGCCACGGTTGAAGATCAGGCAGTTGTGGTGCGCCAGGTCCTGCGGCGTCTTCGGCGCCGGATGGCGGCGCAGGTACTCGGGCGAGGCGGTCAGCAGCGGATTCGTCATCGCAAAGGGCCGCGCCACCAGCCGCGAATCGGCCAGCGCGCCGTAGCGCAGCGCCACGTCGACCTCGTCGCGCATCACGTCCAGCGGCCGGTCGCCGACCGACAGCGAGAGCTGCACGCCGGTGTGCAGCGCGAGGAATTCGTCGAACCACGGCAGCAGCGTGCTGCGCGTGAGGTCCGAGGGCGCGGCCACGCGCAGCGTGCCCACGAGCTCGCCGCGATCGGCCGTGACCAGCGACTCGCCTTCGGCCAGAAGTTCGAAGGCCCGCACCGCGTAGTCAAGCAGCGTCTGGCCCTGCGGCGTGAGGCGCATCGCGCGCGTGGAGCGCTCGAACAGGCGCGCGCCGAGCTGCGTTTCCAGCCGCTTGAGCGTGGCGCTGGCCGCCGCCGGCGTGATGCCCAGCGCATGGGCCGCGGCCGTGAGCGTGCCGCCGCGCGCCGTTTGCACGAGCACCTGCAGGTCGGAGGTATTTTCAATCTTCATTTGAAAGTGTTGCTGTTAGCGGCCTACTTATCAAATGGCCGTTGCCATCCTACAGTTCAGGCATCGTTTCAGAAAGGTCATCCGCCATGAAAGCCATCGGTTACTACCAGCCCCTTCCCATCGACAACGCCGAATCGCTGCAGGACATCGAACTGCCCGCGCCCGTACCCGGCGCGCGCGACCTGCTGGTGCGCGTGAAGGCGGTGTCGGTCAACCCGGTCGACACCAAGGTCCGCAAGAACGCCGCGCCCGAAGCCGGCCAGGCCAAGGTGCTGGGCTGGGATGCGGTCGGCACCGTCGAGGCCATCGGCAGCGAGGTGCAGAGCTTCAAGGTCGGCGACCGCGTGTACTACGCGGGCTCGATCATTCGCCCCGGTGCCAATTCGGAACTGCATGCGGTGGACGAGCGCATTGCCGCCATCGCGCCGAAGAGCCTGGACGACGCGCAGGCCGCCGCGCTGCCGCTGACCACCATCACCGCCTACGAACTGCTGTTCGACCGCCTGCAGGTGCCCAAGGGCGGCGGCGCGGGCCAGACGCTCCTGATCACCGGCGGTGCGGGCGGCGTGGGCTCGATCCTCATCCAGCTCGCGCGCCAGCTCACGCAGCTGCGCGTGATCGCCACCGCCTCGCGCCCCGAAACGCGCGAGTGGTGCCTTGCGCTCGGCGCGCACGCGGTCATCGACCATTCGAAGCCGCTGGCCGCAGAGCTCAAGGCCGCCGGCATCGGCGAGGTCGACATGGTCGCCAGCCTCACGCAGACCGAGCAGCACTTCGCGCAGATCATCGAGAGCCTCAAGCCCCAGGGCCAGCTCGCGGTGATCGACGACATGAAGGTGCTCGACGCGATGCCGCTGAAGACCAAGTGCATCTCGCTGCACTGGGAAATGATGTTCACCCGCTCGCGCTTCACCACGCCCGACATCGCCGAGCAGGGCAAGCTGCTGGCCGAGGTGGCGGCGCTGGTCGATGCAGGGCGCATCCGCACGACGGCGAACGCGAGCTTCGGCACCATCAACGCCGCCAATCTTCAGCGCGCGCATGCGCTCATCGAGAGCGGCAAGGCGCAGGGCAAGGTGGTGCTGGCGGGGTTCTGAGCTAGCCGGCCTGCCAGGGCAGGCCGCGCAAGCGCTCGCGCTTTTCTTCTTCGTCGAAGTGCGCGAGCGAGGGCTTGATGAGATCGCTGCGCGCCACGAGGCCGACGAGCGCGAGCGACTGCGCATCCTTCACCACCGGCAACCGCTCCAGCCGGTGGCGCGCCATGCGCGTGGCCACCAGGCGGCAGTTCTCGCCCGCGAGCGCGAACACCGGCACCGCATCGCCGCAGGCGTCGCCCACCGTGCCCACGCTGAACGCGGCGAGCATCGCGCGGTCGGCCATGCCGATCACCGCGCTGCCGCGCAGCACCGGGTAGGCGCGGTGCGCCTGGCCTTCGCCGAAGTAGCGTGCGAGCGCATCGCCGACGGGCAGCGCGGCGTCGATGCTGCGCACCTCGCGCGTCATCACTTCCTCGACCGAGTGGCGCTCCAGCGGATCGATGCCGTACTCGCGGTAGATGTGATAGCCGCGGCGCGCGATCTTCTCGGTGAGGATCGAGCGGCGCATCGTGAGCACGGTGAAGCCGTAGGCCACGGCGGAGGTGGTCAGGAGCGGCAGCAGCGCATTGCTGTCGTGCGTGAGCCCGAAGGCGAAGATGGTGGCGGTGAGCGGTGCGCGCATCACGCCGCCGAGCGTGGCCGCCATGCAGACCAGCGGCCACAGCATCGGGTCGTTGCCGGGCAGCACATGCGAGAGCACCACGCCCAGGCCCGCGCCCATCATCAGCAGCGGCGCAAGCACGCCGCCCGAGGTGCCCGAGCCCAGCGAGATGACCCAGATCACCGCCTTCACCGCGAGCAGCGCGGCCACCACGCCGAGCGCGAGGTGGTTGTGCAGCAGGTCGCCGATGACGTCGTAGCCCACGCCCAGCGCGCGCGGCTCGAAGTAGCCGCCGATGCCCACCGCCAGGCCGCCGATGGCCGGCCACCACATCCAGTGGATCGGCAGCTTGCCGAACAAATCTTCCACCTTGTAGAGCGAGATCGAGAGCGAGGCCGACAGCATGCCGCACAGGAGGCCGGCGGCCACGCAGGAGAGCATCGCGAGCGGACCTGGCACGGCCGTCTGCAGCGGGAAGAGCGGGCCCGCGTCCATCAGGAGCGGCCGCGTGAAGCCCGCGACCGCGCAGGCCACGGCCACCGGCAAGAGGCTGCGCGGACGCAGCTCGAACAGCAGCAGCTCGACCGCCAGCAGCACCGCGGCCACGGGCGTGCCGAACACGGCTGTCATGCCGGCGGTGGCGCCCGCCACCAGCAGCGCCTTGCGCTCGGCGGCGGTGAGGTGGAAGTACTGCGCGATCAACGAGCCGATGGCGCCGCCCGTCATGATGATCGGCCCCTCGGCACCGAACGGCCCGCCGCTGCCGATCACGATGCCCGACGAGAGCGGCTTGAGCACCGCGACCTTCGGCGACATCTTGCTCTTGCCGAACAGGATCGCCTCGATGGCCTCGGGGATGCCGTGGCCGCGGATCTTGTCGGAGCCGTAGCGCGCGACCAGCCCGACGATGAGGCCGCCGATCACCGGCACCACGATGACCCAGGCGCCCAGCGTGTGCGTGGCCGGCGAGCGCTCGGCCAGCGAGAAGGTCTGGAAGAAGAAGAGATTGGTGAAGAAGCGGATCAGGTCGAGCAGCACGCGCGCGGCCACGGTGCTGATGACGCCGATGACCACGGCCATGGCGGTGATGCGCAGCAGGCGGGCATGGAGGGCGAAGTCGCCGCGCGGGGGATGGGAAGCAGGAGTCATGGCGGGGGTGTCGGCGCGCGTCGGGGAGATTCGGAGCAGCCTCAATTACATCACAGCATGATGTATATGCGATCGCTCACAATCGCCGCATGTCTGCTCCCCTGATCGAATTCGACACCGACCGCCTTCGCCTGCGCCAGTGGCGCGAGAGCGATTTCGCCCCTTTCGCCGCCATGGCAGCCGACCCTCAGGTCATGGAATTCCTGCTCCCGCTGCCCACGCGCGCCGACAGCGATGCGCTCATCGAACGCATCAAGGCGCGCATCGAAGAAAACGGCTGGGGCTTCTGGGCCGTCGAGCACAAGGCAAAGGGCGAATTCATGGGCTTCACGGGCCTCAACGTGCCGCTGGCCACGCTGCCGTTTTCACCGTGCGTGGAGATCGGCTGGCGGTTTGCGCGCCACGCGTGGGGACAGGGATTCGCGACCGAGGCCGCACGCGGCGTGCTGCAGGTCGGCTTCGAGCGGCTCGGGTTCGCCGAAATCGTCGCCTTCACCGCGCTCGGCAACCTGCGTTCGGCCGCGGTGATGGAACGCATCGGCATGCACGAGGACGTGGCCGGTGCGTTCGACCATCCGTCCGTGCCCGCCGGAAGCCCGCTGCTTGCGCACCGGCTCTTCCGGATCCGCCGCCCGCAGCGCTGAAAAAGCCGGCGCGAGTTACTGCGGTTTCGCGCGCGACACGCGCCACACCGCATTGCCCACGTCGTCGGCCACCAGCAGCGCGCCGCTCTTGTCGAGCGTCACGCCCACCGGCCGGCCCTGGGCCTTTTCGTCGGCGGTGAGGAAGCCGGTGAGGATGTCCACCGGCGGCCCGCTCGGCTTGCCGCCGATGAAGGGCACGAACACCACCTTGTAGCCCGACTTGGGCTTGCGGTTCCACGAGCCGTGCTCGCCGATGAAGACGCCGCTCGCGAACTCCGGCGGCATGCCGCGCGCGTGCGAGAAGGTCATGCCGAGCGGCGCGACGTGCGAGCCGAGCGCGTAATCGGGCGCGATGGCCTTAGCCGCCATCTCGGGGTTCTGCGGCGTCACGCGCGCATCGACGATGCCCCCGTAGTAGGTCCAGGGCCAGCCGTAGAACGCGCCCTCCTTCACCGAGGTGAGGTAGTCGGGCACGAGGTCGCTGCCGATCTCGTCGCGCTCGTTCACCACGGTCCACAGCACGTTGGTGTCGGGGTCCCAGCCCATGCCGTTGGGGTTGCGCAAGCCGCTCGCGAAAAGGCGCTTTTCTCCCGTCTTGGCGTCGACCTCCCAGATCGCGGCGCGGCCTTCCTCGGCCGCGAGGCCGTTCTCGCCGATGTTGCTGTTGGAGCCGACCGTCACATAGAGCTTCGTGCCGTCGGCGTTGGCGATCACGTTCTTGGTCCAGTGGTGGTTGATGCCCGCGGGCAGCTGCGTGACCAGCGTGGGATTGACCTTCACCGAGGTCTCGCCCTCGGTGTAGGGCACCTTCACGAGCGCATCGGCGTTGGCGATGAAGAGCTCGTTGCCTACCAGCGCCATGCCGTAGGGCGACATCAGGTTGGTCATGAAGACCTGCTTGACCTCGGCCACGCCGTCGCCGTCGGCATCGCGCAGCAAGGTGATGCGGTTCGGGCTGGGCACGCCGGCACCGGCGCGGGCCATGACCTTGCCCATGACCCAGTTGCGGATCTTGGCGATCGGGCCACTGCCGCCGTCGCTGCTGCCGCCCGGCTTGGGCGGCTTGTTGCTCTCGGCCACGAGCACGTCGCCGTTGGGCAGGGTGTAGACCCAGCGCGGATGCTCCAGCCCGCGCGCGAGGGCGGTCACCCGCAGGCCTTCGGCGGGGGTGGGCGCGGCGGTGTCGGTCCAGCCGACGGCTGGCGCCACGTTGACGGTCGGAATCATCGTCTTGTTCGGCTCGACCAGCTGCGGACGCGGGCCGGTCGTGACCTCCGGGGCGAGCTTGGCGGCCTCGCCGCAGCCGGCCACGAGCAGGGCGGCGGCGACGGCCAGGGCGGACATCTGCCAGGCGCGGGCGATGCGGGTGGGTGCTTGCTGCGGAGCTTTCATGCGTGATCCTTCGCGGCGGGGGCCGCATACCGCGCGGATCATCCATCGCGGGCCGGCCCCGGGGTTGTCGGTCGTGGGCGCTTTCTGGCGTGGGCGCACCCCAATCGCGCATCGCCGCTACCATCGCCGGATGACCGACGACCTGTTCCGTGCCGACGCCTACCTGCGCGCCTGCGAAGCCCGCATCCTGCGCATCGACGAAGCCGGCATCGTGCTGGACCGCACGGTGTTCTATCCGCTGGGCGGCGGGCAGGCTGGAGACAGCGGCGTGCTGGCCCTGGCCGACGGCCGCGAACTCGTCATCGCCGACACCCGCAAGGCCAAGAACGAAGAGGGCCTTCCCACCCACGAGTTCCTCCACGTGCCGACGCCCGAACAGGCCGACCTCCTGGCCGCGCTGAAGCCCGGCGACACCGTCACCGCCCGCCTGGACTGGGAGCGCCGCCACCGGCTGATGCGCTTTCACACCGCCTCCCACCTCCTGTGCCACCTCGTGCCGGTGCCGGTGAACGGCTGCTCGATCACTCCCGACTACGCGCGCATCGATTTCCACATGACCGACCCGCTCGACAAGGAAGCGCTCACCGCCGGCCTCGCGCGGCTGGTCGAGGCGGCTCATCCGCTGACGGTGGGCGCGATCACCGACGAAGAGCTCGACGCGAACCCGGCGCTGGTCAAGAGCATGAGCGTGCAGCCCCCGCGCGGCACGGGCACGGTGCGCACCATCCGCATCGGCGCCGAAGGCGACGCGCAGATCGACTTCCAGCCCTGCGGCGGCACGCATGTTGCGAACACCGCCGAGATCGGGGCCGTGGTCGTCACCAAGATCGAGAAGAAAAGCGCCAACAGCCGGCGCGTGGTGCTGGGCTGGGCGGCAGCGGCCGCCTGACGAAACACCCGGAACTTCGCCCTGCCCTATTGCTCCGACTGACGGCATGATCTTCCCGCGCATCCATTTCGCTACGCTTCTGATAGCAATCGCCGCAGCCAGCATGCCGGCCGCCGCGCAATTGGCGCCCAAGACCGGGGCTGTCGTCACCACCCCGCACGTGCGCGCCGAACTCGTTGCGCATGCGCCCGACGGCGTCTCCCCCGGCGCCCAGGCCTGGGTCGGCCTGCAGATCACCCACCAGCCCGAGTGGCACACCTACTGGAAGAACGCCGGCGATTCGGGCCTCCCGACCGAACTGACCTGGACGCTGCCCGCCGGCGTCTCGACCGGCGAGATCGCCTGGCCGGTGCCCAAGAAGATCCCGGTCGGCAACCTCGCCAACTACGGCTACGAGAACACCGTGCTGCTGCCGGTCCCGCTGGAGGTCTCGACGCTCTACAAGCCGCCGATGGCGCTGGCCGGCGGCACGCCGGCCATGGACGTAAAGCTCAAGGCCTCCTGGCTGGTCTGCCGAAAAGAATGCATCCCCGAAGAGGGCGAGTTCATCCTTTCGCTGCCGCTGCAGGGCTCGACCGCGCTGCACAAGGCCGACTTCGACGCCGCACAGGCCGCCCAGCCCCAGCCGCTGGCCCAACCGGGCGGCATCGAGGTCGACGGCACCAACCTGCGAATCACGCTCGAAGGGCTGCCGGCCGCCGTGCAAGGCAAGACGCTGGCCTTCTTCCCCGAGACCCCCGAAGTGATCCGCACCGCGGCCGTCTCCGGCAAGGACTGGACGCAAAGCTGGCAAGGCGGCACCTGGACCGCGACGATGCCGCTGGCCGACCAGCGCAGCGCGAGCCCCACTGTCTTGCCGCTCGTGGTCGCCCTCGCCGACGCCGACCGCCAGCCGGGCCAGCCGGTGGCATGGCGCGCGGAAGCGCCGGTTTCCGGCAACTGGCCCGCCGCCACGCCGGCACGCGCCGAGGTGTCGCCCGCACTGCAGGCCGCGCTCACTGCCAATGCGGCAAATGCCGCCAACGCGGCCGCATCCGCCTCGACCACCGACCTGCCCGCCCAACCCACCGGCACCTTCGCCATGGCGTTGCTGGGCGCATTGCTCGGCGGCCTGCTGCTGAACCTGATGCCCTGCGTGTTCCCGATCCTCGCGATCAAGGTGCTGGGCTTTGCGCGGCAGGCAGGCAATGCCAGCGCACACCGCAAGGCGGGCCTCGCTTACACCGGCGGCGTGATGCTGTCGTTCCTCGCGCTCGGCGGCGCCATGCTCGCGCTGCGCGCGGCCGGTGCGCAACTGGGCTGGGGCTTCCAGCTGCAGTCGCCGGGCGTGGTGGCGGCGCTCGCGGCGCTCTTCACGCTGATCGGCCTGAACCTCGTGGGCGTGTTCGAGTTCGGTCACGCGGCGCCCTCGTCGGTGTGCACCGCCCAGGCCAAGCATCCGCTGGCCAACGACTTCCTCTCCGGCGTGCTCGCCGTGGTGATCGCCTCGCCCTGCACCGCGCCGTTCATGGGCGTGTCGCTCGGCTTCGCGATCGGCCTGCCCGCCGCGCAGGCGCTGCTGCTCTTCGCGGCGCTGGGCCTCGGGCTCGCGCTGCCGTATCTCGTGGCCGGCTTCGTGCCCGCCGTCGCCCACCTGCTGCCCAAGCCCGGACCCTGGATGGGCACGCTGCGCCGCCTGCTGGCCTTTCCGATGTTCGCCACCGTGGCGTGGCTGGTCTGGATCCTCGGCCAGCAAAGCGGCATCGACGGCGCGGGCACGCTGCTCGCGCTGCTGGTGTGCCTGGCGGCCATCGTCTGGGCATTCACGCTGCGCGGCCGCACGCGGCTGGTGATCGCCACCGTGCTGATCGCCTTCACCGCGGTGCTGACCGGTGCCATCGGCCGCAACGTGCTGCAGGTGGTGGAGCCGGCCAGGCTGGCTGCGAACAGCACTGCCGACCAGCGCTGGCAACCGTGGTCGGCCGAGCGCGTGAGCGAGCTCTCGGGCGCCGGCCAGCCGGTGTTCATCGACTTCACCGCCGCCTGGTGCGTGACCTGCCAATACAACAAGAAGCGCACGCTGGCCGATGCCGACGTGCTCGCCGATTTCGATGCCAAGAAGGTCGCGATGCTGCGCGCCGACTGGACCCGCCGCGACCCCGCGATCACCGCCGCGCTCACCGCGCTCGGCCGCAGCGGCGTGCCTGTGTACGTGCTGCAGGCGCCGGGCAAGGCGCCGGTCGTGCTGACCGAAATTTTGGGTAAAGACGAGGTCCGCGCCGCACTCGCCGCGCTTTGACCACACTGCGTGACATGGGTTGTCACATGCACTTGAAGAAACCGTTCTAAGCTGCAGTTGTCGTTTGGAATTTTCTAATGGAGCTCAAGCTGGCCATGTCTCTCTCGCCGACCTCCGACTCGCGTTCCCTTCGTGCCGCGCGCCATGCCCGCGCCGCCCTGAGCCGAGCCTCCCGCCGTGCCGTGGTCGCTGCCGCCGTTGCGCTCGGCGGGGCCTTTTTGATGGGCACCAACGCGTTCGCCGCACCGGCCGTGGGCCAGCAGGCGCCCGACTTCGTGGCCGTGGACACCACCGGCGCCAAGCACAAGCTCTCCGACTTCGCCGGCAAGTTCGTCGTGCTCGAATGGACCAACCCCGGCTGCCCCTTCGTGCGCAAGCACTACGGCAGCGGCAACATGCCCGCCACGCAAAAGGCCGCGACCGCCAAGGGCGTGGTGTGGCTGGCCATCAACTCCACCGAGCGCGCTGCGAGCGACTACCTGAAGGCCGACGCGCTCGATGCCTGGATGAAGTCGCAATCGGCCGCGCCCACTGCCGTGCTGATGGACGAGGACGGCGTCATCGGCCAGGTCTACGGCGCGCGCACCACGCCGCACATCTTCATCATCGATCCGAAGGGCACGCTGGTGTATGCGGGCGGCATCGACAGCATTGCGTCGGCGCGCGTGGACGACATCAAGACCGCGACCAACTACGTGAACCAGGCGCTGGGCGAAGCCTTCGGCGGCAAACCGATCTCGGCGACCACGACGCGGCCCTACGGCTGCTCGATCAAATACAAGACCTGACGCAGAACCTGACGCGCATTGCGTCCGTCACTCCATGAGTGACAGCTACCTGACCCGCGGCGTCAGGTAGCGGTCGGGGAGCCCGACCTAGCCTTAGGCGTTCACACATCGCCCAAGGGGACAACAAGATGAATCCTGCGCCCTCCGCTGCGCCACAAGGCGCGGCCGCCCGCCCTTCTTCCACCACGGCCTCCTCCTCGAAATTCGCCACCGTGCTGCGCGTGACCGGCGGGAATTTCATGGAGATGTTCGACTTCTTCCTGTTCGGCTTCTACGCAACGCAGATCTCGAAGGCGTTCTTCCCCGCGGGCAACGAGTTCGCCTCGCTGATGCTCACTTTCATGACCTTCGGCGCGGGCTTCCTAATGCGACCGCTGGGCGCGATCTTCCTGGGCGCCTACGTCGACCGCGTCGGCCGCCGCAAGGGCCTGATCGTCACGCTCGCGCTCATGGCGCTGGGCACGCTGCTCATCGCCTGCGTGCCGGCCTACGCGACCATCGGCGTCATCGCGCCGCTCCTGGTGCTCATCGGCCGGCTGCTGCAGGGCTTCTCGGCGGGCGTGGAGCTGGGCGGCGTGTCGGTGTACCTCTCGGAGATGGCCACGCCGGGCCGCAAGGGCTTCTACGTGAGCTGGCAATCGGCCAGCCAGCAGGTGGCCATCGTCGTGGCGGCAGCGCTCGGCTACTGGCTCAACGTGACCTACTCCTCGCAGGAGATCGGCGACTTCTACTGGCGCGTGCCGTTCTTCGTCGGCTGCCTGATCGTGCCGGTGCTCTTCGTCATCCGCCGCTCGCTGCAGGAGACCGAAGAGTTCATGGCACGCAAGCACCGCCCCGATGCGCGCGAGATCTTCCAGTCGATGATCGCCAACTGGGGCCTCGTCATCGCCGGGATGATGCTGGTGTCGATGACCACCGTGTCGTTCTATCTCATCACGGTCTACACGCCGACCTTCGGCAAGTCGGTGCTGCACCTGAGCACGACCGATGCACTCATCGTCACGCTGTGCGTGGCCGTCTCCAACTTCATCTGGCTGCCGATCATGGGTGCGCTCTCGGACCGCGTGGGACGCAAGCCGCTGCTGATTTTGTTCACCGTGCTGACCATCCTCACCGCGTACCCGTCGCTCAAGTGGCTGGTGGGCGCGCCGAGCTTCGCGCGCATGCTCGAAGTGGAACTGTGGCTGTCATTCCTCTACGCGAGCTACAACGGCGCGATGGTGGTGGCGCTCACCGAAGTGATGCCGGTCAATGTGCGCACCGCCGGCTTCTCGCTTGCCTACAGCCTGGCGACGGCGCTGTTCGGCGGCTTCACGCCGGCCATCGCGACTGGGCTCATCGAGATGACCGGCGACAAGGGCGCGCCGGGCCTGTGGATGACGGCGGCCGCCATCTGCGGGCTGATCGCCACGCTGGTTCTCTACCGGCGCAACGTGAGCCCGGCGGATTCGCGGCGCGTGCCGGTGGTCTGAGCTTTCCACGGACGGTCCCAGGGCCATCGCAGGCGATGGCGAGGCCCTGCGACAATTGGGAAATGCCTTTCGCCCCATTGCAAAACGACACTTTCCTGCGAGCCTGCTGGCGCCAGGCCACCGATCACACGCCCGTCTGGCTGATGCGCCAGGCCGGCCGCTACCTGCCGGAGTACGTCGCCACGCGCGCCAAGGCCGGCAGCTTCATGGGGCTGGCCACCAACACCGACTACGCCACCGAAGTCACGCTGCAGCCGCTCGCACGCTACCCGCTGGACGCGGCGATCCTGTTCTCCGACATCCTCACTGTGCCCGACGCCATGGGCCTGGGCCTTTCTTTCGAAGCCGGCGAAGGCCCGCGCTTTGCCCGCCCGGTGCGCGACGAAGCGGCCGTGGCCGCGCTCGAAGTGCCCGACATGGCCAGGTTGCGCTACGTGTTCGACGCCGTGGCCTCGATTCGCGGCGCGCTCGACGGCCGGGTGCCGCTGATCGGCTTCTCGGGCAGCCCCTGGACGCTCGCCTGCTACATGGTCGAAGGCGCGGGCTCCAGCGACTACCGGCTCGTGAAAAGCATGCTGTACAGCCGCCCCGACCTGATGCACCGCATCCTCGCGGTCAATGCCGATTCGGTGGCCACGTACCTCAACGCGCAGATCGACGCCGGCGCGCAGGCCGTGATGATCTTCGACAGCTGGGGCGGCGTGCTGGCCGACGGCGCCTTCCAGGAGTTCAGCCTCGCCTACACGGCGCGCGTGCTCGCGGGCTTGAAGCGCACCGGCGCCGATGGCCAGCCCGTGCCGCGCATCGTGTTCACCAAGGGCGGCGGCCTCTGGCTCGAAGCCATGCGCGCGCTCGATTGCGAAGTGCTCGGCGTGGACTGGACCGTGAACCTCGCCGCCGCGCGCCGCCAGGTCGCCGAAGGCACCGACGGCAAGGCCAAGGCGCTGCAGGGCAACATCGATCCGAACGTGCTGTTCGCGCCGCCCGCGCAGATCGAGGCCGAGGTGGCGAAAGTCCTGCAGGCGTTCGGCAAGCCCCATGCGGACCGCAATGCCCCCGGCCCGACGCACATCTTCAACCTGGGCCACGGCATCAGCCAGTTCACGCCGCCCGACCATGTGGCGGCGCTGGTCGAAGCGGTCCACACGCAGTCGCGGGCCCTGCGCGGCTGAAACTGTGACCCGGGGGGCCGATCGTGCGGAAGCGCGAAGTGCCCCCGGGAAAATCGCTCCGCCGCTGTTTGTCAAGCCTAAAAACGGTGTAGGAGGCCCGACTTATGCACAAAACCTGTGTTGCAGTGCGCAAGATTATCTGAGGCATTGACCTCTTTGCTCCCAAACCAATAGCACGCGTAAGTTGTTGATTTATATAGGATTTGAACTTTGCTTTTTTTTGGGGCAATCCAGCCGAAGCCTTGATTTTCAAGGCTCCGCAGCGTGTCGAGGCCGGTTGTCAACAAAGTTATCCACAGAAACTCTGGATGGCTGGCAAAGCACTGGAAAATCAACGACTTAAGTGGTTTTGCTCAAAGTCGCATTAACAACCGTTGCCAACAAGGTCTCCCATTTCTCCAGCCAGTCCTGCCCCAGATACGGACGCCCCGGCCGCCGGTAGCGTCCCTCTGCCGCCGCCTGAGAGCGCGCCGGCAGGCCTGGTGTGGCGTATCGACATCGCCGTGCAGACGCCGGCACATGCCGCACTCGGCGATCTGCTGAGCTACGCCGGCACGGCGCCGCTCGTGCCCGGCACGCTGGTGCGGGTGCCGCTGGGCCGGCGCGAGGTGCTGGGCGTGGTCTGGAACGAACCCGTCTCGCTGGACGGCGCAGAGCCCGACATGGCCCTCAAGCCCGTGGGCGCCGCCCTCGACGCGCTGGCGCCGCTCGGCCAGGCCTGGCGCGATCTCGTGGCCTTTGCCGCCCGCTACTACCAGCGCTCCATCGGCGAGATCGCCCTGGCGTCCCTGCCGCCGCAGTTGCGCGACCTGACGGCGACGCAGCTCGCGCGCCGCCTCAAGCGCAAGACAACGACCGGACCCGTCGCCCAGACGGCCGAAGCCGCCAACCTGATCGCGCTGAGCGCGGAGCAGACGGCGGCGCTGGCCCGCATCGAGTCCGAGAGCGGCACGTTCCTGCTGGTGGGCAGCACCGGTAGCGGCAAGACCGAGGTCTACCTGCGCTGCGTGGCCGACCTGCTCGCACGCGACCCCGAGGCGCAGGCGCTGGTGATGGTGCCCGAGATCAACCTCACGCCGCAGCTGGAAGCGCGCTTCAAGGCCCGCTTCGGCGACGAGGCGGTGGTGTCGCTGCACAGCGGCATGACGAATCCGCAGCGCCTGGCGAGCTGGCTCGCCGCGCACAGCGGCGCCGCGCGCATCGTGCTGGGCACGCGCATGGCGGTGTTCGCGTCGATCCCGGGGCTGAAGCTGATCGTGGTCGACGAGGAACACGACCCGAGTTACAAGCAGCAGGAAGGCGCGCGTTATTCCGCGCGCGACCTGGCCGTCTGGCGCGGCCAGCGCGAAGGCGCGAAGGTGATCCTCGGTTCGGCCACGCCTTCGCTCGAAAGCTGGCACCAGAGCCGCCCCGCCGAAGGCGACGACCCGGGCGGACGCTATGTGCGGCTGGAGATGCCATCGCGCATCGGCGCGGGCGAGCTGCCCGCGGTGCGGCTGGTCGACATGAACCTGCAGCCGCCCAAGACGGTGCTCTCGGGCGCGCTGCTCGACGCCATCGGCCAGCGCATCGCGCGCGGCGAGCAGAGCATGATCTTCCTGAACCGCCGCGGCTACGCACCGGTGCTGGCCTGCGGCGACTGCGGCTGGAAGAGCGAATGCCCGCACTGCAGCGCCTATCGCGTGTTCCACAAGATCGACCGCACCCTGCGCTGCCACCACTGCGGCTTCACCGAGCGGGTGCCGCGCGCCTGCCCGGCCTGCGGCAACCCCGACATCGCACCCGTGGGCCGCGGCACCGAGCGGCTCGAGGAGCACCTGGCCGAACTGTTCGCCGCGGTGAAGCGCCCCGACGGCAGCGCGGTGCGCATCGCGCGCATCGACGCCGACAGCACCAAGAAGCAGGGCGCGCTCGAATCGCAACTCGCGGCCGTGCATGCGGGCGAGGTCGACGTGCTGGTCGGCACGCAGATGATCGCCAAGGGCCACGACTTCCGGCGCATCACGCTGGTGGCGGCGGTGAACCCCGACGGCGCGCTGTTCTCCAGCGATTTCCGCGCGCCCGAGCGGCTGTTCAGCCTGCTGATGCAATCGGCCGGCCGCGCGGGCCGCGACGCCGCCTACCTCGCCGCGCAGGGCACGACCGCCGAGATGTGGATCCAGACCTTCCACTCGCAGCACCCCCTTTTCATGGCGCTGCGCAAGCACGACTACGCCGCGTTCGCGAAACAGCAGCTCGACGAGCGCCAGGCGGCCGCGATGCCGCCCTTCGCGTTCCAGGCGCTGCTGCGTGCCGATGCGCGCGAGCAGTCGGTGGCGCAGGCCTTCCTGAACACCGCGGCCGATGCGGCCGAGAAACTGCCGGGCGCCGACATCGTCACCCGCTATCCCGCGGTGCCGCTGTCGATCCAGCGGGTGGCCGACGTGGAGCGTGCGCAGATGCTCATCGAGAGCCCCTCGCGCGCCGCGCTGCAGCGATTGCTCGCAAGCTGGCAGCCGCTGCTGCACGAGCTGCGGCGCACGCCCGAGGGCAAGGGCGTGATCCGCTGGCTGATCGACGTCGATCCGCACAGCATCTGAGCCGGTTGTCCTGCACGGCGCGCATGCGGGCGGCGCCAAGGTCTTCCAGCATGAACACCTCACTCGCCACCACGGCCCGCCGAATGGGCTTCGGCGCCCTCCTTCTGGCGGCTTCGATGCTGGCTTCGGCGCAGCAGCCGCCCGCGCCACCCGCCCCGCCTGCAACCGGCCCGGCGGCCGAGTTGCGCGCCAAGCTGCAGTCGCTCGCGCCGCAACTCGAGCGCAACGCCTTCCGTCGCCCGCTCGCACTCGAATCGAGCGAAGCCGCGGACCGGCTGAGCGGTGACGTCTATGCGCTGGTGGATCATCCGTTCGCCCGTGTGAGCGGCGCGCTGCGGGAGCCCGCCGCGTGGTGCCAGGTGCTGATGCTTCACCTGAACACCAAGCATTGCGCGGTCAAGGGCGGCGGCTCCACGCTGGCGGTCGCCATCGGGCGCAAGTTCGACCAGCCGATCGCGGACGCGCAGGCGATCGCCTTTGCCTACACGCTGGGCAAGTCCGACGAGAACTACCTGAACGTTCGCCTGAGCGCAGACACCGGACCGCTCTCCACGCGCGACTACAGCATCGTGTTCGAGGCCTCGCCTGCGGACGGCGGCAAGACCGCGATCCACCTGCGCTATGCGTACGCCTACGGCACCGCCGCACGGCTCGCGATGAAGGGCTACCTCGCCACGCTCGGCAGCGACAAGGTCGGCTTCACGCCCGCGGGTCAAGGCGGCTACATCGGCGGCGTGCGGGGCGTGGTGGAGCGCAACACCATGCGCTACTACCTCGCGATCGACAGCTACCTCGATGCGCCCGGCGCGGCGCAGCTGGAGCAGCGCCTCGCGGCTTGGTTCGATGCGACGGAGCAGTACGCCAGGCAGCTCCACGAGATCGACAAGAGCGACTACCTCACGATGAAGCGCCACGAGTTCCAGCGCCTGCAGCAGCCAGCGGCGTCCTGAAGCGACGCGCGCATTCCAACAACTCGGGTACTCAGTGGTAGCCGGTGGGCTCCTTGCCCATGTCCACGTAGCGCAATTCGCGGTGGTGCCGGCGCCGCGCGATGCTGCCCGGCCATGCGAACACCACGAGGCTCAACGCAGCCAGCGCGATCGAAGCCGCGGTGCCGAGCGCACCCACATGCCAGACCCACGCCACGCCGGCGAGCCAGGCGACCCACAACATGATGCGAACCAGTATTGCCATCGGACGCCCCTATTCACACCGTTGACCGGAAGCCACTTTAGCAGCGCATCTGCAAACTCAAGCATTCATCTGAAGAGATAAGGGTTCCTATGACTTACGGCCTGCCCTTGCCTACCTGGAAATAATTGGAAAAAACAGTTGACGCGGCGCGGTGACGCTGCTCAAGCTGCCAATGCGCGAACTCCTCCGCGAGTTTCGCGTTCCAGGCAAGCTCGTTTACACGCAAAGGTCGCCGTGAAATCGTCGTCTCTTCTTGGTTGGGTACCCACAATTGCGTGCGTCGCCGCCCTCATCGGCACACCCGCCGCCGCGGCGGACATCGCACTGCAAGGCCGCGAACTGGTGGTCTCGGGCATGCTCGACGGAAGCGCGATCAAGACCTTCACGGACCACTTGGCGAGCGGCACGGTGCGCACCGTGGTGTTCGAGGATCTCTCCGGCGGCACCGCCGATGCGGCGGGCGCGTTTGCCGACGCGATTCGCGCGAGCGGCGTCGACACCGAGATCCGCGGCCAATGCATGGCCGCCTGCGCCTACGCGTTCCTTGCGGGCAAGACCCATCGATTCGGTTACGGCTTCCAGGTCAACGGCATCCTGCTGCCGGTGGCCGTGCGGCCCACGGCGGCCGAGCTGGCCGTGCGCTGGCGCGGCGAGGAAGCCCACAAGACACTGGCCGACTTCACGCCCGCAACCGCCACCACGGCGGGCACGGCGACGGCCAAGCCGGTGGAGGCCAGTGTCCCGTCCACCAAAGACGCCCGGGACAACTGGCAGCCCGACCACGGCGTGCTCTTCACCGCGAGCCCCACGCTCTTCGGGCGCATCTACAACGCCTATTACTGCGACGGCACGCAGGGCCGCGATTTCTCCAAGTGCGAGCGGCTGTCCGACGCAGATCCGTACAAGCTCGGCGTCCTCACGCCGTAGCGCGCACCTCAGCGCAGCAGCCCCACCGCCAGCGGAAAACTGAAGAAGGCCGCCACCGTCGTCCACAGGATGATGCGTGCGATGCGCCCGTTGTCGGCGCCGAAGCGCTCGGCCAGCATCGACACATTGCTCGCGCTCGGCAGCGCCGCGACCAGCACGATCGCCACCAGTGCCGCGTGCGACAGCGGCAGCCCCAGCGCGATGGCCCCGGCACCCAGCCCCCACACCAGCAGCGGGTGCAGCAGCAGCTTCACCGCCACCACCGGCAGCACATCGGCCAGCGGCGCCTTGCGCGCGGCGGCGCCTCCGGTTCCCATGGCCTGGGCCACCGCGGCGCTGGCCACGTGCTCGCGCTCGAGCAACGCGGAGCGCGCCAGCACCGCGCCGATGGTGAAGAGCGCCACCGGCGAGGCCGCGTCCGCCAGCATGGCCACGGTGCGGTCGATGGGCCCCGGCAATTGCCAGCGTGCCGCCGACAGCAGCACGCCCAGCAGGATCGACCACGGCATCGGATTGAAAACGATGCCGCGCAGCGCCTTGCGCGCCGCCTGCGATGCACCGTGGCGCCCCGCGCCACCTGCCCCGTCCAGCCGCGACAGCGCGATGCACAGCGACGAGGTCACCACGAGGTCGAACGCGATCGTGATGATCATCGGCCCGGCCGCCTGCGCGCCCAGGATCGCCACCAGCAGCGGCACGCCCATGAAGCCGGTGTTCGGAAAGGCCGCCACCAGCGCGCCGAAAGCCGCGTCGTTCCAGCCGATGCGTGCGTTGCGGGTCAGCAGCACCACGCCCGCCACCACGGCCAGCGCGCATGCGCCCCAGACGAGTGCGACGCTGCCATCGAGCAATTGCGTGATCGGCGTGCCGGCGCCGAAGCGCAGCAGCATGCACGGCAGCGCGAAATACAGCACGAAGGTGTTGAGGCCGGGAATCGCCTCCAGCGGCAGGAGGCGGGCGCGGGCGGCGGCGTAGCCGGCCGCGATCAGCGCGAAGAAAGGGAAAGTAACAAGGAATACGGGCAGCACGGGCCGATTGTCGTTGCCCTTGCCCGGCGTGTCCTGCCTACAACGTCCGGCGGGCCCGGCCCCGTATCATTGCCCGCTTTGCGCCTGCCGTTCCCCACGGCGTGTTCCCCGTTCCCACCCCCCATGTCCCACGGTCTCAATCTCGCGCAGCAAGAAGCGGTCAACTACATGCACGGTCCCTGCCTCGTGCTGGCAGGCGCGGGCTCGGGCAAGACGCGCGTCATCACGCACAAGATCGGCCGGTTGATCCAGGCCGGCATGGAGCCCCAGCGCATCGCGGCCATCACCTTCACGAACAAGGCGGCGGCTGAAATGCGCGAGCGCGCGAAAGACCTGATCGGCCGGGACGCGCGCAAGGTGGTGGTCTGCACCTTCCACGCACTGGGCGTGCGCATGATGCGCGAGGACGGCGCGGTGCTGGGCTTGAAGCCCGCCTTCAGCATCCTGGACAGCGACGACGTCACCAAGATCCTGAAGGACGCCGGCGGCACCACCGACATCGCCACCGCCCGCATCTGGCAGTGGACCATCAGCAAGTGGAAGAACATGGGCCTCAACGCCCAGCAGGCCGCCGCCGCCGCGGTGGACGACAACGAGCGCATCACGGCCGAGGTCATGGGCCACTACGAAGAGCGCCTGCAGGCCTACCAGAGCGTCGACTTCGACGACCTCATCGGCATGCCGCTCAAGCTCCTGCACGACTTTCCCGAAGTGCGCGCCAAGTGGCAGGCCGCGCTCGGCCACATCCTGGTGGACGAGTACCAGGACACCAACGCCACGCAGTACGAAGTGCTCAAGGCCCTGGCCGGCGACCGCGCCCGCTTCACCGCGGTGGGCGACGACGACCAGTCGATCTACGGCTGGCGCGGCGCCACGCTGGACAACCTGAAGAAGCTGCCGGTCGACTACCCGACGCTCAAGGTCATCAAGCTGGAGCAGAACTACCGCTCCACCAGCGCCATCCTGCGTGCGGCCAACAACGTGATCGGCCCCAACCCCAAGCTCTTTCCGAAGACGCTCTTCTCCGAACTGGGCGAAGGCGAGCCGGTGCGCATCGTCGATGCCGACACCGAACTGCACGAGGCCGAGCGCGCGGTGGCGCGCATCGTGAGCCTGCGCGCGGGCGACGCCACCACGCAGGGCACGCAATACAAGGAGTTCCGCGACTTCGCGATCCTGTACCGCGCCAACCACCAGGCGCGCATCTTCGAGCAGGCGCTGCGCCGCGCGCAGATCCCCTACAAGGTCTCGGGCGGCCAGAGCTTCTTCGACCGCGCCGAGATCAAGGACCTGTGCGGCTGGTTTCGCCTCTGGGTCAACAACGACGACGACCCCGCGTTCCTGCGCGCCATCACCACGCCCAAGCGCGGCATCGGCCACACCACGCTCGCGAGCCTGGGCACGTTCGCCAGCCAGTACAAGCTGAGCCTGTTCGCGGCGCTGTTCAGCCCGTCGCTGCCCAGCGTGATCCCCAAGCGCACGCTCGAAGGCGTGCACGAGTTCGGCCGCTACATCAACGACCTGGAATACCGCGCGCGCCGCACCATGGGCGCCGAAGACTCGCGCACCTTCATGCTCGACTGGCTCAAGGAGATCGACTACGAGCGCCATCTCTACGAAGGCGAGGACAGCGAAGCGGCCGCCGCCACGCGCTGGACCAACGTGCTGGAGTTCGTCGACTGGATGTCGCAGCGCGCCGGCGGCTCGCTGGACGACGCATCGGGCGCCAACAACAACGACGAAGGAAACGAGCGCAAGAGCCTGCTCGAAGTCGCGCAGACCATCTCGCTGCTCTCGACCATCAGCGAGCGCGAGCAGGACCAGAACGTGGTCACGCTCTCCACGCTGCATGCCTCCAAGGGCCTGGAGTGGCCGCACGTGCTGCTCATCGGCGTGACCGAGGGGCTGCTGCCCTTCAAGCTGGACGACGACAACGGCCGCCAGAAGGTGGTGAGCGACGAGACGACGCAACGCCTGCAGGAAGAGCGCCGCCTGATGTACGTGGGCATCACCCGCGCGCAGCGCAGCCTGGCCGTGAGCTGGACCAAGAAGCGCAAGCAGGGCCGCGACATGGTGCCCTGCATGCCGAGCCGCTTCATCGCCGAGATGGGCCTGGACAAGGCCACGACCAGGGAAGACCCGCGCGAGAAGCTCAAGGCGCTGCGCGCCGAGTTCGCGCGCAAGGCACAGGACAGCGCGGCCGCGAAGGCGGCCGCGGCGGCGGCGCCATGAAGGCGCTGTTCGCGGTCTTCGCCGCGCTCGTCGTCACCGGCTGCGCCACGGTCGATCCCAACTGCCCCGCCGACGCGCGCGACCTGCCCCTGGCATCGCTCTACGGCCGCTGGGAAGCGCGCTTCGACGGCCTGCCCGCCGTGTCCGTCGTGCACCTCGGCAAGCACCCCGACTACGCCGGCGTGCGCGGCACGATCACGCGCAATGCCGATGGCGGCAGCGCCAAGCCTTCGGTGGCGCAGCTGGCAGGCGACGTCGACGACGAGGGCGCCCTCTCCATCGACGAATCGCTGGACGGCCGCGCCATCAGCGGCAACTGGGCCGGTACCTTGCAGCCGCGCTCCTGCGGCCGCGAATTCAGGGGAACGTGGCGCAATGCCGCGGACGAAAGCACGCACCCGTTCGTGCTGATCAAAACGGACGGTTTGGAAGGAAAAAGATGACCACTCGCACCTATGCGTTCTCCGCAACGTTCATGACGTTCGCGGCCTGCCTGGGCAGCGCGGCCGCCTACGCACAAGCCGTCGACAAGCCCGCGAGCCCGCTGGCCGACTCGCAACTCACCTGGCAGCAATGCGCCGCGCTCGGCAACAACAACGACGCCCGCCTGGCCTGCTTCGACCGCTGGGCCCAGCAGCAGACGCTGCCCTCGGTGTCGGTGCCTGTCGCGCCGCCCGTGCTGGCCAGCACGCAGGCGCCGCCGGTGGACGGCACGATTCCCGCCACCCGCGTGATCTCGGTCGCCACCACAGAGGGCTGCCGCGACCGCCAGTATTCGGTGCTCTCGCGCTTCTGGGAGCTGGAGAACGCGACCGACTGCGGCACCTTCGGCTTTCGCGGCTACCGCCCGCTCAACGTCTCGGTCTCGGCCGCCACCAAGAAGCCGCAGGTGCCCACGTCGCCCTCGGCCGACCACACCGGCGACCCCATCGCCTACCAGGCCAACGAGATGCGCATCGGCCTGTCGGTGCGCACCAAGCTCGCGCAGGGCATGCTCACGCAGAACGATCCGGTCAAGAAGGACTCGCTGTGGTTCGCCTATTCGCAGCAGTCGACCTGGCAGCTGTTCAACGGCGCGATCTCGCGGCCTTTCCGCACCACCGACCACGAGCCCGAGCTGATGTATGTCTACCCGACCGACTTCAAGCTGCCCGGCGGCTGGCGCTGGCGCTACGCGGGCCTGGGCATCGTGCACCAGTCGAACGGCCAGACGCTGCCGCTGTCGCGCAGCTGGAACCGCGTCTACCTGATGGGCGGGGCCGAGCTGGGCGACGAGTTCCAGATCACCGGACGCATCTGGAAGCGCATCTCGGAAGATGCGGCCAAGGACGACAACCCCGACATCGCCGACTACATCGGCCGCGCCGAAGTCACCGGCCGCTGGAACCTGAACCGCGACAACACGCTCGGCGTGACGGTGCGCAACAACCTGCGCGACAGCGGCCGCGGCTCGGTGAAGCTCGAATGGCTCAAGGCCATCGGCGATCCGACCAAGAGCAACCTGCGCTTCCACACGCAGCTGTTCCACGGCTATGGCGACACGCTGGTGGACTACAACCGCAAGCGAACGGTTTTGAGCATCGGCCTGAGCCTCGTCGACTTCTGATCTCCTTCTTATCCGCAGGCGAAAAACATGAGTGCTGACCTGTCCCCCGTCGATGCCACGCAGCGCGAGATCATCGCGGCGCTGCACGTGGCCCCCGTGTTCGATGCCGCCGCCGAGCTCGAGCGGCGCACCGACTTTCTCGCCGGCTACCTGAAGCAGACGGGACTGAAAACGCTGGTGCTCGGCATCAGCGGCGGCGTCGATTCGCTCACGGCCGGCTGCCTCGCGCAGCGTGCTGTCGAGAAGCTGCGTGCCGGCGGCTACGACGCCACCTTCATCGCGATGCGCCTGCCCTACGGCGTGCAGAAGGACGAAGCGGAAGCGCAACGGTCGCTCACCGTGATGAAGCCCGACCGCACGATCACCGTGGACATCCGCCCCGCGGCCGACGGCATGCTCGCCGCGTTGAAGGCCGGCGACCTGAAGTTCCGCGATGCGGCGCACGAGGACTTCGTGCTGGGCAACATCAAGGCGCGCCAGCGCATGGTCGCGCAGTTCGCGGTGGCCGGCGCGCACGACGGCATCGTCATCGGCACCGACCACGCGGCCGAGGCGCTGATGGGCTTCTTCACCAAGTTCGGCGACGGCGCGGCCGACATCACGCCGCTCACCGGCCTGAACAAGCGCCGCGTGCGAGCCGTGGCGGCACTGCTCGGCGCGCCCGACGAACTGGTCTTCAAAGTGCCGACCGCCGACCTCGAATCGCTGGTGCCGGGCAAGCCCGACGAAGACGCCTTCGGCGTCACCTACGAAGAGATCGACGACTTCCTCGAAGGCAAGCCGGTGACTGCCGAGGCGCGCGCGATCATCCTGTCGACGCACCGCAAGAGCGCGCACAAGCGCGCGCTGCCGGTCGAGCCGCCCCCCGCAAGCGCCGGGGGCTGACCCAACGACCGCGGCGCTGTCCGCTGTACCGACCAACGCGCTGCCCCCCATCGACGAGGTGCCATGACCCCCACCATGAGACAGACCTTCGATGCGATGCGCGCAGCCAGCCTGCGCGCGCAGACGCCGCCGTGGAGCGAGCGCGCCGACCGCCTGCACCGCCTGCGCGCGCTGGTGACCGGCAACCGCATGGAGATCGCCGCCGCCATCAGCGCCGACTTCTTCAACCGGCCGTTCCAGGAAACCGAGCTGGCCGAGGTGTTCCCCGCGGTCGAGGGCATCGACCATGCGCTGGGCCATGGGAGGAAATGGATGCGGACGCAGCGCCGCTCCACCGGCCTCTGGTTCAAGCCCGCGTCGTCGCGGATCATGCCGCAGCCCCTGGGCGTGGTCGGCATCGTGGTTCCGTGGAACTACCCGCTGAACCTCGCGGTGGGCCCGATGACCGCCGCGCTGGCCGCGGGCAACCGGGTGATGGTCAAGCAGTCGGAATTCACGCCGCGCTTTGCCGAGTTGTTCGCCACGCTCGTGCGCGCGAGCTTTGCGGAAGACGAGATTGCCATCGTCAACGGCGATGCCGAGGCGGCACGCGAATTCTCCAGCCTCCCGTTCGATCACCTGCTGTTCACCGGCTCGACCGCCGTCGGCCATCACGTGATGCGCGCCGCGAGCGAGAACCTCACGCCGGTGACGCTGGAGCTGGGCGGCAAGTCGCCCGCGATCATCGGGCCCGATGCCAACTTCGAGAAGGCCGTCGAGCGCATCCTCGTGGGCAAGACGCTCAACGCGGGCCAGACCTGCATCGCACCCGACTACGTGCTCGTGCCCGAGGGCCAGCAGGCGCGCTTCGCCGCCAGCGCGCGGCGCATGTTCGCGGCGATGTACCCGGACATCGCCAGCAACAACGACTACACGAGCATCGTGAGCCCGCGCCATTTCTCGCGATTGCAGGAACTCGCGGCGCTCGCGCAGGCGCAGGGCGCATCGGCCCTTCCACTCTCGGACATGGCGCCCGATGCCGCGACGCGCCGCTTTCCGCCCGTGCTGCTGACCGGCGTGCAGGACGGCATGCGCGTGATGCAGGAGGAGATCTTCGGCCCGATCCTGCCGGTGATTCCGTACACGGCCATCGACGACGCCATCGCCTACGTCAACGCGCACCCGCGTCCGCTCGCGCTCTACCTCTTCGAGAAGAACCGCGCGACCATCGACCGGGTGATGCAGGAGACGGTGGCCGGCGGCGTGTCGATCAACGACACCCTGCTGCACATCGCGCAGGACGACCTGCCCTTCGGCGGCGTCGGTGCGAGCGGCATGGGGGCCTACCACGGGGAGTACGGTTTTGCGACCTTCTCCAAGATGAAGCCGATCTTCCACCAGTCGGCCTTCAGCGGCGTGGGCCTCTTCAAGCCGCCCTACGGCAAGACCTTCGCGCGGATGCTGAAGCTGCTGGTGCGCTGAGCGGGTTGCTCCCCGGCGTTTGTGCCCATTGGACATTCGTCCGATGGCGCCGCGGGCCCGCTGCGCCGACAGTACGGGTTCCGCTTCAACTCACTCATCAGGACTTCCATGAAAACCGCTCAACGCTTCAAGCTCGCCGCCGCAGCCCTCGCCATCGGCCTCTCCTTCGCCACGGGCGCCACCGCCGCCACCAGCGGCGACAAGCCCAGCGTGGTCATCGTCCATGGTGCGTTCGCCGACGGCTCCGACTGGGCCAAGGTGATCCCCCTGCTGCAGGCCAAGGGCGTGAACGTGGTCGCGGTGCAGAACCCGCTGACCTCGCTCGAAGACGACGTGGCCGCCGCCAAGCGCGCCATCGACGCGCAGCCCGGCAAGGTCGTGCTGGTGGGCCACTCGTGGGGCGGCTCGGTCATCACCGAGGCCGGCGGGAACGACAAGGTCTCGTCGCTCGTCTACATCGCGGCCTTCGCACCCGATGCGGGCCAGAACTCGGCCGAGCTCGGCAAGGACTACCCGACGGCGCCCGGCTTCGCGCACATCAAGGCCGACGCGAGCGGCTTCCTGTCGCTCACGAAGGAAGGCATGTCCAAGCACTTCGCGCAGGACCTCCCCGCCGCCGCCACGTCGGTGATGACCTCGACGCAGGGCCCGATCCAGGGCAAGTCCTTCGAGCAGAAGCTCACCGTGGCCGCATGGAAGACCAAGCCCTCCTGGTACCTGGTCGCGAACTCGGACCACATGATCCAGCCAGCCCTGCAACGCGACATGGCCAAGAAGATCGGCGCGACCGTCTCCTCGGTCAACAGCAGCCACGTGCCGCAGCAATCGCAGCCGGCCAAGGTGGCGCAGGTGATTCTGGACGCCGTGAACCAATCCAAGTAAGGTGCCCGGCGCGCCGGCCCAGGCCGGCGCGCCTTCTTCCTTTTACTTCTTCGATTGCTCCCGTGCAGCCTGCGCCCCATATCCCGGTCTTCGACGCCATCAAGGCCCTTGCATTCGTCGGCGACCTGAGCATGGGGCAACCCATCGACCATTCGGCCCGCACCGCGTGGATCGCCTCGCAACTGGCCGCCGCCATCGGCCGCGACCAGGCGGTGCAAGGCCATGCGGCGTGCGCGTCGCTCCTGCGATGGTCGGGCTGCACCGCGAACGCGCCCGAGTTCTCCGACCTGATGGGCGACGACGTCGGCGGACGCCGCGCGATGCTCTCGACCGCATCGGCGAGCGCAGCGGCCGAATTCGCCGGCTCCGTCGGCCCGATGGCTGAGATTCATTGCGAAGTGTCGGGCGACATCGCGCGCACGCTGGGCATGCCGCCCGAAGTCGAACGCACGCTGCGCCACATGTTCGAGACCTTCGACGGGCGCGGCAAGCCGCAAGGCCTGCGTGCCTCCCAGATTCCCGAAGAAGTCTTCGTCGTCTCGGTCGCCGGCGACCTGGAGATCTTCTCGCGCGTGCATGGCCTGAGCAACGCGCTGCGCTACATCGCCGAGCGGGCGGATGCGCGCTATCCGGCCTTCGTTGTCGACGCGGTGCAGCAGCATGCGGTCGACTGGCTGCATGCGCTGGAGCAAGGCGCAGCCGCCGACATGCAGCCGCCCTCCGATGCATTGCGCGAGACGACCGCATCGCTGGAACTGATCGCCGACGTGATCGACCTCAAGCTGCCATGGATGACCGGCTTCTCGCGCCGCGTGGCCGATGCGGCGTTCGCATGCGCCGCCGGCGTGGGGCTGGGCGATACCGAGCAGGGGCAGGTGCGGCGCGCGGCGCTCATCCACGGCATCGGCCGCGCGTCGGTGCCGAACGCGGTGTGGGATTCGCCGGGCGTGCGCAGCGAAGCCGACAAGGAGCGCTTGCGGCTCGTGCCCTACTGGACGGACCGCGCGGCGCGCCGCATCGGCACGCTGCGCACCGAAGCCGAGATCGCCTCGTTCGTGGACGAGCGCCTTGACGGCTCGGGCTTTTTCCGCGGCATCAAGGGACCGGCCATCGACGTCGCGGGGCGCGTGCTGGCCGTCGCCGCGCACTGGGTTCTGCTGCGCACCAGCCGCCCGGGGCAGGCTGCGCTCGACGAAGCCGCTGCGATCGCCGCGCTGAAAAACGAAGCGAAAGTCGGGCGACTCGACGCTGCGGCCGTGGCCGTGCTGACGGGACATCCGCAGGCCGATGCTGCCCCCACACCATCGAACGACGCAGCGGCCCTGCTTTCCAGCCGCGAGATCGAAGTGCTCGGGCGCATCAGCCTGGGCGACAGCAACAAGGAAGCGGCGCGTGTGCTGGGCATCAGTCCGAGCACGGTGCGTGCTCACCTGGAGAACATCTTTCGCAAGCTGGAATGCACGACGCGTGCTGCGGCCACTTTGAAGGCGCTGACGCTCGGGTTGCTCTGATCGCGGGCGCATTCGGGGCGGGTGCACAGGCCACCGGGTACTCCCCTCCGCGAATGTTCCCCGGGCTTCGCCCTCTTCCTTGATTTCGCTGCGGGGAGCACCCGATGCCCTGCGCACCAGGGCACGCTGCTGGTGTGCGGCCGATCAACGACCGCCCTGGAAGCGCTCGCGCTGATGGTGGGCTCTGTTTCGCGAAATCAAGGAGGAGACCGCAGGCCGGGGGACATTCGCGAAACAGAGCCCACCGTCGGTGCGGGTGCCGCCCTGAACGGCTTCAACCGAACGTGAACGCGTAGGCCTGCGCTCCGCCATCGAGGAACTCGATCTCGAACAACCGCTCCTTCTCTCCCTTCGCCTGGCGGACCAGCTGGTAGAGCTTCTGCGCCTCGATGGTCCCGTAGCCTTGCGCGTCGGTGTCGGCGCCGTGGTCGGCGAGCGGGGGCTTGCCATCCACCAAGACGCGAAAACGCACCGGCTTGCCGTCGGCCATGGGGCCGAGCACCAGGTGCAGGTCGCGCGCCTGGAAGCGATAGGCGATGCGGCTGTTCGGCTGGTTCGACACGGCGCGCTCGGGCTCGACCGTCCATTCGCCCGCAAGCGCCCACTGGTTCGTGCGCAGCGACGCAGGGCTCTGGTAGACGTGTGCGCGGCCGTTCACGAGGCCGCCGGGCGAGGCGAAGCCCTGGGCGCGCTCCGTGCCCACATAGGTCTCGCCCGACATCGCGAGCTCGTCGCCCGGTGCGGCCTGCGTGCCCTCGCCCTTCGGTGCGACCACACCGGCCGGCAGGTTGCGCTGCCCGGCTTCGGCGAGCAGCTGCTGGATGATCTGCTCGGCCTTGTCGTAGCGGTTCTCGCCGAACTGGTGATGACGGATGCGGCCCTGCGCATCGATGAAATAGAACGCGGGCCACGCCTGGTTGTCGAAGCCGCGCCAGACCTTGAAGTCGTTGTCCAGCGCCACCGGGAAGTCGATGCCCAGGTCCTTCGTCGCCTTGCGCACATTGGCCGAGCGCTTCTCGAATGCGAACTCCGGCGAATGCACGCCCAGGACGACGAGCCCCGCATCCTTGTACTTCTCGGCCCAAGCACGAACGTACGGCAGCGTGCGCAGGCAGTTGATGCACGAGTAGGTCCAGAAGTCGACCAGCACGACCTTGCCGCGCAGGGCCTCGGGGGTCAGCGGCGGCGAGTTGATCCATTCGGTCGCACCGGCGAGCGAGGGGAATTGGCCCTCGACGCCCAGCTTGCGCACGGGTGCCGGCTCCGGCAGCACGGCGGCCGTCTTGACGAAGCCGGCGTCTTGCGGCTGCGCGGCCGATTCGGCCAT
This sequence comes from Variovorax paradoxus, assembly GCF_000834655.1. Taxonomy (GTDB): domain Bacteria; phylum Pseudomonadota; class Gammaproteobacteria; order Burkholderiales; family Burkholderiaceae_C; genus Variovorax; species Variovorax paradoxus_F. Next base: position 128,673 of record NZ_JXQQ01000044.1, read on the forward strand.
CGGGCTGGATGGCGATGGCTGTTGCGGCTTGGGCATGTCGATCTTCTCCACGAGTGCTTCTTCGAGTGCCGAGGTGGTGCCCACCGAGAGCTGGCTGAGCACGCCGGTGTCCAGCCCCAGCGCAATGGCGCCCACGCCCACCAGCACGGCCACGCCCGCCACGCGGCGCACCCACTCGCCCGTGTGCAGCGAACGCTTCATGACCGCGAACACGCGTCCGCCGAACAGCAGCGCCGCCGCCAACGAGGTGCATGCACCGGCCGCATAGGCCAGCAGCAGCACGGTGGTACCGACGCTCGCGCCGTTGAGCGCCGCGCCGGTGAGGATGAGCCCGAGGATCGGGCCCGCGCACGGCGCCCACAGGAGGCCGGTACCGACGCCCAGCAGCAGCGGCGAGAACACCGACGCCTTGGCGCCTTGGCCGTCGGGCTGCGCTTCGGCCAAGCGGATGCCCAGCGCGACCAGCGGCCGGCTCAGGCGGTCGGCCAGGCTGGGGAACAGCAGCGTCCCGCCGAACAGCGCGAGCATCGCGATCGCCGCATAGCGCCCGTACTCGTTGACCGTGACCACCCAGCCGCCGCCCACTGCGGCCAGCGTGGCGATCGCGGCGAAGGCCACCGACATGCCCAGCAGCATCGGCAGGCCGTGCGAGCGGAACGGCCGATCGGCCCGTGCGAACACGAAGGGCAGCACCGGCAGGATGCAGGGGCTCAGGATGGTGAGCACCCCGCCCAGGTAGGCAATGAGAAGGAGCAACAGCATGGTTCGGGTCTCGTCTGTGGTGGTCGATGTGCGCCGTCGGGGCGTGCGGGGCCTTCACGGTCTCGACACGCGAGCCGCGGGTTGCTTGAAACAGGTGGACGGAAGCGGCGCCGCGGGTGCGCGGCTTGTGCCTCTAGGTGATTCGCGTGGGCATGGTCAGGCGTGCCTCCAGTCCGCCTTCGGGGCGGTTCTGCAGCTTGAGCTCGGCGCCCATCGCCATCGCCAGCTGGTGCGCGATGGCCAGGCCCAGGCCCGTGCCGCCGGTGCTGCGGTTGCGCGAGCTCTCGACGCGGTAGAAGGGCTTGAGCACCGCGTCCAGCTCGTCGGGCGGAATGCCGGGGCCGTTGTCGACCACGGCGATGGCCAGCTGCCCTTCGCCGGGTTGCACGCGCACCCGCACATCGCTGCCGAAGATCAGCGCGTTGTCGATCAGGTTCATGACGATGCGGCGTATCGCGTTCGGGCGGCCCACGATCGGCACGCCCGCCCTGCCTTCGAGGTGCACCGTCTTGCCGGCGTCCTCGTAGTCGGCCTGCATGCTCTCGAGCAGCGCATCGGCGTCCATGCGCAGCGGCGGCTCGGTGGCGCCGTGCAGCGTGCGCGCATAGGTCACGCCTTCGCGCACCAGCGAATTCATCGCGTCCAGGTCCTGGCGGAACTTGGTGCGGTCGTGTTCGTCGTCCATCATCTCGGTGCGCAGCCGCATCCGCGTGATCGGCGTCTGCAGGTCGTGCGAGATGGCCGCGAGGATCTCCACGCGCTCGGACATGTAGCCGCCGATGCGCTGCTGCATCGCATTGAAGGCGCGCGCGGCGTGCGCCACTTCGGTCGGCCCTTCTTCGGCGAGCTTCTGCGCCTGGAGGTCGGGCCCCAGGTCGTCGGCCGCGGCGGCCAGCTCGGCCAGCGGCCGCGTGACCAGCCGAACGGCGAACCAGGCGCAGACGGCCAGCACCAGCAGCTGGATGGCCAGCAGCCACATGACCCAGCGCGATACGGGCATACCCACGCGGCGCGCATGCACGACCACCGAGGAGCCATCGGTCAGGCGCACCTGGATCTGCAGGCCCTCGGGCGGCTGCAGCACCTCGCCGACCTTGACGACCTCGAAGGGGCGCATCGCCTCCACGATGGCGGTGGCGAACTGCTGCGACAGCAACGACCGGGGCGGCACGCCATCGGCCATGCCGCCCAGCACGAAACGGTAGTTGCGCCGCTCCAGCTTCTCGAGCCATGCGGGCCGCTCGGCGGCGGGCAGGCGGTCCAGGATGGAGACCGAGCTCGCGATGTCGCGCTCGATGCCGGTCATCATCAGTTCGCGCATCGCCATGTCGCGCTCGTAGCGGATCGCGGCGAAGGTGAGCAGCTGCGCGATCGCCAGGCCCACCACGATGATCAGCGTCACCCGGGCGAACAGCGAGCGCGGCACCAGGCGGCGCAGGCTGCTGGCGGTGCCGACAGGGTTATTCACGGCGACGGGGCTGGCGGGTGTGGACATGGCCCCGTTTATAGACCCCGGCCTGGCCGGAAAGCCCATCGCATGTATCGCAGTGTGTTCGGCAGCAAGCAGCGACATGGAACATTACCCGTGCAGGCCCGTCGTTCGTCGTCAGGTCAGACCACGTTGATCGTGACGTCGACGTTGCCGCGCGTGGCCTTGGAGTACGGGCACGTCTGGTGCGCCGCGTCCACCAGCGACTGCACGACCTCGCGCTCGATGCCGGGTACGCTGACGTTCAGGCGGGCCTTGAGGAAGTAGGCGCCGTCGGCGTTGGCCAGGTCCACCTCGGCGTCCACGGCCAGGTCTGCGGGCAGCTTGATCTTCAGCTTGCCGGCGGCCAGGCCCATCGCGCCGATGAAGCAGGCGGACCAGCCGGCGGCGAAGAGCTGCTCGGGGTTGGTGCCGGTGCCCGGGCCGCCGGGCGACGAGAGCTTGACGTCCAGGCGCCGGTCGCTGCTGGTCGATGCGCCGTCGCGGCCGCCGGTGGTGTGGGTCGTGCCGGTGTAGAGGATCTTTTCGTTGGAGCTCATGGTGTTTCCTTGGAGGGTTTGATTGGGAACGGACCGGATTGTTGGGCCGCTCCCACCCTCTGGGCGCACCTTGCGTATGGCTTTGTATCTGCCGGAGAAACCCACACAGTACGTTTCACGGCCGGCCGGATTTCAGCCCGCGTCGCATGGCCGCGTGCGCATTTCCCTGGCCAGGTTTTTCCACGGCAGCTGCGACGGATCGGCGATGAAGGGCCCTGGCGAGCGCACCACGAGGATCTCTTCGGCGATGGCCGCGAAGTCGGCGCGAAAGTGCACCGAGCTCTTGTTCACGAGGATCTTCATCTGCTCGGGCCCGATGCCCACGATGCGATACATGTTGCGGTCGAGCAGCTGCGCCTTGGCCGAGCTCACCGCGATGCGCACGCCGCCGATGCGCAGGCACGCCATCGGCCCGAGGTCGGAGGCCTTGCCGTTCATCATCGGACCGCCGTAGACGAACTTGCCGTCGGCCAGCGCTTCGACCTGGAAGCTGCCGCGCAGCGGTTCATCGCCCTCGACCTGCGGGCAGCCGCCCAGGCCGATGTCGATCCAGGCGCCCACGCCCGCCTCGTGCGCTGCAGCGGCGGCGGCCGGATCGCAGATGAGGCCGAGTGCCGCATCCTGCGCGTCGTGCCTGAGCAGCGCGCGCAAGAGCCCCGTGGTGTTCGAGTCGCCGCCGACGCCGGGGTTGTCCTGCGTGTCCGCGAGGATCACCGGGCGCGTGGCCGTTCGCGCGACCTGCATCGCGCGCGACACCGCGGCATCGGGCTCCTCGAAGTGCACCGCCCATTGGTGCTCGGGGTGGCAGATGCGGGAGAACAGCGCATCGACGGCGCGCTCGATGCGCGCCGCATCGAAGCCGTAGCCCCACACCACCGGGCCGCACTCCGCGAAGTCGGAGGCCGGAAAGCCCGGCGCGAAGGAAAGCGAGAGCACGCCTTCCCTCTCCAGTTCTTCGAGCAGGTCGTACATGCCGCGCGCAGGCTGCATCATGGTGGACATGCTGTTCACCGGAATGAGGAACGGCACGCGCCGTGCCACGCGGTGCGCCGGCCTGTCGCTGCCGGTGAGCGCGAGCAGCAGCTCCCCGGCCCGCCGGCCCGTGTCGGCCATGTCGATGTGCGGATACGTGCGATACGCCACGAGGCCATCGGCGAGCGAGAGCATCTGCGTGGTGACGTTGGCGTGCGAATCGAGCGACACCACGATCTTCATCTGCGGCCCCACCACCGCGCGGATGCGCGCGAGCAACTCGCCTTCGCCGTCGTCCAGGTGCTGCGCGACCATCGCGCCATGCAGGTCGAGGTAGATCGCATCGAACGAGGCCGTCTTCACCGCCTCGACGATTTCGCCGGCGATGCGCTCGTAGGCATCGGTGGTCACATGCGCCGAGGCGCCCGCGCCGGCCCAGATGACGGGCGTGACGGTGTGGCCCTGCGCACGCACGAAGTTGATGAAGCCGCTCGCGGGCAGGTTGACGTTGAGCAGGCCGAAGAGCCCTTCACCGCGCACGAGCCCCGGAAAATCCTCGCCGCGCACGAAGCTGTCGTACGAGGCCACGGTGGGCGCGAAGGTGTTGGTCTCATGCTGGAAACCGGCGACGAGGATGTTCATCATCATTGGGCAGTCAGTTGAATCGAACGGGCCATCTTCTTGAACTTCTCCGTCTCCTGGACGTAGAACTTCGCGGAGTCGGCAAGGGGTTGGGGCTTCATCGGCACCGTGCCCGACTGCGCGAGCGCCTTCACCATCTCTGGCGACTGGATCGCCTGCTGCGAGGCCTCCAGCAGCACGCGCAGCCGATCGTCCGGAATGCCGGCCTTGGACATCACGGCGAGCCACACCGAATGCACGAACTCGCTCTTCCTGGCGACGTTTCCTTCGGAGATGGCGGGCACGTCGGGCAGCGTGCGCATGCGCTGCGTGTCGAGCACGTTGATGGCCTTGATCTTGTGGCTCTCCAGCAGCTGGATCGAGGCGCCCAGGTTCGGCAGGATGGTGATGTCGATCTGCTGGCCGACCAGGTCCTGCATCATCGGCGTGGCACCCTTGTAGGGCACGTGCAGCAGTTTGGCGCCCGTGGTCTGCGCGAGGTATTCGGAGACGATGTGGTACATCGATCCGTGCCCCGGGCTGCCGAAGGTCAGGCTCTGGCTGCCGGGCTTCTTCGCCGCGGCAATGAGCTGCTCGAGCGACGCATACGGCAGGTCGTTGCGCGCCATCACCACCAGCGGATGCGTGGAGATCGGCGCGATCAGCGCGAGCTCCTCGGGCTTGTACTTCGCCGATGCGTTGGACAGCGGCGCGAGGATCGCCTCGTTGGGCGAACCCATGATGAGCGTGTAGCCGTCGGCCGGCTTGCTCAGGAGACGCTGCACGGCAAGCGCGCCGCCGGCACCCGGCAGGTTCTCGATGATGAGCGGCTGGCCGAGCAGCTTCGCCATCGACGGCTGCATGGCGCGCGCGAGCACGTCGGCCGGGCCGCCGGGCGGGAACGCGACGAGCATGGTCACCGGCTTGGACGGAAAGGTCTCCGCGGCAAGCGCCGGGCCGGCGGTCGTCGCGTTGACGAGAAGCGCGGCCGCAAGGGCGGCGATGCCTGCGAACGCGCGGGCGACGGGGGTGTTCGGCATGTCTCTCATGGGGTCCTCTTCTTTCCAGACTGCGGGGGGCGGTGGACGCGGGGGATCGCGTTGAACAAATTGTTCGGCGTAGCATCTGTTCGAGCAACAGCAACTTTTTGACCACTTCGTTGCCCGTGAGGCAACGCTGAAAGGACCTGGACGCCATGCGCGACATCAACCAGAAGCGGCTGAAGTACTTTCACGAAGTGCTCGTCCACGGCTCGATCCGCGGGGCTGCCGATGCACTCAACACCGCGCCGTCGGTCATCACGCGGCAGGTGGCCTTGCTGGAAGAAGAGCTGGGCCTGCTGCTCTTCGAGCGGCAAGCGCGCGGCGTGGCGCCGACCGATGCCGCGTTCCACCTGCTCGAGTACTGGCGCGGCTGCCAGGCGCACCAGGAGCAGCTGACCGAGCGGCTGCGCGCGATCGAGTCGATGGACGCGGGCACGGTGCGCATCGTCGCGAGCGAAGGCTTCGTCGACGGCTTGCTGGAGCAGGTGGTCGCGCCGTTCTGCGCAGCGCACCCGAAGCTGGCGGTGGTGCTCGATGCGCTGCCCGCGAGCGAGCTGATCGCAGAGGTAGTGAGCGATGCGGCGCACATCGGCCTGGCCTACAACCCGCAGTCCGATGCGCAGCTCGAGTTCGTCGCCAGCGCCGCCGCACCTGCCAGGCTGCTGGTGCGCGCAGGGCATCCGCTCACGAAGATCGCGGGCCCGCTGCAGATACGGCAGATCTCCGGTTACCCGCTGGGCCTGATGCCGCCGGGCTACGGCGTCGGACGGCTCGTGGAGCTGCTGGAGTACGCGGAGCATGTGAAGCTGCACCCGAGCCTGCGCAGCAACTCGGTGGTCGCTCTGAAGCGCTTCGTGCGCTCCACCGATGGCGTGACCTTCATCGGCGCGGGCCTCGCGGCGGCGCCGGAGATCGAGGCGGGGCACCTCGTTGCGCTCGACCTCGCGCACCCGCTGTGCAGGTCGGCGCAGGTGCGATTGATGGTGCGCCAGGGGCGGCCGCTGCCGGTGGCGGCCGACCGCTTGCTCGCGCAGATCGGACAGAACTTCTCGGTGTTCGCCGCCAAGCGCCCCGCGGCGAAGAAGGGGCGCCGCCGCTGAAACACCGAGAGGTCGCCCGGGCACCCGGGCCGCGGCGCCAGCAGGCCGGCGGGGCGAGGGGCGAAACATAGTGTCGCGCCGCGCGCTGCCAGATACTTGCGAATACAAACCGCCCGCCGGTCCGCGGCAGCCGGGATACATTGCGGCTGCGGCGCACACCACACCTCACCCACTGCCATGACCCCAAAGACTTCCGACCACATCCTCATCGTCGACGACGACCGGGAAATCCGCGAACTGCTCACGACCTACCTGGTCAAGAACGGCCTGCGCGTGGTGGCGGTGCCCACCGGGCGGCACATGCGCGCGGCACTGGAGGAGTCGGGGCCCTTCGACCTGATCATCCTGGACCTGATGCTGCCGGGCGAAGACGGGCTCACGCTCTGCCGCGACCTGCGCACCGGCAAGTACAAGGCCACGCCGATCCTGATGCTCACCGCGCGCAGCGAGGAAGCCGACCGTATCCTGGGCCTGGAGATGGGCGCCGACGACTACCTGGCCAAGCCCTTCTCCGCGCGCGAGCTGCTCGCGCGCATCCGCTCGGTGATGCGCCGCACGCGCATGCTGCCGCCGAACATGGGCGCGGTCGAGCCTTCGCAGAAGCTGGCCTTCGGCGACTGGCACGTGGACACGGTGGCGCGCCATCTGCTGGACGACAGCGGCACGATGGTGGCGCTCAGCGGCGCCGAATACCGCCTGCTGCGCGTGTTCCTCGACCACCCGCAGAAGGTGCTCAGCCGCGACCAGCTGCTGAGCCTCACGCAGGGCCGCGAGGCGGAGCTCTTCGAGCGATCGATCGACCTCTTGGTGAGCCGCCTGCGCCAGCGGCTGCGCGACGATGCGCGAGAGCCGCGCTACATCAAGACGGTGCGCAGCGAAGGCTACGTTTTCGCCTCGGCCGTCGAAGCGCGCGACGACTGAGCGCCGTCCCGCTGCAGCTTCATCCGGCGCGGCGCGCGGCGAGCAGCTCCCAGGTCGCTTCGGCGAATTCCTTCGGTGCCTCCTCGGGCAGGTTGTGCCCGGCGTTCCCGACCACGCGGTGCGAACGCGGGCCGGTGAACTTCGCGGCGGTCGATTTGCCGTCGGTGGCCGGCACCACGCCATCGGCCTTGCCGTCGAGCGTGATGGTCGGCACCGCGATGGCCGGCAGCGCCGCGAGCCGCCGCTCGACATCCGCATACGCCGGATGGCCGTCCGCTGCGCCCAGGCGATGGCGGTACGAATGGATCACCACATCGACGTAGTCCGGGTTGTCGAACGCGGCGACGTGCCGCGCCAGCGTGGCCTCGTCGAAGCGCCAGTTCGGCGAGTTGCGCAGCCAGATGGTCCGCGCGATCTCGCGCCGGTTGGCGACGAGCCCGGCACGTCCGCGCTCGCTCAGGAAATAGTGCTGGTACCAGATGCCCGATTCGACCGATGGCGCGACCGGCACGCTGGCCTTCGCAATGTCCTGGATCAGGTAGCTGTTGACCGACACGAGGCCCGAGACGCGCTCGGGCCACAAGGCAGCGGCAACGCAGGCCGCGCGGCCGCCCCAGTCGTAGCCGGCGAGCGCTGCGCGGTCGAGCTTCAGCGCATCCATGAGCGCGATGACATCGACCCCGATGGCCGCCTGCTGCCCGGAGCGCGGCGTGGCGCTGTCGAGAAAGCGCGTCGGCCCGTGGCCGCGCAGGCACGGAACGATCACGCGCGCACCGCGCGCGGCGAGCATCGGCGCGACCTCGACGAAGCTGTCGACCGAATAGGGGAAGCCGTGCAGCAGCAGCACCGGCGGGCCATCGGCGGGACCCGCTTCGAAGTAGCCGATGTCGAGCACGCCGGCCTTGACCTGGCGCACCGGCCCGAGCTCGAAGGCCGGGCCCGCATGGGCCGAGCTCATCGATGCGAGCTGCGTGGCGACCACGCCGGCGGCGGCCGTGGCCAGGAAGCCGCGGCGGTTGTCGTGGCGGTCGTTGGGGATCGCTTTGAACATGGAGGCGCTTTCTTCCCGCTTCATGGGCGGATGCGTTTTCGGGGGCCCGTGAATTCACGGGCGGCGATGCATTGGCAGTTCACCGGGTTACGGACTTCGTGGGCGAAGCCGCCCGCGAAGAACAGGAGTGCGAACCAGAGCTTCTTCATGTCAGCCTCCCGCGGGCGTGGCGGCAGGGGCCGCAGCGGCAGCCACCGGCGACGGCTCGGCCAGCAGCGCCTGGATCTTCTTCTCGGTCGTGCCGTAGCTGCCCTCGCCGAAGTGCGAATAGACGATCTTCCCCTGCTTGTCGATCAGGTAGACGGCGGGCCAGTACTGGTTGTTGAAGGCCTTCCAGGTGCCGTAGCCGTTGTCCTGCGCCACGGCGTGCCTGATCTGCAGGCGCTTGATCGCGTCCTGCACGTTCCTGGTGGACTTCTCGTAGGCGAACTCCGGCGTGTGCACGCCCACGACGACCAGGCCCTTGTCCTTGTACTTCTCGTTCCACTCCTTGACGTAGGGCAGGTGGTTCAGGCAGTTGATGCAGGTGTAGGTCCAGAAATCGACGAGCACCACCTTGCCGCGCAGCTCCTGCAGCTTCAGCGGCTCGGAGTTGAGCCACTTGTCGATGTTCTGGAATTCGGGCGCCTGCTGCGCGGCGCTGGCCGGGACGTCGCCACCGGCGGGCGGCGCGGCAAACGTGAGAACGGCGACGGAGGCCGCGATTGCCGCAGCGGCGAGAACTGCATTGGATCGGATGCTCATGGCGATTTCCTTCATGGAGAGAGACGGGGCCTGCGGAAAGGACGAACGGATTGTTCGCTGCGCACTCCACTGCGAGCCCGCATTGCGTATGTCTATGTGTACGCGGCGCCGGCAGCACACACTACGTTTCACAGCGGGATGGTTCCCTGCCTCTTTCGGGTGGGACCGGAACTCTCGAACTCGGCCTACAGACGCCGGCCGGGCGAGCGCGGATGGTGAAAGCCATGACACATCCGATCGAACTCATCATTGATGAGCCGGTGCCCGGGTCGTTTGTCTGGCGGCTGCTTGAAACCGATGCGAACGGCGCGAACCCCACCGTCCTTCGCAGCGCTTTCGACCCGGCCGACAGCTACGAGGCCGCACTGGCTTCCGGGCAGCGTGCCCTACGCAGCGAAATACGCAACATCGCCGCCGGCGCTCATTGAGGCCCGGCGTCGTAGTCTTTTGCACCGTCAGCTGTTGCGGGAGGCGAGCCTTTGCTTATGCCGGGGCCGATGCGCGTCAGCATGTACTTACGGCTGGTTTACGGGGCGTCCTACTGCCCGCGGCGCGTCGGTTTCTAGGATGTTTTTCAGGCGTCGGACCTGAATCGACAACCAACACCGGCGTCAAGGAGATGACCATGCAAAAGTTCCTGTGGATATGCGCGACCGCCTCGTGCCTCATGGCGCTTCCGGCGCATGCGCAAACAACCCCGCCTGCAGCGACGATGGACCCCGCCGTGGCGGAACTCAAGGCCGGCCGCGACAAGATCGCCGCCGACGACAAGGCCGACAAGGCCGCCTGCGATGCCATGAAGGACAACGCCAAGGACGTGTGCGTCGAGGAAGCCAAGGGCAAGGAAAAGATCGCCAAGGCCGAACTCGACCAGAAGGTGCGCCCGAGCGACAGCAACGCGCGCAAGGTGGCCGAGGCCAAGGTCACCGTGGCCTACGACATCGCCAAGGGGAAGTGCGACGACCAGAAGGGCGACGCCAAGTCCGCCTGCGTGAAGCAGGCCAAGGCCGAAGAGAGCAAGGGCAAGGCCGAGATCAAGGCGATGAAGAAGTAGCAGCCGCGCCCGCGCCGTGGCGGAACTGCCGCGGCGTGACGCCGATCTGCTGGCGGAAGCGACGGCTGAAGTAGTCGGCATCGCTGAAGCCGCATTGCAGCGCGATGTCGCCGATGCGGGTGCTGGACGTCAGCAGAAGTTCTTTCGCGCGCTCCAGCCGCCGCTCGGTGACGAGTTCGGTGAAGGTACGGTCGGTCTGCTTCTTGAGCAGGTGCGCGAGGTAGTTGGGCGAAAGCATCGCCGCGGCCGCCGCGTCGTTGAGCGAAATCTCTTCGCCCAGGTGCTCGCGCACGTAGCGCATCACACGCTGCAACGCATCGCGGCGCGAACTGCGGCCACTGTGGCGCGCGGCCTGTTCGAGCAACGCGGCATCGTGCCGTTGGCAGGCCAGCGAGATGAGCTGCAGCAGGATGCCGCGGATCGCGCCCACCGCCGCGAAGCCGCGCTCGCGATTGAGCGCGGAGAGTTCGTCGAGCCAGCGCAGGATGCGCGCGAAATCCGCCTCGTCGAACGCGAAGTCGACGTACTCCTGGAACAGGAACGGCGCGAGTTCGGGATGGCGCGCGACAGGCACCTCCTCAAGGTCGAGCGGCTCGACGGCCAGTTCGGGCCAGAGAAAGCCCTGGTCGAAATTCACGATCGCGTAGCGCGCACCCACGGGATGCGGCACCACGTGCACGCGGTACGGCAGCACGAAGCTCAGGTGCCCCGCGAGAAACGGCCGCACCGCGCCGCCGATGAGCTGTTGCTCGCCGCCCTCGATGCTCACCTGGATCTGGAAATACTCGTGCCGGTGAGGACGCGCGAGCACGTCGCGCGCGCCTTCGAAGCGGATGTCGAAGTCGAGATGGTTCGCACGCTCCTGCATGCCGTAGAGGCGGGAGCTGGACTGGGGAGCCGTCATGGCGCGATGGTAACGACGGCCGGACGGCCACGAACATGTGGCTTGCGTCCTGTTTTTGCGTAGATGCGTGCGGCGGCTTGGCGATGCGCGATCACAGAATCGATCACTTGCCTTTCAGCCTCAACCAAGAAGGAGACAAACCATGTCCAGCACATCCTCACGCCGCGGCCTCCTCGCCGGCTCGGCCGCCATGGCCACGGGCGCCCTCGCCGGCTGCGCGCTGCCCGCGGGCGCCGCGCGTTCGGCGTCCACGCCCTTCGACGTCGCCGTATCGACCGTGCCGATCGTCGGCAGCGAGCAGGTGTACCCGGTGCGCCGCATCTACTGCATCGGACGCAACTACGCCGCGCATGCGCGCGAGATGGGCTCGGACCCGACGCGCGAGCCGCCCTTCTTCTTCCAGAAGCCGGCCGATGCGATCCAGGTCGTGATGCCCGGCAAGGTGGCCGACCACCCCTATCCCACGCTCACCAAGAACTACCACTACGAAGTCGAGCTGGTCGTCGCGCTGGCCAAGGGCGGCAAGAACATCCCGGCGGCGAGCGCGCTCGACCATGTGTACGGCTATTCGCTCGGCCTGGACATGACGCGCCGCGACCTGCAGCGCGAGATGGGCGACCAGAAGAAGCCGTGGGAAATCGGCAAGAGCTTCGATCACTCGGCGCCCATCGGGCCGATCCATCCGGTGGCGAAGGTCGGCCATTTCGCGGACGGCGCGATCTGGCTCAAGGTGAACGGCGAGACCAAGCAGAACGCCACGCTCAAATACATGATCTGGTCGGTTGCCGAGCAGATCAGCCGCCTGTCGCAGGCCTTCGAGCTCATGCCCGGGGACATCATCTATTCGGGCACGCCCGAGAACGTGGGGCCGGTGGTGCGCGGCGACTTGATCGAGATCCACATCGACGGCTTGCCCAACCTGTCGGTGCGGATCGTCTGAGCCAGACGGCGCTTACTTGCGCACTTTGTCGATCTCGGCCATCAGTTCCTTGACGGTGGCCTCGCCCACCGAGGCCGAGTACTTGTCGATGACGGGTTTGACCTTCGCGCGGAGCTTGGCCATTTCCTCGGGCGGCAGCTCGGAGACGGTCATGCCGGCCTTCTTGAGCGCATCGAGCGCGCTGTCGGCCGCGCCGCGCGATGCCGCGCGCTGGAACGCGGTCGACTCGGCCGAGGCGTCGGTGATGATTTTCTTTTCTTCCGCACTCATGCCGTCCCAGGTCTTCTTGCTGATGAGGAGCGCCTGCGGGTTGTAGATGTGGCGCGTCTGGGTGATGTACTTCTGCACCTCGGCGAACTTGGACGAGAGGATCGTCGTGTTCGGGTTCTCCTGCCCGTCGACCGCCTTCTGGTCGAGCGCGGGATAGAGCTCGGGGAACGGCAGCGGCGTGGCGTTGGCGCCCAGTGCGCTGAAGAGATCGATGTAGATCGGCGACTGGATGACGCGGATCTTCAGCCCGGCGATGTCGTCCGCCTTCGCGATCGGCCGCTTGCTGTTGGTGAGGTTGCGAAAGCCCAGGTCCCAGTAGCCCAGGCCGTGCAGGCCCTTGTCTTCGAGCTTGGCCATCAGCTTCTGGCCGAAGGGGCCGTCGGTGACGGCATCGGCTTCCTTGCCGCTGTTGAAAAGAAACGGAAAGTCGTAGGCCGCGAACTCCTTGACCTGCGCGGAGAGGATGCCGGCGTTGAGCACCGTGATCTCGACCGTGCCGCCCTGCAATGCCGACACCGTCTGCAGGTCGCCGCCGAGCGAGCCGCCCGCGAACAGCTTCACCGTGATCTTGCCGCCCGACTTGGCCGAGACGATGTCCGCGAATTTCTGCGCGCCCTGCGCCTGCGGATGGCCGGTCTGGTTCTGGAACGCGAACTTGAGCGTGCGCTCCTTGATCTGCGCGAACGCGCCGCCGGTGGCGAACACAGTGGCCGCCGCGACGGCGGCGGCGAGCAGCAGTTTGCGGGTCGAATGTCTCTTCATGGCTTGTCTCCTTTTTGTGAGCCGACCTAGGCTCTTTTCTTGAACAACGCCGATGCGCCGCTGGCACGCGCGACGTCTTCGGCGGTCTGAAGAAGCGCCGGTCCCAGCGCCTCCATCCGTTGCGGCGTCAGGCGGATCAGCGGACCCGCGATGGTGACGACGCCGATCGCCGTGCCGCCGGCGTCGAGCACCGGTGCCGCCATGGCCGTCATGCCCGGCGCGAACACTTCGTTGATCATGCTGAAGCCGCGCTGGTGTGCGGCCTTCACGTAGGCCATCACGGCCTTGATGGAGGTGGGCGCCTTGGGGCCGTAGTCCTGCGGCGTGCCCAGCCCCTTTTTCGCGACGAGCACAGTGGCGGCGTCCTCGCTCATCGTCGAGAGCCATGCGTGGCCGGCCGCGCTGCACGAGAGGTTGACCGAAAGCCCCATGTCCGGGTCGTAGCGCAGGCCGCGCGTGGCGCCTTGCGCCTTGGCCACGAAGGTCAGCTCGTCGCCATCGACCACGGCAAGCCGCACCAGTTCGCCCGAGGTCGAGGCCAGCTGGTCGAGCAAGGGCTGGGCAATGTCGACGATGCCCGAGCGGCTCAGGAACGACAGGCTGATCGACACGAGCTTGATGGTCAGCACGTAGTGCCCGTCGCGCGGGTCCTGCCGCACGTAGCCGCAGCGGATCAGCTCCGTGAGGAGGCGATGCGACGCGCTCAGCGGAATCTCCAATTCGCCGGCCAATGTCGAGAGCGCACAGCCCTCCGGGTGTTCGGCCAGGTGTTCAAGCACCTTGAAGCTGCGTTCCAGTATCCCGCTCATATCGCTCTTTCGAAATTCGTTGCACAGATGCCGGCGATCTTGCCCGGGCGGAGCGTAACAGATAGAGGGAAGGGATTTCCATAGTGGAAACGCTTTCCAACCAAATCTATGATCGCGCCCAGTCCGGTTTTTCCATCTCTTCCTGAGGACCCCTCGTGAAACTTCTTCGTACGCTTGCCATCGCCAGCTTCTGCGTCGGTCTTGCCGCCCCGTCGTGGGCGCAGCAGGAGCGCGTGATCCGCTTCGGCCACCTGAACAACGCCGACCACCCCGTGAGCT
>NZ_JXQQ01000045.1 GCF_000834655.1 Variovorax paradoxus
GAGCCATTGGCCGTCGATGGACTCGACCAGCGGGCCGCCGGCTTCGCCGCGGGGCTCGGCCCAGCCGGCGGACTTTTCCTGCGAGGGGCCGCAGGGCTCGAAGCGGTGCTTGCCCAGCCCCTCTTCCGCCTCGGCCAGCGTTTGGGACCAGGCAGGTTCGATGCGATAGACGATGACGTTCTTGAATACGGACACGGAAACCCTTTTTCCACTGGTTTGCACAACCGGCCATTGTCGGGCACCCCGTTCCGGGCACGGTCGTAAAATCGAAAGCTTTTGCGACTTCTCCCCCCGTCGCACCCCCCACACCGCTCCCAAAGGAATCAGGAAATGAGCTCGATCCCCCCCTCGCTGGACGACCGTGACGGCAAGATCTGGATGGACGGCGAACTCGTGGACTGGCGCGACGCCAAGATCCACGTGCTGAGCCACACGCTGCACTACGGCTGCGGCGCCTTCGAGGGCGTGCGCGCCTACAAGACGGCGGACGGCAGCACCGCGATCTTCCGGCTGGCCGAGCACACCGAGCGCCTGTTCAACAGCGCCAAGATCCTGCGCATGAAGATCCCCTTCTCGCAAGAGCAGCTGAACGAAGCCCAGAAGCAGGTCGTGCGCGAGAACAAGCTGGAGAGCTGCTACCTGCGCCCCCTCATCTGGATCGGCTCCGAAAAGCTCGGCGTGAGCCCCAAGGGCAACAAGATCCACGCCATGGTCGCGGCCTGGTCCTGGGGCGCCTACCTCGGCGAGGAAGGCATGCGCCGCGGCATCCGCGTGAAGACTTCCAGCTACACCCGCCACCACGTCAACATCACCATGACGCAGGCCAAGTCGGTGAGCAACTACACGAACTCGATCCTGGCCAACATGGAAGCGCTGGACGACGGCTACGACGAAGCGCTGCTGCTCGATGCGAGCGGATTCGTCTCCGAAGGCGCGGGCGAGAACATCTTCGTGGTCAAGGGCGGCGTGGTCTACACGCCTGACCTGTCGGCCGGTGCCCTGAACGGCATCACGCGCAACACGATCCTGCACATCTGCAAGGACCTTGGCATCGAGCTCGTGCAGAAGCGCATCACGCGCGACGAGGTCTACATCTCCGACGAAGCCTTCTTCACCGGCACCGCCGCTGAAGTGACCCCCATCCGCGAACTCGACCGCATCGAGATCGGCAACCGTGGCGACGGTGGCTCGCGCGGCCCGATCACCGAGAAGATCCAGTCGGCCTTCTTCGACATCGTGAACGGCAAGAATCCCAAGTACGCCCACTGGCTCACGAAAGTCTGAATCCCATGTCTACCAATGCAGTCGTCGAACTCCTGGCCAAGGAGCTCAACCATCAGGGCGGCGTGTTCTGCCCCAGCCCCAAGGCGGACATGCAGCTCTGGGACAACCATCCCAAGGTCTACTTGGACGTGGCGCGCACCGGCGAAGCCAAGTGCCCGTACTGCGGCACGGTGTACCGGTTGAAGGCCGGCGAGACGGTTTCATCGCGCCACTGAACTGACGTGACGCTTCGCGGCCTGCTGTGGCGCTTTGCTGCGGCCTACATGGTGCTGCTGGTCGTCGTTGCCTTGGCGCTGAACCTTGCGGGCGCCAGTTCGAGCACGAGCGGCAACGTGGCCGCCTTGCTCGGTGCCGTGATGTGGGTGTGCATGGACTTCGGCAAGAAGAACGGCCGCTACTTCACGAGCGAAGAAAAAAAGCGCGCCATCGCGGGCATGCTGGTCATCGACATGGCCATGCAGGCCGTGTTGACCGTCTCGGTCGGCCTGTCCTCTGGCGCGCCGGCCCTGTCGCTGGGGCCGATGTCGATGGTGCTGCTGTTCATCGGCGTCCTGCACGCCCTGGTGATCTGGGCTTTCGTCGGCATCGCCGGCAAGCAGTACGCCGCGGCCGAGGCCAAACGCAACAGGAACGGCTGAGGCCGAGGCCGATCAGGGCGCCAGTACCAGCGGCAATTTCTTCTGCCCGCTGATCCATTCGCCGCGCAGGCCCGCGCCATCGGGCGCGAGCCGCAGGCGCGTGTCGCTGGATTCCTCCAGCAGCAGCACGCCGTCCCGGTACTTGCCAAAAACAGAAAGCGGCTTGCGGTAGCGGTCGTAGAAATACGTGGCGGCGGCGGAGCCGTCGTTGCGCAGCGGCTCCAGTCGCAACGTGACCGGCAGCTTGCCGTCGATGGACCCGTGCAGCACCTGGTCGAACGGCGATGCCGGCGCGGGTGCCGCGCCTTCGCCCAGCAGCAGTGCGCGCCCATAGGGCGTGAGCGACGGCCCGAGCTGCGCGGGAGTGAAGCGGGTGCTGAAGCCGTCGAGGTCGTCCAGCGCGCGCATTGCGTGGTTGCTGCAGCGACCCTGCGAGAACATCACGCCCTTCGCATCGATCTCCATGCGGCCCATGGCCTCGATCTTCTGGTAGGCCGGGTCCTGGCGTGAGGTCAGGCATTCGGTGTAGAGCGCGATCTTGTCCTCGCGCTCCTCGTCCTTGCTGCGCGCCTTGCTCCCGAGCGCCGCAATCTCCTTGCGCAGCCTGGCGGCGTTGTTCGCATGGACCTTGCGCGCGATGTCGGCAAGCCCCTCGGCCGTGAAAAGGTCGCCCGGCGAGAGATGGCGCCCGGTTGCCGCGTCGAACGCGTGTCCGGCGGTGAAGCTCTCGCAGTACGCGCCGCAGCCTTCCCCTTCGACACGCAGCGACAGCACCCGGCCGTCGTTGCGCAGCACCACGTAGCCGAGGTTCGGCATGCGCTGCCAGTTCTGAGCTTCGATGCCGCGCAACCCGTCCCCTGCGCGCGCCGGCGCCATGGCCTCGAAGGTGTCGATGAAGAGAAACTGGTTGATCCGATCGGTGGCCTTGGCGTCGTCGGTGCGCACCCAGGGGAAGCGCTGCGCTTCCGGGCCCGTGCCGTGAACGAGACCCTGCACGACGGCAGGTGCCGCGTGCACGCCGAAAGCGCAGGCCAGGAGGAAGGTGGCGAGGATGCGTCGCATGGGTTATGCCGTCGGGTTCGTGTTCGGGTTCGGCCGCCGCGAGGGCCACAGGTCGCGCCAGGGCGCGGGGTCGTGCGTTTCCTGGGCCAGACGCAGGTACACCATCGCGATCCAGAGCAGCGCCAGGCCGATCTGCGCATCGCGCATGGCCGAGTTCACGCTCGATGCGATCAGCGCGATCAGCGTTGCGGCCAGGGCATAGCGGCCCGCGATGTCGGGGCGCTTCCACGCCTGCCAGACGGCCGCCACCATGATCGCCAGGAGGCTCAGCAGCGCGGGCAGGCCGCCCTGCGCGCCCACCCAGAGGAAGTCGTTGTGCGGCATGTTCGACTCCGCGAACATGGCCGGGCCGCGCTTGTGCCACTGCTCGGTCCACCCGCCGATGCCCCAGCCGGTGAGCGGCCGGTCGGCGATCATGCGGCCGGTGTCGCGGTACATGTAGTAGCGGATGACCCAGCTGCCCTTGAAGACGGCGCCGGCCTGCGCCTCTTCGAGCTCCTGCACGCCGGTCTCGACCTTGTGCTGCAGCTGCGGCAACTGGTAGAGCCCGGCGCCCAGCACCACGGCGCCCAGCACCAGCGCGCTCACCAGCATCTTCAGGTGATTGCGCCACTGGTGGATGCACACCACCGGCACCACCAGCAGCAGCGCGAGCACCGAGGTGCGCGAGGTCAGCGGCAACGCGACGACCAGGCCCAGCCCGAGCATCAGCACGAAGGCCGGAATGGCGCGCAGCGGCTTGTGCGCGGCAATCTGCGCCAGGCCCCACACCGCGGCCGTGGCGGCGACCACGCTGAACAGCAGCGCGTTGCTGATCGACTTGTTGCCCACCTCCATGACCACCGCGCGCAACGGAGACCAGATCGGAAAGCCGATGGCGTAGTAAAGGACGATCAGCAGGATGTTCAGCGCCGCGATCAGCAAGAAGCCGCGCAACGCCCAGATCGCCTCTTCGCGCGTGAGCGCCATCGCCATCAGGATCGTGAGGCCGATGCGCAGGCCGTGGAACAGGTTGGAGCCGGTCTCGGGGTAGTGCCGCCCGAAGGCCAGCACGAGGAGCGTCCAGGCCAGGTAGGCGACCATCGGCCACCACAGCGGGTTGGCGCGCAGGCGCGCGAAGCGTTCGCCATAGCCGCCGGCCAGCAGCATGGTGGCGAGCAGCAGCAGCGCGGAAAGGTAGGTGACGCCGACCGGCATGAACACCACCAGCCCCCAGAACATGGCCGCGGGCCGAACGATGTGCGATCTCTGCATAGGGGCGGGATTTTAGGTTGACGGGCTTGGTACTCCCCCAGGCTTCGCGCACTTGGTGTCGCTTCTCCTTCCCCCTCGCCGGGGGCGATGCCTGCGGCCCGGCGAAGCCGGTTCCGCGGCATCCCGCGAATCGGATCGGGGGGTCAGTGCGCGGGAGCTGCGACCGGCAGGCGGATCACGAAGCTCGCACCGCCTTCCGGCGCGTCTTCGCAGCGCACCGTGCCGCCGTGGCGCTCGGCGATCGACTTCACCAGCGCGAGCCCGAGGCCCACGCCGCCGTTGCGCTCGCTGGCGCCAGGCAGGCGGTAGAAGGGCTCGAAGATGCGCTCGCGCAATGCCGGCGGCACGCCGGGGCCGCGGTCGTTCACGCGCACCGTGGCAAAGCCGTTGGCGCTGCCCAGCTCCACGCTGATCTCGCCGGCGCCGTAGCGGCGGGCGTTCTCCAGCAGGTTGCGGATCGCGCGGCGCAGGAGGCGCGAGACGCCGGGCACGGTGAGCGCCGCGTTGTCGGTGCCCTCGGCCAGGTCGAGTTCGGCGTTCACCTGCGAGCATTCCTCGGCGGCCAGGCCCGTCAGGTCGACGGCCTCGACGGTGCCCATGTCGGCCTCGCTCGCATCGAGCCGGCTGGCCAGCAGGATCTCGTCGATCAGCTGGTCGAGTTCGCCGATGTTGCGCGAGATTTCTTCGCGCGCCTTGGGGCTCGGGTGCTCGCCCATCAGCTCCAGCCCCATGCGGATGCGGGTGAGCGGCGAGCGCAGTTCGTGCGATGCGTTGGCCAGCAGCGACTTGTGCGAGCGCACCAGCTGCTCGATGCGTTCGGCCGACGCGTTGAATCGTTTGGAGAGATCAGCCACTTCGTCCTGCCCTTCTTCGGTCACGCGCACCGAGAGATCGCCTTCGCCCCATCGCTGTACGCCGCGCTGCAGCGACTCGAGCCGCTGCGTGATGCGCCGCACGATCGGGTAGACGCCCAGCGCCACCGCCACGCCCACCAGCGCGATCATCCAGCCCAGGCCGAAGGGCGTGCGCCACGGCGCGAAGCCGCCGCTGCCGGTGGGGCGCTCGCGCGGCGCCACGCGCAGCGTGATGGCCTTGCCGTCGCTGAGCGTCACGTCGAATTCCAGTCCCTGGCCCGGTACGCGCAGCGCGGTGCCCGAGCCGATCGTGCGGTCCTGCGCATCGAGCACGACCACGTTGCGCGGCACCGGCGCCAGGCGCTCGCGCTCGGCCTCGGCGGCCTCGCGCACGATCCAGTTGGCCATCAGCGTCAGGATGACCACGCCGCCCACCACCGCGAGCCAGATGCGCACGTAGAGGTGGCGCGAGTACAGCTTGTGCAGCATCCCTCGGCGCACTCGTCAATCCTGCTGCTTGGCGAACACGTAGCCCACGCCGCGCACGGTGAGGATGCGCTTGGGGTTCTTGGCGTCGACCTCGATGGCCGCCCGGATGCGGCCCATGTGCACGTCGATCGAGCGGTCGAAGGCTTCGAGCTCGCGGCCGCGCACGGCTTCCATGATCTGGTCGCGCGTGAGCACGCGGCCCGCGCGCTCGGCCATCGCGACCAGGAGGTCGAACTGGTAGGAGGTGAGGTCGGCCAGCGCGCCGGCCACCGACACGGTGCGCGCATTGCGGTCGATCTCCAGCGTGCCGAAGCGCATCACCGTGGAGGCTTCGCTCTCGGTGGCGTTCTCGCTGCGCCGGCGCAGCACGGCGCGGATGCGCGCGAGTAGCTCGCGCGGTTCGAACGGCTTTGGAAGGTAGTCGTCGGCCCCGATTTCCAGGCCGATGATGCGGTCCATCGGGTCGCCCTTGGCCGTGAGCATCAGCACCGACACCTTGGAGATCGGGCCGGGCAGGGAGCGGATGCGGCGGCAGACTTCCAGCCCGTCGGTGTCGGGCAGCATCAGGTCGAGGATGACGAGGTCGGGGGCGTGCTGCTGCAGTTGCTCCAGGCCGCTGGCGCCGTCACCGGCGTGGTTGAAGGCGAAACCCGACTGCGTCAGGTACTCGCCCACCATCTGCGCCAGGCGGGCGTCGTCTTCGATCATCAGGAGTTGGGGGGTGCTCATGCGCTTCATGGTCGTCCACAGGGAGCAAGCGGGCTTGAACGCTCCGTAAAGTTGGGTAAACCTCAGGCATGCGTGTCAACCTGAGGTGCTGCGAAAAGCATAGCGCCAGGGCCAGCGACTGCGGCCGGTACCTCGGGTTTTTCTTCGAGAAGGGCCTGCAGGGCGCCGGCCTCCACGTTCGGGTCGGATGCGCGCGCCCGCGCGAGGATCTCCCCGGCCAGCTGCCGCAGCATGACCGTGGAATCCTGGATGCGTGTCTTGAAGGCGGCATCGTCCAGCGTGTCCTTCAGGCTGCGGTTGAGTTCGGCGAACCACGGCATCGCAGCCTGGTCGAGCATCACGGCCGGGTTGCTCTTGTCGCTCGATGCCGACCACTCGCGCATCAGCCGCTGCACCGCCAGGTTGAGCTGCTGGCAGTGCTGCAACTCGTCCTTCAGGGCGCCGAGCGCCGTCAGGTCGGTCAAGCGCCGCTGGAAGAAGATCTGCGCGAGCACGCCCCAGTAGTAGGCGTAGTCCCAGATCACCTTCACCGGCAGCACCTCGGGGTCGCCGAAGAGCGGGTACTGGTCCTGGTAGAGGGCGAGCGTGCTCACGTAGAACGAGTGGTAGAGCTGGTCGTAGACCTGCGCCCGCGCCTCCAGCGGACGGCCCGCGCGGTCCTGCGCGATGAGGTCGGTGATGTAGGTGTTGCCGATCGCGATGAAGTCGCTGCCGGGCGAATAGAAGGGGTCGAGAAAGAGCCCCGCCTCGCCGGTCATCGCCCAGCGGTCGCCCGAAAACACCTGCTTGCAGCCGTGCGAGAAATGCTTGAGGAACGCGAAGTCCTGCAGCAGGTGGCGCTTGCCGTCCAGCGCCTCGTACAGCCGCGGCTGGTAGGTGGCGAACCACGCCATCGACTTTTCGAAGGTGTCGATGGTGTCCAGCGGATGCAGCTTCGGGTCGGCCACGATGCCCACCGAGTGCGAGCCCGAGGCCAGCGGAATCAGCCAGGCCCAGTAGCCCGCGCCCACGAAATGGTTGGTCGAGAGCCAGCGCGCCTGCGGGTTGCAGCGCTCGCGCCATTCGGCGTTGTCGCTCCAGTCGTCCACCGCGATGCGCTCGCCGATGCGGAACCACACCGCGTTCACGTCGTGCGCGTTGGGCTCGGCCAGGCCGAGTTTGCGCTTGAGCATGCCGGCGCGGCCGCAGGCGTCGATGAGCCAGCGCGCCTGCGTGACGTGCTTTTCCTCGCCTCGGGTCCACTCGATGCGGTGGGGCGCCCCGGGATTTTCGGAGTTGCTGGCCAGGTCGATGCGCCGCACCAGCGCGCTGTCGATAAAGCGCACGCCGCAGCGGGCGGCCTCTTCGGCCAGGAAGTTCTCGAAGATGCCGCGGTCGATCTGGTAGCTGGGCACCGCGAGATAGCGGCTCGCGCCGATCTCGGTGACGTTGTCGATGTCGCTGCGGCCTTCGCTGAAGAAGAAGCGAAAGCCGAACTTGCGAAGCTGCGCCTCGTCCATGTGCGCCTTCAGGCCCAGCACCGTGTCGAAGTAGTGCGCCCCGATCTCTACCGACGACTCGCCCACCTTGTGGGCGGCGTGCGGCACCGGGTGCGTACGCCGCTCCAGCACCAGGACCTTGAGGTCGCCGAAGCGCTGGCGCAGTTGAATGGCCAGCGTGAGCCCGGCCAGACCGCCCCCCATGATCACCGCGTCAAAGGAATCCAGCGCAGTGTCGGTCATGGTGTGTCGGTCCTTCAGGTCAGCAAACTTAGGGGGGAGGCCGCAGTTGCAGTCGCAACGACAGGGTCGGCGAGAGCTGCAACTCGACCGGCGGGGCCGCGTCATCGTCCAGGTGGGCGAGCGCTTCGAACAGGCCGAGCGCCTGCGCCATCGGGTTGATGCCGGAAAGCGACTTTGCAGCCTCCGAGCACGGCAGCGTGTAGGTGGAGGCCGCATCCCCGCCATTGCGCGCGCGGTCGGACAGCGACCATTCGAGCGCGGCCACGGTGCGTTCGCTGCGTTCCGGCGCGATCACCATCGCCACGGCCAGCAGCCCGCGGCTGTCGGTCACCGAGGTCAGCGGGCCGACGGTGGGCGTGTCGTAACCCACCACGAGCACCGGGCTGTGGTCGGCGGCGCATTGCACGGCTGCCTCGAGCAGGCCGGTGGCAAAGCTGAACTCGAAGGCCGAGACCGAATTGCTGGCCGCCATGCAGCCCGTGCCGATGGTCCAGTAGCCCACCGCCGCGTTGTGCACCGAGTTGTGAAAGCGCGTGGGCGACAGCACCGTGGGGTCGGTCGCCAGCGTGCTGCACATGTAGTCGTTGATCGTGAGGTCGCCGTGCGCGGAAATGAACACGCAGGGCACGTCGGCCGCGTTGCGGCCGGAGGCGCTCATGGCGGCGGCGGCCACTTCGAGCGCCAGCGCCACGGTGTCGGGGGCGCGGCGGCGCTCGGCCGGGGCCAGCACCTGCGGCGCCGGGCGCTTGGCCGGCGGATCGGTCAGCGTGCCTTCGCCGCGGAAGGCCGCGCGCGCGGCGTCCCAGCCGGGGAGGGTGGGCGTCCAGAAGGCGGGGCCTTCGATGTAGAGGGTCGGGGGCGTTGCGGTGGCGCTCATGCCGCGTCCGCCTTGCCGAACACCAGGGAGCAGTTGTTGCCGCCGAAGCCGAAGGAGTTGGAGAGCGCGTAGCGCACCTCGCCGTGCGCGGGCGCGAGCCTGATCTGCGGACCGAAGCCGTCGTCGATCGCGCGCGTGTTGACGGTGCCGGGCTTCAGGCCGCGCTCGATCGCCAGCAGGCTGATCACAGCCTCGACGATGCCCGCGGCGCCCAGCGTGTGGCCCATGAAGCCCTTGGTGGAACTGGCATGGGTGGTGGGGGGGAAGCGCCTTGCCACCAGCGCACCTTCGACTTCGTCGTTCTTCTGGCTCGCGGTGCCGTGCATGTTGATGTAGTCGATGGCCTCGGGCGCGAGGCCGGCGCGGGCCAGCGCCTCGTCCAGGGCGCGCTCGGCGCCCAGGCCCTCGGGGTGCGGGGTGGACATGTGGTGCGCGTCGCTCGCCTCGCCGTAGCCCAGGAGGTGCAGCGGCGACGCCGAAGCGCCCGTCTGCACGCGCTCGACCAGCGCGAAGCCCGCCGCCTCGCCCAGGCTGATGCCGTTGCGGCCCGCGTCGAACGGGCGGCAGGGCTCGTCGGACACCAGCTCCAGCGAGTTGAAGCCGAACAGCACGCTGCCGCAGAGCGTGTCGGCCCCGCCCACCACGGCCGCGTCGGCCAGGCCCAGGCGGATCAGCCGTTCGGCCGAGGCGAACACCTTGGCGCTCGACGAGCAGGCGGTCGAGATCGTTTCGCTCGGGCCTTCCAGGCCCAGCACCTGCTGCACGAACATCGCCAGCGAATGGGGCGTGTGCACTTCGGCGCGGCGCTGGTCCTGCGGGAACATGCCGCCTTCGTCCAACTGGGTGTAGGCCAGCTCGGTCTCCCCGATGCTGGAGGTCGAGGTGCCCAGGATCAGCGCGACGCGCGAGGCGCCGTACTTTTCGCGCGCCGCGGCCACCGCCTCGACGAAGCCGTCGGCCTGAAGGCCCAGCCAGGCCAGCCGGTTGTTGCGGCAGTCCCATGAAGCCAGCGCCTCGGGCAGGCGGATGTCTTCGAGGCCGTCGACGCGGCCGATCCAGGTGGGCAGCGGCGCATCGCCGAAGTCGTTGGCGCGCAGGCCGCTGCGCGAGTTTTCGAGCGCCTCGGCGAGCGGCGCCTTGCCGACGCCGACGGCCGAGGTGGCCGTGTAGGCACTGATCTGTAGGGGGGAAATACGGGAAAGCACGATGGATCTTGGGGCTGACGGCAAGCGAAAGAACGTCAATGTGACGACTAGCGTAATTTTCACGCAATGAATGTCATGCAGCCTACCAGCAGAGGGCGCGCCCCAGCGTCGGCTGTTGCCCACAGGTGCAGCCTAAGGCGCGGGCCCTATTGACGGTCGGCGGCGCCTGTGTTCGTGGTCGCCTTCGCGGCGAACCGCGAGGCCAGCGCCACCAGCACCAGCACGGGCAGCCCCAGCAGGGCGGTGCTGGTGAAGAACTGGCTGTAGCCGTAGGCATCGACGAAGGCGCCCGAATAGCCGGCAATGAACTTCGGCAGCAGCAGCATCAGCGAACTGAACAGCGCGTACTGCGTGGCCGAGTAGCTGACGTTGGTCAGGCTCGACAGGTAGGCGATGAAGGCCGCCGAGGCGATGCCGCCGGCCAGGTTGTCGGCCGAGACCACCGCGATGAGCGCCGTAAGGTCGTGCCCGCGCGAGGCCAGCCAGGCGAACAGCAGGTTGCTCGCGGCACTGAGCACCGCGCCCAGCATCAGCACCCGCATCACGCCCAGGCGCATCGACAGCACGCCGCCCACGAAGGCGCCGGCCAGCGTCATGACCACGCCGTAGATCTTGCTGACCGTGGCCACCTCGTCCTTGGTGAAACCCATGTCCACGTAGAAAGGGTTGGCCATGATGCCCATCACCACGTCGCTGATGCGGTAGATGGCAATGAGCGAGAGGATCAACGCGGCCTGCCACTTGTAGCGGCGGATGAAGTCGGCAAAGGGGTCGTAGAAGGCCTTGTCGATCCAGGCCGCGAAGGGCACCAGGCGCGGGGGCGCGGGCACGCGCAGCCCCCTGCGGGCGGCCCACAGCATCAGCAGCACGTAGAGCACCAGCACCGGAAAGAACACCGTGCCCAGGAAGCGCAGCAGCCCGGTGTCCGCCGGCCGCAGCTGGAACAGGGCCACGAAGAGGAAGGTGCCGATGAACATCAGCACGCCGTACACCGGCAGGCCGGTGGCCGAGAACAGCGCCCGGCTGGCGGCGATTTCCGCGGCCGAATGCCGGCCTTCGTTCGGCGCGGGCTCGGCCGACAGCAGCACCGTGAGCACGCCCACGCCCATCGAGGCGGCCATCACCAGGTAGGCGGTCTTCCAGGCGCCGTTCTGGTAGGCGGCCGCGCCGCTCGCCGCACTCGCGGCCCCCGCAGCGACGGCGGGCGCCACCTCGGCCCAGGCCGCGACCCACAGCACGCCGGCGCCGGCCCAGATCATCGCGAGGCGGTAGCCCGTCTGGTAGGCGGCGGCGAGCGCGGCCTGCTTGCGCGTCTCGGCCGATTCGATGCGGAAGGCGTCCAGCGCGATGTCCTGCGTGGCCGAGCCGAAGGCCGCCAGCAGCGCGCACCACACCAGCGTCGCGAGCCCGTCGCGCGGATCGTTCAGCGCCATGCCCACCAGCCCCGCGATCACCATGCACTGGGCCAGCAGCAGCCAGCCACGGCGCCGCCCGAGCAGCGTGGTCAGCGGCGGCAGCGGCAGCCGGTCGACCAGCGGCGCCCAGACCCACTTGAAGCCGTAGGCCAGGCCCACCCAGCTCAGGTAGCCGATGGTGGTGCGGTCCACGCCCGCTTCGCGCAGGCGAAAACTCAGGGTGCCCAGCACCAGCAGCAGCGGCAGCCCGGCCGAGAAGCCCAGCGCCAGCATGCGCAGCGTGGCAGGCTCGAGATAGACCTTCAGGACCTCGCGCCAGGGCGGTTTGGGAGCGATGGGGGTTTCGGGCGAGGGGGCGGACATGAGCCCCGGATTGTCCATGAGCCGCCGGGGTCATCGGCCTGTCCCTTTGTCTTCATTTGTTCCTATGATCCGCCCCCATGTGCACACGCTGCGAAAGCTCCACCTCCGCCCTTTCCCCCGCCTCGCCCTGGCAGCCGCGTAGGGCCTTCCTGCTCGCCGCGGCCGGCGCGGCCACCGCAGCGCTCGGCGCCCCGGCCTTGGCGCAGGTCAACGTGGGCAACGCATCGGTGGCGCGCAACCTCGTGCCGGCGGACAAGATCGAGGCGGCCGGCGTCCAGCAATACGGCCAGTTGCTCGCGCAGGCCCGTGCCAAGAATGCGCTCGCCGGCGACAACAACGCGCAACTGCAGCGGCTGCGTGCCATCGCGCAGCGGCTCATTCCGTTCGCCACGCCCTGGAACACGCGGGCGCGCGAATGGAAGTGGGAGGTCAACCTGATCGGCAGCAAGCAGATCAACGCCTTCTGCATGCCCGGCGGCAAGATCGCCTTCTTCACCGGCATCCTGGAGCAGCTCAAGCTGAGCGACGACGAGGTCGCGATGGTGATGGGCCATGAAATGGCCCACGCGCTGCGCGAACACGCCCGCGCCCGCATGGCCAAGAGCGCCGGCACCGGAGCGGCGCTGTCCATCGGCGCGCAACTGCTGGGGCTCGGGCAGGTCGGCGATCTTGCGGCGCGCGCCGGCACGCAGCTCATCACGCTCAAGTTCAGCCGCAGCGACGAGACAGAGGCCGACCTCGTGGGGCTCGAGCTCGCGGCGCGCGCGGGCTTCGATCCGAAGGCCTCGGTGTCGCTGTGGAACAAGATGGCGACCGCCTCGAAGAACCAGGGCGGATTGAGCTTCCTGTCGACGCACCCGAGCGGGACGGACCGGATCGCCAAGCTCGAGGCGAACATCCCGAAGGTCGAGAGCCTTTACCGCAACGCCAAGCGCAGCTGAGGTCGGCTCCCTGCGCGACTCCCGCTCGCCTGGGAGCGGGTGAGGGCAGTGGCATTCATATAAGAGAGTGGCCGCGTTTTATCGGCGGCACCTCTCCCTCACCCCAACCCTCTCCCCGAGGGGAGAGGGAGCAAATCCCTCCACTCCCGGTCTGCGCTGCAGCCCTCGTCCCGGCTGGCACATTGCTTGCATCTCGACTTGTACACAAGTTTGGATGCCTGATGATGGTGCATGAAACCGACCCGCTGACCGCCGCTGCCTGGATCGCGAAATTCGCGGCGCCCATCGCCGGTGCCGAAACCGCCGACACCCCGGGCGTGGCCCTGCCGCTCGCCGGTCTGCGTTTCGCGGTCAAGGACAACATCGACGTGGCCGGCGTGCCCACCACCGCCGCCTGCCCCGCCTTCGACCGCAAGCCGACAGCGCACGCAGCCGTGGTGCAGCGGCTGCTCGAAGCCGGTGCATCCCTTGCCGGCAAGACCAACCTCGACCAGTTCGCCTGCGGCCTGAACGGCACGCGCTCGCCGTATGGCGAAGTGCCCAACGCCTTCGATGCGCGCTACGTCTCCGGCGGCTCCAGCTCCGGCTCCGCCTATGTGGTGGCTGCGGGTGAAGTCGACTTTGCCCTCGGCACCGACACCGCCGGATCGGGCCGCGTGCCCGCCGGCCTGAACAACATCGTCGGCCTGAAGCCTTCGCGCGGCCTGCTCAGCACCTTCGGCGTCGTGCCCGCGGCGCAGAGCGCGGACTGCGTATCCATCTTCGCGCGCACTGTGGCGCTCGCTGTCGAAGTGATGCTCGCCGCCGCCGGCCACGACCCGCGCGACCCGTACTCGCGCGACATCGCGATGCGCCGCCGCCCGCTGCCCGCGCGCTTCTGCTTCGGCGTGCCCGACACCCTGAGCTTCTTCGGCGATACCGCGGCCGAAGAAGCCTTCCGCGATGCGCAGGCGAAGCTCGTCGCGCTGGGCGGCACGGCCGTCACCATTTCCTATGCGCCGCTCGCCGAGGCCGCCGCGCTGCTCTACGAAAGCGCACTCGTCGCCGAACGCTACGCCGCGGTGCGCGGGTTCTTCGATGCACACGCCGACGAGGTGATCGAGCCGGTGCGCAGCATCCTGGCGAGCGGAAAAGGCTATGTGGCCGCCGACGTGTTCGAGGCGCAGACGCGCCTGCGCGCCATCGCGCAGCAGGTCGAGCCGATGTGGCGCGACATCGACGTGCTGCTGGTGCCCACCGCGCCCACGCACTACACGCGGGAAGCGATGCGCGCCGACCCGGTCGCGCTCAACCGCAACCTCGGCGCGTACACCAACTTCGTCAACCTGCTCGACTACGCGGCGCTCTCGGTACCGAGCAGCCTGCGCGCGGACGGCCTGCCATGCGGCATCACGCTGATCGGCCCGAGCGGCAGCGACCTCGCCCTGGCCGAACTGGGCCAGCGATACCACCACGCGAGCGGCCTCGCGCAGGGCGCGACCGGCCGGCCGCTGCCCGCGCCCCGCCCCGTGCCCGGCCTCGCGGCACCGGCGCCGCAGACGCTCGCCATCGCCGTGGTCGGCGCCCATCTCACGGGCATGCCGCTCAACGGCCAGCTCACCGAGCGCGGCGCCACGCTGCTGCGCACCACGACCACATCGCCCGCCTACCGGCTCTTCGCGCTTCCCGGCACCACGCCGCCCAAGCCCGGCCTGCAGCGCAGCGCGGAAGGCGGCGGCGCCATCGCGCTGGAGGTGTGGGCGATGCCCATCGCGCAGGTGGGCAGCTTCCTCGCGTTGATCCCGCCGCCGCTGGGCCTGGGCAGCGTCGAGCTGGCCGACGGCAGCTGGGTGAACGGCTTCATCTGCGAAGGGCACGCGCTGGCCGGGGCGCAGGACGTGACCCATCACGGCGGCTGGCGTGCCTACGTCGCGAGCCGCGCCACCGCTATTTCCAACTGACCGACTGATCCAGGAGTCCCGATGAGCACACTCGAAAAATCTTCCGCTTCGCGCCGGCAGCTGTTGCAGGCCGGGATCGGTGCAGCGGGCCTGGCCGTGCTGGGCGCGCCGGCCATCGTTCGCGCGCAGGCCGCGCCCAAGCTGCGCATCGGCTTCTGGCCCGTGGCCGCGGGCCTGCCCTTCTTCGCGGCGGTGGACCGCGGCTACTTCAAGGAAGCGGGGCTCGACGTGGAGCCGCTCAAGTTCGCCGGCGCGCAGCAGGTCATGGAGGCGATGCTCGCGGGCCGCTGCGACGGCAGCGCCAACGGCACCGGCTCGGCCAACCTCGCCATCGGCGAGATCGCGCAGCCCGGCCTCTTCAAGATCTTCTGCACCAACCCGAGCAACGCGAAGTTCGTGCTCGACGAGTTCATCGTCGCCAAGGACAGCCCCGTCAAGACCATGGCGGAGCTGGCCGGCAAGAAGATCGCCTCGGGCCCCGGCATCCAGAACGTCACGCTGTGCAAGACCATGCTGGAGCGCGCGGGCGCCAAGGGCGCGGTGGTGAGCGAGCTGCCCATCGGCCAGCACGTGGCCGCGCTCGTCGCGGGGCAGGTCGATGCCTGCTACACGCTGGAGCCCACCGGCACCGTCGGCCGCATGAACGGCACCACGCGGGTGATCGAGGCCGGCGTGGTGGCCAAGTACATCCTCGGCGACCCGATGGCGCCATGGCACGGCGGTGCGGCCAGCCTCACGACCGAATCCATCAAGAAGAACCCCGAGGTCGCGAAGAAGTACATCGCGGCGTATGCGCGCGGCGTGGAGCTGGTGCGCACCAAGCCCGACGATGCGCGCCAGCACATGAAGGGCTACACCGCCATCGAAGGCAAGCTCACGGCCGAGGTGCCCCTCGCCTCGTACATGCTCTACAACGAGTTCAAGCCGAGCGACGTCGCGTACTTCCAGAAGTTCTACGACCTGTTCACCGAGAAAGGCATCTTCGAGAAGAAGGTGCTGGTGGACGCGCTCCTCTACAAGGCATGACCATGGCCGACGCAAGCACGACCACGGCCGCGCCGTGGACACCGCCGGCCAGTCTCAACGCCGTCGCGCCCAGGGCGCCGTTGCGCGAGCGCCTGCTGCCCTTCATCGGCCCCGTGGTGCTGTTCATTGTGTGGGACCTGGTGGTGCGCCTGGGCTTCATCAAGCCCATCCTGCTGCCCACGCCGGCCGACACCATCGCCGCGCTGATCACCGGCCTGGCGGGCGGGCCGCTGCTCACCGACTTCGCGATGACGGTGTGGCGCACCTTGCAGGCCTTCCTCATTGCGGCGGTGGTCGGCGTGCCCCTGGGCGTGCTGCTCGGGAGCAACGAGAAGGCGTACCGCAGCGTCGAGTTCCTGATCGACTTCTTCCGCTCGACGCCGTCGTCCGCGCTGATTCCGCTGTTCCTCCTGATCTTCGGCGTGAGCGACGTCAACAAGATCGCCATCGCGGCATTCGGCGCGCTGCTCATCGTGGTGTTCAACAGCGCCTACGGCGTCATCAACGCGCGCAAGCAGCGCGTGATGGCGGCCAAGGTCATGGGCGCCTCGGGCTGGCAGGTCTTCAAGGACGTGCTGATCTGGGAGAGCCTGCAGCCCAGCTTCGTCGGCCTGCGCTCGGCGGTGTCGATGGCGCTGGTGATCGTCATCGTGGCCGAGATGTTCATCGGCTCCGACACGGGGCTTGGCCACCGCATCATCGATGCGCAGCAGGTGCTCAACGTCAAGAGCATGTATGCGGCGATCCTGGCGGCCGGTGCGCTCGGATATGCGCTGAACATTCTTTTCCTTGTCGCCGAACGCCGCATCGTGCACTGGAGCGGAAGGTAATGGACCACCCCCAGGCTTGCTCGCTTCGCGTAGCCGCCAACCCCCTGCGAGGGGGCGCAGCCTGCGGCCCGGCAAAGCCGGTTCCGCGGCAGCTCACGTACAGACCCGACCAGGAGCGCAACCATGCGAGCTTCAACTGAAACCGTGTTGAACGGCCCGGTGTACGCCGACGTGCCCAAGCCGGTCTTCAAGCCCGGCCCGGCCGGCACGCACATCACCATCCGGGGCCTCACCAAGTACTTCGCGGGCTGGCCGCTGTACGAGAACTTCGACCTCGACATTCCCAAGCACAAGATCGTCTCGGTGTTCGGTCCCAACGGCTGCGGCAAGTCCACGCTCATCAACATGATCGCGGGGCTGGTTCCGATCGACGCGGGCGAGATCCTGTTCGACGGCAAGCAGCGCAAGGACACCAAGATCGGCTACGTGTTCCAGAACTACCGCGAGGCGATGTTCCCGTGGATGCGCACCATCGACAACATCGCCTACCCGCTGAAGCTCGAAGGGCGCAGCAAGGCCGAGGTCGACCGGCGCATGGAAGAGCTCGTGGCGTCCTTCGACGTGAAGTTCGACCTGAAGCGCTTTCCCTACGAACTCTCGGGCGGCCAGCAGCAGACCGCATCGATCATGCGGGCGCTCGCGCCCAACCCCGAGGTGCTGTTCCTGGACGAACCGTTCTCCGCGCTCGACTTCGAGATGACGCTCTTCATCCGCGAGAAGCTGCAGGAGGTGTTCATGCAGACCGGCACCACGATGCTGCTGGTGTCGCACGACCTGGAGGAGGCCGTGTACCTGGCCGACGAAGTGCTGCTGCTGACCAAGCGGCCCACCAGGGTGGCGGAGATCTTGCGTTATGGCGATGCCCGCCCGCGCACCGTGGAGACGCTGAGCACCGAGAGCTTCGTGGCCATGAAGAAGCTCAGCCTCGACATCTTCCAGCGCGAAGTCCGCCGATAGGGCATCGACAGAAGGAGCCGCCCCATGACACCCATGCAGATCGAAAGCTACGTCGACGCCGCAGCCGCGGCGCTCGCGCTGCCCCTGTCACCCGCGCACCGCCCCGGCGTGCTGCGCTACTTCGCGCTCGCGGCCGACTTTGCCGCGGTGGTCGAGTCCGTGCCGCTGGCCATGTCGGCCGAGCCGGCGGTACATTTCTCGCCGGTCTCGCCGCAGGAGAAAGAGGCATGACCGCGGCGCAGCTGCTGGGGCGCGACGCCACCGCCATGGCCGAAGCGGTGCGCACCGGCGCTGCGAGCGCCACCGCGTTGGTGCAGGCCAGCCTCGACCGCGTGGAGGCCACCGACGGCAAGGTCAACGCCTTCACTTCGGTGCTGGCCGAGCGCGCGCTGCGCCGCGCGGCGCAGGTCGACACGTCGCTGGCATCGCCGAGCGGTCCGCGCACCCGCGAGTTGCCGCTGCTCGGTGTGCCCTTCGCGGTGAAGAACCTGTTCGACATCGCCGGCCTGCCCACGCTCGCCGGCTCGAAGATCGAACGCCAGACGGCCCCCGCGCGCGCCGACGCCGCGCTGGTGCGCCGGCTCGAACGTGCCGGCGCGGTGCTGGTGGGCGCGCTCAACATGGACGAGTACGCCTACGGCTTCACCACCGAGAACAGCCACGAAGGCCCCACGCGCAACCCGCACGATCTCACGCGCATCGCGGGCGGCTCGTCGGGCGGCTCGGGCGCGGCCGTGGCCGCGGGCCAGGTGCCGCTCGCGCTGGGCTCGGACACCAACGGCTCGATCCGTGTGCCAGCCTCGCTGTGCGGCGTGTTCGGGCTGAAGCCCACTTTCGGCCGGCTGCCGCGCACCGGCAGTTTCCCCTTCGTGTCGAGCCTGGACCACCTCGGCCCCTTCGCCCGCTCCACGCGCGACCTGGCATTGGTCTACGACGCAATGCAGGGGCCCGAAGACATCGCGCTCCCGCACGACCCCGGCTGCGCACAGCGCGCCGCCGAGCCGGTGTCGCCCGTGCTGGCGCATGGCACGCGCGGGCTGCGCATCGGCGTGCTCGGCGGCTATTTCCACGAACGTGCCAGCGCCGAGGCGCTGGCCGCGGTCGAGCAGGTGGTCGATGCGCTGGGCGCGGGCGTGGCCCGGGCCAGCGTCGAGCTGCCGCTGGTCGAGGCCGGGCGCGCCGCGGCCTTCCTCATCACCAACGCCGAAGGCGCAGCCCTGCACCTGGACGACCTGCGCCGCCGCGCGCACGACTTCGAGCCGCTGTCGCGCGACCGCTTCCTGGCCGGCGCGCTGCTGCCCGCCGCCTGGGTGTCGCGCGCGCAGCGCGTGCGCCGGGTGTACGCCGAAGCGGTGGCGCGCCTGTTCGGCCGCTACGACATCCTGCTGGCCCCGGCCACGCCCAGCGCGGCCACGCCCATCGGCGCCGAGACCTTCGAGGTCAACGGCCACACGCTGCCGGTGCGGCCCAACATGGGCCTGCTGACGCAGCCCTTCTCGTGCATCGGACTGCCTGTGTGCGCGGTGCCGGTGTGGGGCGCCCACGCGAGCCTGCCGATCGGCGTGCAGGTGATCGCCGCGCCCTGGCGCGAAGACCTCGTGCTGCGCGTGGCCGCGGCGCTCGAAGCCGCTGGCGTGGCGCACGCCCCGGTCGCCGCACTGAGCCAGGAGAAGACCCCCGCATGAACGCCACCGACATCAACCTCCCCGACGTTCTGGCCGAAGTCAAGGCCGCCTTCGCCCGCTATGAAGACGCGCTGGTGAACAACAAGGTCGAGGTGCTCGACGAGCTCTTCTGGAACAGCCCGACCACGCTGCGCTACGGCGCTACCGAAAACCTCTACGGCTACGACGAGATCCGGGCCTTTCGCGCATCGCGCCCCTCGCAGGGACTGGCGCGCGAACTGCTCGTGACCGTCGTCACCACCTACGGGCGCGACTTCGCCACCGCCAACTGCGAGTTTCGCCGCGAGGGCGCAACGCGCACCGGCCGCCAGAGCCAGACCTGGATGCGCACGCCCGAGGGCTGGCGCGTGGTCTCGGCGCACGTCAGCCTGCTCGGCTGAGACACGCACCGCCCGCGCGCCACAGCACATCGCTTTTTCTTCCAGTCCTTCAACTTGTATCCAGCAACGGAGTACGTCATGACCAGCTCTTTCAATCGCCGCGATTCCCTCAAGACCCTGGCCGCTCTGGGCGCCGCCGGCTCGCTCGGAAGCTGGAGTGCGCTGGCCAGCGCACAGGCCAAGCCATTGACCGTCGGCGTGATCTACGTCGGCGCGCGCGACGACTACGGCTACAACCAGGCGCACGCCATGGCGGCCGCCGAGATCAAGAAGCTCCCCGGCATCAAGCTGGTCGAGGAAGAAAACGTGCCCGAGACCGCGGCCGTGCAGAAGACCATGGCCGGCATGATCTCGCAGGACGGTGCGAAGCTGCTCTTCCCCACGTCGTTCGGCTACTTCGATCCGCACATCCTTGCCGTGGCGCCCAAGTACCCCGACGTGCGCTTCTCGCATTGCGGCGGCCTCTGGACGGAAGGCAAGCACCCCAAGAACGCGGGCAGCTTCTTCGGCTACATCGACGAGTGCCAGTTCTTGAACGGTGTGATCGCCGCGCACATGACCAAGAGCAACAAGATCGCCTTCGTCGCCGCCAAGCCGATCCCGCAGGTGCTGCGCAACATCAATGCCTTCACGCTCGGTGCGCGCTCGGTCAAGCCGAACATCACCTGCAGCGTGATCTTCACGGGCGACTGGTCGATGGCCGTGAAGGAGGCTGAGGCCACCAACAGCCTGGCCGACCAGGGCTGCGACGTGTTCACCATGCACGTGGACGGCCCCAAGGTGGTGGTCGAGACCGCAGCCAAGCGCGGCAAGATGGTCTGCGGCTACCACGCGAGCCAGGCCAAGCTCGCGCCGAACGCCTACCTCACGGGCGCCGAGTGGAACTGGCTCACGGCCTACAAGACCATCATCGACGCGGCCCAGGCTGGCAAGCCGCACCCCAACTTCCTGCGCGGCGGCCTGAAGGAGGGCTACGTGAAGATGTCCGCCTACGGCCCGATGGTGCCGGACGCCGCGAAGAAGCAGGCCGACGACATCAAGGCGAAGATGATCGCGGGCACCTTCGACATCTTCAAGGACGGGATCAAGGACAACAAGGGCGCAATCGTGGTGCCGGCCGGCAAGGTCCTGAAGCAGACTGACCTGGAGCTGGAGAAGATGAACTACCTGGTCGAAGGCGTCATCGGCCAGGCCTGAGTTCCAGCTTCATGCCCATGCCATCGCCCATGCGCAGTGCGCTCAAGGAATTCGCCCTGCCGGTGTTCGCCATCGCGGCGGCGCTGCTGGTGTTCGGCGTGCTTGTCGCCTTCGCGGGCGTCGACCCGGTGGAAGTGTGGGCGACGCTCTTCAAGGGCGCCTTCGGCGACTGGTTCTCCTGGCAGAACACCCTGCAGCGCGCCGCGCCGCTGATGCTCACCGCGCTGTGCGTGGCGCTGCCCGCGCGCGCGGGGCTGATCGTCATCGGCGGCGAAGGCGCGCTGGTGCTGGGCGGCCTGGCCTGTGCCGCGCTTGCGCATGCGGTGCCGCTGCCGGGCAATGTCGTGGGCACGGCCATCGTCTGCATCGCCGGTGCGCTCGCCGGCGCGCTGTGGATCGTTCTCGCGGGGTGGCTGCGCCAGTACCGCGGCATCAACGAAACCATCAGCAGCCTGCTCTTGGCCTACATCGCCATCGGCATCTTCAAGCACCTGGTCGAAGGGCCGCTGCGCGATCCGGCGAGCCTGAACAAGCCATCGACCTATGCGCTCAACGACGGGCTGCTGATCGGCGGCATCGGCGGCTCGGACGTGCATTGGGGCCTGGCGATCGGCGTCGTGGCGTGCCTGGGGCTCGGCTGGTGGCTGCGCGCGACCGCCTCGGGTTTTTCGGTGCGCGTGGTGGGCGGCAATCCGCGCACCGCGCAACTCGTGGGCCTGCCGGCCACGCGGCTCATTCTCGGCAGCTGCGCGCTGGGCGGCGCGTGCGCGGGGCTCGCGGGTGCGGTCGAGGTGGCGGCGGTGCACACCAATGCCAACGCCTCGCTGATCGCGGGGTACGGCTACGCGGGCATCCTCGTGTCGTTCATCGCGCGGCACAACCCGGTGGCCATCGTGCCGGTGGCGATCCTGTTCGGCGGCTTCGGCGCGGCGGGCAGCCTGCTGCAGCGGCGGCTCGGGTTGCCCGATGCGTCGGTGCTGGTGCTGCAGGGCATTGCCTTCGTGCTGATCCTCGCGAGCGAGGGCTTGCGCATGGTCGACTGGAAGGCGCTGCGCGCGCGCCTCTTCCGCGCTTCGGGGCGCCCGGCATGACCGCCGACCAGTGGATCGCGCTCGTGGCCGGCATCGTCGGCGGTGCGTTGCGCGTGGGCGCGCCCTTTCTCTTCGTGAGCCTGGGCGAATGCCTCACCGAGAAATCGGGGCGCATCAACCTCGGGCTCGAAGGCGTGCTGGTGCTCTCGGCGATGGCGGCCTTCGGCGGCGCCTACCTCACCGACTCGGCGTGGCTCGGCGTGCTGATCGGTGCGCTGGCAGGCGCGGTACTCGCGCTGCTGCATGGCCTCCTGTGCTCGCTCGATCGCGTCAACGACGTGGCGACCGGCATCGCGTTGATGCTGCTCGGCACGGGCCTCGCGTTCTATCTCGGCAAGCCGCTGATCCAGCCGCAGGCGCCGCAGATCCCTGCGATACCGCTGGGCTTCTGGAGCGACAACACGGTGGTGCGCTCGGCGCTGCAACTCAATGCGCTGGTGCCCATCGGCGTGGCGCTCGCGGTGCTGCTCTGGTGGGGCTTCGCGCGCACGCGTGCGGGCCTGCTGGTGCGCATGGCCGGCGACTCGGCGCAGGCCACGCGCGCGCTCGGCTACTCGGTCTCGGGCCTGCGCATCGCGGCGACCACGGCCGGCGGTTTCATCGCCGGCCTCGGCGGCGCGTCGCTCACGCTGTTCTATCCGGGCAGCTGGAACGAGGGCATCTCCAGCGGCCAGGGCCTCATCGCCGTCGCGCTCGTGATCTTTGCGCGATGGAGTCCGCTGCGCTGCGTGGGCGCGGCCTTTCTCTTCGGCGGTGCGGGCGCGATCGGCCCTGCGCTGCAGTCCATCGGCATCGGCTGGGGCTACCACCTCTTCAACACCGTGCCCTATGTGCTCACGCTGGTGATCCTGGTGCTCACCTGCAAGCCGGGCAGTGCAGCCATCGGCAGCCCCGGCGAACTTTCATCGACAAGGAACTGAACACCATGAGCGGTCTGGGTGGCCTCAACAAATCGGCGCACGGCGTGGTCGTCGGGCTGGTGCAACTGCAGTTGCCGAACGTGAAGACGCCGGCCGACCTGGCCGCGCAGGCGCGGCGCATCTGCGAGATGGTGGGCAAGGCGCGCCGCAACCAGTCGACCATGGACCTCGTGGTGTTCCCCGAGTACGCCTTGCACGGCCTCTCGATGGACACGAACCCCGAGATCATGTGTTCGCTCGACGGCCCCGAGGTCGCGGCCTTCAGGAGCGCGTGCATCGAGCACCGCATCTGGGGCTGCTTCTCCATCATGGAGGCCAACCCCGGCGGCAACCCGTACAACAGCGGCCTCATCATCGACGACCAGGGCGAGATCAAGCTCTACTACCGCAAGCTGCACCCGTGGGTGCCGGTCGAGCCGTGGGAGCCGGGCAACCTGGGCATTCCGGTGTGCGACGGGCCGAACGGCAGCAGGCTCTCGCTCATCATCTGCCACGACGGCATGTTTCCCGAGATGGCGCGCGAGGCCGCGTACAAGGGCGCCGACATCATCCTGCGCACGGCCGGCTACACCGCGCCGATCCGCCACGCCTGGAAGATCACCAACCAGGCCAACGCCTTCTGCAACCTTGCCTACACCGCGAGCGTGTGCCTGTGCGGCAGCGACGGCAGCTTCGACTCGATGGGCGAGGGCATGTTCTGCAACTTCGACGGCACGGTGCTGGTCGAGGGCGGCGGGCGCGTCGACGAGATCATCACCGCCGAACTGCGGCCCGACCTCGTGCGCGAGGCACGCACCGGCTGGGGCGTGGAGAACAACATCTACCAGCTCTACCACCGCGGCTACGTCGCGGTGAAGGGCGGCGCGCAGGACTGTCCCTACACCTACATGCACGACATGGCCGCTGGCACCTACAAGCTGCCATGGGGCGCCGACGTGAAGGTGACCGACGGCACGAGCTGCGGCTTCGCGCCGCCGGAACGCAACTACCGAGGATGAGCACCGCCATGACAACCGTCGCCGCCGAGCCCTACGCCTGGCCCTACAACGGGGACCTGCGGCCCGAGAACACCGCGCTGGTCGTCATCGACATGCAGACCGATTTCTGCGGCAAGGGCGGCTATGTCGACGTGATGGGCTACGACCTCTCGCTGGTGCAGGCGCCGATCCAGCCGATCGCGCGCACGCTCGCCGCATTGAGGCCACTGGGCTTTCACATCATCCACACGCGCGAAGGCCATCGGCCCGACCTCGCAGACCTGCCGGCCAACAAGCGCTGGCGCTCGCGGCAGATCGGCGCCAACGGGGTGGGCATCGGCGACGACGGGCCGTGCGGCCGCATCCTCGTGCGCGGCGAGCCGGGCTGGGACATCATTCCCGAGCTGGCGCCTCTGCCCGGCGAGGTGGTGATCGACAAGCCCGGCAAGGGCTCGTTCTATGCGACCGACCTGGAGCTGATCCTGCGCACTCGCGGCATCGAGAACCTGATCCTCGCGGGCATCACCACCGACGTGTGCGTGCACACCACGATGCGCGATGCCAACGACCGCGGCTTCGAGTGCCTGCTGCTTTCGGACTGCACGGCCGCCA
Organism: Variovorax paradoxus; assembly: GCF_000834655.1. Classification (GTDB taxonomy): domain Bacteria; phylum Pseudomonadota; class Gammaproteobacteria; order Burkholderiales; family Burkholderiaceae_C; genus Variovorax; species Variovorax paradoxus_F. The sequence goes on from NZ_JXQQ01000045.1 coordinate 24,448, forward strand.
CCGACCACGGCAACCATCTCGCCGCGCTGAAGATGATCACGATGCAGGGCGGCGTGTTCGGCGCACACACCACCTCGCAGCAACTGCTGGCCGCGCTGGGCTGATCGCAATTGATGAGCACCCCTTCCCACGCCATCGGCGCGCTGCCTGCGGGCAGCGGCGCCCTCGCGCTCGACACCTACGAGCTGACCAAGCGCTTCGGCGCCTTCACCGCGATGGACCGCGTGACGATGCGCGTCGAGCCCGGCACGGTGCATGCGCTGCTCGGCGAGAACGGCGCGGGCAAGAGCACGCTGGTGAAGTGCGTGGCCGGTTTCCAGCGCGCGGAGGAGGGCAGCATCCTCATCGATGGGCGCGAGCAGGACATCGCCAATCCCATCGTCGCGCGCGCGCTGGGCATCGGCATGGTCTACCAGCACTTCACGCTGGCGCCGGGCATGACGGTGGCCGAGAACCTGTTGCTCGCTGGCGGCAAGACGCCCGCGCTGATCGACTGGAAAACGAAGCGCGCGGAGCTGAAGGCGTTTCTCGCGACCACGCCCTTCAGCCTCGACCTGGACGTGCGGCCATCGGAGCTCGCGGCGGGCGAGAAGCAGAAGCTCGAACTGCTCAAGCAGCTCTACCTGAAGCCGCGCCTCCTGATCCTGGACGAGCCCACCTCGGTACTCACGCCGCAGGAGGCCGACGAGGTGCTGGGCCATGTGCGCGAGTTCGCGCGCAGCGGCCTGTGCACCGTGCTCATCATCACGCACAAGTTCCGCGAGGTGATGGCGTATGCGGACAGCGTGACCGTGCTGCGCAGGGGCAAGGCGGTGCATCACTGCCGCGTGGCGGACACCAGCCCGGCGCAGTTGGCGCAGGCCATGATGGGAGGGGAAGATGCAGCGGTTGTCGCACCGGCGTCATCGCCTGCCGCCAGGAAGCCCGTGGCCGATGCGGCACCCATAGCGTTGAAGGTCGAGGGCCTCAAGGCCCAAGGCGACCGCGGCACGCTCGCGCTGCATGACCTGAGCCTGTTCGTGCGGGCCGGCGAGATCCTGGGCGTGGCGGGCGTCTCCGGCAACGGCCAGCGCGAACTGGTCGAGGCCCTGGTCGGGCAGCGCCCGCGACTGGCCGGCCGCGTGACCGTCATGGGCCAGCCCTACAACGCACGCCGCGCCGAGAACCGCAGCCTCAAGGTGCGCAGCCTTCCCGAAGAGCCGCTGCGCAACGCCTGCGTGGGCGACCTCAGCGTGGCCGAGAACATGGCGCTGCGCGACTTCGACAGGACGCCCCTGTCGCGCGGCGGCGTGCTGAACTTTCCGTTCTGGCGCAGCCGTGCGCGCGAGTGGATCGCCGAATACGGCGTCAAGACGCAGGGCGAGGGCGCACCGATCCGCAGCCTCTCGGGCGGCAACGTGCAGCGCGCGGTGCTCGCGCGCGAACTGGCCGGCGACATCAACGTGCTGATCGCCGCGAACCCCGTCTTCGGGCTCGACTTCGCCGCCGTCGCGGAGATCCACGAACGCATCGTGCAGGTGCGCGAAAAGGGCGGGGCGGTGCTCTTGATCAGCGAAGACCTCGACGAGTTGCTCGAACTGGCCGATCGCATCGTCGTGATGAGCGAGGGGCAGATCGTGTTCGAGACCCCGGCCGCCGGTGCCGAGCGCCACGTGATCGGCGCGCACATGGGCGGTGGACATCACGAGCCGGAGCCAGCATGCGCATAGAAGAAGCCAACCCCTTCGCCTACGAGTTCGAACTGAAGAGCACGGCGCTGGTCCTCATCGACATGCAGCGGGACTTCATCGAACCGGGCGGCTTCGGCGAGACGCTGGGCAACGACGTGTCGCTGCTCGAGGCCATCGTCCCCGCGACGAAGGCGGCGCTGGCGGCGTGGCGCCAGGCCGGCGGCCTGGTGGTGCATACCCGCGAAGCGCACAAGGCGGACCTCTCCGACTGCCCGCCCGCCAAGCGCAACCGCAGCAACCCGACCCTGCGCATCGGCGACGAAGGCCCGATGGGCCGCATCCTCGTGGCCGGCGAGCCCGGCAACCAGATCATCGATGCGCTCGCGCCGGTCGAGGGCGAACTCGTCATCGACAAGCCCGGAAAGGGCATGTTCTATGCGACCGGCCTGCACGAGTTGCTGCAGCAGCGCGGCATCACGCACCTGCTGTTCGGCGGCGTCACCACCGAGGTCTGCGTCCAGACCAGCATGCGCGAAGCCAACGACCGCGGCTACGACGGCCTGCTCCTCGAGGACTGCACCGAGAGCTACTTTCCAGCCTTCAAGGCGGCGACGCTCGACATGATCCGCGCGCAGGGCGCCATCGTCGGCTGGACAGCGCCGAGTGCGGCCTTGCTCGCCGCGTTGAACCACACGGCATGAAGCCGGCGCCAGCGACTACCATCCTCCACGTGTCTACCGTCCGAACCCGCCCAGCTTCCGCCGCGCCTGCAGCCGATGCGGCCGTTTTTCGCACGCGCGCCGACGAGGTCTACGCGCAGCTCAAGCGCGACGTGGCCGAGTTCATCCTCGTGCCCGGCGACCGCTTCACCGAGAACGAGATCAGCGACCGGCTCGGCGTGTCGCGCACGCCCGTGCGGCAGGCGCTGTTCCGGTTGCAGCAGGAAGGCTTCGTCGAGGTGCTGTTTCGCAGCGGCTGGCGCGTGCTGCCCTTCGACTTCGACCAGTTCGAGCAGCTCTACGATTTGCGCATGGTGCTGGAGACCACCGCGGTTCACCGCATCTGCGAAGCCGACCACCGCGTCGACCGCAGCCTGCTCGACACGCTGGCCGGCATCTGGCTCGTGCCGGTGGCCGAGCGCAGCACCGACACCGCCCAGGTCGCGCAGTGGGACGAGGCCTTCCATTGCTCGCTGGTGGCCGCCGCAGGCAACGCCGAGATGGCACGCGTGCACAGCGACGTGACCGACCGCATTCGCATCATCCGCCGGCTCGATTTCACGCAGCAGCCGCGCATCGAAGCCACCTACGAGGAGCACGCGAAGATCCTGAAGGCGATTCGCGCGAACCGGGGGGATCAGGCGGCGATGCTGCTGCGCGCGCACATCGAGACGAGCCAGGCGGAGGTGCGCAAGATCACGTTGCACCAGGTGCATCTGGCGCGGCATGCGGGGAAGACGCGGCCCTGAACAGCCACGACTTCCCGCACGCTCACGGAGCGCCGATAGGGACGAATGCCATTTTTGGATCGTCCGTCAGAGCGACGGCGACCATTCCATCTGGCGTGACCACCAGTTGGCGAGGCACCAGTCCACGCGCATAACCCACGAACTTGAACGATTTCAGCAAGGTCCCGTTCGGGGCGTGAAGCCAGATATCAGAGGCCGAATAGAGTCCATTGATGCCACAGATCACGCGACCATCGCTGGTGACTTCGACGTTGTTGGGGTAAGCGTCTCCACCCGGAAGACTTGCAATGAAACCCAGACTGGCTGGATCTATGGACGAGCAGCGATATGGCGCACCTGATGCCGCATAGAGCGCGGTCCCGCCCGCATTCACTGCGATGTCCTGTCCGTTCGAAGCGCCGTTGATGAAGCCCGCTCCTGCGGTGTATTTCACCGTCAGAACACCGTTCGCCATTGCCGAGTAGTCGACATCGTATGCGCCGACGCTGGCGGGGCTCAAACCTGTGGTCTGTACGAAAACCCTTCTGCCATCGGATGAAGCGGTGAAATTCCAGTTGCTGCTGAAGGGCTGCGGCAACGCGGCAAACCGGCTGCCATCTATATACGCGGTGCCGTTGCCTGTCAGAACGACATTCTTGCCATTGACACGGATCGCCAGCAGGGTTTGTGGATAGGACTCGCCGGGCTTCAGCATCAACGGCCACGTCGCAATCTTCAATGCGCTGGCGAGGTCGATGACAACGATGGGACCGCTACCTTTGTCGAGCACGTACAAGAGACCCCCATCGGGCGCCACGCTCATGTCCGACAGCCAGGCGCCCACGTTTTCGATGGTGCCGACTTTCGTGCCGAGGTGCGCGTTGTAGATGTCAATGAAGGTGCCGCCGTTGTGCGCGTACACGTAAGGCCGGATCTTGTCGGCGACGATGTTCGTATAGCTTGCGGGCAGCGGGGTCAAGGCGGTCAATCCGCCTTCGGCACGCCATAGACCGACACGGATGACCGCGTCCGCCACCCCGGGATGAGACGTCTTCAGCGTGACGGTCGCATAGCTGATGACGCCCATCGGCACCTGTTGGGGATCCGCGGTGAGCACGAGGCTCGGGCTGGTGCCGGTGGTCCCGCTGCCCGTCACGGAAAGCCACGAGGCGCTGGACGTGGCGGCCCACGGCAATGCGCCTTCGAAGTTGTCGGTGACCCGCAGCGTTCTCGTGAGCACCGATCCGCCGGGGGTGCTTGCGAAGCCGATGCCGGATTCGGAAGGAACGAGCTGCCGCTTGTCCCGGTTCAGGACCAGGGTCAGAGGCAGCGTGGCCGTGCCGCCATTGACTGTCGCTGTCACCGTCGCAACGCCCGAATGGGTGCCGGGCGTGGCGGCATTGAGAGCCGGCGAGAAGCTCAATGAAGTTCCGTTCGCGTCGACGGTGCCGGAGGTAGGGGTGGCGGTGACCCAGGCGGGCAGTGGTGCGGAGAGGGTCCATGGCCACTTGTTGTCCCTGTTCAGGCTCATCGATATCGACTGCGAGGCCTCGTCGCGCCCGTTGGGACCACCCAGCGTGACGGTCGTGGACAGGGCCGACAACTTTGGAGGTGGGGGCGGGACCGGAAGCGCGGCCCGGGCAGCCAGAGCGCCTGGATCGACGGGCAGTCGTGACGACGCAGTGCTCGCTGTCAAGCCGCTGATCGGCGCAAGGGTCGGCGCTTGCAGCGGGACGGTCGCACCGTTCGCGTCCGTGAATGAAAGTGCCGTCGCGTTGTTCGCATCGGCAGGACTGGAGGCGGAGGCAGCTGGCGCCGCACCGGCAACTCCTGAAGAACCTCCGCCGCCGCCGCCACCGCATGCAGCCAGCGCCAGACAAAAGCCAACGATGGCTGTGAATTTCAGCGTCATTTCCCTCTTCCCTCCTCGTCTCTATCGCTCGGAGCCGCGCAGCGATGCGATGCGATGCATGCTGCATGCACGGCGGTTAATACTTATTACAGAAAGTATCGCAGTTTTCCGAGCAATGAATGCCTTGGTCGTCGCGTAAAGGCCGTGTCATCGTGGGGCGCTCGCCCAATGCGACGCGCACGAGAACCGCCGGGGCGATGGAGTGCAAGAGAGCGCTGTGTCACTCCATTCCGGGCCGGTATGGGGCTCCGGGCGATCAAGGGGGCGCGGCACTGCCTCCGCCCCGCTCTGGTCCACCCCCGGCGCAGAGGGAGGAGAGACGCCGCGTTCAGTCTGCGGTGATATTGCCTCGCTTCACCACCCCCGCCCAGCGATCCGCATCCTTCTTCACCAGCGCCCCGAACTCCGCCGGCGTCGAGCTCGCCGGCACCATGCCCTGCGACTCGAAAGACTTCGCCACCTCCGGCTGCTTCAGCACTGCCCCGATCTCCTTGTTGAGCCGCGCCACCACGTCGGGCGGCGTGCCCTTGGGCGCGAGTACGCCGTACCACATGTCCACGTTGTCGGCGGTCACGCCGGCCTCGGCGAGCGTCGGCACGTCGGGCAGTTGCGGCAGGCGCTTGCTGCTGCCGGTGGCGATGGCCTTGAGCTTGCCGACCTGGATGTGCTGCAGCGCCACGTGCACCGGCAGGAACATGTAGTCGATGCGTCCGCCCAGGAGGTCGGTCACCGCGCCGGCCGTGCCCTTGTACGGCACGTGCAGCAGGTCGGTGCCGGTGCCCTGCATCAGGAGCGCCATCGACAGGTGGTGCGGCGTTCCCACGCCCGGCGTGGCGTAGGTCAGCTTGGCCGGCTCGGCCTTGGCGGCGCTCACCATCTGCGCGACCGACGACGCCTTCTGCACGTTGGGGTTGGTCACCAGCAGCAGCGTGCCCCACGAGGTGAGCGACACCGGCGCGAAGTCGGCCACCGGGTCGTAGCTCAGCGATTTGTAGAGGCTGCGGTTCATCACCAGCGTGTTGACCTGCACCATCAGCGTGTAGCCGTCGGGCTTGGCCCGCGCGACCTTCTCGCTGCCGATGTTGCCGCTCGCGCCGGCGAGGTTTTCCACGATCACGGGCTGGCCCAGCAGCGCGGGCAGGCGGGCCGAGAGCTGGCGTGCGACGAGGTCGATGCCGGTGCCCGGCGTGTAGGGCACGACGAGCGTGATGGGCTGGTCGGGCCAGGCATGGGCCGCGGCGGCGCTGGCTGCAACGAGCAGGGTGGCGAGGGTCTTGGCAATGAATCGCATGGGTTGTCTCCGTCTTGTTCTGTGAAGGAAAGGGCGGCGCTCAGAGGTACGAGGCGCGCGCCTTCAGCGCCACCGGGTCGTAGCCGGCCACGCGCTTGTAGTTGTCCGAGATGGCCTGCAGCTCGGCGTGGCTCACCACGTCATCGATCTGTCCGAAGCGCCGGCCGCCCGAGCGCTCGAACACCTCGCGCAGGATCGCATCGGGCGGGTTGCTGCGGTTTGTGAGCACCACGTTGGTGGTGGCCTTCACGCGCTCGCGGTCGTAGTCTTCGAGTGCTGCGGTGCTCACGCCCAGGTCCTTGAGCGCGCCCGCGAGAAAGCGCGCGTCGATGATCGCCTGCCCCGCGCCGTTGGAGCCGCGCGGCACCATCGGGTGCGCCGCGTCGCCCAGCAGCGTGAGGCGGCCGTGCGTCCAGCGCGGCAGCGGGTCCTGGTCGACCATCGGGTACTCCAGGATGGTGTCCGAGGCGCGGATCAGCGCGGGCACGTCGAGCCAGTCGAAGTGCCAGTCGGCGAAGGCAGGGAGAAAGTCCTCGAGCCGGCCGGCGCGGCTCCAGTCGCGCATCGCGGGCTGGGGCGCGTGGATCTCGGCGACCCAGTTCACAAGCTGGTGGCCCTCGGCGTCGATGTCGTTGCGGATCGGGTAGATCACCATCTTGCCGACCGCGAGCCAGCCCGCGCGCACCATGCTCGCGCCAGAGAGAAAGGGCTTCCATCGCGCGGTGCCGCGCCACATGTTCACGCCCGAATAGCGCGGCGCGCCTTCGTTGGGGTAGAGCTGCTTGCGCAATGCGGAGTGAATGCCGTCGCAGCCGATGGCCACCGCACCGCGCACGGCAGGCGCATCGGCGAAATGCACGGTGACGCCGCCCGCGTCCTGCGTGACGCCGGTACAGCGGTGGTTGCACACCACGCTGTCCGCGCCGAGGCGCTTGAGCGTCTCGTCGAGCAACACGGTCTGCAGGTCGCCGCGATGGATCGAGAACTGGGGCCAGTCGTAGCCCGCGTGCTCGCCCGCCGCTTCCTGGAAGATCAACTGGCCATGCTCGGTGAAGAAGATCGACTCCTTCGTGCGAACGCCCACCTTGTCCAGCTGCGGCAGCAGGCCGAGCTCGGTCAGCTCGCGCACCGCGTGCGGCAGCAGGTTCACGCCCACGCCCAGCGGCTTGAGCTCGGGCACGGCCTCGTACACGCGGCACGGAATGCCGGCCTGGTGCAGGCTCAGCGCGAGGGTCAGGCCGCCGATGCCGGCGCCCAGGATGATCACTTGCTTGTCGTTCATGGCTCTCGAAAGGGTGCCGTTTCTCTCGGGTCGTATTGGGAACGGAAGTTCGCCATTTGTGAAATTTAGATGTGCAATGGATTTATCATGAATCCTTATGAACCTCTCGACCCGCCAGATGCGCGCCTTCCTGCAGGTGGCGCGCCTGGGCAACTTCACGCGCGCGGCCGAGCAGGCGCACATCACGCAGGCGGGGCTGAGCATCCTGATCCGCGAGATGGAGCGGCAGCTGGGCTGCCGGCTCTTCGACCGCACCACGCGGGTGGTGACCCTCACGCCGCCGGGCCGGCGGCTGCTGCCGGTGGTGGAGCGGCTCGTCACCGACCTGGATGACGTGGCCGCGCAACTCGGCGCCGAGGGCGACGCGGCGCGCCAGACCCTGCGCATCGCGGCCACGCCGCTGGTGTCGTCGCACCTGCTGCCGCAGGTGTTCACCACGTTCCGCCAGGCGCATCCGCAGGTAAGCCTGCGCCTCTTCGATGCCGACCTGCGCGACGTGGAGGCGATGGTCGCGGCGGGCGATGCCGACATGGGCCTCGGTTTCTTCTTCAAGGCCGCGGCGGGCCTCGCGCGCACGCCGGTCGGGCGCTTTCACCTGATGCGCGTGGCGGCGTCCACAGGGGAGGCCGATGAAGCGCCGGCCATCGGCACTGCACCGTGGTCCGCGTTGCGCACCGCCGAACTCATCGGCCTGCCACCGGGCAACCCGATCCAGAAGGTGATCGACGAGCACCTGGTGGCCACCATCGGCCGCGCCGATGCGCAGCGGCCCACCTTCAATTTCTTCGGCACGCTGATCTCGATGGTCGAGGCTGGCTTCGGCACCGCGGTGATGCCGACCTTCGCGCTCGCGGCCTGCAGGCGGCACCGCGTTCGCACCGACGTGCTGGTCAAGCCGAAGGTGGGTCTGGACTTCTATCGCATCGCCAAGCGCGGCGCGCACGAGACCGAGGCGATGCAGGCCTTTGTCGCGACGCTCGAGAAAGCACTGCCCGCGCTCTCGCGTTAGTCCGCTCCGGAAGGCTCGGTGAGCCGCTTGCGCAGGAATTCCGCGAAGGCATAGGCGATCACCGGCAACTGCCGTCCGCGCAGGCTCGCCAGCACCAGTTCGCCGCGCGGAAATCCGCGGTCCTCGATGTCGCGGGCCACGATGTTGGGGTCTTCGGTCCGGGTACCGATGGCCATCTGGAACGAGATCGACTGGCCGTCGTACAGGCAGCCGCGCAGGAACTCGAAGCTGTTGCTCTCCACCATGGCCCGGATCGGGGTGGAGCTGCGCGCGAGAAAACGCTCGAGCAGCTGGCGCCCGCCCGTGTCGCGGTTCGGCAGCACGACCGGGTAGTCGGCGCAGTCGCGCAGGCGCAGTGCCTTGGACTTGGCCAGCGGATGGCGCCTGTGCATGATCGCCATGAGCTTCTGCTCGACCGCGCACACACGCTCGATGTCGGCCTCCGGCGCGAGGTTGAACACCAGCGCGAGATCGGTCTCGAAGCTGCGCAGCGCGCTAGCGGCCTGCACGTGATCGCCGATGCGCGCATCGAAAGCCACCAGCGGATGCGTCTGGCCGAAGTCGTTGATGGCGGCCGGCAGGAAGCGCGGCGCGAGCGCCTGGCTCGCGACCAGCCGCACCGAGCCGCGCCGCAGGCCCTGCAGCTCCTCGATCTCGGAGCGCACGCGGTCCAGCTCCGACGCGCGCCCCCGGATGTAGCGCACGAACAGCTCGCCTGCCGCGGTGAGCCGCATGCCGCGCGGCAATCGCTCGAAAAGCGGCGTGCCCAGTTCCTCCTCGAGGTCCTGGATGCGGCGGTTGACGGCGGAGGGCGCGACGTGCAGGCGCTCGGCCGCCTGCCGGATCGAGCCGGCCCGGGCGACCTCGTCCGCGTAGCGCAGGAAGCGAAGGTGGTTCATGCCTCAGCCGTTGCACGAAGCGCGCCAGAAACACGCGCGGCCGTCACCGCAACCGTTGCCGCAACGGCAACGCACAGCACGCGAATCGGTACGGATGAGGCGCACCTCTTGGCACGGCCGCTGCATGCCTTTGAGGCATGACACGCCGAACCACACCTTCGCGCACCAATGCAGCGCAAGCGCCCGCCCGCTTCGGGCCGGCGCCCCACAACGCCTGGACGCTGGCGGCCGGCCGGGTCAGTCTGGTGCGTGCGCCCAAGCGGCCGCGACCCGTGCAGATGGAAGCCGAGCCGCAGCCGATCGAATTCGACCTCGCGCGCAGCGCGCTCGTCGTGGTCGACATGCAGAACGACTTCTGCCACCCCGAGGGCTGGTTCGCGCAGAAGGGCATCGGCATCCGCGCGGCGCGCAAGCCGATCGCGGCCATTGCTCGGCTGCTGCCTGCATGGCGCGCGGCCGGCGGCACCGTGGTGTGGCTCAACTGGGGCATCCGCGCGGACCGCCTCAACCTGTCGCCCACGGTGCAATTCAAGGGCAAGCGCAGTGCCGACGGCATCGGCTATGCGGAGCATTCGCCCATCGACCACGGCCCCTCGCTGGTGCAGGGCGAGTGGGGCGCGCAGGTGATCGACGAACTGGCCGTCGAGCCCGGCGACATCACCGTCCACAAGCACCGCCTGAGCGGCTTCTGGGACAACGAGCTCGACAGCGTGTTGCGCCAGCAAGGCATCACCACGCTGCTGTTCGCGGGCATCAACACCGACCGTTGCGTGTTCTCGACGCTGCAGGACGCGAACTTCCTCGGCTACGACTGCGTTCTGCTGAAGGACGCGTGCGGCACCTCGTCGCCCGCCTACGTCACGCGCGGCATTCATTTCATCGTGCAGCAGCTGCACGGGTTCGTGGCGACCGCCGAGTCGCTGCTTGCTTCGCTCTCTTCTTTTTCCTCTCCCTCCAAGAAACGCTAGGAGTCCTTCGCATGCCGCTGTCTTTCTTCTCCAGCCCGCGCCTCGTGCGCTCGCTCGCTTCGCTGGGCGCCGCCGCAGGGTTGGCCCTGGTGGCCACTTGCGCCGCCGCTCAAGTGCCGGTCAAGCTCGTGCTCAACTGGAAATACGAAGGACCGCAGGCCTGGTTCTTCGTTGCCCAGGACAAGGGCTACTTCAAGGCCGAGGGCCTGGACGTCCAGATCGACCAGGGCGAGGGCTCCGCCGCCTCGATCCCGAAGGTGGCGGCCGGTGCTTACCAGGCCGGCTTCGGCGACCTCAACGCGCTGATCGACCTGGCATCGAAGCGCCCGGCCGACGCGCCGGTGGCGGTCTACATGATCTACAACACGCCGCCCTTCACGCTCGTGGTGAAGCAGGACAGCCCCATCAAGGCGCCCAACGACCTGGAAGGCAAGACGATCGGCGGCCCCGCCAACGACGGCGCGCTGAAGCTGTTCCCGGCCTTCGCCAAGCTTGCCAAGGTCGATGCCGCCAAGGTGACCGTCACCAACATGGCGCCCAACCTGCGCGAGCAGATGCTCACCCGCGGGCAGATCGACGCCGCCTTCGGCTACGTGACCACCGTGAGCTTCAGCGCCAAGGCGATGGGGCTCGATCCGGCCAAGGACCTGCGCTTCATCCGCTATGGCGACCACGGAATGGACCTGTACTCCAACGCCGTGTTCTTCTCGCGCGCCTTCGCCAAGGCGAACCCCAAGGCGGTGCAAGGCTTCGTGAAGGCGCTGAACCGGGCGGTGAAGGAAGTCATCGCCGACCCGGACATGGGCATCGACCACGTCATGAAGCGCGAGCCGCTGCTCAAGCGCGAGGTCGAGAAGGAAAAGCTGTTCGCCACGCTGCGCAACGACATGAGCCACCCTGAAGTGGCCCGCATCGGCCTGGGCGACGTGGACGACGCGCGGCTGAAGAAGTCCATCGACATCGTGGTGGACGCCAACCAGCTGCCGCGCACGCCGGCACCGGCCGAGGTGTTCGACCGCAGCTTCCTGCCCGCGCGCGCCGAGCGCCCCTCCAAGACATTGAACGAATCGAACTGAAAGCGAGAAACGACATGGACCTGCAACTCAAAGACAAGGTGGCGCTCATCACCGGCCCGGCCAAGGGCATGGGACGCGCCGTGACGCTGGCCTTCGCGCGCGAAGGCGCGAAGCTCGTACTGGCCGGGCGCGACACCGGCGCCATCGAACCCGTGGCCGCCGAAGCCCGCGCGCTCGGCGTGCAAGCCGTGGTGGTGCCCTGCGACCTGACCGCAGGCGCGCAGACCGAGGCCTTGGCCGCGCATGCGCTGGAGGCCTTCGGCCGCATCGACGTGCTGGTGAACGTGGCCGGCGGCTCGGGGCCCATCGGCAAGACCGGCTGGGAAACCACCACGGAGGAGTTCGACGAGATCGTGCAGCTCAACATGACCGGCTGCTTCAACACCATGCGCGCCGTGCTGCCCTCGATGATCGAACGCAGGAGCGGCAAGGTGGTGAACGTGGGCGGCACCTTCGGCATGCGCGGGCGCGCCGGCCGCATGGCGTACTCGGCCTCCAAGTGGGGCCTGCGCGGCATCACCAAGAGCTTTGCGCTGGAGGCCGGGCCGTACGGCATCAACGTGAACTGCGTGGCGCCCGGCATGGTCGACGGGCCGCGCTTTCGCGAGAAGGTGTGCGCCAACATGGCCGAGAAGCTGGGCATCACGCTGGAAGAAGCGATGACGCGGCACGCGGCCGACTACGCGCTGCGCCGCGTCTCCACCGATGCGGACGTGGCCAACGCCTGCCTCTTCATGGCGAGCGACGTGTCGCGCCAGATCACCGGTGTCGACCTGCCCGTCGATGGCGGCTGGGCGATGCTCTGAGGAGGCCACGATGAAAGAAGTCGACCTCGTCATTCGCGGCGCGCGCGTCGTTTCCGCGGACCAGATCATCGAAGCCAGCGTGGCCATCGCCGGCGAGCACATCGTGGCCGTCGGCCATGACGACACCATGCCGCCAGCGCGCCAGGAGATGCGCGCGGACGGCCTCTACCTGCTGCCGGGCGCCATCGACAGCCATGTGCACTTTCGCGATCCCGGCTACCCGAACAAGGAAACCTGGAAGACCGGCTCGGCCGCTGCCGCCATGGGCGGCGTGACCACCGTGTTCGAGATGCCCAACACCAATCCGTCGACCGGCACCGTCGAGGCGCTGCGCATCAAGCAGAAGGCGGCCGAGTCGTCGTACTGCGACTTCGGCATCCACGGCCTGCTGGGCGACGACACGGTCGATCGGCTCGAAGAGCTGCTCGATGCGGGCGTCACCAGCTTCAAGGCCTTCGTCGGCAACACCTTCGGCAACCTGCCCGCGCCCACCGACGGTGCGCTGCTCGAAGGGTTCGAGACGCTCGCGCCGCTGGGCATCCGCACGGTGGTGCATGCGGAGAACTCGTCGATCCTGCAGCGCCGCCAGAAGAAGATGCAGGCGGCCGGCCGCATCGATGCCATGGCCCACCTGGCCGCGCGGCCGGCCGTGGCCGAGATCGAGGCCATCGGCCGCGTGCTCACGCTGGCCGAATGGACCGGCGCGCGCGTGCACATCGCGCACCACAGCGCGGCCGATTCGCTCTTCCTGCTGCGCGAGGCCAAGCGCCGCGGCGTCGACGTGACGGCCGAGACCTGCCCGCAGTACCTGCTGCTGAACACCGGCCACATGCTCAAGCTGGGCGGCGTGATGCGGCTGAACCCGCCGATCCGCGAGGCGCGCCACAACCAGCCGCTGTGGGACGCGCTGATGGACGGCACGCTCGACATGATCGCCACCGACCACGCGCCGCACACGCCGGAGGAGAAGACGCGCGAGAGCATCTGGGACTGCGACTGCGGCTTTCCGGGCGTCGAGACCCAGATGCCGCTGATGCTGACCGAGGTGAATCGCGCGCGCGCCACCCTGATGGACTACGTGCGCTGGAGCGCGGTGAACCCCGCCAAGGCCTGGGGGCTGTACGGCACCAAGGGCGTGATCGCACCGGGCGCGCACGCCGACATCGCGATCGTCGACATGCAGCGCTCGGGCACGCTGTCGCAGAACAGGCTGCAGAGCATCAGCAAGATCTCGCCGTGGAACGGCCGCGCGGTGCAGGGCTACCCGCTGCACACGCTGCTGCGCGGGCGCTTCGTGATGCGCGAGGGCAAGCTGGTGACCGATGCGGTCGGCTGGGGGCGGTCGGTGAAGGGCGTGCAGAAAATGCCCGCTCCCAAGCCGCGCAACACCGAGCACTACAGCAGCGCGATCCTGCAGACGCCGTCCGGCGTGCCCGCGACGGCCGTGCCGGCAGGCGCGGTGGACTGGGACGCGGCATGAGCACCGCACGCGTGCAGCAGGTGCAGGTCTGGCGCATTCCGTGCAGCGGTCCGGGCGACCTGGGCGGCGTGAAGGCGCTGATCGATGCGGGCGAGATCGTCGCGGCCGACATCGTGGCCGTGATGGGCAAGACCGAAGGCAACGGCTGCGTCAACGACTTCACGCGCGAGTACGCATCGACGGCGTGGTGCCATCTGCTCGCCCCCGCGCTTGGCTGCACGCCCGAAGCGGTGCACGGGCGCGTGGCGCTGGTGATGTCGGGCGGCACCGAGGGTGTGCTGTCGCCGCACTTCACCGTGTTCGCGCGGCGCTGGGTGTCCGCTGCATCCGCCGTCCAGGGCAAGCGCATGGTGGTCGGAATCGGGCAGACGCGCGACTTCCTGCCGGAAGAAATGGGCCGCGCCGCGCAGATCGACGCCACCGCCGAAGCCGTCGCCGAGGCCATGCGCGATGCCGGTATCCGCAGCGCGGACGACGTGCACTTCGTGCAGGTCAAGTGTCCGCTGCTCACGTCGGGAAAGGTGTCGGCTGCGCTGGCGCGCGGCGCCTCGCCGGTCACCCACGACAGCTACGAATCGATGGGCTATTCGCGCGGTGCGTCGGCGCTCGGCGTGGCGGTCGCGCTCGGTGAAGTCGCACGCAGCGAGATCAGCGACGCCAGCGTGATGAGCGACTGGCGGCTGTTCTCCGCGCGCGCCTCGGCGTCGGCCGGCATCGAGCTGGAGGGCAACGTCGTCATCGTGCTCGGCGAGGCGGAGGGCAGTGCGTCGGCGCTTCGCATCGCCCATGCGGTGATGCGCGATGCGATCGACGCCGAGAGCGTGCGTGCATTGCTGCGCAATGCTTTCGGCCTCGATGCGGAACGCGATGCACAGGCGCTGTCCGCGCGCCTCGTGAACCTGCTTGCGAAGGCCGAGGCCAGCCCCGACGGCCGCGTGCGCGAGGCCCGCCACACGATGCTCAACGACTCCGACATCCACTCGACCCGCCATGCGCGTGCCGTGGTGGGCGGCGTGCTGGCTTCGGTGGCCGGCCACACCGCGCTGTATGTGTCGGGCGGCGCCGAGCACCAGGGGCCCGCGGGCGGCGGGCCGGTGGCCGCGATCCTGCGGATGGACGACGACACGGCTTTTTCTTCTTCTTGAAAGACCTCATGGGCAACGCATTCATCCAACTGTCCGACGTGATGCTGCGCTACGGCGGCGGCACCATCGCCCTGGACCACACGACGCTGGACATCGACAAGGGCGACTTCGTCGCGCTCGTGGGCCCGAGCGGCTGCGGCAAGTCGACCATCCTGAAGCTGGTGGCGGGCCTGCTGCGGCCGAGCGCGGGCGCGGTGATCGCCGGCGGGCGCGAGGTGGGTGCGGCCGGCACCGTGGCTGCGGCGGGCGCGCATGCGTCGCCGGCGCCGCGCCTTCGCATCGGCCTGGCCTTCCAGAATCCGACCATGCTGCCGTGGCTCACGATCCGCGAGAACGTGATGATCCCGCTGAAGATCGTCGAGCCCTTCCGTCAGCACTACCGCAGCAAGAAGCGCGGTGAATACGCCGAACGCGCCGACGCGTTGCTCGCGCAGGTGGGCCTCAAGGGCTTCGGCGACAAGCGGCCGTGGCAGCTGTCGGGCGGCATGCTGCAGCGCGCCTCGTTGTGCCGCGCGCTGGTGCACGAGCCCGAGCTGCTGCTGCTCGACGAGCCCTTCGGCGCGCTCGACCAGTTCACGCGCGAAGAGCTGTGGGACATCATGCAGACGCTCTGGATCGCCAAGCGGCCGACCGTGCTGCTGGTGACGCACGACCTGCGCGAATCCGCTTACCTGGCCAACCGCATCTGCGTGATGAGCGCGCGGCCGGGGCGCATTCTCGAGACGCGCGACGTGGGCTTCGCGCGGCCGCGCACGCTGGAGAGCAGCTACGCGCCCGAGTTCGCGAGCCTGGTGCAGCAGTTGCGCATGCGCATCGCCGAGGCGCGCCGCGAGAGCGATGCCGTGCCGGCGGCGCCGGCATCGGCACCGACACAGGCGCACGCGCTCGAAGAGGTGGCCGCATGATCGCGCCGCTCACCCGGCAACGCCTGCTGTCAGCGGGCGCACTGGTCGGCTTCTTCGTGCTGTGGGAGGTGGTCTGCCTGGCCTTCGGCGTGTCCGACCTGATCCTGCCGCGTCCGAGCCAGATCGCGCTGGTGCTTGTCCAGAAGATGCCGCTCCTGTGGCCGCACACCGTGCAGACGCTCTACACCACGCTGGCCGGCTTCGTGCTGGGGGTAGGCGCGGGCATCGTCATCGGCGTGGTGATCGGCTCGTCGAAGCTGGCCTACGACGTGACCTATCCGCTGCTGGTGGGCTTCTCCAGCATTCCGAAGGTGGCGGTGGTGCCGCTCTTCGTGGTGTGGTTCGGCGCGGGCACCGTGCCGGCGATCCTTACCTCGATGGTGATCAGCATCTTCCCGGTGGTGGTGAACGTGGCCACCGGCCTCGCGAGCACCGAGCCCGAGCTGGAAGACGTGCTGCGCGTGCTCGGCGCGAGGAAGCGCGACATCCTGTGGAACGTGGGGCTGCCGCGCGCGCTGCCTTATCTTTTCGCCTCGCTCAAGATCGCGATCACGCTCGCTTTCGTGGGCACTGTGCTGAGCGAAACCGTTGCAGCCAACCAGGGCATCGGCACGGTGATGATGATTGCCAGCGGCAACTTCGACGTGCCGATGGTGTTCGCCGGGCTCTTCCTGCTCGCGGCGATGGGCGTGGCGCTGTATGCCATTTCTTCGCTGGTCGAGCGGCGCACGACGGGCTGGGCCCAGCGCAAGACCGACATGGCGATGGCATGAACGTCATGAACGATCTCATCCAGATCACCGCCGGTGGCCTGCGCTTCGTGGCGCAGATGCACCCCGACGCACCGCTCACCGTGGCGGCCTTTCGCAAGCTGCTGCCTTATCGCCAGAAATTGATCCACGTGCGCTGGAGCGGCGAAGGCTGCTGGGTGCCGATGGGCGATTTCCAGCTGGGCGTGGGCTTCGAGAACCACACCAGCCACCCCTCGGTGGGCGACATCCTGTTCTACCCCGGCGGCTACAGCGAGACCGAGATCATCCTGGCCTACGGCGCCTGCAGCTTCGCCAGCAAGATGGGCACGCTCGCGGGCAACCACTTCCTCACCATCGTCGAAGGGCGGGACCAGTTGCGCACGCTCGGCACCAAGGTGCTGTGGGAAGGCGCGCAGGACGTTCTCTTCGAAGCCATCTGATCTTCAACCCACGAAAGCCTCCCATGTCCTCTCCAGTGTCCCGCCGCGCGGCGGTCGTCGCGGTGTCCGCCGCATTGGGCGCATCGCTCGCGGCGCTTCCGGTGCGCGAATCGCGCGCGCAGCCGCTCACGCCCATCAAGTTCGTCCTCGACTGGAAGCTTCAGGGCATCCACGCCTGGTATTACCTGGCCGAAGACCGGGGCTACTTCGCGGCCGAGAAGCTCGCGGTGACGATCGACCAGGGCGACGGCTCCGCGGCCACCGTGACCAAGGTGATGGCCGGCGCCTACGACGCGGGCTTCGGCGACGTCAATGCGATCGTGCAGAACGCGGCCGCCAGGCCCGGTGCCGCGCCCGTGATGGTCTACATGATCTACAACCGCGCGCCCTTCGCCCTCATAGTCAAGTCCGGCAGCCCCATCAGGACGCTGAAGGACCTGCAGGGCCGCACGCTGGGCTCGCCGGCCGGTGGCGCGGCATTGCGCATGTTCCCGCTGATGGCGGCCAGCAACGGCGTGGACGCGAGCAAGGTCAAGTGGACGAACATGGCGCCCAACCTTCAGGAGCAGATGATGCTCAAGGACCATGTCGAAGGCTCGGCCGTGTTCTCCGTGACGAGCTACATGAACCTGGTGGCGCAGGGCGTGGACCCGGACAAGGACATCCGCTGGTTTCACTACGGCGACCACGGCGTCGACCTGTACGGCAACGGCGTGCTGGTGTCCCGCCAGTTCCTGAACGACAAGCCGCAGGCCGTGGCCGGGCTCGTGCGCGCCGTCAACAGGGGATTGCGCGACACCGTGGCCGACCCCGATGCGGCGATTGCCGCGCTGATGAAGCGCGAGCCGCTGCTCAACGCGGCGCTGGAGAAACGGCGCCTGCTCTACACGCTTCGCACCGTGATGCTGACGCCCGAGGTCGCAGCCAGCGGCATGGGCGACGTGAGCGATGCGCGCATGGCGCGCGCCATCGGGCAGGTCAAGGAGGCGTTCGAACTGGCGAACGCACCTGCGGCTGGCGAGGTCTTCGACCGGCGCTTCCTGCCTCCGCTGGCGGAGCGCAAAATCGCCGCGCCGTAGGCCCAGCGACAGACATACACAACCCGACGACGAAAGAAACGCCATGCCCGCTCCGATGCACGACGGCCCGCTCGACTGCGCATGGCTGCTGGCCGATCCCGGCGCGCAGCCTGCGCAGTCCGGTGTACGCATCACGCTGGAAGGCGACCGCATCCGCTCGATCGTTCCGCTGGCCGACGAAGGCGGTCGTGCCGGCGGGCGGCGCCTGCTCGCGGTGCCGGCGCTGGCCAATGCGCACGACCATGCACGCACCTTTCGCAGTGCCACGCTCGGCGCCTTCGGCCAGCCGCTCGAGAGCTGGTTGCCGTTCCTGGGAGTGGTGCCGGGCATGGACCCCTACCTTTGCGCGGCGACCTCGTTCGCGCGTTCGGTGCGGCACGGTGTCGCGAACCTGATGGTTCACTACACGCGCGTGCAGGGCGGCATGGCCTATGTCGACGAAGCCGAGGCGGTGGCGCGCGCGGCGCGCGATGTCGGCGTGCGCATCGGTTTCGCCATCGCGATGCGCGATCGCCACGGCATTGCCTACTGCGACGATGCGAGCGTGCTCGCGGCGCTGCGCCCGGGCATCCGCGATGCGGTCGCCGGGCGGCTCGCGGTGAAACCGGTGGCGCCTGCGCAGCAGCTCGCGCTGGTCGACGAGGTGGCGCGCATGGTGGAGGAGGGCGGCCACGGCGAGCACGTGACCGTGCAGTACGGCCCGACCGCGGTGCAGTGGTGCAGCACGCCGCTGCTCGAGGCGATTGCGCAGGCGTCGGCCGACACGGGCCGCCCGGTTCACATGCACCTGCTCGAGACGCGTTACCAGCGCGACTGGGCCGATGCCAATCACCCCGGCGGCATCGTCCGCTTTCTGGACGACATCGGACTCCTGACGCCGCGCCTCACGCTCGCGCACTGCGCCTGGGCCCGGCCCGAGGACCTGGCGCTGATCGCCGAGCGTGGCGCGACCATCGCGGTCAACACGAGTTCCAACCTCGGGCTCAAGTCGGGCATCGCGCCGGTGCCCGAGATGCTGAAGCATGGCTGCCGCATCGCCATGGGCCTGGACGGCATGGCCTTCGACGAAGACGACGATGCACTGCGCGAGATGCGGCTGGCGTATTCGCTGCATCGCGGCTGGGGCTACGACACCACGATGACGCGCGAAGACCTGTGGGCCTTCGCATCGCGCAACGGCCCGCGCAGCGTGCGTGGCATGCGAGGTGGCCTGGCCTCGGGTGGGCGCATTGCGCCCGGCGCCACGGCCGACCTGGTGTTGCTGGACTGGGACGCGCTCGACGACGACGCACTGTTCGCCGATACCGACCCGCTCGATCTGCTCCTCGCGCGCGCCAACGGTGGCCACATCGCCAAAGTGCTGGTCGGCGGGCACCTGGTGGTCGATGCGGGCCGCGTGCAGGGCGTCGATGAGCCCGCATTGCGCGCCGAACTGCTGGCGCGCATGCGCAGCGCTCTGGCTGCAGACCATGCCGGGGCCACCTCGTGGCGCGACACCGTCAGGGCGCTGGCGGACGACCTAGGGCCGTTCTATCGCCGCGGCCAGATGATGGGCGGCTGTTGCTAGGCAGCCCGCCCCGCAAGCTCAGAGCGTGAAGTCGTAGTCCACCGTGATCGGCGCGTGGTCGCTGAACTTGATGGTCTTGAAGATTTCCTCGGTGCGCGCGAGCGCGGCGGTCTTCGGCGTGGCCAGGTGGTAGTCCAGCCGCCACCCCACGTTGTTCGCGTAGGCCTGGCCGCGGTTGCTCCACCAGGTGTAGGCCTCGGCGGTGGTGTCGGGCTTGAGCATGCGGTAGACGTCCACCAGCCCCGCGCCTTCGGCGCCGGCGTCCAGCAGCTTCGTCATCCAGGCGCGCTCCTCGGGCAGGAAGCCGCTGTTCTTCTGGTTGCCGCGCCAGTTCTTCAGGTCGATCTCCTTGTGGGCGATGTTGATGTCGCCGCACAGCACGAACTCGCGCTCCTTCTTGAGCGCGATGAGGTAGGGGAAAAAGCCCTTCAGGAAGCGGAACTTGGCCTGCTGCCGTTCCTCGCCCGAACTGCCGCTCGGGAAGTAGCAGCTGATAACCGAGAACTTGCGCCGGGGCGTGTCGAAGCGCAGTTCGAGGTAGCGGCCTTCGGCGTCGAACTCGGCATCGCCCCAGCCCACGATGACCTGGCTCGGTGCGTGCTTGGTGTAGATCGCCGTGCCGGCGTAGCCTTTTTTCTCGGCGAAGTGGAAGTGGCCCTTCAGGCCGGCCATTTCCTCGAAGCGGCCTTCGATGTCGCTCGCCTGGACCCGGATCTCCTGCATGCAAATACAATCCGGCGCAAGTTCGGCCACCCAATCGGCGACGCCCTTGGTGGCCGCCGAACGCAGGCCATTGAGATTGAGACTGGTCAGTTTGAACACAAGGAATTTCCCGATGGCTGTAGATGGTGAAAAAAGCAGCGCGGTGGCGCAGGACTTCGTCCAGTTCGCGCTCGACGCCGGCGTGCTTCGCTTCGGCGAGTTCAAGACCAAGGCCGGTCGGATGAGTCCTTACTTCTTCAATTCGGGGCTGTTCGACGACGGCGCCAAGATCGCGCGGCTCGCGGGATTCTATGCAGACCGGCTGATCGAGAGCGGCCTGGAATTCGACATGATCTTCGGCCCCGCCTACAAGGGCATTCCGCTGGGCGCCACGGTGGCCGCCGAGCTGGCCCGGCGCGGTCGCAACTACCCCTTTGCCTACAACCGCAAGGAAGCCAAGGCGCACGGCGAGGGCGGCAACCTGGTGGGTGCGCCGCTCAAGGGCCGCGTGCTGATCGTCGATGACGTGATGTCCGCCGGCACCGCGGTGCGCGAGTCGATCGCCGCCATCGAAGCCGCCGGCGCCACGCCGCATGCCGTGGCCATCGCGCTCGACCGCCAGGAAAAAGCCACCGAGAACGGCGTCGACGTGGACCACAGCGCAGTGCAGTACGTGCGCAACCAGCTGGGTCTCTCGGTGATCGCCATCGCCACGCTGGACGACCTGCTGAGCTACCTCTCGGGCAATGCCGCGGCCGACCTGGGCGCGCACCGCGAACGCGTGCTGGCCTACCGCACGCGCTACGGCGCGAACTGAGGAGCAACGATGATGCGCACACGCGACCACGGCAAGCCCACCCGCCTGCTGGCGGTGGCGTCGTTCTCTCTTCTGGCGGCGACCCTTTTGTCCGGTGCGGCGCACGCACAGAAGGACGCACCCGCCGGCGGCATCTACACCTGCACCGACGCGCGCGGCCGCACGCTCACGGCGGACCGGCCGATTGCCGATTGCAGCGACCGCGAACAGCGCGAGCTGAGCCCGAGCGGCCTCACGCGCCGCAAGATCGAACCCACGTATTCGGCGCGCGAGATGGCCGAGCGCGAAGACCGCGCCCGCGAAGCCGCCGTGCAGGCTGCCAAGGCGACCGACGAGCGCCGCCGCGAACGCGCGCTGCTGGTGCGCTACCCCAGCGCCGCTTCGCACGACCGCGAGCGCAACCAGGCGCTGTCGCAGGTCGACGCGGTGATCCAGGCGGCGCAGAAGCGCATTGCCGAACTGAGCGAGGACCGCAAGAAGATCGACGAGGAGCTCGAGTTCTACAAGGCCGACACGAGCAAGGCGCCGGGCGCCACGCGCCGCAAGCTCGAGGACAACACGCAGAGCATGGCGGTGCAGAACCGCTTCATCACCGAGCAGGAAGAAGAGAAGAAGCGCGTGAATGCGCGCTTCGATGAAGAGCGCGCGAGGTTGAAGCCGCTCTGGGGCCCGGCCCCGAGCGCAGCCGCCGCAGCACCGCGCTGAACCCGCCGGGGCGGTGGCAGCCCCGGGGTTCGTCGAACATCAGCCCAGCTTGGCTTTCAGAAGCTCGGTGACCTGCGCCGGGTTGGCCTTGCCGCCGCTGGCCTTCATCACCTGGCCCACGAGACCGTTGAGCGCCTTTTCCTTGCCGGCGCGGTACTCGTCGACGTTCTTCTGGTTCTTCGCGATGACCTCGTCCAGGATCGCGTCGAGCGCGCCGGTGTCGGCCATCGGCTTGAGGTCCTTGGCTTCGATGATCGCGTCGACGTCGCTGCCTTCGCCGGTCCACAGTGCATCGAAC
The DNA here is from genome assembly GCF_000834655.1 of Variovorax paradoxus. Taxonomy (GTDB): domain Bacteria; phylum Pseudomonadota; class Gammaproteobacteria; order Burkholderiales; family Burkholderiaceae_C; genus Variovorax; species Variovorax paradoxus_F. Next base: position 46,698 of record NZ_JXQQ01000045.1, read on the forward strand.
ACCTGGCGCGCCGCGTTGTTCGGCAGCGTGCCGTCGGCGATGCGCTTGACCAGCTGGCCGAGCTGCAGCGCGCTGACCGGCGCGGCCTCGATGCCGATCTCTTGCGCATTGAGGCGGCGCGCCATCTCGCCGGTGATCCAGTTGCTCGCGAGCTTGGGCGTGGCGCCGGCCTTCACCGCATCGTCGAAGTAGCGTGCGAGCGCGGTGCTCTGCGTGAGCTGCGCCGCGTCGTATTCCGAGAGGCCCTGGTCGCGCACGTAGCGCTCGGCCATTGCGCGCGGAAGCTCTGGCATGTCGCTGCGCACTCGCTCGATCCAGTCGGCCGCGATCACCAGCGGCGGCAGGTCCGGATCGGGGAAGTAGCGGTAGTCGGCCGAGTCTTCCTTGGCACGCATTGCGCGCGTCTCGCCGGTGTCGGGGTTGAAGAGCACGGTGGCCTGTTCGATCGCACGGCCGTCTTCGATTTCCTCGATCTGCCAGCGGATCTCGTAGTCGATCGCCTGCTGCATGAACTTGAAGCTGTTCAGGTTCTTGATCTCGCGCCGCGTGCCGAGTTTCTCGCCGGGCTTGCGCACCGACACGTTGGCGTCGCAGCGGAAGCTGCCTTCCTGCATGTTGCCGTCGCAGATGCCGATCCACGTCACGATCTTGTGCAGCTCCTTCGCGTAGGCCACGGCCTCGGCGGTGGAGCGCATGTCGGGCTCGGTCACGATTTCCAGCAGCGGCGTGCCGGCGCGGTTCAGGTCGATGCCGCTCTGGCCGATGAAGTCCTCGTGCAGCGACTTGCCCGCGTCTTCCTCGAGGTGGGCGCGCACGAGGCGCACGGTCTTCTTCTCTTCGCCGAGGAAGAACGACACCGAGCCGCCCTGCACGACCGGGATCTCGAACTGGCTGATCTGGTAGCCCTTGGGCAGGTCCGGGTAGAAGTAGTTCTTGCGCGCGAATACGCTGCGCGGCGCGACGTGCGAGCCGAGCGCCAGACCCAGCTTGATGGCGCGTTCGACCGCGCCCTTGTTCATCACGGGCAGCGTGCCCGGAAGCGCCAGGTCCACGGCGCAGGCCTGCGTGTTGGGCTCGGCACCGAAGGCGGTGGAGGCGCGGCTGAAGATCTTGCTCGCGGTGGAAAGTTGCGCGTGCGTCTCGAAGCCGATGATGACTTCATAGCCGCGCACGAGCGGACCGGTCGGGCGGCCTTGTTGCTGTGCTTCGAAGGTGTTCACGGTCTCGCTCATCTCAAAAGCCCTCCGGCGTGCGCGTGTGCCAGTCGGTGGCTTGCTGGAAGCGGTGCGCTGCGTTGAGCAGCTTCGCTTCGCCGAAGTAGTTGCCGATCAGCTGCAGGCCCACGGGCATGCCGGCGTCGAAGCCTGCAGGAACGCTCATGCCGGGCAGACCGGCCAGCGATGCGGGCAACGTGAAGATGTCGGCGAGGTAGTCGGCCACGGGGTCGTCGCCGTGCGCGCCGATCTTCCAGGCGGTGGTCGGTGCGGCGGGGCCGGCGATCACGTCGCATTGCGTGAGCGCCTGCTGGAAGTCGTCCGCGATCATGCGGCGCACCTTCTGCGCCTGCAGGTAATACGCGTCGTAGTAGCCGTGCGAGAGCACGTAGGTGCCGATCATGATGCGGCGCTTCACTTCGTCGCCGAAGCCCTCGGCGCGCGTCTTCTCGTACATGTCGGACAGGTCCTTGTACTGCTTGGCGCGATGACCGAACTTCACGCCGTCGAAGCGGCTCAGGTTGCTCGACGCTTCGGCCGCAGCCAGGATGTAGTACACGGGAATCGACAGCTCGGTGCGCGGCAGCGAGACCTCGACGCGCTTCGCGCCGAGCTTCTCGTACTGCGCGAGCGCCGCATCGATCGCGGCGCGCACGCCTGGGGCCACGCCTTCGCCGAAGAACTCCTTGGGCACGCCGATGCGCAGGCCCTCGAGCGAGTCGTTCAGCGAGCGGCCGAAGTCTTCGGCGGGCTTGTCGATCGAGGTCGAATCGCGGTCGAGGTCGGGCCCGCAGAAGGCCGACAGCAGCAGCGCGCAGTCTTCGGCCGAGCGGGCCATCGGGCCTGCCTGGTCGAGGCTCGATGCGAAGGCCACCATGCCGTAGCGGGATGCGCGGCCGTAGGTCGGCTTGATGCCGGTCACGCCGCAGAACGACGCGGGCTGGCGGATCGAGCCGCCGGTGTCGGTGCCGGTGGCCGCGGGGGCCAGGCGTGCGGCGACGGCCGCCGCGCTGGCGCCCGAGGAGCCGCCCGGAATGCGCTCGCGGTTCCAGGGGTTCTGCACCGGCACGGCCTTGTCGTGGCCCACGGCGGGCACGGCGACGTTCTCGTTGGCCGAGCCCATCGCGAACTCGTCGCAGCTCAACTTGCCCAGCGTGACCGCGCCGGCCTCGGCCAGGCGGCGCACCACAGTGGCGTCGAAGGGCGAGCGGTAGCCCGCGAGCATCTTCGAGCCGGCGGTGGTGGCGAAATCGGTGGTGACGAAGATGTCCTTGTGCGCGATCGGCACGCCGGCCAGCGCCGGGGCGTTGCCCTTGGCGATCAGGGCGTCGGCGGCGCGGGCCTGGGCCAGCGTGACTTCTTCATCGACGTCGACGAAGGTGCCGAGCGATTCGTGGGCCTTCATGCGGCCGAGGAACGCCTGCGAGGCTTCGACGGCCGAGACCTTGCGTTCGGCCAGGGCGCGGGCCAGGGCGACCACGCCCATCTGGTGCAGTTCGCCGCTCATTGCTCGATCACCTTGGGCACGAGGAAGAGACCGGCTTCGACGGCCGGTGCGCTTTTCTGGTTGGCTTGGCGGTTGTCGGGCTCGCTCACCACGTCGTCGCGCAGGCGCAGCGTGATGTCTTCGATCGCGGCCACCGGATGGGCCAGGGGCTCGATGCCGGTGGTGTCGACCGAACGCATGCGTTCGACCAGGTCAAAAAAGCCGTTGATCTGGCTGAGCATGCGCTCGCTTTCATCGGAAGCGAGTTGCAGCCGCGCCAGGGAGGCGATGCGTGCGATATCTGAAGCGTCAAGGGACATGGGTCGGACCGGTCAAAAAACCGAAGGTAATCGCACGCCGAAGAGGGTGCTAACACGGGAATCAGAGGGGATTCAGGTATTATCCCGCCTTTGCCGCAACCCCCGCGAACGCGCCGGCTTTTGCGCCAAAAACGATCAATTCACCCCGTCAAACGACCCAAAAATAGAGCGACGACCTGCCGATGCGCAGGCCGTGCTCAGAGGATTCCGCACATGTTTGGAGCTTTCCGTCGGTACTTTTCCACCGACCTTGCGATCGACCTCGGCACCGCCAACACCCTGATATTCGCCCGCAACAAGGGCATCGTGCTGGACGAGCCGTCGGTCGTCGCGATCCGCCACGAAGGCGGCCCGCACGGCAAGAAGGTGATCCAGGCCGTCGGCCGCGAGGCCAAGGCCATGCTGGGCAAGGTGCCCGGCAACATCGAGGCGATCCGCCCGATGAAGGACGGCGTGATCGCCGACTTCGTGATCACCGAGCAGATGATCAAGCAGTTCATCAAGATGGTGCACCCGCGCACGCTGCTCACGCCGAGCCCGCGCATCATCATCTGCGTGCCCTGCGGCTCGACCCAGGTCGAGCGCCGCGCCATCAAGGACGCGGCCGAAGCCGCCGGCGCCACCTCCGTCTACCTCATCGAAGAACCCATGGCCGCGGCCATCGGCGCGGGCCTCCCCGTCAGCGAAGCCTCGGGCTCGATGGTGGTGGACATCGGCGGCGGCACCACCGAAGTGGGCGTGATCTCGCTGGGTGGCATGGTCTACAAGGGCTCGGTGCGCGTGGGCGGCGACCGCTTCGACGAAGCCATCATCAACTACATCCGCCGCAACTACGGCATGCTGATCGGCGAGCCGACGGCCGAAGTCATCAAGAAGAACATCGGCTCGGCCTTCCCGGGTTCCGAAGTCAAGGAAATGGAAGTCAAGGGCCGCAACCTCTCCGAAGGCGTGCCGCGCAGCTTCACCATCAGCAGCAACGAAGTGCTGGAAGCCCTGACCGATCCGCTCAACAACATCGTCTCGGCCGTGAAGAACGCGCTGGAGCAAACGCCGCCCGAGCTGGGCGCCGACATCGCCGAACGCGGCATGATGCTCACCGGCGGCGGTGCGCTCCTGCGCGACCTCGATCGCCTGCTGGCCGAGGAAACGGGCCTGCCGGTGCTCGTGGCCGAAGACCCGCTGACCTGCGTGGTGCGCGGCTGCGGCATCGCCCTCGAACGCATGGACCGTCTGGGCAGCATCTTCACGAGCGAGTAAAAGGCGAAAGCCATCATCGGCCGGCCTCTGCTTGCATAGGCCGGCTTTTTGTTATTTGATTCCGAACCACCGCCGGGTCTGAATTCATGCCTCTGGGCACGCTCGATCGCACAGCGCCACCCCTGTTCAACCAGGGGCAGTCGGCACTCAGCAAGCTGATCTTCTTCGGCGCGCTTTCCCTGTTCCTCATGGTGGCCGATGCACGCTTTCACCTCGTGCAGCCGATCCGCGCGGGCCTCGGTGCAGTGCTTTACCCGGTGCAATGGGTGGCGCTCAAACCCGTGCAGATCATGATGGGCGGCGGTCGCTATCTCGAAGACCTGCAGACCGCCCAGCGCAACGAGGCCGACGCCCGCAAGGCGCTCATGATGCAGGCCGAGCGCGCGAGCCAGGCCGACACGCTGGCGCAGGACAACGCGCGCCTTCGCGAGTTGCTCGAACTGCGCCAGACCACCACCACCCCGGGCCGCGCGGCCGAGGTGCTCTACGACGCGGCCGACCCCTACACCCGCAAGATCGTCATCGACCAGGGCCTCGCGCAGGGCGTGGCGGCCGGCTCGCCGGTGATCGATGCGCGCGGCGTGCTCGGCCAGGTCACGCAGGTGCTGCCCTTCACGAGCGAGGTCACGCTGGTGATCGACCGCGACCTGGCCATTCCCGTGCAGAACACCCGCACGGGCGTGCGCAGCGTGGCCTTCGGCGACGCCTCGGCGCACGGCGGCGGACTGGAACTGCGTTTCATGGCCGCCAATGCCGACCTGCAGGAGGGCGACCTGCTTTCGACCAGTGGCGTCGACGGCATCTATCCGCCGGGTCTGCCGGTCGCCAAGATCGAGCGCATCGAGCGCCGCGCCGATTCGGCCTTCGCGCGCATCTATTGCCTGCCGCTCGCGAGCGTGACCGCCGCCCGCTACGTGCTGGTGCTCGAGCCCACGGGCGCGCCGACCGCGCCGCCGCCCCCCGCGGCCGCGACCACGCAGAGAAAGCGCGCCGAAGGCAAGCCGGGCGCCGGCAAGAACGAGAAGAAACCGGCCGCAGCCGCTGGAGGCACACGATGATCAAGCGCCCCGGCCAGCAGCAGCTCCTGCTGCCCGTCAGCCCGCTCTTCATGTGGGCCAGCCTCGTCGTGGCGCTGCTGATCAACATGATCCCCATCGGCCGTGCCGCGTGGATGCCCGACCTGCTGGCGCTGGTGATCGTGTTCTGGGGCGTGCACCAGCCCTCGCGCGTGGGCATCGGCGCGGCCTTCGTGTTCGGCCTTTGCATGGACGTGCACCAGGCCTCCATGCTCGGCCAGCACGCGCTGTCTTACACGACGCTGGGCTTCTTCGCGATCACCATCCATCGCCGGCTGCTCTGGTATCCGGTGCTGTCGCAGGCGCTGCAGGTGCTGCCGCTCTTTGCGCTGTCGCAACTCATCGAGGTCATCACGCGGATGATCGGCGGCGGCGTGTTCCCTGGCTGGACGGTGCTGATCTCGCCGGGCGTGGAGGCTGCGCTGTGGCCCCTGGCGAGCGCGCTGTTGCTCGCCCCCCAGCGCCGAACCCCGGAACCCGACGAGAACCGTCCCCTCTAGTCATGGTGCCCCCCGGCTTTTCACTTCGCTTCGCTGCGCGTAACTCCCCCCCCCAAGGGGGAGGCGCGGCCTGCCTTGGGGCGGCCGGCGGCGGCAGCCCTCCCGCATCCGCCACTGCACTTGACTTGCACTAGCACGCGCCTAAGCTCCCACCGCCATGACCGAAATCCGCAACGTCGCCGCCGACCTCGCGCGCTTCAAGCGCCGCGTGATCGTGATCGGGCTGGCGGTGCTGTTCGCGTTCGGCCTGCTGAGCGCGCGGCTGGTGTATCTGCAGGTCACGCGGCATGAAGACCTGGCCGAGCAGGCCGAAAGCAACCGCACGGCCATCGTGCCGGTGGTGCCCAACCGGGGCCTGATCCTCGACCGCAACGGCATCGTGCTGGCCTCGAACTACTCGGCCTACACGCTGGAGATCACGCCCTCCAAGGTGGGCGATGTCGAGGAGACCATCGACAACCTTACCCAGGTGCTCGAAGTCTCGCCGCGCGACCGCCGCCGCTTCAAGCGCCTGCGCGAAGACTCCCGCAGCTTTGACTCCATTCCGATCCGCACCCGCCTGAGCGACGAGGAAGTGGCGCGCTTCGCGGCGCAGCGCTACCGCTTTCCGGGCGTGGAGATCAAGGCGCGCCTCTTCCGCAACTACCCCAACGGCGAGACCGGCTCGCACGTGCTCGGCTACATCGGCCGCATCAACCAGCGCGAGAAGACCGCGATGGAAGACTGGGAAGAAGAAGAGCAGGCCAACTACAAGGGCACCGACTACATCGGCAAGCTGGGCATCGAGCAGAGCTACGAAAAAACGCTGCACGGCCAGACCGGCGTCGAGCAGATGGAAACTTCCGCGGGCGGACGCGCCATCCGCCGGCTCGCGAGCCACCCCGCAACGCCCGGCAACACGGTGATGCTGTCGCTGGACATCAAGCTGCAGAAGCTGGTGGAAGACATGTTCGGCGAGCGCCGCGGCGCGCTGGTGGCCATCGACCCCAAGACCGGCGAGGTGCTGGCCTTCGTGAGCAAGCCCACGTTCGACCCCAATCTCTTCGTCGAAGGCATCGACACCGAGAGCTGGAAAGAGCTGAGCGAATCGCTCGACAAGCCGCTCCTGAATCGCGCGCTGCGCGGCACCTACCCGCCCGGCTCGACCTACAAGCCCTTCATGGCCATGGCCGCACTGCAGACCGGCAAGCGCGGCGCGAGCGTGGTGGTGAACGACCCCGGCTACTTCAACTTCGGCGGCCACCGCTTCGGCAGTCCCGAAGGCAACCTGGGCGGCGTGGACATGCGCCGCTCGATCCAGCTGTCGAGCAACATCTACTACTACTCGCTGGCCAACGAGATGGGCGTGGACATGATCCACGACTTCATGAAGCCACTGGGCTTCGGCCAGATCACCGGCATCGACCTGGGCGGCGAGGTGCGCGGCGTGCTGCCCAGCACCGAGTGGAAGCGCAACGCCTACAAGCGGCCCGAGCAGAAGAAGTGGTATGCGGGCGAGACCATCTCGCTGGGCATCGGCCAGGGTTACAACGCATTCACGATGCTGCAACTCGCGCAGGCCACGGCCATCGTGGCCGACGGCGGCATCAAGCACAAGCCGCACCTCGTGCTGGCCACGCGCAACACGGTGAGCGGACAGGTCGTGCCGCTGCCGCAGCCGCCGGCCGAGAACCTCGGCTTCACTGCGGCCAACGTGGCGGTGATCCGCGAGGGCCTCACCAGCGTGGTCACCAGCGGCACGGCGCGCGGCGTGTTCGCGGGCGCGGGCTACCAGGCCGCCGGCAAGACCGGCACGGCGCAGGCCGTGACGCAGGCGCAGAACACCAAGTACAACGCCCGCGCGCTCGAAGAGCATCAGCGGGACCACGCGCTTTTCATGGCCTTCGCTCCGGTCAACAACCCGAAGATCGCCGTCGCGGTGATCGTGGAGAACGCCGGCTGGGGCGCGGGCGCCGCAGCGCCCATCGCGCGCCGGGTGTTTGACTACTGGCTGATGGACCAGTACCCGAGCGAAGCGGACATGGCCGCCATCAAGACCGGCAAGGCCGCCGCGCCGATGGGCAAGCCGCGCGTCGCGAGCGAGGTGGCGTGGCCCGCGGCGGCGACGACGCCTGCCACGGCTCCCTGATCTCTTGCTCCCTCGCCCCTTGGGGAGAGGGTTGGGGTGAGGGCGAGCGGCAATCGAGGCCGTGCGATGTTGTGAGGCCGACTGCCCTCACCCTAGCCCTCTCCTAGAGGGAGAGGGAACAACACCCAAACCTCAGGCCACCACGGTGCCGCTGACTTCACCCAGCCCGATGCGGACCGCCCCCGCCCGCTCGCAGTAGCCGCGAATGACCAGCGTGTCGCCGTCTTCCAGGAACGTGCGCTTCTCGCCGTTCGGCAGCGTGATCGGCTGCTTGCCGCCCAGCGTGAGCTCCATCAGCGAGCCGGCCTCGTCGGGCTTCGGTCCCGACAACGTGCCCGAGCCCAGCAGGTCGCCCGGCTGCAGGTTGCAGCCGTTCACCGTGTGGTGCGTGACGAGCTGCGCGGCGGTCCAGTAGGCGGCCTCGGTGGTGTTGCCGCGCGTGAGGCGGGCGGGCGCCACGCCTTCGGCGCGCATCTTCGCGGTCTGCAGCAGCACTTCGAGCGTGATGTCGAGCGCGCCGGCTTCGCGGTTGGCCGGCGCATCGAGGTACGGCAGCGGCTGCGGATCGCCCGCGGGCCGCTCGAACTTCGCGCGGTACGGCGCGAGCGCCTCCATCGTCACGATCCACGGCGACAGCGTGCTCGCGAAGTTCTTCGCGAGGAATGGGCCGAGCGGCTGGTATTCCCAGGCCTGCAGGTCGCGCGCCGACCAGTCGTTGAGCAGCGTCACGCCGAAGAGGTGGTCTTCGGCCTCGCCGATGGCGATCGGTTCGCCCAGCGCATTGCCGCGGCCGACCAGAAAGCCCAGCTCCAGTTCGTAGTCCAGGCGCTTCGACGGGCCGAAGCTCGGCTCGGCGGCATCGGGCGCCTTGGTCTGGCCTTGCGGGCGCTTGAACACCTGGCCGCTCACGCCGATGGACGAGGCGCGGCCGTGGTAACCGATCGGCACCCACTTGTAGTTGGGCATCAGCGGCTGGTCGGGGCGAAAGAGCTTGCCGATGGTGGTCGCGTGGTGGATGCCCGTGTAGAAGTCGGTGTAGTCGCCGATGCGGCAAGGCACGGTGAGCTCGGCCTCGGCCTGCGCGAGCAACGCCTTCGACCACGCGGCCTGCTTGTCGCTGCCCTCGGCGAGGCCGGCGGAGATCGCGGCGCGCAGGGCCTGCCGGTCCGTCACGCTCGCGCTCATCAGCGCGTTCATGTCGTCGGTGTCGACGAGGCCCGCGGCCTCCAGGTCGAGCACCTGGTCGCCGATGGCCACGCCGATGCGAAAGGCCTCGCTGCCGCCCGCCGCGCGGAAGCGGCCGAAGGGCAGGTTCTGGATCGGGAAGTCGGTGCCGGCCTCGTTGGCCGAGGCGACCCAGCTGCGCAGCTTCGGGTCATGGGTGGCGTTCAGTGTGGCGGTCATGGATGTCTTTCTGTTCTGTGTTCGTTTCGGTGTCGCAACCGTTCGGACTGAGCTTGTCGAAGTCTCGCGCGGCGCTTGGACAAGCTCCGCGTGAACGGTTGGGTGGATCGCTTCAGTCGGCGGTCATCCCGGCTTTTTTCGCGACCTCGCCGAGGCGCTGGTACTCGGTCTGCGTGAGCGTGGACAGCTCCTGCGCGGTCGAGCCGCGCGGCGAGAAGCCGGCCTGCTGCAGCTTGGCCTTCACGTCGGGCATCGCCAGCGCTTCGACGAAGGCTTCGTTCAGCGCCTTCACGATGGGCGCCGGCAGGTTCGCCGGGCCGTACACGCCGAACCACGGATCGAGCGCGTAGCCTTTCAGGCCTGCCTCGGCCATCGTCGGCACGTCGGGCAGCGAGGGCGAGCGCGCCGGCCCGGCCACCGCCAGCGCGCGCAGCTTGCCGGCCTGGATGTGCGGCAGCGATGCCGGCAGGTTGTCGAACATCACGCCGATGTTGTTGCCCAGCATGTCGGTGATGGCCGGGCCGCTGCCCTTGTAGGCGACGTGCACGAGCTCGGTGCCGGTCATCTGCGCGAACATCACGCCCGCGAGGTTCATCGAGGTGCCCGCGCCGGCCGTGGCGTAGGGCAGGCCCGGGTTTTTCTTGGCGGCGGCGATCAGGTCCGGCACCGACTTGATCGGCGAGCTCGCAGGCACTTCGAGCACGATCGTCGAGGTGCCCAACAGGCTGATCGCGGTGAAGTCGCGGCGCGGGTCGAACGCCATCGACTTGTAGATGTGCGGGTTCAGCGCGTTGGTCGAGATCGCGCCGAAGCCGATGGTGTAGCCGTCGGGCGCGGCCTTGGCCACGGCGTCCATGCCGATGTTGCCGCCTGCGCCGCCGCGGTTGTCGATGAGCACCGGCTGGCCGAGCTTTTCCGACACCTTCTGGCCCACGGTGCGCGCCACCAGGTCGGTCGTGCCGCCCGGCGTGTAGGGCACGATGAAGCGGATCGGCTTCGACGGAAAGTCCGCCGCGTGCGCGAGGAACGGCGCGGCGAGCAGTGCGATGGCCGCGGCGCGGCGGGTGAGGGCGAAGGCGTTCTTCATCATGGCTTGAACTGGTCTTTCAGGCCGGCCCAGCAGTCGGCGTAGTCGGTGTCGAGCGCCGGGCTCTTGAGCGCGAAATTGGTTGGAATGAAGCGGTAGCGGCTCTCGAACATGAAGGCCAGCGTGTTGTCCAGCTTGTGCGGCTTGAGGTCCGCGTGCGTGGCCTTGTCGAAGGCCTCCTCGTCGGGGCCGTGCGGCACCATGCAGTTGTGCAGGCTCGCGCCGCCGGGCTTGAAGCCGCCTGGCTTGGCGTCGTATTCGCCGAGCACCAGGCCCATGAATTCGCTCATGAGGTTGCGGTGGAACCAGGGCGGACGGAAGGTGTTCTCCATCACCATCCAGCGCGGCGGGAAGATCACGAAATCGCAGTTGGCCGTGCCGGGCGTGTCGCTCGGCGAGGTGAGCACCGTGAAGATCGACGGGTCGGGATGGTCGAAGCTGATCGAGCCGATCGCCATGAAGTGCGCGGTGTCGTACTTCACCGGGGCGAGGTTGCCGTGCCAGGCGACCACGTTGAAGGGCGACTGCTTCGTCGGCGCCTTCCAGAAGCGGCCGGCGAATTTCTTGACCAGTTCGTAGGCGCCGCCGCTGCCGTCGCCGTTTTCCTCGAAGGCCGCCACCGGCGCCTGGAAATCGCGCGCGTTCGCCAGGCCGTTCGAGCCGATCGGCCCGAGCTCGGGCAGGCGGAAATGCGCGCCGTAGTTCTCGCACACGTAGCCGCGCGAAAGACCGTCGGGCAACGCCACCTTGAACACCATGCCGCGCGGCAGCACCGCGATCTCGCCGGGCTTCACGTCGAGCACACCCAGTTCGGTGGTGATGACGAGGCGGCCTTGCTGCGGCACGACCAGCATCTCGCCGTCGGCGTTGACGAAGGCGCGCTTGTCCATCGAGCGGCCGGCCAGGTACATGAGCGAGCCGATGCCGACCTGCGACTCGGCATCGCCGTTCGCCGCGACCGTGTGCATGCCGTCGACGAAGTCGGCTTCGGCGGCGCCGTCCAGCGGCATCGGATGCCAGCGCAGGGGCTCGGGCGCGAGCGCGATCTCGCGGTCGCCGCCGGTGGTCCAGTGCGGCTGGGCGTAGGGCTGGTAGCGGCCCGACACCACCGAGGGTTGGCGGCGATAGAGCCAGGTGCGGCGGTTCTCGTGGCGCGGCGCGGTGAAGGCGGTGCCCGAGAGCAGCTCGGTGTAGAGGTCGAACGGCCCGCGCTGCGGGTTGTTGCGGCCCTGCGGCAGGGCGCCCGGCACGGCTTCGGAGGCGTATTCGTTGCCGAAGCCGCCCAGGTAGCGCCGTTCGTCGTTGGCGGATGCTTGGGTCATTGGTTCTCTTTCGAAAATCGCGATGAGGTTGGAATGCGTGGTGCCGCCCGGCTCAGCCGCGCGCGGCCTCGAAGGCCTCGCGCAGCACGGCCAGCGAGCCGATGTGGTTGGCCAGCACGAGCACGAGGCGCGCGTTGAATGCGTGGCTCTCTTCGTCCGAAAGCCCCTGGTGCGCCTCGATGAGCGCCTCGTAGAAATCGTCGGGGGCTTCCAGGTTCGGCGCGGTGTTCAGGTGTTGCATGTCATGCCTTTGCAAGGGCGTGGTCGATGGCCGTGCGGATGTCCGCGGCGGCAGGTTGCCGCCAGCGTGCGCACACGTGCTGGTCGGGCCGCAGCAGGTACACGGTACCGGGTTGCGCGTCGTAACGCCGCGCGGCGAGTTCGCCTTCGGGCGTCGTGTCCTGCACGCGCACGATGTGCAGCGGGCGGTCGCTGGCCTTCAGCGCGTGCGCGCTGCGCTCGGCCGCTTCTCCCGCGCCGAACACCAGCGCGGTGAACTGCGCCACATGGCATTCGCGCAGCAGCCAGGCGCTGCGGCCGTCGGCGCGCACGATCGGCGCATCGGCAGCGGCGGCGCCGGGCACCATCGCGCCCTGGAACGCATCGGCATCGGGCGTGTTGAGCGGCGAATCGCGCAGCACCGCCGGCACCGAGAGCCGCCCGCTGTTGACCAGCGTGCGCGCGAAGGCGTGGCGTTTCGTCAACGCCAGCACCGCGTCGCGGAACAGGCGGCTCACCTGGCTCTTGGGCGTGATGAAGTCGGTCGCGCGCGTGGAGTGGCGGATGTTCTCGTCGGCCGCGAACTCGCGCTCGCTCGCGTAGCTGTCGAGCAGCGCATCGGGCGCATCGCCCGCGAGCACGGCGGCGAGTTTCCATGCGAGGTTGTCCGCGTCCTGCACGCCCGAGTTGGCGCCGCGCGCGCCGAAGGGCGACACGCCGTGCGCCGAGTCGCCCGCGAAAAGCACGCGGCCGTGGCGAAAGCGTTCCATGCGCTGGCAGGCGAAGGTGTAGACGCTGGCCCAGCCGATCTGGAACTGCACGTCCGCAAAGCCGATGCTGTCGAGCAGCGCGCGCACGCGCGGCGTGATGTTCTCGGGCTTGCGTTCTTCCACCGGGTCGGCGTCCCAGCCGAGCTGGAAGTCCACGCGCCACATGCCGTCGGCCTGCTTGTGCAGCAGCACGCTCTGGCCGGGATGGAACGAGGGGTCGAACCAGAAGCGGCGCTCTGTGGGGAGCTGTGCATCCATCGTGATGTCGGCGATCAGGAAGCGGTCGCGGAAGGTGCGGCCCTTGGCCTCCTGGCCGAGCAGCTGGCGCAGGTTGGAGCGTGAGCCGTCGCAGGCCGCGACGTAGCCGGCCGACAGCTGGTAGTCGCCCTCGGGCGTCTCCACGGTGAGCACCGCGCCGTCGTCGCGCTGCGCGATGCCCGTCACCTTGTTGTTCCAGCGCAGGTCGATCAGCGGCAGCGCCGCGGCGCGCTCGACGAGGTAGCCCTCGACGTAGTACTGCTGCAGGTTGATGAAGGCCGGCCGCTCGTGGCCGGGCTCGGGCAGCAGGTCGAAGCGGTAGACCTGCTCGTCGTGGAAGAACACCTTGCCCACGTTCCACGAGACCCCCTTGTCGACCATGCGGTCGCCGCAGCCGAGGCGATCGAACACCTCCAGCGTGCGCTTGGCGAAGCAGATCGCGCGCGATCCGCTGGAGAGGGTGTTGTCGTTGTCCAGCAGCACGACAGGCACCTGGCGCAGCGCCAGGTCGATGGCCAGCGTGAGGCCGACCGGGCCGGCGCCCACGATCACCACGGGGCGATGGGCCGGTGTCGCGGCGTCCTGGTCGGCGTGGCGGCGGTAGTCGAAGCGCAGGCTTTGATAGTCGATCACGTTTGTCTCCGTGTCTTGGGTCTTGTCTTGCTCCTTCCCCCTCTGGGGGGAAGGTGGGGATGGGGGCAAGCGGCGCTCGAAACTGGCGCTCTGCCTGCCCCACCCCAGCCCTCCCCCAGAGAGGGAGGGAGCAAGACCGATCAGCCTTCCAATGCCTTCCACATCTCGATGTCGCGCTCGGCCGTCCACACGCGCGGATCGGCATGGCCCGAGGCTTCGTCGTACGCCCGGCTCACGTCGAACGGCATGCAGTGGTCGAAGATCACCCACTGGCTGTACTTGGGCTTGAGCTTGGCGTAGGTGTCCTTGTAGACCGTGTTCAGGTCGCGCCCGGCCTTCACGCCTTCCTGCACGCTCGCATACACGTCGGAGATGAAGTTGCGCGTGCCCGTGAGGCCCTCGGCCACCTCGGCCGGCGTGGTGAGCGCGGCGCCGCGGCCGGGCACCAGCGCGGCGGGCTTGAGCGCTGCGATGTTGTCCAGCGTCTGCGGCCAGTCCTGGAAGTACGCGTCGCCGGCATACGGCGTGGCGCCGAACTCCACCAGGTCGCCCGAGAGCAGCGTGCGCTCTTCCGGCAACCACACGACCGTGTCGCCCTTGGTGTGGCCGCGGCCCAGCTGGATCAGTTGCACTTCGAGCTTGCCCAGCCAGAGGGTCATCTTGCCGGTGAAGGTCATGGTGGGCCAGGTCAGGCCCGGGGGCACGCTCTCCACGTTCTGGAAGAGGCGCGGGAAGCGGCCGATTTCGCTGGCCTTGTCGGCCTCGCCGCGCTCCACGATCAGGTCGCGCGTGTCCTGGCTGGCCAGGATGTGTTCCGCGCCGTAGCCTGCCGCGCCCAGCACGCGCACCGCGTGGTAGTGGGTGAGCACCACATATTTGATGGGCTTGTCGGTCACCTCGCGGATGCGGCGCACCACGTCGGCGGCCATGGCGGGGGTGGCTTGCGTGTCGGCGACCAGCACGCAGTCGTCGCCGATCACGATGCCGGTGTTCGGGTCGCCCTCGGCGGTGTAGGCCCAGGCGTGCTCGGAGATCTGGCTGAAGGTGATCTTCTTTTCTTCCATGTCGGCCTGGCTGGCGAACTTCTTGGCTTGGCTCATCGTGTTGTCTCCGGTCTGGGTGGGGTGGAAAGTGCCTGGTGTAAATTCGTTTAGGGCAAACGAATTCGCGGATAACGAATTTTCGCAGTGTAAGCGGCGGATCGGTTAATGTCTAATCCCTTCTTCATGAACGAACGGCAGCCCTGTGACCAAGGACTCCAGCGAGACCAGCGACCCCCCGGACACCGACCGCGCCGCCCAGCGCGGGATCCAGAGCATCGAGGTCGGCGGCCAGTTGCTGCGCGCGCTGGTGCACCACGGCCGGCCGATGGCGCTGAAGGACCTGGCGCGCGAAGCCGACATGACGCCCGCCAAGGCCCACCCCTACATGGTGAGCTTCGGTCGGCTCGGGCTGATCGAGCAGGACCGCGCCAGCGGCCACTATCTGCTCGGTCCGCTGGCCTTGCAACTGGGGCTCATCAGCCTGCAGCAGGCCGACCCGGTGCACATCGCCACGCCGATGCTCAGCCCGCTCGCGCAGCAGATCGGGCATACGGTGGCGCTGGCGGTGTGGGGCGCACGGGGCGCGACCATCGTGCGCACGGCCGAGTCGCCGTCCCCGGTGCACGTGAACATGCGGCACGGCACGGTGTTCTCGCTCACCAACACCGCTTCGGGCCGCATCTTCGCGGCCTACCTCGATGCCGGCGCGGTGCGGCAACTGCTCGAGGAAGAGCGCCAGCGACAGAAGCCGCGCAAGGGCGCCGCCGAACCCTCGCCGCCCGCCGGCATGCCGCGCGTGCAGCCGCTGCCGTCGTGGAGCGACTTCGAAAGCCAGCTGAAGGAAGTGCGCGAACACGGCATCAGCCGCTCCGACGGCGAAGTGATCGAGGGCGTGAGCGCCATGGCCGCGCCGGTGTTCGACCACACCGGCGCCATCGTGCTCGCGGTGACTGCCATCGGCCCGGCCGGCATCTTCGATACCGCGTGGGACGGCGAGCTCGCGCGCGCACTCAAGGCCTGCGCGGGCACCGTGTCGCAACGGCTCGGCGCTCCCGCCGCAGGGCCTTCCGACCTCCGAAAACCAGAGCGATGACGCAACCCGCTGCAAACGGCACACCTTCTTCTCCTCCGCTCGAATCCGCCATCGCGCTGCTGCGCGACGCCCGGCGCATCGTCGTCTTCTCGGGCGCCGGCCTGTCCCGCGCCTCGGGCATCCCGACCTACCGCGATGCGGACGGCCTCTGGAAAAGCCAGAACGCCCTGCAGTTTTCCCATGCCGAAGACCTGAAGCGCGACCCCGCGGGGTTCACGAAGTTCTGGGGCCAGCGCATGTCGGTGGTCGACTCGGCCTTGCCCAACCCGGGCCACCGGGCGCTCGCGCAACTGCAGCGGCTGCGCCCGGCAACGCGGCTGGTCACGCAGAACGTCGACGGGCTCCTCTCCCGGGCGGGCGGGCTCGACGTGCTCGAGCTGCACGGGTCGTTGCGCCGCTGGCGCTGCGACCACTGCGGCAACCGCAGCGGCCCGTGGCCCTTTCACCGGTGCCTGCGCTGCGGCTCGCACGCGCGGCCCGACGTGGTGATGTTCGGCGAAATGCTCAACCATGGCGTGCTGCTCGAAGCGCAGGTGGCGGCGCAGGAGTCCGATCTCTTCATGGTGGTCGGCAGCACGACCGTCGTCTACCCGGCCGCCGAGTTGCCCGAGCTCGCGATGGCGCACGGCAGCCGCCTCATCACGCTGAACCTGGAGCCGCTGCCGCATCTGGACGACGCGGCATCGGTGGTGCTGCGCGGGGCTTCGGAAGACCTGTTGCCGCAATTGCTGGCGGGAATGGGCGCCTAGCTTCGCGCCTTCGTGCACCCGCCGTGCGCCTTCAGTTGATGCGCGCGTTGGTGAGCTGCATGTCTTCGAACTGGCTGCCAGTGAAATCGACCCGGTCGCCTTGCAGGTCGATGGCGCTCACTTGCCGGCCACTGCAATCGAGCAAGTTCACCTGCGACCAATGGCTCGCGTCGAAATTCAGCGCGGTCCAGTTGCATCGGGTGAAGGTGCAGCCGCCGAGCTGGCTGGCCTTGAGTTGCGATGCATCGAACGTGCAGTCGACGAAGGTGCATCCGGTGATCCGGATGCCCTGCATGTCGCACAGCCTGAACGCGCAGTTGCTGAACCGGCACGAGGTCCAGGCGGCATCCAGGAACGTGGTCGACGTGAAGCTGCTGCCGCTGAACGTGCTGGACGCGAAGGTGATCAGGTTCAGGTCGAGGCCGGCATAGGCATTGCCGTCGCTTTCGCCCGCGAGCCCCGCCGGCGCGCCGCCGACGCCCTTGCGCCACTTGTCGTGGTTCTGGATGAGTTGAAGGGCGCTCATGCGGTCGTCCTTCCTCGTGCAACCGACGGCATGGCCGTAGCGATGGTTTCGATCGTGCGCGCTCGCGCGGCATGGAATGCGGACATGTGTTCCTCCCGTGAACCTGCTCCCGTGGATCGGGAGTCGCGGCGGATTATGGAAGGGGCCTCGCAGCGAAGGGGCGCGAGAAAAAATCCGGCAACCATTGCGCCACGCATGGCGTGACGGATTGCATGGGGCCTGCCGCGCCGCGGGACAGGCGGGCGTTCAGCCCCTCTTGCCGCCCAGCAGCACCAGCGCGCCGCCCACCACGATGGCGGCCACGCCGGCCCAGGCGGGGAAGTTGACGGTCTGCTTCTCCTTCACCGAGAACTCCAGCGGCCCGAGCTTGGCCTGGTGGGTTTCCTTGGTGAAGCTGAAGCTGCCCAGGCCCAGGGCGGCGATGCCCGCCACGATCAACAGGATGCCGACGATGCGTGTCGCGTTCATGGGACGGGTCTCCTCGGTGTTGGATGTTGCGGCGGTCGGGCGACAGCTTACTGCCGCGGCTGGCGCTGCAGTGCGTCCATCCACTGCGTGACCTCGGCCACGGCCGCATCGCTGGCGGCGGCCAGGGCCTTCACGCCGCCGGGCGCGTCGGCGCTCGGCGCGGGGCGGCGAACGGTGATGGTCTTCTGGCCCAGCACGCGGTCGCCGGCGGTGGTGCCGCGGATCAGCGTGGCGCGCAGCCGCACGAGGCCCACGCTGCTCGTGGGCGTGTCGAAGTAGTGGCTGAATTCGTCCAGCGAGATGCGCAGCGTGTCGGGCACCTCGCCCTTGCTGCGGGAAATGGTCGCGCTCTCTTCGGGGCCGAGCACCATGCGGCGCTCGGCGAGGCTGTCGCGCAGCCGCTGGCGCAGCAGTTGCGCGGGCGGCTGGCTCCAGCGCGACTGGCCGTAGGGGCGCAGCTCGTTGACGTCCGCGTAGCCGAGGCGGTAGAGGATCTGCGTGCCATCCAGGCGCGTGTTGCTCTCGATCTCGGCCAGCGCCAGGGTCGGAAGTGGGGCAGCGGGCGCAGCGGCGGCCGGCGCTGACGCGGCCAGCCCGGGGCCGAAGTCGTAGAGCGTCGCGCGCGCGGGCTTGTCGGGCAGCGCGCCGCAGCCGGCGATCAGCGCCGCAAGGCCGACGCCCGCGAGCGCCGTTGCAAGGGAATGGGTGGTTGTCTTCATGCTCGTCACCTTGGATCAGGGGCGCGCGGCCGGCGCGGAGAAACCCGGCTCGCCCGGGCCCGCCGCGGCGCCGCCGTTGCCGAACAGCAGCGATTGGGGGTTGTCGTTGATGCCGTCCGCCGCGCGGCCCAGCCGTCGCACGGCGTGCGAGGTGTCGTCGGCCACGCGGTTCACGCGCGGCAGCGTCGCCGAATTGAACGAATCGACCGCCTGCGCGAGCGCCTTGGTGCCGTCGCTCAGCCGCTCGACCGGCCCGTCGGGCACATTCAGCCGGCCCACGGTGGTGTTGAAGTTGTTGGCCACGCGCGAGACGTCGCTGGCCGCCTTCTTCACGGTGCCCAGCGTGTCGGGCAGCTTCTCCAGCGCCGGGTTCAGGCCCGTCTTCACCGTGCTGTCGAGCGTCTTGAGCAGCGTGTTCGCGCTGGCCGAGGCCGCGGCAATGTTCTCCAGCGCATCGGCCGCGCGCTTCTGGTTGGGGTCGCTCAGCAGCTGGTTGGCGCGCTTGGTCACTTCCTCGACCTGGTTGATGATGGCTTCGCCGCGGTCCTGCAGCTGCGCGAGCATCGAGGGCTTGAGCGGAATGCGCGGCGGGTCGTCGTCGTTGGGCTTGAGCGCGACCTGCGATTCGCCCTTGTCGTCCAGCGCGATGAAGGCCAGGCCCGTCACGCCCTGGTAGCTCAGCGTGGCGAAGCTGGAGGTGGTGAGCGGCACGCGCTCGTCGACCGTGATGCGCACGCGCACGTTGCCCTTGACCTTGGGGTCGAAGTCGATCGACGCCACCTTGCCGACCGCGATCCCGCGGTAGCGCACCATGGCCTGCGGCTGCAGGCCGCTGACCGCATCGCGCGTGGACAGCTCGTAGACGTTGCGCACGGTGTTGTCGCGCGTGAACCAGATCACCAGCCCGACGAGCACGGCCAGGAGGCCGAGCACGAAGGCGCCGGCGGCGAGGGCATGGGCCTTGTTTTCCATGGTGGCTACCTACCTTTCAGCGCGGTGCGGCTTCGGGCCGCGGCGCAGGTTGTTCTGTGGCTGGCTTGTCATGCAGCGCCTCCAGGGCGCGCTGGCCGCGCCCTCCGAGAAAGTATTCGTGGATGAACGGATGCGGGTAGGCGATGACCTCGCGCGCCGTGCCGGTCACGATCACCCTTTGGTCGGCCAGCACCGCGATGCGGGTGCTCAGGTCGAACAGCGTGTCCAGGTCGTGCGTGACCATCACGACCGTGAGACCCAGCTCGCGGTGCAGGCCGCGCAGCAGGTCGCAGAAGCTGTCCGAGGCCTCGGGGTCCAGGCCCGCGGTCGGCTCGTCGAGCAGCAGCAGCGGCGGGTCCATGATGAGCGCGCGCGCCAGCGCCACGCGCTTGATCATGCCGCCCGAGAGGTCCGAGGGGCTCTTGTTCGCATGCTGCGGCTCCAGCCCCACCATCTGCAGCTTCACGAGCGCCGCATGGCGGATCAGCTCGTCGGGCAGCAGCTTCAATTCGCGCAGCGGAAAGGCGATGTTCTCCAGCACGCTGAAGGCCGAGAACAGCGCGCCGTGCTGGAACAGCATGCCCACGTTGGCCGCGCCCGAGGCGCTGAGCTCGCCCGGCTGCTGGCCCAGCACCTCGACCACGCCCTGCGTCGGCTTTTCCAGCCCGAGGATCTGGCGCAGCAGCACCGTCTTGCCGGTGCCCGAGCCGCCCACCAGCGAGAGCACCTCGCCGCGGTCGATGTGCATGTCCAGGTTGCGATGCACCACCTGCTCGCCGTCGGCGTTCTTGAACACCGTCCAGAGCTTGCGGATGTCGACGACGGTCGCGTCGGTGCTGGAGCGCACGGACATGCTCATTTCAACGCTCCCCCCGGCCGTGATTCGCTGCGCAATGCGTCGAGTTCGCGCACCCAAGGCCGGTAACACCGCGGAACCGGCTTTGCCGGGCCGCTGGTGTTGCCCCCTGGAAGGTGGTTGGCGAAGCGACACGAAGTGCGCGAAGACTGGGGGTGAGCTTTTTCATCCGCGGAACCCTATGCCTTTGAACAGCACCGCGAAGAGCGCATCGACCAGGATCACCGCGGTGATCGACGTCACCACCGACGAGGTCGTGCCGCGCCCGAGGCTCTCGGTGTTGGGCTTGACCTTCATGCCGAAGTAGCAGCCGATCAGCGCGATCAGGATGCCGAACACCGCCGACTTGGCCATCGCGAGCCAGAGGTTCGCGATCGGCACCGCGCGCGGCAATGCAGACAGGAAGTAGGCCGGCGAAATGTCGAGTGCCGCATCGGCCGCGAGCATGCCGCCCAGCAGCGCCGCCATCGAAGTCCAGAGGCTGATGAGCGGCATCGCGATCGCCAGCGCCAGCACGCGCGGCATCACGAGGCGAAAGCCGTGCGGGATGCCCATCACGCGCATTGCGTCGAGTTCTTCGGTCACACGCATCACGCCGATCTGCGCCGTGATGGCCGAGCCCGAGCGCCCGGCGATCAACACCGCGGCCAGCACCGGCCCGAGCTCGCGCACCAGCGAGAGCCCCAGGATGTTGACCACGAAGGCCTCGGCGCCGTACTGGCGCAGCTGCTGGGAGATCAGGTAGGCCAGCACCACGCCGATCAGGAGGCCGACCAGCGCCGTGATGTGCAGCGCCGTCGCGCCGAACTGGTAGAGATGCCCCGAGAAATCGCGCCACGGCGCGCGGTGCGGTGCGCGGATGAGCGTGCCCACGTCGATGGCGAGCTGGCCGATGAGGCCGACGAAATCGCGCATGACGTACATCGCGCGCGGTCCGTTGTGCGAGAAGGCGCGGATGCGGTCGGCCAGCGTCTTGGGCGGCTCGTCAGGCGTGGCGACGGTGTACTGCGCCACCTGGTCGAGCACCGCCTTGTGCTGCGCTTCCATCTCCAGCGTGGCGGGCCATTCGTGGCGCCAGTGCTCCCAGAGCAACTGCGCGCCGATGTGGTCGAGCTGCTCGATCGGGCGCAGGTCCCAGGCGCGGTCGTCCGCGGGCGGCGCGGCCTCCAGGCTTTTCGACAGCGCCTGCCAGGCGGAAAACGACGACATGCCCAGCGCGGTCCAGCGGCCGGTGGCCACCGTCCAGGCCTTGCCCTCCTGCTCCTGCTCTGCGACACGCGGCAACGCGCTGTCGGCGGCTTGGGCGTCGGCAGTCGGGGTGGCGGAAGGCATGGGACGGGTGAGCAGAAAAGTAAACAAAAAACCGGGTTGGGGGATGCGCGCATCGTAACCGGGTGCATCCGGCAACTGCGTGCTCCAGACCCCTCATTGGCGTAGGGCGGCACCCCGTTTTCTTCAGCTTTTCTTCAGCTCCAGGCCTTGCCCAGCGCCTCCCAGGCGCTGGCGACCACCGGTTCGTCGCGCCGCGATGCCAGCGAGACGAAGCGCAGCGCGCAATCCAGCTGCACCCGGTCGGCCATCGCGAGGCCGTGGGCCTGGCATTCGCGGATCGCGATCGAGTCGCGCACCAGGCTCAGGCCGATGCCCGACTTCAGGAGGTCGAGCATCGACGCCTCCTGGTCCACCAGCGCCACGCGCCGCGGCGAAAGGCCCAGGGGCCCGAACACCCGCTCCAGCAGCCGGTGGTGCGCCGACTCCGGCGGCGTCGCGAGCCAGGGCAGCGCGGCCAGCGCCTTCCAGTCGCGGCCCTGCACCTGCGGCCCCCAGCCGGCGGGTGCGACCACGCGGTAGGTGAAGCGGGTGAGGGTGCGGACCGAGAGCGCAGGCGCTGTCGCGGCCGAGGCGTCTTCGCCTGGGTCGAGGTGGAACCCCACGTCCAGGTCCCCGCGCAGCACCTGCGCCAGCACGCTCCCGCTCATGCCGTGGCGCAGCTCGGTCTCGATCTGTGGGGCGGCTTCGACCAACTCGCGCAGGAACACGCCGAGGCGCGTGAACTCGGGGTCGAGGATGGTGCCGATGCGCAGCGCCCCGCGCACCGTGCCCTGGAGCTTGCGCGCAGCCTGCTGCAGGTCGCCGACGGCAGCCAGCACCCGCTCGGCCTGCGGCAGCATCGCCGCGCCGTCGGCAGTGAGCGCCAGGCCGTGCGGCGTGCGCGTGAAGAGCACGAGCCCGGTTTCCTCGGCAAGGCGCTTGAGCTGCAGGCTCACCGCGGGCTGCGTGAGGTGCAGCCGCTCGGCGGCTCGGGAGACGTTGCCCTCCCTCGCGGCAAGAACGAAGGCGCGCAGAATCTGCAGGTCGATGGCGGCGGTCATATAAGAACGATTTATAAGCCACTGGCGCCGAAATCATTGGCCTTTGCGACGGAGAGCCGGGTAAATTGCGGCCCGGAGTACGCATCACGTCCATGAATCCCGGAAATATCGCGCGCAGGACGCAGTCATCCCGAAAAGAAGAACCCATGCGAGACAACGACAACACCTTCGACTACATCATCATCGGCGCCGGCACGGCCGGTTCGCTCATCGCCAATCGCCTCAGCGCCGACAAGACCAAGCGCGTGCTGCTGATCGAGGCTGGCCGCAAGGACGACTACCACTGGATCCACATCCCGGTCGGCTACCTCTACTGCATCGGCAACCCGCGCACCGACTGGCTCTACAACACCGAGCCCGATGCGGGCCTCAACGGCCGCGCGCTGCGCTATCCGCGCGGCAAGACGCTGGGCGGATGCTCCAGCATCAACGGGATGATCTACATGCGCGGCCAGTCGCGCGACTACGACCAGTGGGCCCAGCTCACCGGCGACGACGACTGGCGCTGGCAGAACGTGCTGCCCGCCTTCAAGAAGCACGAAGATTTTTATCTCGGCGCCGACGAGCTGCACGGCGCGGGCGGCGAGTGGCGCGTGGAGAAGCAGCGCCTGCGCTGGGACATCCTCGATGCGTTCGCCGAAGCCGCAGTGCAGGCCGGCGTGCCGCACACCACCGACTTCAACCGCGGCAGCAACGAAGGCGTGGGCTACTTCCAGGTCAACCAGAAGAACGGCTGGCGCTGGAACACCGCCAAGGCGTTTCTCAGGCCCACCTGCTACGGCCGGCCGAACTTCGAGCTGTGGACGGGCGCGCAGGTCTCGCGTCTTCTCTTCGAGAAAAACGAAGACGGCACTCAGCGCTGCACCGGCGCCGAGGTGTGGAACGGCAGCGAGATGAGCACCGCGCATGCCGAGCGCGAAGTGATCCTCTGCGCAGGCGCCATCGGCTCGCCGCAGATCCTGCAGCTCTCGGGCGTCGGCCCGGCCGATCTATTGCGCCAGCACGGCATCGACGTGGTGCTGGATGCGCCCGGCGTCGGCGCCAACCTGCAGGACCACCTGCAGATCCGCGCGGTCTACAAGATCGACGGCGCGCCCACGCTCAACGTGCTCGCATCGTCGATGGTCGGCAAGGCGAAGATCGGCCTCGAATACCTGTGGAAGCGCAGCGGCCCGATGAGCATGGCGCCTTCGCAGCTGGGCGCCTTCACGCGCAGCTCCGACGCCTATGAGTGGCCGAACCTCGAATACCACGTGCAGCCGCTCTCGCTCGATGCCTTCGGCGATCCGCTGCACAGCTTTCCGGCCTTCACCGCGAGCGTGTGCAATCTCAACCCGACGAGCCGGGGCTCGGTGCGCATCAAGAGCAAACGCTTCGAAGATGCGCCCGCCATCGCGCCCAACTACCTCAGCACCGACGAAGACCGCAAGGTGGCGGCCGACTCGCTGCGCGTGACGCGCCGCATCGCCTCGCAGCCCGCTCTCGCCAAGTACAAGCCCGAGGAGTGGAAGCCCGGCGTGCAGTACCAGAGCGACGAAGACCTCGCGCGCCTGGCCGGCGACATCGCCACCACCATCTTCCATCCGGTGGGCACCACCAAGATGGGCGCCGACGGCGACCCGATGGCGGTGCTCGATGCGAAGCTGCGCGTGCGTGGCATCCAGGGCCTGCGCGTGGTGGATGCGGGCGCGATGCCCACCATCACGAGCGGCAACACCAACAGCCCGACTTTGATGATGGCCGAGAAGGCCGCGGGCTGGATCGTCGAAGCCAACCGCTGAGCGGCGGAGTGGGCCTCAGCGGCGCGGTGCGGGCTTTCGCCGCAAGGCCTTGGGCTCGCCGCTTTCCTTTTTCGCGAGGCGCGCCTTCGCGCCTTCGATCATGAGATCCACGCCGATGTCGAACATCGCATCGGGCCCTGCCTTGCGGTAGCTCGCAAAGGCCTCCGCCAGCAAAGGCCGCGATGCCGCGGCGGCATCGAGCGTCTGCTGGCGCACGGCCGCGTCGTCGGGCGCCGCCTGTTCCTCGAGCACGCAGCCCACGGTGTAGCGGCCCAGCGCGATCATCAGCGCCATGGCGTCCGTCGCCGGCATGCCCCGTTCGACCACGGCCGCGAGCTGGGCTTCCACCATCGCGAGGTCGCCCGGATCGGGCTCGGTGCCCGCATGCAGCCGCGCGCCGTCGCGCCGCGCCAGCAGTGCGCGGCGGAAGCTGTGCGCGTTCTCGCGCAGGAAGGTCTCCCACGATTCGCCGTCCCGCGGCAGCCGGCGCTCGTGGGCGCGGCGCAGGATCTGGCCGCTCATCGCGTCGAGCAGCGCGCGCTTGTTCTTGAAATGCCAGTACAGCGCGGGCTGCTGCACGCCAAGGCGCTCGGCCAGCAGACGCGTGCTGAGCTTGTCCATGCCGACCTCGTCGAGCAGCGCAAGGGCCGCCTCGAGGATCGTTTCGCTATCCAGTTTCATGCCGTGTTCGTGTTCGTGTCCGTGCCTGTGTGCCTGCCTGCGTCCAGGCCTTGTTCCGGGACCGATGGTACGGGTGCTTCACGGCCAGGAATTTATCGCTGATAATTCCTTATCACCGATAAATTCTAAGATGTCTTCTTCCTTTCTCCCAGGCGGCCGACAGGCGCACGCCGTGATCCTTGCGATCGTCACGCTCGACGCCATCGGCATCAGCCTGGTCATGCCCATCGTGCCGAGCCTCTTGCGCGAAGTCGGCCACACCGGCGATCTCGGCTGGCACTTCGGCGCCTTCCTTTCCCTGTACGCGCTGATGCAGTTCCTCTGCGCGCCCGTCCTCGGCGCGTTGAGCGACCGCTTCGGCCGCCGTCCGGTGCTCCTGATCTCGGTGCTGGGCGCGGCGATCGATGCGCTCTTCATGGCCTTCGCGCCGTCGCTGTGGATGCTGTTCGTGGGCCGTGCGATCGCCGGCATGACGGGCGCGAGCATGGCGGTGGCCTCGGCGGCCATTGCCGACCTCACGCCCGAGCACCAGCGCGCGCGCTGGTTCGGCCGCATGGGCGCGTGCTTCGGCCTGGGCTTCATCGCCGGGCCGGCCATCGGCGGCGTGCTCGGCGACCACGGCGTGCGGCTGCCCTTCATTGCGGCCGCGCTGCTCAACGGCCTGACCTTCCTCGTGGGCCTGCTGGTGTTGCGCGAGTCGCGTCCGCCCGCGCTCGCGTCGAAGCCGTTCGACCGCGCCGTGCTGCATCCGCTCGCGCCGCTGCGCTGGGCCGCGGGCGTTCCCGCGCTGCTGCCGATCCTCGGCGTGTTCCTGGTGCTCGTGCTGGTGGGCGAGGTCGCCGGCACGACCTGGGTGATCCACGGCGAGGACCGGTACGCCTGGAACGGCACCACGGTCGGCCTTTCGCTCGCGGGCTTCGGCCTGATCCATGCGCTGGTGCAAGGCGTCCTGGCGGGCCCACTGGTCGAGCGTTGGGGCGAGCGCGCGGCGATCGCGGTCGGCACCCTTTCCGACTGCACGGCCTACGCGCTGATCGCCTTCGCCTCGCAGGGCTGGATGGCGCTCGCGCTGCTGCCGTTCCTGTGCATGGGTGGCGTCGGCCAGCCCGCGCTGCAGGCGATGCTCTCGCGGCGCGTGGGCGAGGCCGACCAGGGCCGGCTGCAAGGCGTGCTCGCGAGCATCTCCAGCCTGGCCTCGGTGGCCGGCCCTCTGCTGATCAGCTCGCTCTACTTCGCGTTCCGGGTGCGCTTCCCGGGCATCGTGTGGCTGGTCGGCGCGGTGCTCTATCTGCTGTGCCTGCCGGTGCTGGTACGCAAGACCGCGCCTTGATCATTTCTCGATGGTTTTATTCCAGCGCGAATTCCACGCCGGCCGGTTCGCGTTGATGCTCTCCCAATCGATGGTGATCGCGGTCTTCATCCACTTGTTGATGTCCGCCACCTGCGTCGCGCCTTCGCCCACGGCCGGCGCCTTCGGGTTGGTCGGGATCTGCGCGCCGTACTGGAGCACGTTGGCCTGCGCGAGCGGGCTCAGCAGGAACTCGGCGAGCTTCTGCGAGAGCTCGGGCTCGCTGTTGTTGGCGATCACGCACTGGCCCACCATCAGCACCACCGCGCCTTCCTTGGGCGGCGCGTACTCGACCGGGATGCCCTTGGTCTTTAGCGCCGCCACGGCCGTGGGCGTGAGCGGGAAGATCGCCGCCTCGCCGGTCTGCACCATCTCCGAGAGCTTGGCCGAGCTGGGGATGTACTCCAGCACGTTGGGGCCGACGGTGGTGGGCCAGGCCTTGAAGCCGGGCTCCACGTTCTTGTCGTTGCCGCCCTGGATGCGGTTGAACATCAGGAAGCCGTGCAAGCCGAACGAAGACGACGACATCGACTGGAACACCACCTTGCCCTTGAACTTCGGGTCGGCCAGGTCCATCCACGAGGTGGGCGCGGCCCAGCCCTTTTCCTTGAACATCTTGGCGTTGTAGGCCAGGCCCGTCATGCCCAGGCTCACGCCGCTGGCCATGTCGTCCTTGAAGCGCGCGGCGGGGTAGATCTCGGCGAGCGAGGGGTTGGGCTTCTGCTTCTGGCACAGGCCCATGCCGATGGCGCGCACCATGATCCCGTCGTCCAGGAACATCACGTGCATCTGCGGGCGGTCCTTGTTGGCCTGCGCCTTGGCGAGGATGTCCGACGAGGTGCCCGGCACCACCACCACCTTCGCGCCGTAGAGCTTCTCGAAGGCCGGGAACACGTACTGCGTGTACGCCTTCTCCATGGTGCCGCCGTTCATGCCGATGTAGAGCGTCTTGGTCTGCGCGCCCGCCGCGCCGGTGGCCGCGAGCAACGAAACGGCCGCCGCCCCGAGCAGGGTCCGGCGAAGGGAAAAGGTCTTCTGGGTACGGGACATGGGGGTTGCCTTTCAGGGGAGGGTGGGGACTGAAGTGGAAGGGGGGACGGCCTGTTCTTCATCCGCTGCTTCCCCCTCTTCGTCGGGGAAGGGGCGGTCGACCGCGAACGCATCGATCGGCGTGCTGCTGCGGCCGTCGCGCACCAGCTCGGCCAGCACTTCGCCGGCGGCCGGGCCGATCTGGAAGCCCGCGCCCGAGAAGCCGAAGCCATGGAAGAGGCCTGGCGTGGTGCGGCTGGGCCCGAGCACCGGCTGGCGGTCGGGCATGTTGCCTTCGGTGCCGCTCCAGGTGCGGATGAAATGCGCATGGCGCAGCGCGGGCAGCAGCTCGACGGCCTGCAGCGCGAGCGTGGCGATGGCGTCGCGGTCGACGCGGGCGCGGTCGGCATCGAGCGCGTAGCCCCGGCCGCCGCCGAGCACGAGGTTGCCGCGCGCCACCTGCCGACCATAGATGCCGCCGCCTTCGACGCCCAGGCTCCAGTCCATGAAATGCGGCAGCGGCTCGGTCACCGCCATGACGGGGTGGCTCGCTTGCAGCGGCACCGCTTCGCCGAACCGGGCGGCGAAGGGCCCGGCCCATGCGCCCGCGCAGTTGAGCAGCACCGGCGCATGCACTTCGAGCGAATTGCCCGAGCGCAGCATGAACATCGCGCCGTCGTGCGCCACCTCGTCGACCGGGTGGCGCTCGAAGACCTGCGCGCCCGCGCGCTGGGCCGCAAGCGCGAACGCGGGGGACACGAGGCGCGGGTTGGCCTGCCCGTCTTCCACGCACAGCGAGCCGCCGACCGCGCGCGGGCCGAGCCAGGGGCAGCGCTCGCGCAGGCGCGCAGAAGAGATCAGCTCGAGCCCGAGATCGAAGTCCAGGCTCTGCGCGCGGTAGCGCTCGAGCGAGGCCATGTCGGATTCGCTGCGCGCGATCTTGAAATGGCCCGAGCGCAGGTATTCGCCGTCGGTGCCGAGCAGCGAGGGCAGTCGCCCCCAGATCTGGTGCGCGCGCTGCGCGAGCGGCAACTGGCTCAGCGGCCGCCCCTGGCGCCGCACGCCGCCGAAGTTCACGCCGCTGGAGCGCGAGCCGCAGAGGTCGCGCTCCAGCAGCGCCACGCCGATGCCCATCTGCCGCAAGGCGAGCGCGGCCGACGAGCCGACGATGCCGCCGCCGACGATGGCCACGTCGGTGCGCAGGGTGCGCAGCGAACTCATGCGACGTTCCCTTCGCTGGCCGCGTGCGCGGCGAGGTGGATCGGAATCGGCTTGATCGGCGCCTGCCCGCGCAGCCGGCCCACCTGCTGCAGCGGCTGGCTCGTCGCGTGCGCGAGGATCTCGGCGGTCGCCACGCCGCACATGCGACCCTGGCAGCGGCCCATGCCGACGCGCGACAAAGCCTTGAGTCGGTTCATTTCGTCGGCGCCTTCGACGCGGACGGTCTCGCGCAGCGTGCCGGCCGTGACGTTCTCGCAGCGGCAGACGACGAGGTCGTCGGGCGCGTTCGCGGCCCAGTCCTGCGGCAGCGGAAAGGCGCGCTCGAGTCCGCGGCGGAAACCCGTCAGTCCTTCGAGCTTGCGTTCGAGCGCATCGGCGCGTGCCGCATCGACGGCGACGCCGCGGTCAGCGAGCAGCGCGAGCGCGGCGCGTTCGCCGGCCCACTCGGCCGCATCGGCGCCCATGATCCCGGCGCCGTCGCCCGCGAGGTACACGCCGGGGACGCTGGTGCGCCCCGCCGCATCGCGCACCGGCAGGTGGGCGCGGTGCATCGGCGCGAATTCGAAGCGGCAGCCGAGCAGGTCGGCCAGTTGCGTCTCCGAGCGCAGCGCGTAGCCGAAGCCGACGGCGTCGCAATCGAGCGTGCGCTCCTCGCGGCCGTCGTGCCATTCGACGCCGGTGACGCGGCGCGCATCTGCATCGCCGACCACGCGCAGCGGTCGAACGCCGCCGTGCAGCGGCACGCCGTGCGCGCGCAGCCACGCGACGAAGTACACGCCCTTGGCGAACACAGTGGGCTGGCGCAGCATCGCGGGCGTTGCGGAAATCTGGTCGGCAAGCCGGGCGGTGTCGAGCACTGCCGCGACCTTCGCACCGGCTTTCGCGTATTGATACGCCACGAGGTACAGCAGCGGCCCCGTGCCCATGAACACCACGCGCTGCCCGATGGCGCAGCCCTGGAATTTCAGCGCCACCTGCGCGCCTCCGAGCGTGTAGACGCCGGGCAACGTCCAGCCCGGCACGGGCAGCACGCGGTCTGTCGCGCCCGTCGCGACGATGAGCGCGCCATGCGGCACGCGCGTCGTGGTGCGCGTCGGGTTGTGCAGCACGTCGAGCACGCCGGCCTGCGCGTTCCACACGAGGCTTTCGGGTCGGTAGTCGATGCGGTCGCGCAGCGCGTCGAAGGCCAGGTGCACCGCATTCGCGCGCGAGGCCTCGAAGCCGTAGAGCGTGGCCGCCGTGCGCTGGATGAAATTGGCGGGCGGGCGGCGGTAGATCTGGCCGCCGGCGCGCGCGGCCTCGTCGATCACGAGGGGGCGCAGGCCATGCGCGACCAGCGCTTCGGCCGCGCGCACGCCGGCCGGCCCGGCACCGACGATCACGGGGCGAAGCTGGGCATCGGTCATGCGCCGCTCCTTCCGGTGACCAGCGCCATGCCCGGAGCGATGAAGGTGGAGCAGGCGCGCAGGCGCTCGCCTTCGGCGGTCGCGATCCAGCAGTCCTGGCAGGCGCCCATCATGCAGAAGCCGGCGCGAGGCGTGTCGCTGAATTCGTTGCGGCGCAACTGGCTGCCTTGCGTGAGCACGGCCGTGAGCACCGTGTCGCCGGCGAGTGCCGAGGCGGGCGCGCCATCGAGCGTGAAGGCCACGGCGGCGCGGCCGGTCTCGGCCACGCGATGCAGCAGCGCGTGCGGTGCGGTCGATGCGTTCAATGCCATCTACTTGCGCCCCACCAGCACGCGATCCAGCCCGTAGAGCCGGTCGAGGATCACCATCGCGACGGCGGTCACCGCCACCATCAGCGCCGAGACCGCCGCCATCAGCGGATCGATCGACTCGGTCGCATACATGTACATGCGCACCGGCAGCGTCACCGTGCTCGGCGAGGTCACGAAGATCGACATCGTCACTTCGTCGAAGCTGTTGATGAAGGCGAGCATCCAGCCGCCCGTGACGCCCGGCAGGATCATCGGCAGCGTGATGCGCCGGAACACCGTGGCCTGGCTCGCGCCCAGCGAAAGCGCGGCCTGCTCGGCGCTGCGGTCGAAGCCCACGAGCGCGGCCACCACGAGGCGCAGCGTGTACGGCGTGACGATGAGCGCGTGCGCCATCACCAGCCAGCCGAAGCTGCCCGTGCCGCCCACCAGCGCGAACAGCCGCAAGAGCGCCACGCCCAGCACCAGGTGCGGAATGATCAGCGGCGAGAGAAAGAGGCCGTTGAGGAAGTCGCGCCCCGGAAACTCGTAGCGCGTGATCGCCATGCCCGCCGGCACCGCCAGCAGCGTGGCGATGGTGGCCGAGGCCAGCGCGAGCCACAGGCTGTTCCAGAACGACTGCATGAAGTCCGGGTGCGCGAACACCGCGGCGAACCAGCGCAGCGAGAAGCTGGTGGTCGGAATGGTCAGCGTGTTCTCGGGCGTGAACGCGACGATGCACACCACCAGGAGCGGCGCCAGCATGAAGGTGATGACGAGCGCGTTGAACGCGAGGGCGAGGGGGCCGTTCTTGCTCATAAGGTCACCCGAGCGCTTTCTTGTAGCGGCCTTCTACGAGGCGGTTGTAGCTCAGCATCACGATGAGGTTCGCGGCGAGCAGCGTGAGCGCAATGGCGGCACCCAGAGGCCAGTTCAGCTCGCTCAAGTACTCGTCGTACACGACCGTCGCGACCATCTTCAGGCGGCGCCCGCCGAGCAGCCCCGGAATCGCGAACGAGCTCGCAGCCAGGCCGAACACGATCAGGCTGCCCGAAAGGATGCCCGGCATGACCTGCGGCAGCACGATGCGGCGCAGCGTGGTGAAGGGCGAGGCCTTGAGCGAGAGCGCCGCGTTCTCGACGCCCGCATCCAGCTTCTGCAGCGAGGTCCACACCGGAATCACCATGAACGGCAGCATCACGTGGACCAGCGCGACGATCACTGCGATCTCGGTGTAGAGCATCTTCACCGGTCCGATGCCCACGAGGCCGAGCAGCGAATTCACGGCACCCTCGGGGCCGAGCAGCATGCTCCAGCCGAAGGCGCGCACCACCACCGACACCAGGAGCGGCGCGAGTACCACCAGCAGGAGGATCGAGCGCCACGGGTTGCGCATGCGGCTGAGCACATAGGCCTCGGGCGCGCCGATGACCACGCAGATCAAGGTGACCAGCGCCGAGATCCAGAAGGTGCGCCAGAAGATGCCGTGGTAGTACGAGTCGGTGAACACCTGCGCGTAGTGCGCGAGCGTGAATTCGCCGGCCTTCGGTCCGGTGGCCGGGTCGTACACGTTGAAAGACAGCACGGCCGTGAGCAGGAGCGGCACCAGCAGCAGCGCCGTGAACAGCAGCAGCGCGGGGCCCGAGAGCCACCACGGCGCGGCCTTGTTCCGGATGCCGCTCATGCCGCCACCGCCTCCTCGACCGGCAGCAGGCGCGTGCAGTGCGCGGGCCAGTCGATGCCGACCGCGTTGCCCTCATCGAGCGCTTCGCGGCCGTCGTTGGGGCTCAGCACCATCAGGTCGCCGGCGGGCGTGGCGATGCGGTAGAGCCACTGGCTGCCGAGGAAGAAGCGTTCCTGCACCGTGCCGTCGAGCCGGCCGCGGCCTGCCGCAACGAGCTGGAGCTTTTCGGGCCGCACGCTCATCAGCACCGCGGCGCCGGCCTTGAAGCCGTCTTCGTCGACCTGCACCGCGAGCGGGCCGACCTCGACGCTGCAGCTGCCGGTGCTGCATGCGGTGACGCGCCCGTTCAGCAGGTTGGCCTTGCCCACGAAAGTGGAGATGAAGCGCGTGCTCGGATGCTCGTAAACGCGGTGCGGATGGTCGATCTGCGTGGCGCAGCCGCCTTCCATCACCACCACGCGGTCGCTGATCGACATGGCCTCGCTCTGGTCGTGCGTGACCATCACCGTGGTGGTGCCGACCTTGCGCTGGATCTGGCGCAGCTCGAACTGCATCTCCTCGCGCAGCTTGGCGTCCAGGTTGGAGAGCGGCTCGTCGAGCAGCAGCACCGGCGGCTCGATCACCAAGGCGCGGGCGAGCGCCACGCGCTGCCGCTGGCCGCCCGAGAGCTCGCGCGGGTAGCGCGTGGCGTGCGGCTCCAGGTGCACGAGCGCGAGCGCCTGCTTCACGCGTTCGGCGCGCTCGGCCTTGGGCATCTTGCGCATCTCCAGGCCAAAGCTCACGTTGTCGGCCACCGTCATGTGCGGGAAGAGCGCGTAGCTCTGGAACACGATGCCCAGGCCGCGCGTGTTGGCCTTGGCGTTCGTGATGTCCTTGCCCGCGAGTTCGATGCGGCCGCTGGAGACCGCCTCGAAGCCCGCAATCATCTGCAGCGTGGTGGTCTTGCCGCAGCCCGACGGGCCGAGCAGCGAGACGAATTCGCCCTTTTCGACCGTGAGGTTCATCGCCGACACCGCGCGTGTGCTGCCGTAGAACTTGGTCACGTCGGTAAGCCGTAGGAATGACATGGAAGCGCCTTTCGTGGGGGCAGAAAGATGGCGTGCGACACCTTGGTGCATGCCATGGACTGCCGGGTACTTTCAATTCACTCTATTGCAACGATTGCGCCAGAACGCCTCGGGTATTCCATTAATCAGAATCTTTCTCTGATTTATTCCATTCATTGGAATGTGAGCCATAAAATCCAGTCAGAAAATTCCACAGGAGCAAGGTATGGAAAGCACATCGGAGGCGCGTTCGCAGTCGTCCGCTTCCAGCGGCGGCGTGCCGCGCGTCTTTTCGGTGATCCGCGCGCTCGGCGCGGTGCAGGCCGAGGGCGGCCGCGTGACCCAGATCGCACGTTCCGTGGGCTTGACGCAAGCCACCACGCACCGCTTGCTGCAGGCGCTCATGGCCGAAGGCATGGTCGAGCAGGACGAGCGCAGCAAGCTCTATCGGTTGAGCATCGATTTCTTCGCGCTCGCAGCCAATGCCGGCAACCCCGGCGACCTGCGCGCGATCTGCCGGCCCGTGCTGCTGCGCCTGTGCGCGAGCCTGGGCGACAGCATCTTTCTCCTGGTGCGCAGCGGCTTCGACGCGGTGTGCCTCGATCGCAGCGAGGGGCCGTTTCCGATCCGCTCGTTCACCGGCGACATCGGCGGGCGCATCGCGCTGGGCGTGGGGCAGGGGGCGCTCGCAATCCTCGCGTTCCTGCCGGAGGCGGAGCGCGAAGAGGTGATCCGCTTCAATCTCTCCCGCGTGCGCGAGTACGGCGTGTACGACGAGGTCTATCTGCGCACCGAGATCGAGCGCGTGCGGCAGGCCGGCTACGCGGGTCGCAACACCGGCCTGCTCGAAGGCATGGCGGGCGTGGCGGTGCCGATCCTCGACCGCGAAGGCCGCGCGGTGGCCGCGCTGAGCGTGGGCACGATCGCCGACCGGCTCAATGCGGACCGCATGCCGACGGTGGTGGAACTGCTCAAGCGGGAAGCCGCGGCCATCGGGCCGAAGATCAATCCGTTCGATGCGACGCTCAGGCGGCCGGCGCAGAGCCTGGCGGGCTCGCCGGCGGGGCAGAAGATCTCATTGCCCGAGGCGCCCGGGCCGAACTAGGCGCAGCGTCAGCGCCGGCGCATCGGCATGCGGTCGATCTCGGCGAACACCGCTTGCAGGTCGACGCCGGGGCCTTCGGTCATCTTCACGCCGCCGTCCTTGCCGACCAGCACGAAGGTCGGCGCGCCGGCCGCCTCCAGCTTCAGCGCACCCAAGAGGGCGCGGGTCTGCGCCGGGGCCATGGCCTTGTCGTTGCGGCGGCCCTCGCCCGCGACCACGGTGTAGAGCACCATCTCGCGGTCGATGAAGGCCTCGCGCGTGGCCGTCTGGCGCAGCGCCGTTTCGACCTTTTGCAGCAGCGGATCGCCCGCCGCCGGCACCACCACGACCACCGGCCGCGTCTTCCAGCGCTCGGCCACGAGCGGGTTCGGGTCGGCAGCGGCCGCGAACGGCATGGCGATGCTCAGTGCCGCCAGGGTGGACTTGAGGAGGCTTGATGAAGAAGCCATGGTCATTTCCTGAGCTTTGCGTCTTCGCTCTTGGCCTCCTCCATCGCCTCGGGTTCCAGCTCCTCGGCGTAGCGGTTGAGGCGGATGAAGATCCCCCAGCCCGCCATCAGGAAGCCCACGGAGCCCAGCATGGCGGCGGCGTGGAGCATCAGCTCGGGCGCCTCGCGCGCCTTGAAGGTCGCGACCAGCCCTTCGACCGCGACGGCCACCACGATGACCACCATGAAGCGGGAGAGGAAGCGGCGCACGCGGGTCGGTGCGCCGATGTGCGCGTCGCGCACCACTTCTTCTTCGAGCACCGTCTGCGAGATCTGCAGCGCCACCACCCCGGCCGCGAGCAGGCCCACCGCTTCGATGATGGCTTCGGCCGCCGGGAGGTCCAGGCCGTGCATGACCGCGCCCCAACCCGCGCGCGCCGCGATCACGACCAGCACGAGCGAGGCGATCGCGAAGGCGAGCGCCATCAGCGCATGGATCGCGGCGTAGAGGGAGTGGATGACTTTCATGGCGCGCATCTTCGGCGCCGCCCGGCCGGCTGCGCGTAGGCGCGCAACCCGATGCGCGGGGAGCGGACGCCGAGTTCATTCCGCAAACGCATCAAGTCCTTCCATTTTTTCACTAGGCAAGCGCGCGGGATTCGCAGATATTGGCCGGGTTTCCCGCCTCTCTGTCGCCTTTCTTCTTCCCTCCTTTGCGGAGCGCGCCCATGTCCGAAACCCAATCCCCCGTTTCCCTCCCCGACGAAGTCGAACAACTGCTGCAGCGCCTGGGCGTGCCCCGCACCGCCTGCACCGGCGGCGAGCTCACGGTGCGCTCGCCGGTCTCCGGCGAGGTGATTGCAGAGGTGCGGCAGACCACGGCCGTGGAGGCCACCGGCGCCATCGGCAGCGCGCACGAGGCCTTCAAGGCCTGGCGCAACGTGCCGGCGCCGCGCCGCGGCGAGCTGGTGCGCCTTCTGGGCGAAGAGCTGCGTGCCGCCAAGCGCGACCTGGGCCGCCTCGTCACGCTGGAGGCCGGCAAGATCCCGTCCGAAGGCGCGGGCGAGGTGCAGGAAATGATCGACATCTGCGATTTCGCGGTCGGCCTCTCGCGCCAGCTCTACGGCCTCACGCTGGCCACCGAACGCGCCGAGCACCGGATGATGGAAACCTGGCATCCGCTGGGCGTGTGCGGCGTGATCTCGGCCTTCAACTTCCCGGTGGCCGTGTGGTCGTGGAACGCGGCGCTCGCGCTGGTGTGCGGCGATTCGGTGGTGTGGAAGCCGTCCGAGAAAACGCCGCTCACGGCATTGGCCGTGCACGCCATCGCGCAGCGCGCCGTCGCGCGTTTCGGCGATGCGCCCGAAGGCCTGCTCGGCTTGCTGCTGGGCCAGCGCGACATCGGCGAAGTGCTGGTGGACGACCACCGCGTGCCGATCCTCTCGGCCACCGGCTCCACGGCGATGGGCCGGCAGGTCGGGCCGAAGCTGGCGGCGCGCTTTGCC
This sequence comes from Variovorax paradoxus, assembly GCF_000834655.1. GTDB lineage: Bacteria > Pseudomonadota > Gammaproteobacteria > Burkholderiales > Burkholderiaceae_C > Variovorax > Variovorax paradoxus_F. Next base: position 82,690 of record NZ_JXQQ01000045.1, read on the forward strand.
CGCGCGATTCTCGAACTGGGCGGCAACAACGCCGCCATCGTCACGCCCTCGGCCGACCTCGATCTCACGCTGCGCGGCATCGCATTCGCGGCCATGGGCACGGCCGGCCAGCGCTGCACGACGCTGCGGCGCCTCTTCGTGCACGACAGCGTGTACGACCAGCTCGTGCCCAAGCTCGCGAAGGTCTACGGCAACGTGCAGGTGGGCGATCCGCGCGAGGCCGGCACGCTGGTCGGTCCGCTGATCGACCGCGCGGCCTTCGACGGCATGCAGAAGGCCTTGGGCGAAAGCCGCGAGCTCGGCGCCAAGGTGCACGGCGGCAGCCGCGTCGAGGGCATCGGCACGCAGGACGCCTACTATGTGCGCCCCGCGCTGGTGGAGCTGAAGTCGCACGACGGCCCGGTGCTGCGCGAGACCTTCGCGCCCATCCTCTACGTGGTGCGCTACAGCACGCTGGACGAAGCCATCGAATGGCACAACGCCGTCGGTGCAGGCCTGTCGTCCTCGATCTTCACGCTCAACGTGCGCGAGGCCGAGCGCTTCATGTCCAGCGCCGGCTCCGACTGCGGCATCGCCAACGTCAACATCGGCCCGAGCGGTGCCGAGATCGGCGGCGCCTTCGGTGGCGAGAAGGAAACCGGCGGCGGGCGCGAAGCGGGCTCGGACAGCTGGAAGGCGTACATGCGCCGTGCCACGAACACCATCAACTACTCGACGGCGCTGCCTCTCGCGCAGGGCGTGACCTTCGACATCGGGGATTGAGGCTCACCCCCAGGCTTCGCGCACTTCGTGTCGCTGCGCCAACCCCCTGACCGGGGGCGACATCTGCGGCCCGGCGAAGCCGGTTCCGCGATGTCCCACGAAAAATCATGCCGTGCCGGCAGCGTGTGCCGTGCGCCTTCAAAGAAAAACTACCAGGAGACAGAGAAGATGAAAAAGCAACTGAACACCCTCGCCGCCGCAGCGCTGCTCGCGTTCGCATTCGGCAGCGCCACCGCGCAGCAGGCGCCCACGGGCGGCACGCTCGACAAGATCAAGTCGAGCGGCAAGGTCGTGCTCGGCGTGCGCGAAGCCTCGCCGCCGATGGCCTACATGCTGGGCGCGGGCGAGAAGTACGTGGGCTACCACGTCGAACTCTGCGAGCGCGTGCTGAAGGACATCGTGCCCAGCGCCAAGCTCGAATACATGGCCGTGACCGCGCAGAACACCATCCCGCTGGTGCAGAACGGCACGCTCGACATCGGCTGCGGCCCCACCACCAACAACACCGCGCGCCAGCAGCAGGTGGCCTTCGCGCTCACCACGTATGTGAGCGAAGTGCGCATGGCGACCAAGGTCGACTCGGGTATCACCACGCTCGACCAGCTCGCGGGCCGCAACGTGTCGGCCTCGACCGGCACCACCGCGGTGCAGTTGCTTCGCAAGCGCGAGCGCGCGCAGAACGTCTCGTACAACACCATGCTCGGCAAGGACCACCTGGAGAGCTTCCTGCTCATGGAGTCGGGCCGCGCCGATGCCTTCGTGCTCGACGACAACCTGCTCGCCGGGATCATCGCGAACTCGAAGAACCCCGCGGCCTACCGCATCACCGGCGAGGCGCTGGGCTCCGAGCCGATCGCGCTGCTGTTCCGCAAGGATGACCCGGCGTTCAAGACCGCGGTGGACGAGTCGCTGCGCAAGCTCATGAAGAGCGGTGAGGTCGAGAAGATCTACACCAAGTGGTTCGTTGCTGCGATTCCGCCGAAGAACACCAGCCTCAACCTGCCGATGAGCCCCGCGCTCAAGCAGCTCCTGCTCGAACCCAACGACAAGCCACTGGAAGCCTACGCGAAGTGACAGACGCCGCCGTGTTCTCGCCCGCGCAACGTGTGCGCGCCATCCACGTCTCGGAGATCCTGCGCATTACCGACCATGCGCAGGCGCTCAAGCGCGCCGGCCGCCCGGTGATCGTGCTGGGTGCGGGCGAGCCCGACTTCGACACGCCCGAGAACATCCGGCATGCGGCCTCGCAGGCGATTGCGCGCGGCGACACGCGCTACACGGTGCTCGACGGCAGCCCGGCGATGAAGGCGGCGGTGCACCTGAAGTTCAAGCGCGACAACGCAATGGATTTCGCGCTCGACGAGATCAGCGTGAGCGCGGGGGCCAAGCAAGTCATCTTCAACGCGCTGATGGCGAGCCTCGACCCGGGCGACGAAGTGATCCTGCCCGCGCCGTACTGGACCTCGTATGCGGACATCGTGCAGATCTGCGGCGGCGTGCCGGTGTCGGTGGCCTGCGGCGAGGAGAACGGGTTTCGGCTGACCGCCGCGCAACTGGAGGCAGCCATCACGCCGCGCACGCGTTGGCTGTTCCTCAACTCGCCCTCGAACCCGAGCGGCGCGGCCTACAGCGCGGCGCAGCTCAAGCCGATCACCGATGTGCTGCTCGACCACCCGGGCGTGTGGGTGCTGGCGGACGACATCTACGAACACATCCTCTACGACGGCCTCGCGTTCGCAACGCCGGTGGCGGTCGAGCCGCGCCTGCGCGAACGCACGCTCACGGTGAACGGCGTGTCCAAGGCCTATGCGATGACCGGCTGGCGCGTGGGCTACGGCGCCGGGCCGCGCGCGCTGATCGCGGCGATGGCGGTGGTGCAGAGCCAGTCGACCTCGTGCCCCTCGTCGGTGAGCCAGGCCGCGGCGATCGAGGCGCTCACCGGGCCGCAGGGCATCGTGGCCGAGCGCTGCGCGTCGTTTCAACAGCGCCGCGATTTCGTCGTGGCCGCGCTCAACCGCACGCCGGGCCTGCATTGCCGCGTGCCCGAGGGCGCCTTCTACACATTCGCAAGCTGCGCGGGCGTGCTCGGAAGGCGCACCGCCGGCGGCGCGCTGCTGCAAACCGACAGCGACTTCTGCCGCTACCTGCTGCAGGACTTCGACGTGGCGGTGGTGCCCGGCAGCGTGTTCGGGCTCGCGCCGTATTTCCGCATTTCGTATGCGACGTCGATGGCGCAGCTCGAAGAGGCGTGCGCGCGGATCGAAGCGGCATGCGCAGCGCTCTCTTGAGTTTCTCCCTCCCCTCCCGGGGGAGGGCCGGGGTGGGGGCACGCGGCGTATCCATCGCTGTCGGCGCATCCATCGCCGCTTGCCCGCAGCCCGGCCTTCCCCCGGAAGGGGAAGGAGCAATACCGATACCCAAGACCTTCATTGCATTGGACACAGCATGACTTCCTCCCGCACCGGCGGCCAGATCCTGGTCGAGCAGCTCATCACCCACGGCGTCAGGCAGCTCTTCTGCGTGCCCGGCGAAAGCTTCCTGGCCGTGCTCGACGCACTGCACGACGCGTCGATCGACGTGACGGTGTGCCGGCAGGAGGGCGGCGCGACGATGATGGCCGAGGCGCAGGGCAAGCTCACCGGCAAGCCCGGCATCTGCTTCGTCACGCGCGGCCCCGGGGCCACCAACGCGGCGGCGGGCGTGCACATCGCGCACCAGGATTCGACGCCGCTCCTGCTGTTCGTCGGCCAGGTCGCGCGCGACGCGATGGGCCGCGAGGCCTTCCAGGAGCTGGACTACGGCGCGGTCTTCGGCACGATGGCCAAGTGGGTGGTGCAGATCGACGATCCGGCGCGCGTGCCCGAACTGGTGTCGCGCGCCTTCCACGTCGCGACCTCGGGCCGGCCCGGTCCGGTCGTGATCGCACTGCCCGAAGACATGCTGACCGAAGCCGCCGTGGTGGCCGATGCGCTGCCTTATGCGGTGGTCGAGACCCATCCGGGCGCCGCGCAATTGGCCGAACTGCAGCAGCGCCTGTCGCAGGCGCAGCGGCCCGTCGTGATTTTGGGGGGCAGCCGCTGGTCGGAAGCCGCGACGCAGCAGTTCGCGAAGTTCGCCGAGGCGCATGCGCTGCCGGTGTACTGCTCGTTCCGCCGCCAGATGCTGATGTCCGCCGAGCACCCCTGCTATGCAGGCGACCTGGGGCTCGGCGCGAACCCGCGCATGCTGGCGCGCATCCGCGATGCGGACCTCGTGCTGCTGGTGGGCGGACGTTTGTCGGAAGTGCCGTCGCAGGGCTATGAGCTGTTCGCGATTCCGCAGCCGAAACAGGCGCTGGTGCACGTGCATGCGGATGCCGACGAGCTCGGCAAGCTCTACCGCCCGGCGCAGGGCATCCACGCCACGCCCCAGGCTTTCGCCGAAGCGGTGTCCACGCTGCGCCCCGCTTCGACGCCCGCCTGGGAGGCCGAAACCAGGACCGCGCGCGAAGAATTCCTGCGCTGGAGCGACCCGGCACCGATCCGCATTCCCGGCCCGCTGCAGATGGGCGAGGTCATGCAGCACCTGCGCGAGGTGCTGCCGGCCGACACCATCTTCTGCAACGGTGCGGGCAACTTCGCCACCTGGGTGCACCGTTTCTGGCCGTTCCGCGCATTCGCGAGCCAGCTCGCACCGACCAGCGGCTCGATGGGCTACGGCCTGCCGGCCGGCGTGGGCGCCAAGCGGCTGTGGCCCGCGCGCGAGGTGGTGGTGTTCGCGGGCGACGGAGATTTCATGATGCACGGCCAGGAGTTCGCCACCGCCGTGCAGTACGGGCTGCCGATCCTTGTCGTGCTGCTGGACAACGGCATGTACGGCACGATCCGCATGCACCAGGAAAAGCACTACCCCGGCCGCATCAGCGCCACGCAGCTGAAGAACCCCGATTTCCGCGGCTACGCCGAGGTGTTCGGCGGCCACGGCGAACGCGTGACCAGCACCGAAGAGTTCGGCCCCGCACTCGCGCGTGCACGTGCGAGCGGCAAGCCGGCCATCCTGCACTGCCTGCTGGACCCCGAGGCGATCACTCCCGCGAGCACGCTGCAGTCGATCCGCAAGGCCGCATTGGCTGCGAACTGAGCGCAGTCAGAGCGGTCGTGATCGGCCGCTCATTGGCAGCGCCCATCGGTGCGCAGGGCATCGGGTGCTCCCCGCAGCGAAATCAAGGAGGAGGGCGACGCCCGGGGGACATTCGCGGAGGGGAGTACCCGGTGGCCTGTGCACCCGCCCTGAACAAACCCTAGCGCAATCCACCCACATAGCGAGGCGGCGGCGTAGGCGGTGTCCCATCGGGCTGCCGCGCCGCCAGCCGTGCAGCGCGGGCAAGCGGCTCCATCGCCTGCTCGAGGCGCGTGGCGAGCTGGTCGAGTTCCTCGTCCTTGGTCTCGGCCGCGTGCGCCCGCGTCATGCGCACGATCTCGGCGGCGTACTCGGCGTTGATGGCCATCCATTCGGTGTCGGTCACGCGGCCGTGCTTTCGCCGCAGTGCCACGTGAAGGCGTGCTGCAAGCGCGATGCGTTCGCTTTCGGACATGGACGGCATGGTGTCTCCCTCGGTGGTCAGGCTCCCAGGTGTTCTCGATGCTGAGCAAGATCGAGGCCCAGCTGTTCGCTTTCGGCATCGACGCGCAGTCCGACCAGCATGTGCACCAGGAACAGCACGATCGCCGTCGCCGCAGCGCTGTAGATCGCCACGCTGCCGACCGCGATGGCCTGGGTCAGCACGTTGCCCGTCGCGCCCGAGATGCGTGCATCGGCGAACACGCCCGTGAGGAGCGCGCCCACGATGCCGCCGATGCCGTGCACGCCGAACACGTCGAGCGAATCGTCCGCGCCGAGCATGTGCTTGAGGCCCGTCGCGCCCCAATAGCAGGCCAGGCCCGCGATGGCGCCGATGGCCAGCGCCGAGAGCGGCGTGACGAAGCCGGCGGCCGGCGTGATCGCCACCAGCCCGGCGACGAGGCCCGAGCACAGGCCCAGCAAGGAGGGGCTGCGCCGCACGATCCACTCCCCGATCATCCAGCTCATGGCGCCGGCGGCCGCCGCGATGTGCGTGACCAGCATCGCCAGCCCGGCGCGCCCGTCGGCCGCGACCGCAGAGCCCGCATTGAAGCCGAACCAGCCCACCCACAGGAGGCCCGCGCCGATCATCGTCATCGCCAGGCTGTAGGGCTCGAAGGCCTCGCGCCCGTAGCCGCGGCGCGGGCCGAGCGCGTAGGCGCACACCAGGCCCGCGATGCCCGCGTTGACGTGCACCACCGAGCCGCCCGCGAAGTCGAGCGCGCCCATCTGCGCGAGCCAGCCGCCCGGCTCCCACACCCAGTGCGCGACGGGCGCGTAGACCAAGACGCTCCACAGCAGCGCGAACCAGAGCACTGCCGAGAAGCGCATGCGCTCGACGAATGCGCCCAGCACCAGCGCGATGGTGATGATCGCGAAGGTGAGCTGGAACATCGCGTAGACCGACTCCGGCACGTTGGGTGCGACGTGGCTCACGGCGATCTGTCCGGCCTCCTTCAGGTACTCGAAGCCCGAGAACCAGAAGCGCCCGGTGCCGCCCAGCCAGGGCCAGCCGGGCGTGAACGCGAGCGAGTAGCCGACGGCGAACCACGTGAGCGACACCGCCGCGGCGATCGCCACCACGGCCGCCATGGTGGCCAGCACGTTCTTGCGCCGCACCATGCCGGCATAGAAGAGCGCGATGCCGGGCAACGTCATCAGCAGCACCAGTGCCGTCGACGTCATCATCCAGGCGGTGTCGGCCGCGTTGATGGAGGCTTGCGGGACCAGGGCCATGGCGGTGCGCTTCTTGGAGTTGTCGGTGTTGCGTGACGTGCACGAGTCGTGCCATCTCGTTAACTACCAGAAACACTTTGGTTTGCGAATCGGCCGTTCGCAGTAAGGCAAAGCGGGTAATTCCCAATGCACTGGTGCGGTGCAGCACATAAAGTCTGCGCACTCGCGAACGGGCCCTGCTCGTGCTGCCGAGGGTCCGAGGAGACAACTTCCCCTTCAAAAAGAAAAATCCTTCAAGGCTCCGTACGAGATGCCGGTTCGAACTTGAAAGGCGCCGCTGGTCGGCGCCTTTTTTATGCCTGCGCGATTAGCGTCGGCAGGATCTTTCTCCCGGTCGAATCCCTGGGCTGCCCACGTGGGACGGATCTTTTTTGCTATCTTTTGAGTAGCAACTGGGGTGGGCCAGTTGCGTCATTGGAACGCGGATGCCGAGGGGAGCCTTTTCGCCCTCCGGGCTGGTCGATCCGATCGCTCCCGCAGGCGATTGATCTCGGTGCCGGCGCTCCGTGCCATCTTTCCGGGCGCACAACAGGCGACGCCGCCGGGCACCAACAAGAGCGCGTCGATATGGGGCGCAGCCGCCGCGGCGCCCCCGGAAACGAAAAAGCCCCGGGCACCAGCCAGGGGCTTCTTCCAGAAACACCGAGGAACCGGCTCCGCCGGGCCTCAGGTGTTGCCCCCGGCAGGGGGTGGGCGAAGCGACACGAAGTGCGCGCAGCCTGGGGGCGAGCCTATTCCTGCCCGGGCACCAGCCAGGGGCTTCTTCCAGAAACACCGAGGAACCGGCTCCGCCGGGCCTCAGGTGTTGCCCCCGGCAGGGGGTGGGCGAAGCGACACGAAGTGCGCGCAGCCTGGGGGCGAGCCTATTCCTCGACGAAGGCTTCCTCGCGCTTGGCCTTGATCGACGGCAGCAGCACGATGCACAGCAGCGCCGCTGCAGCCACCAGCAGGCCGGCCGACAGCGGCCGCGTGACGAACACGCTCCACGCACCGCGCGACAGCAGCAGCGCGCGCCGCAGGTTCTCTTCCATCATCGGCCCGAGGATGAAGCCCAGCAGCAGCGGGGCCGGCTCGGTGCGCAGCTTCAGGAACAGGTAGCCGATGAAGCCGAAGATCGCGACCATCCACACGTCGAAGGTGTTGTTGTTGGTCGAGTACACGCCGATCGCGCAGAACAGCACGATGGCGGGGAACAGGAACTTGTAGGGCACCGTCAGGAGCTTGATCCACATGCCGATGAGCGGCAGGTTCAGGATGATCAGCATCGCGTTGCCGATCCACATCGAGGCGATCAGGCCCCAGAAGAGTTCGGGGTTGCTGGTCATCACCTGCGGGCCGGGCTGGATGTTGTGGATCGTCATCGCGCCCACCATCAGCGCCATCACGGCGTTGGGCGGAATGCCCAGCGTCAACAGCGGAATGAAGGACGTCTGCGCGCCGGCGTTGTTGGCCGACTCGGGCGATGCCACGCCGCGGATGTTGCCCTTGCCGAAAGGCACTTCGCCGGGGCGCATCTTGATCTTCTTCTCCAGCGCATAGGCTGCGAAGGCCGCCAGCAGCGCACCGCCGCCGGGCAGGATGCCCAGCGCAGAACCGAGGGCAGTGCCGCGCAGCACGGCGGGCGTCATGCGCTTGAAGTCGTCCTTGGTGGGCCACAGGCCCTTGACCTTGTGCGTGAAGACTTCGCGCTCGTCGTCGGGCTGCGAGAGGTTGCCGATGATTTCGCCGTAGCCGAACACGCCCATGGCGATCACCACGAAGCCGATGCCGTCGGTGAGCTCGGGAATGTCGAAGCTGAAGCGCGCGACGCCCGAGTTGACGTCGGTGCCCACGATGCCGAGCAGGAGGCCCAGCACGATCATCGCCACCGCCTTCAGGAGCGAGCCCGAAGCCAGCACCACCGCGCCGATCAGGCCCAGGGTCATGAGCGAGAAGTACTCGGCCGGGCCGAACTTGAAGGCCAGCTCGGTCAGCGGTGGCGCGAAGGCGGCCAGGATCAGCGTGCCGACGCAGCCCGCGAAGAACGAGCCGAGGCCCGCGGCTGCGAGCGCGGGGCCCGCGCGGCCCTGCCTTGCCATCTGGTAGCCGTCGATGCAGGTGACCACCGAGGAGGACTCCCCGGGCAGGTTCACCAGGATGGCGGTGGTGGAGCCGCCGTACTGCGCGCCGTAGTAGATGCCGGCCAGCATGATCAGGGCCGACACTGGCGGCAGCGCGTACGTGGCGGGCAGCAGCATCGCGATGGTCGCGACAGGGCCGATGCCCGGCAGCACGCCGATCAGCGTGCCCAGGATGCAGCCGAGGAGGCAATACAGCAGGTTCGTGAAGGTGAAGGCAACGCCGAAACCGATGGAAAGGTTGTGGATCAGGTCCATGGTGTTCTCTCCTCAGCCCGAAATGAAGGTGGGCCAGACCTGGATCTGGAGCTTGAGCGCCCAGATGAAGGCCACGTAGCTGCCGGCCGCCAGGATGGTGGAGAGCACGAGCACGTCGCGCAGCTTGAAGTGCTCGCCGGCCATGCTGGAGATGATCGTGAGCGCGTAGATCGCGATGATCATTCCCATCGCCGGCAGGCCGATGCTGGGCAAGCCGCCCAGCAGGATGCCGAAGGCGAGGTTGGCGCCGAGCACGAAGGCCAGCGGCTTCCAGGCCCACTTGCCGATCTTGTCGCCGTCGGTGGTCTCCACCACCATGGCCTGGAACATGATGACCACCCCGAGGATGGCCAGCAGGATGCCCAGCATGAGCGGGAAGTAGCCGGGGCCCATGCGGGCACCGTTGCCGACGGTGTAGGTGGTGGCGCCTATCGCGAAGGCACCCCCCACGGCGGTGAACATGACCCCTGAAAAGAAGTCCGCCTGACTCTTGATCTTCATTGCCTCGACCCTCTGTTTTGGAGCAGTGAGGGTCGTCTTGCGCGGCTGACCGTTGGCTGACCGGTGCGGTACGGACAAATGCTTAGGCCAGGATTAGGGTTCTCCCCGGAGCGATGCCTGCGGCACGGTGAAAGGAAGGGGCAGAAACGAAAAAAGCTCCCGAAGGAGCTTTCTTTTCATCATTCGGAGAGCCGAAGCTCCCCGAGTGTGGATGAGGGCTTAGTAGCCGCCGCGACCACCGCCGCCGCCGCCGTAACCGCCGCCGCCACCGCCGCTACGGCCACCGCCGCCGCCGCCGTAACCGCCGCCGCCACCACCACCGTAGCCGCCGCCACCACCAGCGCCGCCGCCGTAGCCGCCACCACCGCCGGTGCGGGGGGGACGAGCTTCCATCGGACGGGCTTCGTTCACCGTCAGGGCGCGGCCCTGGAGCGAATGGCCGTTCATGGCTTCGATGGCTGCGAGTGCTTCAGCGTCCGAGCCCATTTCGACGAAGCCGAAGCCCTTCGAACGACCGGTGTCGCGTTCCATCATGACCTTGGCGCTGACGATCGAGCCGAACTCGCCGAAAGCCTGTTCCAGGTCGTTGTCACGCACAGAGTAGGCGAGGTTGCCTACGTAGAGTTTCTTGCCCATGGAGGGACTCCTAATTCAAACCAACAAAACAAAGCGATGGAGTCCCAGAATCACAACAAACAAGTGCGCTGTGGCGCGAAACTGACCGATCACCGAATTACGTGCACGGGAGACAACAAAGCTCACAGACACGTGGGGCGAATTATCCCGGTCCTTTGCAAAAAAGCGTGGGAAATCGTGTGTTATTGAGAAACATCCCGGCGCGACGGGCGGTTTCGCAACGGTTTGAGCAGCTCCGAAAGCCCGTTGTGGTCTATTTCATGCATCAAATGGAGCAGCCGGCCGATTTCTCCTGAGGGAAAACCCTCGCGAGCGAACCAGGTCAGGTAATTTCCGGGCAAATCGGCGATGAGCGTGCCTTTGTGTTTGCCAAAAGGCATTTCGAGCGTGACCAGGCGCTGCAGGTCTTCGGGTTTCATGCGTTTCCTCAGCCTCCCGCGCGCTTGACGGTGTGGCCTTGCTTCACGAGAGCCGCGATCACCAGTTCGCGGTGATCGCCCTGGATCTCGATGATCCCGTCCTTCACCGTGCCGCCCGAGCCGCAGGCCGTTTTCAGCTGCTTGCCCACAGCCGCGAGCGCCGCGGCGTCCAGCGCGAGGCCCTTGATGACGGTCACGCCCTTGCCTTTGCGGCCCTTGGTCTCGTGCGATACACGCACAATGCCGTCAGTGGCCGGCGCGCGCGCCTTCAGTTCCTTGCAGCGGCACTGCGCCATCGGCGCACGGCAATCGGGGCACATGCGGCCGCCCGCCTCGGTGGAATACACCAGCGCGCTGCTGGCCTGATTGTTTTTCGTCGTCGCCATTCGATCCATCTCTTCTCTGTCCGAATACCGGGTTTTTCTCTCTGTCTGCTCACATGCCATTCGACTCACTGGGCCTGGCCCCCGCGCTCGTCAAGGCTGCCGCCGAAAGCGGCTATGCCGCGCCGACCGCCATCCAGGCCGCCGCCATCCCCGCAATTTTGCAGGGCCGCGACGTGCGGGGCTCGGCGCAGACCGGCTCCGGCAAGACCGCCGCATTCTCCCTGCCGCTGCTGCAGCGCCTGGCCGCCGAACCCGCGCTGTCGCCGCGCCGCGTGCGCGCACTGGTGCTCGTGCCCACGCGCGAACTCGCGGCCCAGGTCGGCGAAACCATGCGCAGCCTTGCCCAGCACCTGCCCGAACGCCTGAAGATCGCCATCGCCTTCGGCGGTGTCTCGATCAACCCGCAGATGATGAGCCTGCGCGGCGGCGCCGACATCGTCGTCGCCACGCCCGGCCGGCTGCTCGACCTGGTCGAGCACAACGCGCTCAAGCTGGGTGCCGTGTCGATGCTGGTGCTCGACGAGGCCGATCGCCTGTTCGATCTCGGCTTTGCCGAAGAACTCGGCCGCATCCTCGCGCTGCTGCCGGCGCAACGCCAGAACCTGCTTTTCTCCGCCACCTTCCCGCCCGCGATCCAGTCGCTGGCCGACAGCATGCTGCGGGAGCCCGCCGTCATCGACGTGCAGGGCGAGCCCGGCACCGAGCCGAACATCGTGCAGCGCGTGATCGAGGTCGATGCGAACCGCCGCACGCAGCTCCTGCGCCATCTGCTGAAAGAGAACGAATGGGAGCGCGTGCTGGTGTTCGTCGCCACGCAGCATTCGGCGCAGATCGTGGCCGAGAAGCTCTACAAGAACGGTGTCTACGCGGTGCCCTTCCACGGCGACATCGCGCAGGGCACGCGCACCGGCATCCTGGCGCAATTCAAGGAGAGCCGCTGGGACGTGGTGATCGCCACCGACCTTGCGGCGCGCGGCATCGACATCGCGCAGCTGCCGGTGGTCATCAACTACGACCTGCCGCGCTCGCCCACCGACTACATCCACCGCATCGGCCGCACGGGCCGCGCGGGCGAGAGCGGCTTGGCGATCAGCTTCGTGAGCGCGTCGACCGAGGCGCACTTTCGCCTGATCGAAAAACGCCAGGGCCTGAGCCTGCCGCGCGAGCGCATCGAAGGGTTCGAGCCGACCGAGGTGGCCGTGCCGCTCGTCGATGCGTCGGGCACGGGCGGCATCAAGGGCAAGCGGCCGAGCAAGAAGGACAAGCTGCGCGCTGCGGCGCAGGCCGCGCAGCAGGACGGATCCGAAAAGAACGACTGACCGGCGCCGGTCAATCCGCCGCGTAGTCGACCTGGTGCCGCGCGATCCGCAGGTCGCCCAGCTCCTCGCGCACCCGCAGATGCGCGGGGTGCGTGGCATAGCCGTCGAGCGATGCCTGGCTGTCGAACTCGCTGTAGAGCACCACGTCGCAGGCGTAGCCGATGCGGCTCGAATCGACGCCCACCTCGAGGTGCAGCAGCCCGGGGATCTGCCCGCGCAGCGATTCGAACCTGCGCTTGAGCAACTGCGAGGCCTCGGCCTTTTCCTCGGCCGATTCGCCGCGCAGGTCCCACATCACGATGTGCTTGAACATGGTGCGCGGCCCGCTCACTCGGCGGGCGGGAAACCGGCCTTCTGCGGCCAGAGGTTCGCGAAAGGCAGCACCGAGCCCGACGCGTAGACGCCGGCGCGCGTGAAGGGCTCGTCGGCCTGCCATTGCTCAGCCGCTTCGCGGCTCGCGAAGTCGATGGCCAGCAGGCTGCCGATCATGGTCTTGCCGTCGTCCGACAGCAGCGGCCCGGCGAAGGCCATGCGGTCGGCCACCTGGGCCAGGTAGGCCTTGTGCGCGGGGCGGATCTCGTTGCGAAGCGCGGCGGAATCGGGCTTGTCGAGAAGATGGAAAACAAAGATCAAGGCGGCTCCGGCTTCATGCGGGTTGAAGGGCTGCAGAAGGCGGCCCTCGTGTGCGATCGATGGTAAGCAGCCGTCGCGCGAAAGGCCATGCCTTGCGCGCCTCGCCGATGAAGAACAGTTTTCCGCTGGCGAAGAAGTGGCGCGCTACAACCAGCCGAGCTGGCGCGCGGCGAGCTCCTTCATGATCTCCTCGGCCCCGCCGCCGATCATCATCACCTTCACCTCGCGGTAGATGCGCTCGCTCACCGTGCCGCGCATGAAGCCCATGCCGCCGAGGATCTGCACCGCCTGGTCGGCACAGAACTGCATGGTCTGCGTCGCGTGGTTCTTGAGCATGCAGACCTGCGCCACCCACTCGGGCGCGTTGAAGCGGCCAGCCGCTTCGTGCGCATCGCCTTCCGCGCACACCGCCTCGAGCCACGCCTCGGTGGAGGCGATGCGCATCTGCATGTCCACCAGCTTGTGGCGCACGGCCTGGTGTTCGATGAGCGCCGCGCCGAAGGTCTTGCGCTCGCGCGACCAGGACAGCGCCTCGTCGAGGCAGGCCTGCGCGAAGCCGAGCGCACCGGCCGCGAGGCCGATGCGCTCGCCGTTGAAGTTGGTCATGACCATGCGGAAGCCTCCGCCTTCGTTCCCCAGAAGGTAGCGAGCCGGCACGCGCACGTTGTCGAAATGCAGCGTCGCGGTGTCGGAGCACCACCAGCCCATCTTCGTGAGTCGCGTGCGCGTGAGGCCGGGCACATCGCCGGGTACGAGCAGCATCGAGATGCCGCTCGCGCCGCGGCCTTCGCCGGTGCGCACGGCCACCGTGATCCAGTCGGCGCGCATGCCCGAGGTGATGAAGGTCTTCTCGCCGTTCAGCACGTAGTCATTGCCGTCCCGCTGGGCTGTTGTGCGCAGCGCGGCGACGTCGGAGCCTCCGCCGGGTTCGGTGATCGCGAGTGCCGCGATCTTCTCGCCGCGCAGCACCGTGGGCACGACCTCGTTGCGCACCTCGTCGCTCGCATGCAGCACGACCGGCGGCAGGCCGATGTTGTGGGAGAACAGGCTCGCGAGCACGCCGCCGCTCTTGCCGCGCCGCGCAAGCGCAATCCATGCGGGGAGCTTGAGCGAATACGAGGCCGGCGTGCCGCCGAGCGCTTCGGGATAGCCGAGGCCGAGCAGTCCGAGTTCCGCAGCGCGCGCATAGAGCGCACGCGGAAATTCGCCCGCGTCGTCCCAGGCTTCGACGTTCGGCGCGATCTCGCTTTCGGCAAAGCGGCGCACCGTTTCGGCGAGCGCCGCGCGGTCGGCCTGCAGTTCGGGGTCCATATTCCCTCAGCCGCGCGGCGGTCGCTTGGCGATGCCCATCGTCTTGGCGAGGATGCCCAGCATCACTTCGTCCGCGCCCCCGCCGATCGAGCCGAGCCGCCCGTCGCGGTAAAGGCGCGAGACGCGGTTCTCCAACGTGAAGCCCATGCCGCCCCAGAACTGCAGGCAGGTGTCGGACACCTGCCGCGTGAGACGGCCGGTCTTGAGCTTGGCCATCGAGGCGAGCTCCAGCACGTCCTGGCCCTGCACATGCAGGTCGCAGGCGCGGTAGGTGAGGGCGCGCAGCGCCTCGACCTCGGTCTTGAGTTCGGCCAGCTTGAACTGCACCCATTGCTGGTCGGCCAGCGTGCCGCCGAACATCTGGCGTTGCTGCGCCCATTCGATGGTCTGCGCGATGCAGTCTTCCATCGGTTCGAGCGAACTGGCCGCGGCCCAGAGGCGCTCTTCCTGGAACTGCTGCATCTGGTAGACGAAGCCCTGGCCCTCTTCGCCGATGCGATAGCGCTGCGGCACGCGCACATTGTCGAAATAGATGAGCCCGGTGTCGCTCGAATTCATGCCGATCTTGCGGATCTTCTTCGCCTTCTCGATGCCGGGGCTGTCCATGGGCACCATGACGAGCGACTTGTTGCGGTGCACGGGGCCGTCGCTGGTGTTCACGAGCATGCACATCCAGTCGGCCTGCAGGCTGTTGGTGATCCACATCTTCTGGCCGCTGATGAGGTAGTCGTCGCCGTCCTTGCGCGCGTGGCTCTTGAGGCCCGCCACGTCGCTGCCCGCGCCGGGCTCGCTCACGCCGATGCACCCGACCATGTCGCCGGCGATGGCGGGCATGAGGAATTCGCGGCGCAGTTCGTCGCTGCCGAAACGCGCGAGCGCGGGGGTGCACATGTCGGTCTGCACGCCGATGGCCATCGGCACGCCGCCGCAGCTGATGTGGCCGAGCGCCTCGGCCATGGCCATCGCATACGAGTAGTCCAGGCCGCCGCCGCCGAAGGCCTCGGGCTTGTTCAGGCCCAGGAGGCCCAGGTTGCCCAGCTTCTTGAAGACCTCGTGCGCGGGAAAGATCTCGGCCTCTTCCCATTCGTCGACGTGCGGGTTGATTTCCTCGTCGATGAAGCGGCGCAGCGTCTTCTGGATCTCGAGGTGTTCGTGGGTGTACTGCATGTCGCTGGTCTCCGGTCAGTCGTTCGTATCTTCGCCCTGGAACACGCGCGGCGTCTGCGCCAGATGAAAGCCGTCGAAGGGCCGCACCGCGGGGCGTTGCTGCGCCGCTTCATCGGGCAGCGCCATTGGCCAGCCCATGCGCACCTGCGGCCGCGCGCCATCGACGCGCAGCACGCTGCCGCTGATGAAGCTCGCGGCGGGGCTCAAGAGGAAGGCGATGGCCGCGGAGGTCTCGGCCTCGTTGCCGAAGCGGCCCGCAGGCACGGTCTTGCGCATGGCGCGCAGCATGTCGCCGGCCTCGGGCGGGTAGTGGTCCATGCCGCTCGATGCGATGTAGCCGGGTGCCACGGCGTTCACGCGCACGCCGTTCGCGGCCCATTCGAGCGCGGCCGTCTCGGTGAAGCTCACCATGCCCGCGCGCGCGGCGCCGCTGTGGCCCATGTTCGGCATCGAGCCCCACATGTCGGCCACGATGTTGACGATGGCGCCGCCATGCGCCTGCATGCGCTGCACGAAGCATTCGCGCGCGACGAGGAAGCCGCCGGTGAGGTTGGTGTGGATCACCGCCTCCCAGCCCTTGGCCGAGATGGCGGCGAGCGGCGTGATGTATTGGCCGCCGGCGTTGTTGACCAGGCCGTCGATGCGCCCGTGCGCTGCGACGACCTCGGCGATCGCGGCACGCACGGCTTCTTCTTGCCGGATGTCGAAAGCCTGGATGCCGGCCTTGCCGCCGGCCGCGGCGATTTCGGCCTGCACCTGCTGCAGCTTCCCGGTATTGCGGCCGACGAGCACGACCTGCGCGCCGAGCGATGCGAGCTCGTGCGCGGTGCAGCGGCCGATGCCCGAGCCGCCGCCGGTGACGACGATCACCTGCCCGTCGAACAGGCCGGGCGAGAACACGGAGCGGTAGCGGGAGGGGGCGTTCATGCGAAAGGCTTTCAGGAAATCGGGAAGAGGGCGGCGGCCGCCGTCATGCGTCGGCAATCTCCGCCACCACATGGCGCGCGACCACCTGCGCGCCGACGGCCACATGCAGCGCGGCGACGCGGCCGGCCCGCGGTGCGCAGTGCACGTGCTCCATCTTCATCGCTTCGAGCGTGAGGAGGGGCTGGCCTGCAGCGACCGTGTCGCCCTCGGCCGCAAGCAGCGCGATGACGCGGCCGTTCATCGAGGCCCGCAGCAGGCCGTCGCCGCCCGCTGCGCCGGCGCGAGGCACTGGCACGTGCGTGAGATCGTCAAGCTCGAAGGCCTGGCCTCGGAAGTGCATCCACAGGCGATTGCCGGATTCGCGCACCGACATGGTTTGCTCGGAAACACCGTCGCACGAGAAGCGCACGACGCCGTCGCCGGGCAGCGCGAGCAGTTCGATGCGCACAGGCGCGGTGGCATCGATCGCGACATCGAAACGGCCCCTGCCCTGCGGCGTCACGCGCGCCGCATGCACCTTGCCGTCGAGCGCAAAGCGCAGCGCGTTGGGCAGCGTGTGTGCGAGCGGCGAAGGCCAGCCGCGTTCGCCCAGTTGAAGCAGCAGCGCGGCAAGCAACGCGGCCTGGTTTTCAGTCGCGGTATCGGGCGCGAGCAAGGCATCGAGATGCTCGGCGACGAAGGCCGTCGTCGCCGCACCCTCGGCAAATGCCGCATGCGACAGCGCGCGCTGCAGAAATTGCTGGTTGGTCGCGATGCCGAGCGCCACCGTGTCGTGCACGCCCGAAATCAAGCGCTGCCTCGCTTCTTTGCGGGTGCGGCCATGCGACACCAGCTTGGCGATCATCGAGTCGTAGAACGGCGGTACCGCCGCGTCATCGCGCAATGCGTGTTCGGTGCGAAGCGCCGGCGACGGCCGCCACGCGGCGAGCGTGCCGCTTTGCGGCATCAAGCCCTGCTGCGGGTCTTCGGCGCAGAGGCGCACCTCGATCGCGTGGCCGCGCATGCGCACGTCCTGCTGCGTGAGCGGGAGCGGTTCACCGGCGGCAACGCGCAACTGCAACTCGACCAGGTCGAGCCCCGTCACCGCCTCGGTCACCGGGTGCTCCACCTGCAGCCGCGTGTTCATTTCCATGAACCAGTAGCGGCCCTCGGCATCGAGCAGGAATTCGAGCGTGCCCGCGCCCTCGTACGCAATGGCCTTCGCCGCCGCAATGGCCGTCGCGCCCATGCGTTCGCGCAGTTCGGCGGACACGGCCGGCGAAGGCGATTCCTCGATCACCTTCTGATGCCGCCGCTGCACCGAGCAGTCGCGCTCGCCGAGGTGGATCGCGTTGCCGTGCCGGTCGGCGAACACCTGGATCTCGATGTGGCGCGGCGCGGCGATCGCGCGCTCCAGGATCACGGTCGCATCGCCGAAGGCGTTGAGCGCCTCGGACTGTGCGCTCTGCAGCAGTTCGGCAAAGACCGCGGCCGAGGGCACGAGCCGCATGCCGCGCCCGCCACCGCCGGCGGTCGCCTTGATCATCACGGGCCAGCCGATGCGCGCGGCTTCGGCGGCGAGCGCGGCTGCGCCCTGGTCTTCGCCCTCGTAGCCGGGAATGCACGGCACGCCGGCCGCCTGCATCAGCCGCTTCGCACCGGCCTTGTCGCCCATCGCGCGAATCGCTTCGGGCGAGGGGCCGATGAAGATGAGGCCCGCATCGCGGCAGGCCTGCGCGAACCCGGCGTTTTCCGCGAGAAAGCCGTAGCCGGGATGCACGGCCTGCGCGCCGCTGGCTCGCGCGGCCTCGATGATCGCGGCGATGTTCAGGTAGCTCTGCGCGGGCAGCGATTCGCCGATCCACACGGCCTGGTCGGCTTGCCGCACGTGCTCCGCGTCGGCGTCGGCGCTCGAATACACGGCCACGGTGCGATGGCCCATGGCGCGCGCGGTGCGCATCACGCGGGCCGCAATTTCGCCGCGGTTGGCGACGAGGATCTTGTTGAATGCGCTCATGGCCGCGCCACCGAGAACTGCATCGCCTGCGGCACGCGCGCATCGGCATCGCGGCAGATCGACAGAACCTCGGCCAGCACCGCGCGCGTGTCGCGCGGGTCGATCACGCCGTCGTCCAGCAGCATCGCGCTGGTGGTGAACACGCTCATCTGCCGGTCGAAGCGCTCGACGATCTGCTGGCGCATCGCGTCGATCTTCGCGTGGTCGACCGCGCCTTTTCGCGCCATGCCGGCCTCCATGACGATGGCCATGGTCCTGGCGGCCTGCTCGCCGCCCATCACCGCGGTGCGCGCGTTCGGCCACGAGAAGCAGAAGCGCGGCGCGAAGCCGCGGCCGCACATGCCGTAGTTGCCCGCGCCGTAGGAGGCGCCGCAGTGCAGCGTGATCTGCGGCACCGTCGCGCTGGTCACGGCCTGGATCATCTTGGCGCCGTGCTTGATGATGCCGGCCTCCTCGTGCGCGCGGCCCACCATGTAGCCGGTGATGTTCTGCAGGTAGACGATCGGCGTGCGCGACTGGCAGCAAGCCTGGATGAAGTGCGTGGCCTTGGTGGCGCCGTCGGAGTCGATCGGGCCGTTGTTGGTGACGATGCCCACCGCATGGCCTTCGAGCCGGATGTGGCCGCAGACGGTGGCGCTGCCGTAGTGCTCGCTGAATTCGAGGAAGTCGGAGCCGTCCGCGATGCGCGCGATGACTTCGCGCATGTCCACCGGCCGTCGGCCGTCGCCGGGCATGATGCCCAAAAGGTCTTCGGCGTCGTAGCGCGGTGGCGCGAAGGTGCGCGGTGCTTCGCCGCGGGCCCAGTCGATGCCGCCGAGGATCGCGCGCGCGATGCGGACGGCGTCTCGGTCGTCTTCGGCCAGGTAGTCGCCCAGGCCCGAGATGTGGGTGTGCATCACGGCGCCGCCGAGTTCTTCTTCCGTGGCGATCTCGCCGGTGGCGGCCTTGAGCAGCGGCGGACCTGCGAGAAAGGCCCGCGTGCGGTCGCGCACCATCACGATGTAGTCCGACAGGCCCGTCTGGTAGGCGCCGCCCGCGGTCGAGGAGCCGTGCGTCACCGTCACCACCGGCAGCCCCGCGGCCGAGAGGCGTGCGAGGTTGCGAAAGATGCTGCCGCCGCGCACGAAGTCCTGCACGCGGTACTGCATGAGGTTGGCGCCTGCGCTTTCCACGAGCTGCACGTAGGGCAGCTTGTTCTCCAGCGCGATCTCCTGCACGCGCAGCTGCTTGTCCAGGCCCATGGGCTGCAGCGCGCCGGCATCGATGCCCGAATCGGAGGCGCTCACCATGCAGCGCACGCCCGCGACCTGGCCGATGCCCGAGATCAGCCCGCCGCCGGGCACGCTCTTCGACAGGTCGGGGTTGTCGTGGCCGAGGCCCGCGAGCGAGGCCAGCGGCAGGAAGGGCGCGCCGGTGTCCAGCAGCAGCGCGATGCGTTCTCGCGGCAAGAGCTGTCCGCGCTTGGCGAATCGCTCGGCCGAGGCGCCCGAGGCGGCCGCGGCGCGGGCCTCGTGCGCACGCACCTGTGCGAGCAGTTCGAGCATGCCGGTGCGGTTGGCCTGGAAGGTGTCGCTGGCCGATGGCAGCCGGGATTCGATGGCGGGCATGGAGTCTGGGCAGGTCGCAGGTTTTCGCTCTGCACGGACTTTAGGGGGCGGGCCATTGGCCCGCTTGCGCCAACTAGCTGGTGCGGGCGCGGTGCGAGGCGGTGGGCGCGGGTGCGTCCAGGCTGCTGCCGGTCACCACCCAGAAGATGAAGATCAGCACCGCGCCGGCCGTGCCGAACACCGACAGGCCCATGTAGTTGCCGCCGATGGCGAGCGCATCCGTGGGGGCCACGGCCGTGCAGATCATGCTGGCGGCGCTCATGCCCACGTAGTGCATCGTGCAGACCGCCAGGCCCATCACCGCGGCAGCGGCGATCTGGTGGGTGAGTTTGCGCAGGTTGAACGCCAGCCACAGCGCGGCCGCGGCGGCGGTGATGGCGATCGCCACCGACAGCGCGACGGTGCCGGTGTCGAACTCCATCGAGGCGCGCATGTTCATCGCGAACATGCCCATGTAGTGCATCACGCACACCCCGAGGCCGGCCAGCAGGCTGCCAGCCAGCCAGCCGGGCTTGCTGAACTTGCGCCGGCCGCCGGCCAGATACAGGGCGATGCCGGAAATGAGGATGGCGGCCACCAGCGACACGATCGTCAGCGGCATGTTGTACGAAATGGCCACCGGCAGCCGGTACGCCAGCATGCCGATGAAGTGCATCGACCAGATGCCGATGCCGCCCAGTGCCACCGCGGCGCAGGCCACGGCGGCCAGGTTGGGCCTGCCGTCGGCGCCGACCATGCGCCCCGCGCAGATCAGTGCCACGAGCGATCCCGCGAACGAGATGAGGAATGAAAGCGCCACCAGCCCCAGGGAGTACTCGGGCGACAGCAACTGGCCTACGACGAGGGGAGTCATGCGGTTTTTCCTTTCAAGGGAAACGCCCGGCAGCCCTCGAAAACCCGATGTGATCGGGGCGCATTGCGGCGTCCCGGCCAGTTTGTAATATTTGTTTTTAAAAGTAAATCGAAATCTGTACGTATGGTTACCCTACCTTACGGCACGAATTCGATATATCGCATTGTTACGATCTGCGCTCACGTAGACCGTGCCGTCGCGGCCCACGGCCACGCCCGTGACCACATACGGCGGAGGCAGTCCGGGCCCCGGCGCGAGGCCGATCGGCAGGTTGTCGGCGATGGTTCGCCGGGTTCCGTTGGCCGGGTCGATTTCGACAAGCCGCCGCGCCGCGCTCTCGGCCACGATGAAAGTGCCCCATGGCGTCTGCGCCACGCCCTCGGGCAACGCGAGGCCGTCGACGATGGTGCGCAGCGGCGCGCTGGCATCCAGCGGAATGCGCAGCAGCTTGCCGGCGGCCTCGGTGACGTAGAGCGCGCTGTCCTGGCCGATGACCATCTGCACCGGGCCGCCCAGTCCGCTAGCAAGCACTGACTTTTCTGCAAACTTCGGCCCGCTGGCGCGCGTGATGCTGCCGGTGGCGAGTTCCGCGTAGATCACGCTGCCGTCGGGCATGGGGATCGCGTCGAACGGCGCCTTCAGGCCATGGATGGTTTCGACGGTCTTGAGCGTCTGGCGGTCGACCAGCTGGACCGTGCCGGTGAACCACGAAGCCAGCGCGAAGCGCGTGGGCGACAGGCCGACCGAGAAGGGATAGTCGAGCTCGGGCTCGCGCTGCATGCGGAACACGTCGCGCACTTCGCCGGTGCGCACGTCCACCTGCCGGAAGCCGAAGACGTCGGCCACCCAGAGGTCGTTGCCGTCGATCTTCATGCCGGCCGGCACCGCCACCTTGCCGGTGGTGAGGGTGCGCAGCTCTCCGGTGGCGGGGTTGAAGGCCTGCACCTCGTTGTTGGCCATGTTCGACACGTAGATCGTGCCGTCCGTGGCAATGGCCAGGTTGTCCAGCGAGGGCCGAAGCTGTTTCGCGACGGTCTTGCGGCCGGTGGCCAGTTCCACCCGCACTAGTTCGCCGCTGCGCGCATCGGCCACCCAGAGGTTGCCCTTGCCGTCGAGATTGGCCGCGGCCGGGATCTTGAAGCCATCGGCGATCACGGCCATGTGGCCATTGGCCGGATCGATCTTCACGACCTGGCCCTTGAACCACAGCGGCCCGTAGAGCATGCCGTCGGGCCCGACCTCGAAACCGTTGAAGCCGCCCATGTCCTTCTTGATGAGGCGCGGCGGCTTCTGGCCGGTGCGGTCGATTTCCCACAGCGCATCGCCCAGGAACACCTGCGAGGCGTAGAGCTTGCCGCTCTTGCGGTCGAAGTCGAGCGAATTCAGGCCGGGCAGGTCCTTGGCGAGCACGCGCATCGGCGCGGTGTCGCTCTCGCGGTAGCGCAGCATGCCCATGAGGTAGTTGGTCCAGGCCAGCTCGCCGTTGGGGCCGACCGCGATGTCGTCGGCCTGGCCTTCGGGGGCGTCGATCAGCACCTTGGCCTTGCCGGTGGTGCGGTCGACTTCCCACAGCGTGTTGCCGAGCACCGAGCCCGCGAGCAGCCGACCCTTGGCATCGATGGCCAGCCCGTGCACGCCCGAGAACGACGACGGCGGCACCAGCGCCTCCGGTGCGGCCCACGAGGCGGGCCGGGCGGTGGATGGCGCAGAGGGCGGCGCCGGTGTCGGCGAGGTGGCGGGCACGGTCGTGGACGCAGGCGGTGCGAGCGTGCTGCAGGCACCCAGCAGGGCGAGCGTGGCGATCAGCGCGGCGGCGGCGCGCAGCGGGCGACGGGGCATGTCTTCTTCTCCTTCTTGTGAATGCGCGCGCAGTCTAGAAGGAGGAAGGGGTGGTCGCGCAGTCTTTCCCGGGACATGCGCACTTTCGTCCGCTGCGGATTACCCGCAGCGCGTGGGCTTTATGCTCACCCGCGCAGCAGCTGCGTGACGGTGTGGATCAGGAGGCCCACCAGCCCGCCCACCAGCGTGCCGTTGATGCGGATGAACTGCAGGTCGCGTCCGATGTGGCGCTCCAGCTCGAGCGTCATCTCCTGGGCGTTCCACTCGCCGACCCGCTCCTCGATGTAGCGGCGGATGTCCTCGCGGTAGCGCTCGATGGCCAGCGGCGCGGCGGCCTCGATCTGCTCGTTGATCCAGCGGCGGATGGCCTCGTCGGCCTGCAGCCGCGTGCCCAGCGCGCCGGCCATCGACGCGATGCGCTGGCGGATCGTCGAATCGCTGCGGCGCAGGTCGGCGTCCAGCCACGCCAGCAGTTCGCCCCAGAGCCCGTGCAGGTAGTCGCCCAGCGCCGGGTGCGCCATCAGCTCGGCGCGGATCTGCTCGCCGCGCTGCTGGAATTCCGGGTCGAGCTTCAGGCGCACCACGAAGTCGTCCACGAAGTGGTCGAAGCGCTTGCGCATCGGGTGGTCGGGCTCGGCCGCGAGTTCGCCGATGGTGTGCGCCACGGCCGCCACGATCTTGCGCGTGGCGAGCTTGGCCGCGACCTGGTCCAGGCCCACGTAGCGCAGCGTCTTGATCTCGCGCGCGATCGCTTCGGTGATGTGCGCCTGCACCTCGTCGCCTTCGAGCAGGCCCGCCACCTGCTGCAGCACGTCGTCCAGCAGCGCCTGGTGGCGGCCGCCCGCGGTGAGCGCATCGAGCGCCTGGCCCGTGAGGCGCGAGAGGTCGATCTTGGCCAGGCCCGCCGCGGCGGCGCGGCCCATGAAATCGCGCACCCGGTCGTCGTCGAAGGCGGCGAGGCCGTAGCGCGTGGCGGCCACGCCCCATTCGCCGAGCTTCTGGCCGCTCGCGGGGCGCGCCAGCCAGTCGGCGATGCGGCTGGCGGTATCGAACTCGCGCAGCTTGGCGAGCACCTGCGCGGTGCTCAGGAAGTTGTTGCAGATGAAGCCCGCGAGCTTCGCGCCGATCCGGTCCTTGTTGCTCGGGATGATCGCGGTGTGCGGAATCGGCAGGCCCAGCGGATGGCGGAACAGCGCCACCACCGCGAACCAGTCGGCAATCGCGCCGACCATCGCGGCCTCGGCGAAGGCGGCCACGTAGCCCCAGGCCGGATGCTGCGCATGCAGCGCGCTCGCCACCGCATAGAGCAGCGCCGCCGCGCACAGCAGGCCGAGCGCGACGCGCTTCATGCGCCGCAGCGCATCGGCATCCTTGGTCAACTCAGTTTTCCATCAGTCCATCGCACGCTGCGCGCCGCACGACACCGTCACGGCCAAGGCCAGGCACACCGCCGCGGAACCGGCTTTGCCGGGCCGCTGGTGTGGCCCCCTGAAAGGGGGTTGGCGAAGCGACACGAAGTGCGCGAAGACTGGGGGTAAGCGGCATTTCAGCCAATGGTGTGTGACGTGGCGAGGCGCTCCATGAACAGCTCGCAGCGCGCGAGTTGCTCCAGGCTCACGAACTCGTCGGGCTGGTGCGCCTGCTCGATGCTGCCCGGGCCGCACACCACCGTGGGGATGCCCGCGTTCTTGAAGAGGCCCGCTTCGGTGCCGAAGGCCACCAAGGTGGTGCGGTCCTCGCCCGCCAGGCGCTGCGCGAGCAGCGTGACCGGGTCGCTGGCCGCGCCGAGGAAGCTGGGGATCTCGCAGATCGTCTCGAACTTGAAGCCCGCATCGGGCGCCACCTTCTTCATCGCCGGCTCCAGGCCCGCGGCATAGGCCAGCACATCGGACTGCATGCGCTTGGCGTCGGCCGTGGGCAGGTCGCGGAACTCATAACGGAACTCGGCGTCGCGCGGCACCACGTTGTCGGCGATGCCGCCGTGGAACTGGCCCACGCTCGCGGTGCTGAAGGGCACGTCGAAACCTTCGTAACGGGGCTCGCTGCGCTCGAAGTCCTCGGCCATGTCGCGCACCTTGCCGATCACGCGCGCGGCCATCTCGATGGCGTTGACCGACTTGGGCGTGAGCGACGAATGCGCCTCCTTGCCCCGCACGCAGCACTTGTAGCGGTACACGCCCTTGTGGGCGATGGCCGGCACCATGCTGGTGGGCTCGCCCACGATGCAGGCCAGCGGCTTGATGCCCGCGTCGCGCATGTCGGCGATGAGTTCCTTCACGCCGAAGCAGCCGATTTCTTCTTCGTAGCTGAAGGCGAAGTGCACGGCGAAGGGCGAGTCGCTCTCGAGGAAGCGCTTGGCGTTGGACAGCGCGATGGCGATGAAGCTCTTCATGTCGGCCGAGCCGCGGCCGTAGAGGCGCTCGTTCTGCACCACGGCCGAGAGCGGGTCGACGCTCCAGTCCTGGCCGTCCCAGGGCACCGTGTCGGTGTGCCCCGAAATGATCACCCCGGCCGGCTTGCCCTCGCCGAGCGTGGCGAAAAGGTTCGCCTTGGTGCGCTCGGCGTTGTAGGTGATGCGGCTCTTCACGCCGAGTGCGGCGAGGTGGCTCTGGGCGAGGTCGATCAGCTGCAGGTTGCTGTTCTCGCTCACGGTGTTCATGCGCACCAGCGACTGGGCCAGTGCGAGGCTTTGGGGGGAAAGCGTGTGGGGCATGCAACAGATTGTCCAAGAAGTCGATGCCCCGCGTCTTCGGTGGTTCCGACTGTCATCCGCAGCGGGTACCCTGCGCCTCTTTTGGATGGAGAAAAAAACCATGCGCACCCTTCAGATCGCCCTGACCGCCACCGCCGCCCTGTGCGTTGCGGCCTGCAGCGGCACCGGCCCCTCGGGCGGCCCCGCCAAGCTGCTGACGCTGGACGGCAACCCGCCGCTGGTCATTGCCCACCGCGGCGCCTCGGGCTACCTGCCGGAGCAGACGCTGGAGGCCTACACGAAGGCCATCGAATTGGGTGCCGACGTGATCGAGATGGACCTGGTCTCCACCAAGGACGGCGTGCTCATCGCCCGCCACGACCCCAACCTGGCCATCAGCACCGACGTGGCCAAGCACGCCCGCTTCGCCTCGCGCAAGAAAACCATCAAGGTCGACGGCGAAACCCAGACCGGCTGGTTCAGCAACGACTTTACGCTGGCCGAGATCAAGACGCTGGGCGGCATCTCGACCGACGCAGAACGCCCGCAGGAATTCAACGGCAAGTTCAAGATCGTGACCTTCCAGGAGATCATCGATTTCGCCAAGGCCAAGTCGAGGGAAACCGGCCGCACCATCGCGATCTACCCTGAAACCAAGAACCCGACCTACTTCCGCGACCTGGGGCTGCCGATGGAAGACAAGGTCGTCGCCGCGATCGACGCGGCCGGCTGGAACAGCAAGACCGCGCCGATCTACGTCCAGTCGTTCGAGCCGGGCAGCCTCAAGTACATGAAGGCCAAGGGCCTGAAGACCAAGCTCATCCAGCTGATCGACGGCGACGGCATCGACATGAAGACCGGTGCCATGACCTATGCCATTCCGGTGGACCGCCCCTACGAATGGACCAAGGCCGGCGACAAGCGCAACTTCGATGTCATGGTCACGCCCGCGGGCCTGGCCGAAATCAAGACGTACGCCGACGGCATCGGCCCGTGGAAGCGCTACATCGTGACCATCAAGGGCAGCATCGGCCCCGATGGCAAGCCGATCGACGTGAACAAGGACGGCAAGATCAACGACGCCGACGCCACCTCGGTCTCGCCCACCACGCTGATCGCCGACGCCCACAAGGCGGGCCTGTTCGTGCATCCCTTCACCTTCCGGAACGAATCGCGCCGCCTGGCGGCCGACTACAACAAGGATGGCAAGAACGAGTACGCGATCTATTACAAGCTCGGCGTGGACGGCGTGTTCACCGACTTCACCGACACCGCGATCGCCGCGCGCACCGAGTACCTGAAGAGCCTCGGCCGCTGAGTTTCTGTTCGCGAAACACCGCGGAACCGGCTTTGCCGGGCCGCTGGTGTTGCCCCCGGCAGGGGGAAGGCGTAGCGTGGGGGCGTGCTTTTTGCATAGACTGTGTCCTATGAAACTCATCGATTCGCTCGTCACGCAGGCGGCCGGCATCGCCGCCGTCCGACGTGACCTCCACGCCCACCCCGAACTCTGTTTCGAAGAAGTCCGCACCGCCGACGTGGTGGCAGGCAAGCTCACCGAGTGGGGCATTCCCATTCACCGGGGCCTGGGCACCACCGGCGTCGTGGGCATCGTCAAGAACGGCACCAGCAACCGCGCAGTCGGCTTGCGCGCCGACATGGACGCACTGCCCGTTACCGAACTCAACACCTTCGCCCACGCCAGCAAGCACCAGGGCAAGATGCACGCCTGCGGCCATGACGGCCACACCGCGATGCTGCTCGCGGCCGCCCAGCACCTGGCCAGGAACCGCAATTTCGACGGCACCGTGTACCTGATCTTCCAGCCGGCCGAAGAGGGCGGCGGTGGCGCCCGCGAAATGATCAAGGAAGGGCTCTTCGAGCAGTTCCCCATGGACGCGGTCTTCGGCATGCACAACTGGCCCGGCATGAAGGCCGGCCAGTTCGCCGTGAGCCCCGGCCCGGTGATGGCCTCGGGCAACAAGTTCTTCGTCAACGTGATCGGCAAGGGCGGCCATGCGGCGCTGCCGCAGACGGGCATCGACCCGGTGCCGATCGCCTGCGAGATCGTGCAGGCGTTCCAGACCATCCTCACACGCAAGATGAAGCCGACCGACTCGGCGGTGATCTCGGTCACCACCATCCATGCGGGCGAAGCCAACAACGTGATTCCCGACAACTGCGAACTCTCGGGCACGGTGCGCACCTTCTCCATCGAGGTGCTCGACATGATCGAGGCCAAGATGCGCCAGATCGCCGAGCACATCTGCGCGGCGCACGACGCGACCTGCGACTTCCGCTTCGAGCGCTACTACCCGCCCACCATCAACACCGAGGCCGAAGCCGACTTCGCGCGCGAGGTGATGAGCGGCATCGTCGGCGCCGAGAACGTGCTCAAGCAGGAGGCCGCCATGACCTCCGAGGACTTCGCCTTCATGCTGCAGGCCAAGCCCGGTGCCTATGCCTTCATCGGCAACGGCGACGGCGCGCACCGCGACGTGCACCACGGCGAAGGCCCTTGCACGCTGCACAACGCGAGCTACGACTTCAACGACGATCTCATTCCCCTGGGCGCCACCTGCTGGGTGCAGATCGCCGAGCAGTTCCTGAACAAGCCCGGCGGCAACGTTTCATGATCGGCATCGGCGAGGCTTTTTCGCCGCGCTACGCCCAGGCGCGCCAGAAATTCCTGCAGGGCTGCGTGGCAGCGGGCCTCACCGTGCAGCCGCATGCGCACCCGCTCAAGGGACGCGACGGCGAAGATCTTTCGATGGACGTGGCGCTCGATGGCGATGCCAACGCCGAGCGCCTGCTGATCGTCACGAGCGCCTGCCACGGCGTCGAGGGCCATTGCGGCAGCGGCGTGCAAGTGTTCGCGCTGCACGACGCCGAATGGCGCGACAAGGCGAAAGCGCAGGGCGTGGCGGTGCTCTACGTGCACGCGCTCAACCCGCATGGCTTTTCGTACGGCCGGCGCGTCACGCACGAGAACGTCGACCTGAACCGCAACTTCATCGACTTCTCGCAGCCGGCACCGGTCAACGAGCCCTATGCCAAGCTGCATCCGCTGCTGCTGCCCGACACCTGGCCGCCGACGCCCGAGAACCAGGCGGCCGTCGAGAAGTGGATCGAGAAGCACGGCGCCACCGCCTACCAGGCAGCCGTGACCAGCGGCCAGTACCAGTTCGACGATGGCCTCTTCTTCGGCGGCAAGGCGCCCACCTGGAGCAACAAGACCATCCGCGGCGTGTTGCGCCGCCATGCGGGCAGTGCAAAGCGAATCGCCTGGATCGACCTGCACACGGGGCTCGGCCCCAACGGCCTGGGCGAGCGCATCTATGCAGGCAAGGACGACAAGACCGCCTACGCCCGCGCCAACGCCTGGTGGGGCACGCCTGCGGCGCCCGTCACCTCGATCTACGACGGCTCGTCGACCTCGGCGCTGCTGCGCGGGCTGATGTGGGATGCCGTGTACGAGGAATGCCCGCAGGCCGAGTACACCGGCATCGCACTCGAATACGGCACGCTGCCGATCCTGGAGGTGACCGGGGCCCTGCGCGCCGACCACTGGCTGCACAAGCACCCCGATGCGCCGGCCGACCTGGCCGACGGCATCCGTGCGCGGATGGTCGAGGCGTTCTACACGGACACCGATGCCTGGCGCGGGCAGATCGTGAGCCAGGCGCGGCAGGCGATGTTCCAGGCGGTGGATGGGTTGAGCGCCTGAGCTGTTCGTCGCTGGTTCGGAGCGGCGAAGCCCCGGGGGACATTCTCGGAGGGGAGTACCCGATGGCCTGCGCACACGCCCCGGACAGGAGCCCCAGGAACTAGGTCCGAACCCGCCCGTCGCCCGTCAGCATCGACAGCTCGACGAACTTCGACCCCACATGGTTCTTCGCCGAGAACGACACCTCGAAGCCGCCGAACTGCTGCCGGTCGATGCTCTCCAGCCCCGCGACGAGGCTGTCGCGCGTGACCTTGCCCGAGGCCTTGCGCAGCCCCTCGGTCAGCACCTTGGCGGCCAGGTAGCCCTCCATGCTCGAGAAGTTCGCGCTGGCGCCGCCGCCCGCCTTGCGCACGGCATCGACGAATTCGCGCGTGATCGCGTTGGCCGGGTTGTAGGGCGAGGGCACCACCTGCGTGACCATCACGCCCGCCGCCTCCTTGCCGAGCTCGTCGGCCAGCGCCTGCGTGCCCACGAACGACAGGTTGATGAAGGTGCCGCCGTAGCTCGCCTTGCGCGCCTCGCGGATGAACGCGGCGCAGGCCTTGTACGCGCCCACCTGCACCACCGCGTCGGGCTTCGCGCCCACGATGGCCTTCACAGCCTGCGCCACGTCGGCCGAATTGCGCTCGACCGTGGCCATGGCGATCGGCTTCAGATCCAGCTGCGAGAGCGCCAGCGTCACCCCGTCGAGCCCGGCCTTGCCGTAGGCATCGTTCTGGTAGAAGACCGCGATCTTCTTCAGGCCCAGGTGCGTGAGCTGCTTGACCATGAGCGCCGTCTCGTCGTTGTACGAAGCGCGCAGGTGGAACACGTTCTTGTGGAAGGGCTCCCGCAGCGACATTGCGCCGGTGAACGGTGCGATGAAGGGCACCTTGTCCTTCACCGCCAGCGGCAGCGCGGCCAGGCTGGTGGGCGTGCCGATGTAGCCGAAGAGGGCGAACACGTCCTCCTCGATCAGCTTTTGCGTGTTGGCGGCGCAGCGGTCGGGCTCGTAGCCGTCGTCCAGGTTCTTGATCACCACGTTGCGGCGGCCGGGTTGGGCGTTGTACTGGTCCAGGAACACCTTGGCGCCCTGGTGGAACTGGATGCCCAGCTGCGCGGCCGGACCGGTGAAAGGCGCGGACTGGCCCAGCACGAGGGGCGCTTCGGCCTGGGCCTGCGCGATGCGAAAGGTGCCGAGCGTTGCGGCGGCCCCGATGGTCAGGGAAAAATGCCTGCGATTCACCATGGTGAAGAACTCCCTCTGCGCGTTTTTCCGCACTCAAATTAGACTTGTCCGATGCCCCACGCAACGGACTCCCCGGAAGCCAAGACTTCCGCGACACCAACACCCCAGACCACCACCGTGCTGGGCGCCTGCCCGCACGATTGCCCCGACACCTGCGCCCTCGTCACCACCGTTCGCGACGGCGTGGCCGTGAAGCTGCAGGGCAATGCCGCCCATTCGCACACCGGCGGCGTGCTCTGCACCAAGGTGTCGCGCTACATCGAACGCAACGACCATGCCGAACGGCTGGTACAGCCCCTCAAGCGCGTCGGCCCCAAGGGCAGCGGCCAGTTCGAGCCGGTCTCGTGGGACGCTGCGTTGGACGACATCGCCGCGCATCTTCGGTCATTGCACGCCGATCCGGAAGCAATTCTCCCCTACTCTTATGCGGGCACCATGGGGCTTGTGCAGGGCGAGTCGATGGACCGGCGCTTCTTCCACAAGCTGGGGGCATCGCTGCTGGACCGCACGATCTGCTCGATGGCCGGCGGCGAGGCCATGGTCCACACGCTGGGCGGCAAGGTCGGCATGCGGATCGAGTTCTTCGCCGAAGCCAAGCTCATCCTGATCTGGGGCAGCAACTCCATCGCGAGCAACCTGCATTTCTGGCGCCATGCCCAGGCCGCCAAGCGCGCAGGCGCTCGGCTGGTGTGCATCGATCCGCGCAAGACCGAAACCGCCGACAAGTGCGACGAGCACATCGCGCTCCTGCCCGGCACCGACGCCGCATTGGCCTTGGCGCTGATGCACGAGCTGATCGCGCACGACTGGCTCGACCACGACTACATCGCCAACCACACGCTGGGCTGGGAGCAACTGCGCGAGCGCGCGCTGCAGTGGCCGCCTTCTCGCGCGGCCGAGGTCTGCGGCATTCCCGAGGCGCAGATCGTCGCGCTGGCCGAGGCCTACGGCACGACCAGGCCCGCGGCCATTCGGCTGAACTACGGCATGCAGCGCGTGCGCGGCGGCGGCAACGCGGCCCGCGCGGTCGCCTGCCTGCCGGCACTGGTGGGCGCCTGGCGCGACCGGGCGGGCGGGCTGCTGCTGAGCAGCTCGGGCCATTTCCCGGTCGACCGCGCCGCGCTGCAGCGCCCCGACCTGCTCGACGGTCGCCGACCGCGCACCATCAACATGAGCACCATCGGCGATGCGCTGCTCGACGAGGCCAAGCCGGTGAAGGCCATCGTGGTCTACAACAGCAACCCCGTCGCGGTGGCGCCCGATTCGTCCAAGGTGGCGGCCGGCTTTGCGCGGGAAGACCTCTTCACCGTGGTGCTGGAACAGTTCCGCACCGACACCGCCGACTACGCCGATTACCTCCTGCCCGCCACCACGCAGCTGGAGCACTGGGACATCCACACGAGCTACGGCCACACCGACGTGCTGCTGAACCGCCCCGCGGTCGCGCCGCGCGGCCAGGCCCGCAGCAACGCCTGGGTGTTTCGCGAACTGGCGCGCCGCATGGGTTTCGACGAGCCCTGCTTCTCGGACGACGACGAGGCGCTGTGCCGCACCGCGTTCGCCGAAAGCGCCATCGACTACGCGCAGATACTCACGCAAGGCTTCACCAGCGTGAAGCTGCCCGAGGCGCCGTTCGCCGAAGGCCGGTTTCCCACACCCTCGGGCCGCTGCGAATTCTTCAGCGCGCGCCTCGAAGCCATGGGCATGGACGGCGTGCCCGACCACGTGCCCAACTGGGAGCCCGCCGGCAGCTCGACCGAGTTTCCGCTCGCGATGATCTCGCCGCCCGCGCGCAACTTCCTCAACTCGACCTTCGTCAACGTGACGAGCCTGCGCGCCATCGAGGTCGAGCCGCTGCTGGAGATCCACGCGGCGGATGCCGCCGCGCGCGGCATCGAGGACGGCGCCATGGTGCGCGTGTTCAACGGGCGCGGCGAGCACCGCTGCCGCGCCGAGGTGTCGCGCCGCGCGCGCCAGGGCGTGGTGCACGGCATGGGCATCTGGTGGCGCAAGTTCGGCGGCGACGGCACCAACGTCAACCAGCTCACGAGCCAGCGGCTCACCGACATCGGGCGCGGCCCCACTTTTTACGACTGCCTCGTCGAAGTCGAACGCTTGTGAAGGCGCTCCCGGTACTGACACTGACCGGCGCCCTGTTCCTCACGGGTTGCGCGGACCTCGGCTACTACTGGCAATCCGCCAGCGGCCACATCGGCATCATGCGGGCGGCCAAGCCCGTGCCCGAATGGCTCGCGGACCCGGCCACCTCGGCACCGCTCAAGGCCAAGCTCGAATTGACGCAGCGCATCCGCACATTCGCCTCGACCGAGCTCGGCCTGCCCGACAACGCCAGCTACAAGTCGTATGCCGACCTGCACCGCCCCGCCGCCGTGTGGAACGTGGTGGCCGCGCCGCCGTATTCGCTCACGCTCAAGAGCTGGTGCTTCCCGGTGGCCGGCTGCGTGGGATACCGCGGCTACTACAGCGAGGACGCGGCCAAGGCCGAAGCCGAGGCGCAGCGCGCGCTCGACCTCGAAGTGGCCGTCTACCCCGTGCCCGCGTACTCCACGCTCGGCTGGATGAACTGGGCCGGCGGCGATCCGCTGCTCTCCACCTTCATCGGCTATCCGGAAGGCGAACTCGCGCGCCTCGTGTTCCACGAGCTCGCGCACCAAGTGCTCTACGTGCCGGGCGACACGATGTTCAACGAGTCGTACGCCACCGCGGTCGAGCGCATCGGCGGCGGCATGTGGCTGCGGCGCGAAGCCGGCGAGGCGGCGCGCCGCGAGTACGCGCAGTTCGACGGCCAGCGCCAGGAGTTTCGCGCGCTCGCCCTCAACACGCGCCGCGCGCTCACGCAGGTGTACGAGTCGCCCGAGGCCAGGGCCAAGAACTGGAGCGCCGTCGAGGCGATGAAGAAGGCCGCGATGGCCGACTTCCGCGCGCGCTATGCCGAGCTGAAGAAAGGCTGGCCCGGCCCGCGCCAGGGCGCCTACGACGGCTGGGTGGCGCGCGCCAACAATGCGGCCTTCGGCGCGCAGGGCGCGTACGACGACCTGGTGCCGGCTTTCGAGGCGCTGTTCGAGCACGAGGGCCGCGACTGGCCGCGCTTCTACACTGAGGTCCGGCGCATCGCCGCGCTATCGACCATGGAAGAGCGCCGGAGCGCCCTGCAGGCCGCCACCGGCATCCTGCAAACCCATTCCAGCGACAACAACAACGGAGATCACGGTGCCTGACATCCATATCGAGAGAAACCACACGCTGGGCATTGCCGGCGCCCGCGAAGTCGCGCGCCAGTGGGTGCAGCAGGTCGAGCAGGACTACGGCCTGGAGTGCACCTACACCGAGGGCAAGACCTGCGACGTCGCCCAGTTCAGCCGCCCGGGCATCGACGGCACGGTCGAGGTGACCGCCGACACCTTCAAGCTCGAGGCCACGCTGGGCTTCCTGTTCAGCAGCTTCAGCGAGCAGATCGAGCAGAAGATCTCGCGCAACCTGGACGCGCTGCTCGATTCGCCCGGCGGCGGCACGCGGTTTGCCTGAACGGATTCGCCAGGACAAACCCGTTCACGCCGAGCTTGTCGAAGCGCCGCGCAAGGCTTTGGCAACCTCGGCCCGCACGATTCATTCGCGTCAAACGATCGTGTAGCCGCCATCGACCGGCAGCGCCACGCCGCTGACCATCGACGCGCCATCGGACAGCAGGAAGAGGATCGGTGCGACCACCTCCTCGACCTGCGCGAACCTCCCCATCGGAATGCTCCTCAGGGCCGCCGCGCTCTTGGCCGGATCGGCCCACGCCTGCTCGGCCATCGGCGTGAGCGTCACGGTCGGATTCACGCTGTTCACGCGGATGCCATGCGGCCCGAATTCGAGGCACAGCGAGCGCGTGATCGCATCCATCGCTGCCTTCGATGCGCAGTAGCAGAGGTGCGCATCGAGCGCGACCAGCGCAGCCTGGCTCGACACGTTGACGATGCTGCCGCGCACGCCGGCAGCGATCATCGCCTTGCCGCAGCGCGAAGCCACCAGCGCCGCGGCGCGCGCGTTGACGGCCATCACGGCGTCGAAGCTCTCGGCCTGCAGGTCGAGCGCGGATTCGAGCAATGCGATGCCGGCGCAGTTCACCACGAGGTCGAAGGCCGGCAGCGGGGCGAGCGCGCGTTCCAGTGCGGCCGCATCGCCGACGTCGATCACCAGCGGCGTGCAGCCCGCCTCCGCGTGCAGCGCATCGAGCGCCGCCGCGTTGCGCCCCACGGCCGTCGCCGCCGCGCCCGATTTTGCGAGCCGCACCGCCACCGCACGCCCGATGCCGCTGCTGGCGCCGGTCACGAGTGCGCGCCGGCCGGAAAAGTCGAAGGAGGTCGTCATGTCAGCCGGTGCATCGCATCGCGCAATGCGGGGTAGAGGGATTTGTAGATATCGAAGCGTTCGCGGTAGATCGCCTGCGCCGCAGGATCGGGCCGCGCGCGTTCCACCAGCGTGACCCAGCCGCGCTCGGCCGTCGCCGCATCGACCAGCCCCGCGCCGAGCGCCGCGAGCATCGCCGCACCGAGGGCGGCCTCGACCTCTTCCTCGATGGTGAACACCGGGTAGCCGGTGATGTCCGCGACGATCTGCATCCAGAGGTCCGAGTGCGCCGCGCCGCCGACCACGATGAGGTGGTTGTCCAGCGGCTGGCCGCTCCGGCGGCCGGCCTCGATGTTGTGCTGCAGCGCGAAGCTCACGCCCTCGAGCACGGCGCGATAAAGATGCGCGCGGCTGTGCGCGAGCGAGAGGCCGATGAATGCGCCCTTGGCCTGCGCGTCCCAGATCGGGCTGCGCTCCCCCATCAGGTAGGGCAGGAAGACCAAGCCCTCCGCACCGGGCGGCACATCGACGGCTTGGCGCTCGATCAATATGTGCGCGTCTTCGCCGGTGCGCGCGGCCTCGGCCACCTCGGCCTGGCAGAAGGCTTCGCGAAACCAGGTGACGGCCGCGCCTGCGGTGATCGCGCCGCCGAACACATAGCTGCGGTCCGCGCCACGGTAGACGTGCGGCATCGTGATGAGCTTGTGGCGCGCATCCACCGTCGGGCTCACGAAGCCCCAGCACATGCTGGTGCCGATCATCGCGACGTGGTCGCCGCTGCCGGTCACGCCCGCGCAGAACGTGGCCACCGCCGCATCGACGCCGCCGGCCATCAGCGGCATGCCTTCGGCGAGGCCGAGCTTCGCGGCCCATCCGGCATCCAGGCCGCCGACCACGTCGCTCGATTCGACCAGGCGCGGCGGCATCATGCGCGCCGGAATGCCGAGCATGGCAAGCGCTTCCTCCGACCAACGGCGCCCTGCCGCGTCGTACACGCCGCCGATGTTGCCGGCCGAGCTGTGATCGACCGCGAGCTCGCCGGTCAGTCGCCAGTTGATGTAGCTGTTGGGCGGCACAAACCAGCGCGTCTTCGACCACACCTGGGGCAAATGCTCGCGGATCCACAGCATCTTGGTGAAGCCGTAGTAGCTGTCCACGCCGTTGCCGGTAATGGCCTGCAGTCGCGCGACATCGACCGCCGCGTTCACCGCATCGACCTCGGCAGTGGCGCGGCGGTCCATCCAGATGAGGCACGGGTGCAGCGGCTGCATCGCCTCGTCCACCGGGATGCCCGCGCCGCCGTAGAGGCTGCTCACGCACATCGCGGCGATGTCCGCGGGCGCGATACCGCTCCTGGCCACGCAGGCACGCACGCTCTCGCACACCGCATCGAACCACACCTCGCAGGCCTGCTGTGCCCACAGCGGCTTCGGCGTCTCGGGCTGGTAGGCCACGCTCGCCTGCGCATGCACCCTGCCGTCGATGCCGACCAGCAGGCACTTGGTGCTCTGCGTGCCGATGTCGACGCCGATGACGTACTTCATGGCACCGCGCGGGGCTGCGGCTTGAGCAGCACCTTGATCGAGTCGAGCGAGTTGGCCAGCGCGAAGGCGCGCTCCCATTCGGTGAGCGGAAAGTCGTGCGTCACGATGCCTTTCGATGTGACGAGCCCGCGCGCCAGCAGGTCGATGGCGATCGGGTAGCAGTACGGGCCCAGGTGCGCGCCGCGCACGTCGAGCTCCTTGCGGTCGCCGATGATCGACCAGTCGGCGCTGGTCTCCGAGCCGAACACGCTGAACTCCACGAAGCGGCCGAGCTTGCGGATCATCTCCAGCCCCTGCGTCACGCCGATGGGCGCGCCGGTGGTCTCGATGTACACGTCGCAGCCGTAGCCTTCGGTCAGGCCCTTGACGATGGCGTCGGCGTTCTCGGTCTTCGGATTGATCGTCACGTCCGCGCCGAACTCCTTCGCCAGGGCAAGGCGTTCGGGCACGAGGTCGATCACGATCAGCTTCTTCGGCGTCTTGAGCCGCGCGGCCTGCACCATCATCAGGCCGAGCGGGCCGGCGCCGGCGATCACCACCACGTCGTCCAGCTGGATGTCGCCGCGGTTCACCGTGTGGATCGCGCACGAGAGCGGCTCGATGATGGCCGCGTCTTCCAGCGAGATGCCGTCGGGGATCCTGTGCACGCGCGAGGTCGGCGGCAGCCGCATGTAGTCGGCCATGCCGCCATCGGCCACGATGCGCTGGAAGCCGAAGATGTTGTGCACCTCGCACATCCAGTACTTGCCCGAGGTGCAGAAACGGCACTTGCTGCAGGGCACGATCTGCTCGGCGATCACGCGGTCGCCTTTCTCCACGCCGAAGTGTTCGGCCGCGCCTTCGCCGAGCGCCTCGACGTAGCCGAAGAATTCATGGCCCGGGACCACGGGCGCCTTGACCCATGAGGGCTGGCCGTCGCCGCCCCAGAACATCTTTGCGCCCGAGTGGCATTTGCAGTCGGAGGCGCAGATGCCGCAGGCGGCGATGGAGATCAGCAGTTCGTTGCGGCCGATGGTGGGCATCGCAACGGTTTCGAGGCGGTAGTCCTTCGGGCCGTGGCACACGACGGCCTGCATGGCCGCGAGTTCGCCGATGGCGCCCGAGGCGCCGGGCTGGAGCTTTTGATAAGACATGGGTTCCTTGTGGTCAGAGGGGGTGTTGGGTATTGGTTGGGCTTTTCTCCCTCCCCCTTTGGGGGAGGGCAGGGGTGGGGGCAAGCGGCGTCACCACTGGGCACGCTCTGCC
>NZ_JXQQ01000046.1 GCF_000834655.1 Variovorax paradoxus
CCCCATCCCAACCTTCCCCCAGCGGGGGAAGGAGCAAGACCATGAAGCCCACGGGCCGCGCCACCATCGCTGACGTCGCCGAAGCGGCCGGCGTTTCCAAAGCCACCGTCTCGCGCTTCCTCAACCACCGCGAACGGCTGTTGAGCCCCGACATCGCCGCGCGCGTCGAGGTCGCGATCGCCAAGCTGGCGTACTCGCCGAGTCCGATGGCGCAGGCGCTGAGCCATGGCCGCTCGCGGCTCATTGGCCTGATCGTGGCCGACATCACCAACCCGTATTCGGTCGCCGTGCTGCGCGGCGCCGAGAAGGCCTGCCAGGACGCCGGCTACCTCGTCATGCTGTTCAACCTCGGCAACGAGAGCGAACGCGAGCGCGAGGCGATCGATGCGCTCGCGGGCTACCAGGTCGACGGCTTCATCCTCAACACGCTCGGCCGCGGCAGCAACGTGGTCGATGCGGTCACGCTGCATGGCAAGCCCGCGGTGCTGGTCGACCGCCGGCACACCGGCATGCACACCGACTTCGTCTCGCTCGACAACCACGCGGCCATGCAGGCCACCTGCGGGCATCTGCTCGAAGGCGGCTATCGCGAGTTGCTCTACGTCACCGAGCCGCAGAAGGGTGTGAGCTCGCGGCGCGAGCGCACGGCCGCCTTCGGTGCCTGCGTGACGGCGCACGAACCGCGCGTGGCCGGCGAGGTGTTCGAATCGGTCGAGGGCGAGAACGATGCGCTCGATGCCGCACTGACCGCGCTGCGCAAGCGCGCCAGGCGCGGCCGCCGTGCCGCCGTGGTCGCGGGCAATGCGGTGGTCACGCTGCGCGTGGCGCAGGCCATGGCGCGGCTGGGCCTGCAGTTCGGCGACGACCTGGGCTTCGTCGGCTTCGACGATCCCGAATGGGCCTCGCTGATCGGCCCTGGCCTGAGCACCGTGGCGCAGCCCACCGACGCCATCGGCCGCACGGCCGCTACATGCCTGATCGAGCGGCTGCGGGGGTTGGACTCTGCGCCGCGCCAGCTTCTTCTCCCTGGAGAGCTGATGGTGCGGGGCTCGTCGCAGGCGCTCTAGCATCCTGCACCGCGCGGTCGAAGGTGATCGGCCCGCGCATCCAGTCGCTCGCGCGCTCGGCGATCATGATCGTCGGCGCATTGGTGTTGCCGCCGATCAGCGTGGGCATCACCGAGGCATCGACCACGCGCAGGTTCTCGATGCCGTGCACGCGCAGTTTCGGATCGACCACTGCCATCGCATCCACGCCCATCTTGCAGGTGCCCACCGGGTGGTAGATGGTGTCGGCGCGCGAGCGGATTTGCTGCGTGAGTTCTTCGTCGGTGTGGGCATCGGCGGTGTAGAGCTCGCTGTGCCGGTACTTCTGCAGCGCCGGGGCGCGCAGGATCTCGCGCACCTTCTTCACGCCCTGCAGCAGCAGTGCCATGTCTTCGGCCTCGGAGAGAAACCGCGGGTCGATGCGCGGCGCCGACAGCGGGTTCGCATCGTCGAGCCGCACGTCGCCGCGGCCCTTGGGCCGCAGCACGCACACGTGGCACGAGAAGCCGAAGCCCATGTGCAGCTTGCGCGCATGGTCGTCGGTGATCGCGATCACGAAGTGCAGCTGCAGGTCGGGCCGGGGCAGTTCGGGTGACGACTTGATGAAGGCGCCGCCTTCCGCAAAGGGCGTCGCGACTAAACCCTTGCCGCTCTTGCGCCACTCGAGGATCGCCTTCATCAGGTTCAGCCCGGCCTTCGCGCCGATGCCAAAGAGGTCGGTGTCCTTCGAGGCGTAGGCGAGGATGAAATCGGTGTGGTCCTGCAGGTTCTGGCCGACGCCCGGCAGCGCATGCCGCACCGCGATGCCGTGGCGGCCCAGCTCGGCGGGGTCGCCGATGCCCGAGAGCATCAGCAGCTGCGGCGAGTTGAAGGCGCCGCCGCACAGCGCCACTTCGCGATGCGCGCGGATGATCTCGATGGTGCCGCCGCGCAGCACCTCCACGCCGGTGGCGCGCTTGTCCTGGAGCACCACGCGCAGGGCCTGCGTGCCGGTCAGCACCGTGAGGTTGGGGCGGGTCATGGCCGGATGCAGGTAGGCCGCGGCCGCCGAGCAGCGCTCGCCGTTCCTCGCGCCGCCGTGGAACTGCGTGACCTGGTAGAGGCCCGCACCTTCCTGCTCGGGGCCGTTGAAATCGTCGTTGCGCCGAATGCCGCACTCTGCGGCTGCGCGAACGAAGTCCTCGGTGATGGGTCGCGGGCTCTGCTGCTCCGAGACCTGCAACGGCCCGGAGGCACCGTGCAATGTGCTCTCGCCGCGCTCGTTGCCTTCGGCGCGCTTGAAGTACGGCAGCACCTCGTCGAACGACCAGCCCGCGCAACCGGCCTGCGCCCAGTCGTCGTAGTCGTCGCGGTGGCCGCGCACGTAGAGCATGGCGTTGATCGCGCTCGACCCGCCCAGGCACCGCCCGCGTGGCTGGTAGCCGCGGCGTCCGTTCAGGCCGGGCTGCGGCACGGTCTGGTAGGCGTAGTTGTTGATGCGCGG
Organism: Variovorax paradoxus; assembly: GCF_000834655.1. Classification (GTDB taxonomy): domain Bacteria; phylum Pseudomonadota; class Gammaproteobacteria; order Burkholderiales; family Burkholderiaceae_C; genus Variovorax; species Variovorax paradoxus_F. The sequence goes on from NZ_JXQQ01000046.1 coordinate 2,530, forward strand.
GCGGCCCGGCAGCATCGCTACCGTGCCGGCCGGCGCCCGCACCAGGATGCCGCGGCCGTCGCCACCGGCTTCGACGAGGCAGACCGTCACCGCCGGGTCTGCGCTGAGGCGGGCGGCCAGCGTGGCGCCGCCGGAGCCTCCGCCCACGATCACGTAGTCGAATTCCATGGCATGTCTCCGTCGTTGTTGTGTTCTGCCGCGGGAGCTCGAACTGTACGATGGCGCGGAGGGGCCGGCACCGATCTGCAGGCTCAAGGAGAGTCCCGATGCCAGAGCCAGGTGTGCGTTCCCGCTACGAAGCCGCAGTGAATGCGCTCGCCCGGGCGGCATCGCAGATGCTCGCCGCGGGCACCGGTGAAGAGCAGGTTGCCCGCTGGGTGGTCGCCGAGCGCAATCGCCTCAAGGAGGCCTACCGCGACCTGACGCCGCCCGAGCTGCTGGGCCAGATCGAGGCCCGGACGATGCAGGCCTACGGCAACGTCCTCGGTCCTTCGGTGGACCAGTTGCGGGCGGCTGGCAAGTCATGGGCCGAGATCATCGATTCAGCGTCCCGGGCCGGCGCTCATCCGTTTCGGCCGGACGGGCTTCCCGTGCAGAGACAGACAGACGACTGACAGCTGCCGGCGCCCCACTGGGTGACCTGCCCATCGCCAAGATGGCGAAGCCAACTGCATGCAAGGGGGCGCTTCGACCGCAGCGTGAAACGTCAACTCCAGCGCGACGGAGTGCCGACGCGCATGGGAAAGCGCGCCGGGGCTTGAGGCCGGTCACCAGCCGTGGAAGCGGCCCCACGCCTGCAACGCACCGTCTTCGCCGAGCGCCTGGTATTCGGGAAATTGCGCACCTGTCGCGCACGCGTGGTTGGGCAGGATGCGCAGGCGCGTGCCGATCGGGAAGCGCGTTGCGATGTCGGTGTCGGGGGCGCCTTCGCGCGAGAGGATGCCGTGCTCCTGGTTCGCGCCGCTGAGCAGGTAGCCGTCGAGCACCGTGCCGTCGAGAGCGCAGGCCTGGCCGTAGCCGAAGTCGCGCTTCTGCTTCTGCGTGCCGCGGTCGCGGCTCATCGCCATCCAGCCCGCATCGACGATGGCCCAGCCCTTCTCGACCTGGTGGCCGATCACGGTGGTGAGCACGCTCAGTGCGACCTCGTCCGTGTCGCACACGCCGACGTTGCGCATCACGAGGTCGAAGAACACGTAGACGCCCGCGCGCACTTCGGTCACGCCGTCGAGGCGCTCGGCCATCAGCGCCGTGGGCGTGGAGCCCACGCTGACGACGGCGCAGGGCAGGCCCGCATTGCGCAGCCGCTCTGCGGCGCGCACGCAGCCGGCGCGCTCCTGCTCGGCCATGGCCTTCAGGGCTTCGGGCGTGTCGAGGTCGTAGCTGGAGCCGGCGTGCGTCATCACGCCGGCCAGGTGCATGCCGCCGTCGTGCAGCACGTGGGCGACTTCGAGCAGCACGTCGTCGTCCGGGCGGATGCCTGAACGGTGGCCGTCGGTGTCGACCTCGATCAGCACGTCGAAGGCCTCGCCGTTCGTGCGGCCGAACTCGGCGATGGCGCGCGCCGAGGCCACGCCGTCCGTGATGATCGACAGCGCGCAGCCGCGGCGGCGCAACGCGAGCGCATGCGGCAGCCGGTGCGCCGCCATGCCCACGGCGTAGAGGATGTCGGTGAAGCCTGCGGCGAAGAACTGCTCGGCCTCCTTGAGCGTGGAGACGGTGATGCCTTGCGCACCCGCATCGCGCTGCGCACGCGCCACGTCGATGCACTTGCTGGTCTTCACGTGCGGGCGGAAGCGCACGCCGAGCGCGTTCATGCGCGCCTGCATCCGCGCGATGTTGTGCTGCATGCGCGGCTGCTCGACGATGGCGGCGGGCGTGTCGATGGTGGCAAGCGTAGGGGTGTTCATGAAGGAGTTCCGTTCAGGCGATCGAAGCGAAGGATTGGAGCCATGGCAGCGCGGGCGCGAGCGTCGCGGCCTGTTGCTCGGGCGGCGGCGCGCCTTTCGGCAAGGCAAGCCCCACGCGGTTGTGCCAGAAGGTGCGCAGGCCCACGGCCGAGGTGCCGAACATGTCGTAGCCCGAGCCGGCGACGAAAGCCGCGTCGCTGGCCTTCACGCCCAGCCGGTCGAGCGCCATGCGGTAGGGGCGCGCATCGGGCTTGTAGAAGCCGGCTTCTTCGGAGGTGACGACCACGTCCCATTCGATGCCGAGCAACGCTGCCGCGCGATGGCCCAGCCGCTGCGAGCAGTTGGTGACGACCGCGAGCTTGCAGTGGGGCCTGAGCGCCTGCAGCAGTTCGCGTGCGCCGTCCCATGCGGGCAGTTCGTCCCAGTGCGCTTCGAGCGCGTCGGACGCGGTGTCGGCCATGCCGGTGTTGCGGGCGGCATCTTTCACCAGTTGCTCGTAGGGCACGTAGGCGCCGCAGCCGTAGGTCAGGCGCAGGTATTCGGCGCGCCATGTGCGGCCCTTGTCTTCGGAGCCGGCGGCGGCGTTCCACACGGTCCACGAGTCGAGGAGGGCGGTGAGCAGGTCGAAGAGCACGGCGCGCGGGTAGGTGCTGGCTGGGGAAACGGGGGCTTGCATGGCGATGGACTGTACGTTTCAAAGCCCTTGTTGTGCTTCAATGCGAACTCATCATTCGTTAAGCACAGGTTAATGATCCAGATCGAGGACATGCAACTGGCAGCCGCCTTGCTGCGCGAGCCTTCGCTCAGCGCCGCAGCGCGTTCGCTGGACGTCACGCCGCCCGCGCTGTCGATGCGGCTGCGCAAGCTCGAAGCCACGCTTGGCCTCTCGCTCGCCACCCGCACCGCGCGGCGCCTGAGCCTCACTGCCGAGGGCGAACGCTTCGCGCGCGAGGCTTCGGCGCTGCTCGGGCAGATCGAGGGGCTGCGCGATTCGATGCAGCGCGACGACCGCCGACTCACTGGCACCTTGCGCATCGCCGCGCCCTTCGGCTACGGCCGGCAATACGTGGCGCCGATGCTCGCTCGCTTCGCCTGGCTGCATCCGGGCCTGCGCATCCAGTTCGACCTGCGCGAGACGCCCTGGCCCGACCGGCACGATGCCGACGCGATCATCCACATCGGCACGGTGCGCGACTCGTCGTGGGTCGCGCGCACGCTGAGCGCCAACGAACGCTGGCTCTGCGCGAGCCCCGAGTACCTGCGCGCACGCGGCACGCCCCGCGTTCCGCGCGATGTGATGACGCACGACTGCATCGTCATCCGCGAGAACGAAGAGGACGTCACGCTCTGGCATGTGCGCCGCGCCGCGAAGCCGAAAGCGCTCCAGCGTGCGGGCGCGCGCGAAACGCTGCGCATCGCGCCGGCCTTCGTCACCAACGACGGCAGCGTGGCGCGGCACTGGGCCGAGCAGGGCATGGGGCTGGTGCTGCGCTCCGAATGGGACGCGGCGGATGCGATCGCGCGGGGCTCGCTGGTTCGGGTGCTGAAAGACTGGGCATTCGACAGCGCGCCGGTGCTGCTGCTCGTGCCAACCCGCAAGGGACGCACGGCGCGCGTGCAGGCGTTGATCGAGTTCCTGGAGGCGAGCTTCGGCAGCGCGCCGTAGCTCACGGGATCCGGTCGCCGTCGCGCACCGATTCGACGGCGCCGTTGTAGAAGCGAACGATCCCGAGGAAGTTGCCCTGGCCGCGGTGGTAGGTCCAGTCTTCCATCGGAACGCATTGCTGACTGATGATCTGCCGCGTGCCGCCGCCCCGCGCGCCGGGCGTGACGATCACTTCGACCTGCGGGCGCGGGACGCAGACGAGGTCCTTCAAGACCGGCTCGCCGCATTTGTTGAGGACGGAGAACTTCGATTCGCCGACGCCTGCGAGAAAGCCGCCGCAACTGAGCGATTGCGCGATAGCGCCGCCCGGGTGCAGGGCGGCGAACAGAAGCGCAGTCGATGCGAGGGTGCGCAGGAGGGTGTGCATGGCGGTCGAGGGCTCGAAAAAAAGCCCCGGCTGGCGGGGCGATTTCCTGGCGGATCAGCCGACTTCGGCGATCAGCTCGATCTCGACACAGGCACCCATTGGCACTTGCGCCACGCCGAACGCGCTGCGCGCATGCGCGCCCTTTTCGGGGCCGAAGACTTCGGCGAAGAATTCGCTCGCGCCATTGGTCACCAGGTGCTGTTCGGTGAAGGTGCCGACCGAGTTCACCAGGCTCATCACCTTGACGATGCGCTTGACCTTGTTGAGATCGCCCACGGCCGCGTGCAGCGTGCCCAGCAGGTCGATGGCGATGGCGCGCGCAGCCTGCTTGCCTTCTTCGGTGGTGATGTTCACGCCGAGCTGGCCGGCCCAGACCTTGCCGTCCTTCTTGGCGATGTGGCCCGACAGGAACACGAGGTTGCCGGTCTGCACGAAGGGCACGTAGGCGGCGGCGGGGGCCGAGACCGGGGGCAGGGTGATGCCGAGGCTGGAAAGTTTGTCGTAAACGCTCATGGAGACTCCTTGTCTTGGGGTGTCGATTGTGTCCGGCTTTGCGCGGCCAGCTCGATCACTTCCCCCACCGGCTGCACGGTCACCCCGACGCTCAACGTGTGCCTTGCGCCGCCATGGAGTACGCCGCGCATCGGCGAGACATCGGAGTAGTCGCGGCCGATGGCCAGCGTCACGTAGTCCTCGCCGGGCTGGCGTCCGTTGGTGGGGTCGAAATCGGCCCAGCCACCGGCGCCCGGCGGGCCGTCCTGCTCTTCATCGCCCGCTACGTCGCTGCGGCCGGGCAGGTACACCGACACCCACGCGTGCGACGCGTCGGCGCCCACCAGGCGCGGCTGGCCGGGCGGCGGCTGCGTGAGCAGGTAGCCGCTCACGTAGCGCGCGGGCAGGCCGAGCGTGCGGAAGCACGCGATCATGATGTGCGCGAAGTCCTGGCACACGCCCTTGCGCTGGGCCAGCGCCTCGACGGCGGGGGTGTTGATCTCGGTGCTGTCGGCGTCGTAGTCGAAGTCGCGGTACATGCGCTCGGTGAGGTCCATCGCCACGTCGAAGGTGGGGCGTCCGGGCACGAAGCTCGCGCGCGCATAGGCGGCGAAATCGCCGTGGCGCGGCACGTAGGGCGAGGGAAAGACGAATTCGGAAGCCGCGTCGAAGGTGGCGTCCTTGCGAAAGCGGAAGCGCTCGCGCACGGCCTCCCAGGGCAGCTCGCGCGCGATGGCGGGTGAGAGCACCGGAACCGAGGTCTCGACCACGCTCTCGGCGGTGACCACCAGCCGGTCGTGCGTGGCTTCGAGCGCGAAGAAGGCGCGGGTGTTGCCGTAGAGGTCGGGTAGCTCGCTGCGCTGAGCGGGCGGCGGATCGATCGCGAGCTGATGGCTCACCAGCCGCTGCGAACCGGTGGCCAGCGGCTTCAGGTGGGCCAGGTGCTGCGCCGTCTCGACCGGCGGTGCGTACTCGTAGCGGGTTTCGTGGGTGACGTGCAGCAGCATGGCAGGGTCTTGGGGTTACTTCGCTTCGGTGCCGAAGTGCGAGGCGTAGATCTTCGCGTAGGTGCCGTCGGCCTTGATGTCCGCCAGGCCCTTGTCGATCTTGGCGAGAAGCTCGGCGTTGCCCTTCTTCACCGCGATGCCGTACTGCTCGGCCGGAAAGCCCGCATCGCTCACCGTCTTGAACCCGCCGCCTGCGTTGTTGGCAAGGTAGTGCGCCACCACGCCGTTGTCGGCCACCACCGCCTGCACGCCGCCGGCTTCGAGTTCCTTCAGCGCGAGCGGGGTGGATTCGAAGCGCTTGATGGCCGTGCTCGACTTGCCCAGCAGCTTGCCCACGACTTCGTCGCCCGTCGTGCCGTTCTGCACGCCGACCTTCAGGCTCTTGATGTCGTCGAACTTCGCAACCGGCGAATCGCTCTTGACCGCGATGAGCTGCCTGGCTTCGAAGTAGGGCTGCGAGAAGTCCATGGTCTGGCGGCGCTCGTCGGTGATGGTGATCGACGACACCAGCAGGTCGCGGTCGCCCTGGTCGAGCGAATTGAAGATGCCTTCCCAAGGCGTGTTGACGAACTTCACCTCGATGCCCGCCTTCTGCGCGACGGCCTTGACCACGTCGATGTCGAAGCCCACGACCTCGCCCTTTTCGTTCTGCGATTCGAACGGCGCGTAGGCGGCGTCGGTGCCCACGACCAGCACGCGCGCCGCGGCGGGCGCAGGCGGTGCCGAAGCGACGCCGGGCGCAGCGGCCTCCTGCTTGCCGCAGCCGGCCAGTGCAAGGCCGGTAGCGAGTGCAGCGGCGATCAGTGTGATTCGGCGGTCGATGAGCATGTCTGCCTCCTGGATTTCATTGTGGAACGTCGCGGAACCGGCTTTGCCGGGCCGCAGGCGTTGCCCCCGCGAGGGGGAGTGCGAAGCGACACGAAGTGCGCGAAGCATGGGGGAGAGCCAGGTGTTGCCGCAGAACCGGCTTTGCCGGGCTGCTGGCGTTGCCCCCGGCGAGGGGGGGTGCGAAGCGACACGAAGTGCGCGAAGCATGGGGGAGAGCCAGTTCAAGCGCCGACGGAGCGCAGGGATTCGGAGGTGAGCGTGAAGTAGCGCGTGCCGATGGCGTCCGACACATGGTAGGCGGCCGTCTCGCAGTTGGCGAGCAACTGCACCAGCGCGGGGTAGTTCGCGTCGGGCCCGGCAGCGCAAAGGTGCTCGAGCGTCCAGGTGGCCGGGTCGGGCAGTTCGTACGACAGCGCCGTGAGCTTGCCGGGCGCGCTGCCCGCGAGCCGCGCGATGCGCCCTCGCAGCGTTTGCGTCACCCAGGCGAGCGAGCGCGGGTTCTCGGCATCGAGCACCAGCAGGTCGACAAGCGTGGCGACGTCGCGGCGCTGCTGGTAGCGCGCGTGGAAGGTGATGGTGCTGTCGAACAGCGCCACCATCGCCTCGAAGCCGCTGACCTCGTGCACCGCCCCGTTGTCGAAGCCGGCTTCCAGCGCGTTCGACAGGAAGCCCAGGCGCTCGATGTGGCGGCCGATGGAGAGCAGTCGCCAGGCGTCGTCGCGCGTCATGCGGTCGGTCTGCGCGCCGGTCATCGCGGCCAGCGCGGTGCTGGCCGATTCGAGCGCGCGCAACGCGGCGCTGGCGGCAAAGCTGCCTTCGCCCGCCTGCTCGGCCGCGCGCCGGAGGAACTCGGCTTCGGCGCGCACGATCTGGTTCCAGTTGTCCTGCGAGAGCCGTTCGCGCACCGCGGCCGCGGCCTCGCGGATGCAGCGCAGGCTATAGCCGACGCTGCCGCCCTTGTCGACGTCGCCGAGCTCGGCCACCAGCGCGCGCTCGAACACCCGGCGCGACTGCGGCGCGCTCGGCGCCTCGGCCGGCACCAGCGCATTGCGCACGGCCATGCGGTGCAGCCATTCGAGCAGCGGGCGCGAGGACTGGTCTTCGCCGCCCAGCAGGTTGAGGGTGAGGCGCGCCAGGCGCACCGCGTTCTCGGCGCGCTCGGTGTAGCGGCCGAGCCAGAACATGTTCTCTGCCGCGCGGCTGGTGACCGGCGCGCGGTGCCGCGCGAGCGAGGCCGGCGTGGCATGCGGCTGCAGCAGCGTGGTGCGATCGACCTCGCCGTGCGTCTGCACCCACACGTCGGCGCTGCTGCCGCCGCGCTGCATCGAGGCGATCTGCGCATTCGCGCCTGCGAGCCGGGCAAGCCCGCCGGGCAGCACGCGCCAGGACTGCGCGCCGTCGCTCACCGCGAACACGCGCAGCAGCACCGCGCGCGGCGCGATATGGCCAGGGCCCAGGTCGCTCGCCCAGGTGGGCATCTGCGACAGCGGCATGTAGCTCTGCACGGTGTGGGCGTCGCCCTCGCGCACGATGCGGCCGGCCCACTCGTCGAGCTCGCGCCGGCCGAGCTGGCTGCCGAGCACGGCGTCGAAGCTGGTCTGGCCGTCGGAGCCCGGGTAGGTGGGCTTGATGGCGCAGTCGCCCAGCTGCGGCAGCACGGCTTCGAGCGCCGCACGCTCGCCGCACCACCAGGTGGGGAGGGCCGGGAGCTTGAGCTTCTCGCCGATCAGCCGGCGCGCAAGGCCCGGCAGGAAACCGAGCAGCGCGGGCGATTCGAGGAACGCCGAGCCCGGCATGTTGGCCACGAGCACGTTGCCGGCGCGAATCGCCTGCAGGAGCCCGGGCACGCCGAGCGTGGAATCGGGGCGCAGCTCCAGCGGGTCGAGGAACTGGTCGTCCAGCCGCTTGATGAGGCCGTGCACCGGGCGCAGGCCCTGCAAAGTCTTGAGGTAGAGGCGCTGGTCGCGCACCGTGAGGTCGTTGCCTTCGACCAGCGTCACGCCGAGATAGCGCGCGAGGTAGGCGTGCTCGAAGTAGGTCTCGTTGTACGGGCCGGGCGTGAGGAGGGCGATGTGGGGCGGCACGCCGGCCGGGCACATGCGCTGCAGGCCGTCCATCATGGCGCTGTAGGTGGCGGCCAGGCGCTGCACGTGCAGCGCCTCGAACGCCTGCGGAAACTGGCGCGTGATGGCCAGGCGGTTTTCCAGCAGGTAGCCCAGGCCCGAGGGCGCCTGGGTGCGTTGCGACACCACCCACCAGTTGCCGTCGGGGCCGCGTGCGAGGTCAAAGGCCGCGATGTGCAGCCAGGTGTCTCCCGGCGGCTTCACGCCGTGCAGCGCGCGCAGGTAGCCCGGATGGCCGCGCACCAATGCCGGCGGCAGGAGGCCTTCGCTCAGCAACTGCTGGGGGCCGTAGACGTCGGCCATCACGCGGTCGAGCACGCGCACGCGCTGCAGCACGCCGGCCTCGATCTGGCTCCAGCTCTCGGGCGAGACGATCAGCGGAAAGAGGTCGAGCGACCAGGGGCGCTGCGGTCCGTTGGCGTCGGCGTAGACGTTGTAGGTGACGCCGTTGTCGCGGATCTGCCGCTCCAGGCTGACCGCGCGGCGCGGCAGATCGTTGAAGCCGCCCGGGCCGAGCTGGTCGAAGAAAGCGTTCCAGGCGGGGGTGAGCGGCGGTTTGTCGTTGGACGACGGCTGCTGCTGGGACTGCGACTGGGACTGGGACTGCGAAGACTGGGACTGCGACTGCGACTGCGTGGCCGCCGGCCGCTCCGTTGCAGCGTCGTACAGCAGCGGGGCCGGCGCGGTGGCCGGCGCCGAGCCGCCGGCAGCGGGCCTCGCAGGCGCAGCCGCGGTGGCCTGGCCACGCAGCTCGTCGAAGTGGCCGGGCAGCGCGGCCGGTGCGAGCGCCGACGCCAGGGCCGCTGGAAACTCCAGTGCCTGGGCGTCGAACAGGGATTCGTTCAAAGGTTCCACAGGGGGTGGATTGTCACACCGCCGTCACGGGGTACCCGTTCGGGCGGTGTGCTGGATGTCCCCTCAGCGGCGCAAGTCGAGCGTGAACGGGAATTCGCGGCTGCCCGGCAGCTCGATGGTGGCCGGCGGCGTGCGCATGAGGCCGGGCGTGTGGCCCATGCGCGTGAAGCGCGAATGCCGGCGGCTCTCGGCCTCGTAGGCGTTGACCGGGAAGCTGTCGTAGTTGCGCCCGCCCGGGTGGGCCACGAAGTACTGGCAGCCGCCCAGCGAGCGCTTCATCCAGGTGTCCACCAGGTCGAAGGTCAAGGGCGCGTGGGCGCCGATGCTCGGGTGCAGGGCCGAAGGCGGGTTCCAGGCCTTGTAGCGCACGCCCGCGACAAACTCGCCGGTCACGCCCGTGGGCTGCAGCGGCAGCACCTTGCCGTTGACGGTGACGACGTGGCGGCTTTCGTTCAGGCCCGTCACGCGCACCTCGATGCGCTCGAGCGACGAATCGACGTAGCGCACCGTGCCCCCCGCCGAGCCTTCCTCGCCCATCACGTGCCACGGCTCCAGCGCGTTGCGCAGCGACAGCTCCACGCCCATCGCCTGCATCTGGCCCACGAGCGGGAAGCGGAACTCGAAGTGCGGCGCGAACCAGTCGGGATCGAACGCGAAGCCGGCCTGGCGCATCTCGCTGATGACGTCGTCGAAGTCCATCTTCACGAAGGTCGGCAGGAGGAACCGGTCGTGCAGCTCGGTGCCCCAGCGGGTGACCGGCGCCTTGTAGGGCTCGTCCCAGAAGCGGGCCACCAGCGCGCGGATCAGGAGCTGCTGCGCGATGCTCATGCGCGCATGCGGCGGCATCTCGAAGGCGCGCAGCTCCAGGAGGCCCAGGCGGCCGGTGCTGGAGTCGGGCGAATACAGCTTGTCGATGCAGAACTCGCTGCGGTGCGTGTTGCCCGACACGTCGATCAGGATGTTGCGCAGCGTGCGGTCGACCAGCCATGCGGGCATGTTCTGGCCGTAGATCTCGCGGTTCTTGGCGATTTCCTTGAGGGCGATTTCGAGCTCGTAGACCTGGTCGTTGCGCGCCTCGTCCACGCGCGGGGCCTGGCTCGTCGGGCCGATGAACATGCCCGAGAAGAGGTAGCTCAGCGACGGATGGTTGTGCCAGTAGAGCAGGAGGCTCGCGAGCAGCTCGGGCCGGCGCAGGAACGGGCTGTCCGCCGGCGTGGCGCCGCCCATCACGAAGTGGTTGCCGCCGCCGGTGCCGGTGTGGCGGCCGTCGGTCATGAACTTCTCTGCCGACAGGCGCGTCTCGAACGCGGCGTTGTAGAGGAACTCGGTGTGCGCGACCAGTTCCTTCCAGTTGTGGGCCGGGTGGATGTTGACCTCGATCACGCCCGGGTCGGGCGTGACGGCCAGCATCTTCAGGCGCGGATCGCGCGGCGGCGGATAGCCTTCCATCACGATGCGCATGTCCAGTTCGCGCGCGGTGGCTTCGACGGCGGCCACGAGGTCCAGGTAGTCCTCCAGGCGCGCGAGCGGCGGCATGAAGACGTAGAGCACGCCCGAGGCGCTGCCCTTCTTCTCGGCCGACGGGCCGTTGGCTCGGCGCGGGTCGCGCACTTCGACGCACAGCGCGGTGCGGGTGACCCAGTGGGCCGATTCGCCACGCAGGGGCTGGCGGGTGGCGGGCGTGGCGGTGGCGTCGTCGGCGGCACGCGCGGCGGCGGCTGCGTCGCCGCTCGCGGCATCTCCGGGGCTCTGCAGGCGCAGCGAAGCCGGAACCACGGGGGGTGTACCGAAGGTGTAGGGCACGTCGCCCAGGCTGGCGCCGCCGGCAGCGGGGGCACCCGTGCTGTAGCGCGCACGGTAGTCGGCCGCGCTCGGCAGCGCGCCGCGCGGTGCGGTCGGGTCGCGCTCGATCAGGTACGGGTAGTCGCCCTTGCTCGCCCACGGTTGCGAGTCGAGCGGCAAGCGGTAGCCCATGGGCGAATCGCCCGGAATGAGATAGAGCCGGTCGTCGCGCAGGAACCAGGGGCCGGTCTTCCAGCCGGGGCCGGCGAGCGCGGGCGCATCGGCGTTCGCATTGCCCGGCTCGATGGGCAGCATGTAGCCGATCACCGCATCGAGCTTCTGCGTGAACACGCGGCGCAGGCGCACGCGTTCGAGTTCGTCGTCGAGCTTCGACTCGAACGGGTCGACGTTCACCGGCAGGCGGCGTTCGCGCCAGAGGTAGTAGTAGGTGTCTTCGTAGCCGGGCTGGATGTAGCGCTCGGTCAGCCCGAGGTTGCCTGCCAGGGTGCTGGTGAAGCGGCGCGCATCTTCGCTCGTGTAGTGCGTGGGAAATCGCTCGTCGGCAAAGAGCGCAGGGTCGTGCCACAGCGTCTGGCCGTCGGCACGCCAGAAGATCGACAGCGCCCAGCGCGGCAGTTGCTCGCCCGGGTACCACTTGCCCTGGCCGAAATGCAGGAACCCGCCGTTGCCGTATTCGGCGCGCAGCTTGTGGACGAGTTCGGTCGCGTAGCCGCGCTTGGTGGGGCCGAGCGCGTCGGTGTTCCACTCGGGCGCGTCGCGATCGCTGGTGGCCACGTAGGTGGGCTCGCCGCCCATCGTGAGGCGCACGTCGCCGGCCTTAAGGCGCGCATCGACGGCATCGCCGAGCGTGAGCACTTCGGCCCACTGCTCTTCGGTGTAGGGCTTGGTGACGCGCGGCGATTCGTAGATGCGCGTGACCTTCATCTCGTGGCCGAACTCGACCTCCGACTCGTCCACGCCGCCTTCGATGGGCGCCGCGCTCGAGGGCGTGGGCGTGCAGGCGAGCGGGATGTGGCCTTCGCCGGCCATGAGGCCCGAGGTGGCATCCAGGCCGATCCAGCCCGCGCCCGGCAGGAACACCTCGCACCAGGCGTGCAGGTCGGTGAAGTCGACCGTGGTGCCGCTCGGGCCGTCGAGCGCCTTCACGTCGGGCGTGAGCTGGATCAGGTAGCCAGAGACGAAGCGCGCGGCCAGGCCCATGTGGCGCAGCAACTGCACCAGCAGCCAGCCCGAGTCGCGGCACGAGCCGCTGCCGTTGGTGAGCGTTTCTTCCGGCGTCTGCACGCCGGGCTCCATGCGGATGAGGTAGTTGACGTCCTGCTGCACCTGCTGGTTCAGGCCCACCAGGAAGTCGATGGTGCGCTGCTCCTTGCGGTCGATCTTCTCGAGGTAGGCCTCCACCAGCGGCGTGACCGGGTCGGCCACGAGGTAGGGCGCCAGTTCCTCGGCCTGCGAGGCGGTGTACTTGAATGGAAAGTTCTCGGCCTGCGGCTCGAGGAAGAAGTCGAAGGGGTTGTAGACCGCCATCTCGACCACGAGGTCGACGGTGACCTTGAATTCGCGTGTCTTCTCGGGGAACACCAGTCGCGCCTGGTAGTTGGCGAACGGGTCCTGCATCCAGTTGACGAAGTGCTCGGCCGGTTCGACCCGCAGCGAGTACGAAATCACGTTGCTGCGGCAATGCGGCGCGGGCCGCAAGCGCACGACCTGCGGGCCCAACTGCACCAGGCGGTCGTATTTGTAATGGGTGACGTGGTGGAGTGCGGCGTGAATGGACATGCGTTTTTGTGTGCAGTACTGCGAGATTGCATCGAAAAGATGTCTCGTGTGAGACGCATACTAGCCCAGAAGCCAAGCAATTAACGCGCCATCGAGCGCGGGTTCGGGGAGGGTTTGCATCATGTGTTCGGGAGTATTCCGGTGACGCCGTCGCGTGCGTCCGGCAGGGGCGCGTCGTGGGCGTTTGCCGCGTTGGGAGGATCGCTGGTCGGTGCGGCGTTGCAGCTGCATCAGCCGGTGCTTTGGCGCGCGGGGTTCTACGCGGTCTTGTTGTTCGCGGGTGTCGCGGGGTTGTTGTGGCGGCGTGCCTTCGGGCGGCAGATGCTGCTTGCGGCGTTGGTGTGCGGCGCTTTGGTCGGTGCGGGGCTCGCGGGGTGGCGCGCCGTCGCCTACGCAGGCGGCGCGCTCGATCCGTCGATCGAGCGCCGCGACCTGCAGGTGACCGGCGTGGTCTCGCAGATGCCGCAGCGCAACGAGACCGGCACGCGGTTTCAGCTCGATGTCGAATCCGCGCGCTGGGCCGGTGCGCGCGAAGGCGTGCCGCCCGTGGTGCCGTCGCGCATCGCGCTCGGCTGGTATGGCGAGAACACGGGCCTCTGGGGGCGCGCGCCGGAAGGGCGCGCGGTTTCGTCCGCCGCGGTCGGTGCATTGCATGCCGGCGAGCGATGGCGATTCACGGTGCGGCTCAGGGCGCCGCACGGCAACGTCAATCCGCACGGCTTCGACAGCGAGCTCTGGCTGTGGGAGCAGGGCGTGCATGCCTACGGCTACGTGCGCACCGGTTCGCGCGACCCGGCCCCGGTGCATGTCGCGAACACGTGGCGCCATCCCATCGAGCGCGCACGCGAATCCGTACGCGATGCCGTGTTCGAGCGCGTGGCAGACCGCCGGCAGGCCGGAGTGATCGCCGCCCTCGTCACCGGCGACCAGCGCGCGATCGACCGCGCCGGCTGGGACGTGTTCAGGGCGACGGGCGTGGCGCACCTGATGTCGATCTCGGGTCTCCACATCACCATGTTCGCCTGGCTCGCCGCGCACATCGTCGGCGCGCTGTGGCGGCGCAGCGGCCGGGCGATGCTGCGCCTTCCCGCACCCCAGGCCGCGCTGCTCGGCGGCGTGGTGCTGGCCACGCTCTACGCGCTCTTCAGCGGTTGGGGCGTGCCCGCGCAGCGAACGGTCTGGATGCTCGCCACCGTCGCCTCGCTTCGCCTGACCGGCAGGCGCTGGCCTTGGCCGCATGTCTGGCTGCTGACTGCCGCGGTGGTCGTGGCGGTCGACCCGTGGGCCTTGATGCAGGCGGGTTTCTGGCTCAGCTTCGTCGCGGTGGGCGTGCTCTTCGCCACCGATTCGACGGAGGCAGGCGCGCGGAAAGCGGGCGCCGCGCAACGGCTGCTCCTGTTCTTTCGCGAGCAATGGGTGATCACGCTCGCGCTCACGCCGCTGAGCCTGTTGCTGTTCCAGCAGGTGTCGCTGGTCGGGCTGTTCGCCAATGCCATCGCGATTCCATGGGTCACGCTCGTGATCACGCCGCTGGCCATGCTGGGCGCCATCGCGGCGCCGCTCTGGGACGTCGCGGCCTGGGCTGTGCAGGCGCTTGCGGTCCTGCTGCAGTGGTTGGCGGGAATGCCGTTCGCCACGTTGTCGATGGCCGCGCCGCCTTGGTGGATGGCCGCCTGCGGCGTGGCGGGCGGCGCGTTGCTCGCCATGCCGCTGCCGCGGTCGATGCGCGCGCTGGGCCTGCCGTTGCTGCTGCCCGTGTTGCTGTGGCAGATGCCGCGGCCCGCCGCCGGCGAGTTCGAAGTGCTCGCGGCCGATGTCGGGCAAGGCAGCGCGGTGCTGGTGCGCACGGCCACGCACAGCCTGCTCTACGACGCCGGGCCCCGCTACAGCCTCGAGAGCGATGCGGGCCACCGCGTGCTCGTGCCGCTGCTGCGCGCCTTCGACGAGCGGCTCGACATGCTGGTGCTGAGCCACCGCGACATCGACCACACCGGCGGCGCGCCCGCGGTGCTCGCGATGCAGCCGCAGGCGCTGCTGCTTAGTTCGATCGAGGCGACGCATCCGCTGCGTGCACAGCAGCCCGGTGCCGTGAACGAGGTGTGCGAAGCCGGCCGGCAATGGGCCTGGGATGGCGTGCATTTCGAACTGCTGCATCCGTTCGCATCGGACTATGCGGCCTCGGCCAAGCCGAACGCGGTTTCGTGCGTGCTGCGCATTGGCAACGGCCGCGCGACCGTGCTGCTGGCCGGCGACATCGAGCGCGACCAGGAGCGCGCGCTCGTGCAGCGAAACGCCGCCCTCGCGGCCGATGTGCTGCTGGTGCCTCATCACGGCAGCAAGACTTCGTCGAGCGATGCGTTGCTCGATGCGGTGCGGCCGCGCATCGCGCTGGTCCAGGCGGGCTACCGCAATCGCTTCGGACACCCGGCGAAGGAAGTGGTCGCGCGCTACACGGATCGCGGCGTGCGGGTGGTGGAGACTGTCCGGTGCGGCGCCGCGCAATGGACCAGCGTGCACCCCGCCGAGGTGGCCTGCGAGCGCGATCGCCGCGCGCGCTACTGGCTGCACCGCGTGCCCTGAACAGCAGCCGGGTGTTCCGTCGAAAAGGTCGCTGGGTCACTCTGGTTGCTGGCGCGCTGGTCGAGCGGTGCTCGGGAACTGCCAAAAATGTGAACTAATTGTTAAACAAATGGGGCGTGGCCGGTTGCTTCGTCGCGTATCGCAGTGCCTGATACGTTGTATCGATCCGAAACAACTTGAGGAGGCGGCATGTTTCACAAGAACAGGCGCCAGCACCAGACGATCGGCAGGCGGGCGCCATGATGTCCGCAGCCGTTCCCACCATCGCCAGCGCCGGGGCAGCCACCATCCCGGCAGCGAAGCTCCAGATGCACCGCGAGGGCGCAGTGCTGGTGCTGACCATCAGCAACCCCGCGGCGCGCAACACCGTCAATCCGTCGATCTACCGGGCCGCCGCGAAGGCCATACGCGCCGCCTCGGGCTTTCGCACCGTCCGCGCCATCGTGCTGACCGGGGAGGGCGAGCATTTCTGCGTCGGCGGCGACCTGCGGCGGCTCGCGCGGCAGCGCAAGCTCCCGCAGGCGGAGCAACTGGCGCATTCCGACGCGTTGAACGAGTGGGTCATGGCGATGCAGGAAGCGCCCCAGCCGGTCATCGCAGCGGTCGAGGGTACGGCGGCAGGCAGCGGCTTTTCGCTGTGCCTTGCGTGCGACCTGGTCGTCGCGGCCGAGGATGCGGAATTCGTGATGTCCAACGTCAACTTCGGCCTTTCGATCGACGGCGGGGGCACCGATTCGCTGGTGCGTTCGCTGCCGCCGCAGGCCGTGATCGAGATCCTCCTGGGCGGCTCGGTCCATCAGGCCCGCCGGCTGCACGACTGGGGCGTCGTCAACCGGATCGTGCCGCGCGGCACGGCCTATGCCGCCGCGCTCGCCTGGGCGCAGAAGCTCGCGCAAGGCCCGTTCGACGTTCAGGCCCGCATCAAGGAGCTGGTGTATTCGGCGCGCGGCCGCGATCGCCGCCAGCAGTTGGAGGCCGAGCGCGGCGTGCTGGTCGAAAGCCTCTACAGCGACGAAAGCGGCAAGCGCATCAAGGAATTCCTGACGGCCCGCAAGAAGGCGTAGGGCCCTCCCCATTCGCGAAACACCGCGGAACCGGCTTCGCCGGGCCGCAGGTGTTGCCCCCTGCAAGGGGGTGGGCGAAGCGACACGAAGTGCGCGAAGCCTGGGGGTTAGCCAGGATTTGGCCCTGAACTTGCTAAGCTATGGCTCAAGGAGATTGGTCGTTCCATGCACAAATTCGATGAGATGTATGAGCAGTTGCCCTATGCGGGGGCTGCGATCCGACAGCACTACAAGCGCTACGACCAATGGCTTGCGAAGCAACCCGGTGAGGTGATGCGATCGCGGCGCGAAGAGGCGGAACTGATCTTCCGCCGGGTCGGCATCACCTTCGCGGTATACGGCGCCAAGGACGAGGACGGCTCGGGCACCGAGCGACTTATTCCGTTCGACCTGCTGCCCCGCATCATTCCCCCCCACGAGTGGGACAGCATGGAAAAGGGGCTGGTGCAGCGCGTCACCGCACTCAACCGCTTCCTGCACGACGTCTACCACGACCAGGAAATCATCAAGGCCGGCATCATCCCGGCTGAGCAGATCCTGAACAACGCGCAGTTCCGCCCCGAGATGATGGGCGTGACCGTGCCGCACAACGTCTACTCGAACATCTCGGGCATCGATATCGTCCGCGCGCCCGATGCCGACGGCAACGGCGAGTACTACGTTCTCGAAGACAACCTCAGGGTGCCCAGCGGCGTGAGCTACATGCTGGAGAACCGCAAGATGATGATGCGGCTCTTCCCGGAGCTCTTCAACCAGAACCGCATCGCGCCGGTCGCGCACTACCCCGACCTGCTGCTGGAAACCCTGCGCGCGAGCGCACCGGCCGCCACGGCCGAGCCCACGGTGGTGGTGCTCACGCCCGGCATGTACAACAGCGCCTACTTCGAGCACGCCTTCCTCGCGCAGCAGATGGGCATCGAGCTGGTCGAGGGGCAGGACCTCTTCGTCAAGGACGACTTCGTCTACATGCGCACCACGCGCGGGCCGCGGCGCGTGGACGTGATCTACCGCCGCGTGGACGACGACTTCCTCGACCCCGACGTGTTCCGCCCGACCTCCACGCTCGGCACGGCGGGCCTCATGCGCGCGTACCGTGCGGGCAACGTCGTGATCTGCAATGCGGTGGGCACCGGCGTGGCCGACGACAAGTCGATCTACCCCTACGTGCCCAAGATGATCGAGTTCTACCTCGGCGAAAAGCCGATCTTGAAGAACGTGCCGACCTACATGTGCCGCAACAAGGACGAGCTGCAGTACACGCTCGACAACATGAAGGACCTGGTCGTCAAGGAGGTGCACGGCGCCGGCGGCTACGGCATGCTGATCGGCCCCGCCGCCACGCACGCCGAGATCGAGGACTTCAAGAAGGCCGTGATCGCCAAGCCCGACGGCTATATCGCGCAGCCGACGCTGAGCCTCTCGACCTCGCCGACCTTCGTGGACGCCGGCATCGCGCCGCGCCACATCGACCTGCGGCCCTTCGTGCTTTCGGGCAAGGAAGTGCAGATGGTGCCCGGCGGCCTCACCCGCGTGGCGCTGAAGGAAGGCTCGCTGGTGGTCAATTCCTCGCAGGGCGGCGGCACCAAGGACACCTGGATCCTCGAAGCCGAGCGTGCGCCCAGGGCGCAATCGCAGTCGCAAAGCCAGTCGTCGTCGGTCTGAGTGCAGGCAAGGAATTAGGAGAACACACGATGCTTTCGCGCACCGCAGACCACCTCTACTGGATGTCCCGCTACACCGAGCGCGCCGAGAACACCGCGCGCATGCTGGACGTCAACTACCAGACCTCGCTCCTGCCGCAGTCGGCCGAAGTGGCCAAGTACGGCTGGCAGGGCGTGCTGTCCATCAGCGAGCTGCTGCCGCTCTACAACAAGAAGTACGAGCAGATCACGCCCAACGAGGTGATGGAGTTCATGGTCAAGGACGAGAGCAATGCCTCGTCGATCGTCTCCTGCCTGAAGGCCGCGCGCGAGAACGCGCGTGCCGTGCGCGGCGCGCTCACCACCGAGGCCTGGGAAACGCAGAACACCACCTGGCTCGAAGTGAACCGCATGCTGCGCCAGGGCGACTTCGAGCGCGATCCGGGCCAGTTTTTCGAGTGGGTCAAGTTCCGCTCGCACCTCTCGCGCGGCGTGACGCTGGGCACGATGCTGCAGGACGAGGCGTTCTACTTCTCGCGCCTGGGCACCTTCCTCGAACGCGCAGACAACACAGCGCGGCTGGTGGACGTGAAGTTCCATGCGCTCAACAGCGAGTTCTTCGGTGCCGCCACCGAGGAAGACCAGGAGTACGACTTCTATCACTGGAGCGCGATCCTGCGCAGCGTCTCGGCCTTCGAGGTCTACCGCAAGGTGTACCGCGACGTGATCAAGCCCGAGCGCGTGGCCGAGCTGCTGATTCTTCGCGCCGACATGCCGCGCTCGCTGCATGCGAGCCTGGTCGAGGTGGTCAACAACCTCGCGAAGGTGCAGAACGAGCAGAGCGCCGAAACGCAGCGCCGCGCCGGCAAGCTCCTGGCCGACCTGCAGTACGCGCGGGTCGACGAGATCCTGGCGACCGGGCTGCATGCCTATCTCACGCAGTTCCTCGACCGTGTGAACGAACTGGGCGGGCGCATCAGCCAGGACTTCCTGGTTCCCGCGCACTGAGCCCCCGGGGCCGTCAGCGTGAAAACGACTCGACGGCCACCGGAATCTTCGGCGCCTGCCAGCGGTAGGCATTGCCCAGCACGTTGCGCTCGGGCATCTGCCCATTCCACTGGACCTTGAGCAGGTCCATCAGCGTCCATCCCGTCCAGTCCGCGCGAAACGGCTGTTGCTGCGCCGCGCCGCCCGGCAGCGGCTCGCTGTTGCGCCAGACGACGGCGGGGATGCGGTAGCCCGACGCGGTCGATGGGCTGTGGCCTGCGCGGTCGCTGCCGTGGCCGACCTCCTGGCCGTGGTCCGAGAGGTACATCCAGGCGCGGTATTCGCCCGGCTTGCCTGTGGCGCGTGTCTGCTGCAGGAGCTCCGATACCACGAAGTCGTGGTACAGCAGCGCCGCGTCGTATTCCTGGCGGAAGCGGCGCACCCAGGCGGAGCGGCCGTCCTTCACCAGGCCCTTTTCGACCGCGTCGACGTCGTCGTCGAACGGGTTGGCGTTCGCGGGAAAGCGCAGGCTGTAGTGTGGGTGCGCGCCCATCAGGTGGACCACGATGAGCTTGCGCTCTGTGCTCGTGTCCGCCAAGGCTTCCTGCACGCAGTCGAGGATCTCGCCGTCCAGCGAAGCGCTGGCGCGGCCGGGCGTGCGGTTGACCATGTCCACCACGTCGGCGAAGCGCGCATGCTGCTGCTCGATGGCCAGGTCGTCGTGGTTGCTGATCCACCAGACCTTGTAGCCGGCGGCGCGCGCCAGTGCCAGCAGGTGCGGCGGGTTCTCGCTTTCCGGCAGGCCGAAATGGAACATGTTGCGCAGCGCGGGCAGGGTGCTCGCATCGACCGACCATGCATTCTTCAACACCGCCATCTGCTCGCCGGCCTGCGCCTTGTGTGCCAGCAGGCGCGGCGTGGTCGGGCGGCCGTAGCCGTAGAGGGCCATGTTGTCGCGGTTGATGCTGTCGGTGATCACCAGCACCACCGTCGAGGGACCGGCCTGCAACGCCACTGGCGCGATGGCCTTGGCCTGCGCCATCGCGCGGTCGCGCACCTCCTGCTGGTCGGCCCAGGCAGCGCGCAGCGTGTGCACGGAGTGAGACCAGTTGGCCCAGAAGATCGCGGGATGCAACCGCCGCCACGGCTTGCTCGCATAGGCCACGCAGGCGATCAGCAGCACAACGATCACCAACGACCGCGTCCAGAGCGGCGAGCGTGACGCGCGCACGGACGATGTCGTCGCGTCGAAGGCCGCGCCGCGCCGCGCGAACATGGCCACAAGCACGCCGGCCATGGCGAGCGCGCCCGTCCAGATGACCGCCGAGCGCCAGTGCATCCACAGGTATTCCGAACTCTCGCGTGCATTGGTGTTGGCTGCCGCGCCGAGCACCATCGCGCCGTCGGGCGCGGCCTGGTAGGTGTCGAGCAGGTAGGCGCGCACCGCGCCGTCGAGCGCGAAGCCCATGGCCCAGAGCCACACGAGCACGGTGCGCAAGCGCCGCATGCGCGCACTGCGCAACGGCCACGCGAGCCAGAGCACCATCGGCGCGGCGAGCACCGCGAGCTGGGCGATGCGGCGGCCGTCGTGCCCCAGCGCGATCAGCGCGAGCAGCGTGGCGCCGACCACGCCGCAGGCGAGCAGGGCGCTGTGGCGCGATACGTTGCGCGCGCGCGGCGATTCGGCGGAAGCGGAGGTCAAGCGGTCGGGGCAGCGGACTGCAGGTCGGGAGGGCGCGCGCATTCTGACCCGACGCATGCGCCCGGCCTGCAGTGTCCCCAGCGGGGCGGGGGTGTTTGGCCGCGAGGCCTCAGGTGGCCGTGGCTTGCCGCACCGCGCGCTCCCAGCGCGCCATCGATTCCTCGGCCTGCGCGCGGCCCATGGTCGGCAGGAAGCGTCGCTCCACCTTCCACAGTTTGGAAAGCTGGCGCGCATCGGCATAGACCCCGGTCGACAGGCCTGCAAGGTAAGCGGCGCCCAGCGCGGTGGTCTCGATGACTTCGGGCCGCACCACCGGAATGCCCAGGAGGTCGGCCTGGAACTGCATCAGCAGGTCGTTGACACTCGCGCCGCCGTCCACGCGCAGTTCGGCCACCGGCTTGCCGCCCGCGGCCACCGCATCGCGGCTCATGGCCTGCAGCAGCGCGGCGCTCTGGTAGGCGATGCTCTCGAGCGCCGCGCGCGCGATGTGCGCGACGGTCGTTCCGCGCGTGAGTCCGGTGATCGTGCCGCGCGCATCCGCATCCCAGTAGGGCGCGCCCAGGCCCGTGAAGGCCGGCACCATCATCACGCCGCCCGCATCGGGCACGCTCTCGGCGAGCGACTGCACTTCCGCGCTGCCCTTGATGGCCTTGAGCCCATCGCGCAGCCACTGCACCACCGCGCCGCCGACGAACACGCTGCCTTCCATCGCGTACTGCGGCGTGGTGTCGGCTTGTGCGGCGCTGGTCACGAGCAGGCCGTTGTGTGAAGGCTGGAACTCGCCGCCCGTGTGCATCAGCAGGAAGCAGCCGGTGCCGTAGGTGTTCTTGGCCATGCCGGCCTCGAAGCAGGCCTGGCCGAAGAGGGCGCTCTGCTGGTCGCCCGCCACGCCGCCGATGGGCAGCTTGTGGCCGAGGAGCGCAGCGTCGGTGTCGGCGAAGTGCGAGCTCGAGGGCTGCACCTTGGGCAGCAGCGCGGCGGGGACCTTCAGCGCCGCGAGCAGGTCGGCGTCCCATTCGTTGGTGTGCACGTTGAAGAGCATCGTGCGCGAGGCGTTGCTCACGTCGGTCACATGCACCTTGCCGCCGGTGAGCTGCCACATGAGCCAGCTGTCCACCGTGCCGAAGGCGAGCTCGCCGCGCTCGGCATCGGCGCGCGCGCCGGGCACGTTGTCCAGCAGCCAGCGCAGCTTGGTGCCTGAGAAATATGCGTCGATCACCAGGCCTGTCTTCTCGCGGATGGTGTCGGTCATGCCTTCGTCGCGCAGCTGCGCGCACAGCGGCTCGGCGCGGCGGTCCTGCCAGACGATGGCGTGATGCACCGGCTGGCCGGTCTTGCGGTTCCACAGCACGGTGGTCTCGCGCTGGTTGGTGATGCCGATGGCGTGGATGTCGGTGGGCTTCAACTTCGCCTTCGCGAGCACTTCGCGCGCAGTGGCGAGCTGGCTGCGCCAGATTTCCATCGGGTCGTGCTCGACCCAGCCGGGCTGCGGGTAGATCTGCGTGAGCTCCTTCTGCGCAATGGCGACGATGTGGCCTTCGCGGTCGAACACGATGCTGCGGGAGCTGGAGGTGCCCTGGTCGAGGGCTAGCAGGTAGGTCATGGGGCGATGGTTCCTCTGGGGCCGGTCAATGGAGCGGCATTGTCTTGCTCCTTCCCCTCTGGGGGAAGACTGGGATGGGGGCAGGCCGTCGTTGAGCGCCGCGCTTTCTTGAGAAGCCGTCGTGCCCCCACCCCAACCCTCCCCCGGACGGGGAGGGCGCAAAGCGGGGAGCGTTCATGTTTCGCGTGCGATTTCGAGGCGAACCTGCGCGGTGTGCAACAGGTCGGCGAAGGGCGCCGGCGGCACCGCATCCGTGAAGAGCCGGTCGATCTGCGAGAGCGTGCCCAGCTGGATCATCGCCGGCCGGTTGAACTTGCTCGCGTCCGCCGCAAGCCACACCTCGCGCGCCTGCGCAATGATGGTCTGCGCCACCTTTACCTCGCGCAGGTCGAAGTCGCGCAGCGACCCGTCGGCCTCGATGCTCGACACGCCGATGAGCGCGATGTCCACCTTGAACTGGCGGATGAAATCAATGGTGGCCTCGCCCACGATCGCGCGGTCGCGCGGGCGCACCGAGCCGCCGGCCACGATCACCTCGCACGAGGTGTTGCCGCTCAGGATGGTCGCCACGTTCAGGTTGTTGGTGATCACGCGCAGCCCCGTGTGCCGCATCAGCGCCTTGGCGATGGCCTCGGTGGTGGTGCCGATGTTCAGGATCAGCGAGCAGTCGTTGGGCACCAGCTCGGCCACGCGCTGCGCAATACGCGCCTTGCCTTCGGCATGCAGGGTTTCGCGCTGCTGGTAGCCGATGTTCTCGGTGGTCGAGCTGGGCACGCGCACGCCGCCGTGAAAGCGCGTGAGCAACCCCTCGTCGGCCAGCCGCTGCACATCGCGCCGCACGGTCTGCAGGGTCACGCCCAGCATGTCGGCCAGCTGCTCGACGGTGACGGAGCCGCGCGTGCGCACGGTGTCCAGGAGGTTGATCTGGCGCGGGTTGGAATTCACAGAAACGTCTTGGAGAGCAGAAAGACTGCAGGGGAGGGTACAGGGCGGGTCACTTTAAAGCGAACCAAAACGAACCTGACTAAGGGAAAACTCGGAGGAAAATCGCGCCAAAAGGAATACAAATGAAAAAACCCGAAAATACAATGGCGCCCTTCAGTGACCTAAGTCACGATTCAACGGGCCCCATTCCTGTGAGCGATTTTTCCTCTGATTCGCCCCTGCCGGCCACCGAATGCGACGTGCTGATCGTCGGCGGCGGCATCAATGGCTGCGGCATCGCACGCGACCTCGCCGGCCGCGGCTGGCGCGTCGTGCTGTGCGAGAAGGACGACCTCGCCTCGCACACGTCTTCCTCTTCCACAAAGCTGATCCACGGCGGCCTGCGCTACCTGGAGTACTACGAGTTCTCGCTCGTGCGCAAGGCGCTGCAGGAGCGCGAGGTGCTGCTCAAGAGCGCGCCGCACATCATGTGGCCGCTGCGCTTCGTGATGCCGCACGACCCCTCGATGCGGCCGGCCTGGATGATCCGCATCGGCCTGTTCATGTACGACCACCTGGCCAGGCGCGAGGTGCTGCCGGGCTCGCGCAGCATCGACCTGCGCAGGCACGCGGCCGGCAAGCCGCTGAAGGACCAGTACAAGCGCGGCTTCGTCTACTCCGACGGCTGGGTCGACGACGCGCGCCTGGTGGTGCTGAACGCGCTCGATGCGAAGGCGCGCGGCGCCGAGGTGCTCACGCGCACCCGCTGCACCCAGGCGCGGCGCGATGCCGACGGCTGGACGGCCACGCTCGAAGGCCCGCAGGGCACGCGCACCGTGCGCGCGCGGGCCGTGGTGAATGCGGCGGGTCCGTGGGCCGAATCGTTCCTGCGCGGTGTCGCGCAGTCGGCCAAGGGCGAATCGCTCGCCACGAAGAGCCTGCGCCTGGTGAAGGGCAGCCACATCATCGTGCCGCGCCTGTTCGAGCACGACCACGCCTACATCTTCCAGAACCCTGACAAGCGGATCATCTTCGCGATCCCCTACCAGGACGAGTTCACGCTGATCGGCACCACCGACATCGAACTGAATGGCGACGACCCCGGCGCCGCGCGCATCGCGCAGGACGAGATCGACTACCTCTGCACGCAGGCCAGCCGCTATTTCGAGAAGGCCATCGTGCCCGCCGACGTGGTGTGGACCTACTCGGGCGTGCGCCCGCTGCTGGACGACGCCTCGGGCGATCCCTCCGCCGTCACGCGCGACTACATGCTCGAGTCGAACACCACCGCCGCGCCGCTGCTGTCGGTGTGGGGCGGCAAGATCACCACCTTCCGCAAGCTGGCGGAAGACGCGGCCGACGAGGTGGGCAAGATGCTCGGCCAGTCGAGCGCGCAGCGGCCTGCCTGGACCGACGGCGCATTCCTCGCCGGCGGCGACCTGTCGGCGTGGATCGGCGCTGCCAGGCGGCCCGACGAAGATTTCGAACGCTTCGTCTCGGCGGTGCAGGCCAAATACCCATGGCTCTACGGCAAGCTCACGCGCCGTCTCGCGCGCGCCTACGGTGCCCGGGTGTCCGAAGTGCTCGGCGATGCGAAGTCGCTCGCCGACCTGGGCCCCGCGGTGGCCCCCCGCCTGCACGAGCGCGAGCTGCGCTTCCTGCAAACCCATGAATGGGCCGTGAGCTCGGACGACGTGCTCTGGCGCCGCTCCAAGCTAGGGCTGCACTACACGCCGGCCGAGCGCGAGCAGGTGGCGATCTGGCTGCAGGCCAACGCCATCAACAACAAAGTGGAAGTGGAGGTGGGCTGATGCAGCTGACTCTGGATCGCGTCACCAAGAAGGTCGGCGCGCAGACCTGGCTCTATGAACAGAGCATCGCGCCCAGGAGCGGCGCGGTGACCGTGCTGCTGGGCGCCACGCAGGCCGGCAAGACCAGCCTGATGCGCCTGATGGCGGGGCTGGACACGCCGACCACTGGCAAGGTACTGGTCGACGGCAAGGACGTGACCGGCATGCCGGTGCGCGAGCGCAATGTCGCCATGGTCTACCAGCAGTTCATCAACTACCCCTCGCTCAAGGTGTCCGACAACATCGCCTCGCCGCTCAAGTTGCGCGGCGAGAAGAACATCGAAGCGCGCGTGAAGGCGCTGGCCGACAAGCTGCACATCGGCATGTTCCTCGATCGCCTGCCGGCCGAGCTCTCTGGCGGGCAGCAGCAGCGCGTGGCGCTCGCGCGCGCGCTCGCCAAGAACGCGCCGCTGATGCTGCTCGACGAACCGCTCGTGAACCTGGACTACAAGCTGCGCGAAGGCCTGCGCGAAGAGCTCACGCAGCTTTTCGCCACCGGCGATTCGACCGTGATCTACGCGACCACCGAACCCGGCGAGGCGCTGCTGCTCGGCGGCTATACCGCGGTGATGGATGCGGGCGAGCTGCTGCAATACGGCCCGACTGCCGAGGTGTTCCACGCGCCGCAATCGCTGCGCGTGGCGCGCGCCTTCAGCGATCCGCCGATGAACCTCTTGGCCGGCACCGCAACCGCGGGCCAGGTGCAGCTCGCGGGCGGCCCGGCACTGGCGCTCGCGTTGCCCGAAAGCGTTTCGGGCGCGGTCACCGTGGGCCTGCGCGCGAGTGCATTGAACGTGGGCGCGGGCGAGGGCGACATCGCCTTGCCCGGCAAGGTGGAGCTGGCCGAGATCTCGGGCTCCGACACTTTCGTGCACGTGGAGACGGCGGTGGGCGAACTGGTGGCGCAGCTCACCGGGGTGCACCGCTTCGAGCTGGGTGCTTCGATCACGCTGTACTTCAGCGCATCGCAAGCCTATGTGTTCGATGCCGGCGAAAAGCTGGCGCTCGCGCCCGCATGGCGAAGGACCTAGCATGACCTCCAGTCTTCGCGCATTTCGTGTCGCTTCGCCAACCCCCTTGCAGGGGGCAACCCCAGCGGCCCGCCAAAGCCGGTTCCGCGGTGTTCCACGACAAGACCTCGACTGTTTCATGCATTGCGAATCACGCGAGACCGTGAAGGAGAGCTGACATGGCACGCATCGACCTCGACCTGGCCCACGCCTACCGCGCCAACCCCACGCAGGACAGCGACTTTGCGTTGCTGCCCTTGAAGATGACCTTCCGCGACGGCGGCGCGTACGCTTTGCTCGGCCCTTCGGGCTGCGGCAAGACGACCATGCTCAACATCATCTCGGGCCTGCTCGTGCCGTCGCAAGGCACGGTGACATTCGATGGCCGCGACATGACGCGCGCTACGCCACAGGAACGCAACATCGCGCAGGTGTTCCAGTTCCCTGTGATCTACGACACCATGACCGTGGCCGAGAACCTCGCGTTTCCGCTGCGCAACCGCAAGGTGCCCGAAGACCAGATCAAGAAGCGCGTAGGCGAGATCGCCGAGATGCTCGACATGAGCGGCCAGCTCAACCAGCGCGCGGCGGGCCTCGCGGCCGACGCCAAGCAGAAGATCTCGCTGGGCCGCGGCCTCGTGCGCAGCGACGTGTCGGCCGTGCTCTTCGACGAGCCGCTCACGGTGATCGACCCGCACCTGAAGTGGCAGCTGCGCCGCAAGCTCAAGCAGATCCATCGCGAGCTGAAGCTCACGCTGATCTACGTGACGCACGACCAGGTCGAAGCGCTCACCTTCGCCGAAGAGGTGGTGGTCATGACGCGCGGCAAGGCCGTGCAGGTGGGCAGCGCCGAGGCGCTGTTCGAGCGGCCGGCCCACACCTTCGTCGGCCACTTCATCGGCTCGCCGGGCATGAACTTCCTTTCGGCCAAGAGCACGAACGGCGCGCTCGAGGTGGCGGGCACGCCGCTCGTGCCGACGCGCGAGCTGCCGCAAGGCGCGCTGAAGATCGGCATCCGGCCCGAATACCTGCGCCTGTCGAATGCCGGCGCCGCCGGTGCCGTGCCGGCCGTGGTGAAGCAGGTGCAGGACGTCGGCACGCACGCGATGCTGAGCGCCGAGGTCGACGGCATCGTCGTCAAGGTGCGGCTGCACTCCGACGAGCAGCCGCCGGCTCCGGGAGACACGGTGTGGTTGCGCGTGCTGGACACCCACACCTGCTACTACAAAGACGAGGAACTGGTGGCATGAACCGCTCGATCGCAGTCACCGGGCGCTCTGCGCGCCCCCATCCCAACCTTCTCCCAGTGGGGGAAGGAGCCAAGTCATGAACGCAACCAACAAGCCCATCAATCAAAAAGCCTGGTGGCTCGTGCTGCCGGTGCTGATCTGCGTGGCCTTCTCGGCCATCGTGCCGCTGATGACGGTGGTCAACTACTCGGTGCAGGACATCATCTCGCCCGAGCGCCGCGTGTTCGTGGGCACCGAATGGTTCGCCTCGGTGATGCGCGACGACGAGCTGCACCAGGCGCTGTGGCGCCAGCTGGGCTTCTCGCTGTCGGTGCTGCTGGTGGAGATTCCGCTGGGCATCGGCCTGGCGCTCTCGATGCCGGCGAAGGGCTGGAAGTCGTCGGCGGTGCTCGTGGTGGTGGCGCTGTCGCTGCTGATTCCATGGAACGTGGTGGGCACCATCTGGCAAATCTACGGCCGTGCCGACATCGGCCTCCTGGGCCATGCGCTGCAGAAGATGGGCATCGACTACAACTACACGGGCAGCGCGACCGACGCGTGGCTCACGGTGCTGGTGATGGACGTGTGGCACTGGACGCCGCTGGTGGCGCTGCTCTGCTATGCGGGCCTGCGTTCGATTCCCGACGCCTACTACCAGGCCGCGCGCATCGACGGCGCGAGCAAGTTCGCCGTGTTCCGCTACATCCAGCTGCCCAAGATGCGCGGCGTGTTGATGATCGCGGTGCTGCTGCGCTTCATGGACAGCTTCATGATCTACACCGAGCCCTTCGTGCTGACGGGCGGCGGGCCTGGCAACGCGACCACGTTCCTGAGCCAATACCTCACGCAGAAGGCGGTGGGGCAGTTCGATCTCGGGCCGGCGGCTGCCTTCTCGCTGATCTATTTCCTGATCATTCTGTTGTTCTGCTTCGTGCTCTACAACTGGATGCAGCGGGTCGGCACGCAGGAAGTCGAGGTGGAGAAATGAATCCGTCGCCGAGCCGCCTCAGGGCGGATGCTCCCCCTCGGGGGGACGGCGCGCAGCGCCAAGGGGGTCAACATGCCTGAAAAGAGATTCCACAAGCGCAGCATCTTCCTGGTGCTGTACATCCTGTTCGCTCTGTTGCCCATCTACTGGATGATCAACATGAGCTTCAAGACGAACGAGGAAATTCTCTCGAGCTTCTCGTTCTTCCCGCAGCAGCTCACCTGGGCCAACTACGCGCGCATCTTCACCGACGAGTCGTGGTACTCGGGCTACATCAACAGCCTGATCTACGTGGCGATCAACACGGTGATCTCGCTCACGGTGGCGCTGCCGGCGGCCTACGCCTTCTCGCGCTATTCGTTCCTCGGCGACAAGCATGTGTTCTTCTGGCTGCTGACCAACCGCATGACGCCCCCCGCGGTGTTCTTGCTGCCGTTCTTCCAGCTCTACAGCACCGTGGGCCTGATGGACACCCACCTGGGCGTGGCGCTCGCGCACCTCTTGTTCAACGTGCCGCTGGCGGTGTGGATCCTGGAAGGCTTCATGAGCGGCATTCCGCGCGAGATCGACGAGACGGCGTACATCGACGGCTACTCGTTCCCGCGCTTCTTCCTCACCATCTTCCTGCCGCTCATCAAGGCGGGCGTTGGCGTGGCGGCGTTCTTCTGCTTCATGTTCAGCTGGGTCGAGCTGCTCCTGGCACGCACGCTCACGAGCGTGAATGCCAAGCCCATCGTGGCGACGATGACGCGCACGGTGAGCGCCTCGGGCATGGACTGGGCAACGCTCGCCGCAGCGGGCGTGCTCACCATCGTGCCGGGCGCGATCGTGATCTGGTTCGTGCGTCACTACATCGCGAAGGGTTTCGCGATGGGCCGCGTTTAAGGAGGGCCAAAGATGTTCGACTGGATGGTCTGGACCACCCCGGTGGCCGTGTTTTTTATCTGCATCGCGCTCATGCTGGTCGGCATGACGGTGTGGGAATTCAAGTCGCCCACCACGATGCGCCGCGGCTTGCTGCCCATCGCCACCACGCGCGGCGACCGGCTCTTCATCGGCCTCCTGTCGGCCGCCTACGTGAACCTGATCTTCATCGGCCTGGCCGGCAAGTTCCAGGAGTGGATGAGCCTGGAGGCGGAGCCCTCGATCTGGATCAGCTTCGTGCTGTCGATGCTCGTGCTCGCGCTGGTAATGCGCAAAGGCTGAAGAAATGTGCCCCCCGGCTTGCCGCTTCGTGTGCTTCGCCACCCCCCGAGGG
The DNA here is from genome assembly GCF_000834655.1 of Variovorax paradoxus. Lineage (GTDB taxonomy): Bacteria > Pseudomonadota > Gammaproteobacteria > Burkholderiales > Burkholderiaceae_C > Variovorax > Variovorax paradoxus_F. The sequence goes on from NZ_JXQQ01000046.1 coordinate 32,192, forward strand.
GGAGGCGAGGCTTGCCTTGAGGCGGCCCGGCGGCGACAGCAACCTTGATTTTGAAGACGCGTCCGGCTCTCCGCCTCCCCGGAGCCGAGATGAAAGAACCGGGGAAGCACAACCGAGGAGACACATTCATGAAGATGCGCTACACGGCATTGGCAATGGCGGCGGCAATGTTTGCCGCGCACGGTGCATGGGCCGCAGAGCCCGAGGCCAAGAAATGGATCGACAGCGAGTTCCAGCCGTCGACCCTGAGCAAGGACCAGCAGGCGGCCGAGATGAAATGGTTCATCGACGCGGCCAAGAAGCTGCAGGCGAAGGGTGTGAAGGAGATCTCGGTGG
>NZ_JXQQ01000047.1 GCF_000834655.1 Variovorax paradoxus
GGCAGAGCGCTCGATGGATACGCCGCTTGCCCCCACCCCAGCCCTCCCCCGGAAGGGGAGGGAGTAAAGCTTAGAACTCCAGCGTGCAGCTGTCGCCCAGCGCCTCTCGCCACACGCGCACCCGCGCAAGCGACGCCCGGAATTCCGGCAGCGCATCCGCAATGAACAGGCACAGGTTTTCCAGCGTCGGCGGATGCAGCCCCGCCACGTCGTCCAGCAGGTGATGGTCCAGCAGCTCGCGCACGTCTTCGAGCTGCCGCCTCAACAACCCGAGGTCGATCACCATGCCAGTGACGGGATCGCGCTGGCCTTCGAGCCAGACTTCGGCGTGGTACGTGTGGCCGTGGATACGGCGGCTGCCTTCCACTTCGATCTCGCGCTTGAGCGTGTGAGCGGCGTCGAAGAAAAAGCGTTGGCTGATGGTGAAGCGCATAGAGGGCGGGCGGCTATCGGATGCCTGTGATCTTGTGGGTCTGAACGCTCAGGCGCCAGGTGGGCTGGCGCATGCATTCGGCGATGCAGAGTTCGGTGTTGGCCACGCGGTCGGGGCCGTCCATGGGTTGCAGGAAGCGGTGCGTGAATTCGCCGGTGCGCGCCATCGTGTCGAGATCGAATGCGGCCTGCGGCCACACCAGCTTGAGTTCCTGGCCGCGCTGCTGCACCCAAGGCGCGCCGGCCTTGGGACTGATGCAGAGCCAGTCGATGCCCTCGGGCGCGGCGACCGTTCCGTTGCTCTCGACCGCGATGCGAAAGCGGCGCGCATGCAGCGCATCGACGAGCGCCGCATCCACCTGCAGCAGCGGTTCGCCGCCGGTCAGCACCACCAGCCGGTGCTCGGCATCGTTGGCGGGCCACTGCGCGGCGATGGTGTCGGCGAGTTGGTCGGCGCTCTTGAACTTGCCGCCGAGCGTGCCGTCGGTGCCGACGAAATCGGTGTCGCAGAAACGGCAGATGGCTGAGGCCCGGTCTTCCTCGCGGCCCGTCCAGAGGTTGCAGCCCGCGAAGCGGCAGAACACGGCGGGCATGCCGGCCTGGCCGCCTTCTCCCTGCAGCGTGTAGAAGATTTCCTTGACGCTGTAGGTCATGAGGCGAGGGCTTCGATTTCGAGGTTGTCGATCAGGCGGGTGCTGCCCAGGCGCGCTGCGGCGAGCGCCACGAGCGGTTCGCCAGCCGCCGGCGCCTGCAGGTCGGCACGGCGCCGCAGCACCAGGTAGTCGGGTTGCCAGCCGCGCGCCGTCAGCGTTTGCATGGCCCGCGCTTCGATCGCGGCCAGATCGCGCTCGCCCGATCGCACCGCCGCAGCCATCGCCTTCAGCGCCTTCGACAGCTGCACCGCCTCCGCGCGCTCGGTCTCGCTCAGGTAGCCGTTGCGCGACGAGAGGGCCAGGCCGTCGTCGGCGCGGAAGGTCTCGCTGCCCACGATTTCGATCGGCAGCGCGAACTGCCGCACCATGTGGCGGATCATCATCAGCTGCTGGTAATCCTTCTTGCCGAACACGGCCACGCGCGGCTGCACGCAGGTGAAGAGCTTCATCACCACCGTGCACACGCCGATGAAGAAGCCGGGGCGAAAGTGCCCTTCGAGGATGTCGGCCAGCGCCGGATCGGGGTGGACCTTGCAGGTCTGCGGCTCGGGGTAGAGCGCTTTCTCGTCGGGCGCGAACAGCACGTCGCAGCCGGCGTCGCGCAGCCTGGCGCAATCGCTCTCCCAGGTGCGCGGGTAGGTGTCGAAGTCCTCGTGCGGCAGGAACTGCAGGCGGTTGACGAAGATGCTCGCTACCGTCACGTCGCCCAGCGGCCTGGCCTGCGCGATGAGCGCGATATGGCCATCGTGCAGGTTGCCCATGGTCGGGACGAAAGCGGGGCGCTTGAAAGCCGAGAGATGGTCGCGCAGCTCGGCGATGGTGTGTGCGATGTACATGGAGGTCGGTCCTCTTTTTCTTTACCAGGCGTGGAGACGATCGTCGGGAAAGCTGCCGTCCTTGACAGCCTGCACGTAGGCCTTGAGCGCGGGCAGCACGCCCGGCGCGTCGGCCATGAAGTTGCGCACGAACTTCGGCATCTTTCCGAGGTTGATGCCCAGCATGTCGTGCAACACCAGCACCTGGCCGGCGGTGGCCTTGCCAGCGCCGATGCCGATGGTCGCGCAGTGCGTGAGCTCCGCGGTGAGTTCGGCGGCGAGCGCGGCCGGCACCATTTCCAGCACCAGCATCGTGGCGCCCGCGTCCTGCAGCGCATGCGCGTGCTGTTTCAGCAGCGCACCCGCGTCGCCTTTGCCCTGCACGCGGTAGCCGCCCAGCGCATGCACGGTCTGCGGCGTCAGGCCCAGGTGCGCGCACACCGGAATGCCGCGCTCGACCAGGAAGCGCACCGTCTCGGTCGTCCAGCCGCCGCCTTCGAGCTTGACCATGTGCGCGCCCGCCTGCATCAGCACCGTGGCGCTGCGCAGCGCCTGCTCCCGCGATTCCTGGTAGCTGCCGAAGGGCAGGTCGGCGATCAGCCAGGCCGTGCCCTGCACGCGGCGCAGGCCCCGCGAGACGCTGTCGGTGTGATAGCGCATGGTCTCCAGGCTCACGCCCACGGTGCTGGCGAGGCCCTGGCAGACCATGCCCAGCGAATCGCCGACCAGCAGGCAATCGACGCCCGCCGCATCGGCCATGGCCGCGAAGGTGGCGTCGTAGGCGGTGAGCATCGAGATCTTCTCGCCGCGCGCGTGCATGTCGGCCAGGCGCGGCAGGCTCACGGGCTTGCGGGAGGCGGGCATCGAGGCCGGGGGCAGCGAGCCATAGGGGGAGGCTGGCGTGGTTTCCGGCGGTGGGGTGGTGGTGTTCGACATGGTTGGGTTTCTCCCTGCGGGCGTCGGTGGCCGGGCATCCTTGAGTGAAGAAAAACGCGAGTGGGGTGGGTCGTCAGTCCGTCCGCGGCACCAGCACGGTGGGCGCCGTCGGTTCGGCGAGCGAAGGATAGTCGCGGCTGAAATGCAGCCCGCGGCTCTCGTGGCGGGCCTGGGCCGAGCGCACGATCAGCTCGGCCACCTGGACCAGGTTGCGCAACTCCAGGAGGTCGCGCGTGACGTGGAAGTTCGCATAGAACTCCTGGATCTCGGCCTGCAGCAGCGCGATGCGGTGGCTCGCGCGCTCCAGGCGCTTGTTGGTGCGCACGATGCCCACGTAGTCCCACATGAAGCGGCGCAGTTCGTCCCAGTTGTGCGAGATGACGACGGCCTCGTCGGCATCGGTGACCCGGCTCTCGTCCCACGCGGGGATGTCGGCGCCGGCATGCACGGGCGCGCTGGCGATGGCGCCCGCCGCGGCGCGCGCGAACACCATGCACTCGACCAGCGAATTGCTGGCAAGCCGGTTGGCGCCGTGCAGGCCCGTGCAGGCGGTCTCGCCGATGGCGTAGAGGCCCGGCACGTCGGTGCGGCCGGAAAGATCGCTGAGCACGCCGCCGCAGGTGTAGTGCGCGGCCGGCACCACGGGAATCGGTTGGCGCGTGATGTCGATGCCCAGCTGCGCGCAGCGCGCGAGGATGTTGGGAAAGTGTTCCTTCAGGAACGCGGCAGGCTGGTGCGAGATGTCGAGGTACACGCAGTCCAGCCCGTGCTTCTTCATCTCGAAGTCGATGGCGCGGGCCACCACGTCGCGCGGGGCGAGTTCGGCGCGCTCGTCGTGGTTCGGCATGAAGCGCGTGCCGTCGGGCAACTTCAGCAGGCCGCCCTCGCCGCGCACCGCCTCGCTGATCAGGAACGACTTGGCGTGCGGGTGGTAGAGGCACGTCGGGTGGAACTGGATGAACTCCATGTTCGACACCCGGCAGCCCGCGCGCCACGCCGCGGCGATGCCGTCGCCCGTGGCGGTGTCGGGGTTCGTCGTGTACAGGTAGACCTTGCCTGCGCCGCCCGTCGCCAGGATGGTGTGCGGCGCGCGGAAGGCGAGCACCTCGTCGGTGGCGTCGTCCAGCGCGTAGAGGCCCACGCAGGCCGGGTCTTCCAGGCCGAGCTTGGTGCCGGTCACCAAGTCGACCAGCGTGTGGTGCTCGAAGAGCGTGATGTTCGGCGTGCGGCGCACCCGCTCGATCAGCACCTGCTGCACGGCCGCGCCGGTGGCGTCGGTCACGTGGACGATGCGGCGCTGGCTGTGGCCGCCTTCGCGCGTGAGGTGCAGGTCGCCGCCTTCTTCCGAGAACGGCACGCCCAGTTCGCGCAGCCAGCCGATCGCCTCGGGCGCATGCTCGACGACGAAACGCGTGGCCTCGGGGTCGCACAGGCCCGCGCCCGCGACGAGCGTGTCTTCCACATGTGCATCGAAGCTGTCGCCCGCGGCCAGCACCGCCGCGATGCCGCCCTGTGCCCAGGCGCTGGAGCCGTCGTTCAGCGCGCGCTTGGTGAGCACGGCCACGCGGTGCTTGGGCGCCAGGTGCAACGCGGCCGAGAGGCCGGCGAGGCCGCTGCCGACGATGAGGACGTCGAAATCGAGCACGGCGCGATCCTCGGGCAGCGGGGTCAGGCCGGCGAGTAGGCCAGGCGAACGTAGATCGGCGCGAAGGCTTCGGCCTGCGTGATGTCGATCAGCGTTTCCTTCGCGAGCTCCAGCATCGCGATGAATGTGACGATCAGCACGGGCGCGCCGCGCGAGACGTCGAAGAGTTTCTCGAACTCCACGAAGCGCTGGCCCTGCAGGTGGCGCAGCACGATGCTCATGTGCTCGCGCACGTTGAGTTCTTCGCGCGAGATCTTGTGGTGCTGCACGAGCTTGGCGCGCTTCATGATGTCGGCCCACGCATCGCGCAGGTCGATCACGTTCACATCCGGAAAGCGCGGCTTGAGCGACTGCTCGATGTAGACCTGCCCCTTCCAGAAGTCGCGCCCGTAGGTCGGCATCGCGCTGATGGCGGCGGCCTGCAGCTTGGTCTGCTCGTACTCGAGCAGGCGGCGCACGAGTTCGGCGCGCGGGTCTTCGGCCTCTTCGCCATCGGCCACCTTCTTGGGCGGCAGCAGCATGCGCGACTTGATCTCGATCAGCATCGCGGCCATCAAGAGGTATTCGGCCGCGAGTTCGAGGTTCGTCTGGCGAATCTCGTCGACGTAGCTCAGGTACTGCCGCGTCAAGCCCGCCATCGGGATGTCGAGGATGTTGAAGTTCTGCTTCCTGATGAGGTACAGCAGCAGGTCCAGCGGACCTTCGAAGGCTTCGAGAAAGACCTGCAGCGCCTCGGGCGGGATGTACAGGTCCTTGGGCATCGCGAACAACGGCTCGCCATAGAGCCTGGCGAGCGCGACCTGGTCGACCACCTCGGGCATCGCCATCACCGGCGTGTCGTTGTCCTCGTCTCTGCTCATCGGGCGAACGCTATCAATTCAATAGCTGTCGGCGCAATGCGGGCGAGGGCTGGATGCCGAACTGGCACCATTTACTTGGATTGGGTCTGGTAGACGTAGGGCTGCTGGGGCACGCGGGCTTCGCTGTACTCCTCGAGCAGGCCGCGGTCGAGGTTCTTGTCCCAGAGGAGGGCGCGGCCGGCGCGCTGTTCGGCTTCCAGCGTCGGCTTCTTTTCTTTCATCTCCTCGATGAAATTGGTGATCTCGGAAGAGTAGTGGGGGCGGCGGAAGATGGACATAGACTGGACCTTTGTAGCCTGAATTTTACCGGGGACGGCATGGGACATCGGCAACACTGGCAGATCGGCATGGCAACTGCGTTGCTGGCGGCGGTAATTGGCCTGGCGGGCTGCGACAACCAGCGCATCGCCGAACTCGAGGAAGGCGTCGCCACGGAGGCCGACGTGCGAACCAAATTCGGCCAACCAGAGAACATCTGGGACGCCCCGGACGGCGGCCGCGTCTTCGAATACAACCGCCAGCCCCAGGGCCAGAAGAACTACATGATCACCATCGGCCGCGACGGCAAGATGAGCGCGTTGCGCCAGGTGCTCACGCCCGAGAACTTCGCCAGGGTGAAGCCGGGAATGATGATGGAAGACCTGCGCAAGCTCCTCGGCAAGCCCGCCAAGGTCACGCCCTACGCGCTCAAGCGCGAGACCGAATGGGAGTGGCGCTGGGTGCAGCCGCCGAATTCGCCGATGGTGTTCACCGCCACGCTGAACGACGACCAGCGCGTGGTCCGCAGCGGCTCGTCGCCCGACCGCGCCACCGAGGCCAACTAGCCGTCGGCGGCGTGCGGCCTTGCGGCCGCCAGTTCTTCCGCGAACCCCGAACGCTCGATCACTTCGCGCGGTTGCGGCTGCAAGGATTCAATCCGCAGCACCCCGTCGCGCGCCAGCACCGCCCTGTGCAACTGCCGCAGCGCGTCGACGCCGGTAGCGTCCAGGTAGATGAGGTGCGTGGCGTCGAGCACCACCGTCATGCCGCGCGGCGCGCGCTCGGCCGCGTTCACCGCCTCGTCGAGCTTGGCCGCAGCACCGAAGAACAGCGCGCCGTAGATGCGGTAGGTGAGCACCGGCGGCTGCAGCGTCTCGAGCTCGACGCTGAAGAGCCCGCTCATCCGCCGGATGAAAAGCGCGCATGCCAGCACGATGCCCACCTGCACCGCCACCGTGAGGTCGAACACGACGGTCAGGAAAAAAGTGCCGAGCATCAGCAGCCGGTAGTGCCGGCTGAAGTGCCGCAGCTGGCCCGGCGTGAACTCGCGCCATTCACCCATGTTCAGCCCCACGAACACCAGGATGCCAGCCAGCACCGCAAGCGGCACATGGCGCGCGAGTGGTGCAGCCAGCAGCACCACGGCCATCAGCGTGAGCGCATGCACGATGCCCGCGACCGGCGAGCTGCCGCCCGAGCGGATGTTGGTCACCGTGCGCGCGATGGTGCCGGTGGCCGGCATGCCGCCGAAGAAGGGCGTGACGATGTTGGCGATGCCCTGCGCCATCAGCTCCTGGTTCGGGTCGTGGCGCGGTTGGCCGCTCAGCTGATCGGCCACGCGCGCGCACAGCAGCGACTCGATGGCGCCGAGCAGCGCGATGGTCAGCGTTGGCGTGACCAGCTGCTTGACCGTCTCCCAGGAGAAGCCAGGCAGCGCGAAGCTGGGAACGCCCTCGGGAATGCCGCCGAAGCGCGTGCCGATGGTCTCCACCGGCAGCGCGAAACCCCATGACAACAGCGTGAGCGTGACCAGCGCGACGATCGGCCCCGGCACGCGCGAGCCCATCTGTACCGCGCGCGTCTGCGCGATGTGCAATGGCAGCCGAGGCAGCCGACGCCACAGCACCAAGCCGGCCACACAGGCCACGCCGAGCGCGAAGGCATGGGGGTTGAAGGTGCCGATCTGCAGCGCCATCGCGTGCAACTGCGAGAACACGTCGGCCGGCATCTTCTCGACCGACAGTCCGAGCAGGTCCTTCAATTGCGACAGGAGGATCAGCACTGCGATGCCGTTGGTGAAGCCCACCACGATCGACAACGGCACGAAGCGCACCAGCCGTCCCAGGCCGAAGAAGCCCGCGGCGAACAGCAACACGCCGGCGCACGCGGTCGCGATCAGCAGGTTCGCCACGCCGTAGCGCTCCACGATGCCGTAGACGATCACGATGAAGGCGCCGGCCGGCCCGCCGATCTGCACCGCCGAGCCGCCCAGCAGCGAGATCAAGAGGCCCGCGATGATCGCCGTCCAGATGCCTGCCTCGGGCTTGAGCCCCGAGGCAATGGCGAAGGCCATGGCCAGCGGCAGCGCCACGATGCCGACCGTCGCTCCAGCGCCCAGGTCCTTGAAGAAGCGCTCCCTGCTGTAGTCCGCCATCGCGTCCAGCAGGCGAGGACGAAAGCGGGTGATGTTCAGCGGGGATTGCATTGGTGGCCGATTGTGGCCTGCGCGCCCATTGCTCAGCGCCATCGACGGGGCCGTTCGCCTCTATGCGTACTTTCGATCAACTTATCCAGAACGAAGGATGCAGATACAGTTTTCACACTAATTGACATTTAGAAACCAGCTTACCGAGGGAGCCGGGCCATGCACATCCTGCTTGTCGCAAGCGCGTTCAACAGTTTGACGCAGAGGGTCCTTGCCGAACTCCAGGACCGCGGCCATACCGTCGGCGTGGAGCTGGCCGTCGGCAACGACGACGCCTTGCGCGAAGCGGTTCGCACGCATGCGCCCCGGCTCATCGTCGCGCCGATGCTCACCACCGCAATACCCGAGGACATCTGGCGCGCCCACACCTGCCTGATCGTGCACCCCGGCCCACCTGGCGATCGCGGCCCGTCCTCGCTCGACCGGACGCTGCGGGAGGGCGCCGAGAGCTGGGGCGTCACCGTGCTGGCCGCCGTCGCCGAGATGGACGCGGGCGACGTCTGGGCCTGGTCGCCGCTGAAGGTGCCGCCGCTGGCCGGCAAGAGCGATCTGTACCGCGGCGAGGTGGCCGATGCGGCCATCGACGCGGTGCTGCTGGCGGTCGAGCGCTTCGCCTCGGGCACGTACAAGCCCAAGCGGCAGAAGGCGGCCGACCTCGCGGCCGGCTGGCGTCCGTTCCTGAAGCAGGCGGAGCGCCGCATCGACTGGACCTCGGCATCGACCGAGTCGGTGTTGCGCCAGCTGCGCGCCGCTGATTCGCAGCCCGGCGTGCTCGACGAACTGCTCGGCACGCCGTGGTACCTGCACGGCGCGTACCCCGAAGACGAACTGCGCGGCACGCCCGGCGAACTGATCGCCACCCGTGCCGGGGCCGTCTGTCGCGCCACGACGGACGGCGCGGTCTGGATCCTGCAAATGCGCCCCTGGCATGCGTCAGGCTCGGGGCTCGCCAGCTTCAAGCTGCCGGCGGTCGATGCGCTCGGCGACCTGCTTCCTGCCGGCCTGCCCGACGTGACCGCGCCGCTGGAACTACCGGCCGGCCGCCGCACCTGGACCGACATGCGCTACAGCGAGCACGGCGAGCATGGCGCGGTGGGCGTGCTGAATTTCTCGTTCCCCGGCGGCGCGATGAGCAGCGTGCAATGCCGCCGCCTGCTGGAGGCTTACCGATTCGCCTGCACCCGCCCGACCTCGGTGCTGGTGCTCGGCGGCCTGCGCGACTTTTTCTCGAACGGCATCCACCTGAACGTGATCGAGGCCGCGCCCGATCCGGCCGAGGAGTCGTGGGCCAACATCCACGCGATGAACGACCTGGTCGAGGCGGTGATCACCACCACCGACCGGCTCACCGTCGCGGCGCTGGGCGGCAATGCGGCGGCCGGCGGCGTGATGCTCGCGCTCGCGGCGGACGAGGTGTGGTGCAGGGACGGCGCCATCCTCAACCCGCACTACAGGCTCATGGGCCTCTACGGCTCCGAATACTGGACCTACACCTTGCCGCGCCGCGTGGGCGAGCGCGAGGCCGAGCGGCTCACGCAATCGGCGCTGCCGGTGAGCGCGAAGCGCGCGGTCGAACTCGGCATGGCCGAACGCGTGCTGCAGGCCGCGCCGGAAGAACTGGGCGATGAAGTGATGCGGCTGGCCACGCAACTCGCGGGCTCACCCGATCTGGCCGCCCGGATCGCGAAGAAGCAGGCCAAGCGTGCGGAAGACGAAGCGGCAAAGCCGCTGCAGCGATACCGCGACGAAGAACTGGCGCACATGCGCCGCAATTTCTTCGACCGCAGCGAGCCGCACGCGGCCTTGCGCTCGGCGTTCGTCCGCAAGGAGAAGGCGCAGCACACGCCCGCGCACGTCGCGCAGCTGGGCCTGCCGCGCTGAATTCCAGCCGCTTATTTGCTGTCCGGAATGACCGCGTCGGCCGCAGCGCCCACGGCCTTGCCGGTGATGCGCGCGGTGCCGATGGCCGCGTCTGCGGCGAGGCCGACCGCCCCGGCACCCACGCTCACCGCGGTACTGGCCACGGTGACCACCGCACAGCCGCTCAGCGCGGCGACGAGCGACGACAGCAGAAGGGTGCGCAGCAGCATGGTGTGATCTCCTCGATCAGCGAACCCGCATGCCCGGCGTCGCGCCCGGCCAGGGTTCGAGCACGTGGATGCCCGGATTGGCTTTCTCGTCGCCGTGGCTCGCGGCCAGCACCATGCCTTCGCTCACGCCGAACTTCATCTTGCGCGGCGCGAGGTTCGCGACCAGCACCGTGAGCTTGCCCACGAGTTGCTCGGGCTGGTAGGCCGAGGCGATGCCGCTGAAGACGTTGCGGGTCTTGCCCTCGCCCGCATCGAGCGTCAGGCGCAGCAGCTTGGTCGAGCCTTCGACCTTCTCGCAGGCCACGATCCTGGCGATGCGCAGGTCGATCTTCACGAAGTCGTCGATGGTGATGGTGGGCGCGATGGCTTCGCCGCCGGGCAAGGCATCCGCAGTGGTTTCCACGGCAGCAGCGGCCACCGGCTCGGGCGCATCGAAGAGCTTGTCGACCACCTTGGCATCGGCACGCTGCATCAGGTGCTTGTACTCGCCGATGGTGTGGCCCACGGGCAGCGCTTGCGCGGCGTCCGGCCAGGCCAGCGGCGAAATCTTCAGGAACGCCTCGACGTTCACGGCCAGCGCTGGCAGCACCGGCTTCAGGTACAGCGTGAGCAGGCGGAAGGCCTCGATGCACACGGTGCACACGTCGTGCAGGCGCGCCTCGGCGCCTTCTTTCTTGGCCAGCTCCCAAGGCTTGTTCTGGTCGACGTATTCGTTCACCTTGTCGGCCAGCGCCATCACTTCGCGCAGCGCACGGGCGTAGTCGCGGCCGTCGTAGAGCGAATGGATCTGGCTCGCCGCGTCGCGCAGCGCGAACAGCAGCGCGTCGCCGTCGGCCGACACCTCGCCCAGCTTGCCGCCGAAGCGCTTGCCGATGAAGCCGGCCGCGCGGCTGGCGATGTTGATGTACTTGCCCACGAGGTCGCTGTTGACGCGCGCGACGAAGTCCTCGGGGTTGAAGTCGATGTCCTCGTTGCGGCCGTTGAGCTTGGCCGCGATGTAGTAGCGCAGCCACTCGGGGTCGAGGCCGATCGACAGGTACCTGAGCGGGTCGATGCCGGTGCCGCGGCTCTTGCTCATCTTCTCGCCGCTCACCGTGAGGTGGCCGTGCACGTACACCGCGTCGGGCGCCTTGCGGCCGCTGAAGTGCAGCATGGCGGGCCAGAAGAGCGTGTGGAAGGTGATGATGTCCTTGCCGATGAAGTGCACCTGCTCCAGGTCCGGGTCGGCCATGTACTCGCTGTACGAGATGCCGTCGCCGCCCAGCTCGATGCAGCGCTTGTCCAGCAGGTTCTTGAGCGACGCCAGGTAGCCCACGGGCGCGTCGAGCCACACGTAGAAGTACTTGCCCGGCGCATCGGGAATCTCGATGCCGAAGTAGGGCGCGTCGCGGCTGATGTCCCAGTCGCCCAGGCCCCCCTTGCCTTCGTCGTCCTTGTAGAGCCACTCGCGGATCTTGTTCTGCACTTCGGACTGCACGTGGCCGGGCGCGGCGGTCCATTCCTTCAGGTAGGCCTCGCAGCGCGGGTCCGAGAGCTTGAAGAAGAAGTGGTCCGAGCTGCGCAGTTCGGGCTTGGCGCCCGAGAGGGCCGAGTAGGGGTTGATCAGCTCGGTGGGCGCATACACGGCGCCGCACACCTCGCAGTTGTCGCCGTACTGGTCCTTCGAATGGCAGTTGGGGCACTCGCCCTTGATGAAGCGGTCGGCCAGGAACATGCCCTTCTCGGGGTCGTAGAACTGCTCGACGCTCTTGGTCTCGATGAGGCCGGCGGCACGCAGGTCGCGGTAGATGTCCTGCGCGAGCTGGTGGTTCTCGGGCGCGTCGGTCGAGTGCCAGTTGTCGAACGAGATGTAGTAGCCGTCCAGATACGGCTTGCGGCCCGCGGCGATCTCGGCCACGAAGGCCTGCGGCGTCACGCCGGCCTTGTCGGCCGCGATGGTGATGGCCGCGCCGTGCGCGTCGTCGGCGCAGACGAAGTTGACCTCGGCACCGTTCATTCGCTGGTTCCGCACCCAGATGTCGGCCTGGATGTACTCCATCATGTGGCCGATGTGGAACTTGCCGTTGGCATACGGCAGGGCGGTGGTGACGAAGAGCTTGCGCGGGGCGGACATCGGGGAGGGCGCTTTCGGGGAGTGACGGACGGGGGAACCGGGCATTTTAGGTGGCCGCGTCCGTCCTGCGCCCGGCCCCGTGTTTGATGGCAGCATCGTCCCATGCCGCACGCCATCGACCTTTCCTCGTACATCGCCGGATTCGCCGCCTCGCCAATGGCGAAATGGGGCGCTTCGATGCCCTGGACGCTCTCGGCGCGGGCGCCCGACATCGTGCGCGAGCTGCTCGCGGAACTGCCGGCCGACGAATACGCCATCGACGGCGACATCGCCGTCCATCGCAGCGCCCGCATCGAGGCCGGCGCGGTACTCAAGGGCCCACTCATCCTGGGCGCCGGCTGCTTCGTGGCCGCGGGTGCCTACCTGCGCGGCGGCAACTGGGTCGATGCGCGCTGCACCATCGGCCCGGGCACCGAGCTCAAGTCGTCCTTCGTCTTCGCGCGGCACGGCGCTCGCGCACTTCAACTTCGTCGGCGATTCGGTGATCGGCGCGGGCGTCAACATGGAGGCCGGCAGCATCGTCTGCAACCATCGCAACGAGCGCGCCGCCAAGGAAATCTTCGTGCGCAGCGGCGAGGGCTGGGCGCTGCAGCCCACGGGCTGCGAGAAGTTCGGCGCGCTCATCGGCGATGGGGCACGCATCGGCGCCAATGCGGTCCTCGCGCCGGGCGCGTTGCTTCGCCCCGGCCGTGTCGTCGGCCGCGCGTCGCTGCTGGACCAGGAACTGCCCGGCCACGAATGACCGACCCGCGTGACCGGCCCGAGTGCCCCACGAAACCGCGGGGTGTCTCGCGCGCGACGTATGCTTCGACCCCCGATACAGAAAGCCTGAAAGCGAGACGCAGCCGATGACCACCCCCATTCCCGCAACCCTCATCCCCGGTGATGGCATCGGCCCCGAAATCGTCGACGCCACGCTGGCCGCGCTCGATGCGCTGAAGGCGCCCTTCACCTGGGACACCCAGATCGCGGGCCTGGGCGGCGTCAAGGCCTCGGGCGATCCGCTGCCGCAGGCCACGCTCGAGAGCATCCGCCGCACCCGCCTCGCGCTCAAGGGCCCGCTGGAGACGCCCTCGGGCGGCGGCTACCGCTCGTCGAACGTTCGGCTGCGGGAGGAATTCCAGCTCTACGCCAACCTGCGCCCCGCGCGCACCATCATCCCGGGCGGCCGCTTCGAGAAGATCGACCTGATGATCGTGCGCGAGAACCTGGAGGGCCTCTACATCGGCCACGAGCACTACGTGCGCATCGACGGCGACCCGCACGCCGTCGGCATGGCCACCGGCATCAACACGCGGCAGGGTTGCCGCCGGGTGCTCGAATACGCGTTCGAGACCGCGATCGCGACCGGCCGCAAGAAGGTCACGCTGGTGCACAAGGCCAACATCATGAAGGTGCTCACGGGTCTCTTCCTGGAGACCGGCGAGCAGCTCTACGCCGAAAAGTACAAAGGCAAGTTCGAACTCGACTCGATCATCGTGGACGCCTGCGCGATGAAGCTGGTGCTCAACCCCTGGCAGTTCGACATGCTGGTGACGACCAACCTGTTCGGCGACATCCTCTCGGACCTCGTGGCCGGGCTGGTCGGCGGCCTGGGCATGGCGCCGGGCGCCAACATCGGTACCGATGCGGCGATCTTCGAGGCGGTGCACGGCTCGGCGCCCGACATCGCCGGCAAGGGCATCGCCAATCCCACCGCGCTGCTCCTGGCCGCCGCGATGATGCTCGACCACACGAAGATGCCCGAGCTGGCCACGCGCCTGCGCACGGCCATCGACCAGACGCTGAACATCGACAACGTGCGCACCGGCGACCTGGGCGGCACGGCGAACACCGCCGCCTTCACGAAGGCCCTGGTCAGCCGCATCAACGGCGGCTGATCCGAGCGAAGGCGCAAGGCGCGGCCATGAGAAAGCTCCTGCTTCTGTTGGCCGTCGTCCTTGCGAGCTGCGCGTCCGTTGCGGCGGACCCGCGCTACACGGTGGTGAGGGTCGACCTTCGCACCGAGAAGCTCGCGCTGTTCCTGAACGACGACACGGGCGTCGCTTTCAAGCGCTTCGACCGGCTCGATGCCTGGCTCAAGGGGCAAGGACGGCAGCTCGTCTTCGCGGTCAACGCCGGCATGTACCACGCGGACTTCTCCCCGGTCGGCCTCTTCGTGCGAGACGGCCGCGAGGAGGCGCCGCTCAACCTGGCGAGCGGCGCCGGCAACTTCTTCCTGAAGCCGAACGGCGTCTTCCTCGTCACCGACGACGGCCCCCGGGTGATCGAATCGTCGGAATACCCGGCGCTCGCCCGGCGCGGCGGCGTGCGGCTGGCCACGCAGTCCGGCCCGCTGCTGCTGCGCCATGGCGTGCTGCACCCGGCGCTCATTCCGGATTCGGATTCGCGCAAGATGCGCAACGGCGTCTGCGCATCGGGCCACACGGCCATCTTCGTGATGAGCGAGACGCCGGTGAACTTCCACGATTTCGCGCTCTACTTCCGCGACGTGCTGCATTGCCGCGACGCCCTGTACCTGGACGGCACCGTCTCGGCGCTGCATTCGAAGGCATTGGGGCGAAGCGATTTCGTGCGCGACCTGGGGCCGATACTCGGCGTGATGTCGCCATGAGATTCCTGGCCGCACCTTGCGTCTTTCCTTTCGAATTTCGTTTTCGCTGAGCCATGTCCACACCGCTGCCCATCCTGTCCCTCCTCGAAACCCGCGTGCTCGGCGTGCTCGCCGAAAAGCAGCGCACCGTGCCCGACAGCTATCCGCTCACGCTCAATTCGCTGGTCTCGGGCTGCAACCAGAAGACCAGCCGCAACCCAGTGCTCGAGCTCACCGAGTCGCAGATCCAGTCGGCCATCGACAGCCTCAAGGGCTACAGCCTCGTCGCGGAAAGCAGCGGCGGCCGCGCGTTCCGCTACGAGCACAACATCGACCGCGTGCTGCGCATTCCCTCGCAGTCGGTGATCCTGCTCACCGTGCTGATGCTGCGCGGGCCGCAAACGGCCGGCGAGCTGCGCATCGCCTGCGACCGCATGCACAACTTCGCGGACATCTCCTCGGTCGAGGGCTTTCTCGACGAGCTGTCGGAGCGGCCGGCCGGTGCGCTGGTCGTCAAGCTGGCCCGACTGCCCGGTGCGCGCGAAAGCCGCTGGGCGCACCTGCTGAGCGGCCAGCCTGCGGAAGAGGTCGCTGGCCCGGCCGGCACATCGGGCGACGGCGCGTATGCCTCGCACGATGCATCGCTCGGCGAGGTCGCGGCGCTCAAGGCCAACGTGGCGCGGCTCGAAGCCGAGCTGGCGTCGCTCAAGGCGCTGGTGGGGCGGGTGTGTTCGGAGCTCGGGATTTCCGAGGCGGGTTGACCGTGCCGGTTTTCCACTGCGCCTGAACTGCGTTATCTAGCGCAGCGAATGACACCCAAACTCGCTGATGCTGACCGGCGTCGCCGTCCTGGCCGGCGTGGCCATCGCGCTGATCGTGCTGTCACTGCTCGTTGCCGCGCTGCTTCCGCGAGGGCATCGTGCCGCGGATGCGCTCAGGCGGTTCGCCGCGATGGTGCCTTTGCTGGCGGTCGGCGCGGGCATGTCGGTGTACCTCCTGGCCATCCTCGCGTTTGTCTTCCTGTTCCCGGTCCTGGCGATCTTCTATTCATGAAATACGACTGCCCGCATTGCAGGAAGCCCGGCATCACCGGTTTCGCCAAGCGCTGGTCCAGCCGCGCTGCGCCCGCGAAGTGCGAGGCCTGCGGCGGCCTGAGCCATGTGCTCGCGAGCACGTCCAGCGGCATCGGGGCCGCCGGTGTCCTCATCGTCGTGGTGGCGCTGATCGGCGCGCTCGGCTGGCCGTCTGCCTGTTCCGCAGTGGTTTTTCTCTTCGGGCTGGTGCTTGCCGTGGCCTGCAACCTGCGCGCATGGAAGCGCGCGAAGCTGTGGCCGATCTCCAGGGAAAGCGCGGCCCACGCGACGACTGCGAACTGGTTCGTCACCGGCATCGCGGTGCTCCTGGGGCTTTCTTCCTGACCCGCGCAGCAGCGTCGCCGACTACTCCGCGGGCTCCGGCCGCACCGGCACGTCCACGCTGACCTTCACCGGGTCCATCGTTACCAGCGTTCGAAAGCGCTTGACGTTGTTGCTCTGGAAAAAGAGCTTGCGGCTGAGCGTCGTGTACTGCGCCATGTCCTGCACGACCAGGATCAGGATGAAGTCCCACTCGCCCGTCACGTAATAGCACTGCTGCACCTGCGGGCAGTCCCGGAAACTCTGTTTCATGGCATCGAGCAGGTCGATGCGCTCGCTCTCCACTTCCACCTCGGCCACGATGGACAGCGGATGGCCGAGCGCCGCGGGCGCCAGCACCGCGCCGTAGCGCTGGATCACACCGTCGTCGCGCATGCGCTTGAGCCGCCGGTTCACGGCCGCCGTCGACAGGTGGATGCGCTCGCCGAGTTCGCTTTGCGACATGCGGCTGTTGGCCTGGATCAGCTCCAGCAAGCGAAGGTCTTGGGCGTCGAGAGGGGGCATGGAGGGGTGTGTGACGCAAAAACGTTGCGTCCAAGGCCCCGATTTTGCGTGCCTGTATCGCGGCGTTGTCAATAGCATCGCGTCATGAAATTCCCCGATGAGCCCCTGCGCGACCAGCTCGCGGGCTGGCGCCGCCAGTTGCATGCGATGCCCGAGACCGGCTTCGAGGAGGCGAAGACCTCGGCCTTCGTCATCGGCGTGCTGAAGGCGCTGGGCCTGGAGGTGCACACCGGCATCGGCGGCACGGGGCTCGTCGCGAACCTGAAGGTCGGCAGCGGCAAGGGCGTCATCGGCCTGCGCGCCGAGATGGACGCACTCAATATCACCGAGGTCCCCACCGACCGCCCCTACGCCTCGGCCACGCCCGGAAAGATGCATGCCTGCGGCCACGACGGCCACATGTCGATCGTGCTGGGCGCAGCGCGCCTCCTGCGCGAGCGCCAGGATTTCGACGGCACCGTGCGCTTCATCTTCCAGCCGGCCGAGGAGCACGGCCGCGGCGCGAAGGCCATGATGGACGACGGCCTCTTCACGCGCTTTCCGGTCGACGAGATCTACGGCCTGCACAACATGCCCGGCATGCGCGCGGGCACGATCGCCACGCGCGCGGGCGGCCTCATGGCGAGCGAGGACAATTTCGTCATCCACGTGAAGGGCCGCGGCACGCACGCCGCGCGGCCGCACATGGGAATCGACCCCATCGTCATCGGCGCGCAGATCGTGCTCGCGCTGCAGGCCATCGTCTCGCGCACGCTCGACCCGGGCGCGCAGGCGGTGGTCTCGTGCACCGAGTTCGTCACCGACGGCATCCGCAACGCGATCCCGTCGAACGTGGTCATCAAGGGCGACACGCGCAGCTACGACCCCGCGGTGCAGAAGATGCTGGCCGCGCGCATGCGCGAGATCAGCGAAGGCATCTGCCGCATGCACGGCGCCGGGTGCGAATTCAGCTACACGCACGAGTTCGCGCCCACCGTGAACTGGGCCGAATGCGTGCCCGTCGCGGTGGCGGCGGCCACGGCCGTGGTGGGCGCGGAGAACGTCGATGCCGACGTGGCGCCGATGATGATTTCGGAGGATTTCGGCGCGTTCCTGAAGGTGGTGCCGGGTGCCTTCGTGTTCCTGGGCAACGGCGCCGAGGGCGCACCCGGCAGCACGCCGCTGCACAACGGCAGCTACGACTTCAACGACGAGGTGCTCGCGACGGGCGCCCGTTACCTTGCAGAAATCGTCCGCCTGCGCCTTCCGCGCTGACCGACAAGACAACCTTCTTTCTTTTCCCCATGCTGGTCATCAACAAGAACGCCACCCGCGGTGCCTACCCCCGCGAGCTCCGCGACATCCTCAGCATCGCCGAGGCCAGGCGCACGCGAGACTGGCTCTCGCGCTGGTCCTTGCTATCGCCCGAACCCACCCCGCTCTGGCAACTCCCGGACATGGCGCGGGAGCTGGGCGTGGCAGGCATCTTCGTGAAGGACGAGTCCAAGCGTTCGTCGCTCGGCAGCTTCAAGGCGCTGGGCGCGCCGGCCGCGCTCGTGCGGCTCGTCCTGCGGGCCCATCCCGCGTGGGACCCGGTGGCCCTGCTGCGCGGCGCGCATGCGGCGGAACTGCAGTCGCTGGTCGTCACGAGCGCCACCGATGGCAACCACGGCCGCGCCCTGGCCGCCGCGGCGCAGAGTATCGGCGTGCGCTGCGTGATCGTGCTGCACCGGCATGTGAGCGCGGAGCGCGAAAACGCCATCGCGGCCTTCGGTGCGGAGATCGTGCGCATCGAGGGCAACTACGACGCCTCGGTCGCGCACGCGGCCGCGCTCGCGCAGGACAACGGCTGGCAGGTGGTTTCCGACACCTCCTATGCCGGCTACGAAGACATTCCGCGCGACGTGATGCAGGGCTACGGCATCCTGGCCGACGAGGTGATGGAGCAGCAGGAGGGCACGGCGATGTTCACGCACGTGATCCTGCAGGGCGGCGTCGGCGGGCTGGCCGCTGGCGTGGCAAGCTACCTGTGGGAGCACTACGGCGAGAAGCGGCCGACCCTCATCGTCGCCGAGCCGCGCCAGGCCGACTGCCTGCTGCAGAGCGCAATCAACGGCCATGCATCGAATGCCACCGGCAGCGTCGACTCGGTGATGGCTGGCCTCGCGTGCGGCGAGACCTCGCCGTTGGCCTGGCGCTTCCTGGCGCCCTCGGTCGATGCCTTCTTGACCATCGAGGACGGTGACGCCGTCGAGGCGATGCGCCTGCTGGCGCGGGGCTCGGCGCACGACAGCCCGATCGTGAGCGGCGAATCGGGTGCGGCGGGCCTTGCGGCATTGCGCGTGCTCACGCTGTCGGACGACCTGTGGCGAAAGGTCCGTCTCGACGTGCGCTCCAAGGTGCTGCTGGTCAACACCGAAGGCGCGACCGCACCCTCGGTGTACCGCGACCTGGTCGGGCTCGATGCGGACGACGTCCTGCGCGGGCAGCGCGCGCCGGTGCGGCTCTAGCCTGGCTCAGGCCGCGTTCCACCCGAAGAACCGCAGGACTTCTTCGCGCTGCTTCATCGCATCGGCGCGCCCGAGCGCCATCAGCTCGCGCGTGTACCCCGATTCGAACAGCAGGTAGCTCGCGAGCGCGCTGCCCTTCACGTCGGCCGCGACCTTCGAGCCTCCCAGGAGGTGCCGCACCGCGCCCGGCAGCGAATCCACATGGCGCGCCGCGATCGCGTCCAGGCGCTCCGAGGGCGAAATCACGAGCAGGTCGAGCGGACGCAGCGAACTCGATGCGCGCACTTCTTCGGGAATCAGCCCCAGCGTGTGGTTGATGCGGCGCAGCCGCTCGATGTCCACCGCCAGCGCATCGAGAAAGATGCTCGAGAGCGCGTGACCCGCGATCTGCGCCATGGTCGGGTAGCCGCTGTGCGTGTTGGGCGCATCGGTCTCGCGCGGCTCGTGCATGCGGCCCGCGCCGATCACCAGGATGCGCTGCGCACCGAGGTGGATGGCCGCCGCGATGGGCGCCGACTGGCGCATCGAGCCGTCGCCGAAGTACTCGGTGTGCCCTTGCATCGGGAGCGCCGTCGCCGGAAACACGAACGGAATCGCCGAGGACGCGAGCAGGTGGTGGTGCGTGATGCGGTCGCGCACCGACAGGCGCTGCGAGCGCACCCAAGGCTCCATCGGCACGGCAGCCTCGAAGAACGTGACGTGCTCCCCCGAGCTGTAGCTCGATCCCGTCACGGCCAGCGCCTGCACGTGGCCCGCCTGCATGAGCTGCGGCAGGCGGTCGAGCGGCACCATGCGCTGCAGCAGGTCGGCCAGCGGCGCGTTGTCCAGCAGCGACTTGGGCTTGACGCGCATCCAGTTGGCCGCGAAGCGCCCGAACCCCAGCAGCGTACGCCAGCGCGCGCCGCTGCCAATGACCGAGAGCGAATCGGCGCGGTACACCTGTTCTGCGTGAAAGTTGCCCCAGACCTGGGCGATATGCGCCACCACGTGGTCGAAGTTGTCCGCGCCGCAGGCCAGCGCCGCGGCATTGATGGCGCCGGCCGAGGTGCCGGTGATGACGGGAAAGGGGTTGCCGGTGCCGGCGGCCGGCCCGGCGGCGCGGCGCATTTCGGCAATCGCTTCGAGCACGCCGACCTGGTAGGCCGCCCGTGCGCCGCCTCCGGTGAGCAGCAGGCCGGTGGCGGGGCTTGTCTCTGTCATTTTCTTGTTGCTTTGGGCTTCTGAAAGAAAACTCGGATCCCCGCTTTTCGTGGAACACCGCGGAACCGGCTTTGCCGGGCCGCTGGTGTTGCCCCCGGCAGGGGGAAGGAGTAGCGACACGAAGTGCGCGGAGCCTGGGGGCGAGCCACTAGACTACCCGCCATTCAGGAGTTTGATCAATGGCCATCACCCAAGACGCGATCATGGGCGCCCTCAAGAGCGTCACCGACCCCAATACCGGCAAGGAATTTGCGGCAGCGCGCTCGCTCAAGAACATCCAGATCGCGGACGGCGACGTGGCATTCGACCTCGAGCTGGGCTACCCCGCCAAGAGCCAGCACGCGGCAATCCGCAAGGCGCTGGTGGCGGCCGCCAAGACTGTGCCAGGCGTGGAGAACGTGTCGGTCAACATCGTCACCAAGGTCATCAGCCACGCGGTGCAGCGCGGCGTGCAGCTGATGCCCAACGTCAAGAACATCATCGCGGTGGCTTCGGGCAAGGGCGGCGTGGGCAAGAGCACCACGGCAGCCAACCTGGCGCTCGCATTGGCCGCGGAAGGCGCGAGCGTCGGTCTCCTGGACGCCGACATCTACGGCCCGAGCCAGCCCATGATGATGGGCATCGAGGGCCGCCCCGACAGCGCCGACGGCAAGACCATGGAACCCATGCAGCGCCACGGCGTGCAGGTGATGTCCATCGGCTTCCTGGTCGACCAGGACCAGGCCATGATCTGGCGCGGCCCCATGGCCACGCAGGCGCTGGAGCAGCTGCTGCGCCAGACCAACTGGAAAGACCTCGACTACCTCATCGTCGACATGCCGCCCGGCACCGGCGACATCCAGTTGACGCTGAGCCAGCGCGTGCCGATGACCGGCGCGGTGATCGTCACCACGCCGCAGGACATCGCGCTGCTCGACGCCAAGAAGGGCATCAAGATGTTCGAGAAGGTCGGCGTGCCGATCCTGGGCATCGTGGAGAACATGGCGGTGCACATCTGCTCGAACTGCGGCCATGCCGAGCACATCTTCGGCACCGACGGCGGCAAGAAGATGGCGGCCGAATACCAGATGGAATACCTCGGTGCGCTGCCGCTGGACATCAAGATCCGCCTGCAGGCCGACAGCGGCGCGCCCACCGTGGTGGCCGACCCCGAGGGCGAAGTGGCCGGCATCTACAAGGCGGTGGCACGCCAGGTGGCCGTGGGCATCTCGGAGAAGGCGAAGGACTTCTCCTCGAAGTTCCCGACCATCTCGATCAGCAAGAACACCTAGGAAACGAGCGCTTGCTTTCGATTTGCACAGCGGCGTCTGACGTGCGTCGTCCGGAGGGCCGGGATTGAATCTCCTTGCCTCGATGCGCTACCTGGTCGCCCTGAGCGAACACAAGCACTTCGGCCGCGCCGCGCAGGCCTGCCACATCACCCAGCCCGCGCTGTCGAACGCCCTGAGGGCGCTCGAAACCGAGTTCGGCGTCGTCATCGTCAAGCGCGCCCGCGTCTACGTGGGCCTCACGCACGAAGGCGAGCGCGTGCTGGCCACTGCGCAGCGCATGCTGCGCGACAACGAAGTGCTGCTGCAGGAGCTGCGCAGCGACGTGGACAACCCGCACGGCCGGCTGCGCATGGCCGCGGTGCCCACCGCGATACCGATCCTCTCGCGCTTCGCGGCGATGCTGCACCAGCGCCATCCGGGCATCCTGCCGGCCGTGCTGTCGATGAGTTCGCAGGAGCTGGAGACGGGGCTGGAAAGCCTCAGCATCGACCTGGCCCTGGGCTACACCGAGCGCATGCACCTGCCGGGCATCAAGCTCACCGCCTGGCCGCAGAGCGTGGAGCATTACTTCCTGCTGCGGCGCGCCGAGACGCCCTCGGAGGACGAGTTGCGCATCGGCCAGCCCATCACCTGGGCCGAGGCCGGCCGGCTGCCGCTGTGCCTTCTCACCACCGACATGCACAACCGGGCCATCATGGACCAGGCCCTGCGCGAAGCCGGCGTGCCGGTGTCGCCGGCCATCGAGACCAATTCGGTGCTCACGCTCACGCTGGCCGTGAGCGCGGGCACCGTCAGCAGCGTGCTGCCGGGCGCGATGGTCGCGGCCGTGCGCACCCACCGCGAGCTGGAGGCGCTGCCGCTGGTGGCGCCCGAGGTGCGCACGCCCATCGGCTTCATGACGCAAGACGGCGTGCGCTCCTCGCGCGCGCTCGATGCCGCACTGGCCTTCCTGCAGACGCCCGAATGGGCCGAGCAGGTGCGCCTGCACAGCGGGACGCTCGGCAGCGACTGAGCGCCCCTCCCCGGGCCGGGCATTTAATTATTGAATCGGCCCATGCGCCGATCGAATTTGACGGCGTGTAAAACGTTCGGACACACTCCGCGGCCCGGACCAACACAAAAGTTACACGTCCGGCGAACAAGGAGAAATATGGCAGGCTCAACTGCGGGCGTTCTCGATGGAGAGCGCATGGCTGGAAACGGGGTGCAGCAGCAACCCGGCTTCCTCGAAAAAGAACGCATCATCGCGGGCCCCGGTTTCAACCGTTGGCTGGTTCCCCCGGCCGCACTGGCCATTCATCTGTGCATCGGCATGGCCTATGGCTTCTCGGTGTTCTGGCTGCCTCTGTCGAAGGCGCTGGGCACCGCCGGCACCGGCGCGCAGGCCTGCGCGAAGGAGATGAGCTTCTTCGCCGAGCTCTTCGCCACGAACTGCGACTGGCGCGTGGCCACGCTCGGCTGGATGTACACGCTGTTCTTCGTGTTCCTGGGCTGCTCGGCGGCTCTCTGGGGCGGCTGGCTCGAGCGCGCGGGTCCGCGCAAGGCCGGCGT
Source organism: Variovorax paradoxus (assembly GCF_000834655.1). Lineage (GTDB taxonomy): Bacteria > Pseudomonadota > Gammaproteobacteria > Burkholderiales > Burkholderiaceae_C > Variovorax > Variovorax paradoxus_F. Next base: position 23,032 of record NZ_JXQQ01000047.1, read on the forward strand.
GGTGTCGGCCGTGTGCTGGTGCGGCGGCATGCTGCTGTCGGCACTGGGCATCCACCTGCACCAGTTCTGGCTGATGATCCTCGGCTCGGGCGTGATCGGCGGCATCGGCCTCGGTCTGGGCTACATCTCGCCGGTGAGCACGCTGATCAAGTGGTTCCCCGACCGCCGCGGCATGGCCACCGGCATGGCCATCATGGGCTTCGGCGGCGGCGCGATGATCGGCTCGCCGCTGGCGGTCGACCTGATGAAGCGCTTCTCCACCTCCACCGACGTGGGCGTGATGCAGACCTTCGTCGTCATGGCGCTCGGCTACTTCGTCTTCATGATGGCCGGCGCGCTCGGCTACCGCGTGCCGCCCTCGGGCTGGAAGCCCGAAGGCTGGACGCCGCCCCCCGCGCAGACCAGCAACGCCATGATCACGCAGCGCCACGTGCACGTGAAGAAGGTCTGGGGCATTCCCCAGTTCTGGCTCGTGTGGCTGGTGCTGTGCATGAACGTGAGCGCCGGCATCGGCGTGATCGGCATCTCCTCGCCGATGCTGCAGGAAGTGTTCGGCGGCGCGCTCATCAACGTGTCGCAGAAGTTCGGCGAGCTCGACAAGGCGCAGCTCGCGGCGATCGCCGTGGTGGCCGGCGGCTTCACGGCGCTGCTGTCGCTGTTCAACATCGGCGGACGCTTCGTGTGGGCGAGCCTGTCCGACAAGCTGGGCCGCAAGCTCACCTACACGGTGTTCTTCGTGCTCGGCGCGATCCTGTACGCGAGCATTCCCTCGTCGGCCGGCGCGGGCAGCAAGCTCCTGTTCGTGGGCGCGTGCTGCATCATCGTGTCGATGTACGGCGGCGGCTTCGCGACGGTGCCGGCTTACCTCGCCGACCTGTTCGGCACGCAGTTCGTGGGCGCCATCCATGGCCGCCTGCTCACCGCGTGGGCCACGGCCGGCATCCTCGGTCCAGTGGTGGTGAACTACATGCGCGAGTACCAGCTGGGCCTGGGCCTGCCGCGCGAGCAGGTCTACAACCAGACCATGTACATCCTCGTGGGCATGCTGGCGATCGGCTTCATCGCCAACCTGCTGGTGCGTCCGGTGGCCGACAAGCACTTCATGACCGACGCCGAGCTGGCCGTCGAGAAGAAGCTCGCGCACGAGAAAGCCTCGGCGGCCGAAGTGGGCAGCGGCTCGGGCCGCGCCGACACGGTGAGCCCGGTGGTCGTGGCGCTGGCCTGGGCGGCAGTGGGCATTCCGCTGGCCTGGGGCGTCTACAAGACGCTGGGCAGCGCGGCGAAGTTCTTCCACTGAGTCGCCGACGCACGGCGATTCGATGACGATGCGGCCGGCCGGGTTCACACCCGCCGGCCGCATCGCCGTTTCCGGCCCGACATAGCGCCGATGGCCCCGCATGGTTTACCCTTCGCGCCAAGATGAAATCCAAAGTCCAGTTCCGCCTGCGCGTCTATCGGGACGACACCATCGCCATCGGCCCCGGCAAGATCGCCGTGCTCGAGGCGGTGGCCGAGACCGGTTCGATTTCCGCCGCGGCGCGCCTCCTGGGCATGTCGTACCGCCGCGCCTGGATGCTGGTCGACGAGATGAACAAGGCCCTGACCTCGCCCGCGGTGAACACCGCAGCCGGCGGCTCGCGCGGCGGCGGCACGGCGCTCACGCCGGTGGGCGAGGAAATCGTCAAGCACTACCGGGCGATCGAGAACGCCGCGAAGCTGGCAACGGCCGCCGACATTCGCGCGCTGACCCGGCTGCTGGCACCATGACTTCTTGCGCCGACCCGGTCGTCTCCCGCCCCGTCGGCGTGGTGCGCAGCCGCTTCACCGAGGCCACCGGCATGCCGATCCAGACGGCCGGCGCGCCCGACGAGCAGGGGCGCCTGGAAGTGTTCGCCGAGTTCGCGCCGGGCCTTCGGGACATCGAGGGCTTCGAGTACCTGATCCTCATCACCCACCTGCACCAGTGCGCGCACGAGCGGCTGGAGGTGGTGCCCTTTCTCGACGACGAATCGCATGGCGTCTTCGCCACGCGCGCGCCGGCGCGCCCGAACCGGCTGGGCCTGTCGATCGTGCGGCTGGTGTCGGTGGAAGGCACGACGCTGCACTTCAGCGGCAACGACATGATGGACGGCACGCCCGTGCTCGACATCAAGCCCTACGTGCCCCGGTTCGACGTGCGCGAGACCGGGCGCGTCGGCTGGTTCGGCGCAAAGCTCGATCAGCTGCCGGGCATCCGGTCCGACGGCAGGATGGGCTGATCGGGCGGGGCCGGGAGGTTGTCCGGCCCCAGCGCCAGGTCGTTGCCCTGCCAGCACGACCACACGTCCTGCGAGAGCGACTCGCGCGCCTGCGGCGGCGCTTCGTGGATGGTGCCCACGCTGATGAAGCCGGCCAGGTATTCGCCGGGCTGCACACCGACCTGCCGCGCCAGCGTCTCGTCGAAGCAGCGCTCGCCGCTCAGCACGATCGCGCCGTAGCCCAGCTGGTGCGCCGCGCTCAGGATGTTGCCCAGCGCCGCGCCCGCACACAGCCACTGCTCGCGGCCGGGGATCTTGCTGCGCTCGCGCGGCGACACCACGAACCCGAGCAAGAGCGGCGGCCGCGTCGCGTGTTCGCGCGCACGCTTCAGGTCCGCGGGGCTTGCCAGCGGATCGCGCCTGAGCTTCTCCTGCTCGAAGCACCAGGCCAGCGCCTCGCGGTTCTGCGGGCGGAACTCGATCACGCGCCAGGGATGCAGTCCGCCGTGGTCCGGCGCGCGCAGGCCCGCCTGCAGGATGCCGTCGAGCTCGTCGGGATTGGGGCCGGGCTGCTGCAGCCGGCGCGGCGACACCGAGCGCCGCGTCAGCAGGACTTCGAGGATGCGTTCCGCACCCGTCATGTGCCGCCACATTGGTGTCATTGCTCCTGGCGGTCGGCCCACACGGCCTTGCGGCGCAGGACCTCGCCGATGTCGTGCGCGTCGGCCTGCGCAACGAGGAAGGACTGGCTCTCGCCCCCGGGCGCGATGATGGAGATCACGAAGCTGTCGGAGTCCATCGCGCGTTCGATGCGCCATTCCTGCACCTGCGTCACGTGCCGAAGCTCCGGCCTGCCGGAGATCGAACGGACGACGGTGTCGTGGGAAGAAGGGCGCATGGGCTTGCAGGTGTTGCAACGCTATGTTCGCCAGTATATGAAGACTGCGCAATTCGCGCACCCCCGTGAGAACGTTAGGGCTCACCGTGTAACAATCGCGCCGTATTTTCATGAACACGACGAGCTCACTCATCGCCTCGACCGACTGGTCGCCCCTGGTCCTGTCGCTCAAGGTCGCCGCGGTCGCGACCGTGCTGGCGCTGATCGCGGGCGTGGCGCTGGGCTGGGTGTTCGCGCGCAAGCGCTTCTTCGGCCGCACCGTGCTGGAGGCCGTGTTCATGCTGCCGCTGGTGCTGCCGCCCACGGTGATCGGCTATGCCATCCTGGTCGCGGCCGGCCGCCGCAGCCCGCTGGGCGCGTGGCTGCGCGAGCACCTGGACTACACCATCATCTTCAGCTGGCACGGCGCCGTGGTGGCTTCGGCCGTGGTCGCGCTGCCGCTGGTGCTCAAGTCGGCGAGCGCGGCATTCGCGAACGTCGACCGCTCGCTCGAAGCCGCGGCCAGCACGCTGCGGCAGTCGCCGTTCTCGGTCTTCCTGCGCGTGACCCTGCCGCTCGCCTGGCCCGGCATCCTGGCCGGCACGCTGCTCGCCTTCGCGCGGGCCATGGGCGAATTCGGCGCCTCGCTGATGGTGGCGGGCTCGATCCCCAAACAGACCCAGACGCTCTCGATGGCCATCTACGACGCGGTGCAGGCCGGGCACGACGACCTGGCGCTGCTGCTGGTGATCGTGACCTCGGTGCTGTCGATCACCGTGCTGGTGCTTTCCAACCGCTTCTTCTCGCTTCGCTGAATTCGATCTTCAATAATCCCCAGGAGATACCCATGCGCCCGTTCCGCCTCTTGTCCCTTGTCGTTGCCTTGGCCCTGCCGCTGGCCGCCGCCGCGCAGCAGATCACCGTGTCCGCGGCCGCGAGCCTGACCGACGCGTTCAAGGAAATCGGCCCGAAATTCGAGGCCGCCAAGCCCGGCGCCACGGTACGCTTCAACTTCGCCGCCTCGGGCGTGCTGCTGCAGCAGATCGGGCAGGGCGCGCCGGTGGACGTGTTCGCGAGTGCCGACCAGGAAACCATGAACCGCGGCGTCGAGCAGAAGCTCATCGACACCGGCACCCGCAAGGACTTCGTGACCAACAGCCTCGTGCTGATCGAGCCCGCGAAAGACGGCGTGGGCGTCAAGTCGCTGCAGGACCTGACCGGCGCCAGCGTCAAGAAAATCGCCGTCGGCAAGACCGCCACCGTGCCGGTCGGCCGCTACACCAAGCAGGTGCTCGATGGCGCCAACCTCTGGACCGCGCTCGAACCCAAGTTCGTGCAGGCCGACAGCGTGCGCCAGGTGCTCGACTACGTGAGCCGCGGCGAGGTCGAGGCCGGCTTCGTCTACCGCACCGATGCGGCGGTGGCGGGCGACAAGGTCAGGATCGTGCTCTCGCCCTCGGGCAGCAGCCCCGTCACCTACCCGATCGCGGTGGTGGCCGAGAGCAAGCAGAAGGCCGTGGCCACCGACTTCCTGAATTTCCTCGCGACCGACGCCGCGCAGGAAGTGCTCGCCCGCTACGGATTCGGCAAGCCATGATCGACGTCGATCTAAAACTTACGGTGCAGGACGGGGCGCGCCGCTTCGACCTCGCCGCGCGTTTTCAGACCGACGTCCCCTTCGCCGCGCTCTATGGCCCCTCGGGCGCGGGCAAGTCGCTCACGCTGCAGGCGATCGCCGGCCTGCTGCAGCCGTCCGCGGGTCATGTGCGGCTCGACGGTCGCACGCTCTACGACGCGGCCCGGCGTATCGACGTGCCGGCGCCCGAGCGGCGCATCGGCTACCTCTTCCAGAACTACGCGCTGTTCCCGCACCTCACGGTGCGCGAGAACGTGTCCTTCGGCCTCACCTCGTGGCGCCGCCGCCGGCTGCCGCCGAAGGAAGCGGAGACGGTGCAAGCCCTGCTCGAGGGCTTCGGCCTCGCCGGTCTGGCCGACAGCCGGCCGCAGAAACTCTCAGGCGGCCAGCAACAGCGCGTGGCGCTCGCGCGGGCGCTGGCCTGCCAGCCGCAGGTCTTGCTGCTCGACGAACCCTTCGCCGCCCTCAACCCGATGCTGCGCAGCGAGCTGCGCGAAGAGCTCGCGCAAGTGCGCCGCCAGTGGGGCATTCCAGTGCTCATGATCACGCACGACATCGAGGACGTGCTCGCGCTCGCCGACGTGGCCTTCGTCTACAAGGACGGACAGGTAGTGCGCGAGATCGACCTGCACACCGCCGAGAGCCGCGACGTCGCGCTGCGTGAAGTGGCAGGCGTGCCGGCTGTCGAGGAGACGCCGTTGCGCAGCAAGCTGCGCGGCCTGCTAACGCAGGACGTGCCGGACCGCTGAGGCCGTTTCATTTCCTTTTTGAATCGCCGCATGTCCCGATTCAATTTGACGCTCCCGGGGCCCGCGGCGAACACTCGCCCGCATGAGCAGTGAGCAGAAGATCGAGTTTTACAAGGGCCCCGCAGGTGGCTGGGGTGCACTTCGCAGCGTGACGAACGCGCTGCTGCGGCAGGACATTCCCCTCAAGGGCGCCAAGACGCTGCTCTCGGCCAACCAGCCCGACGGCTTCGACTGCCCCGGCTGCGCCTGGCCCGACCGCAACCACGCATCCACCTTCGAGTTCTGCGAGAACGGTGTGAAGGCCGTGGCTGCCGAAGCCACCGCGCGCCGCGCCGGCCCGGAGCTCTTTGCCAAGCACACCGTGGCGCAACTGGCCGAGCAGAGCGATTTCTGGCTCGAAGACCAGGGCCGCCTCACGCACCCGATGGCCTACGACGCGGCGAGCGACAAGTATGTGCCCATCGATTGGGACGACGCCTTCGCGCTGATCGCGCGCCACCTGAACGCGCTGCCCGATCCGAACCAGGCCATCTTCTACACCTCGGGCCGCGCGAGCAACGAGGCGGCGTTCCTGTACCAGCTCTTCGTGCGCGAGTACGGCACCAACAATTTCCCCGATTGCTCGAACATGTGCCACGAGCCCAGCGGCAGCGGCATGCGCCCGCAGATCGGCGTGGGCAAGGGCACGGTCACGCTGGAAGATTTCGAGAAGGCCGACGCCATCTTCATCTTCGGCCAGAACCCCGGCACCAACCATCCGCGCATGCTCGGCGAGCTGCGCGCGGCATCCAAGCGCGGCGCGCGCATCGTGAGCTTCAACCCGCTGCGCGAGCGCGGCCTGGAGCGCTTCGCCGATCCGCAGGACAAGCTGGAGATGGCCACCCTGGGCTCCACGCCCATCAGCACGCACTACTTCCAGCTGCGTGTGGGCGGCGACTTCGCTGCCGTGAAGGGGATGATGAAGCACGTCATCGAGCGCGAAGACGCGCTCGTCGCGCGCGGCGAAGCGTCGGTGCTCGACCACGCCTTCATCGCCACGCACACGACCGGCTTCGAGTCGCTTGCGGACGACCTGCGCGCCGAGTCGTGGGATGTGCTGGTGCAGGAATCGGGCCTCACGCAAGAACAACTGCGCGCCGCGGCCGAGGTGTACCTGGGCGCCAGGAAGGTCATCGCCTGCTGGGGCATGGGCATCACGCAGCACCAGCACTCGGTGGCGACCATCCAGATGATCGTCAACTGGCTCATGCTGTGCGGCCACATGGGCCGCGAAGGCGCGGGCGCCTGCCCGGTGCGCGGCCACAGCAACGTACAGGGCGACCGCACCATGGGCATCTGGGAGAAGCCGCCGGTGGCGCTGCTCGACCGGCTGCAGCAGGTGTTCGGTTTCGAGCCGCCGCGCCAGAACGGCCTGGACACGGTCGAGGCGATCCAGGCGATGCTCGACGGCAAGGGCCGCGTGTTCTTCGCGCTCGGCGGCAACTTCGCCGCCGCCACGCCCGACACCTACCAGACCTGGAAGGGCCTGCAGCAGTGCGACCTCACGGTGCACGTGACCACCAAGCTCAACCGCAGCCACATCGTGCACGGGCGCGAGGCGCTGATCCTGCCGTGCCTGGGCCGCACCGAGATCGACATACAGGCCGCCGGCCCGCAGGGCGTGACGGTGGAAGACTCGATGAGCATGGTGCACATCTCGATGGGCATCAACCCGCCGGCCTCCGAGCAACTGCTGTCGGAACCGGCCATCGTGGCGCGCCTGGCGGCCGCGACCATCGGCGCGCGCAGCAGCACGCCGTGGCTCTGGCTCATCGAGGACTACGCGCGCATCCGCGACAAGATCGAAGCCGTGTTCGACGACTTCAAGGACTTCAACACCCGCGTCGCCAAGCCCGGCGGCTTTCGCCTTCGCAATACCGCGAGCGAACGCGTGTGGGCCACGGCCTCGAAGAAGGCCGTGTTCTTCACGCACGCCGTGCCGCGAGACACGCCTTCGCACCGGGCGCGCGCGCGCATCCGCGACACGCAGGTCTTCACGCTCTTCACCACGCGCTCGCACGATCAGTACAACACCACCATCTACGGCATGGACGACCGCTACCGCGGCGTTTTCGGCCAGCGCCGCGTGGTCTTCATCCACGCCGAGGACATCCGCGCACTCGGCATGAAGGACGGCGACTGGGTCGACCTGCAGACCGTGTGGAACGACGGCCAGGAACGCCGCGCCGACCGCTTCAAGTTGGTGGCTTACGACATTCCGCGCGGCAACATCGCGGCCTATTACCCCGAGACCAATCCGCTGGTGCCGCTGTCGGCCGTGGCCGAGAACGCGGGCACGCCGACGTCCAAGTCCATTCCGGTGGTGCTGGTGCCGCATGAGCCGCCGATCCAGAAGCTGTCGGAGGACGCGGCGGACGGCATGGTTGCAACCGCATGAGCCGCCGGGCCGCTCCCAAGGCGAATACCGCAGCGGGGAGCGCGGAGGGTTTCGAATGAGCGCATTGCTCGAAGACAGCCTCTCGGTCGCCATCCTGCGCATGCTCGCGCAGGAGCCGGCGGGCGCCGGCGTGTCGCTGCCGCGCCTGGGCAAGCGCCTGGGCCAAGGCGCGAGCGTGCTGATGCGCCGGCTCACGCTGATGGGCGATGCCGCCATCGGCGGCGTGCGCGGTCCCGGCTGGGTGCGCGTGGAGCAGCACGACGACCGCTGGGTCGCGCACCTCGAAGCCCCCGGTCGCGCGCAGGTTCAAACGCTCCCCCCGGCTGACGAAAACGCCGGCTGAGCGGACAATGGCCGGCCTATCCGGAGCCACCATGTCCCAGCCCGACCTCGCCGATTCCGAAGACACCCTGCCATCGCTCTCGCGGCACGCCGTGCGCGTGTTCGGCGAACGCGGCGTCGCCCCCGAAGGCGCGGTGCGCGACGACACGCTGGCGGCAGAGGTGCCTGTCGCGCTGGTCTTCAACGGCGTCTCGCACGCGGTGATGATGGCCACGCCGCTCGACCTCGAAGACTTCGCGCTCGGCTTCGCGCTCAGCGAAGGCATCCTGGACAGTGCGGCCGACTGCCGCGGCATCGAGGTGCAGACCATCGACGCGATGGCGGCAGGCCTGCCCGAAGGCATGCCCGGCATCGAGGTGCAGCTGGAAATTTCCACCCGCAGCTTCGAGCGCCTGAAGGGCCGCCGCCGCAGCCTCGCGGGCCGCACGGGCTGTGGCGTGTGCGGCGTCGAGAGCTTCGCGGGCCTGGACATCACCCCGCAGCCGGTGCCGCCGCGCGAGTGGATCGAACGCATCGACCTCGACACCGTGCTGCGCGCCTTTGCCGCGCTGCCCGCGCGCCAGGTGCTCAATGCCGAAGCCGGCGCCATCCACGCCGCGGGCTGGGCCACGGTAGAGGGCGACCTCACCGACGTGATGGAAGACGTGGGCCGTCACAACGCGCTCGACAAGCTGCTCGGCCGGCTCGCGCGGGCGGGGCGTCTCGAAGAGCCGGGCTTCGTGCTGATGTCCAGCCGCGGCAGCCACGAACTCGTGCGCAAGTGCGGGCGCCTGGGCATTGCGGCGATGGCGACGATCTCTGCGCCCACTGCCATGGGTGTGCGCATGGCCGAGCTCAGCGGCCTGCGCTTCTGGGGGCTGTGCCGCGCGCCGCGTGGCGTGCTCTATGCGGACGGGCTGCCACCACCTTCGAACGCGCGCACCGCCTCAGCCACCGCCTCGATACCCTGATCACTCAAGTCGCTTGCCGCCACGCTGCGGCGGCGCTCCCAGGCCTTGAAGTGAAGCTCCTGCGACTTCTGGTAATGCGGGTCGTAGTGCAGCGTCATCAGTTCGGCGAAGAGCTTCGGCAGGTTGGCTTCTTGCGCCCATTGCTGCCAGCGCGCCACCGTTTCCTTGCCCTGCAGTTCCTTGAGAACGCCGAGCTTGTCGGCTAGCGCGTCGCGGTCGTCGCCAAGGTAGGCGTAGTCGCGCAGCAGGTAATCGAGCCGCGCCTCCGGCGTGGCCGCGACCTCGATGCAGGGCGCTGCGCGCATCTGCGCCACGAGCGACAGCGGCAGGGAGAGTCGGCCGATGCGGATGCTCTCGCCTTCCACGTACAGCGGGCGCTTCAGGTCGATGGCTTCGAGCACGGTCGCGATGCGCGTCTCGAAATGCTTTTGCGAAGGCTGCGGCACGCCGGGCAGCGAGCCGAGCAGCGAGCCCTTGTGGTTCGCGAAGTCTTCCAGGTCGAGCACCTGCTCGCCGCGCTCGGCCAGCGCATGCAGCACGCGCGTCTTCGCGCTGCCGGTGGCGCCGCAGATCACGCGCAGGTCCAGCTGCGGCGTCAGCGAATCGATCTGCGAAATGACGTGGCGGCGAAAGCTCTTGTAGCCGCCGGCGAGCTGCTGCGCGTCCCAGCCCACGAGCCGCAGCCACGTCACCATCGAGCCGCTGCGCATGCCGCCGCGCCAGCAATAGACCAGCGGCTTCCATTTTTCGGGCCGGTCGGCGAGCGTGTCGCGCAGATGCCTGGCGATGTTGGCCGCGACCATCGCGCCGCCGATGCGCCGTGCCTCGAAAGCGCCGGTCTGCACGTAGACGGTGCCGACGATGCGGCGCTCCTCGTCGTCGAGCACCGGGCAGTTGATGGCACCGGGAATGTGGTCGAGCGCGAACTCGGCCGGCGAGCGGGCGTCGATGATCGTGTCGAAGGCGTGGCGGTCGCCGACCCGCACGGGCTGGCGATGACTCATGGCAGGAACCTCATGCCCCCGATTGTCGCCCCGAGGCGTCAGGCGTAGGCTGGCCCCAGTCCCTTGCGCAAGCGAGCGCTCGCAAAGTCCACCACCGTCACCAGCACGAACATCGCGATCAGCACCGTCATCGCCTGCTGCTGCTGGAAGATCGACAGGTGGAAGTACAGCAGTTGCCCCAGCCCGCCGCCGCCCACGAAGCCGAGCACCGCGGCCATGCGGATGTTCATCTCCCAGCGGTAGAGCGTGTAGGCGACCCACTGCGGCAGCACGATCGGCAGGCTCGCGTAGCTGAAGGCGGCGACCGGGCCGGCGCCCGAGAGCGTGAGCGCGTGTTCGGGCTCGCGCGGCGCGTTTTCCAGTGCCTCGGCGAAGAGGCGGCCCAGCACGCCGGTCGTGTGCAGCGCGAGCGCGAGCGCCCCCGCGAAGGGCCCGATGCCGGCGGCCAGCACCATGAGCGCGGCCCACACCAGCTCGGGCACGCTGCGCAGGAAGTTGAGGATGAAGCGCGCGACGTGGCGCGGCAGCCATCCCGCCCGGCCCGAGGCAGGCAGCGCGAGCCCGGCACCCGCGACTGCGGCCAGCACCGTTCCGAGGGCGGACACCGCCAACGTCTGCAGCGCACCGTGGCCGACCTTCCCGAGGAAGTCCGGCGACACGTCGGGCGGGAAGAACTCGGCGATGAACTTGCCCATCAACTGCAGCGATTCGGCCGAGCCCAGCGCGCGGTAGTCAATGCCGAGGTAGACGAAGCTCGCGACGACCGCCACCGCGATCAGCCCCACGGCGAACCAGCAGCGCAGGCACGGCGGCGGACGCGGCGGGAGGTTGTTCATGCGAGCAGCCTCCTGAGCGCATTGCTCATCACGTCGGCCAGCAGCACGAGCGCGAGAAACACGAGCAGGATGCTGCTCGCCTCGCCGCCGTTGAGCATCTTCATCGACTGGTCCATCAACTGCCCGAGGCCGCCGGCGCCGACGAAGCCCATCACCACCGAGGCGCGCACCGCGCATTCCCAGCGGTACACGGTGTACGAGGCCAGCTCCTGCGCGGTGTGCGGCAGGAGGCCGTAGCAAAGCGCCGCGAGCCGGCCGCTGCCGCCCTCGAGCAGCGCGCGCGCGGGGCGCGTGTCGGTCGACTCGAGGATCTCCGCATAGACCTTGCCGAGCATGCCGCCGTAGGTGATGGCCAGCGCCAGCACGCCGGCCGCGGGGCCGAGGCCGAGCGCGCGCACGAAGAGCAGCGCCCAGACGATTTCGGGAATGGCGCGCAGAACCATCAGCAGCCAGCGCGCGGCCTGCCGCACGATGCCGGCCTGCACGCGCCCCGGCCCCGGACCGATGCGCGAGATGGAGAGGGCGCGCGTCGTCACGAACGCGAGCGGCGCGCCGATCAGCAACGCGAGCGCGGTGCCGGCCGTGGCCATGGCCAGCGTCTCCAGCGTGGCCTTGGCGAGCAAGGCGAGGAAATCGGGCGAGCCGGCGGGCGGAAAGAAGCCCGCGAGAAAACCGCCGATCACTGCAAGGTTGCCGCTGCCGAACAGCGCCCACGGCTTGAACTCCGAGAGCGCCAGCATCGGCCACGCGATGACGAGCGCGGCGAGCCAGAAGCCCAGCCGCCGCATTGCCTGCGGGTCGCGGTGGACGACGGCGGTGGTGGCGGTGTTCACGGACAGTCCGGGCGCTGGAAGGCCGCTTCAGCGGCGACGGGCTGAGGCGCCCGTTGCACCGCCACGCCGCCTTCGCTCGCATAGAGCGCATCGAGCATCGCGGGTGTGACCTCGGCGGTCGGCAGGTCGAACATCACCTGCCCGTTGCGCATGCCGACGACGCGCGGAAACCAGCGCAGCGCGAGGTCCACCGCATGCAGCGAGGCGACCAGCGTGGCGCCCGTCGCTTCGCTCTGCGCGACGAGCTGGCCGATGGCGACATCGGCGAGCGTCGGGTCGAGCGCGGAGACGGGTTCGTCGGCCAACAGCAGGGCCGGGCGCTGGTACAGCACGCGCGCGATGCCCACGCGCTGCAGTTGACCGCCCGAGAGGCGGTCGCAGCGGTCGAAGAGGCGGTCTTCGAGCGAGAGGCGCGAGAGCACTTCGTGCGCGCCCGCGATGTCGGAAGGATGGAAGAGAGAACCCAGCGCACGAAGTACCGACCACTCGCCCAGGCGGCCCGCCAGCACCGCGGTCACCACGCGCAGGCGCGGCGCGATCGGCGGTGCCTGGTGCACGGTGCCGATGCGCGCGCGCAGCTTTTTCAGTGCACCGGCCGGCAATTGCCACGGCTTCGCGCCCAGCGTCTGCACATCGCCTTCGCCAGGTCGCAATGCGGCCCCGAGCACGCGCAGCAGCGTGGTCTTGCCGGCGCCCGAAGGCCCGATGACGGCGATGCGCTCGCCATCGCGCGCGGCCAGCGTCACCCCGGCCAGCGCGCGCTGGCCGTTGGGATGGACGACGCCGATGGTGTCGAGGGAGAAGCTCACGCGGCAGGTCTTTCCGACGCTGCTCCCTCACCCCTACCCTCTCCCGCAAGCGGGAGAGGGGGCCTACAGCCGGGCCCCGATTTGCTCCCTCTCCCGCTTGCGGGAGAGGGCTGGGGTGAGGGCGACTCCCCCACGCTCGATCTCACTTGATGAGACCGGCCGATTTGCCCGCCGTCTCGATCCCGTCGTAGTTCGACGACTTGGTCGGGATGAACTTGCTCGCGCGCTGCAGCGCCATGATTTCCTTGTGCGCCGGGTTGGCCGGGTCGAGCTTGAGGAACGCATCCGTCAGCTTCTTCTGCAGCGCCGGGTCCATGCCCGGGCGCACCGTCCAGTTGTAGTCGTAGTAGGTCGGCGTGGTCGCGAGAACGCGCACCTTGGCGGCATTCGGGTTCTTCGACTCGACCAGCTTGTCCCAGACCGAGGCGTTGAGCACGCCCGCTTCAGCGCGCGATGCGGCAACGAAGGCCACGGTGGCGTCATGCGCACCGGAGAACGCGACCGTCTTGAAGTCCTTCTCGGGGTTGATGCCGGCCTGCAGCAAAAAGTAGCGCGGCATCAGGCTGCCCGAGGTGGAGGCGGGCGCGCCGAACGCGAAGGTCTTGCCCTTCAGGTCGGCCAGCGTCTTGGCGGTGCTGTCGGTGGGCACGATGAACTTGCTGGTGAACACCTCGTCCTCCGCGCGCTGCACGATCGGCACCGCACCACCGTTGGTGCGGATGCGCGCCTGCACGAAGGTGAAGCCGCCGAGCCAGGCCATGTCGATCTTGTTCGTCGCGAGGCCTTCGACCACGGCGGCGTAGTCGGTCACGGGCGTGAACTGCACGTCCATGCCGGTTTCCTTCTTGAGGTAGTCACCCAGCGGCGTGAACTTGCGCTGCAGCTCGGTGGGCGCCTCGTCGGGAATGGCAGAGACGCGCAGCACGCCCTGGGCGAGCGCGCCGAAGCTGGCGAGGGAAACGGTCAGCGCGAGCGCCAGTCGGGAGAGCTTGTTCATGGGAAGGCTTTGGGTGGTGAAAAAAGGGGTGTATTCAAGGGCGTGGGCGCAGCACGGGCGGGGCTTCGATAATCGCGGCTTATCTCATCCGACCCGATAGCCGCCATGACCGATGCCGCAACTTCCAAGCTCCTGAACCCGCTGGCGCCGCTGCGGCTCACCAGCTTCTCGCATGGTGGCGGCTGCGGCTGCAAGATCGCGCCCGGCGTGCTGTCGCAGATCTTGAAGAACCACGCGGGGGGAATGATCCCGCCCGAGCTCATGGTGGGCATCGAGACCGCCGACGACGCGGCAGTCTACAGGCTCAACGACGAGCAGGCGCTCATCGCCACCACCGACTTCTTCATGCCGATCGTGGACGACCCCTACGAGTTCGGGCGCATCGCGGCCACCAACGCCATCAGCGACGTGTACGCGATGGGCGGCCGGCCGATCATGGCGCTGGCGCTCGTGGCCATGCCGATCAACCAGCTGCCCGTGGAAGTGATCGCCGAGATCGTGCGCGGCGGGCAGGACGTGTGCCGCGCGGCGGGCATCCCGATCGCAGGCGGTCACACCATCGATTCGGTCGAGCCCATCTACGGCCTCGTCGCGATGGGCCTGGTGCATCCGGACCGCGTGCGCCGCAATGCCGATGCGAAGGCCGGCGACGTGCTGGTGCTGGGCAAGCCGCTGGGCGTGGGCGTGCTGTCGGCGGCGCTCAAGAAGGAGCAGTTGTCTGAAGCCGGCTACCGGCAGCTGATCGAGAACACCACCAAGCTCAACACCCCCGGCATCGCGCTCTCGGCGCTCGAAGGCGTGCATGCGCTGACCGACGTGACGGGCTTCGGCCTCGCCGGCCACGCGCTCGAACTCGCGCGCGGCGCGAAGCTCGCCGCCGTCGTCGAATGGTCGAAGGTGCCGCTGCTCGACAACGTGGCCGCGATGGCCGCCGAGGGTTTCGTCACCGGCGCATCGGGCCGCAACTGGTCGGGCTACGGCGCCGAGGTCGAACTGGCCGCGGGCCTGCCGCCCACCGCGCAGAACCTGCTGAGCGATCCGCAGACGTCGGGTGGCTTGCTCGTGAGCTGCGCGCCCGAGGCGGTCGATGCGGTGCTGGAGATCTTCCGCAAGGAAGGGTTTGCAGAAGCGGCTGTGATCGGCCGTGTCGAGGCGGGAAAGCCCGCGCTGCGCGTTGTGCCCTGAGCCCCTGTATGTCTCCCTCCCCTTCCGGGGGAGGGCTGGGGTGGGGGCAAGCGGCCGCCGATCAAGCGCTGCCGTATCGCAAGCGCCGCTAGCCCCCATCCCAACCTTCCCCCGGAAGGGGAAGGAGCAAGACAAAGACAAGAACGGCGGAAGGGGGAAGGAGTCGAACCTTCCCGGCGACGCATGGCGCCACCCACTGGGTTTGAAGCCCAGCCGCCCCACCAGGGACGATCCCCTCCCATGGACGCTGCTCACGGGCTCGCCCCGAACAGCGACGTATCGGGCCGCAGCAGGTGCGTGTCTTTCACGCGCCGCGTATAGCCCACACGATCGAAAAATTCCAGCAGCTGGATCGCGCGCTTGCGCCCCAGCCCCGTCGCGTCGCGAAAACTCGCGGCCTGCAAGCCCTCGGGCTGGGCGAGGCAATCGCGCGCCAGGGCGGCCAGCCGCTCGACGGTCGCCAGCGGATAGTACAAGTCCTTCACCACCTGGAAGGTCTCGCCGCGTCGCGCGAGGCTCGCGAGCGTCTGGCGCACCATCGCCTCGCTCGCACCGGTGTCCTTGGCGAGGTCGCGCACCCAGGGCGGATCGAAACCGCCGTCGGCCAGCCTGGGCAGCAGTTTCTGCGCGAGCTTCTGCTCCACCTCGTTGAGCCGCGCCGCGTGGTCGGGCAGGTGCAGCCAGGTGCCGCTGCGCACGAGCGCGCCGCGCGCGATGAGCGCATCGAGTGCATGGCGCCACAACGCATCGTCGGTGCGCGGGCCGGCAAGCCGCTTGAGGCGGCGTGCGTCGGGGCCGACTTCGTCGGGCGCCGTGCGATGGAATTCCGCGAGGCGTTCGGCGATCTGCGCTTCGAGCGCTGCCAGGTGTTCCTGCGCGATGGCTGTATGCCCGATGCGCACCGCATCGACTGGCAAGGGCAAAGCCGCGGCGTCCGCCAGCGAAAGCGCGCGAGCCACCTGCGCCGCATCGACACCGAGCGGCGCGTTCTGCAGCAGCGCCGCAACGCGATCCGCCCGTTCGTCGATGGCCCAGGCAGCCAGCGTGCGCAGCCTCTCAGGCGTGCGCCGGTAGCGCACCGGCGCGAAAGGATCGAGCACGCACACGCCCGCCACGGTGCGCGTGGCCGATGCATCGCGCAGCACGCCGCGGTCGCCATGCCAGGCGCCGACCTTCTCGCGCAGCACCAGCTGGGCCACGGCGGTTTCGCCGGGCGCGAGCGTGTCGCGGTCGAGCAGCGCGATCGACGCCATCACGTCGCTCGCGCCGAGGTGTGCATGCACCGTCGCGCCCGAACGCAGCGACTTGGCCTCGTCGGGCCACAGCGTGAGCAGCACGTCGATGCGGTCGGTCGCGAGCGCGATGGACGGCGTGCAGACCCAGTCGCCGCGGTGCGCCTCGTCCTTGGTCACACCCGCCAATGCGAGCGCGCAGCGTTGACCCGCATGCGCCGACTCGGCCTGCTGGTTCTGTGCGTGGATGCCGCGCACCCGCACCGAGCGCTCGCCGGGCCCGAGCCGCAGCTCGTCGCCGATGCGCACCGTGCCGCTGAAGACCGTGCCGGTCACCACGGTGCCGACGCCCGCGAGCGTGAAGGCGCGATCGACGGCAAGGCGAAAGGCGAGGCCCTCTTCGCGCGCACGCTCCTCGCGCGCGACCTCGAGCAGTCGCGTGCGCAGCGCGTCGATGCCTTCGCCGGTGGTGGCCGACACCGCGAGCACCGGCGCATCCGCCAGCGGTGTGGGTGCGAGCAGCGCCGCAACCTCCGCCCGCACCTGCGCGATCCTCGTGGCGTCCACGCGGTCGGCCTTGGTGATCGCCACCGTGGCATCGCGCACGCCGAGCAGCGCCACCACGGCCAGGTGCTCGCGCGTCTGCGGCATCACGCCGTCGTCGGCCGCCACCACGAGCAGCGCATGGTCGATGCCGGTCGCGCCGGCCAGCATGGTGTGCAGCAGGCGCTCGTGTCCCGGCACGTCGACGAAGCCGAGCGACACGCCATCGGGCGCGTGCAGGTACGCATAGCCCAGCTCGATGGAGATGCCGCGCCGTTTTTCTTCGGGCAGCCGGTCGGTGTCCACGCCGGTGAGGGCGCGCACCAGCGTGGTCTTGCCGTGGTCGATGTGGCCTGCGGTGCCGATGATCATCGCGTCGGCCTCGTCACATGAAGTTGCGCGTGTGCAGCGCGGACAGCCGCTCCGCCTCGTCGCGGTCGAAGCCCAGCCGCGCGAGGCGCGCACGCCGGCCGGCTGCCATGTCGCGCTGCAGTTGCTGCACGGCCGCGTGGCCACGCGCGATGGCGGCGGGCGAGAGCTCGCCGGCCGCGAGCAGCACCAGCGCATCGAACACTTCCTCGTTGAGCCCCGCGGTGCTGGCCAGCGCGTCGTAGCGCACCTCGATCGCGTTGCGCAACTTCGATTGGTAGTCGGGCTGCACCGAGAGCCGGTATTCCAGGTGCGCCATGCCGAAGGCCACGTGCCGCGCCTCGTCGCGCGCGGTGAGCCGCGCGATCTGGCGCGTCACCGGGTCGGGCGCGTTCGCCTGCAGGAAGTTCAGCAGGTTCACGAAGCTGCCTTCGCCCAGCACGGCGAGCAAAAAGGTGGCGACCGAGAAATCCGGCGCATCGAACAGCGTGCGCAGCGACGCCTGCCCGCCCGCCGTCGAGAGCGCGGGCTCGTGGCCGCGCAGCGTGGCGCGCCGCGTGAACACCTCGACGTGCCGCGCCTCGTCGGCGCACTGCAGCGCCAGCACTTGCAGCACCTCGCGAAAGTGCGGGTGGATCTGCCCGAGGTGCCGCGCGGGCACCAGCAGCGCGGCGTTCTCGTTCTCGATGAGGTACGTCATCACCTGGACCACGGCGGTTTCGATGGCGGGCGGCAGTTCGAAATCGGCGTCCCATTCGATGGCCGTGGCCGGGTCCCACTGGGCTGCCGCGGCTTGCCGATAGAGCTCGCCCGCCGTCGCGGCCCAGAGCTCGTGGCGGCGGTGCAATGCAAAGAAGAAATTCGGACTTCCCGCCTCGACGGTAGCGCCGCGCGCGGCCAGCCCCCAGCCGGCTTCGGCATCGTCGGCGGGCGCGCCGTTGATGTCGCCGAGTGCGGTGCCCGTCGCCTGCGCGTCGCGCCATCGGCCCTCGGCATGCGGGCCGCGCGTGATGCGGGCTTGCGGCTGTCCGTCGACGGTGTCGAAGCGCAGGGGATGCCCCTGGCTGCGGCACCAGGCTTGAAGGTGCATTTCCCAGTCGGGCGAGCGCCCGCGCACCTGCAGTTCGCCCCCCACCGGCCGTTCGGCCAGCGCGCGGCGAATGAGCAGCAGGGCGCCTTGGTCCAGGCCCAGCGACTCAATATCGATAGTCGGGGTTGAGGATGGCGCCATCGCGGCTGTAGAAGTTCTCGTCGTCCACCGCACGCTCGAGCAGCGCGTAGCCGCTGGTGCGCCCCGCGCGCCATTCGCGCAGGCCCTCGAGTTCGAGCAGCGGCCGCACCTGCGGGTCGTCCCAGCGCATCGCCATCAGCAGCGCGACGAAACGCTCGATCAATTCGGCGGGCGCGCCCGGGCTGGTGGTGAAGTTGCAGTGGTCGTAGGCACCGGTGCGCGCGATGACGCGCGTGCTGCCCGAAGGCAGCGTGCCGTCCAGCCCGAAAGCCAGGTGGTTGCCGTCGATGAGGCAGCACGCATCGACCTCGCCGGCCAT
This sequence comes from Variovorax paradoxus, assembly GCF_000834655.1. Taxonomy (GTDB): domain Bacteria; phylum Pseudomonadota; class Gammaproteobacteria; order Burkholderiales; family Burkholderiaceae_C; genus Variovorax; species Variovorax paradoxus_F. The sequence goes on from NZ_JXQQ01000047.1 coordinate 41,618, forward strand.
CAGCGCCACCGCCGCATCGCGCTCGCCGCCGATGTGGTCGCCGTGCTTGCCGCCGAGCACGTCGAAGTAGCGCAGCAGAAAGTCGCGCGGCTTCACGAGGCCTTCCCGGCGCAGGTGGTCGAGAGGGATCAGCGTGGCCTGCGGCGAATCGAGCGCGCCCACGCCCACCGTCTTGCCGCGCAGGTCGGCCAGCGCCTGGATCGGGCTGTCGGCGCGCACCACGATGGCCGAGCGCAGGTCGCAGTCGGTATCGCGCATTGCGACGGCATGCACCTTCTGGCCGCGGCTGCGCGCGATGCGGTCGGCGCGCACCCAGGCGAGCGGCGAGTTCCACGCCAGGTGGAGCGTGCCGTCGAACTGCGCCTCGACCTGCTTTTCGTAGTTCGAATACAGCACGTAGTCGAAGGGCAGGCCGTTCTTGGCGAAGAAGGCCTTGAAGCCTTCCCAGATGGTGACGACCTTGGGCGCGTAGGCGACGGCGCCCATGATCAACGTCGGTTCGGACATGGCAGGAAGTCTTTCAGAACAGCGGCAGGCCGGTGATGGCCTTGCCGATGAAGTCGTAGAGCACGTCGGAAGTGGGCGCCATCACGCTCGACGCGCGCGCGTCGCGGAACAGGCGTTCGATGCCGGCCTCCTTGCGGAAGGCCGCGCCGCCGCACACGCGCATGGCGATGTCGGTCACTTCGAGCGCGGTTTCCGCCGCGGCCGCCTTCACCTCGAGCACGCGCAGCATGGTGTCGGCGCGGCCCGCGCCGATGGCGGCCACGGTGTCGTCGAGCAGCGTCTGCACCATGTCGGTCTTGATGCGGGCGCGCGCGAGGTAGGCGCGGATGGTGGGCAGGTCGGCCAGCGACGAATCCAGGTGCACGTGCTTCGTCTGGCTCACATGGCCGATGGCGCGGCTCAACGCGCCTTCCATGAGGCCCACGGAGCATGCGGCGCTGAGCACCGAGAACCAGGGCAGCACCACGCCCATCATCGTGTCGAAGCCCTTTCCGTCTTCGCCCAGGCGCGCGTCGGCGCCGATGCGCACGTTCGCCGCGGTGATGGGCGTGGAGGCGTTGCCGCGCAGGCCCAGGCCGTCGAAGCGGCCGGGTTGGCTGAGGCCATCGGACTTCGCATCGACCAGCCACAGCGTGCTCGCGCCGTCGGCCGCAAGCGGCTTGCTCGACCAGACATAGCTGTCGGCCTCGAAGGCCGAGGTGACCCAGCTCTTGCGCGCATCGAGCACCACGTTCGCGCCGTCCGCGCGGGCAGTGCCCGTGGGCGCCCAGAAGTGGCTGCGCGAATCGGCTTCGGAGAAGGCGAGGGTGCCCAGGTGCCTGCCTTCGGCGATGGCCTTGCGCACAGCCTCGGGACCCTGCTGCTCCAGCACGGCGGTGGCGCAGTAGTGCATGCACACCACCATCGCCGTGGAGGGGCAGGTCTGCGCGATGCGCGAGACCACCTGCGCGGCTTCCTTCAGCCCCAGGCCCTGGCCGCCGACCGACGTGGCCGAGACCAGCCCGAGCAGGCCCGCCTTGCCCAGCGCCTGGATCGTCTCTCGGGGAAAGCGCGCCTCGCTGTCGGTGCGCAGGGCCAATGGCTGCAGCGTTTCCGTTTCGATACCGGCGAGCACGTCGAGGGGATTCATCGCTTTATCCTGGGGTTGAGGTTGCAGACGGGGGGTTACACCAGCCGCTCGCGAAGTTCGTCGAGCTGGGCCGTGAAGGGTGCGCTGTCTTCGAGGCAGCGCAGGTCGAGGAGGAGGCGGTCTTCCGCGATGCGGCCGATCACCGGAAGCGGCAGGCCGCGCAGCGCGGTGGCGAGCTTGTCGAGTGCCGTGCCCAGGCCCTTCTTCGCGGTGCCGGCCGGCGCGATCGCAAGGCCCGCGGAGGGCAGGCGCTCCACCGGGAGCGAGCCCGATCCGATCTGGCCGAGCAGCGGCACCACCTCGACGGTGAATCGCGGCGACACGGCCGCCTGCACGGCAGGCAGGAGCGCCTCGGCCATCTTGCGGATCGCGTCGGCAGGGCGTGTGAGCAGGCGCAGCGTCGGCAGGTCGTTCGCAAGCCGCTCGGGCCGCAGGTAGAGCGCGAGCGTCGCTTCGAGCGCGGCCAGCGGCAGCTTGCTCATGCGCAGCGCCCGCTTCATCGGGAACTTGCGGATGCGCCCCACAGCCTCCTTGCTGCCGACGATGAGCCCGGCCTGCGGGCCACCCAGCAGCTTGTCGCCGGAGAAGGTGACGACGTCGCAGCCGGCCGCGAGCATCTCCTGCGGCAGCGGCTCGCGCGGCAGGCCGTAGTGCGCCAGGTCGACGAGCGAGCCGCTGCCGAGGTCCGTGGCCAGCGGCACGCCGCGCGCATGCGCTATGCCGGCGAGCGTGGCCTCGTCCACTGCGGCGGTGAAGCCCTGCACCGCGTAGTTGCTGGTGTGTACCTTCATCACCAGGGCGGTCTGCGCGTTGATGGCGCGCTCGTAGTCCTGCGGATGCGTACGGTTGGTGGTGCCCACTTCGACCATGCGCGCGCCGGCGCTGGCCATCACGTCGGGCATGCGGAAGGCGCCGCCGATTTCGACCAGCTCGCCGCGAGAGACGATCACTTCGCGGTCGCGCGCGAGCGCCGCGATGGTGAGCAGCACCGCAGCCGCGTTGTTGTTGACCACCGTCGCGGCTTCGGCGCCGGTGATGGTGCACAGCAGTTCCTCGACCAGCGAATCGCGGTCGCCGCGGCTGCCGGTGGCCAGGTCGTACTCGAGGTTGTTGGGCGAGGTCATCACTGCGAGCAGGCGCTGCAATGCCGAATCGGCCAGCAGCGCGCGGCCGAGGTTGGTGTGGATGACGGTGCCGGTGAGGTTCAGCACAGCGCGCATGCGCGGCGCAAGACGGCCTTGCACACGAATGGCGAGTGCATCGCTCAGCGCTTGCGGCTGCACTTGCGCCATGGAGAGCGTGCCGGCCACGGCCCGCGCGCGAAGCGCTTCGAGCAGCGCGCGCGCTTCACCGACGACGAGGGTGCGGCCGTGCTCGGCCAGCAGGGCGCGCGGCGCGCCGGCGCGCAGCAGTTGATCGACAGAAGGCAGATCCTGGGGCCTTGCCGTCGAGCCGTGGACCACGGACTCTTCGGGCGCCGCCATCAGCCGCCTCCGCCGTCGTCGAGGATTTCTTCAGGGTCGCCGAACAGCAGCATCAGGTTGTGGCCGCTGCGCTGGTGGCCGGCTTCGGAGACCAGCAGGTCGAGCGTGATGCTCGCCAGGTCGTCGGCGACGGGTTCGACCTCGGGGTCCCGCTCCATCGCGATCTGCTTCAAGTAGTGGCCGCAGCTGTCGCAGCACTCGGCCTTCACCGCGCCTTCGCGCACGCCGGTGGCGGGCAGTTCGATGCCGGGCTCGGGCGTGAGCGATTCGAAGTGGATGCCCTTGGTGCTTTCGCAGTGCGTGCACTTGATGCGCACGTAGTGCCACTCGGTGCTGCACAGCGAGCAGTGCAGGTAGCGAAAGCCCGCCTCGTCCGCGCCGATGCGCGTGATGCTCACGGTGGGCACGCTGCCGCAGCAGGGGCACTCGTTGCCGGGGTCGGTCCGGCCGAAAATGCTCTCGCCATTGCGCTCGGCCACCTGCAGCACGAGCTGCGTCCAGTAGGCCTGGAGACCGGAGGCGATCAACGGCGCCGCGGCCAGGTCGAGCCCGAACATGATGCGGCGCGAGAGCAGGTCGGCCTGCTGGTCGAGCCAGGCGTCGTCGGCGGCCACCACGCGGTCGAGCGTGTCGCGTGCCGGGCCTTCGGGCAGGCGCGCGCGGAAGAGGCCGAGCAGGCGCCGCAGCTGCGCGCGCCACACCGCATCGCGTGTCCAGCCGAACGCGGGCATCGGCGGCTTGAGCACCTTCGCGGCGGCTTCGAGCGCTTCGGATTCGGGGAGCGCGACGGCCGGATAGTCCTGCAGCACCTGGTGCTGCGCCTGCGCGAGGTCGGCGATGAAGATCAGGTACTCGCGCATCGGATGCGAGGCCGCGAGCTGGCGCAGCCGCAGCTGCCGGTCGGAGAACACCGCGGCGCGCACGGGCAGGCGAAGGAACGGCATCTGCCGCCCGGCCTGCATGGCGATCTGCTCGGGGTCGAGGACGCGCGTGGTGCGCAATGGCGGCGAAGAACCGGAAGGGCTGTTCATTGCGCGCACTCTACAGCGATCCTGTCGATTGTCTTGCTCCTTCCCCTTCCGGCGGAAGGCCGGGATGGGGGCAGCGCCCAACGAGCGCCGGTGTCGGGCAGAGGCCGTCGTGCCCCCACCCCGGCCTTCCGCCGGAAGGGGAGGGAGAAATGCGAAAAGGCGCTACTCACCGCGTGTCATCTTCCGGTACCACAACGGATGGTTGAGCTTGGCCCATCCTTCGGTGACCGTGCCGCGCGTCATCGCGCGGATGCTGCCCTTGACCCACAGCGCGGCGTAGATGTGCGTGATGACCGAGAGGATCAGAACCACCGCCGAGACCGCATGCACCACCACCGCGATGCGCCGGATCAGGATCGGGAAGAACCCGACGAACCACGGGCTCCAGAACATGAAGCCCGTCACCAGCAGCAAGAGGAGGCTGATGCCGAAGGCCCAGAACACCAGCTTCTGCCCGGCGTTGTACTTGCCCACCGGCGGCATGCTGGACTTGTCGCCCTTGAGCATCTTGGGCGCGTTCTTGATCCACTCGCCGTCGCTGCGGTCCAGGATGTTCTCGCGCCACATCGTGAAGAAAAGGAACACGAAGCCCAGCACCATCAGGAGGCCCATGAAGGGGTGCAGGATGCGCGTCCACTGGCCGCCACCGAAGAGCGTGCTCAGGAAGAACAGGCTCGGGTGGAAGAAGGCCAGGCCCGAGAGTGCGGCCGCGAAGAACATGATCGCGACGAACCAGTGGTTCATGCGGGTGGCATCGCGGTAGCGGCGAAGGTAATAGCGGGTCATCGCGTTCTCCTCATGCACGGGGTGCGTCGCGTGCGGGCTCGGCGGCGCGCACGGGTTGGCCGGACGCCGGCGGCTCCTCGATCACGACCACGTCGTCGGGCCGGCCATCGATGTCGGCATCGGGGTGCTCGTCCTTCGGCTCGATCGGCCCGGTCTTGATGTAGTGGAAGAAGCTGCCGACCACCGCGCCGATCATCGCGACCATCGCGAGCGGCTTGGCCACGCCCTTCCAGAGCGACACCAGCGGGCTGATGTGCGGGTCCTTGGGCAGGTTGGCATAGAGGCCGGGGCGGTCGGCGTGCTGCAGCACGTACATGACGTGCGTGCCGCCCACGCCGGCCGGGTCGTACACGCCGGCGTTGGCGAAGCCGCGGTCCTTCAGGTCGACGATGCGTTCCGAGGCGTACTCGTGCATGTCTTCCTTGGCGCCGAAGTGCAGCGCGCCGGTGGGGCAGGCCTTCACGCACGCCGGCTCCAGGCCCACGCCCACGCGGTCGGAACACAGCGAGCACTTGTAGGCCTTGTTGTCGGCCTTGCTGATGCGCGGCACGTCGAACGGGCAGCCCGTCACGCAGTTGCCGCAGCCCACGCAATGCTCGCTGATGAAGTCGACGATGCCGTTGCTGTACTTGATGATCGCGCCCGGCGCCGGGCAGGCCTTGAGACACCCGGGGTCGTCGCAGTGCATGCAGCCGTCCTTGCGGATCAGCCACTCGAGCTTGCCGGCCTCGGGCTCGACCTCGGAGAACTTCATCACAGTCCACGAAGCCGGCGTGAGGTCGTTCGGGTTGTCGTAGGTGCCGTGCGTGGTGCCGACCTCGTCGCGCAGGTCGTTCCACTGCATGCACGCGACCTGGCAGGCCTTGCAGCCGATGCAGGTCGACACGTCGATCAGCTTGGCCACCTCCTGCACCTGCGGGCGATGGCGGATGTCGGGCGACGGTGTCGTGGTGGCCGAGCGGGCGGCGATGTCGAGGGTCTGGAGGGAGGACATCGCTTATGCCTTCTCGATATTCACGGTGAACGACTTGTACTCGGGCGTCTGGGTGTTCGCATCGCCCACGAAAGGCGTCAGCGTGTTCACCAGATACCCCGGCTTGGCGATGCCCACGAACCCCCAGTGGTTCGGCAGCCCCACCGTGTGCACCGTGCGCCCGTCGACCTGCAGCCCCACGATGCGCTTGGTCACCAGCGCCACCGCCTTGATGAAGCCGCGCTTGCTGGACACCTTCACCATGTCGCCGTTGGCGATGCCCTTGTCCTTGGCAAGCTCCTCGCCGATCTCGACGAACTGCTGCGGCTGGATGATGGCCGAGGTGCGCACGTTCTTCGTCCAGTAGTGGAAGTGCTCGGTGAGCCGGTAGCTGGTCGCCACGTACGGGAAGTCCTTCGGCACGCCCAGGCGCTCCAGGTCGCCCTTGAAGATGCGCGCCGCGGGGTTGGCGCGCGCCTTCTCGTTGTTCGGGTGCATCAGGTTGTTCACCAGCGGCGACTCGAAGGGCTCGTAGTGCTCGGGCAGCGGACCTTCGGCCATGCCGGTGGGCGCGAAGAGCCGCGCCACGCCTTCGGCCGTCATGATGAACGGGCGCACCGCCTCGGCTTCCATCGGGTTCGCGTCGGGCCGGATGTCGGGCACGTCGGCACCGGTCCACGCCTTGCCGTTCCATGCGATGAGGCTGCGCCTGGCGATCCATGCCTTCCCGGTGGCCGGGTCGGTCGAGGCGCCGTTGTAGAGGATGCGCCGGTTCGCCGGCCACGCCCACGCCCAGTTCTGCACCATGCCGATGCCGTACGGGTCGGCGTTGTCGCGCCGCGCCATCTGGTTGCCCGCCTGCGTCCAGGCGCCGGCGTAGATCCAGCAGCCCGAGGCGGTCGAGCCGTCGTCGCGCAGGAGCCCGAAGCCCGAGAGCTGTTCGCCGGCCTTCGCGAGCGGCGGCTTGGTCGGGTCCTTCGGGTCGAGCAGGTCGGTGAGCGCGCGGCCGTTGTATTCCATCGCCAGCTCTTGCGCCGAGGGCGAATGCGGAATCTTGTAGGGCCAGGTCAGCTTGACGATCGGGTCGGGGAACGCGCCGCCGTCCTTGATGTAGGCCTGGCGGATGCGGTTGTAGATGCCCGCCACGATCTCGATGTCGCCCTTGGCCTCGCCCGGCGGCTCCGCGCCCTTCCAGTGCCACTGCAGCCAGCGGCTGGAATTGGTGAGCGAGCCGTCTTCCTCCGCAAAGCACGTCGATGGCAGGCGGAACACCGTGGTCTGGATGTCGGTGGTCTTGACGTCGTTGAACTCGCCGAAGTTGCGCCAGAACTCGCTGGTTTCGGTCTGCAGCGGATCGATGGTGACGAGGAACTTGAGCTTGGACAGCCCGTCGACGATCTTCTTCTTGTCCGGGAACGAGCCCACCGGGTTGAAGCCCTGGCAGATGTAGCCGTTGAGCTTGCCCTGGTTCATGAGCTCGAAGGCCTGCAGCACGTCGTAGAGCTTGTCTATCTTGGGCAGGTAGTGGAAGGCCCACTCGTTCTCCGCCGTGGCCGCATCGCCCCACCACGACTTCTGCATGCTGACGAAGAACTTCGGGTAGTTCTGCCAGTAGCTCATCTGGTTGGGACGCAGCGGCTTGAGCGCGCGGGTCTTGTAGTAGTCGGGCAGGTTCTGCTCGCTGTCTCGCGCGAGCGACATGTAGCCCGTGAGCGAGTTCGACAGCAGCCCCAGGTCCGTCAGGCCCTGGATGTTGCTGTGCCCGCGCAGCGCGTTCATGCCGCCGCCCGGCACGCCGATGTTGCCCAGCAACAGCTGCACGATGGCGCCGGTGCGGATCATCTGCGAGCCCTGGCTGTGCTGGGTCCAGCCGAGCGCGTACATGATGGTCATGGTGCGCGTGGGCACGCTGGTGCTCGCGATGTACTCGCAGACCTTCAGGAACTTGTCCTGCGGCGTGCCGGTGATGCGGCTCACCAGCTCGGGCGTGTAGCGCGAGTAATGCCGCTTCATCACCTGCAGCACGCACTGCGGGTCCTGCATGGTCATGTCGACCTTGGCCATGCCGGCTTCGTCGAGCGCGTAGTTCCACGACTTGGGGTCGTAGTTGCGCTTCTCGGCGTTGTAGCCGCTGAAGATGCCGTCCTCGAACTTGTAGTCAGGCCCGACGATGAAGGTCGCGTTGGTGTAGTTGCGAACGTACTCCGTCTGGATCTTGTCGTTGCTCAGCAGGAAGTTGATGACCCCCGCGAGGAACGCGATGTCCGAGCCCGCGCGCACCGGTGCGTAGTAGTCGGCCATGGCGGCCGAGCGCGTGAAGCGCGGGTCCACCACGACAAGGCGCGCCTTGTTCTGCTTCTTGGCCTCGATGACCCACTTGAAGCCGCACGGATGCGCCTCCGCGGCATTGCCGCCCATGATCAGCACGACATCCGCGTTCTGGATGTCCTGCCAGTGGTTGGTCATCGCACCGCGTCCGAACGTCGGGGCCAGACTGGCCACCGTAGGTCCGTGTCAAACGCGTGCCTGGTTGTCGAACACCAGCATCCCGGTCGAGCGGAATGCCTTGTGCGTGATGTATCCGGTTTCGTTGGACGAGGCCGAGGCGCAGAGCATGCCCGAGCTGGTCCAGCGGTTGACGGTCTTGCCGTCGGCATTGGTGGTCTGGAAGTTGGCGTCGCGGTCGGCCTTGAGCAGCTTGGCGATGCGGTCCAGCGCCTCGTTCCAGCCGATGCGCTTCCACTCGGTGCTGCCGGCCTCGCGCACTTCGGGGTACTTCAGCCGCATGGGGCTGTGCACGAAGTCCAGGAGGCCCGCGCCCTTGGGGCACAGGGTGCCGCGGTTCACGGGGTGGTCGGCATCGCCTTCGATGTGAAGGATGTCGGACACCACGTTCTTGGCCTTGTCGCCCAGGCTGTACATGATGAGCCCGCAGCCCACCGAGCAGTACGGGCAGGTGTTGCGCGTCTCGGTGGTGCGTGCGAGCTTGAAGTTGCGCGCCTCGGCCAGCGCCGCGGTCGGCGAAAAGCCGAGCGCGACGATGCTCGAGCCGATCAGGCCCGCGCTGCTGACGCGGAAGAATTGCCGGCGGCTTATGTCCATGACATCACCTCCTGCACAGCTGAATGGGGTTGTTTCATCGGGGTCTTCTTCTGTTATGCGTGGGAAAAAGCTGAAAAGGGGAACAGGGCGCGCCTCCCGGCCGCTATTTGGGTGCCGTGCCGTCGCCACCGCTCGGCGCAGGCGTGCCACCGGAGGAGGCGCCGCCCTGGCCGCTCATGCCGCCCACGGCTGCGCCGCCTTCGGACGGGCCTTTATGGGCGGAGGTGGGATCGACCTTGTCGCCGGAGTCGGCAGGCTTGATGCCGCTGGGGCTGGCACCGGACGGGGCGGCGGGGGAAGCGGAGGAAGAAGCCGCGCCCGCCCCCGATGCGGTGGGCTTGGGATCGCAGGCACTCAGGAGCAAACCCGCGGCCAGGAAAAGGCCGACGGTTTGCAAGCGCTGACATCGTGACATCGACACTCCTTCGTTGGAAAGGCGATCGGACGTTTTTTGTTGTGGTGCACCACAACGAACGGCGCCGAAAATTCGGTCGCATCGGTGCGGGACATTTTTTCGCATCATGCGGCAGGCTTGCGATGCGATCAATAGTTCCAAGGTCGCAATAACCCTTGAATCGGGCTGCGGGGTTAGGCGTCGGCTATCGTTCGCGCCATGACCGACTCCCTCCGCCTTGGCTGGCGCACCCTCTGGCGCGACCTGCGCGCCGGGGAACTGCGCCTCTTGATCGTTGCCGTGCTGCTGGCCGTGGCCGCCCTCACGGCGGTCGGCTTCTTCGCCGACCGGCTGCAGGGCGGGTTGAAGCGCGATGCGCGCCAGCTGCTGGGCGGCGATGCGGTGATCGTCAGCGACAACCCGACGCCCGATGCCTTCGTGGCGCAGGCAAAGGCGCTGGGCCTGGAAGGCACCGCCACCTATGGCTTTCCCACCATGGCGCGGGCCGACGACGTGCAGGGCGGCGCGAGCAAGCTCGTGGCGCTGAAGGCGGTGACGGCGGGGTATCCCCTGCGCGGCAGCCTGCAGACCGCGACCACCTTCACGGGCCCGGGCGCGGTCACGCGCGACATCCCGCCGGCCGGCGAAGTGTGGGTCGATGCCTCGCTGCTCGATTCGCTCGGCCTGAAGATCGGCGACCCGCTGCTCCTGGGCGATGCGAGCCTGCGCGTGGGCCGCATCATCACGCTGGAGCCCGACCGCGGCGCCGGCTTCATGAGCTTCTCGCCGCGCGTGATGCTCAACCAGGCCGACGTGGCCCGCACGGGGCTCGTGCAGCCGGCCAGCCGCGTGGGCTATCGCTATGCGGTGGCGGGCAGCGACGCGGCGGTCAAGCGCTTCACCGACTGGGCCGAAGCCACCATCAAGAAGGGCGAGTTGCGCGGCGTGCGGCTCGATTCCTTCGAAGGCGGCCGGCCCGAGATGCGCCAGACGCTCGACCGCGCCGAGAAATTCCTGAGCCTCGTGGCGCTCCTCGCGGCGCTGCTGTCGGCCGTGGCCGTGGCGCTGGCCGCGCGCGGCTTCGCAGCGAGCCACCTGGACGACTGCGCGATGCTGCGCGTGCTCGGCCAGAGCCAGCGCACCATCGCGATGGCCTACGCCTTCGAGTTCGCGGTGATCGGCCTCGTGGCGAGCGGCATCGGCGTGGCCATCGGCTTCGCGGTGCATTACGTCTTCGTGCTGCTGCTGGCCGGGCTTGTCGAGACCGCGCTGCCCGCCGCCACCCTGTGGCCTGTGGCGTTCGGCCTTGGCATGGGGCTCACGCTGCTGTTCGCCTTCGGCCTGCCGCCGGTGCTGCAGCTGGCGCGCGTGCCGCCTCTGCGCGTGATCCGGCGCGACGTGGGCGGGCTCAAGCCCGCATCGCTCGCGGTGCTGGGCATCGGCGTCGCGGGCTTCGCCGCGCTGCTGATGGCGGCGAGCAGCGACATCAAGCTCGGCCTCATCGCCGTCGGCGGCTTCGCGGGTGCCGTGGCCGTGTTCGCATTGCTCAGCTGGCTCGCGGTGAAGGTGCTGCGCCGCAGCGTCAACGAAGCGACCGCGCCGCGCTGGCTGGTGCTGGCCACGCGGCAGATTTCGGCGCGGCCCGCCTATGCCGTGGTGCAGGTCAGCGCGCTCGCAGTCGGCTTGCTGGCACTGGTGCTGCTGGTGCTGCTGCGCACCGACCTCGTCGCCAGCTGGCGCAAGGCCACGCCGCCCGATGCGCCGAACCGCTTCGTCATCAACGTCATGCCCGACCAGAGCGATGCGTTCCAGAAGTCGCTGCGCGATGCGGGCGTGGGCAAGTTCGACTGGTACCCGATGATCCGCGGCCGCCTGGTCGCGATCAACGACAAGCCGGTGACCCCCGACGACTACGTGGAAGACCGCGCCAAGCGCCTGGTGGACCGCGAGTTCAACCTCAGCAACGCCATGGAGGCGCCGGCGCACAACAGCATCACCGCGGGCGCCTGGAAGCCCGGCGCCGCGGGCGAGGTGAGCGTCGAGGAAGGCCTGGCCGACACGCTGGGCCTCAAGCTCGGCGACATGCTGCGCTTCGACATCGGCGGCATGCAGAACGACGCGCGCATCACGTCGCTGCGCAAGGTCGACTGGGGCTCGCTGCATGCCAACTTCTTCGTGATGTACACGGTGGCCTCGCTGCCCGACGTGCCGGTCACCTACATGGGCGCCTTCCGCGCCCCCGAGACGCGCGGCTTCGACAACACCCTGGTGCGCACCTACCCGAACGTGACCAACGTGGACATGAGCGCGACCATCAACCAGGTGCAGCGCGTGCTCGACCAGGTGATCCGCGCCGTCGAGTTCCTGTTCGGCTTCACGCTCGCGGCGGGGCTGGTGGTGCTGTTCGCCGCGGTGACGGCCACGCGCGAAGAGCGGGCGCGCGAGTTCGCGGTGATGCGCGCCGTGGGCGCACGCGCAAGCCTGTTGCGGCAGGTGCAGCGCGCCGAGCTGATCGGCGTGGGGCTGCTCGCGGGCTTCCTCGCTAGCATGGTGGCCTCGGTGATCGGCTGGGGGCTCGCGCGCTATGTGTTCGAGTTCACCTGGACCGCATCGCCGATCGTGCCTGTCGCAGGCGCGCTGGCCGGCGCGGTGCTCGCGCTGGCGGCAGGGTGGTGGGGCCTGCGCGATGTGCTGCGCCGGCCGGTGGTCGACACGCTGCGCCGCGCGGCCGAATAAGGACCGACAGCGGCGTACAGTTTTTTTCTTTCGCGATCGGCAAGACGGGGCCGGGGATGCAATACATTCCCCGGCCCCGTATCCATTTCAAGAAGAGAAATTCCTGCATGCGCTTGGCGTCATTCCAGATCACCAACTTTCGCTCGATCAACGACAGCGGCCCCATCGACTCCACACAGATCACGGCGATCCTCGGTCGAAATGACAGCGGCAAATCGAACCTGCTGCGCGCGCTGCACAGTCTGAACCCGGCCGAAGGCCTGGCCGAACTCAGTCCGATCAAGGACTTTCCGCGCCACCGGCGCCTGGAGGAATGCCAGGGCGACACGCCCGTCGTCTCGACGCGCTGGGCGCTCGACGACGGCGAACGCGCTGAACTCAAGGCGATCCTTCCGCGCGCATCGGACGTGCGCCACGTCACCGCGGGCCGGGGCTATGCCGCGGTGCGCTGGACCGGCTTCGAAGGCCTCGGCGAACTCTCGCTCGACGTGTCGGACATCAAGGGCAAGGTCCGCAAAATCGTGCCCGCCGTCAAGGCCGCGGCCGAGAAGGTCTCGGAAGCAGGCCGCGCCACGCTGGAGCAGGAAGCCGACGCCTTCGACGCCGCGATGATCCCGAGCCCCGACTACATCAAGTGGTCGGAAGGCGCGGTGATTGCGCTGGAGGCATTGCGCCGGACGATGGCCGCCGCGGATGCCGAGCTCAGCGACAAGCAGGAGCAGATGCTTGTCGAGCTCGAAGACATGGCCCGCGCGATCGCCAACGACACGCCCGCGCTCGCGAAAGCCAGGCAATGGGTGCTCGAAAAGCTGCCGCGCTTCGTCTACGTGGACGAATACCCCGCGCTGCCCGGCCGCCAGAACATCGCCGACTACCTCGTGCGCAAGGGTTGGGGCCAGGCGACGCCCGAACAGCGCAGCTTCGAGAAGCTCTGCAAGGTCGCGGGGCTCGACCCACAGCAACTGCAGGACTTGCTTGAGAAGAACGACCAGGCCACGCGCAACCAGCTCGTGAATCGCGCGGGCTCGGTCGTCACGTCGGAGATCCGCCGTGTGTGGAAAGACCGCGAGCTCAAGGTGCGCTTCAACCTCGACGGGCCGTACATGGACACGCTGGTGTCGGACCCGAACGGCGCCTACGAGGTCGAAGTGAACCTGGACGAGCGCAGCCGCGGCTTCCAGTGGTTCTTCTCGTTCTACATCACCTTCTTCGCGGACACCCGGGGCGCGGGCGATGCCATCCTGCTGCTGGACGAGCCGGGTTTGCACCTGCACGCGCATTCCCAGGCCGACCTGCTTGCGCACTTCGAGCACGACTTCGGCAACCAGATCGTCTACACGACGCACTCGCCGTTCATGGTGCCGGTGCACCGGCTGGACGCAGTGCGCACGGCCAGCATGAGCGAGGCTGCGGGGACGACGGTGAGCAACAAGGCGGAGGGGGACGCGCGGACGCTTTATCCGTTGCAGGCGGCGATTGCGCTGAGCCGCATGGGGAGCGAGCCTGTGAAGGCGCAGCCCAAGGAGGCCGTGCCGCGTGCCGAGACGCCGACCCGCGAGGTCAGCGAGCTGGAGGCAGCGCTTCCTTGAACATGTGCTCCCCTGCAAAGTCCACGAACGCCCGCACCTTCGGCGACAGCTGCCGGCTCGATGACCACAGCGCGGAGAACTGTCCCTGGCGACTCAGGTGCGTCTCGAGCACGCGCTGCAGTTCGCCGCGGCAGAGCGAATCGCGCGCGAGGAAGTCGGGCATGTAGGCCACGCCGAGGCCGGCCACGGCCGCGCCGAGCATGGCTTCCATGTTGTTGCACAGGAGGCCGGGCGGCAGTTGCGTGGGCAGGCCCGGCAGGTCCCAGTCCTCGATCTTTCCGCCGGTCACGAACTTGTAGCGCAGGCAGCTGTGCCGGGCGAGATCGGCCGGCACCTGCGGCACGCCGTGTTTGGTCAGGTAGGCGGGCGAGGCGACAAGCACGAAGTCGAACGGACCGAGGCGGCGCGCCACGAGCTGCGAGTCGCCGAGCTCGCCGCTGCGAATCGCCACGTCCACGCCCTCGGCGATCACATCGACCAGCCGGTCGTTGAAGTCCAGGTCGAGCTCGATCTCGGGAAAGCGCGCCTTGAAGGCCGGCAGGATCGGCAACAGGAAGCGGTAGCCGATGGTTGGGAGGCTGACGCGCAGGCGCCCGCGCGGGGCTGCGACCGCGTCCTGCATCATGGCCCGCGCATCGTCGAGCTCATCGAGGATGCGGCGGCAGCGCTCGTGGAACATCGCGCCTTCTTGCGTGAGCCGCACATGGCGCGTGGTGCGGTTGAAGAGCCGCAGGCCCAACTGCTGCTCGAGCCGCGCGACGTTCTTGCCCACGGCCGAGGCCGAGATGCCCAGCAACCGCCCGGCCTTGGCGAAGCTCAACAGGTCGGCCGCCCGCACGAAGGATTCGAGTCCGCTGAAGCTGTCCATGGATTAACAACCTTGGGTTGGGAGTGTGAGGATCGAAGGCGCCATTTTCATTCGATTGATTCCTTTCTATCTTCTGTGCTTTCTTCTATCCCCTGCTCGAAAGCATTCCATGTCCTCCCCCTCCAACCAGAAGAACTGGCTGCTGGCCGCCGTCTGCCTCGCGGCGCTGGGCATGCCGCTGAGCTTCACCGGCCCGGCGGTGGTGCTGCCCGCGATCCGCGCGGCGCTGGGCGGCAGCCCGGTGCAGCTGAACTGGGTGACTAACGCCTTCATGCTGAGCTTTGGCGCAACGCTGATGGCGGCCGGCGCGCTCGCCGACGCCTACGGCCGCAAGCGCGTCTTCCTGATGGGGCTCGCGGTGGTCGCGCTCAGCAGTTCGCTGCTGACGCTCGCGCCCGGCATCGTCGCTTTCGATCTCGCGCGCGCCTTGCAGGGGCTGGGTTCGGCGGCGGCGTTCGCAGCGGGCACGGCGGCGCTGGCGCAGGTGTTCGACGGCGCGGCGCGCACGCGGGCGTTCAGCTTCATCGGCACCTCGTTCGGCGTGGGGCTGTCGTGCGGCTCGATCCTTTCGGGCTGGCTCGCCGAAAGCTTCGGCTGGCAGTCGGTGATGCTGAGCCCGGGGGCGATCAGCCTCGCGGCGCTCTGCATCGCCTCGCCGAGCATGCGCGAGTCGAGCAACCCGCATGCGATGAGGCTCGACATGCCGGGCACCGTCACCTTCACCGCCGCGCTGACGCTGCTCACGCTCGGCGTGCTGCAGGCGCCCGACAGCGGCTGGGGCAGCCCGTGGGTGATCGGTGCGCTCGCCGGTGCGGCGCTGATGGGCGCCGCCTTCATTGCCATCGAGCGGCGCGTGGCGCATCCGATGCTCGACCTGTCGCTGTTCCGCTTTCCGCGCTTCGTCGGCGTGCAACTGCTGGCCGCAGCGCCGGCCTATGGCTTTGTCGTGCTGCTGGTGCTGCTGCCGATCCGTTTCATCGGGCTGGAAGGGCGCAGCGCGATGGAGGCGGGCGTGTTCATGTTCGCGCTCTCGGGGCCGATCCTCGTGGTGCCGACGCTCGCTGCTTCGCTGGCGCACCGGTTCTCGGCGGGCGTGATCTCAGCGGTGGGACTGCTGGTGTGCGCAGTGGGCTTGCTCTGGCTCAGCTACTGCGCGCCGGGCACGCCGCTGCAGGCGATCGTGTGGCCGCTGCTCTTGATCGGCGCGGGCATCGGCCTGCCCTGGGGGCTGATGGACGGGCTCGCGGTGAGCGTGGTGCCGCGCGAGCGGGCGGGCATGGCGTCGGGCATCTTCAACACGGTGCGGGTGGCGGGCGAGGGCATTGCGCTCGCGCTGGTCGGGGCGGGGCTGACGGCGCTGGTCGCGCTGCAACTGGGGCGGTTGCCCGCGCATCCCGGTGCGACATCGCAGGCGGCGCAGCGGGTGACGACGGGCGACATGTCGCAGGCGCTCGCGCTGTTGCCGGGCGTGGATCGCGCGTCGCTGCTGCACGCCTACGGCGCGGCGTTCGGCACGCTGCTGTGCGTGCTGGCGGGTGTGACCGTGGTGACGGCGCTGGTGGTGTTCTTGTTCCTGCGGGGAGAGACGCACGCCGAAGCGGGCGCGGCGGCGTTGGAATCCTCAGCCTGTTGAATGCACATCTTGCTCCTTCCCCTCCCGGGGGAAGGCTGGGATGGGGGCACGCGGCCCGTTGCAACATCGCCGGTGCGTGATGCGCCGCTTGCCCTCACCCCGGCTCTCCCCCAGCGGGGGAGGGAGCCGATCCGGAGTCAGGGCTCCGCCGCCTCGAAGATGTCGCGCAGCCACTGCGTGAACACGCGCACGCGCGACGACAGCTGGCGGTTCTGCGAATAGAGCACCGACACCGGCATCGGCGGCGGCGCGAAATCGGGCATCAGCACCTTCAGCTTCCCATCCGCGAGCTCGGACGCCACGCGGTAGCGCGGCACCTGCACCAGCCCGAGGCCGGCGACAGAAGAGCCCGTGTAGAGATCGGTGCCGGTCACCGAGACGGTGGCGGGCAGGTCCACGGTCGTCACCCGGCCGTCGACCGTGAATTCGAGCGGCACCACCTTGCCCGTGCCGCTGGAGATGTAGTTGACTGCGCGATGCGAGGCCAGCGCTTCGATGCTGTCGGGCTCCCCGTAGCGCGCCAGGTAGTCGGGGCTCGCGACCGTCACCTGCGGCAGCAGCGCGACGCGGCGCCCGACCATCGACGAGTCCTGCAGCGTGCCCGCGCGCAGCACGCAGTCGACGCCTTCGCGCACCAGGTCGACGAGCCGGTCGTCCTCGCCGATGTGCAGTTGCAGCTCGGGGTAGCGCGCCAGAAAGCCGGGCAGGGCCGGCACTACGAAATGCCGCGCGAGCGTGCCCTGCAGGTTCACGCGCAAGAGGCCCTTGGGCGCCTCGTTGCGGAACGACCCCTCGGCCTCTTCCATGTCGGCCAAGAGGCGCACGCACCGGCGGTAGTAGGCCTCGCCGTCCTGCGTGAGGCGCACGGTGCGGGTGGTGCGCTCCAGGAGGCGCGTGCCGATGCGCTCTTCCATGCGCTTGATGAGCGTGGTGACGGTGGCGCGCGGGATCTGCAGGTCCTCGGAGGCCTGCGTGAAGCTCTGGCGCTCGGCGATGCGCACGAAGGCCTGCATTTCCTGGAAGCGGTCCATGGGCGTGAGTGCTGGATATTGTTTAAGTAAATGGAATTGTATTGACGAAGAGCGGGTGATTATCTTTTGGGCGGAACGATCGATCATTCGTTTCACCAACCAACCACTGCAAAGGAATCGCACCATGACCACCACCAGCAACACCGCCCGCATCGCCCGGGTCGCCATCGTCACCGGCGCATCGCGCGGCATCGGCGCCGCCGTCGCGCAGCGCCTCTCGAAGGACGGCTTCGCCGTCGCCGTCAACTACGCCTCGGGCGCCGCGCAGGCCGACGCACTGGTCGCCGAACTCACTGCGGCCGGCGGCAAGGCCATCGCGGTCAAGGCCGACGTGGCCAGCGCCGACGAAGTGCGCGCCATGTTCGACACCGTCGAAGCGCAGCTCGGCAAGGTCGACGTGCTGGTCAACAACGCCGGCGTGCTCAAGACCGTGCCGCTGGCCGACCACACCGACGCGCTCTACGACCAGACCTTCGACATCAACGTGCGCGGCACCTTCAACACGCTGCGCGAAGCCGCCACGCGGCTGAACGAAGGCGGGCGCATCGTCAATTTCTCGAGCACCACGCTCGCGCTGAACATGCCCGGCTACGCGATCTACAACGCCACCAAGGCGGCGGTCGAGGCCTTCACGCATGTGTTCGCCAAGGAGCTGCGCGGCCGCAACGTCACGGTGAACGCCGTGGCGCCGGGCCCGATCGCCACTTCGCTGTTCCTCGACGGCAAGACCGACGAGCAGATCCAGGCCTTCGCCAAGATGCCGCCCCTGCAGCGCCTGGGCCAGCCCGAGGACATCGCCTCGGTGGTGGCCTTCCTCACCGGTCCCGACGCGGGCTGGGTCAACGGCCAGATCCTGCGCGCCAACGGCGGCGTCGCCTGAATTCCCTTCCATCCATCCACGAACTCAATCCAGTCTTTCGGAGAAACACCATGCAAAAGCAAATCGTCCTGGTCACCGGCGCAGGCACCGGCATCGGCAAGCTCAGCGCCCAATCCCTGGCCGAGGCGGGCCACGTGGTCTACGCGTCGATGCGCGACATCGCGGGCCGCAACAGCGGCCGCGCCGCCGAAATGCGCAGCTACGCCGCCGCCAAGGGCCTGCAACTGCATCCGCTCGAACTCGACGTGCTCTCGCAGGAGTCCGCCGATGCGGCCGCGGCCACCATCGTTCGCGAGCAGGGCCACATCGACGTGGTGATGCAGAACGCCGGCCACCTCGTGGTCGGGCCGACCGAAGCCTTCACGCCCGAGGAAATTGCCCGGGTGTTCGACACCAACGTGCTCGGCGCCCAGCGCGTGAACCGCGCGGTGCTGCCGTACCTTCGCAAGCAGGAGTCCGGCCTGATGCTGTGGATCAGCAGCAGCACCACCAAGGGCGGCTTCCCGCCGTTTATGGGCCCCTACGGTGCGGCCAAGGCCGCGATGGATTCGCTGGCCGTCACGCTGGCCTACGAGATCGCGCGCTTCGGCATCGAGACCTCGATCATGGTGCCCGGCGCCTTCACCAAGGGCACCGACCATTTCCCGAGCGCCGGCAAGCCCGCCGACGCCGACACCACGGCCGCCTATGGCCGCTACGACGGTGTGATGGACCGGATCGGCCAGAGCCTCTCGGCGCTCACGCCCGACGACGCCGACCCGCAGGCCGTGGCCGACGAGATCGTGCGCATCGTGGGCCTGCCGGCCGGGCAGCGCCCGATGCGTTCGGTGATCGACTTCGTGGGCGATGGCGCCAGGGAAGTGTTCGAGGTGTCGGAGCGCGTGCGCATCGACTTCGCGCACCGCATCGGCATGGGTGACCTGCTCGAAGCGAAGATCAAGCGCTGAGCGGGATGTCACAAGGAACCGGTAGATCTTCCTGTCCAATAGCGGCATGGACTATCCACCGAACGAGCTCGCGGAGCGCCTCACCGAACTCGAGATCAAGTCGAGCTACGCCGACGACCTGCTGGAACAGCTGAACATGACGATCTACCGGCAACAGCAGCAGATCGACAGCCTGATCCAGCAGGTGGCGCATCTGCGGCAGCAGAGCCAGAACGCAGGACAGGACGGAGCGGCGCGCAATCTTCGCGACGAGCTACCGCCGCATTACTGACTCGATCGTTCGAGGAACGCCTTGGAGCCGGCTTTGCCGGGCCACTGGTCTTGCCCCGGCGAGGGGGTTGGCGAAGCGACACGAAGTGCGCGAAGCCTGGGGGAGTTACCCATGAGAATGCCAGAGCACGGCGAAGAAATGGCAGGTGCTGCCGGCCAGCACGAACAGGTGCCACACCGAATGCGCAAAGCGGATCCGGTTGTCGAACAGGAAGACGACGGCACCCGCCGTATAGAAGAGTCCGCCGGCCACGAGCCAGCCCAGCCCCGCCGGTGACATGCGCTCGTAGAGCGGCACCGCGGCCATCAGCGCCATCCATCCCATCGCCACATAGAGCCCGGTGGACCACAGCGGGTGCTGCAACCGGTTGAACAGCTTGGCGCCCACGCCCAACGCGGCCGCGGCGCAGATGGCGCCGAACAGGGTCCATCCCCAAGGCCCGCGCAGCACGCCGAACAGGAAGGGCATGTAGCTGCCCGCAATGAAGAGATAGATGGCCGCGTGGTCCAGCCGGTTGAACCAGGCCTTGGCTCGGCCGATGGGCAGCGCGTGGTACAGCGTGGAGATCAGGTACAGCACGATGGCCGTGCCGGCGAAGAGCGAGGCGCCGACCACGCTCGCGGCCTGGCCCTTCTGCGCGGCGCTGTAGATCAGGATCGGCAGCGAGGCGATCGCCAGCACGAGGCCGAGGCCGTGGCTCAGGGCATTGAAGAGCTCTTCCATCCCCGTCTGGTCTCGCGCCGCGGACACCGGCTTCTTCGGATCTGGGGAGAGGGGCTGCGGCTGCAGGAGCGGGCTATTCGTCATCAGGAACAGAACCTCACGAATCGGGTTTGGTTCCGCACTTACGCGAAACCGGCAGATCATGTTACTTGACCTGCTGTTTGCCGAGTTTGCGCGCCAATGTGCGCCGATGCATCCCGAGGCGCCGCGCGGTCTCGGAGATGTTGAAGCCGGTCTCTGCCAGCATCTCGTGGATGCGCTCCCATTCGAGGGTCTTGATCGAGGTCGAGCGGTTGGTCAGCTCCACCTCGGTGGTACCGGTCGCGCGGCCGAAGGCGGCCTCGATGTCGTCGGTGTTCGAAGGCTTGGCCAGGTAATGGCAGGCGCCCAGCTTGATGGCCTCCACCGCGGTGGCGATGCTGGCAAAACCCGTGAGCACCACGATCAGCATCTTTGGGTTGTGCTGGTGCAGCATCTGCACGCACGCCAGGCCCGAGGCCTCGCCGTTGAGCTTGAGGTCGACCACCGCATAACCGGGCGACTGGTCGGGCGAGCGGGTCTCCAGCAGCGCCTGCACCTCGTCGGCATTGCTCGCGTGCATCACCGCATAGCCGCGGCGCTCGAAGGAGCGGCTGAGCGTGCGCGCGAAGGCGCCGTCGTCCTCGACGATGAGCAACTGGCGCTGGGGTTCGGCGACTTCGGTCATGGCTTTGCTGTGGCGATGGGCTCGGCGCCCGCAATCTCCGCGTCGTCGCCTTCCTCTTCTTCCAGCACGATGGCTGCGAGCGGCAGCGTGACCGTGACGATGGCGCCGCCCTCGGGCCGGTTGCGGGCCGCAACGCGGCCGCCCAGGGTGCGCGCCACGTTGGCGACGAGGAAAAGCCCGAGCCCGCCGCCCGGGCGGCCCTTGCTCGACTGGTAGGGCTTGCCGAATTCCTTGAGGATCGCCGGCAGGAACCCGGGGCCTGCATCGGTGACCGTGATCGTGAGGTCGTCGGCGTCGTGCGCCGCTTCGAGGCGCAGCCAGTGCGGCGAGGCCTCCAGGGCGTTGTCGAGCACGTTGCAGATCATCTGCTTGAGCGCCGAGTCGGAGACCATCGGGAGGTCGTGCCCGAACCGGTTGTCGTAGTCGAACTCTTCCACCGGGCGCGTGGTGCGCCACTCTTGCACGAGGTCGTCGAGGAAGGTGCTCACGGTGGTTTCTTCGGACGACTCGCCGCGCGCCTCGCCGGCCGACAGCAGGATGCCGCTCACGATGCTCTTGCAGCGCTGGATCTGCAGCTCCATCTCGGCCACCTCGGTGAGCAGTTCGGGGTCGGAGCTGAAGTGCGGCAGCCGGCGCCAGTCGCCCAGGATCACCGCCAGCGTGGCGAGCGGCGTGCCCAGCTCGTGCGCGGCGCCCGAGGCGAGCAGGCCCATACGCACGATGTGTTCTTCTTCCGAGGCGCGCTGGCGCAGGTCGGCCAGCCGCGCGTCGCGCGCGCGCAGGTTGCGGCTGATGCGGGTGATGAAGATCACCAGCAGCGCCGCATTGAGCGCAAAGCACACCAGCATGCCCTGGATGTACGGGCTCCAGAGGCCACGGTCGTGGTCCAGCGGCAGCGCGAGCGGGCGCGAGAAAAGCGCCAGCCCGGCGAAGCACAGGCTGGTGATGACCACGATGGTCCAGGTCGACCAGGCCTTCAGCAGCACCGCGCCCAGGATCACCTGCAGCAGGTAGAGAAAGACGAACGGGTTGGTCGCGCCGCCGCTCAGGTAGAGCTGGGCCGTGAGCGTCGCCACGTCGACCAGGAGCGCCAGGAACAGCTCGCCGTTGGTCACCCGGCGGTGGGTGCGCGAGCGCAGCAGGCTCACCATGTTGAAGAGCGCGAGACAGGTGAGCACCTGCAGCATGTTGTCCAGCGGGAGCCGGATGCCGAAGCCGTAGTGCACCACCAGGATGGTGGCCACCTGTCCGACCACCGCGAACCAGCGCAGCTGGATCAGCTGCTGCATGTTCTTGTGGCCGGTGGCGTTGTCCAGGCTCGCCACGCCGGCGCGGAGGGCTTGCAGCTCGCCTGCGACCGCGGCCACGGCGTCAGTCGCGATGCGCATCGGGGCGGGGGCGGAGCTCGGCATGTGCCGCATTTTCACCGCTGCCGCCGGCTGGCCCTGCGGCGCGCCTGCGTCCGTCGCGCCAGACGAACCACGCAGCGCCCAGCACCATCAGCGCGAGGCCGTACCAGGTGAGGGCGTAGACGAGGTGGCTGTTGGGGAACGCGATGACCGTGAGGCCGCGCACCGGGTAGTCGGCTGTCTCGGCGGAGATCGACGGATCGGCCTCGGCATCGACGAAGTAGGGCGCCACGTCAGCCAGCCCTTTGGCCGCGCCGATGGCCTGCACGTCGCGCGAGAACCAGCGGTCTGCGGCAGGCTCGTTCTTGCGAAGGAACCCGCCCTTGGGTTCGGTGATGCGCAGGAGGCCGGCCACGGTGACTTCGCCCTTCGCCTCGGTGGCCGCGCGGCTTGCGCGTTCGCGCGCTTCGGGCGGCACGAAGCCGCGATTGACCAGCACGACGGTGCCGTCGGCCGCACGCAGCGGCGTCAGCACCCAGAAACCTGCGCCGAGCCGGGTGCTGGCCTGGGTCAGGGTTTCCTTGTCGTGCAGGAAGGTGCCGGTGACGCGCACATGGCGGTATTCGTCGTTGGCCGCGTTCACCTGGGGCCAGTCGGCGCGCGCGGGGGGATCGGCTGCCGGGGCGTGCACGCGCTGGTCGACGCGGGCGATGAGATCGAGCTTCCAGGCCCTGCGCTCGACCTGCCAGGTGCCGAGCGCGAAGAAGCCGGCAAAGGCCAGCAATGCAAAGGCTGCCAGCGCGAACCGTTTCACGATGCGAGTCCTTCGGTCTCCACCACCCGTTCGGGCTGAGCTTGCCGAAGCCTCGCGCCCGCCGGAAGCAGCCCTTCGACAGGCTCAGGGCGAGCGGTTTTCATCACGTCAAGGCATGTTCTTCATGTCGTGCACCGACATCGGCATCATGTTGGTGTTCATGTGATACATGACCCAGAGCGATCCGGCCAGCGTGATGACGACGAGCACGATCGTGAAGATCAGCGCCAGCATGTTCCAGCCGCTTTCCGACTTGGCGTCCATGTGCAGGAAATAGATCATGTGCACCACGATCTGCACGGCCGCGAAGCCCAGGATGATGAGCGACGTGGTGTTGGTGCTTGCGAAAACCTTGCCCATCACGAGCCAGAACGGAATCGCGGTGAGCACCACGGCCAGCACGAATCCGGTCATGTAGCCCTTGAAGGTGCTGTGGCTCACGGGGCCATCGTCGTGATGGTCGTCGTGCGCGTCGTGTGCGCCATGGCCGTGCGCGGCGGTGTCGGTGTGGGCGCTCATGCCATCGATCCCATCAAATACACGAAAGTGAAGACGCCGATCCAGACGACGTCCAGGAAGTGCCAGAACATCGACAGGCACATGAGGCGGCGGCGGTTCGCGGCGGTGAAGCCGTGCTTGGGCAGCTGGATCATCAGGACGATCAGCCAGATGATGCCGAAGCTCACGTGCAGGCCGTGGGTGCCGACCAGTGCGAAGAACGACGAGAGGAACGCGCTGCGCTGCGGGCCTGCGCCTTCGTGCAGCAGGTGCGCGAATTCGTAGAGTTCCAGGCCGATGAAGCCCGCGCCCAGCAGGCCCGTGATGGCCAGCCACACGAGCACGCCGCCCATGCGCTTTTTCTGCATCTCGAGCATCGCGAAGCCGTAAGTGATCGACGACAGCAGCAGCAGCGAGGTGTTGATCGCCACCAGCGGCAGGTCGAACAGGTCGGCGCCCGAGGGGCCCGCCGCGTAGCTGCGGCCCAACACGCCGTACACCGCAAACAGACACGCGAAGATGAGGCAGTCGCTCATCAGGTAGAGCCAGAAGCCCAGCAGCGTGCCGTTTTCCGGGTGGTGGTCGTTGCCGACGTGGAACAGCTCGAACACGGGCGGCTTGCCCGTCTGGTCGCTATGGGGGTGCGAAGACCCCGGTGGGTGGAGAGCGGTGGTATCAGACATGGGCGGCTCCCGAAACTCCCAGGAGGCGGGTGCGATCGCCTTCGGTGCGAACCACATCCTCAGCGGGGATGTAGTAGTCGCGCTTGTAGTTGAAGGTATGGATGATCACGGCAGCCAGCATGGCGACGAAGCCGACGCCCGCCACGAGCCACATCTGCCAGATCAACGCGAAGCCGCAGAGCGCTGCGAGGGCCGCGATGATGAAGCCGGCGCTGGTGTTCTTGGGCATGTGGATCGGGGTGAAGCCCTCGAGCGGACGCTCGTAGCCGCGGCGCTTCATGTCGGTCCAGGCATCGTTGTCGTGGATGCGCGGGGTGAACGCGAAGTTGTAGGCCGGCGGCGGCGAGGAGGTCGACCATTCGAGCGTGCGGCCGTTCCACGGATCGCCCGTGGTGTCGCGCAGCGACTCGCGGCGGATGTAGCTCACCACCAGCTGGATGATGAATGAGGCGATGCCCAGCGCGATCAGCACGGCGCCGAAGGCCGCGATCTGGAACCAGATCTGCAGCGACATGTCCTGGAAGTGGCTCATGCGGCGGGTGACGCCCATCAGGCCCAGGATGTACAGCGGCATGAAGGCGAACCAGAAGCCCACGATCCAGAACCAGAACGAGCACTTGCCCCAGAACGGATCGAGCTTGTAGCCGAAGGCCTTCGGGTACCAGTAGGTGATGCCCGCCAGCATGCCGAACAACACGCCGCCGATGATCACGTTGTGGAAGTGGGCGATCAGGAACAGGCTGTTGTGCAGCACGAAGTCGGCCGGGGGAACGGCCAGCAGCACGCCGGTCATGCCGCCGATCACGAAGGTGATCATGAAGCCGATGGTCCACATCATGGGCAGCTCGTAGCGGATACGGCCGCGGTACATGGTGAAGAGCCAGTTGAAGATCTTCGCGCCCGTCGGGATCGAGATGATCATCGTCGTGATGCCGAAGAACGAATTTACGCTGGCACCCGAGCCCATCGTGAAGAAGTGGTGCAGCCACACGAGGTACGAGAGGATCGTGATCACGACCGTGGCGTACACCATCGAGGCGTAGCCGAACAGGCGCTTGCCCGAGAAGGTGGAGACCACTTCCGAGAAGATGCCGAAGGCCGGCAGGATCAGGATGTACACCTCGGGGTGGCCCCAGATCCAGATCAGGTTCACGTACATCATGGCGTTGCCGCCCAGGTCGTTCGTGAAGAAGTTGGTGCCGACGTAGCGGTCGAGCGACAGCAGGGCCAGCACGGCGGTCAGCACCGGGAAGGCGGCGACGATCAGCACGTTGGTGCACAGAGCCGTCCAGGTGAAGACGGGCATCTTCATCATCGTCATGCCGGGCGCGCGCATCTTCACGATGGTGGCCAGCAGGTTGACGCCAGAGAGCAAGGTGCCTACCCCCGCTATCTGCAATGACCATATGTAGTAGTCGACCCCCACGTCGGGGCTGAAGAGAATGCCCGACAGCGGCGGGTAGGCGAGCCACCCGGTCTTGGCGAACTCGCCGACGAACAGCGACGCCATCACCAAGCCCGCGCCGAAGGTGGTCATCCAGAAGCTGAAGTTGTTCAGGAACGGGAAGGCCACGTCGCGCGCGCCGATCTGCAGCGGCACCACGAAGTTCATGAGGCCCGTGACCAGCGGCATCGCCACGAAGAAGATCATGATCACGCCGTGGGCGGTGAAGACCTGGTCGTAGTGGTGCGGCGGCAAGAAGCCCGCGTTGTCGCCGAAGGCGAAGGCCTGCTGGGCCCGCATCATGATGGCGTCGGAGAAGCCGCGCAGCAGCATCACCAGGCCCAGGATGATGTACATGATGCCGATCTTCTTGTGGTCGATGCTGGTGATCCAGTCGCGCCACAGCACGCCCCACACCTTGAAGTAGGTGATGGCGCCGAGCAGCGCGATGCCGCCCAGGACAACCGCAATGAAGGTGCCGATCAGGATCGGCTCGTGGTAGGGAATCGCCTCCCACGTGAGGCGGCCGAAGACGAGCTTCGTCAGGTCAAGGTTCGCGAGCATCGTCATTCTTCGGTGGTGCACATCGCCGTGACGTATTTACGCTTGGGCGAGTTGAGGGTGTCGGGTTGCCAGTTCTCAAGGGTGGCGACGTTGAAGGCGCCGGGCTTGCCCATGCCGCCGTCGGCGTCGATGGCCATCATCTGCTTCATGCACATCTTGTTGCGGTCCACGCAGCGGTTGAGGATGGCGTCGTACAGGTCGGAGGCCACGGTGGCGTAGTGGCGCACCGGTTCGCGCTCGCTCGGAACTTCGAGCTTCATGTAGCCCTCGCGGGTGAGCTCGCCTTCCTTGGAAGCCTTGGCCTTTTCGACCCACTGGTCGAAGTCGCCCTTGCTCAGGCCGTGAAACTTGAAGCGCATGCCCGAGAAGCCCGCGCCGCTGTAGTTGGCCGAGAAGCCTTCGAATTCGCCCGGCTTGTTGATGACCGCGTGCAGCTTGGTCTCCATGCCCGGCATCGCGTAGATCTGGCCGGCCAGCGCGGGGATGAAGAAGGAGTTCATCACCGAGGAGGCGGTGATCTTGAAGCTGATCGGCACGTCCACCGGCGCGGCCAGTTCATTCACCGTGGCGATGCCCTGCTCGGGGTAGATGAAGAGCCATTTCCAGTCCAGCGCCACCACTTCGACCACCAGCGGCTTCGTCTCGGGCGAGATCTGGCGCTTGGCATCGAGGCGGGTGAGGGGCCGGTACGGGTCCAGCGTGTGGGTGCTGATCCAGGTGATCGCGCCCAGCGCGATGATGATCAGCAGCGGCGCCGCCCAGATCGCCAGCTCGAGCTGCGTGGAGTGGTCCCAGTCGGGGCTGTAGGTGGCCTCCTTGTTCGACTGGCGGTAGCGCCAGGCGAAGAAGATGGTCAGCGCGATCACCGGGATGATGATGATCAGCATCAGCACCGTGGAGACGACGATCAGGCGTCCCTGCTGGTTGGCGATGTCGCCGGAGGGGTTCATGAGCACCGTGTTGCAGCCCGCCAGGAAGGCGAGGGGAAGCAAGACGAGCCATCGGCGAAGGGAGTGGAGGGTGGGCATGCCGAAGAGAAAGAAAGAGGTGCGTGGGCTGCGCAAAGACTCCACAATCTACGACCAAAGGTTCCCGCCGCCTATTGGACGTTTTGTCCTATGGCGGGAATCCCCGTTCGATGAGACGCTTGGAGCCTCTGTTCAATGGTCTACCTTTGTCACTGCCGGTGACACCCGAATTACAAAACGCAATGACGACGACGTCCAGCATCAGTCCGCAAGGCGCACAGCCTGTGCCGAACACGTCCGGAAACGGCGCCAGCCTGAGCCAGAGCGGCGACGCCGATCACTCGCACATCGCCCCCGGCGAGATCGCGGTCGGCGTGGTCATCGGCCGCGCTTCCGAGTATTTCGACTTCTTCGTCTACGGCATCGCCTCGGTGCTGGTGTTCCCGTACGTATTCTTCCCGTTCGAGCAGCGCCTGGAGGGAATCCTTTACGCGTTCGTGGTCTTCTCGTTCGCCTTCATTGCGCGGCCGTTCGGAACTGTCATCTCGATGGCGATCCAGCGACGATTCGGACGCGAAACCAAGCTGACGATCGCGCTGTTCCTGCTGGGCACTTCCACGGCCGGCATCGCGTTCCTCCCGGGCTACGAGAGCATCGGCTTCACGGCGATCGTGCTCCTGTCGGTGTTCCGCTTCTGCCAGGGCCTGGCACTGGGCGGCTCGTGGGACGGCCTGCCGTCGCTTCTGGCGCTGAACGCGCCGCCAAACCGCCGCGGCTGGTACGCCATGCTGGGCCAGCTGGGCGCGCCTATCGGCTTCTTCATCGCCAGCGCGCTGTTCGCCTACCTCTACGCGAGCCTCTCGATCAAGGAATTCCTCGACTGGGGCTGGCGCTACACCTTCTACGTGGCGTTCGCGATCAACGTGGTGGCGCTGTTCGCGCGCCTGCGCCTCGTGGCGACCGAAGAGTATTCGCGCCTGCTCGAAGAGCGCGAGCTGCAGCCCACGAGCGTGGTCGAACTGACCCGCTCGCAGGGTGCCAATTTGCTGATCGGCGCGTTCGCTGCGCTGGCGAGCTATGCGCTCTTCCACCTGATCACGGTGTTCCCGCTGTCGTGGATCACGCTGTACTCCGACCAGTCGATCACCGAGTTCCTGGTGGTGCAGATGATCGGCGCGGTGTTCTGCGCCGGCGGCATCGTGGCCTCGGGCCTGATCGCCGACCGCGTGGGCCGCCGTTTCACCCTGGGCGGCCTGGCCGCGATGATCGCGGTGTTCAGCGGTTTCGCCCCCACGCTGCTCGACGGCGGCCGCATCGGGCAAGACGTTTTCATCCTGCTGGGCTTCGTGCTGCTGGGTCTCTCTTACGGCCAGGCCGCAGGTGCCGTGACCTCGAATTTCGAGCCCAAGTACCGCTACACCGGCGCGGCCCTCACGGCCGACCTGGCCTGGCTGATCGGCGCTGCGTTCGCTCCGCTGGTGGCACTGGGGCTGTCGGCGAACTTCGGCTTGGCGTACGTCAGCGTCTACCTGCTCTCGGGCGCGGCTGGCACGCTGGCGGCGCTGGGGCTGAACCGGGCGCTGGTGCGCGACTGAGCGCACAACCCGCGTTTCTCGCAAAGGGGCCTTCGGGCCCCTTGTTCTTTTCCGATGCTGCCGCGCATGCTGGCTTAGGATTCGCCCATGTTCGCCGCCGCCATCTTCGACATGGACGGGCTGCTCATCGACTCGGAGCGGCCCATCATGGCCGCCTGGATCGAGGCGGCCCGCACGCTCGACATCGAGCTTTCCCACGCGCAATACCTGCAGGTCGTGGGCTTGGCCACCGTGGAGTCCGAGGTGATCCTCGGCACGCTGCTCGGCGGGCCGGAGGCCTACCGCCACGCGATCGCGCATGTGCGAAAACAGCTGCAACTGGAGCGCTCGGACGGCACGCCTCTCTTTCCCATCAAGCCAGGCGCGGCCGAGTTCCTCGCTGCGTTGCGCCAGCGCGGCACGCGCTGCGCGGTGGCGTCGTCGTCGACCAGCGGGCAGATCCAGGCTTGCCTCGGAAGCCTCGACGTGCTCCATCACTTCGATGCCTTCGCGGGCGGCGACGAGGTGGCGCGCGCCAAGCCCGATCCGGCGCTCTACCTGCTCGCTGCCTCGCGCCTGGGCGTGGACCCGGCCGAGTGCATCGCCTTCGAGGACAGCGAGAACGGCGCCAAGGCCGCGCTGGCGGCCGGCCTTCGGGTCGTGATCGTTCCGGACCTCAAGCACCCGCCCGCGTCGATCATCGAGCGGGCCTTCCACGTGCTCGAGTCGCTGCACGACGCGACGGCGCACCTGCCGCGCTGGTTTCCGGGCGAGATGGTGCGGCCATGATCAAGATCGGCACCCTGTGCCACGTCGTCGACAGCTGCCTCGCATCGCCGATGACCGAGCGCGCGGTCGGCCGCATCGTTGAGGTGGTCTCGGCACCCTACGAAGCGCCCAGCGAGCGCTACCTGCCCGGCACCTACTACGACGTGCTGTTCGAAGGCTGGACCTTCTACTGCCGCAGCGACAAGCTCATGCCCATCTCCGACCCCGGTGCCGATGTCGGCCGCTGGGAGGACGAATTCATCGACGTCCCGGCGAGCCCGATTCAGAGCACTTCGTCGCGCAGTTGCGGAAACACCTTCGAGACTTTCGCGAGCAGGTAGTCGCCGTAGCGGCCGCTGAAGGCGTGCACGTTGGCGCGGTCCCAGCGCTCGGCGCTGTCGTCGAGCGCCTCTGCGCCTGCAAGGCCCTCTATGCGCTGCACGCGCGCCTCGAAATTCGGATCGAAGAACAGCGGAAACGACAGCCGGTCGCTCCCCGAGGTGTTGCGCTTGACGCGGTGCGGCGTCGACTTGTAGAGCCCGCCGGTCATGCGGTCGAGCATGTCGCCGATGTTGCAGACGAAGGAGCCGGCGATCGGCGGCGCGTCGATCCAGCCGCCGGGCGTGTGCACCGCGAGGCCGCCCACGGCGTCCTGGTGCAGCACGGTGAGGAGGCCATAGTCGGTGTGCTCGCCCACGCCCCATTGCACGTCGAGCCCTTCGGGCACGGGTTGCGAGGGATAGTTGAAGAGGCGAAAGAGGATCAGCGGATCGGCGGTGTAACGCTCGGCGAAGTACATGGCGGGCAGGCCCAGGCTCAGCGCGATGCCTTCCATCAGGCGATGGCCGAGCTGCGTCACCGCGGCCATGTAGTCGAGGATGGTTTCGCGGAACCCCGGCACGTCGGGGAAGAGGTTCGGCCCGTGCACCGGCGTCTTGGCCCGCACCAGCGGGTGCGTGGCCGGCAACTCGGTGCCGAGGTAGAGCCCTTCCTTCCAGTCGGGCCGGCCCGAAGTCAGCTCGCCGCCGAGCGGAAAGAAGCCGCGCCACGCACGCCCGCCAAGGGCCATGCGCCACCGCATCTTGGTTTCCTCGGGCAGGTCGAAGAACTGGTGGCTCAGGGTTTCGAGCCGCTGCACCAGCGCTGCATCGACGCCGTGGCCCGTGACGTAGAAGAAGCCGTGCGCGCGGCAGGCGGCGCCGATCTGCGCGGCCACGTCGTCGCGACCGGCTGTGCCAGCCACGAGCGGCGCGACGTCGATGAGGGGAAGGGATGCGTCGGTCATGCGTCTCTCGAAAAAGGCGAGCGGATGTCGGACAGGAACTGCTGCGCACGCGGATGCTGCGGCCGGTTGAAGAAGTCGTCGGGCGTCGCGCGCTCGAGCACCTTGCCTTCGTCCATGAAGATCACGCGGTCGGCCACCTCGCGCGCGAAGCCCATCTCGTGCGTGACGCAGACCATGGTCATGCCGTCGCGCGTGAGGTCGCGCATCACCAGGAGCACCTCGCCGACCATCTCGGGGTCGAGCGCGCTGGTGGGCTCGTCGAACAGCATCAGCGGCGGCTGCATCGCGAGCGCGCGTGCGATCGCCACGCGCTGCTGCTGACCGCCCGAAAGCTCGCTCGGCCACGCATTGGCCTTGTTGGCGAGGCCCACGCGGTGCAGCAGCGCCATCGCGCGCTCGTCGGCGTCCTTGCGCGTGAGGCCGCGCAGCTGCATCGGCGCCATCGTGCAGTTCTGCAGCACCGTGAGGTGCGGGAACAGGTTGAACTGCTGGAACACGAAGCCGATGCGCGAGCGGAATGCGTTCACGTCGGTGCCGGGCGCGTGGATGTCCTGGCCCTCGAAGAGGATGCGGCCCGACTGGATCGGCTCCAGCCGGTTGAAGGTGCGGATCAGCGTCGACTTGCCCGAGCCCGAAGGCCCGCACACCACGACGACTTCGCCCTTGTGGATGGTCTCGTTGATATCGACCAGGGCCTGGTAGCTGCCGTACCACTTGTTGACGTTCTGCAGTTCGATCATGCGGACACCTTGGGGGCCGAAGCGGAAGTGGAGCCAATGGTGGACATGCCGCGGCGCGCGAGCCGGCGCTCCAGCCAGTAGGCGAAGCGCGAGAGGCCGAAGCAAAGAATGAAGTACGTGCCGCCCAGGATCAGATAGATCTGCGCCGGCTTGGTGAACACCTGCGTGTTGATCTGCGTCGCGATGAACGACACCTCCGCCAGGCCGATGATGTACCCGAGCGAGGTCTCCTTGATGGTCGAGACGAACTGGTTCACGAGGGACGGCAGCATGCTGCGCAGAGCCTGCGGCAGCACCACCAGGCGCATCGCGCGGAAGTAGCTCAGGCCGAGCGCGCGCGCGGTTTCCATCTGCCCGCGCGGCAGGCCCTGGATGCCCGCGCGCACGATCTCGGCGAGGTAGGCGGCATCAAAGATCACGAGCGCGATCAGCATGGTGGTGAACTGGTCGGTCTTCACGCCCGTCACGCTGGGCAGGAAGAAGTAGGCCCAGAAGATCACCATCAACAGCGGCAGTCCGCGCACCACGAACACGAAGCCCGTCACCGGCCAGCGCAGCCACCGCCAAGGGCTCACGCGCGCAAGACCCAGCACGATGCCCAGCGGCAGCGCGAGCACCAGCCCGCAGGAGGCCAGCAGCAGCGTGAGCACCAGTCCGCCGAGCGGGCCGTTCGGGTACTGCCCGATGAGGAAGTAGACCCAGTAGTCGTTGATGATCTGCAGCATCAGCGCTCCACCCCGCGATCGCCCATTGCGCGATGCATGGACCTGACACGGCGAAGGCCAGAAACACCGCGGAACCGGCTCTGCCGGGCCGCCGGTGTTGCCCCCGGCGAGGGGGGAGGAGAAGCGACACGAAGTGCGCGAAGCCTGGGGGAGAACTTCATATCGTCCGCACCGGGAAGCGGTGGTGATACCAGGTGGCCAGGCCCGTGATGGCCAGCGACACCGTCAGGTAGGCCGCGCTCGCGAACGCGAACGACTCGAAGCTGCGGAAGGTCGCGCTCTCGACCTGCCCGGCCTGGTACATGAGCTCGGCCACGCCGATGACTGTGGCGATCGAGGTGTTCTTCCAGAGGCTCAGCGTCTGCGAGATCAGCGGCGGCACCGTGATGCGCAGCGCCTGCGGCAGCACCACGCGGCGCATGGTGTCCAGGAAGCCGAAGCCCAGCGCGCGCCCGGCTTCGAACTGCACGGTGGGAATCGCGCGGATGCCGCTGCGGATGTCTTCCGCCATGAAGGCGGCCGTGTAGAGCGCAAGCGCGACGATGGCGCTGTAGGCCTCGATGTGCCCCGCATAGAGCCACTGCTTGATGCCGTCGGGCAGCAGTTCGGGCGCGCCGAAGTACCAGAAGAGCATGTGCGCGAGCAGGGGAATGTTGCGGATCGATTCCACGTACGCGAAGCCCAGCCAGCGCAGCGGCGCGATGGGCGACAGGCGAAAGAGCGCGACCACCAGCGCGATGGGGAGCGCCAGCACGAGCGAGGCCGCCAGCAGCTGCAGCGAGAGCAGGAGGCCCGCAACGAGCATGTCGTGGTACTTGCCGGTCAGCAGCAAGGAATAGTCGAACAGGGGCATGGGGGGCGACAGTATCACCGTCGCGACAGGATTGACTCCCTCGCCTTCCGGGGGAGGGTTGGGGTGAGGGCTCGACGGCGATAAATGCGCCGCGGCTTGTTCAAACGCCGCAGGCCCCCATCCCGGCCTTCCCCCGGAAGGGGAAGGAGAAATGCAAAGGCAGGATCAGTCGATCTTGTCCGAGTCGAGCTTGAAGTCGCGCGTCTGGAAGCCCGATGCGGTGTCCGGGCCGTACCACTTCACGAAGATCTTCTGGGCTTCGCCCGACTTCTCGAGCTCGCGCAGCGTGTCGTCCACCACGGCTTTCAGGCCGCTCTCGCCCTTCTTGATGCCGATGGCCAGCGCCTCGGTGCTCAGGTTCTGCTTGAGCACCACGTACTGCGCCTTCGCCGGGCCGAGCTTGGCGTAGCTGCGCAGCAGCGCGGCCTCGTCGTCCACGTAGCCCACGCCCTTGCCTTGCTGCAGGGCCTGGAAAGCCTGCTGGCTCGTGTCGAAGGTCACGACCTCGGCAGTGGGCACGGCCTTGCGGATGTTGGGTTCCTGCGTGCCGCCGCGGATGGTCAGCACCTTCTTGCCGCCCAGCTGCGGGATGTCGGCGATGCCGCTGTCCTTCTTCACGATGGCCTTCTGGCCAGTCACGAAGGTGGTGAGCGAGAAGTCGATCTGCGCCTCGCGCTCCTTGTTGTGCGTAAGGCCCGCGGCCACCAGGTCCACGTGGCCCTGCTGCAGTTCGGGAATGCGCGCGGCCACGGCGATTTGCTTGAGCACCGGCTTCACGCCGATCTTCTTGGCGATGGCGTTCACCAGGTCGACTTCGTAGCCGACGATCTGGCGCGTCTTGGGGTCGACGAAGGTGGCGGGCTCGTCGGTGCCGAGCACGCCGACCACGAGCTCGCCCTTTTTCTTGATGTCGGCGAGTTGGTCCGCATGGGCGACGGTGCCCAGGAGGAAGGTGGAGGCGGCAAGGGCCGCGGCGAGCAGGGTGTGGCGCATGGTTGTTCTCTCTCCGGTTGGAAATTCAGGGCCGAACCATATCAATAAAACCTCAGATTATTAAATCGTCAATCGACATATGCATATGGCGGGTATGGGATGCCGAATCGATCGGCTGGGTTAAATTCACGGGCTTCCCCGGCATCTCATCCAGCGAGGTCTTCATGATCATCAAACCGCGCGTGCGCGGCTTCATTTGCGTCACGACCCATCCCACGGGCTGCGAAGCCAACGTGCGGCAGCAGATCGAGCATGTGCTGGCCCAGGGCCGGATCGCGCAAGGACCGAAGAAGGTGCTCGTCATCGGCGCATCGACTGGCTACGGCCTGGCCGCACGCATCACTGCGGCCTTCGGCAGCGGCGCAGACACGCTCGGCGTGTTCTTCGAGCGGCCCGGCAGCGAGACCAAGCCCGCCTCGCCCGGCTGGTACAACACCGCAGCCTTCCATCGCGCGGCCGCGGAAGAAGGCCTCTACGCCAAGAGCATCAACGGCGACGGTTTCTCCGATGACGTGAAGCAGAAGACCATCGACGCGATCCGTTCGGATCTCGGCCAGGTCGACCTCGTCGTCTACAGCCTGGCCGCGCCGCGGCGCACGCATCCGAAGACCGGCCAGGTCTTCAACTCCACGCTCAAGCCCATCGGCAAGGCCGTGACGCTGCGCGGCCTGGACACCGACAACGAGGTCGTCAAGGAAACCATGCTGGAGCCCGCCACGCAGGAAGAAATCGACAACACCGTGGCCGTGATGGGGGGCGAGGACTGGCAGATGTGGATCGACGCGCTGCAATCCGCCGGCGTGCTGGCCGATGGCGCCAGGACCACCGCCTTCACCTACCTGGGCGAGCAGATCACGCACGACATCTACTGGAACGGCTCCATCGGCGCCGCCAAGAAAGACCTCGACCAGAAGGTGCTTGGCATTCGCGCCGGCCTGGCCGCGAAGGGCGGGGATGCGCGCGTCTCGGTGCTCAAGGCGGTCGTGACGCAGGCGAGTTCGGCCATTCCGATGATGCCGCTGTACCTGTCGCTGCTGTTCAAGGTGATGAAGGAAAAGGGCACGCACGAAGGCTGCATCGAGCAGGTGTACGGCCTCTTTGCCGAGAGCCTCTACGGCAGCACGCCGCACCTGGACGCCGAAGGGCGCCTGCGCGCGGACTACAAGGAGTTGGCCCCCGACGTGCAGGCGCGCGTGGTCGAGCTATGGCCCCAGGTCACGAGCGAGAACATCCACGAACTCACCGACTTCGCGGGCTACAAGACCGAGTTCCTGCGGCTCTTCGGCTTCGCGGTCGAAGGCGTGGACTACGAGGCCGACGTGAGCCCCGATGTGGGCATTCCGAACCTCGTGCAGGCCTAGGAAACACCCAGAGGGATACTCCCGCCCATGCAGATTCAAGAAAAACCGCCCGCCGGCACGCCCTTCGAATGGATCGGCGGCGAGCCGAAGGTGGAGGCGCTGGTCGAGCGCTTCTACGACCTGATGGACCTCGAACCCGCCTATGCGCAACTGCGCGCGGTGCACGGCACCAGCCTGGGCAACGCGCGCCAGCGCCTCTTCTGGTTCCTGTGCGGCTGGCTCGGCGGACCGCAGCACTACACCGACCGCTTCGGCCATCCGATGCTGCGCGCGCGCCACCTGCCGCAAAGCATCGGCGGCCACAGCATCGGCATCAAGGAGCGCGACCAGTGGCTCGCCTGCATGGACCAGGCGATGGGCGAGACCGGCGTGCCTGAAGACTTGCGCGCGCGTTTGCGGACCTCGTTCTTCCAGACAGCCGACTGGATGCGAAACCGTGGCGAATAGCGGCGAACAGGAACAGACACCGACTCCGAAAGACTTTCCCTCATGAATCCCATCGTCATCATCGGCGGCGGCCACGCCGCGGCCCAGCTTTGCGCGGGCCTTGCCGAAGCCGGGCAGGGCGCGCGTGTGCACCTGGTCTGCGAAGAGGCCTGCGAGCCGTACCACCGGCCGCCACTGTCGAAGGCCTTCCTCAAGAGCGCCGAGGAAACCACGCAGCCGCACAAGGCCGCCGACTGGTACCGCGAAGCGGGCATCACGCTGCACCTGGGCGACGCGGCCGTGGCCATCGACCGCGAGGCGCACACCGTCACGCTGCGCTCGGGCGCAGTGCTGCCGTGGGAGCGGCTGGTGCTCGCGACCGGCACGCGTGCACGCCAGATGCCCGACCTGAAGCAAGGGCTCGAGAACGTCGCGAGCCTGCGCGCCGCCGACGAGGCGCATCGCCTGCGCGAGCGGCTTGCGAATGCGGAGCAAGTCACGGTGCTGGGTGGCGGCTTCATCGGGCTCGAAGTGGCGGCCACCGCCAAGGCGCTCGGCAAGAACGTGCAGGTGATCGAGAGCGCGCCGCGCCTCCTGGGCCGCGCCGTGTCGCCAGAGCTGTCGGCACACGTGCTCGCGACGCATCGCGCAGCGGGCATCGACATCGTGCTCGGCGCGCAGACCGGCGCGTTCGAGGTCGAGGGCGATCGGCTGGTGTCGGTCCAGGTCAACGGCGTGAAGCAGCCGGTCGACCTGCTGCTGCTGGGCATCGGCGCCGTGCCGGAAACCGCACTCGCGCAAGCCGCGGGCATCGAGTGCGCCGACGGCATCGTGGTCGACGGCCACATGCAGACCAGCGCGGCCGATGTGCTCGCCGTGGGCGACTGCACGCGCTTTCCCGATCGCCGGGCGGGCCGCGCGCTGCGGCTCGAATCGGTGCAGAACGCGAACGACCAGGCACGCACCGCAGTCGCCACGCTGACCGGCGCGCCGCGCCCGCACGACGCGGTCGCGTGGTTCTGGTCCGACCAGGGCAGCATGCGCCTGCAGATGGTCGGCCTGATGCCGGCCGAAGGCACGCCGGGCCTCGCCAGCGTGCGCCGGGCCGGTCCCAAGCCCGAGGCGTTCTCGCTCTTCCACTACGTCGATGGGCAGCTCGTGTGCGTCGAATCGGTCAATGCGCCGGTCGATCACATGATGAGCCGCAAGCTCCTCGAAGCGGGCCGCAGCCCCGACCCGGTAGCGATTGCGGATACGTCGATACCGCTCAAGAACCACCTGGCATAGCCGCACTGCCCGGGCGCGCGCACCGTCAGTGGCGCGCGCGGAGTCGCTTCAGCGCCGCGCCGGTGCCAGCAGCACCACCAGCGCGCCCGCGCCGCCCTCGGCCGGCTTCGCCTGCACGAACGCGATCACCTCGTTCTTCTGGATCAGCCAGCGCTGCGTCTTGGTCTTGAGCACCGGCTGCTTGCCGGGCGAACCCAGCCCCTTGCCGTGCACCACGCGCACGCAGCGCAGGCCCTGCTTGTGCGATGCGCGGATGAAACCGCCGAGCGCCTCGCGTGCCTCGTCGCTGCGCAGGCCGTGCAGGTCGACCTGCGCCTGGATCGACCAGTCGCCCTTGCGCAGCCGTGCCGTCACGTCGGTGCCGATGCCGGGGCGGCGAAAGCTCATGGCGTCGTCCACGTCCAGCAGCGTGGTCACGTCGAACTCGTCGGACAGAGATTCGCGCAGCACGCGCTGCTCGTCGAGCTGGTGCTGCACCGGAATCGGCGCGGGCGGCTCGGGCGCGAGCGGCACCGCGGCCTTGCGGCGCAGCGGCTCGGTGGCGCCGATGGCGCGCGCGAACAGGTCTTTCTCGGCCGCGCGCTTGCGCTCGGTGGCGGCCTTGGCAGCTGCCTCGGCCGCTTCGCGCTCGCGCGTCTCGGCCAGCACGCGCTGCACCTGCTTGAGGTCGGCGAGGTTCTTCAGGGAGGGGGGACGAGAGGCCATCAGAGCAATCCTTTTTCGGCCATCGAGAAGCTCTGGCCCGGGCTCACGATGACGTGGTCGATCACGCGCACGTCCACCAGCGAAAGCGCGGCCCGGAGCGTTTGCGTGAGCGATTCGTCGGCCCGCGATGGCTCGATGCTGCCGCTGGGGTGGTTGTGCGCGAGCACCACGGCCGCGGCCTGGTGGTGCAGGGCGCGCATGACGACTTCGCGCGGGTAGACGCTGGCCTGGGTGAGGGTTCCGCGAAACAGTTCTTCCAGCACGATCAGCCGGTGCTGCACGTCGAGGAACAATACCGCGAACACCTCGTGCGGCCGCGAGCCGATGTGCAGCTGCACGTACTGCTTGACCGCCTCGGGCGAGTCGAACACCGTGCGCTCCTTGAGTTGCTCGGCCATGGCGCGGCGCGCCAGTTCTAGCACCGCGATGAGCTCGGCGCGCTTGGCGTCGCCACCCATGCCCTTGACGATCTTGAGGTCCTCGGGACCGGTGTGCAGCAGGCCCGAGAGCCCCCCGAAGCGCTCGAGCAGTTCCTGCGCCATCTGCAGCACGTTCTTGCCCGGCACGCCGGTGCGCAGCAGCAGCGCCAGCAGCTCGGCGTCCGCCAGTGCGGCGGCGCCACGTGCGATGAGTTTTTCGCGCGGGCGGGCATTGGCGGGGAGATCCTTGAAAGCCATCGGAACCTGGGGGGAAATCTGGGGGAAACCTTGGATGGAACGGGTGGAAGCCCCCCGTCCGTAAAATGCAGTCCAGTTTATCGGGACACCCACCTTGTCTTTGCCTACCTCCGTTGCTCTCATGTCCCACGTCGTGACTTCCGGCTCCTTCCTGACCCTGCATTACCGGCTTGCCGGTCCGGCGGGCGACATCATCAACACCTTCGCCGACAAGCCCGCGACCCTGTCGCTCGGTACCGGCGAACTTTCGCCTGCCATGGAGCAACGCCTGCTGGGCCTGGAAGAGGGCACGCACGCCACCTTCGACCTGCCCGCCGGCGAGGCCTTCGGCGACCGCAATCCCGAGATGCAGCAATGGGTGGCCAGGAAGCTGCTCGCGCAAATGGGCGATCCCGACGAGAAATACGCGGTCGGCGACGTGGTGCAGTTCCCCACGCCCGACGGCACCGGGAGCTACGCGGGCGCGGTGATCGAGTCGAGCGAGACCGCGGTGCGCTTCGATTTCAACCATCCCTTGGCCGGCCAACCCGTGACTTTCGAGGTCCGGCTGATCGGAGTGCTATGAGCCGACGGGCCGCTCCCAAGGCGAATGCCGCAGCGCGAAGCGCGGAGGTTGCCATGAGCC
Source organism: Variovorax paradoxus (assembly GCF_000834655.1). GTDB lineage: Bacteria > Pseudomonadota > Gammaproteobacteria > Burkholderiales > Burkholderiaceae_C > Variovorax > Variovorax paradoxus_F. The sequence goes on from NZ_JXQQ01000047.1 coordinate 80,747, forward strand.
GCCGGGCCGCTCCCAAGGCGAATACCGCAGCGCGAAGCGCGGAGGTTGCCAAATGAATCCCGGGATCGAGGAAGTCATCCTCGCCGAGCCGCGCGGCTTTTGCGCGGGCGTGGACCGCGCCATCGAGATCGTCGAGCGCGCCATCGCCAAGTTCGGCGCGCCGATCTACGTGCGCCACGAGATCGTGCACAACACCTACGTGGTGAACGAACTCAAGGCCAAGGGCGCGATCTTCATCGAGGAGCTGTCCGATGTGCCGCCCGGCGCCACGCTGGTGTTCAGTGCGCACGGCGTGAGCAAGGCGGTGGAGCAGGAGGCGCGCGACCGCGGCTTCGAGATCTTCGATGCCACCTGCCCGCTGGTGACCAAGGTGCACGTCGAGGTGGCCAAGCTCGCGAAGGAGGGCTACGAATTCATCATGATCGGCCACAAGGGACATCCCGAGGTCGAAGGCACGATGGGCCAGCTCTCCAGCGGCATCCACCTCGTGGAAGACGTGGCCGACGTCGCGAAGGTCGCGCCCTCGCAGACCGAGAAGCTTGCGGTCGTCACGCAGACCACGCTCAGCGTGGACGACGCCGCCGAGATCGCTGCAGCGGTGCGCGCGCGTTTCCCTAAGGTGCGTGAGCCCAAGCAGCAGGACATTTGCTACGCCACCCAGAACCGCCAGGACGCGGTGAAGATCATGAGCCCGCAGGTCGACCTCGTCATCGTGGTCGGCAGCCCTACCAGTTCCAACAGCAACCGGCTGCGCGAACTGGCCCAGCGCCTCGGCACCGAGAGCTACATGGTCGATTCGGCCGACGAGCTCAAGCCCGAGTGGTTCGAGGGCAAGGGCCGCATCGGCCTCACGGCCGGCGCCTCGGCGCCCGAGGTGCTTGTGCGCGAGGTGATCGATCGCGTGCGGGCCTTCGGCGCGGTGTCGGTGCGCAAGATGGACGGCATCGAGGAAACCATCAAGTTTCCGCTCCCCAAGGGCCTCAAGCTCGACGACATTCCGCCTCCAGGACACATCTCTTGAACCAGCAAACGACGAACTGGCGCTCTGAAATAGAGAGCGCCTCCCGCAGGCTGCACGAACGCGCCGGCGATTTCCTGCGCGAGACACCGCTCTGGAAGCTGCCCGCATCGGCCTTCGGCCTCGAGGTGGCCGGCGTGCAGGTGTGGCTCAAGCTCGAGCACATGCAGGTGAGCGGCAGTTTCAAGGCCCGCGGCATGATGAACCGGCTGCTGGCCAACGACATTCCCGAGAGCGGCGTGGTCGTGGCGTCCGGCGGCAATGCCGGCATCGCGACCGCCGCCGCGGCCAAGGCGCTGGGCGTGCGCTGCCAGGTGTTCCTGCCCGGCGTGTCGCCCGAAGCCAAGCGTGCGCGCCTGCGTGCGCTCGGCGCCGAGGTGGTCGTGGTCGGCGAGCTCTATCCCGATGCGCTCGCCGCCTGCCTCGCGCGGCAGAAGGAAACCGGCGCGTTGCTCACGCATGCCTACGACCAGCCTGAAGTGGTGGCCGGCGCAGGCACGCTGGGCCACGAGATCGAAGCACAGGGCGGCTTGCCCGACTCGGTGCTGGTGAGCGTGGGCGGCGGCGGCCTGATCGGTGGCCTCGCCGGCTGGTTCGAGCAGCGCGCCCGCGTGGTGGCACTGGAGCCCGAGAAGGCTCCGACGTTGTTCCGTGCACGGGAAGCCGGCGAGCCGGTCGATGTCGATGTGGGCGGCATCGCGGCCGATTCGCTCGGTGCGCGACGCATCGGCGCGATTTCCTGGGAGATCACGCAGCAGCAGGTGCAGGACGCGCTGCTGCTGTCCGACGAATCCATCCGCGCCGCGCAGCAGTGGCTGTGGAAGGAACTGAAGCTCGCCGTGGAGCCGGCCGCCGCGCTGCCGCTGGCGGCGCTGCAGACCGGCGCCTACCTGCCGCGCGAGGGCGAAAAGGTGTGCCTGATCGTCTGCGGCGCGAACGTCGATCCGGCCACCGTCGCCTGAGGTACGCGGGCGGGGGGCAGGGCGCATGCATCGCGCCCACCTAAAATCCTCCCATGCTCGACATCACCCTGCTCCGAAAAGACCTGGCCTCCGCTGTGGCCGGCCTCGAAAAACGCAAGAAGAACCAGCCTTACCTCGACGTGTCGGCGTTCACCGCGCTCGAGGCCGAGCGCAAGACGCTGCAGACCCGCACCGAGGAAATCCAGGCGCGCCGCAACACGCTGAACAAGCAGATCGGCCCGCTCAAGGCCAAGGGCGAATCGACCGATGCGCTGATGGCCGAAGTCAACGCGCTCAAGGCCGAGCAGGAATCGCAGTCCAAGCGCCTCGAAGAGATCCAGCCCGAGCTGCAGGCCCTGCTGCTCGCCGTGCCCAACCTGCCGCACGCCAGTGTGCCGCTGGGCGAAGACGAAACCGGCAACGTCGAAATGCGCCGCTGGAGCCCGCAAGGCGGTGCCGGCGGCAACGCCGTGCCGCTCCCCTTCACGGCGAAAGACCATGTGGACCTCGGCGCGCCGCTGGGGCTCGATTTCGAGATGGGCGCCAAGCTCGCCGGTTCGCGCTTCACCGTGATGAAGGGGCCGATCGCCCGGCTGCACCGCGCGCTTGCGCAGTTCATGCTCGACATCCAGACCGAAAAGCACGGCTATGCCGAGTGCTACGTGCCCTACATCGTCAACGCCGCCACGCTGAGCGGCACCGGCCAGTTGCCCAAGTTCGAAGGCGACTTGTTCGCCGCGAAGAAGGGTGGCCAGGACGGCGAGCCCGCGCCCGACCATTCGGCGCTCTACCTCATTCCGACCAGCGAAGTGCCGCTGACCAACTTCGTTCGCGACGAGGTGGTGCCCGAGGCGCAATTGCCGATCAAGCTCACGGCCCATACGCCGTGCTTCCGCTCCGAGGCGGGCAGCGCGGGGCGCGACACGCGCGGCATGATCCGCCAGCACCAGTTCGACAAGGTCGAGATGGTGCAGGTCGTGCACCCTGAGAAGAGCTACGACGCGCTCGAGCAGATGACCGGCCATGCCGAGGCGGTGCTCCAGGCACTCGAACTGCCGTACCGCGTGGTGCTCCTGTGCACCGGCGACATGGGCTTCGGTGCCACCAAGACTTATGACCTTGAAGTCTGGCTGCCGGCGCAGGACACCTACCGCGAGATCAGCTCGGTCTCGAACTGCGAAGCCTTCCAGGCGCGCCGCCTGCAGGCGCGCTTCAAGAATGCGCAGGGCAAGAACGAACTCGTGCACACGCTCAACGGCTCGGGCCTGGCGGTGGGGCGCACGCTGGTGGCGGTGCTTGAAAACCACCAGAACGAAGACGGCTCGATCAACGTGCCGGCCGCGCTGCGGCCGTATCTGGGCGGACTGGAACTGTTGCGCGGTTGAGGCCAGGGGTTCAAAAGCCCTGTTTTTATCCGCTATAATCGCAGGCTCGACAGCACCGGAGAGGTGGCAGAGTGGTCGAATGTACCTGACTCGAAATCAGGCGTACTAGCGATAGTACCGAGGGTTCGAATCCCTCCCTCTCCTCCAAGAATGGCCCCGCAAGGGGCTATTTTTTTGCCTATTTCGCACCGAATCCAGCGTGGAAGCTCGGCGCAGTCATTGCTGTGCCGCTGCATCCCGGTCGATGAGCTTGCTCCCCGAGTGCCTCACCGGTCAGCCGGTCGTGTTGTCAAGGCGCAGGCCCGGCAACGATGTCCGGCATGCGGGCGGCACGCGTCCGGTTGAAAGCTCGCGGTTGCCCAGCTGCGGTGTCTGACGCCGATGTCGGTTCCGAATGCGCGGTTTCATCGACCACGTCCAGCCGATAGCCGAAGCTGCGCAGCGCCACCAGCATGAAGCCGTTCGACGGCCGCAGATCGAGCTTTACCCTCACGCGGGACAGGTGCGTGTCGAGCGAGCGCGAGAGCACTTCGAAGCCTGAGCCCCAGATCTCCTTGTAGAGGTGCTCGCGCGACAACAGGCGCCCGATGTTCCGGAAGAGAAACAGCGCGAGATCGTATTCGCGGTGTCGCAGTTCGACGCGCCGGCCCCGGACCTTGACGGTGCGCAAGGCCGGAAGGAACTGGTAGGGCCCGAAGACCAGCTGGGGTTCGTGCAGCGCGGGGTTGGACCGGCGAAGCAGCCCCCCGATGCGCGCTTCGAGTTCGGCGATGGAGACGGGCGCGACCAGAAAGTCGTCGGCGCCGGCATGAAGGCTCACGGCCATGTCCGCGGCGTCGGCTCGGTGCGTCGTGAAGAGAATCGGAAGGCGGTTGGCGGCGGCGTGCCGTGTCGCTTTCACCAGCGCCGGGCTGTCGATTCCGGATTGGCGCCAGTGGAAGATCAAGAGATCGAAACCCTGCGTCCGTATCGCCTCGAGCAGCGTGGCTTCGTCTGTGTATTCATGACACTCGTGTCCGAGGCTCGTTGCGGTGTGACTGACCAGTCGCGCCTGATCCCGCTCGTTGTCGAGTATTGCGATGCGCATTCCGTCCCCTTGCTTTCACACGCTGCTCCTTGCGGAGGCGTGGCTCATCTTGGACGAAGCGATGCGGCTCGGCAATGCTTTGGCGCGTAAAAGAGAGCAATAGCCGCTCTGCGGCCGGGAGCTGATGGGTGTTGGCGACCGTATGAAACGCGATTCCATCGACAGGCGCGGCCAAGGCTCTTGCAGGCCTTCGCCGCGTGGCTTCAGAGCCAGTTGCCACTCTGCGGCATCTGGACCTTCTCGGCCGGATCGTCGCTGGTGACGAACGAACCGATGACGATGCTCAGGAGCGAGATGAAGATGCTCGCGAAGAGCGCGGTCCAGAAGCCCGAGACCTTGAAGCCCTTCACGACCGCGGCCACCAGCAGGATCATCAGCGCGTTGATGACCAGCAGGAACAGCCCGAAGGTCAACAGCGTCAGCGGCAGCGTGAGCACGATGAGCAGCGGCTTCACGACCGCGTTGGCCAGCCCGAGCAGCAGCGCCGAAACGACCAGCGCGCCGGTGCTGTCGAACTTGAGTCCGCGAAACAGGTGGCTGGCCACCCAGAGGGAGACGCCGGTGATGGCCCAGTGGACGAGAAAAGGAGTGAGGTTGTTCAGCATGTCGATGGCGTGTTGGATGAGGTGTGGCAGCACACGCGGAGCTTGCTTCCGTCCGGATCGCGGAAGTACGCGCCATGGTAGTCCGCCAGCGCGGCCCTGTGGCCGTCGAACGGCGTGCCGACCAGGAAGAGCGGACGCGGCATATCAGTGCCTCGCCAGCCGGCCCACGGCTTGGCGTCGTCGCGAAACCGGAGCTTCAGGTGCGGTTCGCCCATGAGCGCGGCGCAGAAACCGAAGTCACGCTCGAAGTAGGTCACGCCGACAAAAACATGGGACAGCATGCGGGTGGGTTCGTTCTTGTTCGGTGAATTCACGGATACCTGCGGATTATGTCGACCGGTCTTCTGCGTTTACCTTGAGAAACAATGGCTGGCCGCCCGTTAATATCGCCATCTCTCGGTGCCTCAGCATGGGGCCCATCTTCAATTGCCGGACAAGAACAAGGGGCCTGTGCCATATGGCCAATCCGTCGATCGCGAGCTTGACACCGGTACCGGCCTCGGCCGACGAGGCCGAATCGTGGGTGCGCGGCGAGCTGATCCGCAGCCTGATGCGCTCTGCGCGCGGCTCCTACATCGTGTCCGCGGCGCTGATGCCGGCCATGGTCGGCCTGAACTGGGCCTATGTGCCTCGCTGGGAACTGCTCACATGGCTGCTGGCCGGCTTCATCGCCACGGCCTGCCGCGCCTGGGGTGCGCGCGTCTACGCGGTGCGCTACGCCGGCCGCAGTTCCGCGGCGCAACAGCAGTTCACCGAACGCTACGGCTTCATCTGGAGCACCAGCGCGGTAGTGTGGGGGTTGTCGATCCTGCTGTTCTTCGAGCGCACGCCCCAGGTCAACCAGTTCATGAGCTGGCTGATCGTGGCTGGCGTGGGCACCTTTCCGCTCAACGGGCTCGCGCTGCATCCGCCGCTGCTCAAGCGCTACGTCAACACGCTGTTCATCACGATGCTGGGAGCGGTGCTGATTCGCCTCGTCACCATGAACTTGCACCAGCCGCATTTCCAGTACGGCTACCTGATGCCGATCCTGCCGACCCTGCACTGGTTTTTGCTGCTGCGGGCGGGGCGGCACATCCACGAGACGGCGCGCAACAGCCTGGAGCTGCTGTTCCACAACCACATCCTGATCAAGTCGCTCACGCAGCAGCGGCAGGCGGCGGTGTCGGCGGTGGCGATGAAGAACCGTTTCCTGGCCAGCGCCGCGCATGACATGCGCCAGCCGGTGCTGGCGCTTTCGCTGTACGCCGACTGGCTGCGCAACGAGCCCGAGCTGGTGCTCGAACTGGCGCCGAAGATCGTGCGCGCCACGCACGCGGTGAATGCGTTGTTCGACTCGATGTTCGACCTCGCACGCATCGACTCGGGGCAGGTGCGCCTGCACATCGAGCGCGTCGACGTGCCCGAGCTGCTGCACGACCTCGAGCTGCAATACCGCCCGGTGGCCGAGAGCCGCGGCCTGGACTTCCGCGTGCACGTGACCGAGGGCTCCTTCCTCACCGACCCGATCCGCGTGCGCCGCATGATCGGCAACCTGCTGGCCAACGCCATCAAGTACACGACCGAAGGCGGCGTGCTCCTGGCCGCGCGGCAGACGCGCGACGGCATGCGCGTGGAGGTGTGGGACACGGGCATCGGCATCGCGCCCGAGCACCTGCGCGACGTGTTCCTGGAGTTCTACAAGGTGGCCGACCATGCGGGCACGTCCGACGGCTTCGGCCTCGGCCTGGCCATCGTGGCGCGGCTCTCGCATGTGCTGGGGCACCCGGTCAGCGTGCGTTCGCGGCTGGGCAGCGGCAGCGTGTTCCGCGTGGCGCTGCACGACGCCGACGAAGCCGTGGCCCAGGCGCGCGTGAGCGCCTCGGGCGGCTGAGCCGAAAAAAAACCGCGCACAAAGGCGCGGATCCATTCGAGGAACACCGCGGAACCGGCTCTGCCGGGCCGCAGGTGTTGCCCCCGGTAGGGGGTTGGCGAAGCGACACGAAGTGCGCGCAGCCTGGGGGCGAACCTGTTCAGCCCGAGAGCAAGCCGTTGGTGCGTGCGTAGTGCAGCGCCTGCGTGCGGCTCTTCACACCGAGCCGGCGGAACAGGCGCCACAGGTGAACCTTCACCGTGTGCTCGCTGATTTCCAGGTCGGTCGCGATGTCGCGATTGCTCATGCCCTTGTCGAGCATGGCGATCAGCTGCGTCTGGCGCTTGGAGAGCTTGCTGTTGCTTGCGAGCGGCGGCTCGTCGGCTTCTTCCGAGCCCGCCATCAGCAGGCCGCGCAGCGCGGCTGCCAGTTCGTTGGAGCTGGCGGACTTCTCGATGTAGGTGTCGGCACCCGCCTCGATGCAGGCGTCTTCCATGTCCGCGGCCGGCGCCGCCGAATACACGGCGATCGGCACATTGGGATAGACCTGCTTGACCGCGATCACGCCCGAGACGCCGTTCGTGTCCGGAAGCTTCAGGTCCAGGCAGAAAAGGGTGGGCGCGCCACGCTGCTGCACGGAGCTTGCGAGCTTGTCGAGCCGCTCGAGCTCGACGATGTTCTCGGCCGGTCGCAGGCGTCGCAGCACCATCACGATCGCGTCGCGCATCAGGGGGTGGTCGTCGATGACATAAATGCTCATGTTTTCTTCCTTTGTGATCGCACCGTCTTCTCTCGTCTCGCTCACCGGCGGATAAGCCGATGGGCCCTTGCCGGTTCAACTTCCATCTGTCGTGGTCGCTGCGTCCGCCAATGCCTCCAGCGCCTCAGTCACGGCGCGTGATTGTTCTGTGTCGATGGGCTCGAGCTGCGCGGCCAACGTGGCCAGCGCCGCACCGCGCTCGGCCTGCAAGAGCGCGATGGTACGGCCGGCTTCCTGCGGCGAGGCAAATCCACGGCTCTGCAGCAGGGTTTCGCCGCGCGCATCGAGCAGCTTGAAATAGAAAAGCCCGTCGCCGCGCTCGCGGTACTGCTTGAAGCTGGGCTTGGCGACCTTGGCCGCCTTCGCGCTGCCCTTGTCGCGGCCCGCCGCGAGGTTGCGCAGGCCCACCGCGTGGCGCAGACGCGTCATGAAGGGCTGCGACAGGGCGCTGGCCTTCTCCGCGCCGATGAGCAGGATGCGCTCGATCTCGGCCGGGTCGCTCATCAGCGCCTCGTAGCGCTTTCGCAGCGGTGCCACCTCGACTTCGATCCGCTCGAACAGCAGCTGCTTGGCATCGCCCCAACCGATGCCGTCGGCGTACGCCTTGCGCAGCATCTCGGTCTCGTCGGCGTCGGCAAAGGCCTGGTAGATCTGGAAGAGCGCGGAGCCCTCCGTCTCCTTGGGCTCGCCGGGCGCGCGCGAGTCGGTCACGATGCTGGCGATCTGCTTTTGCAGGTACGCGCGAGGCGCGAACAGCGGGATCGTGTTGCCGTAGCTCTTGCTCATCTTGCGGCCGTCGAGGCCGGGCAGGGTGGCGACGGCGTCGTCGATCTCGGCTTCGGGCAGCGTGAAGTGCTCGCCGTACTGGTGGTTGAAGCGCTGCGCCATGTCGCGCGCCATCTCGATGTGCTGCACCTGGTCGCGGCCCACGGGCACCTTGTGGGCATTGAACATCAGGATGTCCGCGCCCATCAGCACCGGGTACATGAAGAGGCCGGCCGTCACGTCGGCGTCGGGGTCCTCGCCCTTGGCAATGTTCTTGTCCAGCTGCGCCTTGTAGGCATGCGCGCGGTTGAGCACGCCCTTGCCGGTGACGCAGGTGAGGAACCAGGTGAGCTCGGGGATCGCGGCGATGTCCGACTGGCGGTAGAAGGTCACGCGTTCCGGGTCGAGCCCGCAGGCCAGCCAGCTCGCGGCGATCTCGAGCGTGGAGCGCTGGATGAGCGCCGGGTCCTGCACCTTGATGAGTGCGTGGTAGTCGGCCAGGAAGAAGAAGCTCTCGACACCGGGCGCGACGCTCTGCCGCACCGAATGGCGGATCGAGCCGACGTAGTTGCCGAGGTGGGGCGTGCCCGACGGGGTGATCCCGGTCAGGACGCGCAGCGGAGCGGAGGAAGACGAGGCCATGGGACGGACAGACTTAGAGCAGCAATGCCTTGAGCGGCGTGATGAGCAGGTTGATGACGAAGTAGCCGACGTCCATCAGCGGGCGCAGCCAGAAGGTGCTGACGATGCCGGCGAGCACGAGCGCCATCACGATGAAGAAACCGTAGGGCTCGATGCGAGCGAGGAAATTCTGTGCGGCCCCGCTGGGCAGCAGCCCGGCCAGCACGCGGCCGCCGTCGAGCGGGGGCAGTGGAAACAGGTTGAAGGCCCACATCACGAGGTTGACCAGGATGCCGCCCTGCGCCATCTTGATGAAAAAGGTTTCATCGACGCCGGCCGCGACCAGCCCCACCAGCACGAGGGCCCAGAGGATGGCCTGGATGAAGTTCGACACCGGGCCCGCCAGCGCCACCCAGATCATGTCGCGCTTGGGATGGCGCAGCCGCCCGAAGTTCACCGGGACCGGCTTCGCATAGCCGAAGAGAAACGCGCCCGAAGTCGCGAAATACAGCATCAGCGGCATCAGGATGGTCCCGATGGGGTCGATGTGCTTCATCGGATTGAGGGTGACCCGGCCCATCGACTCGGCGGTGTTGTCGCCGAAGTGGCGCGCCACATAGCCATGGGCCGCTTCGTGCACGGTAATCGCGAAGATCACGGGCAGTGCGTAGATCAGTACGGTCTGTATGAGGTTGGAAATATCCACTGGGCGATTGTGTCAGACGAGCATTAGTTATCGGTTCCAACTTCTTTCTACAGACCGAGCACGGCGAGCGCCCCGCGTCCCTGCCGCACCACGACCGGATCGTCGCCTGTGCCCATGGGCGTGAGGTCCACCACGGTGGTCGGCTGCGAAGGGCAGGCGCCGGCGTCGATGACCGCGCCGATCTGCTTTTCGAAGCGTTCGCGAATGGTTTGTGCGTCGTTCAGCGCCTCGGTCTCGCCGGGCGCGATCAGCGTCGTGGCCAGGAGCGGCGCGCCGTGCAGGGCGAGCAGCTCCAGCAGCACCTTGTGGTCGGGCACGCGCAGGCCGATGGTCTTGCGCTGCGGATGGCTCACGCGGCGTGGCACTTCCTTGGTGGCTTCGAGCAGGAAGGTGTAGGGGCCCGGCGTGGCGGCCTTCAGCAGGCGGTACTGCTTGTTGTCGACGCGCGCGTAGTTGGCCAGCTCGCTCAGGTCGCGGCACAGCAGCGTGAGGTGGTGCTTCTCGTCGACCTGGCGGATGCGGCGCAGTTGGTCGACCGCGTCCCTGTCGTCCAGGTGGCAGGCCAGCGCGTAGCTGGAGTCGGTGGGCACGGCCACGATCTCGCCGCGCGCGAGCAGCGTGGCGGCCTGCTTGAGCAGACGCTGCTGCGGGTTCTCGGGATGGACTTCGAAGTACTGGGCCATAGAGCTATCTCCTGATCAGGATTCCGCCGGTTCGATGGGCACGCGGCGCTCGCGCACCGTGAGCCACGCGCCGGCCGCGCCGCAGACCGCGATCATCGAAATGCCGATGAGCGAATAGCGGTCGGGCACGTGGGAAAAAACGAGCCAGCCGCCCAGCATGGCAAAGGCGATCTGCGCATAGAGGTACGGCGTGAGCGTGGATGCCGGCGCGCGCTGGTAGGCGAGGATCAGTATGAAGTGGCCCACCGTCCCCATGAACCCCATGAGGCACAGCAGCGCCCACCACTCCCACGAGGGCAGGGCGGTCCACACGAAGGGCAGCGCCAGCGAGGCGATGAGTGCGCCGACCCAGCCGGTATAGAAGTGCATCGTGAGGGGGTTCTCGGTTTGCGCGAGCTTGCTCGTGAGCACCTGGAACCAGGCGTTGGTCAGCACCAGGCCGATGGGCAGAAGAATCGCCCAGCTGAACGCATCGCCGCCCGGCCGCAGGATCACCAGCGTGCCGATGAAGCCGCCCGCCACCAGCGCCCAGCGCAGCGGCGAGACATACTCCTTGAGCGTGGTCGCCGCGAGCAGGGTGATCACCAGCGGCGCGATCAGCACGATCGAGGTGAACTCGGCCAGCGGCATGTAGCGCAGGCTCAGGAAGGCCAGCGTGCTCGACACCAAGAGCAGCGCGCCGCGCAGCAACTGGTAGCGCGGGTGCTGGGTGCGCAGCAGCGCCGTGCCGCGCAGCGGCAGCAATACCGCGGTGGTGGCCACTGCCTGGAACGCATAGCGGAACCACACGCCCATCAAGATCGGCACACCGGCCGTCGATGCCTTGGTGGCCGTGTCGAGCGTGGCGAAGCAGGCCACGGCCACGATCACCATGCCGATGCCCGCGAGGATGCGTTCGGATTCCTTGCTGCGGCTCATCAGCTGCGCGGCGCGTGCATTCGACAGCGCAGCGCTGGCCGCGCTGTCGATGCCGGGCCCGGGGCTCTGGCTCACTGCTGGATGCGATGGCCGAGCAGTTCCCACACCGGCGTCAACGCGCCAGGCAACGGTGGCAGCTTGCCGAGATCGCAGTGGCTCTCGTCGGGGCTGTGGAAATCGCTGCCGCGGGATGCGGCGAAATCGAACTCGAGCGCCTTGTCGGCGTACTCGACATATTCGGCCGGGGTGTGGCTGCCGGTGACGACCTCGATCGCCTGGCCGCCATGCGCCTTGAATTCGAGGAACAGCGCGTATTCCTCGTTGGCCGAGAACTTGTAGCGGCCCGGGTGCGCGATCACGGCCATGCCCTTGGCGGCGGTGATCCAGTGCACCGCGTCCTTGAGCGACGCCCAGCGGTGCGGCACGTAGCCGGGCTTGCCTTCGGTAAGGTACTTGCGGAACACCTCGGACGTGTCCCGGCAGTGCCCCTGCTCGACCAGGAAGCGCGCGAAGTGCGTGCGCGAGATGAGTTCGGGGTTGCCGACGAATTTGAGCGCGCCTTCGTACGCGCCATGGATGCCGACCTTGGCCAGCCCTTCGGACATTTCCTGTGCGCGCTTTCCGCGGCCGCCGCGCGTGTCGTAGAGGCCCTGCGTCATCGCCGCGTCGTCGGGGTCGAAGCCCAGGCCGACGATGTGCACGGTTTCGTTCGCGAAGGTCACCGAGATCTCGGTACCGGTGAGGTAGCGCATGCCGTTCGCGCGCGCTGCAGCCGCTGCGCGGTGCTGGCCGCCGACTTCGTCGTGATCGGTGAGCGCCCAGAGCTCGACCCCGTTGGCGGCTGCGCGTGCAGCCAGTTCTTCGGGCGTCAATGTGCCGTCGGAGACCACGGAGTGGCAGTGAAGATCGGCATTGAGGATGGAGGACACCCCGCCATTCTAGGGGGTCTGGAACGCCGATGCGGGCGCATGGATGCTATGTAAGACGCTACTAAATAAATAGCATTAACGTGACACGGGATGCGGGCTCAGCGCTTCTTGCGGAATGCGGCCCATGCGGCCACCGCCGTGAAGCTCGCCACGATCGCCACCACGATCCAGAACCCGTGCTTGTGCTCGGCGAGCGGAATGCCACCCACGTTCATGCCGAACAGGCCCGCCAGGATGTTGATCGGCAGCGCCAGCACCGTCACCACCGTCAGCACGAAGAGGCTGCGGTTGTTGTCCTCGTTGACGTTGGCGGCGATCTCTTCCTGCAGCAGCTTGATGCGCTCCTGCAGCGCCTGCATATCGCGCAGCACCACCGAAAACTCCTCGGTCGAGCCGCGCAGCTCCTGCGCATCGGGCTCCGACATCCACGAGGGCGGGCCCTGCAAGAGGCGGAACAGCGCGGCGGGTTCGGGCGCCAGCAGCCGCTGCAGCCGCACCAGCAGGCGCCGCAGCACACCGAGACGCGCGCGCTTGTGGTCGAGCCGGCCGGCGAGCAGCTCGTCTTCGATGCGGTCGATGCGCGTGGTGACGCCGCGCACGATCTTCACCAGCACGTCGGCCTGCGCGCGCAGCAGGTGCTCGAGCAGTTCGGTGCTCGAGCGCGGCGCATCGCCCGCCTTCACCGCCGTGCGCAGCGCGTCGACCGAGCGCAGCGGCTTCGCGCGCGCCGTGACCACCAGGCGCGGGCCGACGCTGATCCACAGCGTGGAGATGTCCGAAGGCTCGAAGCTGAACTCGAAGTGCACGTCGTTGATGACCGCGATCAGCGAGTCGTCGGCACGCTCGATGCGCGTGGAGGGCAGCCCGTCGTGCAGCGTCTCGTAGAAGGTGTCGGAGAGCTTCGCGTGCCGCAGGAGCCAGCGCTCGGCCTGCGCGTGGCTCAAGTTGAAGTGCAGCCACACGTAGGCGCGGTTGCCGTCATCGACAACTGTGTCTTCGGGCTGCGCGCCGAGCCATGCCGCCGCCTGCGCCGAATCGATGGCGCGCGCGGGCTCGAGCGCCGCGGCGTCGAAGAGGTAGCCGCAGATCAGCCCGGCTTCGTCGCCGCCATAGGACCGGGCGGCGAGGTCATGGAATGCCGACAAGGTGCGTGATCAGAAAAGACGTGTCAGAAAAGACGGGTGAAGAGCCAGTAGAGCGAGCCCGACAGCAGCATGGCCACCGGCAGCGTCAGCACCCAGGCGAGAGCCAGGTTGCGCAGCGTGGACATCTGCAGGCCCGAGCCGCTGGCCGTCATGGTGCCGGCCACGCCGGAGGAGAGCACGTGCGTGGTCGAGACCGGCAGGCCATACATGTCGGCCGCGCCGATGGTGAGCATGGCCACCACTTCGGCCGATGCGCCCTGTGCGTAGCTCAGGTGCGTCTTGCCGATCTTCTCGCCCACGGTGACCACGATGCGCTTCCAGCCGATCATCGTGCCGAGGCCGAGCGCGATGGCCACCGCGATCTTGACCCACAGCGGAATGAAGCGCGTCGCATCGTCCAGTTCCTGGCGGAAGGCGTTGACCCGCAGCTTGGTCTCGTCGTCGAACTTGGCAGCGCCGCTCTTGTCGAGGTGGCGGATGGCTTCGGAGGCCAGGTACATGTCGTTGCGCACGTTGGCGACGGCCTCGGCCGGCACCGCGGCGAGCGAGCCGTGCTGGCGCACCTGCTGGCCGATGCTGCCGGCGGTCGCCGCCAGTGCGGGCACGACCTTGTCGTCGAACTCGCGGGTGCGCACATAGGTGGATAGCGTGTCGCGCGCCGCGGCGGGCGGCAGCGCGGGCAGCGAGGTCGGCACGTTGCGGTTGAGCGCGTTCTGCGCCATCTCGGCCACGGCGACGAACTTCACCGTCTCGTTGGCGGGCATCGCGCGGTTCAGCGCATAGGCCATCGGCACCGTGCCGACCAGGATCAGCATGATCAGCCCCATGCCCTTCTGCCCGTCATTGGAGCCGTGCGCGAACGACACGCCGGTGCAGGTCAGGATCAGCAGGCCGCGAATCCACCACGGCGGCGGCTCGCTGCCCTTGGGCTCTTCATACAGCGCGCGGTTCTTCACGAAGGCGCGCAATGCGAGCAGCAGCAGCGCGGCGCAGCCGAAGCCCACCATCGGGGAGAGCAGCAGCGAATAGCCCACCTTGGTGGCCTGCGCCCAGTCGACGCCGCTGGTGCCGTCGCGCCCATGCATCAGCGCGTTGGCAACGCCCACGCCGATGATCGAGCCGATGAGCGTGTGCGACGAAGACGCCGGCAGCCCCAGCCACCAGGTGCCCAGGTTCCAGATGATCGCGGCGATCAGGAGCGCGAACACCATCGCGAAGCCCGCGCCCGAGCCCACCTGCAGGATCAGCTCCACTGGCAGGAGCGCGATGATGCCGAAGGCCACCGCGCCGCTGGACACCAGCACGCCCAGGAAATTGAAGAAGCCCGACCACACGACCGCGAAGTTGGGCGGCAGCGAGTGCGTGTAGATCACCGTGGCCACCGCATTGGCCGTGTCGTGGAAGCCGTTGACGAACTCGAACCCCAGCGCGATCAAAAGCGCCACGCCCAGGAGGATGTAGGGCACCCAGGTCGTCATGGGCGCGCCCGAGGCCGTGACGTCGCCCACCAGGCTCCATGCCGTGAAGAGCAGCCCCGCGGCCAAGAGGCCTACGAAGGTGATCAGCGTGACCGGACCGGGCTTGGCGTCCAGCTTGGGCCGGTGCGCCGCAGAGGGCGCGGCCGGCATCTCCGTATTCGGTGCGGCAAGCGTGTTCATGGGCGTTTTCTAGGTGTTGGAGTGGCTGCACATGGTGTTCGCGCCATGTGACAACGGCGTGTCGGCCTACGAAAAGCCGCCGCCAAACCGTCACGCCGCAGTCATGTGAGGCGTGCAGCATGCTTTTTTCTTCCCCCACTCCGTCCTTTGATCACCATGCCGACGAGCGCACTTCCAGACCACGAAGACCTGATGCAACGCATCGCCCGCGACCTGATCGACAGCTACGACGAAGAACTCGAGCTGGAGATCGAAGACCGCAACATCGACGGCCTGGACCCGTCGGCCTCCGCGGTGACCGACAAGGCGGCGCGCCAGGCCTATTTCAAGGAGCTGTTCCGCCTGCAGGGCGAACTGGTCAAGCTGCAGGACTGGGTGCAGCACAGCAAGCAGAAGGTCGTCATCCTGTTCGAAGGCCGCGACGCGGCGGGCAAGGGCGGCGTCATCAAGCGGATCACCCAGCGCCTGAACCCGCGCGTGGCCCGCGTGGCCGCGCTGCCGGCGCCCAACGACCGCGAACGCACGCAGTGGTATTTCCAGCGCTATGCCGCGCACCTGCCGGCCGCCGGCGAGATGGTGCTCTTCGACCGCAGCTGGTACAACCGCGCCGGCGTCGAGCGCGTGATGGGCTTTTGCAGCGACGACGAGTACGAGGAGTTCTTCCGCACCGTGCCCGAGTTCGAGAAGATGCTCGTGCGCTCGGGCATCAAGCTCATCAAGTACTGGTTCTCCATCACCGACGACGAGCAGCACATGCGCTTCCTCGGCCGCATCCACGATCCGCTCAAGCAGTGGAAGCTGAGCCCCATGGACCTGGAGAGCCGCCGTCGCTGGGAGGAATACACCAAGGCCAAGGAAATCATGCTGGAGCGCACCCACATCCCCGAGGCGCCGTGGTGGGTGGTGCAGGCGGTCGACAAGAAGAAAGCGCGCCTGAACTGCATCAGCCACCTGCTGGGCCAGTTGCCCTACCAGGAAGTGGCGCATCCGCCGGTCGAACTGCCGGCGCGCGTGCGGCACGACGATTACCTGCGCCAGCCGGTGCCGGCCAACATGATCGTCCCCGAGATCTATTGAGGGCTTTGCGGTCGTTTGGCCGCCCGGCGCTTTGCCTTCACACTGCGCCATGGCCCGCCGCTCCACCGCTTCCGTCTTCGCCCGCGCTTACGAGCGCAACCTGAAGGCGTTGACCAAGATCACGCTGAGCAACAGCAAGCGCGTGGCGGGCCAGGTGCAGCGCGCGACCGCCAAGCGCCTGAAGCCGCCGCCCGGCAAGGGCGATTGGCTCAGCGGCATGGCGATCGGTGCGGGCGGGGCGCGGGGCTATCACCTGTTCCGCCCGGCGGGCCTGCAACTCAAACCCGGCGAGAAGCTGCCGCTCATGGTCATGCTGCACGGCTGCGGGCAGACCGGGCGCGACTTCGCGGCCAGCACGCGCATGAACGCGCTGGCCGCGCGCCAGCGCTTCCTGGTGCTCTACCCCGAGCAGGACCGGCTGGCACACCCCCAAGGCTGCTGGAACTGGTACGAGCGCCGCTCCGGCAAGGCCGACGCCGAAGCCGCGACGCTGATGGCCGCGGTCGACCAGGCCTGCGTGCTCTACCCGGTGGACCGCGATCGCATCGCTCTGGCCGGCCTCTCGGCAGGCGCCAGCATGGCGGCGCTGGTGGCCACGCGCTACCCGCAGCGCTTTCGTGCCGTCGTCATGCATTCGGGGGTGGCGCCCGGCGCCGCCAAATCGTCGGCCACCGCGCTCGGCGCGATGCGCGGCCAGAACGTGCCGCCGATGCCCGTCACCGCCGTCGGCAAGGCAATGGGCGCCGCGGCGGTCTTCGCGACCCTGCCGCCGATGCTCGTGCTGCACGGCGATGCCGATGCCGTGGTCGCGCCCAGCAATGCCGTCAACAGCGCCGCCGTGTGGGGCACGGCCATGGGCGCGCGGCCCGGGTTGCCGCGCGACGTGCAGCGCGGCAAGCGCCGTCCGATGCGCGTGACCGACTTCAAGCGCAAGGGCCGCACGGTGGTGTCGCTCTGCGAGATCGCGGGGCTGGGGCATGCGTGGAGCGGTGGCGCGTCCAGGCTGCTGTTCAGCGATGCGGCCGGGCCCGATGCCACGCGCATGACGTGGGCGTTTGCGACCACGCAGTTCAGGCACGCGGCCAAGGCCTGACTTCGAGCGACGGCCATCGATGACCAGGCGGCAATGACCTCCGAGGTCATTGCCGCACCGCGGGCCGGGGTGAACACTGGCGCGCACCATGTCCTCGTCCTGCCTCGCTGCCGCTGCAGCACCGTCTTCTTCCATCGCGCGTCCCGGCCCGCTGGGACTGTGCGTCATGCTCAGCGGCACCTTCCTGGTGGTGCTGGACTTCTTCATCGTCAACGTCGCGTTGCCCTCGATGCAGCGCGAGCTGCTCGCGAGCACCGCGACCTTGCAGCTGGTGGTGGCCGGCTACGGCCTGGCCACCGCGGCAGGCCTGATCACCGGCGGGCGGCTCGGCGATCTCTTCGGCCGCCGCCGCATGTTCATGCTCGGCCTGCTGCTGTTCACCCTGGCCTCGGCCGCCTGCGGTGTCGCGCCGAATGCCGAGTTGCTGGTGGCCGCCCGCGTGCTGCAGGGGCTTGCCGGTGCGTTGCTGCAACCGCAGGTGCTGGCGATGATCGGCCTGGCCTACACCGGCGAAGACCGTGCGCGTGCCTTCGCGGCCTACGGGCTCACGCTGGGGCTCGGTGCCACGCTGGGCCAGCTGGCAGGCGGGGTGCTGATCCATGCCGACCTGGCCGGACTCGGCTGGCGCAGCTGCTTCCTCATCAACGTGCCCATCGGCCTCCTTGCCCTGGCGCTGGCGCCGCGTGTCATTCCTCCGCTCAGGAACAGCAGCACGAGCAGGCTCGACCTGGCCGGCATGCTGCTGGTGGCGGCCGGCTCCGTCGCGGTGGTGCTGCCGCTCGTGGAAGGGCGCGAGCAGGGCTGGCCCCTGTGGAGCTGGCTGTGCCTCGCGTGCGCGCTGCCGCTTTTGGCCGCGTTCGGGTTCCAGCAGCGCCGGCTCGCCGCACGCGGCGGCGCGCCGCTGGTGGCACCCGCGCTGCTCGCGAACCGCCGCTTCGTCATGGGGCTCTTCACCACGCTGGCCTTCTACGTGGGCAACGCGTCGCTGTACTTCGTGCTGGCGCTCTACCTGCAGCAGGGCCTCGCGCTGGACCCGCTGACCTCCGGCATCGTCTTCACGTCATTGGCGCTCGGCTTCTTCGCAACATCGATGGCCGGCGCGCGCCTGGCACGCCGCTTTGGCGGCAAGCCGCCCATTGCGCTCGGCGCCCTCGTGCTGGCGGCAGGGCATGCGCTGCAGTTCGTCAACGTTGCCGGATGGCCCAGCCACGCGCATGTGGTCGCATGGATGGTGCCGTTGCTGCTGGTCCAGGGCGCGGGGCTCGGCATGGTGATGGCGCCGCTTGTGTCCACCGTGCTGGCCGGGCTGCCGCCGCAGCATGCGGGCGTGGCGTCGGGCGTGCTGTCGATGGTGCAGCAGGCGAGCAACGCGCTGGGCGTGGCGCTGATCGGCATCCTCTTCTACGGACGGCTGGGCCTTGCGCCGGATGCGGCCGGCTATGCCAGCGCGTTCGGTTTGGCGCTGGTGTACCTGATGGTGTCGGCGCTGGTGGTGGCTGTGTTGCATCGGCGAGGTGCGGGCAAGGCCGACTCGTAGAGGCAAGCGGCAATCTGCTGCGCACCTTGCCCAAATTGGGTGGGTTCATACCCAATTTGGGCTTCTTGACGCGTGCCACACTCGTTTCCGCACTACAGGAACGATACGCATGGCAACCGACTTGCAAAGGCTGATTCAGGATCTCCGCGATTTCGCCGAGATAAGAGACTGGGAGCAGTTCCACTCGCCGAAGAACCTCGCCTCGGCGCTCTCGGTCGAAGCGGCTGAACTGCTCGAGCATTTCCAGTGGCTCACCGAAGCACAGAGCCGATCGCTCGGCCCCGAGAAGCGCGCGGAGGTCGGCACCGAGATTGCGGATGTGTTCCTCTATCTGCTGCAGCTCGCCGACAAGCTCGGCATCGATCTGATCGATGCGGCCCGAAGCAAGATGCTCGTCAACGCGCAGAAGTATCCGGCCGACAAGACACACGGCCTCTAGGACCTGGGGCTTCCTGGCGTGTCCGCCGGGTATCGCGTGGCGATGCTTTCCTGAATTAACGGCTTGTGCCGCAAGGCGCTCGCTAGTCTGCCCCGTCCTTTCATCAAGAACGAACAGGGAGACTCGAATGAAACGTCTTTGGATCGCCATCGCAGCCTCGTTGCTGCTCACCGCCGCTGCCGCATCCGCCGACCCGCTGCCGACCAACCAGCTGCCGATGTACGGCGGCCGCGCGAAAACAGAAGCGATGAAGAGCGCGGATGCCGATTTCATCGCATCGATGGAGAAACAGGGCCTCTCGCGCGCCGAGGGTGCCAGGCAAATGCTCAAGTTGGGCTGGACGGCCTGGGCCAAAAGAGACATGGCGACTGCCATGGCGCGCTTCAACCAGGCGTGGTTGCTGGACCCGGAGAACGGCAACGTGTATCACGGCTTCGCGCTAGTGGGCGCTGTCCGGGGCGATGTGCCATCCGACGTGGAGCCTCTGTTCCGGTTGGCAACGTCGAAGCGGAGGGTCGATGCCGAGGCCTTTGTCGACTACGGCTATTTCCTTGCATCGGAGAGTCGCCTCGACGCCAGCCTGCTGCAGTTGAACAAGGCACTCGAGGTCTCGGCGACGGCCCGCAACGCGCGCTCCAACATCGCGTTCGTGTACTACCTGAAGAACGACTTTGCCAGTTCCTGCGTCTGGGTTCAAAGGGCCGCGGCCAACGGCGACAGGATGGAAGCAGCGTTTCCTGAAGATATCTGCGCCCGCGCCGACAAGCCGCTGGACAGGAAGACAAGCGACGGCGCCAGCCCGCCCGCCTGAGTACCTCCGTGTACGCCACCCGGCGTATTTCCCCTTGTTGGTGCATTCCGCAGACTCCTCTCCATCGCCAGCCATGTGCTGGCGACAAGGTTCAACCCCACCGGAGCAGGAGTCCACATGCAACGTCGTTTCACTCTCAAGGCGCTCACCGCCGCCGTCGCGCTCGCCAGCATTTCTGCTGCGCCCGCATTCGCTGCCGACACCATCAAGGTCGGCGTGCTGCACTCGCTGTCGGGCACGATGGCCATCTCGGAAACCGTGCTGAAAGACACGGTGCTGATGGCCATCGACGACATCAACAAGAAGGGCGGCGTGCTGGGCAAGCAGCTCGAGCCCGTGGTGGTCGACCCGGCCTCCAACTGGCCGCTGTTCGCTGAAAAGACCAAGCAGCTGCTCGGCCAGGACAAGGTCTCGGTGATCTTCGGCTGCTGGACCTCGGTGTCGCGCAAGTCGGTGCTGCCCGTCGTCGAGGAAATGAACGGCCTGCTGTTCTACCCCGTGCAGTACGAAGGCGAAGAGCTCTCCAAGAACGTGTTCTACACGGGCGCCGCGCCCAACCAGCAAGCCATTCCGGCGGTCGACTACCTGATGAGCAAGGAAGGCGGCGGCGCCAAGCGCTGGGTGCTGCTGGGCACCGACTACGTCTACCCCCGCACGACCAACAAGATCCTGCGCGCCTACCTCAAGAGCAAGGGCGTGAAGGACACCGACATCGACGAGAAGTACACCCCCTTCGGCCACAGCGACTACCAGACCATCGTTGCCGACATCAAGAAGTTCTCGGCCGGCGGCAAGACGGCGGTGGTCTCCACCATCAACGGCGACTCCAACGTGCCCTTCTACAAGGAACTGGGCAACGCGGGCCTGAAGGCCAAGGACGTGCCGGTCGTCGCCTTCTCGGTGGGCGAGGAAGAACTGCGCGGCGTGGACACCAAGCCGCTGGTGGGCCACCTCGCGGCATGGAACTACTTCATGTCGATCAAGAACCCGACCAACACCGCGTTCATCAAGCAGTGGAGCGACTACGCCAAGGCCAAGAACATCGCCGGCCACAAGGACAAGCCGCTCACCAACGACCCGATGGAAGCCACCTGGATCGGCATCCACATGTGGAAGCAGGCGGTCGAGAAGGCCAAGTCGACCGACACCGACAAGGTGATCGCAGCGATGGCCGGCCAGACCTTCACGGCACCGTCGGGCATCGTCTCGAAGATGGACGAGAAGAACCATCACCTGCACAAGAGCGTGTTCATCGGCGAGATCAAGGCCGACGGGCAGTTCAGCGTGGTGTGGAAGACGCCGGGTCCGGTGAAGGCGAAGCCTTGGAGCCCGTACATCGAAGGCAACGACAAGAAGCCGGATCAGCCTGCTGGCAAGTCGATGTAAGTGTGTTTCTCCCTCCCCCGCTGGGGGAGGGCAGGGGTGGGGGCTGACGGCGGTCGATTCGAGCACTGCGCTTGTCCGAGCGCCGCG
>NZ_JXQQ01000048.1 GCF_000834655.1 Variovorax paradoxus
CGCGCCGCCATTGCTCGAGCACGGCCTGCGGCTTGTGCAGCATGGCGGCGAGCCACACGGCCTGCGCGGGCTCCAGCGTGCGGGCGCTGCGCTTGAAGTAGCGCCGCGCGGCCGCCTCGGCGCCGCAGATGTTGCCGCCCCAGGGTGCGTTGTCGAGGTAGAGCTGCAGGATGCGGGCCTTGCCCAGTGTCTGCTCCATCTCGACCGCGTAGAGCATTTCGCGCAGCTTGCGCTCGGCCGTGCGGTCGCTGCCGGTCACCAGCAGCTTGGCGAGTTGCTGGGTGAGCGTGCTGCCGCCGCGCTTGGTCTGGCCTTCCTTCTGGTTGTTGTCGATCGACGCGAGGATCTCGGTGATGTCGTAGCCCGCGTGCTGGAAGAAGCGCTGGTCTTCGGCCGCGATGACCGCGCGCGCCAGCCAGCTGTCGTTGGCCAACTTGGCGGACGGGCCGCAGCTCGTGCGCGCGCCGAGCATCGCCTCGGTGCCGAGCCCCTCGACCGTGAACTGGCTGATGACGGGCTGCACTGCGAAGGTGGCCTCGGGCAACACCAGCTGCCCACTCAGCGCGAGCGTGCCGCCGATGCGCGCGCGCTGCAGCTCGGGCAGGGTGGGCACCAGCACCGCGTACCACCGCGCGATGGGCGCGTCCTGCACCTTGGCGCTGAGGTGAAGGCTCTTGGGCGCCAGGCGGCCTTCCCACAGGCCCTGGAGCATGTCGGTTTCGGTGGTGCGGGGGGTGGCTTCGAATGTGCCTGTCAGGGTGTTGCCGTCGCGGCGCACGGTGGCGACCAGGCGTTCGACCTTGATCGGCTGCGTGCCCAGCGCGGGCACCTCGACGCTGCAGGGCTCGCAGCGCAGCTCCTGCAGGCCGGTGGCGTCTTTCCAGCTGAAGCGCACGGTGCCGAAACGGGTGTCGAGCGAATGGCCGTCGAGGCGCGGCGCGAACCACGGCGAAGTGGCCAGCCGCACGGCCGTCGGCACGCCGATCTCGAAATCGAGCGGACCGGCCTTCACCGACGTGCTCCACTCGCCCGCCGCCGGTGCCAGCGCGATCTTCACTATCAAAAAGATAGCTGCAAGCGCTGTCAAAACAAGGGCCAGCAGCCCGAAAAGCACAAATCGCAAGGTCTTCTTCACAAACACGCTCTCACATCGGTCTCGCCACGGTGACGGCTTGCCACGGTCCGGTCGATTGCCCGCTCGCTGCCGACCAGTACCAGGCTGAAGTGTCGGTGAAAGCAGTGCCCTGGGCATCCACGATGCGCTCGCAAACGCGGAACTTTTGCGCGCCGTGCCGTTGCGCAACAAAACAGCGCCACAAACGCTCCTGCGCGTCGCGTTCCAGCCGCGCCTGTTCGATGCGGTAACCGAGCGCGCGGTAGCAATCGGCGGCCGGATGGAGCATGCGCGTGGGCTGCTTCACCTCGCGCATCACGAGGGTCTGGGTGCCGTCGGTCATGCGGCCGATGGCGCCGGGAAAGCGGTCGGCAAAGCGTTGCTCGACCTCGCTCAGCGCGAGCGGCCGCAACGGAACGCCGTCCCACTGGCGGGGCCATTCGTGCGACATGGCGGTCTCGGCGAGTGCGTCCGGCGTGCGCAGCGCCGCCGCGGTCGACCAGAGCATGCACAACAGCATCGCCAGCGCGAAGGCGGTCTTGTGGCCGATGCGGTTGATGAAATGGTTGGCGAACCAGCGCTCAAAGAACGGTGTCGACATGGCGGCCTCCTTGCAGGGTGATCAGGCCCGGGATCGGGTGGTCGGCGGGTTCCGGCACGGCGCGTGCGGGCATCATCAGACGCGCGATGGCGCCGCACACGGCCGCCAGCACGACCAGCCCCAGCGCGTTGTGCGCCCATGGCGCCAATGCATGGCCCGCGCCCTCGAAGGCGATGAGCACGCTGTTGCGCACGATGTTGCCGGCCAGCACCAGCAGGCCGACCATCGGCAGGCGCCGCAGAAAGGCCTTGTCGCTGCGGCGCGCCCACAGCGCGACGGCACAGGCCGTGAAGTAGCCCAGCCACACCATCTGCACGCCGGAGCAAGGCGCGTCGACGATCACCAGGCGGCCGCCCACCATCAGGCTCGAGCCTTCTCGCGCCACGTCGAAGCCCGGCGCGAGCAGCCAGCGGCTGGCCTCGGCGGTCGCCACGCGCAACGGATAGCCCGCGTAGAACTGCAGCGACGACAGCAGCGGCAGTGCGAGCACCGCAAGGCCCGCCACCGGCAACGCGGCCACGCGCCTCGGCAGGAAAGCCAGCAGGCCGCAGGCCAATGCCAGCACGGCCACCAACCCCGCCGCAAGCGGCGGCAGTGCGGGCACGACACCGAGCCCCGAACGCAGCAGCGTGGCGAGCACGGTGCCGACACCCGCCAGCGCCAGCCAACCCAGGCGCGGGGAAGCGCGCAGCTCGCGCCTGCATTGCCATGCCAGCGCGGCCAGGGCGACCAGCGCCACCAGGCCCAGCGGATCGTCGGAGCCGTCGCGCATGCGCTGCACCATCCACGCCCAGGTGGGCGCGAGTGCGGCGAACTGCAGTGCGAGCCAGCCGGCGGCCGGCGTGCGGTCGATGTGGATGCCCCAATCCACGATGCGCGGATGACGGTGGGCGAGCGTTGCCAAGGACATGTTTCTTCTCGATCGTTCAGGAGGTGAAGCGGCGTGCGTCGTTGCGGCGTGCCCGGCGGCGCAGCATGGCGAGCATCGACAGCACGACGGCGATGGCACCCAGCGACTCGGGTTCGGGCGTGCTGGGCACTTCGGCGCCCAGCGCCAGGTCGCTCACGCCTTGCGGCATCGGCAGCGGCTGGTTCACGTCGACGCTGTTCTGCGGCGCGGCGTTGCGCACCACCTTGTCGACCGCGATGAAGCTCGTGTACTGCGTGAGCAGGCTGTATTTCAGGCCCAGTTCGGTGATGCGCTCCTTGAAGGCCGCGCTGCCTTCGAGCGTTTCCTGGTCGCTCAGGCTCTGGATGCGATGGCGTGCCCACAGCGTGCGCAGCGCCGCGGTGTCCAGGCGGGTGCGGTCGTCGATTCGCACTTCCTGACGGTACGGGCCGCTGGCGCTGCGGCCTTCGATGATCACGCGGCCCTTGGGTTCGCCACGCCACTTGCCGAACACGATCACCGGTCGTTCGCCGAGCACGTCGGGCAAGGCCTGGGGTTCCACGTCGTACACGTCCAAGCCGCCGAAGGTGGCTTTCACGCTGGTGAGCACCGGCGACTCCACCATGCGGCGAAAGCGCGCGGCCTGCTCGGGCGCCTGCACCGGGTCGGTGATGATGAACGGCTCGCCCATGCCGGCGCGTGCAATGCCTTCCATCAGGCTGCGGTTCACGGAAGAGCCGATGCCGAAGGCGAACACATTGGCCTTCGAGAGGTTGCTTCGCACCAGGTCGAAGGCTTCGCGCTCGACCGTCACGTAGCCGTCGGTCACCACGACCACGGTGCGCGACACGTTCTCTTCCTTCGGTTCGGCATAGACGCGCTTGAGCGCGGGGATCAGCTCGGTGCTGCCGCTGCCGCTGTAGTTCTTGATGGTGGCGAGCGCCTGCTCGATGTTGGCGCGCGTGGCGGGCACAGACTTCGGCGAAAGCATCTTGTTGCTGCCCGAGAACAGCAGCACGTTGAAGGTGTCGCTCGGGCGGAGGCTTCCGATCAGGCGCT
The DNA here is from genome assembly GCF_000834655.1 of Variovorax paradoxus. GTDB lineage: Bacteria > Pseudomonadota > Gammaproteobacteria > Burkholderiales > Burkholderiaceae_C > Variovorax > Variovorax paradoxus_F. Next base: position 3,664 of record NZ_JXQQ01000048.1, read on the forward strand.
CGAGCACCGTCTTGGCGGTGTCGAGAGGAAAGCCGTGCATCGAGCCCGAGATGTCGACCACGAAGATGTAGTCGCGCGGCGAGATCGCGCTGGCCGCCACGGCCTTGGGCGGCTCGACCATCGCGAGGAAGAAGTTCTCCGCATTCTCGCCCTGGCCCTTGTAGAGCATCAGGCCCGATTCGATCTTTTCGCCCGCGAGGCGGTAGTCGAGCACGAAGTCGCGGTTGTCGGCGGGGCGGCCGTCGGCCGTGAGCGTGATGTCGGCGTGCTGGTCTTCGTCGCTCTTCTTCACGTCGATCGCATGGGTGGTCGAGCGCACTTCCTTCAGGCCCATCGGCGTGTCGATGGTGGCCTTGAGCTTGAAGCCGGTGCTCGGCGCGACGCCTGCGGAGAGCGTGGGTTGCGCGACCCACTTGGCCTGCGCATTTTCCGATTTCGGGCTGTTGTAGCGCGGGCCGACCACGGTCGGGAACACGAACTCGTAGTTGCCCGATTGCGGCACCAGCAGCTCGGTGTAGCGCAGCTCCACCTTCACATCGTCGCCGGGCAGGATGTTGGCGACGTTCATCTGGAACACGTTGGGCAGGTGCTGCTCGAGCAGCGCGGCGGTCTTGCCTTCTTTCTTGGCGGTGTCGTACTCGATCTGCGCCTGCTGCTTCTCGCGGATCTGCGCGGTGATGAGGCGATCGGCCAACCGGACATTGAGACCGCTCACGGCAGCCTTGGTCGAACCGGGAAATACGTATTTGGCTTCGATGGCGCGCTGGCCTTCGTTGCGGTAGGTCTGCGTGACCGTGACATCGGCGATCACGCCCGAGATCTTCACGGCGACTTCCGTGCCCTTGAGCGGCAGGCGATCGACCGAGGGGTCGTCGCTCTTGACGAAGAAGTACGGGCTCTCCGTCTTCAGGCGCGGGCCGGCGGGCGCTTCCTGCGCATGCACCGGCCGCAGGCCCATGGCGATGAAGCCCGCGGTCGCCAGGCTCACGGTGGCGAGCCAGAGCCAGCGGCCGGGACGTGGGGTGGTGATGGGGTTCATGGCGGCGGTCCTTGTCCGTGCGAACTTGCACGGCCGCAACTTTCGACACCGCACGAGAAGTCAGTTGGAAGGCTCCTTGAAGTCGCCGGTCACGCGCGCGGCGCTGTGTGAAGCCTGTGTGAAGTGACGCCGTCCGGGTGCTTCACACAACCTTCGGATCGCGCGGAGAGCATCGCCGCTCCGCTACAGACGAGGAGAAAAAATCATGCTTCAGTTCCTGAAGGCCCTCCAGGCTTCCGTGCTGGCCAAGGTGGCCGGCCTGTTCTTCCTGGTGCTGCTGCTTTGCATTCCGCTGGCAGAAATCGATTCGATCAATCGCCAGCGCGGCGAGAGCCAGCGCGAAGCGGCCGAGGAACTCGCCGCCACCTACGCCAGCCGCCAGACCATGGTCGGTCCGCTGTTGCTGGTTCCGTATGTCGAGCGCTGGATGGAGCCCCTGCGCGATGCGCAAGGCAAGGTGATCGGCCAGGAGCAACGCAGCAAGGAAATGGCCCACGTGGTGTTTCCCGACAAGCTGCACCTCGAAGGCTCGATGACGCCGCAGGAGCGCTATCGCGGCATCTTCAAGATTCCGTTCTACACGCTCAACGCCACGCTGAGCGGCGGTTTCGCAGCCTTCGACCCCAAGGCCTTGCCGCACAGCGAAACCGACTCGAAGATCGAGTTCAAGGCGCCGTTCATCGCCTTCAATGTGAGCGACCTGCGCGGCCTCGACGGCTCGCCGGCGCTGGTGATGGCCGGCGAGGCATTGCGCTTCAAGCAACGCGTGCCGGGCATCGCCGACGACGCCTGGTTCGCCGATGGCATCCATGCGCCCGTCACCGGCGCAGCGCTCGCGGCATGGCAGGCCAACACGCCGCTCTCCTTCGAGATGAAGCTCGGCCTGGTCGGCCAGGACACCCTCGCGATCGCCCCCATTGCCGAAGAAACCACCGCGCGCCTCACCTCGCCCTGGGCGCACCCGAGTTTTGGCGGCCGCTTTCTCGCTGCGGAACGCAACGTAACGCCGCAGGGCTTCGATGCGCAATGGCGCATTTCGTCGCTCGTGACCTCCGCGCGCGAGCAGGTGCGCGCCGGGCTTTCAGGCCGCGGCGATGCCATCGACGTCGCGGCCACCGCCGCAACGGCAAGCAGCGCCCGTGCGCAACGCAATCTCGGCCCGCTGCAGACTTTCGACGTGTCGCTCGCGCAGCCCATCAACGTCTATTCGATGAGCACGCGCGCCGGCAAGTACGGCATGCTCTTCATCGGCCTGGTGCTGATGGCGGCCTTCATGTTCGAGCTCTTTCGCAAGTTGCGCCTGCACCCGATCCAGTACGGCCTGGTGGGCCTCTCGATCGCGCTGTTCTTCCTGCTGCTGCTCGCGCTGTCCGAGAAGTTCGCGTTCTGGGTCGCCTATGCGAGCGCGGCCACCGCGAGCGTTGCACTGCTTGCCGTGTACTTCAGTGCGGTGCTCGGCGGATGGCAGCGCGGCCTCTCGTTCGGTGCTTTCATCGCACTCCTGTACGGCGCGCTCTACGGACTGCTTGCCTCAGAGAGCAATGCCTTGCTGCTCGGTGCATTGCTGATCTTCGGCATGCTCGCCACGTTGATGCTGGTGACGCGCAAGGTCGACTGGTACGCGCTGTCGCGGCGCGCCGAGCCCATCCCGCCCGCCCAGTCGGCTGCACAAGGCGCATGAAACTCCTGCGCTTCGCACTCGGCGCCCTGGGCTGGCTGGCCCTGGCCGCGCTGTGGTTCTGGGCCTGGCACCTGAAGGACCCGCACCTGCGCTTCATGCGTGCGTGGGAGTTGCCGATGTTGCTGGGCGCGCTGTGCGTGAGCGCGGCGACCGCATGGCGATGCGGCCGGCGCGCGCTGCGCCCGGTGTCGCTGGGCGTGGTGTTCGCGGCACTGCTCACGGCCCTCGGCAACGAAGCGGCGAGCGTGCGGCACCGGGCCGATGTGGCGGCTTCATCCGGGCGGGTGGCCCAGACGCTCGGCGCGCACTTCATGGTCGGCTACGACGATGCGAAGGACCTGCATGAACTCGCGCGCAAGGGCCTGATCGGCGGCGTGTTCATCACGGGCCGCAACGTGAAGGGGCGCACAGCCGCCGATCTGCGCAGGGAGATCGACGACCTGCAGGCGCTGCGCCGCGAAGCCGGCCTGCCTGCGCTGATCGTCGCGACGGACCAGGAGGGCGGCGCGGTCTCCCGCCTCTCGCCATTGATCGAACGCCAGCCCGGTCTCTCCACGCTGCTGGACGCCGACGTGCCCGAGGCCGAACTCACGCGGCGCGCCCATGCCTACGGCGCGCAACAAGGCCGTTCGCTCGACGCGCTCGGCATCACGCTCAACTTCAGTCCCGTGGTCGACCTGCGCACCGGACGTGCACCGGGCAAGTGGGACTTCCACACCCGCATCGACGAACGCGCCATCTCGGCCGACCCCGCACTCACCGCGCAGGTGGCGCTCGCTTACGAGCAAGGCCTCGAATCGGCTGGCGTGCGCGGCACCCTCAAGCACTTTCCCGGTCTCGGGGGCGTAACCGAAGACACGCACCACTTCGCAGCGACGCTGCGCACGCCCGTCGCCCAACTTGCAACACATGACTGGAAGCCGTTTCAAGACGTGTCGAAAAACTCGGGCGCCGCCATCATGCTCGGCCATGTGGTCGTTCCGGAACTCGATGCGGACTATCCGGCCTCTTTCTCGCGCAAAATCGTGCACCAGCTGATTCGCGGCGAGTGGGGCTTCCAGGGCCTGCTCGTCACCGACGATCTGACGATGGGCGCGGCCTACAACCGCGGGTTGTGCAACGCCACGATCCGCGCCCTCGATGCCGGTGTGGACCTGTTGTTGATCGCCTTCGACCACGACAAGTATTTCGACGCCATGCATTGCGCGCAGCAGGCCGCGCAGCGCGGCGTACTCGACCTGCCGATGCTGGAACGCAGCGGCGCCCGCCGGCTCCAACCCCTTCGCTAGCAGCCCTCTTCCTATGTTCAAACGTTCAAGCTCCTCCCGACCCGAAGACGGCGCCACCCCTGAAGACGCCAACGACCGCAACGCCCGCTGGCGGCTCATCGGCAAATGGAGCGCCATCGTGGTGGGCTCCGGCGCACTGGTGGTGCTGGTCGCGTCCATCGTCACGGTGGTCGCCATCTATCCGAAACTGCCCGACATTTCCGAGCTCGCGGACTACCGGCCCAAGCTGCCGCTGCGCGTGTATTCCACCGAAGGCACGTTGATCGGCGAGTTCGGCGAAGAGCGCCGCACCCTCACGCCGTTCGCGAGCATTCCCAAGGTCATGAAAGACGCCGTGCTCGCCGTGGAGGACGCACGCTTCTACGACCATGGCGGCGTCGACTACAAGGGCTTCATGCGCGCCGCGGTGGCCAGCATGAAGGGCGGGCGCAAGCAAGGTGCCTCGACCATCACGATGCAGGTGGCACGCAACGTCTACCTGAGTTCGGAGCGCACGCTCAGCCGCAAGACCTACGAGATCATGCTGGCCTTCCGCCTGGAGCAGCAGCTCACGAAGGACCAGATCCTGGAGATCTACCTGAACCAGATCTACCTGGGCAACCGCGCCTACGGCTTCGCCGCCGCATCCGAGACGTACTTCGGCAAGCCCCTGCAGAACGTGACCGTCGCCGAGGCCGCGATGCTCGCCGGTTTGCCCAAGGCCCCCGGCGCGAACAACCCGGTGGCCAACCCGCGCCGTGCGCGGGCGCGCCAGCTCTACGTGATCGACCGCATGCAGGAGACCGGCTTCATCACCGCCGAGCAGGCGGCCGAAGCGAAAAAAGAAGAGCTGCACCTGCGCGATGCCGCCGACCCCAACCGCCTGCATGCCGAGTACGTCGCCGAAACCGTGCGGCAGATGATGTACACGCAGTACGGCGACAGCATCTACACCAGCGGCATGAAGGTCTACACCTCGCTGGTCGCGGCCGACCAGGCGGCGGCCTACAAGTCGCTGCGCAAGGGCATCATGGATTACGAGCGGCGCCAGGTCTATCGGGGGCCCGAGAAGTTCGTGGACCTCCCGGCCGAGCAGAAGGAGGTCGACGATGCCGTGGACGATGCGCTTGCAGAACACCCGGACAACGGCGACGTGATCGCGGCGGTGGTGCTCGATGCCAACGCGAAGGAAATCAACGCCGTGCGCGCCAACGGCGAAGCGATCCAGATCACCGGCGAAGGTCTCAAGCCCGCGCAGTCGGGCCTCGCGGCCAAGGCCCCGCCCAACATCAAGATCCGCCGCGGCGCGGTGATCCGCGTGGCGAAGACCGCCAAGGGCACCTGGGAGATCACCCAGCTGCCCGAAGTCGAAGGCGCCTTCATCGCCATGGACCCGCGCAGCGGCGCGATCAAGGCACTGGTGGGCGGTTTCGATTTCGGCAAGAACAAGTTCAACCACGTGACGCAGGCATGGCGCCAACCGGGCTCGAGCTTCAAGCCCTTCATCTATTCGGCCGCGCTCGAAAAGGGCTTCACCCCGGCCACCGTGGTGAACGATGCGCCGCTGTATTTCGATGCCAACGCCAACGGCGGCCAGCCCTGGGAGCCGAAGAATTTCGAAGGTACCTACGAAGGTCCGATGCCGCTGCGCACCGCGTTGATGAAGTCCAAGAACCTCGTCACGCTGCGCGTGCTTCAGTCGATCGGCACGCCCTATGCGCAGGACTGGGTCACCAAGTTCGGATTCGACAAGGACAAGCAGCCCGCCAACCTGCCGATGGGCCTGGGCGCCGGTTCGGTCACGCCGATGCAGATGGCGGTGGGCTACTCGGTGTTCGCCAACGGCGGCTACCGAGTCAATCCGTACCTGGTCACGCGCGTCACCGACATGAAGGACAAGGTCATCATGGAAACCGAGCCGCCGGTGCTCGACGAAGCGCGGCGCGCCATTCCCCAGCGCAACGCCTTCGTCATGGATTCGCTGCTGCAAAGCGTGGTGCGGGGCGGCACCGCGTTCAAGGCGCACCAGGCCTTGAAGCGCGACGACCTCTACGGCAAGACCGGCACCACCAACGATTCATTCGACACCTGGTTCGCGGGCTTCCAGCCCACGCGCGTGGGCATCGCATGGATCGGCTACGACACGCCGCGCCAGCTCGGCGTGCGCGGCGAAACCGGCGGCAGCCTGAGCCTGCCGATCTGGATCGGCTACATGCAATCGGCGCTGCAAGGCGTGCCGGTGACCCAACCCGCCGCGCCGCCCGGCGTGGTGAACATCGACGGCGAGTGGTACTTCGACGACTTCACGCCGGGCCACAACGTGGCGAGCCTGGGCCTGGAGAACGCCGAGCAGGCGCCGCCGCCGGTGGAAGAACTCACGGGCGCACCGATCGGCGCGCCGCCGCCGCCTGAAGAGCGCAACCGCATCCTCGATTTCTTCAGATAGCGCCGGATAGCGCCAGGAAGAGGCGGCGAAAAAAGGGGAGGGTCACCGGGTCTCTACACTCGGTGCCGTCCCCTTTTCGCTTTGGCCCAACGCATTCATGGAAATCCTTACGCTGGTGGCGCTGCTCCTTGTCGGCGCCTACATCCTCAAGTCCAGAGACCAGCGCCAGCGCATCGCGCTGCTGGGAAGCCACCTGGGCAAGTACCAGATCGAGAAGCTGATGGAGAGCCTGACCCAGGGCTACCTGCGGTGCCTGGGCGAAGACGACCCCGAACGCCGCCAGCAGATCTGGAGCCTGCTCGACACCACCGAGCAGCAGCTCTCGGCGCAGTTCGACAGCTTTGCAGCCGAGTTCGCTCGCGTTCCCGAAACGGAAACGCGCGTGAGCAAGCTGCCCATCTCCATTCCCTACGCGCACAAGCTCTTTCCGTCCGCGACTTTCGATCTGCGCGAAGCGTTGAAGATCCATGCGCGCGGCATTGCCGGCGTGACGAAGAATGCGTCGGGCCGCTCGGCCAAGTCCAAGGCCTTCACCATGTCGGCCGAACTGTTCCTGATGCAGCACACCTGCCACTGGTTCTGCAAGTCGAAAACGGTGGCATCGGCCCGCATGCTGGCGCGGCACCAGACCTCGTACGAGCAACTGCTCGACGCGGTGAGCCCCGAGACCCGCAACGCCTACGGCGCCCTGACGGGCCAGTGACCCGGTCAGTGGTGTGACGCCAGCGGCAGCGTGAGCGTGGCCACCGCGCCGCCGCGCACCGCGTTGCCCAGCTCGATGCGGCCGCGGTGCAGCGCCGCAATCTCCTTGACGAACGCCAGCCCGAGCCCCGTGCTTTTCTTCTGGTTGTGCGGCCGCGCGAGCGAATAGAACTTCTGGAAGACCTTCTCCTGCGCGTACTCCGGGATGCCGGGTCCGTGGTCGCGCACGCTCACGCGCGCGAGCTTGGCGGTGGTCTCCAGCGTCAACAGCACTTCGCTGTCGGGCGGTGAGAAGTCGATCGCGTTGTCCAGCAGGTTGCTGATCGCGCGGCGCAGGAGGAACGGATCGCCCTCGGTGCTCGCCTCGGCGCGGATGTTCACCAGGAGGCGGATGTTGCGCTTGGCTGCCGCGGGCTGCGCGCTGATGGCGATGTCGTCGATCAGCGAAGCCAGCGGCACGGGTTCGGTTCGCTCCAGCGCCCGCCGCGTTTCGAGCGCGGTGAGCTCCATCATGCGGTCGACGATTTCCTGGATGCGCTGCGTCTCGCGTTCGATGTTCTTGAGGAACCGCTCACGCTCCGCATGCGGCATCGATGGCTCCTGCAGCAACTCGGCCGCACCGCGAATCGCGGAGAGCGGGCTCTTCACTTCGTGCGTGAAGGTCTGCACGTAGTCGGCAACGTAGTTGCGGCCCGTGAGCGCATCGCGCATTTCGCTGAAGCCGGTGCGCACCGCGTCGACCGCGCGCCGCGCCATGCGCGAGACGCTTAGGCTTCGCTGTGCGCGTACCCAGGTCCAGTAATCGGAGATCAGCCCGAACGGCCGCACCAGCCAGACCGAGACGATCAGCGCCAGCAGCAACAACGCCAGGCCCGAACCCACGCCGACCCACAGCGTGCGGGCACGCGCGTCTTCCACGAACTGGCCGAAGCTCTGCACCGGCTTGCCGACGCTGACCATGCCGACGATCTCGTTGTTCCAGCGAACGGGCGCACCGACATACATCACCGAGGTGCGCGGATCGCCGTCGACATCGCGCGACGTGCGCGCACCGTACACGCCGGCGAGCGTGCGGCTCACGTCGCTCCACTGCGAATAATCGGCGCCCAGGTGCCTGCCGAGCGAATCGAACATCACGCGGCCGCTGCGGTCGGTCACGTAGACGCGCAGTTCCACCTGGCTCTTGTGCAGGTTGTAGATCTGCGCCGAGAACTCGCGCGCATAGACCGTGCGGAACAGCGGCTCCAGCCGTGCGGTGTTGATGGCGCCCGCGATCACGTCCTGCTCGACCAGGCTGGCCATCAATTGCGAGGTCTCGACCAGCGATTCCTCGGCCGATTCGCGGTAGCGCGGATCGATGTCCGACACCACGCGGTAAAGCAGGAAGGCGATACCCGCCGTGTAGATCAGCAGGATCCCGATGAATATCCGCGTTCGCCGGGTCACGGCTTGGCGCCCCACCAGGCTTGCCCACTCCGTGTGGCCGCCAACCCCCTCGCCGGGGGCAATACCTGCGGCCCGGCAAAGCCGGTTCCGCGGTATTCCACGAAAAGGCAGACCTGGGCCGATGTCATGCCTTGGATGGAAGTTCTTCGTTCAGCGCATAGCCGGTCCCGCGCAGCGTGCGGATCGGCTCGACGTCGGGCGCGACCGTCTTGAGCTTGGCGCGCAGCGTCTTGATGTGCGCATCGACCGTGCGGTCGAAGCTGTCGCTGGCATCGTCCCAGACGTGTTCCAGCAGTTCGTCGCGCGTGAAGACGCGGCCCGGCCGCTGAACGAGCAGCCGCAGGAGCCCGTATTCGTAGCGGGAGAGCTCAAGTAGCCGACCGTAGTACCGGATCTGCATCCGCTCGTTGTCGACCGCGAAGGGCATTGGCGGGGTCTGTGGCGCCGCTGGAGGCGCTGCGGGCGGATTTTGAGGGGGTACCCCGGTTCCGGGCGCCGCGGCCGTTCCGGGGCCTCCAGCGCTGTTTCGCGTGCTGCGCCGCAGGATGGTGCGCACCCGGGCGACCAGTTCGCGCGGCGAAAACGGCTTGGCGATGTAGTCGTCGGCGCCCAGTTCCAGCCCCACCACGCGGTCGATTTCGTCGCTGCGGGCCGTGAGGAACAGCATCGGTATCTCTGGCCCGCCCTGCGACTGGTTCAGCGCCCGAAGGCGCTTGAAAAGCTCGAAGCCGTTGAGATCGGGAAGGCCGATGTCCAGGATAGCCAGCGCGGGCGGCTCCTGCGCGAACTGCGCGATCGCTTCTTCGGCGGTGGCGCACCAGACCGGCGTGAAGCCGTCGCTCTTGAGGACGTATTGCAGCGTGTCGGCGATGCCCGATTCGTCTTCGGCGATCAGGATCCGGGGTTTGAAGCTCATCCGCGAATGTTACCGAGGGGAGGGAAGACGGCGATGCCGGTTTTCGACCGAGGCGCCGGGACCGGCGCGGCCTTTCGCGGGCTTTTTTTTGGCGCGGCGCTCTTTCTGTCTTCTATTTCTTATTCTTCTTATTCAAATTAGTAGTAGTAGATAAGGGAAGCGCTCTTCTGTGGACAGGGCGCTTTTTTCGTTATGCGACAAGGACTTGTCACAGCTGCGTCACTGTGCGCAGCTGCGCTTCCGGGATGTACCCGCAAAAGGGACAACATCGGCTAACCCTCGCGGCCTGTGGATAACCCATGGCTTGTGCCAGAACTCTCCCCAGAGTTGTCCTTTGACAGTGTCGGGGAAATCTGCGAAAGGCAGTTTTTGGTACTAATAATTCATTGCCTCATATTTGGGCAATATGTAGATTTCCCTTTTAAATCAAGCACTTGCCGCACCCCTACACAGAAGTGCCGAGGTTATCCACAGAGTTGCCCAAGTTTTGTGGGGAGAACGCCCGAGGAACCTTCGAGCCCCCGGACAACCCAACGCCGTCCTTCACATTGCGAAAAATATCGAACATGACACCTTCAGAAACCAAGGCCATCGTGACCCTGAGCCTGCTGGCTGCCTTTGTCGACGGCGATAAGCACGAGCGCGAACGCGCCGAGATCAAGCGCATTGCGGAGGGCCTGTCGCAGGCCGACGGGTTGAACCTGCCGACGCTTTACCAGGACGTGCTGATGAAGCGCGTTTCCCTCGCTTCGGTGGCCGGCGAACTGACCAGCAACGAATCCAGGCAGCTCGCCTACGAAATGGCGGTGTGCGTGTGCGATGCCGACGGCGCGCAATCGGAATCGGAGCGCATGTTCCTCATGGATGTGCGCACCTCGCTCGGCCTTGACGCCTCGGCGGCGCGTTTCTCCCAGCAGGCCGAGGAAATTGCCGCGGTGCCCGTGGCCGCTGCGGCAGGCACCGCCGTCGCGGCGGTTGCCACTCCCAATGCAGTCAACGCGCCCGACAGCGCCGAGCTCGACAAGTCGATCCTCAATGCCGCCATCCTCAACGGCGCGCTCGAATTGCTGCCCGAGACGCTCTCGACCATGGCAATCATTCCGCTGCAGATGAAGCTGGTCTATCGCATCGGCCAGGCGCACGGCTACCAACTCGACAGCGGGCACGTCAAGGATTTCCTGGCCACGGTCGGCGTGGGTTTGACCTCGCAGTACCTGGAGCAGGCCGGGCGCAAGCTGCTCGGCGGCTTGCTCAGCAAGGTGGGCGGCGGGCTGCTGCGCGGTCTTGGCAACCAGGCCGTGAGCTCGGGCATGAGCTTCGCCTCGACCTATGCGCTCGGCCATGTGGCCAAGCGCTACTACGCCGGCGGCCGCACGCTCTCGACGCAGATGCTCAAGGACACGTTCTCGGGCGTGGTGAAGGAAGGGCAGAGCCTGCAGACGCAATACCTGCCGGCTATCCAAGAGAAGGCCCGCACGCTGGATGCAGGCAAGGTGCTCTCGCTCGTGCGAGGCGCCTGAAACAGGCTCTCCCCCAGGCTTCGCGCACTGCGTGTCGCTTCTCCAACCCCCTCGCCGGGGGCAACACCAGCGGCCCGGCAAAGCCGGTTCCGCGGTGTTTCTGGATGAGAGAGTTGGCTAAACCTTGCTCAGGTCGTCCAGGATCGGGCAGTCGGGGCGCGCATCGCCATGACAGCAATGCACGAGGTGCGCGAGCGTGTTGCGCATCGACTGCATGTCCGCGATGCGCTGCTCCAATTCGCCTAGGTGCTTCTGTGCAATCCGCTTGACGCTCGAACTCGCGCGCCGGCGGTTGTGCCAGAGGCCTACCAGCTCGGCGATTTCTTCCATCGAAAAACCCAGGTCGCGTGAGCGCTTGATGAAGCGCAGCGTGTGCACGTCGGCCTCGCCGTACTGCCGGTAGCCGCTGTCTGTGCGCGCCACCGCCGGCAGGAGGCCCAGCCCCTCGTAGTGCCGGACCATGCGTGCCGACACGCCCGACAGGCGCGCGGCTTCGCCGATGGCGACCTGGCCCGTCATTGAACCGCGTAGCCCGCGTTCTCGATCGCCGCCACGATGTCCTTGCGCGGCTGCGCGCTCAGCACGTCGACATGGCCCGTCTCGAGGTCCACGGTGACCTGCGCTTCGGGATCGACCGTCTGCACCGCGTTCTGCACAGCGTTCACGCAGTGGCCGCAGCTCATGCCCGAGACCTGGAATTTCTGGCTCATCGTTCTGACTCCTTCTTTGGTGGATGAATGAATGAAATGCGCCGCCAGTTTGAACCCTCTCACGATGTCAATGTCCAGCGAAGGGGCACTTCGGACTCGGCCTTGACCTTGCCATGGTGTGAGGCTTTAGTCTTCGGCACATGGAAACCCTGCAACCGATTCCCTCGACCGCCATTGCCACTGCCACCACGCTGGACCTCTCGGTCGGCGGCATGACCTGCGCTTCGTGTGTGATGCGCGTGGAACGCGCGTTGAAGAACGTGCCCGGCGTGCAGGACGTGAGCGTGAACCTCGCGACCGAATCGGCACGAGTGGTCACCACCGATGCAGACGGCATGGATGCGCGACTGCGCCGCGCCGTGCGGGCCGCAGGCTACGAGCCGCGCGCGGCGAGCAGCGCGGCCGACGAAGCGGCCGCATTGTCGCCGTGGCATGGTTTCGGCCCGGTGGCCATCGGGCTGGCGCTGTCGATTCCGCTGTTGGCGCCGATGCTCGGCGATCCGTTAGGGCAAGACTGGATGCTGCCGCCCTGGCTGCAACTGCTGCTCGCTGCGCCGGTGCAGTTCTGGCTGGGCGCGCGCTTCTATCGCGCGGGCTGGCATGCGGCCAAGGCCCGCACCGGCAACATGGATCTGCTGGTGGCACTCGGCACCAGCGCGGCCTTCGGGTTGTCGCTGTGGCTGTGGTGGCGCGCAGCCACTGGCGAACATGCGGGTCACGGCGAGATGCCGCATCTCTATTTCGAGGCTGCCGCGGTGGTGATCACGCTGGTGCTGCTCGGCAAGTGGCTCGAGGCGCGTGCCAAGCGCCAGGCGACCTCCGCGATCCGCGCGCTGCAGCAGTTGCGGCCCGAAGTGGCTCACCTGGTCGGCGCGCGCGGCGAGAGCGATGTGCCGCTCGCCGAGGTGATGGTGGGCGACCGCCTTGCCGTGCGGCCCGGCGAGCGCGTGCCGGCCGATGCGCGGGTGATAGAAGGGCAGTCCGAGGTCGACGAATCGATGCTCACCGGCGAACCCCTGCCGGTGGCCAAGGGACCCGGCGATGCGCTCACGGGCGGTGCGGTCAACGGCGATGGCCGCATGGTCATCGAGGTGAGCGCGATCGGTGCCGAGAGCGTGCTGGCACGCATCATCCGCCTGGTCGAGGACGCACAGGCCGCCAAGGCGCCGATCCAGCGGCTGGTCGACAAGGTCGCGGCCGTTTTCGTACCGGTGGTGCTGGTGATTGCGCTGGTCACGCTGGTCGGTTGGCTCGTCGCGGGCGCGGGCGTCGAAACCGCATTGATCCACGCGGTTGCCGTGCTGGTGATCGCCTGTCCGTGTGCGCTCGGCCTTGCAACGCCGGTCGCGGTGATGGCGGGAACCGGCGTGGCTGCACGGCACGGCATCCTGATCAAGGACGCGCGTTCGCTGGAAATCGCGCACCGCGTCGATACCGTGGCTTTCGACAAGACCGGCACGCTGACATTGGGCCGGCCCGTGCTCACTGCGTTGCTGCCGGTTGCGGGCATCGAGGTCACCGAAGACCAACTGCTGGCCACCGCAGCCAGCCTTCAAGGCGGCAGCGAACACCCGCTTGCACGCGCGGTGCTCGGCGCCGCGGCGCAGCGCGGCGTGCAGGCACCGCCCCTGGGTGCGATGCAGGCCATGCCGGGCCGCGGTGTTCGCGGTGAAGTGAACGGCGCCACCTGGGCCATCGCGAGCCTGCGCTGGTGCAGGGAGCTCGATGCGATGCCAGCGGAAGGCGAGATCGAAAGCCTGCAGGCGCAAGGCGCCACGGTATCGGCGCTGCTGCGTTTGGACGAAGCGGGCGCCGCGCATGTGCAGGCTTTGCTGGCCTTCGCCGACGAACCCAAGCCAGAGGCTGCCGAAGCCATTCGCACGCTGCGTGCAAGAGGCCTGCGCGTGGTGATGATCTCCGGCGACAACCTGCGCGCGGCGCAGGCGATGGCGGCGCGGCTCGGCATTGCCGTGGAGGATGTACGCGCCGATGTGCTGCCGGCCGACAAGGCCGCGCAGGTCAGCGCGTTGCGCCGCAACGGCCACGTCGTCGCGATGGTCGGCGACGGCGCCAACGACGCACCTGCGCTTGCCGCGGCCGACGTGGGCATCGCGATGGCGCCCTCGGGCGGCGGCACCGACGTGGCGATGGAAGCCGCCGGCATCACGCTGATGCGCGGCGACCTCGCGCTGGTGGCCCAGGCGTTCGAACTCTCGGCACGCACCGTGTCGAAGATCCGCCAGAACCTGTTCTGGGCCTTCGCCTACAACGTGGCCGGCATTCCGCTCGCCGCCTTCGGCCTGCTCAGTCCGGTGGTGGCCGGCGCGGCGATGGCGCTGTCCAGCGTGAGCGTGATGGCGAATGCATTGCTGCTGCGCCGCTGGAAGCCCTGAGCTGTTTCAGTCGAACAGCAGCGCCATCATGTGGTCGTCGATGGCCTCCGCAGCGCCGGCGCGCCGGTAGAACTTGCGCAGCGTGCCTTCGCGCTGGAAGCCCAGCTTCTCGTAGAAGCGCAGGCCCGGTGTGTTGTCGCTTTCGACGCAGAGCTCGACGCGCTTGACGCCCGCTGCCTTCAGTTCGTCGATCGCCTGGCTCACCATCGCGAGCGCCACGCCCTGGCCATGCAACGCCGGATCGACCGCCAGCGTGCCGAGGCTGGCCACGTGCTGCACCCGGCCCGGATAACGCGTCGCGCGATAGAAGCCGGCGATCCGCCCGTCCAGTTCGTAGACGAAGAAGCGCCGGCTGTCGACCATCTCCTGGTAGATGGGCCGGAAGTCTTCGAGCGGCATCGGGTCGTAGCCGAGATAGGGCACGACCTTCTCGTGCATGTAGAGCGCGAAGACGGTGTCGATGTCTTCAGGTGTGGCGAGCCTGCGCATAAGTGAGAGTCCCGGAGCGATGGAAGCGCCGAGCTTACCGACTGCGCCTCACGCCAGCAGCGCCGCCGACAAAGCCAGCAGCACGCATTGCGCACACCATGCCCACCGCAGGCGAAGTCGCGAATCCAGCACCGCGCCGATCGCCCAGAAACCCCCGACGGCCAATGCCAGGAGTTCGAGCCCGGTGCGAACTGCGAGGTCGTCGGCGCCCCACAGGAAGGCAAGCGTCACGCCGACCCATCCGGCGAAGTGGATCGATGCCGAGGCGACCTGCATGCGGGTCAGCTCGGGGTCGTGGATGTGCATCGCCTCGTCGAGAGAAAACGGCGCTTGCGGAAAGCGCGCCTCCACGTCGGCCGGCCGCCAGCCTGGCGGCTTGAACCACACCGCGACCTTGTCGCGCCATCTGCGCGCGTGCCAGCTGTCGTGCACGAGCGGTGCATACGGCCCGAGGATCGCGCGCAGCGGATCGAAGCTCGCCAGCGCCGTGCGCGTGCCGTAGACGGCACCTTCGTTCTCTTCGGCGAAGGTGCCGAACATGCGGTCCCACACCACGAGCATGCCGCCGTAGTTGCGGTCCACGTACCCATCGTTCACCGCGTGGTGCACGCGATGGTTCGAGGGCGACGAGAACACGCGGTCGAACCAGCCGAGCTTGCCGATGTGCTCGGTGTGGATCCAGAACTGGTAGACCAGAACGACGAGCCCCGCGATGCCGAACTGCTCGGGCGGCACGCCCACCACCGCCATCGGCAGGTAGAAAGCCCAGCCCAGGAAAGCCACCATGCTTTCCTGCCGCAATGCCGTCGAGAAGTTGAACTGCTGGCTCTGGTGATGCACCGAGTGCGCGGCCCAGAACACGGCCGACTCATGGCCTGCGCGATGCAGCCAGTAATCGCAGAAGTCGAACAGCAGCACCGCGACGATCCAGCCGATGGCGCTGTCCCAGAAGCAGGGCCGCGTCCAGATCGCGACGGCCGGATAGACCATCGCGTAAAGCCCGATCTGGAAGAGTTGCGTGCACACAGCAAGCGCTTGGCTCAGCAGCCCCTGGCTCAGGCTGCCGAGCGTGTCGCTGAAGCGGTAGGTGTTGCGGCGCTTGAGCCAACCCCATGCGAATTCGCACGCCATGAGCAGTGCGAACACGGGCACGACGAGAACGACCAGCCGATGCACCGCGTTGTTTTTTCAGCAGGCCTTCAGCGATCCAATGCATCCGCACGGCCGGCCACGATCACCGCGTTGGTGCCGCCGAAAGCGAAGGAGTTGGAGAGCGCGTAGCGGATGCCCTTGGCTTCGCGCGCTTCGCCGCGCACGAAGTCGAGATCGAAGGCCGCATCGGGCGTCTGCAGGTTCGCGACGGGCGGCAGCGATTCGCGCGCCAGTGCGCGCAACGCCGCAATGAGTTCGATGGCGCCACCGCCACCGAGCACGTGGCCATGGATGGCCTTGGTGGCGCTCACGGGCGTGGCATTGCCGAACACCTCGCGGATCGATGCGGCTTCTGCTGCATCGCCGGCCGAGGTGGCGGTGCCGTGCGCATTGATGTGGCCGATGTCGGAGGCCTCGATGCCCGCATCCCGCAGGGCGGCGCGCATCGCACGCACCTGGCCGGCGCTGTCGGGGTTGGTGATGTGCGTGCCGTCGCAGTTGGTGGCGTAGCCCGCGAGCACGAACGGGGAAGCCCCCGCTCCGCGCGCCTGTGCGTGGGCTTCGGATTCGATCACCAGCGCCGCCGCGCCTTCGCCGATGGCAAAGCCCGCGCGGTCGCCGGAGAAAGGCCGGCAGGCGGAAGAGGGCGCGCCGGCAGGTGGCGGTGCCATCACGCGCATTGCGTGCCAGCTGGCCATCACGCCGGGCGTGAGCATCGCGTCGTGTCCGCCGACGATGGCGACGTCGATCCAGCCGCCGCGGATGGCGCGCATGGCCTCGCCGATGGCCACCGCCGACGAGGCGCAGGCGCACGCATAGGCAATGGCCGAACCGCGCGCGCCGAAATGCAGCGCGAGCTCCGCCACTGCTGCGTTGGGCATCACGGTGAGCACCGTCGTCGGGCGCATGCGCTTTTGCTCGCCGTAGAGCGCGCGGGTCGTGGTGTCGAAGGCGCCCGCGCCGGCGAGGCCGCTGCCCCAGAAGATGCCCAGGCGCTCGGGGTCGACGCTGCCGGCACCGAGTCCGGCTTCGGCGGCCGCGTCCTGCGCGGCGGCCAGCGCCATCGCCGTGCCGCGGTCCAGCGGCAGGCGCGAGGTGCTGCGCACGCCGTTCGAATCGAAATCGCAGGCCGCCACGGCGAGCGACATCGGGTCCATGCCCTTGATCTCGAGCGTCTGCGCGCGCACGGCCGAGCGACCGTTGAACAGCGCATCGTCGAAGGCCTCGACGGTGCGGCCGATGGGCGTGATGAAGCCCATGCCGCTCACGCGTACGGGTGCCGATGCGGCACGCGCCGCGGAGGCGGCCAGCACGGCGTGGGCTGCTCCGCTGCTCATGCGTGGGCCGCTTCGCCGGCGGGTACAAGGGCGCCGCTGCTCTCGGTGTCGATCACCTCGCACAGGCGCTGCAGCGTGATGCCGGCTTCGCGCGGGTCCAGCCGGTCTTCTGGAATGCGCAGGTGAAAGGCGTCTTCCACCGCGAAGACGAACTCCATCAGCGCGAGCGAATCGAGGCCGAGGTCGGTCAGCACGGTGGCGGGCGAGATGTCGCTGCGATCGATCTTGAAGTCGGTCTCCAGGATGGTCGCGATGCTGTTGAAGGTAGGCGAGGACATGGGCTGTGTTCCTTTCAGTGTGTTCGCTCGGGCGAGCTCATGCGTACAGGGGATGCTCGGGCATCGAGCCGTGCGCGACCGCATCGGCGAACGACACTGTTTCGCGCACGACCTGCTGGCGGTCGTTGTCGATCGTGATCATGTGGTAGCTGTTGGCCACGACCACGGTGCGGAAGGCGCGGCAGCGCAGGCCCCGCGCGAGGATGTCGAGGTTGGCCACGCTGGCCACCTCGTCCTGCTGGGCATGCAGCGCGAGCACGTTGTCGCACTGCACTGCATTCAGGTTGCGCCGCACGTGGCGGATCAGCCGGTCGTGTTCGCGCAGGTGGCTCACGCCGATCACCGAGCTGCCCGCGCGCGAGATCTTGCGATGCCGCAGCTCGCGCTCGATCCAGGCGCGTACGCGTTCGTTCTTCACGCCGTAGGGCGGACGTTCGCGGTATTGCCAGAGGCGCCCGAGCGGCGTGTAGAAGGCCAGCGGCAACAGGAACTGCGTGCGCGGAATCGCCCAGCCGTCGAAGCGCAGCGTGGTCGACATGAGCACCAGCGCATCGACGTCGCGCCCGCACCGGATGGCCGCGCCCAGCGCGAGCGAGGAGCCGGCGGAGATGCCGACCAGCATCACGCGGTCGTGCTGTGCGCGAAGCGCCTCGACCTGCGCCTGGATGGCATCGAGCCAGCGCTCGTACGGCGCGGCATGCCGCAGCGGCGCATTGGCGTCGAACGAGTAGCCTTCGATCGACAGCGGGTGTGCCGCATACCCCCGGACGCGCAATGCCGATTGCACGGTCAGCAACTCGTCAGGCGTGCTGCATAAACCATGCAGCAGGACCACCGCGGTGCGTTGCACCTCGCGGGGCACCATGCTCAGCTGATCAGAGGAATCGCGTGCGCTCATCGCGTGGCGCCGGCCATGAAAATGGCCCCTGTTTCATGCTGCTGTCGTATGCTCATGCAACGACTATCGTGTGGAGCTACTGACCGGCCCCTGACCCATTCATTCAGCAACTCTTCACACTTCCACCACCCCACCACCATGCGAATCCTGCTTGTCGAAGATGACGCCGTCCTGCGCGATGTGATGCTGCGCAGCCTGGCGGATGCGGGCCACCGGGTCGACGTGTCGACCAACGTCGAAGACGCCGACCACCTCTGGCGCGTGCAACCCTTCGATGCGGTGCTGCTCGACCTCAACCTGCCGGCCACCGCGAGCCCCACCAGCGGACTCGCAAGCGGCCTCACCGCGCTCAGGCAGGCGCGCGCGCGCGGCGACCGCACGCCCGTGCTCGTGCTCACCGCGCGCGGCCGCACCGAAGAGCGCATCGCGGGCCTCGATGCGGGTGCCGACGACTACCTGGGCAAGCCTTTCGATCTCGCCGAAGTCGAGGCGCGATTGCGCGCTCTGGTGCGCCGTGCGAAGGGCACCGAAGACATCGTGCTGCTCGGCCAACTCAAGCTCGACCGCAAGGCGCGGCGCTTCTCCACCGCGGGTGGTCCGCTCGATCTGCCCGCGCGCGAGTTCGAGGTGTTGTGGGAACTGATGAGCCCGCCGGGCCGCACCGTGAGCAAGCGTGCGCTGTCCGACAAGCTCTCCAGCTTCGACGAATCGCTGGGTGACAACGCACTCGAGGCCTTCATCTCGCGGCTGCGCAAGAAGCTGCTGGGCACGGGTGCAAGCATCCGCACGCTGCGCGGCATCGGCTACCTGCTCGAAGCCGAGGTGTGACGGACGGCACCGTTCCCCCGATCGCACCGTCGCTCACGCGGCGGGTCCTGCGCAACGTGCTGGTGCCGCTGGCACTCACGTGGATGCTCGGCGCGGTGATCGCGCTGGTCATCGCCAACTACTTTTCCGAACAGGCCTTCGATCGCGGCATGCTCGACGATGCCTATGCGCTGTCGGCCAACGTGCAGGCGGGCGAGCGCGGCATCGAGCTCTTGCTCACGCCGCGCGAAGTGGCCACGGTGCTCTTCGACCAGATCGACAAGGTCCATTTCTCTGTGCAGCGTCTCGACGGCTCGCTGATCTCGGGCGAGTCGGACCTGCAGGCGCCGCTGCCTGCGGGCGGCGCGCGCTACCGATTTTCCGACGTGACCTATCAAGGCAAATCCATGCGCGCGGTGACGCTCGAACACGACGCGGAACCCGGCATCGCCATGCCCTACCGCGTGGTGATCGCGCAGACCACGCTGAGCCGCACGGCGCTCGTGCGGCAACTGCTGGGCTTTGCATTGGCGCCGCAGATCCTGCTGCTGGTGCTGTTGGCGGTGTGGCTCTGGTACGGCATCCGCAGCGACCTGCGGCCGCTCGGCGACCTGCAGCGTGCGCTCGACCGCCGCGACGTGCGCGATCTTTCGCCGGTCGCGGTGGCGCAGACCTCGCGCGAGTTGCAGCGCCTCGGCAACGCGGTCAATTCGCTGTTCGAGCGGCTGGGCCACAGCGTGCAGGCGCAGCGCGAGTTCGTGGGCAACGTGGCGCACGAGTTGCGCACGCCGCTTGCCGGCATCCGCGCGTTGGCCGAATACGGCCTGGCGCAGCACGACACCACGGTGTGGCGCGAGCAGCTCGAGCGCGTGTCGGAGCGCCAGGCGCGCGCGAGCCACCTGATCGACCAGTTGCTCGCACTTGCACTGGCCGAGGAGGCGCGCACGAGCCTGGCCCGCGCGCCGGTGCACCTCGATGCATTGGCCGAGCAGACGGTGCTGCGCCACCTGGCGCGTGCGGATGCGCGCGGCGTGGACCTCGGTGCGAGGGGCCTGGACGACGGTGTGGTCGTGATGGCCAACGAAGCGCTGGTCGAAGGCATCCTGGACAACCTCATCGACAACGCGTTGCGCTACGGCGGCCGCACGATCACGGTCGAGCTCGCAGGCCGTACGCTGAGCGTGATCGACGACGGCCCCGGCATACCACTCGAAGCGCAGCGCGACCTGATGCAGCGTTGGGCGCAGGGCCCCGCGGGGCAGAAGCTGGGGCAAGGCTCGGGGCTGGGGTTGTCGATCGTGTCGCGCTATGCCGAGCTGCTGGGGGCCGAGCTGCGGCTCGAGGCGGCCGAGCCCACGGGCCTGCGCGTGAGCGTCGCGTTCGGCGAGGTCGCCTAGGGCTGCGTCGGCAGCGGCGTGCCTTGGTGGAACGCCATGCGCCATCTGCCGCGCCGCAGTCGCCACAACGAACTGCGAAGCGAATCGGCTGCGGGCCGCTCGGGTATTGCGGCACGGTGCGCGCGGTAGGTGACCAGCGCCACATCGGGCGCCATGCGCTGCACGCGGAAGTCCGAGATCGTTCGCTCCGAAAAAGCTTCGTCGCGCAGCGCTTCGACGATCGCGGGCCGCGTCCATTCGATCCCCGACACACCGAGTTCGCGGAAGTCGTCGTCGAGCAGTTCCTCCAGTTGCGCGGCACTGGATCGCACCTTGCGCAGATGCAGCGCGCCTTCGAGTTTCAGCAGCAGCGCATCGAGGTCTTCGCAAGGCGCGGCTTCGTAGAGTTCGAGCGGAAGGCCGTCGGGGTCGGCGAAGAAGGTGAAGCGCCGGCCCGTGTACTCGTCGATGCGCAGCGGCTCCACCGCGATGCCCTGCGCCGCGAGTTCATCGGCGGCGGCCTGCACGTCGTGCACTTCGAAGGACAGGTGCCGCAACCCCTGCGCCTCGGGCCGCGTAGGGCGCGCGGGCGCCTCGGGAAACGAGAACAGCTCGACCTGCGAACCGTCGGGCAGTGCGAGATCGAGCTTGTACGAATCGCGCGCGGCGCGGTAGTTTTCGGCGACGACGCGCAGGCCGAGCACCTGGGTGTAGAAGCGCTTCGAGCGCGCGTAGTCGGCACAGATGATCGCGACGTGGTGAATGCGGGCCAACTGCATGGCGGTCAATTCCTCAAGGGCTTGCGCAGGAAGACGCGGGTGCGCTCCGCGAAGGCGAGGCGCTTGTATTCGACATAGCCGATGCGTTCGTAGAGCGCGCGGTTCTCGGTCATCTTCTCGTTGGTGAAGAGGTAGATGGAATCGTGGCCCTGCCGGAGCGCCTCGCGCTCGGCGAGCTCGAGAAGGGCGCGGCCGACCCCGGTGCCCTGGTGCTGGGGCCGCACCGCGATCACGTCGATCAGGAAGCCTTCGTCGGTGATGTCGAGCACCAGCGCGGCGATGGTTTCGTCCTGCTGCGTGGCGACCCAGACCTGCGCATGGGCGATCGCTGCGCGGTAGTCCTTGGTCATCGGAATCGGTGTGAGACCGAGGCGCGGAATGTAGTGTCGAAAGGCCTCGATGGCGCATGCGGCGATGGAGGCCGCATCGCTCGCGTCGGCCCGCCGGAGAGTCCATGTCGCGTTGCCGCTCACGCGTCGAACTCCACCTCTCCCTCGATCTCGACCGGAATGTTGAACGGCAGCTCCGCCATGCCGACGGCGCTGCGCGCGTGCGCGCCGATGTCGGGCCCGAAGAGTTCGAGGATGAGGTCCGAGAAGCCGTTGATCACCGCCGGCTGCTTGTCGAAGCCGGGTGCCGAGGCGACCATGCCGAACACGCGCGTCCAGGCAGCGATGCGGTCGAGATCGCCCAGCGCACGCTGCAGGCTGCCGAGCATCGCCAGGGCCGTGAGGCGGGCCGATGCGTAGCCTTGCTCGACCGTCACCTCGCGGCCCAGCTTGCCCAGCGGCGCGGCGATGGTGCCGTCGGCGTTGAGCGGGCCGTGGCCCGAGACGATGGCGCGGCGGCCGATGAGCCGCACGAACTGGAAGGGCAAAACGACGCCGGGCGGCGGCGTCACGGTCGGGGGAAGAACGAGGCCGAGCGCGGCCAGTCGTTGCTCGATGCGGGCCATGGCATTTCTCTCCTGTGGCGGACACGAAAAGTCCGCCGCATCTTGCCATGGCCCCGGGCGTCAGCCGAGTGCCGGATAGTCCGTGTAGCCCTTGGCGCCGCCGCCGTACATCGTGGCCTTGTCGAGCTCGTTCAGCGGCGCGTTCTCGCGCAGGCGGCGCACCAGGTCGGGGTTCGAGATGAAGGGCTTGCCGAAGGCGATGAGGTCGTCGCCTTCCTTCACGGCTTCGTCGGCCAGCGGCTTGTCGTAGCCGTTGTTGACCATCCATGCGCCCTTGCCGCCGGCTTCGCGGTATGCGGCCTTGAGGGCTTCGTAGTCGAAGGGACGGTCCTCGATCTCGCGCGGGCCGCCGGTGGCGCCTTCGATGATGTGGATGTAGGCCAGGTTCAGTTGCGCGAGCTGCTTGACCACGTAGGTGAAGAGCGGCTGCGGGTTGCTGTCGTGCACGTCGTTGGCGGGCGTGACGGGCGACAGGCGGATGCCGGTCTTGCCGCCGCCGACGGCATCGACGACGGCGCGCGTGGCTTCGAGCAGCAGGCGCGCGCGGTTCTCGATGGAGCCGCCGTAGTCGTCGGTGCGCTTGTTGCTGCCGTCTTTCAGGAACTGGTCGAGCAGGTAGCCGTTGGCGCCATGCACCTCGACGCCGTCGAAGCCGGCGGTTTCCACCGCGCTGCGGGCCGCGACCGCATAGGCGTGGACGATGCCCGGCAGTTCACCGGCATCGAGCGCGCGCGGCTCGGAGGTCTCCACGAAGGTGGGCACGCCGTCCTTGATGAGCACGGTCTTGGTCTTGGCGGTGATGGCCGAGGGCGCGACGGGCTTACCGCCATCGGGTTGCAGTTCGGTGTGCGAGACGCGGCCCACGTGCCACAGCTGCACGACGATCTTGCCGTCCTTGGCATGCACCGCGTCGGTCACGCGCTTCCAGGCGTCCAGCTGCTCGGTGCCGTAGAGGCCGGGCACGTCGGAATAGCCCTGGCCCTGGTGGCTGACGGCGGTGGCTTCGGTGATCAGCAGGCCCGCGGTGGCGCGCTGCGCGTAGTAGGTGACGGCCAGCTCGGGCGGCACGGCGTTGGGCGAGCGGTTGCGCGTCAGCGGCGCCATCACGATGCGGTTGGCGAGCTTCAGGTCGCCGGCCTGTACGGGGTCGAAAAGGGTGGACATCGTGAAAGAAGAGGCAGAGTTGAAACAGGCGCAAGGCTAAGCGCCCGGCGTCAACCCTGCTGTCGCACGGTTGTCCCGATTGGTGTTAGTGGCGCTGTCGGCGCTTTTCAGGGCACGAGGGCCTGCAACGCCGCGCTCACGCGCACCGGCATCGCCAGCAGGATCTGCCCCATGCCCTTGCCCAGCGGGTCGTTGCGCAGCGACGCCATGCCGCCCCCGCCCAGCGCCTGTTCGCAGACGAAGTTGAAGGCGTCGATGCCCGGCACCTCGTAGCGCGTGACGCGGCCCTTGACGAGGTGCGCGAGCCAATCGGCCACTCGCGCCTCGGAGAGCTGTTTGCGCAAGACGGGCAGCAGGGCGGGGTGGCGCGCGATGACGCCGATGTTCGAGGTGTCGCCCTTGTCCCCGCTGCGGGCCCAGGCAAGGCGGATGAGGGGCACTTCGACGGTGTCGGGGGCCTCGGGTGCGGCTGGGTGCCGCGTGGCGCCGGCGGGTCGCGGAGGGGAAACTTCGGCGACCGAAGGCGCAAGGGTGCGCGGCACATCGACGGGTTGCCCATCGATGCGCACGCGGGCCTCGACCTGCGACTTGTCGAGCAAGAAGGCGTACTGCCGGATCGACGGCGATACCGAAGCCCGCCCGCCGCCCGCTCCCGTGGTGCCCGGAGCCCACGAGGTGCCGGCCGGCGCCACTTCGCGCGCGAACAGCTCGAGCGCCTCCTTGCGCGGATGCGTCACCGCGAGCCGCAGCACCGCCTCGCGCGTCTGCAGCACCTGTGCATTCGCATGCGGGCCGTAGCAGGACTCGGCGCCGAGCGTTTCGATGTGCGTGGCGCTGTAGGGGCCGAAGCCGGACTGCGCGAAGAGTTCGCCGGTGCGCGCGAGGATCGCCTCGCCCGTGCGCCGTGCCTTCGCGGCCGCATCGAAGCCCACGATGGTTAGCTGCGCCGCGGTCTTGAAGCCGTCGACATAGGTCGCGCTGACCTTGTAGCTCGCGGTCGGCGCACGGCCGCGCGCGCCGTGAACGTGCACGCGGTGTTCGCCCGCCTGTTCGATGCGCACCTGCGTGAAGTCGGCCGTCACGTCGGGCAGGAGGTAGGCGGCGGGGTCGCCGATCTCGTAGAGCATCTGCTCGCCCACCACCGCCGGCGTGAGCTTGCCGCCGGTGCCCGCGGGCTTGGTGACGACGAAACTGCCGTCCGCGCTGCACTCGACGATCGGGTAGCCGATGTGCGGCCAGTCGGGCACGGTGTCCCAGTCGGTGTGCAGGCCTCCGGTCGCCTGGCAGCCGCACTCGATAATGTGGCCCGCGAGGCTGCCGGCGGCGAGCAGGTCGTGGTCGCCGGGCTGCCACTTGAACTCGTGCATCAGCACGCCGAGCGTGACGGCCGAGTCGACGCAGCGGCCGGTGATGACAACCTGCGCGCCCGCATCGAGCGCAGCCTGGATCGGCCGCGCGCCGAGGTACGCATTGGCGGTGAGCACGCGCTCGGGCAGCGCCGCGCCGCTCTGCAGTTCGCGCACGGGCGGCTGGGCCTGGCGCAGTTGCGGCAGCAGCGCGGATACGTCGTCGCCGCTCACCACCGCGATCTTCAGCTCGATGCCTTGCTCTTTCGCGAGCGAGGCCAGTGCATCGGCGCAGCCTTGCGGATTCACGCCGCCCGCGTTGCTCACCACGCGGATGCCTTGTTTCACGACATCCTCGAGCACCGATTTCATCGCGACCAACACGAAGTCCGTCGCATAGCCGAGCTCGGGTTTCTTGAGCCGCGCGCCCGCGAGGATCGACATCGTGAGTTCGGCGAGGTAGTCGAACACCAGGTAGTCGATCTGCCCGCTGGCCACGAGCTGCGGCGCGCCCACGCTGCTGTCGCCCCAGAAGCCCGAGGCGCCGCCGATGCGGACGATGCGCTCGGCGGTGCCCTTGCTGTCGTTGCTCATCGGCCGCTCCATTGCGGCTTGCGCTTCTCGCGGAAGGCGAGCTGCCCTTCGGCTGCGTCCTCGGTGAGCGCGAAGAGGCCGATCTGGCTTTCGGTGAACGCCATCGATTCCTCGAAGGCCATCGCCTCGATCTTCTTCATCGTGTAGAGGCCGCGGCGGATGGCTGCGGGCGACTTGTCGAGCATGCGGCAGAGCAGCCACTCGACGCTCTCGTCCACGTCGTCGCTCACGCGGTTGATCAATCCATGCGCGAGCGCCTGTGCGGCGGCGATGGGCTCGCCGGTGATGCACATCTCGGTGAGCACGCGGCGCGGCAGCAGGCCGTCGAGCACGCTGAGCACCTGCGCGGGAAAGAGGCCGACCTTCACCTCGGGCAGGCCGAACACGGCACCGCTGCTCGCCACCGCCATGTCGCACATCGCCATGATCCCCATGCCGCCCGCCATGCAGGCGCCGTTGACGCGCGCGATGAGCGGCACCGTCAACTGGCGCGCCTGGCGAAAGAGGTTGGCGAAGCCCTGGTAGGGCTCGGCGTAATCGAACTTGAACGCGGTGCCGCTTTGCAGGTCGGCGCCCGCACAGAAAGCCCGAGTGCCGGCTCCGGTGATGACGACGGCGCGCACCGCGGCATCGCCGTTGGCGCGCGCGAGGGCATCGGACAGGCGGGCGAGCACGGCGGCGTTGATCGCGTTGCGCCGCTCCTCGCGGTCGATGGTGAGCCACATGACGGGCCCGCGCATCTCTTCGCGCAGTTCGACGGTGGGAAGGGTTTCGGCCATGGCGCTGGGTTCCTTCGAAGTTCTTCTGGAGTTCTGGCCGTAGCGTGACGCGAAAAAAAAGCCGCATCGTGCGGCTTGTGGCTGAAGCGGACCGGGTTTTCCCGTAGGAGGGCCCGGTCGCTTCGCTGCTTCTGTGTGCTTCGGTTTACTTCAGCAGGCCTTCGGCCTTCATTGCTTCCTGCACCGCCGGACGGGCCGCGACGCGCGCATGCCAGGCCTGCACGTTGGCGAAGGGCGAGAGGTCCACGCCGGTCGGCTTGGTCCAGTTGGTCACGGTGAACAGGTAGCCGTCGGCCACGCTGAAATGCTCGCCCATCAGGTACTGCTTGTCGGCGAGCTGGCCGTCGAGCCATTCGTAGCGCGACTTGAGCTTGTCCTTGAAGATGGTCTTGGCTTCCTCGGGCATGTTCGGGTTGAACAGCGGGCTGTAGCCCTTGTGGATCTCGGTGCCGATGAAGGTGAGCCACTCCTGCAGGCGATAACGCTGCATCGTGCCGTTGGCCGGCGCGAGGTTCTTGGTGGGCGCGAGATCGGCGATGTATTGCAGGATGGCCGGGCCTTCGCGCAGGCGCGCGCCGTCGTCCAGTTCGAGCATCGGCACGTAGCCCAGCGGGTTGATGCCGTAGTAGTCGGTGCCGTCCTGCAGCTTGTGGCTCTTGGTGCTGGCCATCACGGGCTCGAAGGCGAGGCCGGCCTCGTGCAGCGCGATGTGGGGCGAGAGGGAACAGGCACCGGGCGAGTAATACAACTTCATGCGAAATGACTCCAGGGGAAATGGATGTGGATGACGAGGTGATCTTTATGTGAAACCGAGGCGGATGCTAGCGGGTTTGAGGTCGTCGCGTTTTTGTCCTACGGCGGCTTGGGGCTCGTGACTATCGGGCGGGAGCGGCCCGCTTTCTAAGCTCCTGCCCACGGTGGGCGAGGCCTGCTGCAAGGAGTTTCGGATGTTGAAGTACGCAATCATTTTTGCGGTCATCTCCCTCGTGGCGGGCCTGCTCGGCTTCGGCGGCGTGGCTGCGGGAGCGGCCGGTATCGCCAAGCTGCTGTTCGGCTTGTTCCTCGTGTTGGCCGTGCTGTTCGTTGTGCTCGCCGCGCTGGGCGTGGGCGCTGTGAAGAAGGCGCTGGACTGATGCTGCGTTTGAAGACGAAGTGGCCGCAGGCGCGGTCGCTCGACACGCTGCTGCAGAGCCCCGCGCACCGCGTGGTGCGGGTGCTGCTCGTGACGCAGACCCATTGGCAATTGCCCGAACACCGCACGCGGCGACGACAGGCCTGAAGAGATCCCCATGCACATTTCACACATCGACGCGCAACTCGACTACGAGGTGACGGCGCCTGCGCACATGCTGCTCAACATCGAGGCCGCTCGCGCCGGCGCACAGGCGGTGGTGGAAGAGACCCTCACGATCGAGCCGCCGACCGAGATGCAGGTGTTCTGCGACGAGGGCAGCGGCAACCGCTTCATCCGCTTCGATGCCAAGCCCGGGCCGCTGAAGATCGGCTACAGGGCGACCGTGCAGCGTTCGCACGTCCACGTGCCGCTCGACTTGCGCGAGGTGCCGGTCAGCGAAGTGCCCGACGAGGTGCTGCATTACATGATGCCGACGCGCTATTGCGAATCGGACTTGATGTCCCGTTGCGCGCAGCAACTCTTCGGCGAGTTGCCGCCGGGCATCGGCCGCGTGCAGGCGATCGTCGACTGGATCCACGAGAGCATCGCCTACGAACCCGGCAGCAGCGACTCGACGACCACCGCACGCGAGGTGTTCGTGGAACGCGCGGGCGTGTGCCGTGACTTCGCGCACCTGGGCATCACCTTCTGCCGCGCGCTCAACATTCCTGCGCGGCTGGTGGTGGGTTATGTGTGGTTCGACGAGCCGCCGCAGGATTTCCATGCTGTCTTCGAAGCCTGGCTCGGTGGGCAGTGGGTGCTGTTCGATCCAACGCGCATGGCACCCGTCGACCGGCTGGTTCGTGTGGGCACGGGGCGCGACGCCAAGGACGTGGCCTTCTGCACGATCTTCGGCGCGGTGCGCATGACGGACAAGAAACTGGTGGTGCGCGAACTGCAGGACGAAAGCGTTGCACCCCCGGCCGCCCCGGCGCCGAGCGGTGCGCTGGTCGGCATCGAAAAGCCAGTGCCGGTGACACAACTCACGGAAACCGCCGCCTGACAACGATAGTTTGCTATTAAATATATAGCATACTATCCAGTCGCCACGGGCAGTGGCGGGCGGTTTGGCTTTGCCCTCTAGCTTGCCCACACAACGGGCGCAAGACGGCATCGCCGATTAAAATCGGTGCCCCCTTTGCGCAGCGCACGCGTCTCAGTAGTGCGCCCCTCTTTCAAATGCTGTACCCCGAAGAATTCGATGTGATCGTCGTCGGCGGTGGCCACGCCGGCACCGAAGCCGCGCTCGCCGCTGCACGCATGGGCGCCAAGACGCTGCTGCTCTCCCACAACATCGAGACGCTGGGGCAGATGAGCTGCAACCCGTCGATCGGCGGCATCGGCAAGGGCCATCTCGTGAAAGAGGTGGATGCGCTCGGCGGCGCGATGGCAATTGCCACCGACGAAGCGGGCATCCAGTTCCGCATTCTCAATTCGAGCAAGGGCCCGGCCGTGCGCGCGACCCGCGCGCAGGCTGACCGCGTGCTGTACAAGGCCGCAATCCGCCATCGCCTGGAAAACCAGCCGAACCTGAGCCTGTTCCAGCAAGCGGTCGACGACCTGATGGTGGAGGGCGATCGCGTGGTGGGCGCCGTCACGCAGGTGGGCATCGCTTTCCGCGCGCGCACCGTGGTGCTGACTGCGGGCACTTTCCTCGACGGCCGCATCCACGTCGGCCTCGACAACTACCAGGCCGGACGCGCCGGCGACCCGCCGGCAATCAGCCTGTCGGCGCGCCTGAAGGAACTGAAGCTGCCGCAAGGCCGCCTCAAGACCGGCACGCCGCCGCGGCTCGATGGCCGCAGCATCGACTTTTCGAAGTGCACCGAGCAGCCCGGCGACGGCATGCCCGGTGGGGCAGGGCCGATGCCGGTGTTCAGCTTCATGGGCCGCACCGACATGCATCCGCGCCAGATGGCCTGCTGGATCACGCACACGAATGCGCGCACGCACGACATCATCCGCTCCGGCTTCGACCGCAGCCCGATGTTCACCGGGAAGATCGACGGTGTCGGTCCGCGCTACTGCCCGAGCGTCGAAGACAAGATCAACCGCTTTGCCGACAAGGAAAGCCACCAGATCTTTCTCGAGCCCGAAGGCCTGACGACCAACGAGTACTACCCGAACGGGATCTCGACCAGCCTGCCGTTCGACATTCAGTACCAGCTCGTGCGCTCGATGCCGGGGCTGGAGAACGCCCACATCCTGCGGCCGGGCTACGCGATCGAGTACGACTACTTCGATCCGCGCGAACTCAAGAGCAGCTTCGAAACCCGCTCGGTCAAGGGCCTGTTCTTTGCGGGGCAGATCAACGGCACGACCGGTTACGAAGAGGCGGCGGCGCAAGGCTTGTTTGCCGGCATCAACGCCGCGCTGCAATGCCGTGGCGAAGATGCCTGGCTGCCGCGCCGCGACGAAGCGTATTTGGGTGTGCTGGTCGATGACCTCATCACCAAGGGCGTGACCGAGCCGTACCGCATGTTCACCAGCCGCGCCGAGTTCCGCCTGCAACTGCGCGAGGACAACGCCGACATGCGCCTGACCGAAGCAGGGCGCAAGCTGGGCTTGGTGGACGATGCGCGCTGGGACGCTTTCAGCCGAAAGCGCGACGCTGTTTCACGTGAAACAGAGCGCCTCAAGTCGATCTGGGTGAATCCGCGCAACCTGCCGGCGGCCGAGTCGGAGCGGGTGCTAGGCAAGGCTATCGAGCACGAATACAACCTCGCCGACCTGCTGCGCCGTCCTGATGTGAACTACGAAACGCTCATGTCCCTGGATGGCGGCAAGTACAGTGCCGCGTCGACTTTGAGCGGAACAGAGATCGAGCAGATTGAGATCTCAGCCAAGTATTCGGGCTACATCGAGCGCCAGCACGACGAAGTGGAGCGCGCTGCCCATTTCGAAAATCTGCGCCTGCCTGCCGATTTCGACTACGGGCAGGTCAAGGCGCTGAGCTTTGAAGTGCGCCAGAAGCTGGACAAGCACCGGCCTGAAACTCTGGGCTTGGCTTCGCGTATCTCCGGCGTCACGCCCGCGGCCATTTCGCTCTTGATGATCCATCTGCGCAAGGGCGGCCACAAAGCCTTCGCCCGTGATGCCGCCACGGAAGCAGCCACCGAGCCGCAGTCCGCAGGATGAGCGCGCCCATCGATACGCTGCGCGAAGGCGCTGCAGCGCTCGGCGTTGCGTTGTCTGGTCGCCAAGCCGAGCAACTGTTGGCCTACGGCACGCTGATGCTGAAGTGGAACAAGGTCTACAACCTGACAGCGGTGCGCGATCCGGCCGGGGTGATGACGCACCACCTGCTCGACAGCTTGGCCGTCATTGCACCGCTGCAGCGGCAATATCCGGAGAAGGGCAAGCTTCTCGACGTGGGCTCGGGCGCCGGACTGCCGGGTGTGATCATCGCGATCATGCGGCCGGACATCGATGTGAGCTGCCTGGATGCGGTCGCCAAGAAGGCCGCCTTTGTCCAGCAAGTGGCTGCGGAGCTCGAACTGCCCAATCTCCGTGGGCTGCATGCACGGGTCGAACTGCTGGAGGGCAGCTACAACGTGGTCAGCTCGCGCGCATTCGCTTCGTTGCCGGATTTCTTCAATGGCTCGAAGCAACTGCTGGCACCGGATGGCGTCTGGCTCGCCATGAAGGGCAAGAATCCCAGCGACGAACTCGCGGGTCTACCTCCAGAAGTGGCTGTGTTTCACGTGGAACAACTGGTGGTTCCGGGCCTTGATGCCGAGCGCTGCATCGTCTGGGCGCGCAAAGACCCCGTCTGATTCCGTAAAAGATGCGGCGCCGCCGGCAAAAGCCGGCGCCCGAACGGCCCTCCGCGCGCTGGCCTCGCTTAGACTCGACGCCTCCCCCTTGGCTCTCTTCTTCGAGGCAAATTCCATGTTTGGCATCGCTGACTACGGCGCGTTTGTCGCCGCCATCATCCTGTTCCTCCTGATTCCCGGTCCGGGCAATCTGGCGCTGATCACATCGACCAGCAAAGGCGGAATTCGCGGTGGATTGGCAGCGACCACAGGCGTGATCGTCGGTGACCAGTGCCTTTTATGGGCTGCGGTGGCCGGGGTGTCGGCGGTTCTGGCCGCTTACCCGACCGCGTTCAAGGCGGTGCAATGGCTGGGCGCTGCTTACCTCGCGTGGCTCGGCATCAAGATGCTGCTGGCCAAGCCCGGCTCGGCGCCGATTCTCAACATCAAGCCCGGCCATTTCTTCCGCCAGGCATTCACGATCACCTTGCTGAACCCGAAGGCTATCGTGTTCTACATGGCCTTCTTCCCGCTGTTCGTCGATCCGGCCCGTCACCAGGGGCTGGTCACTTTCGGCGCGATGGCGGTGACGATTGCGGCGCTGACCTTTCTCTACGGCCTGACCTCGACGCTGCTCACGCACTTTCTTGCCGAGCGAATCCGTGCCAATCGCCGTATTTCCGGCACGCTCGAGAAGCTTGCTGGCGTTTTCCTGATCGCCTTCGGCGTCAAGCTTGCGATCTCGCGCTGATCGATTTCCAGAACTGACATGGCCAAGATTTTCTGCATTGCCAACCAAAAGGGCGGCGTCGGCAAGACCACCACCACCGTCAATCTCGCCGCCGGCCTGGCCAAGGTTGGGCAGCGTGTGCTGATGATCGACCTCGATCCCCAAGGCAATGCGACCATGGGTTCGGGCATCGACAAGCGCGAGCTGGAGCTGACGGTGTACGACGTGCTGCTCGAATCGGCCTCCGTCGCCGAGGCGCGCGTCAAGTCGGACAAGCTGATCGAAGGCGGGTGCAGCTACGACGTCCTGGGCGCCAACCGCGAACTGGCCGGCGCCGAAGTGGAAATGGTGGCGCTCGACCGCCGCGAAAAGCGCCTTCGCACCGCGCTGGCGGCGGTGGGCGCCGAGTACGACTTCGTGCTGATCGACTGCCCGCCGAGCCTGAGCCTGCTCACGCTCAATGGCCTGTGCGCCGCCCATGGCGTGATCGTGCCGATGCAGTGCGAGTACTTCGCGCTCGAAGGGCTGACCGATCTGGTCAACACCATCAAGCAGGTGCACGCCAATCTCAACAAGAACCTGCAGATCATCGGTCTCTTGCGCGTGATGTTCGATCCGCGCATCACCTTGCAGCAGCAGGTGAGCGAGCAGCTCAAGTCCCACTTCGGCGACAAGGTGTTCGATACCGTGATCCCGCGCAATGTCCGGCTGGCCGAAGCACCGAGCTATGGCTTGCCTGGCGTGGTGTTCGATCCGGCCGCTCGCGGTAGCCAGGCCTTCATCGCCTTCGCGCAGGAGCTGGTCGAGAAGCTGCCGCCTGCGAGTGCCTTTGCCTCGGGTGCCGTTGCCCCGCCGATTGCGCCGGTCGAGCGCATCGCGCCGGACCTGGCCATTCCCGAGGACGTGCTGGCGCCCGCGCCCGCATCCGATTCCACCCCCGAAAAAAGCCTCTGACGCCTGCCGTCAATCGGCATGGCGCTATCAAGTTCGTAGCAAATGACAGTTTCCCGCATCCTGCTGTTGCCGGGTTGGCAAAACAGCGGCCCCGGCCATTGGCAGACCATCTGGGAGTCGATCCATGGCGACCGCCGGGTCGAGCAACATGAATGGATGCGGCCGTTGCGCGGCGACTGGTCCGCGCGGCTCGAGGAAGAAGTGCTGGCGGCACCCGGTCCTGTCGCCTTTGCCGCGCACAGCCTCGGCTGCATCCTCGTCGCCGCCTGGGCCGCGCATTCGCGCAACACGCACAAGGTGCGCGGCGCATTGCTGGTGGCCCCCGGTGATCTGGAGCGCGACGATCTTAGGCAATTGATTCCCGGCTGGGCACCGATCGTGCGGCAGCCGCTGCCGTTCCCTTCGGTGCTGATTGCCGCGAACGACGATCCGTATTGCGAGGCCTCGCGATCGCAGCAGCTGGCCAGGGACTGGGGCGCACGCTTCGTCGACGCCGGCAAGGGCGGCCACCTGAACGCCGAATCCGGCCTGGGCGACTGGCCCGAAGGCCGGCAACTCCTGAACGATATTTCGAAAGACAAGAACTGATGGCGACCAAGAAACCCAAGGGCCTCGGCCGCGGACTCGAAGCGCTGCTCGGCCCAACGGCCGGGCCTGCCGCCGACCAAAGCAATGCGGGCACGGAGGAGGGCGCCGCGCCGCCGAACCCGACCACGCTGATGCTCGACCAGATGGTGGCCGGCGTCTACCAGCCGCGTACGCGCATGGACGAGGGCGCGCTCTATGAGTTGGCCGAGAGCATCAAGGTGCAGGGCATCATGCAGCCGATCCTGGTGCGCCGGCTCGATGCCGAATCGGCTGCCGCCAAGAACGCCGAATACGAAATCATCGCGGGCGAACGGCGCTTCCGTGCCGCAAAGCTCGCGGGGCTGGACAGCGTGCCGGTGCTGGTGCGCGACGTGCCCAACGAGGCCGCCGCGGCCATGTCGCTGATCGAGAACATCCAGCGCGAAGACCTCAATCCGCTCGAAGAGGCCCAAGGCCTGCAACGCCTGGTCGCCGAGTTTGGGCTCACTCACGAAATGGCGGCGCAGGCCGTGGGCCGCTCGCGCAGCGCGGCCAGCAACCTGTTGCGCCTCTTGAACCTGGCCGAACCCGCGCAGCTGATGCTGATGGCCGGCGACATCGACATGGGCCACGCTCGCGCGTTGCTCTCGCTGGACCGCGGCACGCAGATCACCGCGGCCAACCAGATCGCCGCCAAGAAGATGTCGGTGCGCGAAGCCGAGGCGCTGGTCAAGAAGCTGGCGGCCGAATTCACCTTGACGCCCTCCCGCCGGGGCAACGCCGGCGAGAAGTCGCGCGACCTGCAGCGCGTGGAAGAAGAGCTGGCCGACCTGCTCACCGCCGAGGTCGAGGTGCGCATCAAGAAGCGCACGAAACGCGGCGAAAGCGGCGAGCTGGCGATCCATTTCGGCTCCATCGAAGCGCTCAACGGATTGATCGAGCGCATCCGCCGAACGGCCTAGTTTTGAAATCGGGATGGGGCATTCGTTTGATTGATTCCTGTAATCCTTTGCGCGTATCCTCGACCGCTGGTTTTTTCCAACCCCAGATCTGAAAACAGAGGGAGTCCCTGTCATGACGTTCACCAAGTTCCCGCTCGCGGCCATCGCCGTCGGCGCTCTTCTCCTCACCGGCTGCGCGACCACCGACATGCAGATGGGCAGCCAGTCGGCCAAGACCATGGCCACCGGCAGCGCCGCCGGCTCGTCCACCGCCGGCGAGAGCAGCCAGCTCGAGCGCTGCGAATCGCCGCTTGGCACGGTGTCCCTCATCGAGAACGTCAACGCCGGCTGGTACACCATCCTTACCGGCGAATACCGCCTGCCGCCTACTGCAAACCTGTTGCGTTTGCTGGTGCAGCAGTCGAACTGCTTCATCGTGGTCGAGCGCGGTGCGGCCGGCATGAACGCCATGACGCGCGAGCGCGCACTGCAGCAGTCGGGTGAAATGCGCGGCGGCAGCAACTTCGGCCGCGGCCAGATGGTCGCCTCCGACTACGGCCTGTCGCCCGAAATCGTGTTCAGCAACAGCGATGCCGGCGGCATCGGCGGCGCGCTCGGCGGCCTCGTGGGCGGCGGCCGTGGCCGCGCGCTCGCAGCCATCGGCGGCAGCATGCAGACCAAGGAAGCGAGCGCGCTCCTGACCCTCATCGACAACCGTTCGGGCGTGCAGGTGGCGGCCTCCGAAGGCAGCGCCTCCAAGACCGACTTCGGCGCGTTCGGCGGGCTGGCTGGCCGCAGCGGCGCCGGCGGCCTCGGCGGCTACACCAACACCGCACAGGGCAAGGTGATTGCTGCCGCGTTCATGGACGCCTTCAACCAGATGGTCCGTTCGCTGCGCAACTACAAGGCACAGACCGTGCGCGGCCAGGGCCTCGGCGGTGGCGGCCGGCTCGGCGTGGATGGCGGCGCTGCGCCGTCGCAGACCTATGTGCCGCCGGAGCCGGCACCGGCACGTCGCCGCAAGTAAGAATCGCCGGCCTCAGGGCCGCGTCACAATCAAAAA
Organism: Variovorax paradoxus; assembly: GCF_000834655.1. Lineage (GTDB taxonomy): Bacteria > Pseudomonadota > Gammaproteobacteria > Burkholderiales > Burkholderiaceae_C > Variovorax > Variovorax paradoxus_F. The sequence goes on from NZ_JXQQ01000048.1 coordinate 38,923, forward strand.
GCCCGGCGCTCTCGCGAGCCGCCGGGCTTTTTTTGCGTGTGAGGCGGATGGATCAGAGGCTGAAGATCTTCCCGGGATTCATGATGTTCTTCGGGTCGAGCGCGCGCTTGATCGTGCGCATCATGTCGATCGCGCCGACACCCGCTTCGGTCACCAGGAAATCCATCTTGTGCAGCCCCACGCCGTGTTCGCCGGTGCAGGTGCCTTCGAGCGCCAGCGCGCGGCTCACGAGCGCGTGGTTCAGCGCTTCGGCCTTCACACGCTCTTCGGGGATGTTGGGGTCCAGCAGATAGCCGAAGTGGAAATTGCCGTCGCCCACGTGGCCGACGAGGAAGTAGGGGATGCCGCTCGCATCCGCTTCGGCCACCGAGTCGAGCAGGCAATCGGCCAGGCGCGAGATCGGCACGCAGGTGTCGGTGGAAATCACGCGGCAGCCCGGGCGCGACTGCACGGCCGCGAAGTAGCTGTTGTGCCGCGCGGTCCAGAGCCGCGTGCGCTCTTCCGGCGTGCTGGCCCATTCGAAGGCATTGCCGCCATGGCCGCTCGCAAGTTCCTGCACCGTCTCGGCCTGCTCTTTCACGCCGGCGGGCGAGCCGTGGAATTCCATCAGCAGCATCGGCTCTTCGCGCAGGTTCAGCTTGGCGTAGGCGTTCACCATGCGCACCGTGTTCACGTCGATCAGTTCCACGCGCGCGATCGGCACGCCCAGCTGGATCGTCTCGATGGTGGTTCGCACCGCGGCCTCGATGCTCGGGAACGAGCAGATTGCGGCCGACACGGCTTCTGGCAGCGGGTAGATGCGCAGCGTGACTTCGGTGACCACGCCCAGCGTGCCTTCGCTGCCGACCATGAGGCGCGTGAGGTCGTAGCCTGCCGACGACTTCTTCGCGCGCGTGCCGGTGCGAATGACTTCGCCCGCGGCCGTCACCACTTCGAGCGCCAGCACGTTCTCGCGCATCGTGCCGTAGCGCACCGCGTTCGTGCCGCTCGCGCGCGTGGCGGTCATGCCGCCGATGGAAGCGTCCGCACCCGGGTCGATGGGGAAGAACAGGCCCGTGCTCTTGATCTCTTCGTTGAGCTGCTTGCGCGTGACGCCCGGCTGCACCGTCACCGTGAGGTCGTCGGCGTTGATCGACAGCACCTTGTTCATGCGCGACACGTCGATGCTGATGCCGCCCTGCACCGCGAGCAGGTGGCCTTCGAGCGAGGAACCCACGCCGAAGGGAATGACCGGCACGCTGTGCTCGCTCGCGAGCTTCACGGCATCGGCCACGTCCTGCGTGCTCTCGGCGAACACCACGGCCGAGGGCGGCGGTGCGTCGAACGACGACTCGTCGCGCCCGTGCTGGGTGCGCACCGCCATCGCCGTGGAACAGTTGGCGCCGAAGCGCGACTTGAGGCCTTCGATCAGGCTGGCGGGGACGTCGCGCAGATGAAGCTCCGGCATCAGGTGCGAGGTTTGGGTCGGGGCGTTCATTGGGAGTCTCCAGACGGGTGAGGGGGATCGGCCATTTTACGGAGCGAGCACCATAATGCGCTTCGGAAAAAATGATGAACCCCACGACCCTCAGCGCCCTCGCGGCCTTCCCCTTGCAGCTGGAGGCCCATTACGCGGCCATTCCCGAGGCTTTCCGGCACTGGGCACCGCCCTCGTGGGAGGGCGTGCCCAGCGAGGCCTTCACCGCCATCGAACAGCTTTGCCATGTGCGCGACATCGAGATCGAGGGCTACCACGTGCGCCTGCGGCGCACGCTGCTGGAGAACCGCCCGACGCTGGCCTCGATCGACAGCGAGCCTCTCGCCATCGAGCGCAACTACGGCGCCGCCGACGCCAGGCAGGTGCTGGCCGATTTCCGCCTCGCACGCGTGCAGACGATGGAGATCGTCTCGAGCCTGACCGATGCGCAACTCGCCCGCACGGCCGTCTTCGAGGGCTACGGTCCACTCACGATGCGCAGCCTCGTCCATTACCTCTGCAGCCACGACCAGCAGCATCTGGCGGGCCTGCAATGGCTGGCCGGCAAGATCGACGCCTCGACGGTTTCCGCATAAACACAAAGACAGAGGAGCACCCATGGGCAACCGACTTTCCCAGATCGCCACCCGCACCGGCGACGACGGCACCACGGGCCTGGGCGACAACACCCGCGTGCCCAAGGACCACCTGCGCGTGCACGCGATGGGCGACGTGGACGAGCTCAATTCGCAGATCGGCGTGCTGCTGTGCGAGCCCATGCCCGAGGCCGTGCGCGAGTTGCTGGTGGACGTGCAGCACCAGCTCTTCAACCTCGGCGGTGAACTCTCGATGCCGGGCTTCACGCTGCTAAAGCCCGAGGCCCTGCTGCAGCTGGACAACGCGCTGGCCGACCACAACGCCGCCTTGCCGCGCCTGGCCGAATTCATCCTGCCGGCCGGCACGCGCGCCGCTTCGCTCGCGCACGTGTGCCGCACCGTGGCGCGGCGGGCCGAGCGCGCCGTGGTGGCGCTCGGTGCCACCGCGGAACTCAACGACGCATTGCGCCAGTACCTCAACCGGCTGAGCGACCTGCTCTTCGTACTCGCGCGCGTGCTCAACCGCATGGACGGCGGCGACGACGTGTACTGGAAGAGCGAGCGCATGGCGCGCGCTGCGGCCGCCGATGCCAACGACGATGAAGGAAACCCGTCATGAAGATGCCCACGCACACCTTTGCACTCGTCGCAGCGTTCCTGCTGTTGCCTGCTGCCGCCGTCCACGCGCAGAGCGCCGACAACCCGCCCAAGGCACAGCGCGCCCACACGCTCAAGGCGCCGCCGCGCGACAGCAAGGTGGTGAGCGGTGTGCAGCGCGGCACCAACGCAGCGGGCCGCGGCATCGACCGTGCCGACAGCGCCACGCGGCGCGGCGTGAACAACGTGTCGGCCCGTGCCAGCCGGCCGGTGCGCAACGTGGGCGAGGCCTTCGGCCGCAAGCTCTCGCCGGGCTCCAGCGGGCGTGCGGCACCGCCGTCTGTGGGACCGCAGGGCAGCGCGCCCTGATCGACACGGCCTCTGTTCAGGGCGGCGATCGCGCCGACGGTGGGCCCTGTATCGCGAATGTCCCCCGGCTTCGCCTCCTCCATGATTTCGCGAAACAGGGCCCACCGCCAGCGTGATCTTTCAGCGCACTTGCTGATCGGCCCGCACGAGCCGAGCGCCCATCGTGCGCAGGGCACCGGGTGCTCCCCGCAGCGAAATCAAGGAGGAGGGGCGAAGCCCCGGGGGACATTCGCGGAGGGGAGTGCCCGGTGGCCTGTGCACGCGCCCTGAACAAGAATTCAACGACACCCGACATGGCAAGAAACATAGAGATCAAGGCCCGCATCGACAGCGTGGAACGCGTGGCGCTCATCGCCGCAACGCTCGCCGATTCAGGCCCCGTCGAGATCGCGCAGGACGACACGTTCTTTCGCTGCGAGAACAGCGCCGACCGCCTCAAGCTGCGCACCTTCGCGCCCGATCGCGCGGAGCTGATCTTCTACCGCCGTGCCAACAGCAGCGGCCCGAAGGAATCGTTCTACCTGATCACGCCGAGCGCCACGCCCGATGCGCTGCGCGAATCGCTCACGCTCGCCTGGGGCCAGGCGGGCCGCGTGCGCAAGCAGCGCAGGTTGTTCCTGGTGGGGCGCACGCGCGTGCATCTCGACCGCGTCGAAGGGCTCGGCGAATTCATGGAGCTCGAGGTGGTGCTGGCAGAGGGCGAGTCCGCCGAGGCAGGTGTGGCCGAGGCTCACGCGCTCATGGCGCAGCTGGGCATCGGTGCCGACCAGCTCGTGCAGGGCGCCTATGTCGACCTGCTGAAGGCCGCCTGAGCCTCAGCACCAGCCCGCGGCCTTGAGCTGCTCCGCGAGCAGCTGCGCGACCTTCGCATAGCCCTGTGCATTGGCGTGGATGCGGTCCGAGCGCAGCGACGCATCCGACAGCACGCTCGAATACACATTGGCGACGAGCAGCGCCTGCCCCGACTTTGCGACCTCCTCGTAGAACGGTGCATCGCTCAATGAACCGACGACCGCGCGCATCGCGTCGGGCGCGGGTGTCGCCAGCAGCGCGACATGCGGCGTGTGCTCGCGCGCCTGGCTCACGAGCGCGGCGATGTTGTCGCGCGTGGCCGAGGCCGACACGCCGCGCAGCATGTCGTTGCCGCCGATGCCGATCAGGATCGCGTCGTAGCTGCCCGCGGACAGCAGCGAGGGCAGGCGCTGCAGCGCACCGGCCGAGGTATCGCCGTTGACGCCCGCGTTCTCGATCTTCCAGCCGGTCAGCTCGCCCAGTTTCACGGGCCACGACGCATCGGGCGGCGCGCCGTAGCCGAAGGTGAGGCTGTCGCCGATGGCCAGCACATGCGCATCGGGTTTCAGTGCGGCGGCCGATGGCTTGCGCTTGCCGCAGGCGGCCAGGACGGCCGCAGCCGGCACGCCGCACATCAGTTGGAGAAGGTGTCGTCGCTTCATGGAGCGCGCAGCTTAAACGCGGGCGGCACGCCCGCCGGCATTGCCCCTTTGCTTGCTCGGAAAGCGCATAAGCCTCTCCGTTTTTGTTCGTTCCCCGCCCGAGGGCCGCGGCGAAGAATCGTTGCCCTGCACGCTCATACATCACCGGGACCCGACACCATGCCGCTGCTCAATCGCCATCGCTTCCTGCGCCATGTGGTCGCACTCTCCGCCGTGCTGCTGGCCACGCCGCTCGCGGCCCTTGCCGGGCCCGCCACCGGCGAGCCGGTATGGTTCGGCGTGAGCGGGCCGCTCACCGGGCAGAACGCGCAGTACGGCGCGCAGTGGAAGGCAGGCTTCGACCTCGCGCTCGACCACATCAACGCGCAGGGCGGCATCCACGGCCGGCCGCTGGCCTACAACTTCGAAGACAGCCAGAGCGATCCGCGCCAGTCGGTGGCCATTGCGCAGAAGCTGGTGAACGACAAGCGCGTGCTCATCGAGCTGGGCGACTTCTCGAGCCCCGCATCGATGGCGGCCTCGCCGATCTACCAGCGCGCGGGCCTGGTGCAACTGGGCTTCACCAACTCGCATCCCGACTTCACCAAGGGCGGCGACTACATCTGGAGCCCGTCAATCAGCCAGGCCGATGCGCAGCCACTGCTGGCCGACCTCGCGGTGAAGACGCTGGGCTTCAAGCGCATCGCGGTGCTGTATCTCAACACGGACTGGGGCCGCACCAGCAAGGACGTTCTCGTGAAGGCCGCGCAGGAGCGCGGCGCGCAGCTCGCCATCGCCGAGGGCTACCAGCCCGACGAAAAAGACTTCCGCTCGACGCTGGTGCGCGTGCGCGATGCCAACCCCGACGGGCTGGTGCTCATCTCCTACTACCCCGACGGCGCGCTCATCGCGGGCCAGGTGCGCAGCGTGGGGTTGAAGCAGCCGATCGCGGCGGTGGGCTCGGTGTATTCGCCGAAGTTCATCGAACTCGGCGGCGCGGCGGTGAACGGCATCCACACCAACACCGCCTTCTTCCCCGAGGAGCCGCGCGCCGAGGTGCAGGACTTCGTGAAGAGCTTCCGCGCCAAATACAGCAAGGAGCCCGACGCCTTCAATGCCTACGCCTACGACGCCGTGGTGTACGCGGTCGCCGCGCTGCGCCAGGCCGGCCCGAAGGCCGACCGAAAGGCGGTGCGCGACGCGTTCTACAAGATCAAGGACGTGCCCAGCGTCATCTTCGGCAAGGCCAGCTTCGATGCGCAGACGCGCCGCGTGATCGGCGTGAAGAGCGTGAACCTGGTGGTCAAGGACGGCAAGTGGGCGCAGATCGACGAGAAGGCAGGGGCGGTGGCGTCGGCCAAATGAGCTTCGCCTCGTTCTTCGACTACACGGTCAATGGCCTGATCATCGGCAACATCTATGCGTTGCTGGCGGTCGGGCTCGCGCTGATCTTCGGGGTTTCGCACCTGATCAACTTCGCGCACGGGTCGGTCTACACGGTCGGCGCGTACATCGGCTGGGCGAGCATCACCTACCTGCACACGCCGCTGCCGTTGACCATCCTGCTGGTGGTGCTCGGCTCGGGCGCACTGGGCATGCTGATCGAGCGCGTGGGGCTTCGGCCGCTGCAGGGTGCCGCGCGCATCGCGCCGCTGCTGGCCACCATCGGCATCAGCTTCGTGCTCGACATCCTCGTGCAGTTGGTCTTCAGCCCCGACCCGGGCTCGCTGCCCACGCAGCTGCCCGACTGGCGCCTGAAGATCGGCACCGGCACCATCGGCGCCCTCGACCTTCTCATCGCGGGCATCGGCATCGCGAGCGCGGCGGTGCTGTTCGTCTTTTTGCGTTTCACGAAGCTCGGCTGGGCGGTGCGCGCCACCGCGCAGGACCGAGACGCGGCGCAGCAGATGGGCGTGGACGTCGACCGGGTGAACCAGACGGTGTTCGCCATCGCCGCCGCGCTGGGCGGACTCTCGGGGCTCCTGGTGGGCATGTACTACAACAACATCAGCCCGGCGATGAGCTTCCAGGCGACGCTCAAGGGCGTGGTGGCCACGGTGGTGGGCGGCGTGGGCAACGTGCCGGGCGCCATCGTCGGCAGCCTGCTGCTGGGGTTGATCGAGAGCTACGGCGTGGCGATCCTCGGTACGCCCTACCGCAACCTCTTTGCGTTTGCGCTGCTGCTGGTGATCCTGGTGTGGAAGCCCAATGGACTCTTCGGCCGCAAGCGCGCGCTGCCGCCCGAGCCGCTCACCGGCACCTTCATCGCGCCGAGCAAGCCGTGGCATGTGCCGCGGCGACTGCTGCTCGCGCTCTTCGTCGCGGCGATCGCGCTGCCGTTCTTCGATCCGTCGCCGTATCTCTTGCAGACGCTCACCAATGCGTGGCTCTATGCGGCGCTCGCGCTGAGCCTCACGCTCGTCGCCGGCACCATCGGGCAGATTTCGCTCGGCCATGCGGGACTGCTGGCCATCGGCGCGTATGCGTCGTCGCTGCTGGTGCTCGACCTGCACCTGCCGGTGGGCACGGGCATCGTGCTCGCGGGCATCCTCACTTCGCTGGTCGGCACGGCGCTGATCTTTCCGGCGTTCCGCCTGCGCGGGCACTACGTGTCGATCGCCACGCTCGGCATCGGCGAGATCGTGGCGCTCACCATCCTCAATTGGGAAAGCCTCACGCGCGGTCCGATCGGCGTCTCGGGCATTCCGCCGCTCTCGCTGTTCGGCCGCGATGCGTCGTCGAACGAAGCCATCTACTGGGCGTCGTTCGGCGCGATGGTGCTGCTTGCCTTGTTGCAGTGGCGCCTGCTGCGCTCGCACCTGGGCCGCACCTTTCGCGCGGTGCGCGAGGACGAAGTGGCCGCACGCGCCTATGGCGTGAGCCCCGACCGCTACAAGGCGCTGGCCTTCGGCTTCGGCGGCTTCGCGGCGGGCGTGAGCGGCGCCTTCACCGCGCACATGTACTCGTACATCAACCACGAGACCTTCGGCTCGCAGATTTCGATCCTCGCGCTCACGATGGTGATCTTGGGCGGGCTCGGCAACATCAGCGGCGCATTGCTCGGCGCGGTGGCGCTCGTGAGCCTGCCCGAGCTGTTCCGCGTGACTGCCGAATACCGCATGCTGATCTACGGCATCGCATTGCTGCTGTTGATCCGTTTCCGCCCGCAAGGCCTGCTGGGCACAGTCTGAAAGAACACACACCATGAGCCACCTCAACGACTACCTCGCCGAGAAGCGCGCCGCCGTGCTGGCACGCAATGCCGCCGTCGAAGCAGGCACCGCGCAGCCCGTGCAACTCAAGGCCAGCGTGAAGGCCGAGGGCCGCAGCGGCGTGCGGCGCCTGCGCATCCGCGAGCACCAAGTCATCAGCGACAGCCCGCCCGATTTCGCGGGCTACAACCTCGGGCCCAGCTCGCCGGAGCTGCAGCTGGGCGTGCTCGGCACCTGCGTCACGCACATCTTCCTGATCCAGGCGGCCGAGCGCCAGGTGCCGCTCGAAAGCCTCGAGGTGGAAGTGACCGGCCTCATCGATCCGCGCGGCGGCAAGCCGGGCCACGAGAAGACGCCGATCTGGCCGCACGAGATCGGCTACACGGTGCACATCGATTCGCCCGCGAGCCGCGAGGAGATCGACGCGCTGTTCGAGGCGGTGGAGCGCAACTGCCCGATCCTCAACCTGCTGCGCAATCCGCAGACGATCCGCGCCGAGGTGAAGCTCGTCAATTCCAAGGCGGAAGCGGCGAATGCGCCGCAGGAAGCGGGCGATGCCCTCGCTGCTTGAGATCAAGGGTCTCACGCGCCGTTTCGGCGGGCTGACCGCGGTGAACGCGGTCGACCTGCAGGTGGGCGAGGGCGAGCTCCTCAGCGTGATCGGGCCGAACGGGGCAGGGAAGACCACGCTCTTCAACCTCGTGACGGGCCTGGACCGGCCCGATGCGGGGCAGGTGCTGTTCGAGGGGCAGGACATCACCGGCCTGCCCGCGCAGCAGCTCGCGCAACGCGGCCTCGCGCGCACCTTCCAGCACGGCCGCGTGTTCGCGAACCTCTCGGTGCTCGACAACGTGCTGGTCGGCGCACACACGCGGCTGCGCGCCGTGAAACCGCGCGTGGGCGGCGTGCCGGGCCTGGGCGCGCTGGCCGAACTGGCGCTCGCGCTGCTGCAGCCTTCGGCCGTGCGACGCGAAGAAGAGGCGCTGCGCAAGGACGCACTCGACATCGTGGCGCTCTTCGGCGAGCGGCTCGCGCCGCGCATCGACCATCCCGCCTACAGCCTGTCGTATGCGAACCGCCGCCGCGTCGAGATCGCACGCGCGCTCGCGCTCAAGCCGCGCCTGTTGCTGCTGGACGAACCCACGGCCGGCATGAACGAGAGCGAGACCGCGGAGATGCTGGAGATCATTCGCGGCCTCAAGTCGCGCGGGCAGACCATCCTCTTGATCGAGCACAAGCTGGACCTCGTGATGCAGCTGTCCGACCGCGTCGCCGTGCTCGACGACGGCTGCAAGATCGCCGAAGGATTGCCGGATGAAGTGCGCAACGACCCGGCCGTGATCGAGGCCTACCTCGGCCATCGGCACGTAGGTCAAACACAGGCAGAGGCGGTTCCCGCATGATCGCCACCGTCGCCCGCACCGGCCTTCTTGCGCCCTCGCCCCTTCGGGGAGAGGGTTGGGGCGAGGGGCTGCCCGAACGCACGAGCGCGCCCGCTTCCAGCGACGCCACGCACCCCCTGCTCCAACTCAAGAAGGTCAACAGCTTCTACGGCCCCGTGCAGGCCCACTTCGACCTCGACATCGAAGTGCGCAAGGGCCAGATCGTCAGCCTGCTGGGCGGCAATGCGAGCGGCAAGTCGACCACGATGAAGATCGTGCTCGGCCTGCTCAAGCCGCGTTCGGGCGAGGTGAATTTCAACGGCGAATCGATGCTCGGCCTGGGCACCCCGCAGATCATCCGAAAGGGCATCGGCTCGGTGCCCGAGGCGCGGCGCCTCTTCCCGGCGATGACCGTGCGCGAGAACCTCTTGATGGGCGCCTACGCGCGCAGCGACCGCAAGGCCGTGGCCGACGACCTCGAGCGCATGCTCGAACTCTTTCCGCGCGTGGCCGAGCGCATCGAGTTCCAGGCCGGCACGCTCTCGGGCGGCGAGCAGCAGATGGTGGCGATGGCGCGCGCGCTCATGGGCCGGCCGCAACTCATCTGCATGGACGAGCCGACGATGGGCCTTTCGCCGCTGTACGTCGACAAGGTGCTCGAACTGATCGCGCGCATCAACGGGCAGGGCGTCTCGGTCTTCATGGTCGAGCAGAACGCGAGCCTCGCGCTGCAGATCGCGCACCACGGCTACGTGCTGCAGACCGGGCGCATCGTGCTCTCGGGGCCGGCGCGCGAACTGCTGGCCGATGCGCGCATCCGCGATGCCTACCTCGGCGGGGAGGGCGCTGCCCGCACCGCCTCCTGAACGAACGAACACAGGGAACACACACCATGGCATTGAAACTCGACCACATCGTGATCGCGGTGCACGACCTCGAACGCACCATCGCCGACTACGGCGCGCTCGGCTTTCACGTGGTGCGCGGCGGCGACCATCCCGGCCGCGCCACGCACAACGCGCTGGTGGTGTTCGATGACGGCAGCTACTTCGAATTGATCGCCTGGCGCGAGCCCTCGCCCTCGGAGCGCTGGTGGCAACTGCTGCAGCGGCACGGCGAAGGCATCGTCGATTTCGCGCTTCTGCCGCGCGACACCGCGATCACCGTGGCCGATGCGAAGGCGCGGGGCCTCGTGCTGGACGGCCCGCTCGACGGCGGCCGCGTGCGCCCCGACGGCGAGCGCCTGCGCTGGCAGACGGCGCGCGCGCCTTCGGCCGACCTGCCTTTCCTGTGCGGCGACCTCACGCCGCGCAACCTGCGCGTGCCCGAAGGCGAGGCGCGCGTGCACGCCAACGGGACGCTCGGCGTGGCGAGCCTCGCGGTCGCGGTACGCGACCTCGATGCCACGCTGGCGCGCTACCGCGCACTGCTGGGCACCGTGTCCGACGATGCCGCCACGCACATCGGCGAGCCGGTGGCCGTGCCCGGCAGCAACGTGCGCGTGGCGGTCGTCGCGCTGGGCGGCAGCGTGCTCGTGTTGTCGTCGCCGCGCGAGAACGCTGCCGTCGAGAAGCAGGGCGGCGATGCGCTTGCACAGCGGCTCGTGGCGCGCGGCGAAGGCCCTTACGCGGTGGTGCTGCACACCGAGGAGCCCAAGTCCACCGGCGTGCTCGACCTTGCCAGCACGCATGGCGCGTTGATCGAGCTCGACCTGCCGCCGGTCGACCTGCACGTGAAACACGGCGCGCGCAGCGACCAGGTTAACAGCGTGGTCGGGGGCTGAGCCGCTCAGGCCGCCGAAGCCGTGTTCGCACGGCCCAGGTGCGCCTTGCGCAGCGCCGCCTGCATCTTCTTCTGCAGCGGCGGCCCGCCTTTCTCGAGCGCCGCCGCGGGCGCACCGCTTTCCTTGGTTGCCGGCGTGTGCCTGCGCCCCCAGATGCCGATCTGCGTGACCACCGGCAGCAGGTCGATGCCCATCGGCGTGAGGCTGTAGATGGCCTTCTGCTTGTGCGTGGGGTCGTTGGTCTTGCTGAGCACGCCCTGCTCGACGAGCTTGCCCAGGCGCTCGGTCAGGATGTTCGAGGAGATGCCTTCCTCGGACTGCAGGAACTCCCTGAAATGCCGCTTGCCGGCAAACATCATGTCGCGAACGATCAAGAGGCTCCAGCGGTCGCCGAAGACTTCGAGCGCGAGGTTGATCGGGCAGAGCGACTTCTGTTGAGTGGCCATCGGGATTCCGGTGCGTTTGAAAAACTGCTTGCATTTTTGCATCGGTTTACGAATACTGCGAACCGATTGCATTTCAAGAGCAGTTTCTCCATCGGACCCAAGGAGTGCCTCCATGCGAAAGCTCATCCTGCAGATGCAGATGTCCGTCGATGGGTATGTCTCGCCCGCCAATGGCAGCCTCGACTGGCAGGTCTGGGGCTGGGGCGATCGCTGGGCCTGGGACGACGGGTTGAAGGCGTTTTTCAACCAGGTCTTCGAAGGCGTCGACACCATCCTGCTGAGCCGCAAGATCGTGGAGGAGGGCTACCTCGACCACTGGGGCCGCGCCGCGAAAAACCATCCGGCGAACCCGCAGTTCGCCTTCGCTCAGAAGGTGGTGCTCACCGACAAGCTGAAGGCATCGCGCTGGGAGCGCACCGCCATCGCGCGAGGTGGCTTCATCGACGAGGTGAATGCGCTCAAGAAGAAAGAGGGCAAGGACATCCTCGTCATCGGCGGCGTCGGCTTCGCGTCGTCGCTTGTCACCGAGAAGCTGGTCGACGAGTTCCAGTTCTTCGTGAACCCCACGGCCGTGGGCGGCGGGCGCTCGGTGTTTCACGACCAGCGCAAAGGACATGCGCTGCGGCTGCTGGGCTCGAAGGGCTACGAATGCGGCGTCGTCGTCAATCGCTACGCACCTGCGTGAAGGACAACGCGCCGCTGCGATACCGGTGCTTACCTGATTTCACCTGACCATGACCTGAAGTGCTCTGAGCAGACACAACGGCGGCACACAATGGACTCGTCATCAACGCATGAAGGAGTTCCAGATGATCATCAATTCAAAGAGCATGGCCGTCGCTGTTGCGGCGCTCGCGATGTGCATGGCCGCGGGAAGCGCCTTCGCGCAAGACCGCCGCTTCGACGGACGCCCCGGTGACGGGCGCGACGACCGCAATGGACGTGTCGAGCAACGTCACGGCAACGACCGGGGCGATCGCAACTTCGATCGCCGGGGTCCGCACCGCGACTACCGCGGCAACCAGGACTTCCGCGACGGTCGCCAGTTCGATCGCCGTGGCTTCCCGCAGCCGCATTCCGAGTGGCGCCGTGGTGGCCGCGTGCCGGCCGAGTACCGTGGCCGCAACTACGTGGTGAACGATTACCGCGCCTACCGCCTGCAGCCGCCGCCGCGCGGTTACCAGTGGGTCGGCGTGGGTGGTGACTACGTGCTCGCCGCCATTGCGACCGGCCTGATCGCGCAGATCATCGCGGGCCAATAACCCGCTTCGTTCTGCCCGGCCCGGCCGGATACGAAACCGCCACAGGTCACTGTGGCGGTTTTTTCTTTATCTGGACGCTTGTCAGGCCAGCGCGGTGGAGGCCGATTGGGCGCACACGTTGCGCCCCGTGATGGTCAGGCGCAGCCCGCCGCCGTGCCATTCGAGCCAGTTGAGGCTCACGTACGCGTCGATGTCGTTGTCGTCGATGCGGTCGGCTTGGCGGCTCTGCAGGAGCTCCACCGTGGCGGGCAGCGCTCGTTTCAACCGTTCTCGTCGCTCCGCTGCATCGGCCGCCTTCTGGGCGGCCCTAGTTTGCTGTTGCTGCTGCTGCGGGGTCGATGCCATTGCTGATCCGTTCCGGAAGCCAAGGAATTAACCCGAATGTACGCCCCTTGTGTGAAGGCGTACGCTTTCTTTTGAACCCCGCCGTGTTCCCAGTACCCGCCACGCAACAGCGCCCGCACCGGCCCGGGTGGCACGGCTAGATTTCGTAGTGGGAAGCCTTGGCCTCGTCGCCCAGCGCCTTTTCGACAATGGCCCGCGTCAGGGTCGGTGCGAACGACTCGATGAAGGCATAGACGTATTTGCGCAGGTAGTTGCCGCGGCGCACCGCGAGCTTGGTGAGGTTGATGCCGAACAGGCGCCCCGCGTCGATCGCGCGCAGCTGCGTGTCGCGCTCCGCCTCGTAGGCCACGCCGGCCACGATGCCCACGCCAAGGCCCAGGTGCACATAGGTCTTGATCACGTCGGCATCCATCGCGGCGAGCACGATGTTGGGCGCGAGCCCGCGTTGCTCGAAGGCTTCGTCGATGCGCGAGCGGCCGGTGAAGCCCGTGTCGTAGGTGATCAGCGGATAGCGCGTGAGCGCCTCCAGCGACAGCGGCGCATCCAGCAGCGGATGGCCCGGCGGCACGATCACCGAATGCGTCCAGCGGTAGCAGGGCAGGGCGACCAGTTGCGGGTAGTCGCCCAGCGCCTCGGTGGCGATGCCCACGTCGGCCTCGCCGTCGATCAGCATCTGCGCGATCTGCTTGGGCGAGCCCTGGTGCAGGTGCAGTTTCACGTTCGGAAACTGCGCGCGGAATTCCTGCACGGCCACCGGCATCGCATAGCGCGCCTGCGAGTGCGTGGCCGCGATGGAGAGCAGCCCGCTCTGCTGCGCGACGAACTCCTGCCCCGCGTGCCGCAGGTTGCTGCTTTCCAGCAGCATCCGTTCGATGATCGGAAGCACGTGGCCGCCCGGTTCGGTAAGGCCCGTGAGCCGCTTGCCGGCGCGCACGAAAAGCTCGATGCCGAGCTCCTCCTCGAGTTCGCGGATCTGCCGGCTCACGCCGGGCTGCGAGGTGTGAAGGGTGTGAGCGACTTCGGTCAGGTTGAAGCCGCAACGAACGGCCTCGCGTACCGAGCGCAGTTGTTGGAAGTTCATCTGGCGCCGAGGTGTCATCAAGACCCCGGAGTGGGGCCCGACCGGCGATTCTCTGCACAAGTGCTTATGCAGGGAACGATGCGTTTGTTGGTTCCACATGAGCAAAACATCTTTACGGTGTGACGTTCGCTTCGTGCTTGCAGTTTCGCACGACTGTGCTAAATTTTGCAGCATGGACGCCAAGACCCAGAAAAGCGAACTCACCCGCGCCGCCATCGTCGGCGCAGCAATGGACCTCGCCCTGGCCGAGGGCCTGGAAGCGATCTCGCTGCAGGTCATCGCGAGCCGCCTGGGGCTCTCCAAGAGCGGCGTGTTTTCCCGCGTGGGCTCGCGCGAGGCGCTGCAGAAGGCGGTCATCGAGGAATACGGCCGCGGCTTCCTGGCCGATGTGTTCGTGCCGGCCATGCAGAAGCCCAAGGGCCTCGCGCGGCTGAACGACATCGTGGCCCGCTGGATCGCACGCACCCGCGACGTCGAGGCCCAGACCGGCTGCCTCTACGTGGCCGGCGCCTTCGAGTTCGACGACCGCGAAGGCGAGCTGCGCGATGTGCTCCTCGGGGAGATCACGCGCTGGCGCGCAGCCCTGCGCCGCACCGTGACGCTCGCCATCGAGTCCGGCGAACTCAAGCCCGACACCGAACCCGCACAGCTGGTCAGCGAGATCAACGGGATCATGATGAACCAGTTGCACGACGCGCGCTTCCTGCGCGACCCCCACACCGCCGACCGGGCTGCACAGACCTGGCAGCGGCTCCTTTCCAGCTACCTCGCCTGAGCTGTCGGGCACGTGGATTCGCCCCCGTCTTTCTTTGCCAGAATTTCGCACAGTCGTGCGATAAATAGGAGAAGCGTCATGCTGATCATTGCCCTCTGCCTTGCCATCTATGCCGTCGCCATTGGCGTCGAAACCGCCCGCGACACGCTGCGCAGCCTGCCTCGCAGCAACCAGGACTGGGTCTGGTACTGAGCCGCAAGGAACCCATCGACATGACGAGCAACTCCGCCGCGCGCACTGCCCCCACGAACTACTACGGCGCCAGCCGCCTGATGCGCGCGATGCGCTTCGGCCTGGGCGCATCGCAGCGCCTCTGGCCCGCGCTCGGCGTGCGCGCGGCCTACCGCGTGTTCGGCACGCCACTGCCGCCCAAGTGGCTGTACCGCGGGCAGCACCCCGGCGCCGACTGGCGCCACGAGGCCTGGTCCTTCGAGAACGCGAGCGTGGGCATCTACCACCTGGCGGCCCAGGACTCGGCGGCCGAATCGGCGCCGGTCGTGCTGCTGGTGCACGGCTGGGGCGGCCATGCGGGCCAGATGCTGCCGATCGCACAGGCGGTGGCAGCGGCGGGCCTTCGGCCGGTGCTGCTCGAGCTCCCCGCGCACGGCCGCAGCGAGGGCACGGCCACCAACGGCGCGCAGTTCGCGCGCGCCATCGACTACGTCACCGCCCGGCTCGCTGCCGACGGCCGCGCGTTGCGCGCCGTGGTCGCGCATTCGCTGGGCGCCAATGCGCTGGCCTATGCCGCGGGACGCGGGCTGCCGGCCGAGCGCATCGTGCTGCTCGCACCGCCTGCGTCGCCGCGCGAATACACGCGCTACTTCGCGCACGCATTCGGCCTGAGCGAGCAGACGCGCGCGGCGATGCAGCGGCTGTTCGAGGCGCGCGAAGGCGTGCTGATGCCGCGGTTCGAGCCCGCGCTCGCCGGCCCGCGCATCGCGCAGCCGACGCTGATCGTGCATGACCGCGACGACCGCGTGAACCGCTTTGCCGATGCCGAGGCGTATCGCGATGCGATCCCCCGCGCGCAGCTCGTCGCCACGCAGGGCTGGGGGCATCGCCGCATCCTCAAGGAGGCGGACGTGCTGGAGCGGGTGACCCGCTTCGTGGCAGAGGCCTGAGGGCCGTCAGTGCGTCACCAAGCCGGATGCACCGGCGTGAACACCGGCCTGAACAGGTGCCGCCTGACGATCTCCCCGTAGCCGCGGTAGTAGAAATTGCCGTTCGCCGCCAGCACCGCCGCGCGGTGGCGCCGGAAGTACACGGGGATCTCGTACCAGGGCATCGTCGGCGCGCGGTGGTGCACGTGGTGCAGGTTGTTGAACAGGTAGAGCAGCCCGAACACCACGTTCGACTCGACGATGGCCACGCGCGCGTGCGGCGTGTCGGCCCACCGGTGCTCGGTGAAGGTGCGCAGCGACCCCAGCATCATTCCGGGGTAGACGAAGTACAGCAGGTACTCGCCCAGGCCCATGCCGCAGACCGCGGTGACGAAATACAGCACCGGCGCCACGCTCAGCGCATGCCAGCCCCAGGTCGGCAGCCGCGAGAAGTTGCCCGCGAACACCTGCTGCGACTCGAAGCGCACCAGCTTCCACAGCTTGAGGAACGGCCCGAGCACGACGCGGAACGCGATCGTCTGGTTCGCCATGTAGATCCAGCGCCAGACCGGCCCGTAGCCCGCCCACGTGGGCGCCGAGTGGTAGGCGCTCTCGTTGTCGCGCTCCGGGTGCGTCAGGTGGAAATTGACGTGGTGCGCGCTGTGCCCGCGGTTGTAGAACGTGTACGGCAGCCACAGGTTGAGCGGCGGCCACACCACCGCATGGCGCAGCCACCGGGGCAGGTGCCGCATCGCGTGGATGCTCTCGTGCTGCAGCGACGAATGCAGCTGCGCCAGAAAGCCGCCCAGCAGAAACAGCGCCCACCCCGGCAGCGCGGAATGCCACCACAGCAATGCTGCCCAGGCGCCGTAGAGCGCGGCGGCAAGCACCAGCGTGGGCACCTCCCAGTGCCACCACCAATGCGCCCGGTGCGTGCCGGACGGGGTGCGCGTCGGTGCGGTGGACGGTTTGGCGGTCGATGTCATGGGCGGACGGCTCAAAGGACTGCGATCCTAGGTATGAAGAAGCCGTCTGCATGCGCGTTTTTCGCATAAGCAAGGTCGTGAAATTTCGTTCCCGCTGCCGCCCGCCGCGGCCTACGCTTGGCGGCTTTGCTGCGCCGCCATCGCCTGCTCGTTCCCATGACCGCCCCTTTTCCCCTCGTGCCGTGCCGTGGTGCACCGGCGCCTTCACCGTGGGCAAGACGCAGAGGAGTTCGGCCGCTTGATCCAGAGCAAAGCCGTCAAGTGGACACCCGTCGTGAAACGGGCGGGCATCCTGCCGGACTGACATCGACATGAGCTGGACCCCGAAGAAACCTGTCGCCCCCGCGGAGCTGCAGGCGCTGCTGCTGGCCGAGCCCGTGGCGGAACTCGCGCTGCTCGACGTGCGCGAAACCCGCTGGTTCGTGCAGCGCCATCCCAACCTCGCGCGCAACGCGCCGCTCAGCGGGCTCGAACTGCAGGTCGGCGCGCTCGTGCCGCGGCGTTCCACGTCCGTGGTGCTCTACGACGACTACAACGCGCCCGATGGCGCCGCCCAGGCGGCATCGGCGCTGCTTGGGCGCCTAGGCTACACCGACGTGCGCACGCTCGACGGCGGCCTTCAGCGCTGGGTGACGGAGGGCCTGCCCGCCATCGACGGCTACGGCACGCTGGTCAAGGCCTTCGGCGACCGCGCCCGGCTGCACTACGGCACGCCAGCCCTGCCCATCGAAGCCTTGCGCGCACGCCAGCGCGAGGGCCTGCCGACCACGCTGGTCGATGCGCGGCCGCGCGCGGAGTTCGAATTCCTCTCGCTGCCCGGCGCGCGCAACCACGCCGGCACCGAGCTCGCGCTGCGCCGCTTCGAGGCGGGCGATGCGGAACACGTCTGGGCGATCAACTGCTTCAGCCGCACGCGCGGCATCATCGGCGCCACCACGCTGCGGCTGCTGGGCCGCGCGCCCGATGCGGTGTTCGTCGAGGACGGCGTGATGGCCTGGGGCCTGCAAGGTGCGCCGACGGTGCAGAACGCGGCGCCCGACGACGAACTGCCGCCCGAATCGCCCGAGGTCCTGCGCCGCATCGCCGACGAACTGCTCGAGCGCTTCGCCCTTCCCGTGGCAGACGCCGCGCAGCTCGCCAGCTGGCGCGCCGACAACACGCACACCCTCTACATCTTCGATGTGCGGCCCACTGCCGACCCGGCCTTCGCGGACTCGGCGGTGCAGCAGGTGCCTGGCGGCCAGCTGTTCATGCATTTCGAGAACCTCGTGGGCACGCGCGGCGCCCGCATCGTGCTGATCGACGATGCGGCGCATCGCCTCCGCGCAGCGGTCACGAGCTTCTGGCTCACGCAGCTCAACCAGGCCGAGGTGTATGTCTACGACGGCACGCTGGCGCCCGAACAGGCGCCCCCCGCGCCGGCCGTGGACGCGACGGACGCGCCCGCGCCGCTGGACCCCGAAGCGCTCGCCCAACTTCGCAGGAACGGCGCGGTGACGGTGATCGACGTGGGTGCCAGCCTCGACTACGAACGCGGCCACCTGCCCGGCGCGCTCTACATGCTGCCGGCATCGCTGGGCCCGTTGGCCTCGCACGCCGTGGCCGGCCGCACGCTGGTCTTCACCTCACCCGATGGCGCGGCTGCGCGCCGTGTCGCGCGCGATGCGCAACGGCGCTGGCCGGGATCGGGGGCGGTGTTCACCTGGCTCCAGGGCGGGACCGAGGCGTGGAAGGCGTCAGGGCGGCCGCTGTCGACCGCGTTCGTGCCGGCCCAGCTGCTGACCCCCTTCGACGACGACTGGGGCTCGGTCATGCGCGTGTTCGGCCCGCGCCGCGATGCGGCCTGGGCCGATTACCTCGCCTGGGAGCGGGCGCTGGCCGCGCGGGTACTTCAAGACCCGTCGGTGCGCTTTCGCTTCTTTCCTACCGGGCAGGGGCCGGATCGGGCAGCTCGATCTTGATGTCGAGCACTTCGAGGTTGTCCTGGGTTTCCAGGTGCACCTTGATGTCGTCGGGATTGATCGACACATACTTGGAAATCACCGCCACCAGCTCACGCTGGAGTTCGGGCAGGTAGTCGGGGCGCTTCTTGCCGCTGAGGCTGGAGCGCTCGTGCGCGAGGATGATCTGCAGGCGCTCTTTCGCGACGCTTGCAGTCTTCTTCTTCTCGCCAAGCAGGAACGAGAGAAACGACATGCCTACTTGCTCCCGAAAATCCGCTTGAAGAAGCCCGGCTTCTCGGCGTCGACGAAGCGCATGGGCTTCTCTTCACCGAGAAACCGCGCCACCACGTCGCTGTAGGCCTGCGCCACGTCGGTGTCCTTGTCGTGGATCGCCGGCACGCCCTGGTTGGAGGCATGCAGCACGCTTTCCGACTCGGGGATCACACCGATCAGCTTGATGCGCAGGATGTCCTGGATGTCTTCCAGCGAGAGCATCTGGCCGCCCGCCACCCGGTTCGGGTTGTAGCGGGTGATCAGGAGGTGCTCCTTGATCGGGTCGCCGCCGTCCTTGGCGCGCTTGGTCTTGCTGCTGAGCATGCCCAGGATGCGGTCCGAGTCGCGCACCGAGGAGACCTCGGGGTTGGTCACCACCAGCGCCTCGTCGGCGAAGTGCATCGCCATCATCGCGCCGGTCTCGATGCCTGCAGGCGAGTCGCAGACGATGTATTCGAAGTCCATCGCGGCCAGGTCGTTCAGGATCTTCTCGACGCCTTCCTGCGTGAGCGCTTCCTTGTCGCGCGTCTGCGAGGCGGCCAGCACGAAGAGGTTCTCGCACTGCTTGTCCTTGATGAGCGCCTGGCTCAGGTTGGCCTCGCCTTGAATGACGTTGATGAGGTCGTACACCACGCGGCGTTCGCAACCCATGATCAGGTCGAGGTTGCGCAGGCCCACGTCGAAGTCGATCACGGCCGTCTTCTTGCCCGCGAGCGCGAGGCCGGATGCGAAGCTGGCGCTCGTGGTCGTCTTGCCGACGCCACCCTTGCCCGAGGTCACCACCACAATTTTGGCCATGGCCATTCCTTCTTGTTTCGATTCTGTTGTTGGTTTCAGAGCGCCGCGTCCGTCAGGGGATCGCGTCGATCACTAGCTTTTTACCGTCCAGCCGCACCTGCGCCGACTTGCCTAGCACCGGATCCGGCAGCGGCACTTCGTTGGTGCGGTAGATGCCGGCGATGGCCACGAGCTGCGCTTCCATGCAGGTCGAGAAGATGCGCGCCTCGGTGTTGCCGCGAGCGCCCGCGATCGCCTTGCCGCGCAGCGGCGCGTACACATGCACGTTGCCGTCGGCGATGACCTCGGCGCCGAAGCTCACCACGGCCGTGACCACCACGTCGCCGCCCCGGGCGTAGACCTGCTGGCCCGAGCGCAGCGGCTTGTCGATCAGCAGGGTGCCGTTGGCCGGCACCGGCACTTCGCGCACGATCTGCGGGGCTTCGGCCGGCGCCTCGGCGGGCGGGGCCGGCGGCCGGGGCGCGGGGGCCGAGGGCATGGCCGCCACCGAAAGCCCGGCGGCGCGCGCCGCGGCATTGTGGGCGTCGTTGCCGCCGCGCACCGCGATCGGCTGGGTCTGGTGGCGGGCCAGCAGGCTGCGCAGGGCCGCGAAGTCGAGCTCGGCGGCGGCTTCGCCTTCTTCGTTCTGCTCGGGCAGCTGCGAGAGGTCGATCACCACCGGCTCCTGCTCGAAGAAATCGGGCGAGTCGGCCAACTGGGCGTCGAGCGCCTCGGCCAGCACGTCCAGGTCGGACGTCTTGAGGATCACTGCAATCAGCGGCAGCGTGGCGCTCTTGAATTCGAAAACCGCCTTGGTGCGCGCGGCGGAGACATCGGCCATTGGGAAAACGTCGGTGCGAAAGCGTTGGAGTCTAACGGGCGCGGGCTTCCGGGCGGTGACCGGGCCCGCCTTCAACCGCCCGGGACAACACTTCTTGCACGACGTTTCATCTTTGTACTTTTCCGGGTATACCGCGGAATCGGCTTTGCCGGGCCGCCGGCATCGCCCCCTGCAAGGGGGTAGGAGGCCACACGAAGTGGGCAAGCCTGGAGGTCAGTTTTTTGTTTTGCCGAGCAATGCGTAGAGGATGATCGCCCCGAAAGTCGCGGTACCGATGCCGCCCAGCGCGAAGTCGCCGAACTTCAGCGTGAAGTCGCCCGTGCCGATGATCAGCGTGATCGCCGCCACGATCAGGTTCTTGTTCTGCGAGAAGTCGACCTTGTTGTCGACCCAGATCTTGGCGCCCGCGATGGCGATCAGCCCGAACACCACGATGCTCACGCCGCCCATCACCGGCAGCGGAATCGCCTGGATCAGCGCGCCGAACTTGGGGCTGAAGCCCAGGACGAGCGCGATGACCGCCGCCACCACGAACACCGCCGTCGAGTAGATGCGGGTGGCCGCCATCACGCCGATGTTCTCGGCATAGGTGGTTACGCCCGTGCCGCCGGCGGCGCCGCTCACCACCGTGGCGATCCCGTCGCCGATGAAGGCGCGGCCCATGTAGGGGTCGAGGTTGCGGCCGGTCATGGCCGTCACCGCCTTCAGGTGGCCGAGGTTTTCCGCCACGAGGATGATCGCCACCGGCGCGATCAGCAGCATCGCGTTGGCCGTGAACACCGGCGTGGTGAAGGTCGGCAGGCCGAACCAGGCCGCGTTGGCGATGCCGCTCAGGTCCACCGGCTTGCCCATGCCCAGGATGTTGGTGAGCACCGCATAGACGACGGTGGCCAGGATCAGTCCGACCAGGATCAAAAGGCGCTGCAGCATGCCCCGCGCGAACACCGCCACCAGGCCCACGCACAGGAAGGTCACGGCCTGCATCCACGAATCGAAGTTGCTGGCCGCCATGTTCTTGATCGGCACGGCCGCCAGGTTCAGGCCGATCACCGCCACCACCGCGCCGGTGACCACGGGCGGCATGAAGCGCTCGATCCAGCCCGTGCCGATGGCCTGCACCAGCGCCCCGATCAGGATGTAGACCACCCCGCAGGCCACGATGCCGCCTAGCGCCACCGCGATGTTGGCATTCGGCCCCTTGCCAGCATAGCCGCTGGCCGCGATGACCACGCCGATGAAGGCGAAGCTCGAGCCCAGGTAGCTGGGTACCTTGCCGCCGGTGACGAAATAGAAGATCAGCGTGCCGATGCCGCTCATCAGGATCGCGATGTTGGGGCTGAAGCCCATGAGGATCGGCGCCAGCACCGTGGCGCCGAACATCGCGATCACGTGCTGGATGCCCATCGCGCCGGTCTGCAGCCAGGGCAGCCGCTCGTCGGGGCCGATGACGGCGCCGTTGGCCAGCGCGGACGCCGGTCGTTCAGTCCAGTTGAACATTGCTTATCTCCTCTTGTTGGTTGTGGCGGTGCGCCCGTGCGCGCTCCGGGGCGTGATTGTGGGCGATGAACCCCGCCCTGAACACACCCGCAAGAGAAGAAGATGGCAGGGCCGCCCGGCCCGTCGTGCCCGGCTCAGAAGGGGTGAATAAACCGTAGCGAGCGGTTCGAGCTTGCGCCTAGGACCGGAGCCCTACTTTGTACGGTGAGGACCGCGGGTGCGAGAGCGGACCGCGCAGCAGGTTTGTTCGCGCCTTCTCAGCGCGGCTGCAGCACCGCCATCGTGATTCGCGACACGCAGGTCAGTTCGCCCGCCTCGTTCGTCAGGTCGATCTGCCAGACCTGCGTGGTGCGCCCCCGGTGCACCGGCCGCGCGGTGCCGATGACCCAGCCGCTGGTGACCGACCGGATGTGGTTCGCGTTGATGTCCAAGCCTACGGCGCGGTCGCCCTCAGGGGCCGAGTAATGCGCGCCGCAGGAGCCCAGCGTCTCGGCCAGCACCACCGACACGCCGCCGTGCAGGATGCCGTAGGGCTGGCGGGTGCGTTCGTCTACGGGCACGCGGGCGCGGATGAAGTCGTCGCCCACCTCCAGGAACTCCATGCCCAGCGTGGACACGGCCGTGCCGACGTGGTTGCGGGTCAGTTCTTCGACGGAGATCTCTTTCTTCCAGATACGCATTCGGTTCTTTCGGGTTCTTTCGGGGGCAGGTTCCAGAAACTATAGCGATGGCGGCTGACAACCGCAGTCGCCTTTGCGTGCTAACTTGGGACGATGAAGCATCCCCTGCGCCGCTGGCTCATCGGCATCGCCGCCGTCCTGCTGCTCGGCATCGGCGCGCTGGTGTGGTTCGTGAGCTCGCGGCTGCCCAGCGACGAGGAGGTGGCCGCCCGCATTTCGGAGGGTTTCGAGCAGCGCTTCGGCGTCGGCCTGAAGGTGGGCAGCGCCCACTGGGCCCTGCTGCCGACGCCGGTGCTGGTGCTCTCGGACATCGCCACCGACCAGCCTCGCCCCATCACCCTGCGCCGCGTGGCGGCTCAGCTCAAGCTCTCTGACCTACTGCACCGCGTCATCGCCGTGGACGAGCTGCAGATCGAAAGCCTCGTGCTGCCGCGCGAGTCGGTGCGCGCCTTTCGCGGCAAGGGCCCCAAGCCGCACGAGGGCGGCAACGTCATCGCGCTGCCCGCGCCCTGGACGCTCGCGCCGGTTCCACTGGAGCAGGTGCGCTGGCGCGACGTGGTCTGGATTGACCGGCGCGACATCGCGCTCGCCTACGACGGCGAGATCGCCTTCGACACCCACTGGCGCCCGCGCCAGGCCCGCGTGGAGCGCGCAGGCGCGACGCCGCCCGCGCGGCTGCGCCTGGACCGCGAAGCCGGGCAGGACCGCTGGCGCACTCGCATCGACGTGGGCGGCGGCACGTGGAACGGCGTCGCGCTGTTCGAGACGCCGGCCGAGGGCAAGCTGCGCATCTCGGCCGAGCTCGATCCGCGCGATGTGGACATCCAGGGGCTGGTGCAGGCCTTCGACCGCCGCGCATCGGTGGCCGGCAAGGTCTCGGGCCACACCACGCTCAAGGTCGAGGCCGACGAGGTCGGCGACTTCATGCGTGCGCTGCACACCCGCACCACCTTCACGGTCAAGCCGGCCACGCTCACCAAGCTGGACATCGCCAAGGCCGTGACCACCGCCGGCATCAGCCGTGGCGGCACCACGTCGCTGGACGAACTCTACGGCACGCTCGACACCCAGGGCACCGAGGACGGCATCGTGATGCGCTACACCAACCTCAAGGCGCGCTCGGGCGTGCTCACCGCGAGCGGCAACCTGCGGCTCTTCAATCGCAAGATGGAGGGCGACATCGCGGTGGACCTGGTCGACGGCGTGGTCGGCGTGCCGCTGAAGATCGGCGGCACCGTGAGCGACCCCGAGGTGTCGCTGACCGGCGGCGCCCTCGCAGGCGCGGCGGTCGGCAGCGCGGTGCTGCCGGGCGTGGGCACGGCCATCGGCGCGCGCATCGGCCAGCAGGTGGAAAAATTGTTCGGCGGCGGCGAGCCCGAGAAACCGGCGCCCAAGTTGCGCAAGCCGCCGGCGTCGCAGCGCTGACGGGTTACTGTCAGGCGGGCTCGGCCTCGCCCGGTGGTTCTGCAATGACGACGGGCTCGACATCTGGCACGCGCGGCACCGGCCGCTCGCCGATCTGCTGGCGCCACATCGCGTAGTACAGCCCCTTGCCTTCGAGCAGCGCGGCATGCGTGCCGCTCTCGACGATTCGGCCTTTCTCCAGCACGTGGATCGTGCCCGCATGCATGATCGTCGAGAGCCGGTGCGCGATGAGGATGGTGATCTGCGTGCTGCGCGCCGAGATCTCGCGCACGGTGGTGGTGATCTGTTCTTCCGTGAGCGAGTCGAGCGCGGAGGTGGCCTCGTCGAAGATCAGGAGCCGCGGCTCCCGCACCAGCGCCCGCGCGATCGACAGCCGCTGCTTCTCGCCGCCCGAGAGCTTCATGCCGCGCTCGCCGATGGGCGTGTCCAGCCCCTCGGGCGAATTCTCGGCCAGGTACGCGCACGAGGCTTGCCGCATGGCTTCGAGGATCTCCTCGTCGGTGGCGTCGGGCTTCACCAGCTGCAGGTTCTCGCGGATCGTGCCGGCGAAGAGATGCGTCTCCTGCGTCACGAAGCCGATCTGCCGGCGCGCCTGGTTGTAGCGCAGGTCGCGCGTGGAGATGTCGTTGTAGAACACCTCGCCGCTCGCGGGCGTGTACAGGCCCACGAGCAGCTTCACCAGCGTCGACTTGCCCGAACCCGAGGGCCCGACGAAGGCGATGGTGTCGCCCAGGCCCGCCTCGAAAGACACGTCGTCGAGCGCGTTGTCCGTCGCGCCCTTGTGGCGAAAGCTCACGTTGGCAAAGCGCAGGTGCGTGACCGGCCCGATGCTGATCGGCGACTCGGGCCGCCGCTCGATGGGCTTTTGCATCAGCGCCTCGAAGTTCAGGAGCGACGCCTCGGCCTCGCGGTACGCCAGGATGATGTTGCCCAGCTCCTGCAGCGGCGCGAAGATCGCGACCGAGATGAACTGCATCGCGATCAGCTCGCCCGTGCTCAGCACGTCGCGAAAGATCAACCACAGCAACGCGAACAGCACCGCCAGCTTCAGGAGGCTCAGCGTGGTGCCCTGCAGGAACGACAGGAGGCGGATGCGCTTCACCTTCTGCATCTCGAGCGCGAAGATGCGCGTGGTCTGCGCCTGCAGCCGCCGGATTTCCGGAAAGGTCAGTCCCAGGCTCTTGATGAGTTCGATGTTGCGCAGCGACTCGGTGATGAAGCCCGAGTTGCGATTGGTCTCGCGCGTGATCGAGCGCTGCTGGCTCTTGATCTCGCGGCTCAACAGGCCCGTGAGCCCGCCCAGCACCAGCACGCCGATCAGGAACACCGGCACCAGCAGCCAGTGCTTGGTCACCGCGTACCAGACCAGGAACCCGATGCCCACGATGGCCGCGAAGGCGGTGTTGATGAAGGCGTTGATGAAGCGCTCGCTGTCCGCGCGCACCTTCTGCAGCATCGAGAGCGTTTCGCCGCTGCGCAGGTCCTCGAACTCGGGGAACTTCAGGCGCAGCAACTGGCGCAGGCCGTCGTTGAAGATCTGCGTACCGAACTTCTGCACCACCAGCCGCGTGATGTATTCCTGCAGCGCCTTCGCAAGCCGCGACGCGATCGCCACGCCGACCGCGAGCGCCAGCAGGCGCAGCACGCCCGAGACCAGTTCCTGCTCTGTCTTGCCGTCGCGGTGGATGGCGTACCGGTCGATGATCTTGCCGAAGATGATCGGGTCGACCAGCGCCAGCACCTGGCTGATGCCTGCCAGCAGGAGGGCGAGCAGTGCGAGGCGCGCGTGCGGCCGCAGGTAGGTCCAGAGGATGTGCATCGCGCCAGTATGCGATGCGGTTGTTCGGGGCGTGTGCGCAGGCCACCGGGTACTCCCCTCCGCGAATGGCCCCCGGCTTCGCCTCCTCCTTGATTTCGCTGCGGGGAGCACCCGATGCCCTGCGCACCTGGACGCGCTGCCGGTGTGCGGCCGATCAACGACTGCACTGATAACGATCACGCCGATGGGGTGCCTTGCGCAGCGAAATCAAGGAGGAGGGCGAAGCCCGGGGGACATTCGCGGAGCAAGGTACCCCGTCGGCGTGATCGCCGCCCCGGAACAATCCAGGCCTACGAAAACGCCTTGATCACCGCAGGCACCGTCAGCACCGCCGTGTAGTAGCCCATGAACTGCACGCCGGTGTTGAAGCCGATGGCGCGCGACAGCAGGCCGCCGAGCAGGCCCATCGTGAGGATCACCAGCAGCCCGAGCAACTGGCCTTCCCACACGCTGATCACCACGATCAATCCGACGAAGGTCGCGATGATCGCCTCGTGGCTCACCTTGCGCGAGACGAACAGCGCCGCGCGGCGTGCGAAGTTCATCGTGAACGGATAGGCCACCAACGCCGCGAGCACCACGGCCAGCATGCCGTAGCCGAGGAATTCCCAATGGTTCAGCAGGTTGTGCAGGTTGTGCGTCTGGCCCGTGGCCGAGTCGATGGTGAACACCGGCGGCGCGTTGAAGAGCGGCGCGGCCGGGCCAGCGGCGACGGGGCTCAGCGGCAGGCCGATGGCGATCAGCGGGATCAACGCCTCGGCGATGTAGGTGGCCTCCGTCACGCCGTTGCGCGCGGCCAGCGTGGTCGTGAGGCGGTGGTATGCGTGCCTGATGCGCGAACCCACCAGTTCGCCCAGCACCACCGTCATCGCGACCGGGCTGAACACGAAGGTGGCGCTGGAGATCGTGGCGGTCGCGAAGGTCCACTTCACCTGCGTGCGGTCGAGCACCTTGAACGGGTTCGGGAAGTAGCCCGTCCAGCCCTTCACGTCGGGCGCGAGCGAGAAGGTGCGGACCTTGTCGCGCTTCATGCGCGCACGCGCCGCGGGCGAGATCACCGAGAAGAGGTCGGCCACCAGCGGCCCGATGGCGATGCCGAGGAAATAGCTGATGCTGAGCTTCACGCCGTATTTGCCGGTGAGCGCCTGCAGCGCCACGATCACCATCACGAACGGCACCAGCGTGGCCACCGACGCCCAGCGCCCGCTCGAGAAGTAGGCGATGGCCACGGCGGCCACCACGAAGATCCACGGCGCCGCCTTGGTGATGGCCGCGCCGTAGGGCGCGAGCAGCACCGCGAACAAGACGGCCAGCGGCACCGCGATGAAGGCCGCGATGATCGCGCCCGACACCATCTTGCGCAGCGCGATGTGCGGCACGCCCAGGTTGCGCAGCACGTTCGCGTCCTGCAGCAGCGGCGTGGCCATGGTGTCGCCCGGAATGCCCAGGAGCGCGGTGGGCACCGCGTGCGTCATGTGCTTGGCCACGGCGGCGGCCAGGAAGAAGGTGAACACGCCTTCGGGCGGCACGCCCAGCAGCACCACCAGCAGCGTGAGCGGCGCGAGCGTGGTGGTTTCGTCGGTGCCCGAGACGAGGCCGATGGCCGCGAACACGATGGCCCCCACGAGGCCCATGCCGGTGGCCACGAGGATCTGGTTGAAGAGGGCGGCTTCGATCACGGTGCGGCTCCTTCAGTGCTGCGGGCGCGGGGCTTGTACGACGCGAACAGGTCGTAGATTTCGAGCTCCTTCATCTCGCGCACCACCGACGGCGGCAGGTCGTTGACCGAGCCGAGGTCGCCGTGCTCGCCGGCCAGTTCGGACAGTACTTCCTCGCGCCAGCGCGGATCGGGGTCCGTGCCCTCGACCACCTCGCGCTTCGGCGCGAAGAGCTTGGCGCAGATCAACCCCGAGACGACGCAGCCGCCGAGGCCCGCGAGCATCGCATAGGCACGCGCCAGCTCGGGCGTGCTCACCGCGCTTGCGAGCAGGCGGCTCGCCACGAGGTAACCCGCGAGGCTCACCGCGACGCCGATGACGATCGACCACGCGAGATGGCCGAGGTCGGCCGTGTCGCCCCATATCTCCACCAGCCGCCAACGGGCGGAGGCGGGCGTTGCAGTGTCTGCGTTCATGTGTGATGTCTCCGTCTGTGGTTATGTGACGGCCACGCTCGTGGCCGCCGCGGTATCGGCCGCGGTCCGTGTGCGGGCATTCCCCGCGTTGCTTACTTCTTGCGCAGCGCTTCGAGCAGCGCCACCGCGCGGTCGGTGCGCACGTCGTGCTCGGCGGCCATCTGTTTGGCGATGCTGTCGATCTCGTCGCCCGTGGCGCCCGCGACCAGCGCGATGTTGCGGGCATGCAGCGCCATGTGGCCGCGCTGGATGCCTTCGGTGGCGAGCGCGCGCAACGCGCCCAGGTTCTGTGCAAGGCCCACGGCAACGGCGACTTCGCCGAGCTCCTGCGCGGACTTCACGTCGAGGATCTTCAGTGCGAGCCGTGCGAGCGGATGCGTCTTCGTCGCGCCGCCCACGAGCCCCACGGGCATCGGCATCTCGATGGTGCCGACGAGTGCACCCGTGGTGTCCTTCTCCCACGTGGTGAGCGACGTGTAGCGCCCGCTGCGGCAGGCATAGGCATGTGCGCCGGCTTCCACTGCGCGCCAGTCGTTGCCGGTTGCGACGATCACCGGATCGACGCCGTTCATGATGCCCTTGTTGTGCGTCGCCGCGCGGTAGGGGTCGACGGCCGCGAAGGTGTACGCATCGATCACGCCCTCGACCACCTCTTCGCCGCTGCGCTCGCGCGTGGCCAGCACGGCCGGTGCGAGCCGCACGCGGGCACGCGCCAGCCTGAGGTCCGCCAGGTTCGACAGGATGCGAAGGCGCACCGTGCCGCCCGTGAGCTTCTCGACCAGCGGCGACACCGCCTCGGCCATGGTGTTGACGGTGTTCGCGCCCATCGCGTCGCGCACGTCGACGACGAGGTGCATCACCACCATCGCGCCGCGCGGCGTGTCGCCGAACACATGCACCTCGATGTCGCGGCAACCGCCGCCCAGGCCGATCAGCACCTTGTCGCGGCTGTTCGCCACGGCGAGGATCTCGTCGCGCGCCCGCAGCAGCGCGAGCCGCGCGCCGTACGGGTCGGTGATGCCGATCACCTGCACCTGCGCGCGCATCAGCGGCCCGGTGCTCGAGGCCTCGAAGCCGCCGCCTTCGCGCGCCAGCTTGGCCATGAACGACGCGGCGGCCACCACCGAGGGCTCTTCCACCGCCATCGGCACGAGGTAGTCGCGCCCGTTCACCGTGAAGTTTCCGGCCACGCCCAAGGGCAGCTCGAAGGTGCCGATCACGTTCTCGACCATGCCGTTGGCGCGGTCCACGGCGAGCGCGCCGGGCTGGGCGAGGAGGGCCACTTCGTCGTCGGTGAGCGATGCGGCCTTCGCGATATGGGCGAAGCGCTGCGCGGGCGTGAGGGCACGGAAATTGGGAATGCGGGAGTCGGCGACCATCGTTGCTTGTCTCTTCGGAAGATGAATTCGGGAGCAGGCAATTTAGGTCGGCTGTACCGCCGGCGGAAGGCACAGTTTGGCGGGACAGTGCGGACAGTGGTCCGTGAAAGCGGCCTCCTGTGTCACAGTCTCGGCTCATGACCACGATCGCCGATTCGCTCGCCGACACCCTCGCGCGCCAGATCGCGAGCGGCGCCTACAAGGCCGGCGACAAGCTGCCGTCGCTGCGCGAGCTGGCGCAATTGCATGGCTATGCCAAGAACACCGTGGTGGCCGCGTTCGAGCTGCTGGTGTCGCGCGGCCTCGTCGAACCCCGCCGTGGCTCGGGGTACTTCGTGCTTGCGCAGTCGACGCCCAAGCCGGCAGAAGAAGACGCGGGCAGCCTCGGCCGTGCGATGGACATCGTGTGGCTCATGCGTGAGCAGCTCAAGACGCAGCCCGATGCGGTCGCGGTGGGCGACGGCTTTCCGCCCGTCGAATGGCTGGCCGATGTGCGCCTGGACAAGTACCACCCGAAGGTCGTGCGCACGGGGCTCGGTGCGCTCTTCCGCTACGGCAGCCGCTTCGGCTACGCACCGCTGCGCGACCACCTGGTGCGCAAGCTCGCCGACTTCGGCATCGGCGCGGAGCCCCGGCAGATCGTGCTCACGCACGGCGCCAACGAGGCGATGGACATCGTCATCCGCTACTTCGTGCCGCCGGGCGGCAAGGTGCTGGTCGACGACCCGGGCTACTACCCGCTCTTCGGCAAGCTCAAGCTCGCGGGCGCGCAGATGCTGGCCGTGCCGCGCCTGGCGGACGGGCCCGACCTCGATGTGCTGGAACAATTGCTCATCGCCGAGCGGCCGCGCCTCTTCTTCACGCAGTCGCTCGCGCACAACCCCACGGGCTCCGACATCTCGCCGGCCAAGGCCTTCCGCGTGCTGCAGCTCGCGCAGAAATACAACCTGCTGATCGTGGAGAACGATCCGCTGGCCGACTTCAAGCCGACGGCGCTGCCGCGGCTTTCGGCGCTCGACCAGCTGGAGCGCACGATCTACATCGGCAGCTTCTCGAAGTCGTTCTCCGCGGCCCTGCGCGTGGGCTTCATCGCCTGCGGTGCAGACCTCGCGAGCGATCTGGCCGACCTGAAGGCGCTGATCCACGTGAGCAGCTCGGAGTACAGCGAGCGCACGGTCGACGTGATCCTGAGCGAGGGCCACTACCAACGGCATCTCAACCGCCTGCAGACGCGCCTCGGCGAGGCCACGCGCAAGGCGTTGCAGCTGTTCGACTCGGTCGATGCGGAGGTCTTCGCGCGCACGCCGCAGTCGCTCTACATCTGGGCGGCGCTGCCCGGCGTGGCCGACTCGCTAACGTTCGCCAAGGAGCTGCTGCCGCGCAAGATCGTGATGGCGCCGGGGCGGATCTTCAGCGTCGATTCGACGCAGGTCTCGCGCTGGTCGCGCTTCAACGTCGGCGCCATGGCCGATCCGCGTTTCGCGAAGGCGCTGCGCATCGCGCTGCGGCGGCGCGCCTGAATCAGCGCTTGAAGGTGCCGTGCCGTCCTGCGCCGCCGGCAAAGCGCGCGGCGCCGGCTTCGCCTTCGGCAAAGACGATCGGCACCCCCTGGGCGCCTTCGCGCCGCAGCGCCTCGGCCAGCGGCAGGTCCCACTGCTCGCAGGCGGAGCGGCGGTCGGCCAGCATGCATTGCTGCGGGAAGGCGGCGATCTGCTGTGCCAGGTCCCGCGCCGCGGCGAGCGCGCCGCCCGGCGGCGTGACGCGGTTGACCAGGCCCATCGCCAGCGCCTCGCTCGCGGAAACAGGCCGTCCGGTAAGGATCATGTCCAGCGCCCGCCCCATGCCCACGATGCGCGGCAGCCGCACCGTACCGCCGTCGATCAGCGGCACGCCCCAGCGGCGGCAGAACACGCCGAAGACCGCATCGTCGTCGGCCACGCGCAGGTCGGCGAGCAACGCCAGTTCGAGGCCTCCCGCGACCGCATAGCCGTTCACGGCCGCGATCAACGGCTTGGACAGTGCCATGCGCGTCGGCCCCATCGGCCCGCTGCCGCCGCCTTCGGGGTCGAGTTCGTTGCGCTCGTCGGGGTTGCCGACGGCGCCCAGGTCGGCGCCGGCACAGAAGTGGCCGCCCGCGCCCGTAAGGATCGCCACGCGCAGGCCTTCGTCGGCCTCGAAGCGCTCGAACGCTTCGCGCAGCTCGGCGGCCACCACGCCGTTGACGGCATTGCGCTTGTCGGGGCGATTCAGCGTGAGGGTGCAGACCGGCCCATCCGACTCGCAGGTCACGTATTCCATGGTCATGGCCGCATTCCCCTCGAGGCAAAATTGATTGCTTGATCGCTCTCGGGTCAT
This sequence comes from Variovorax paradoxus, assembly GCF_000834655.1. Taxonomy (GTDB): domain Bacteria; phylum Pseudomonadota; class Gammaproteobacteria; order Burkholderiales; family Burkholderiaceae_C; genus Variovorax; species Variovorax paradoxus_F. Next base: position 70,869 of record NZ_JXQQ01000048.1, read on the forward strand.
CGTAGGAAATATTTCTGCGATGCGCAAACGTGGAAAAAATATGTAATGTCCTGGTCGCCCTCCCCAGCGCGCCCGACCTGATCCTCGACCTGCTCGTGGCCGACCGAGGCATGCTCACCGCGCAGGCGATATGCCGCGCCGGCGCGCTGATGGGCATCGGCGAATCGACCATCCGCGTGGGCCTCACCCGGCTCGCGGGCGAGGGCAAGATCGCGCGCAGCGAGCGCGGCAGCTACGTGCTCGATCGCACGGGCGCTCCGCTTGCACGCGCGGTGGACGGCTGGTACCGGCGTGGCTCGCAAACCGTCGCATGGCGCGAGGACTGGATCGCCGTGCACGACACCGACGTGCCGCGCGCCGACAAGACGGCCTGGCGCCGGCATGGCCTGGCGCTGTCGCTGCGCGGCTTCGCGGCGCTGCAGCCGGGGCTGCACATCCGGCCCGACAACCTGAAGGGGGGCCTCGCGGCCGAGCGCGATCACCTGGCGGGCCTGGGGCTGTCGGCCAGGGCGATCGTGTTCCGTCTCTCCGACCTGGATGCCGCATCGCAGTCGGCCGCGCGCAAGCTGTGGAACGTGCGGCTCCTCGCGGCCGAGTACCAGCGCCTGCAGCGCGGACTGGAGCGCAGCGAGAAGCGGCTGCGCACCGCGCCGCTCGAGGTGGCCATTCGCGATTCGCTGCTGCTCGGGCGTGCCGTCATCGCGCACCTCATCCGCGATCCGCTGCTGCCGGCCGAGCTCATGTCGCCGGCACCGCGCGCCGAGCTGCTGGCCCTCATGCGCCGCTACCAGGACCAGGCGCGCAAGCTCTGGCACGCGTGGCTCGACCAGCCGCAGTGACCCGGCTCAACCCAGTTCGTCGAACTGGACCACGCCTTCCTTCATGACCAGCGGGATGCGCTCGCCCTGTCCGAGCAGGCATTCGACATCGCGCAGCGGATTGCCGTCGACCACGAGGAGGTCGGCGAGCGCACCGGGCACGAGGCGACCGAGGCGGTCCGCCATGCCCAGCACTTCCGCGCCGACCACCGTGGCGCTCGCGATCGCCTCGGCCGGCGACAGCACATCGGCGCGCAGGCGGAACTCGTCGCTCTGCAGGCGTTGCGACTCGCCCAGCAGGTCGGAGCCGAAGCCCATCTTCACGCCCGCCTTCCTGTAGATCTCGAGCGAGCGCAGGCCCGCCTCGCGCACGTCGGCCACCTTGGCCACGCTTTCCTTGGGCAGGCCGAAGCTCTCGCCCTCGTTGGCCAGCGCGTCGTAGGTGACAAGCGTCGGCACCGCATAGGCGCCCAGCTCGGCCATCAGCGCGGCCGTGGGCGCATCGACGAGGTTGCCGTGCTCGATGGTGCGCACGCCGCAGCGCACGGCGCGCGCGATGGCCGCGGCGGTGTAGGCGTGGGCCATCACGTAGGTGCCGCGCCCCGCCGCCTCTTCCACGATGGCGCGGATCTCGTCCTCGCTGTAGCCGAAGGCGCCCACCGGGTCGGTCGGCGAGGCCACGCCGCCGGAGGCCATGATCTTGATCTGGTCGGCGCCCATCTGCAGCTCTTCGCGCACGGCGCGGCGCACCGCATCGACACCGTCCACGACACGCGCGAGCGCGCCGACCCGCACGCAGGTCGAGCAGGTAGCGGCTGGGTCGAGGAAGTCGGAGCGCCCGCGCATGTCGCCATGCCCGCCCGTCTGGCTCAGCGCGCGGCCCGAGACGAACAGGCGCGGCCCCTGCGCAAGGCCCGCGTCCACCGCCTGCTTGAACGCGAAGCCCGCGCCGCCCGCATCGCGCACCGTGGTGAAGCCGCGGCGCAGCATGCCGCGCAGCATGGGCACGCTGCGCAGCGTGATGAGCACATTGGGCATGTGCACCTGGCGCGAGAGGTTCAGCTCCACCGCGATCACATGCACGTGCAGGTCGATCAGGCCGGGCATCACCGTCTTGCCCTTCACGTCGATGACGCGCGCAGCCTTGCTCTGCAGCGGCTTGTCGGAAACCTCGCGGACCACGCCGCCTTCGACCAGGATGTCGCGGCCTTCGAGCAAGTCCTTCTCCAGCGGATCGAGCAGGTTCGCGTTCTTGAAGAGAAAGGTGTTCGTCGTCGTCATGCCTGGGGCTCCTTTGCCTGTTGCGCCATCACGGCCGGCACCGCCAGTTGCGCGAACACGCGCGCGAGCTCGACGTGGCCGTCGCCATACCAGTTCTCCTCGTGGAGCATGTTGAGCGTGCCCAGCGTCTCTCCCTGCCAGCGCAGCGGAATGTTCAGCACGCTGCGGCAGCCGAGCGACACGATCAGTTCGTGGTCGTAGAACACGTCGCGCAGGTCATCGGCGTTGCGGCCGATGTAGGGCAGGCCGCGCTGCATCACCTGCTGCATCCACGGCGAATCGGTGATGGGCTTGCGCCCGCCCACCGGGTAGGCCTCGCGCATGTTGGTGTACACGCGCTCCGATTCGCGCGCGTCGCGGTGGTGGACCAGGATGGTGAAGAGCCGGTGGCCGATGGTCGATGCGACCGCCTTGTCGATCGCATCGAAGGTGGCGTGCGGCTGGGTGGTGTCGGCATGGGCGAGCGCCACGGCCGAGAGGGAGTCTTCGAGAGAGGTTGTCTGCATGGTGGTCGGAGGTCGTCAGGAAAGTTCGCCGGCCGCGATGTCTTCGAGCGAGCGGCCGCGCGTGGGAATGCCCATGAACGTGACGGCCGCCGCGCCCAGCAGCAGCACCGCCGTCGTCATGCCGAACACGCCCGCGAAGCCGGCCGTCGGGTAGATGAAGCCCACCAGGATCGGCGCCGTGATGCCGCCGATGCGCCCGATGGCCGAGGCCAGGCCCGAGCCCGTCGCGCGCACCTGCGTCGGAAAAACCTCGGGCGTGTAGGCGTAGACGCCCGCGTACGTGCCGTTCATGAAGAAGGACAAGAGCACGCCGGCGACCATGATCTGCGCGTCGCTGTGCGTGAACGCGAGGCCCAGCGCGCAAAGCCCGCCCAGCAGCATGTAGCTCACGATGGTGGCCTGCCGGCCGATGCGCTCGTTGAACCACGCGGCCGAGAAGTAGCCCGGAATCTGCGCGATGTACATCACCAGCGAATAGCCGAAGCTCTTGGTGATCGTCATGCCGTTCTGGATCAGGAGGCTCGGAATCCAGGTGAAGAACGAGTAGTAGCTGAAGGTGATCGACAGCCACATGAGCCACGTCATGGTGCTGATGCGGATGAGCTTGCTGGAGACGAGCGTCGCGTAGTTCTTGAGCAGGCTGCCGCGGCTGGTGCTGGGCGGCGGGGCGGCGACGTCTTCGGCGTTGAGCGCGGGCAACGCGTGCCCGTTGCGCACGTGGTTGTCTTCCATCGCGTCCATGATCGCGAGCGCCTCGGTCTCGCGCCCCTGGCTCTCGAGCCAGCGCGGCGACTCCGGCAGCGCGCGGCGCCACCACAGCAGCAGCACCACGGGCAACGCCGTGATGAAGATGACGATGCGCCAGCCCTGCGGATGCGCCGGCACGATGAAATAGCCCAGGAGCGCCGCCGCGACGAAGCCGAACGAGAAGAAACCCGCGAGCGCGCCGGTGAAGGTGCCGCGGTAGCGCCGCGCCACGAATTCCGAGAGGTACGGCGCGATGATCGCGCTCTCGGCCCCGGCGCCGAAGCCGGCCACGATGCGCAGCGCGAGGAAGAGCGTCCAGTCGTTGACCATGCCGCTGAAGAGCGAGGCCACGCAGTAGATCGCGAGCGCCGACATCATCACCTTGCGTCGCCCGATCAGGTCGCCGCAGGTGCCGGCCGCCAGCGCGCCGAAGAAGAAGCCGATGAAGTTCGCGCTGGCCAGCACGCCGATCTGCACGCTGCTGAGCCCCCACTCGGTGCGCAGCACCGGCAGCACGAAGGCGATGACCGCGGCGTCCATCGCGTCGAAGGTGTAGCCCAGGCCCCCCATGAGGAGCAGGCGTCGATGGAAACCAGAGAAGGGCAGGCGCTCGATGCGCGCCGACAGCATGGTCATGGGAATCCCTCGGCTTCAGTTGGGGGTGGGGTGAAGCGGCAGATCGTAGGATCGGGGGGATATCACGGCAAATTTATATGCGTGATTGTGTTTATTGAGCCGGTGAATGAACGGGACGCACGATGAACTACCGCAATGCCGATCTCAACCTGCTGAAGGTGTTCGAAGCCCTGATGACCGAAGGCAACGTCACGCGCGCGGCCAGCAAGCTGTCGCTGACGCAGCCCGCGGTCAGCAATGCGCTGCGCCGGCTGCGCGACACCTTCGACGATCCGCTCTTCGTGCGCAGCGGCGCGGGCGTCAACCCGACCCGGCGCGCCATCGATCTGTGGGAGCCGCTGTCGCAGTCGCTGCATGCGATCCGCGCGACGATGGACGACGAGCGCTTCGACGCGCTGCGCAGCACCGCGAGCGTGAGCATCGCGATGTCGGACTACGTGTCCTCGATCGTGGTGCCGCGGCTGGCGGCCCGCCTCGGCAAGGTCGCGCCGTCGATGCAGGTTCATGCCATTCCGAACACGCTGGTGGATTTCGGCCCGGTGCTGGCCGACAACAAGGCCGACTTCGCGATCAGCGTCTACAACGAGGAAGTGCGGCGGCCCGCGTTCCTCAAGTCGAGGGCGTTGTGGTCACCCGATTTCCTCTGCTTCATGCGCGCGGGGCATCCGCTGGCGCGCACGGGCAGGATTCCATTGAAGAAATTCCTCGCGGCGCGGCATGTGGATGTGAGCCTCGTCGGCAAGACCACGCCGACCTACGACCTCTTCCTGCGCAGCCGCGGACTGCAGCGCAACCTGGTCGCGACGGTGAACCACTACGGCGCAGCCTACGAGGCGGTGCGCCGCTCCGACCTGCTCGCGGTGCTGCCATGGTCGGAGAAGTTCGAGCCCTCGCGCCTCGCGGGCCTGCGCATGATGCCAGTGCCGCTGGAGGCGCCACCGCGCATCATCGAACTGTTCTGGCACCAGCGGCACGAGACCTCCGCGCTGCACCAGTGGGTCAAGGAGACGCTGCTCGCGCTGTTCGAGCAGCCGTCCTGATCAGCCGCGCAGGCGCACCACCTGCGGATCGTTCTCCGCCGCATGCAACCGCGCCACATCGGCCGCGCGGCGCGTGAGCACCGCGCGCTGGTTGATGTAGCCCTTGTCGGTGATCTCGCCCGCGTCGAGGCTGGGCGGCTCGGCCAGCACCAGCGCGCACGCCGGGCACTGCGACGAGCCCGCGCCGTCGTCGCGCAACGCACGCAGCACACCGGCGATGCGTTCTGCCAGCGCCTCGGGCGCGAGCGATGCGGCCTGCGGACTCGCGAACACCAGCATGCCGATCTCGTCGCGGTCGTGGCCGGTGAGCACCACGTCCTGCACATGCGGCGCGAGCAGCGACACCAGCTTCACGCGCAGCGTGCCCACCGACACCCAGGTGCCGGTCGAGAGCTTGAAGTCCTCGGCCACGCGGCCGTTGAAGATCACGCCGTGCGTGGGCTCCGCGGCGTTCGCGAGAAAGCCGGCGTCGCCGATGCGGTAGTAGCCCTCTTCGTCGAAGGCCTCCGAGGTTTCGCGCGGCGCATCGCGGTAGCCGGGGAACACCGAGACGCCCTTGACCCGCATCTCCAGTTTCTGGCCGTTGGGCACGAACTTGAGCTCAAGCCCCGGCAGCGGCGCGCCGATGCAGCCGGCGCCGTCGAGCTTCCAGTGCGCCGAGGTGATGGCGGGCGACGTTTCCGTGGCGCCCCATGAGGTGGTGAGCCACAGCGGCCGAGTGGGCCGCACGCGCTTGGCCACCGCTTCGAGCCGTTGCCACGTCGAGGGCGCCAGCGCCGCCGCTGCATAGAAGGCGAGGCGCAGCCGCGAGAACACTTCGGCAGCGAGCGCCTCGTCGGCTTCGAGAAAAGGCAGCAGCATGTCGAAGCCGCGCGGCACGTTGAACAGCAGCGTGGGCTTTACCTCGCGCAGGTTGCGCACCGTCTTCTCGATCAGGCCCGGCGCGGGCCGTCCCTCGTCGATGTAGAGCGCGCCGCCATGGCACAGCACCATGTGCAGGTTGTGGTTCGCGCCGAAGGTGTGGCTCCACGGAAGCCAGTCGACCAGCACCGGCTTCTCCTCTGCGAGGAAGCGCCAGGTCTGCGCCATCATCTGCTGGTTGGCGCACAGCATGCGGTGCGTATTGATCACCACCTTGGGCTTGCCGGTGGAGCCGGAGGTCAGCAGGTACTTGGCGTGGGTGTCGGCAAGGATGGCTGCGAAGGCTTGCATCACGGCCGGGGTTTCCTTCAACGCAAGCAACTGGTCGAACGCGATCGCGCCCGGATGCACGTCGGCATTGCGGCTGAACACCGTGACGGCCTCGACGCCGCAGCCCGCGAGCGCGCCGCCGTACACCCTGGCGTCCGATGCGTAGATCAGCGAGGGCCCGAGCGCCTTCAGCATGCCGTGCAGCCGAGACGGATCCTTTGCCATGCGCGAGTACGCGCTGGAGAGCGAACACGCGGTGCGACCGATGTGCATCGCCGCGAGCATCAGCACCGCGTGGTCGATCGCGTTGTCCGAGAGGATCACGATGGGCTGGCCCACAGGCAGCTTCAGGTCGAGCAGGCCCTGTGCCACCGCGCCCACGGCGTGGCGCAGCGCGCGGTAGTCGAGCCTGCGCCAGCCTTCGCCGCTTTCGTCTCGCTCCGCGAACGCGAGCGCATCGGGCGTCTCGCGCGCCCAGCGTTCGATCCATTCGCCGATGCAGCGCGCATAGGGCTTCAGCGTCTGCGGCGAGCGCAATGCGAAGGAGCCGTCGTCGAAGTCGATGCGCACCGTGCGGGGCGGGGCGACCAGGCTTTCGTCGTTGAGGAAGTCGGTCATGTCAATCGAGTTTGCCGGTGTCGGCCTTGGCGCGAATCAGGTTTAACAGCAGGGTGTCGCGTGCGGTTTCGAGGTCGGCCGTCCGGCGCGTGCCCAGCTCGTGCGCGACGCCCTCCGTCACCTTCTGCTTGAGTGCCGCTGTCATCGACGGCGCGCCCAGGTCCTTCCACCAGTCCTCGATCGGGCCGCCCAGGTGCGCGAGCACATGTTCGATGCCGCCTGCGCCGCCCGAGAGATGCAGGTTCATGAACGGCCCCATCACTGCCCAGCGCAGGCCGGGTCCGTGCGCGATCGCGGTGTCGATGTCCGCCACGCTCGCCACGCCCTCGTCGACGAGATGGAAGGCCTCGCGCCACAGCGCCGCCTGCAGCCGGTTCGCGATGTGGCCCTTGACCTCGCGCTTCACGTGGATCGGCCGCTTGCCGATGGACGCGTAGAACGCCATCGTGCGCTCGATGGCCTCGGCCGATGTCTTCTCGCCGCCGATCACCTCCACCAACGGAATCAGGTGCGGCGGATTGAACGGATGCCCGAGCACCACGCGCTGCGGATGCGCACAGCCCGACTGCACGCCGCTGATCGCCAGGCCCGACGAGCTCGACGCGAGGATGGTTTCCGGCGGCGCGGCCGCGTCCATGCGGCGGAACAGGTCGATCTTGAAGTCCATGCGCTCGGGACCGTTTTCCTGCACGAAGTCGGCCACCGATACCGCGTCTTCCAAGCTGTCGTGAAAGCGCAGCCGATCCACCGAGGCGCCCGGCGCGAGGCCGAAGCGCTCCAGCGTCGGCCAGTGCTGCGCCACCGCGGCGCGCAGCCTGTCCTCGGCGCCTGGCGACGGATCGGTCGCGTTCACGTCGAGCCCGTGCGCGAGGAAATACGCGGCCCAGCTCGCACCGATCACGCCGGTGCCGACGACCGCGACACGCTGCACATTCAGGAGGGTCATGATTTCCACCGCGCGCAGCGGCTCTCTGCCTTCGTCGTCCATGCGGCCTCGCCGCGGATCGGCTCGACCACCTTGTAGTAGTCCCACGGCTCTTTCGATTCGTCGGGCGTCTTCACCTGCATCAGCTGCATGTCGTGGACCATGAGGCCGTCGTCGCGCAGCCACCCGCCCTTGACGAACATGTCGTTGAACTTCGCCTTGCGCAACTGCGCCATCACCTTGTCGGCATCGTCGCTGCCCGCGGCCTTCACGGCCTGCAGGTACTGCAGCGCGGCCGAATAGTCGCCGGCATGGAAGGAGGAGGGCATGCGCTTGTGCTTGTCGAAGAAGCGGCGCGCCCAGGTGCGCGCCTCGGGGCTCTGGTTCCAGTACCAGCTGTCGGTGAGGTACATGCCCTGCGATGTCTTCAGGCCCAGCGCATGCACGTCGTTGATGGTGATGATCATGCCGGCCAGCTTCATGTTCTTGCTGATGCCGAATTCGGCCGCCGATTTGATCGCGTTCACCGTGTCGCCGCCCGCGTTGGCGAGCGCCAGCACCTGTGCCTTCGAACCCTGCGCCTGCAGCATGAACGAAGAGAAATCGCTCGCGCCCAGCGGGTGCTTGACCGACCCCGCCACCGTGCCGCCGCTGGCATTGATGATCTTGGCCGCATCGGTCTGCAGCGCGGCGCCGAAGGCGTAGTCGGCGGTCACGAAGTACCAGCTCTTGCCGCCCGCCTTGACCACCGCGCTCGCGGTGCCGCGCGCCATGGCCACCGTGTCGTAGGCGTAGTGCACCGTGTAGGGCGAGCAGTATTCGTTGGTGAGGCTCGACGCGCCGGAGCCGACCACGAAATACGGCTTCTTCTTGTCGGCCGCCACGCCCGCCATGGCGATGGCTGCGCCGGAGTTGACGCCCGCGATCAGCATGTCGACCTTCTGCACATCGAACCACTCGCGCGCCTTGGCAGCCGCGATGTCGGGCTTGTTCTGGTGGTCGGCCGTGACCAGCTCGATCTTCTTGCCGTCGATCGCGCCGCCCATGTCGGCGATGGCCATGCGGATGGCTTCCGCGCCGGCCGGGCCGTCGTAGTCGCGGTAGATGCCCGACATGTCGCTGATGAAGCCGATGCGGATGGTGTCGTCGGACACTTGCGCGAAGGAGCCGGTGGTGGCGAAGGCGGTGCCGAGCGCGACGGCCAGCGCGGTGCGCGAGAGGTGGGTGGTCATGGTCTTGTCTCCGGTCGTTGTCGTTATTCGGTGGTTCGTTCGATCAGCCCAGCGCGAACTCGGGCCGCGGCGTGCCTGTGCGCGGCAGGCCCATCATCTGGCGCGCCTCGGCGGGCGTCGCAACCTCCATGTCGATCTCGCGGATCACCCGCACGATGCGCTCGGTGAGCTGTACGTTGGTGGCCAGCTCGCCCTGGCGGAAGTAGAGGTTGTCTTCAAGGCCGACGCGCGCATGCCCGCCTAAAAGCAGCGCCGCCACGTTGGCTTCGAGCTGCGAGGGGCCGATGCCGCTCACGCAGAAGATGCTGCCCTTGGGGAGCGTGTCCACCATCATCTGCAGGAAGCGCGGCGAATACGGCATCGCGTTCTGGAAGTTGCGGTGCACGTTCATCACCAGGTTGATGAAGTAGGGCTCTTCGTCGTGGCCCTCGCCGATCAGCGTGGTCGTGTCCTGCAGGATGTGCGTGGGGCTGAACACCTCCCACTCGGGCTTGATGCCGCGCGCCTTCATGCCGGCGGCCAGTTCGCGGCCCTTGGTGATCGGCGTGTCCATCAGGATCTGCTTGCCCTCGAAGCTCAGGTTGAGCGTGGTCGCATCCAGCGTGCACATCTCGGCGCCGGCGTCCATGCCCTTGATGCGCTCTTCCCAGGCGATCTCCCAGCGGTCGCCAGCCAGCGGCTTGACCATGTCGCCGTGCACGCCGCCGCCGGTGGAGTTGTTGATGACGATGTCGCTGCCGCCCGCGCGGATGCGGCTGTTGATGTCGCGGTACACATCGGCGTTGCAGGTGGCGCCGTCGTCGGGCCGCCGCGCGTGGATGGCCACCACGCTCGCGCCGGCGTTCCAGCAGCGCAGCACGTCGGCGGCAATCTCGGCGGGCTGGGTGGGCAGATGCGGGTTCTGCGACTTGTGCGCCATGCCGCCGGTCGGGGCGATGGTCACGATCACTTTGCGCTTGGACGACATGGCGTTTTCCTGGTGTCTTGCATGAGGGGCGCGCTATTATTTTTGGCGGCGAAGGCACACTCAGTCATCGCGACGACATTTGGGCTCAGGGTTTACGCACCCGTGCCTCCAGGAGCTTTCAATCCATGCCCACCAAGAAGGCGGAGCCGGCCATCACAGCGGCATCGCTGACCATTGCGCAACTGCTGCAAGGCTCTGCCTGGTTCCCGCTGCTCGACGCGGGCGCGCGCGATCGCGTGCTCGACGAGATGCGCGAGGTCGACGTGGCCGCCGGCGCCGCGCTGTGCCGGCGCGGCGACACGCCGCTGCATTGGTACGGCACGCTCGAGGGGCTCCTCAAGTGGTCGATCACCTCCAGCGACGGACGCTCGGTGACTCTTGGCGGGCTATCGGTGGGCAGCTGGTTCGGCGAGGGCACGCTGCTGCGCGCGGTGCCGCGCTCGGCCGACATCATCGCGTTGCGCGCGAGCCGCGTGGCACGGCTCCCGCTGGAGACCTTCGAGTGGCTGCACCGCACGCAGCGCGGCTTCGATCATTTCTTGCTGCAGCAGATCAACGAGCGGTTGCACTGGTTCATGGGCAACTACGCGGCGCACCGGCTGCTCGATGCGGACAGCCAGGTGGCGCGCGCGCTGGCCGGCCTCTTCCACCCATGGCTGCATCCGGGGAGCGAGCCGCATCTGCAGACTTCGCAGGAAGAGATCGCGAACCTCGCCGGGGTGTCGCGGCAGCGCTGCAATGCGGCACTGAACCGGTTGAAGGAGGCGGGGTTCCTGCGCATCGAGTACGGGGGCATCACCGTGATCGATCTGGAAGGGCTGCGGCGGTTCATCGAATAGGCAGCAGCCCGGGCGCCCTCACCGAACCTTCATTGCGGCTTCTTCGCCTCCTCGGCCAGCCGCTTGCGGTATTCGGTGGTCGTCACGCCTCCGAACCCCCAGTCATCGGTATCGATCTCCTCGATCACGATGTGCGTCCACTCCGGCGGCTTCTTCAGCACGCGTTCCAGCACCTCGGTGAACTCCGCGATGACCTGGGTCTTCTGCTCGCGCGTGACGCCGTCGCGGGTGATCTTCAGGTTGACGAAAGGCATGATGTGCTCCTTGGCTGTGGTGTGAACGAACGGGGCGATTACCAGGTGCCGGCGCTCGCGCCGCCGTCCACCGCCAGCACCACGCCCGAGGTGAAGCCGGCGCCGGTGAGGTAGAGCACCGCATCGGCGATCTCGCGCACGGTCGCGATACGGCCGGCGGGCGCCAGGGCGCTCAGGAAGCCGTGGTTCTCGGACGGGTGCATCGGCGTATCGACGATGCCGGGCGCCACCGCATTCACCTGGATGTTGTGCGGCGAGAGCTCCAGCGCCAGCGCGCGCGTCGCGGCGTTGATGCCGCCCTTGACCAGCACCGGCACCAGGGCCGGCACCTTCAGGTTCGGCTGCAGCGCGATGCCCGCGGTGATGTTCACGATGTGGCCCTTGCGGCGCGGAATCATGTGCTTCGCGGCGGCCTGCGAGGCGTAGACGAAGCCCTTGAGGTTGGTCACGACCAGCTGGTCCAGCTCTTCCTCGGTGTAGTCGACGAAAGGCTTGGCGTTGAAGATGCCGGCGTTGTTGATGAGCACGTCGACCTGGCCGAAGCGCTCCACGGCGCGGGCGATGAGCCGCTCTGCGGTGTCGCGCTTGCCGATGTCGCCCGCGACGCCGAGAAAGCGTGCGGGGTTGCCCAGTTGTTTGGCGGCGGCTGCGAGCCGCTCGTCGGTGCGCGCATTGGCGACCACGTTGAAGCCGCGCTCCAGGTAAGCCTGCGCGAGGCCGAGGCCAATGCCGCTCGATGCGCCGGTGATGACGACGGTGGATGAGTTGCTGTCTTGCATGTCGGTTCTCCAGAAGTTGATGACGGTGAGGAGAACTGTATTGATGACACGACGATAGATAAATCACTAGACTCGCACTTCACTTGATACGCGAGGTAATCAATTTATGCAGCGGCAGTTCGGCGACATCCTCCTCGGCAGCATCGAACTCTTTTGCCTCGCGGCGGAGACGGGCGGCTTCACCTCGGCAGCGCTTGCCGCGGGCGTGACGCCCGCTGCGGTGAGCCGCTCGATCTCGCGGCTCGAAAAGCGGCTGGGGCTTCGCCTGTTTGTGCGCACCACGCGCAGCGTGCGGCTCACCGACGCGGGCCGTTCCTACTTCGTCCAGTGCCACCAGGCGCTCGCGCAACTCGCCGAAGCCGAGCGCGAAGTGATGGGCCAGCAGGCCAAGCCCTCGGGCACGCTGCGCATCAGCGTGCCGACCACGTATGGCCATCACCGCATCCTGCCGATGCTGCCGGCTTTCCGAGAGCGCTATCCCGACATCCGGCTGCATGTGCACCTGAGCAACCGCAACATCGATTTCGTGGAGGAGGGCTACGACATGGCCGTGCGCGTGCGCGCCCAGCCCGACTCCACGCTGATCGCGCGGCACCTGGAGGACGCGGCGCTCGTCGTCGTCGCAACCCGCAAGTACCTGAAGAAGGCCGGCACGCCCCGCACGCCGGACGACCTGGCGGCGCACGAGTGCATCCAGTTCGAGCTGCCCAGCAGCGGCAGGCGCATCTCGTGGCTTTTCAAGGAAGACGGCAAGGACCGCGAGGTCTTCGGGGACAGCGCCTACAGCTGCTCCGACGACGTGCTCGGGGGCGTCACGCTCGCCAGGAGCGACGCCGGGTTGTTCCAGACCTATCGCTTCGTGGTGGAGAAGGAGATCGCCGACGGCACGCTCGTCGAGGTGCTCAGGCCGTTCGCGGGCCGCTCGCGGCCCTACACGCTGCTGTACCCGGACGGGCGGCATGTGCCGTTGCGCATGCGGGTGTTCATCGATTTCCTGATGGCGCAGCGGGCTGCGTGATCCCGACAAGCCGTTCGCGCTGAGCTTGCCGAAGGCTCGCGCGGCGCCTGGACAAGCTCAGCGTGGACGGTGTGTCGTCTTCCAGGCCTCGGAAAAAACGGCGGTCAGACGCCCAGCAATTCCTCGAGTGCCTGCGGCTCTGCCAGCAGGTCGGCCGACGCTCCATGCCGCACGATCTGCCCTTTCTCCATCACCACCGCGAGGTCGGTGTGCGCGAGCACCTTGCGGTAGTCGCGGTCCACGATCAGCGTGGCGATGCCGGTGCTGCGGATCTCGCCGATCACGCGCCAGATCTCGGCCACGATCAGCGGCGCGAGGCCTTCGGTGGCCTCGTCGAGGATCAGCAGGCGCGGGTTGGTCATCAGCGCGCGGCCGATGGAAAGCATCTGCTGCTCGCCACCCGAGAGCTGCTGCCCACCATGCGACAGCCGCTCGGCCAGCCGCGGAAAAGTGGCCATCACGCGGTCGAAGGTCCAGGCGCGTTGTCCATCGACCCCCGCGCGCTCGCTCATCACGAGGTTCTCGCGCACCGAGAGGTTCGGGAAGATGCCGCGGCCTTCGGGCACGTAGCCGATCCCCAGGCGCGCCATCTTCTCGGGCGGCCAGCCGGTGACGGTGCGGCCGTCGACCTGCACCTCGCCCGAGGCGGGGCGCACGTAGCCCATCATGCTGCGGATGAGGGTGGTCTTGCCCATGCCGTTGCGCCCGAGCAGGCCGACCGACGTGGCCGTCGGGATGCCGGCATGCACGCCGCGCAGGATGTGGCTGTTGCCGTAGTAGGTGTTGAGGTCGCGGACGATCAGCATGTCAGTGGTCTTCTCCGAGGTAGGCGGTGCGCACTTCGGGGTTTTCGCGGATCGAGGTCGGATCGCCGGTGGCGATGACGGTGCCGTTCACCATCACCGTGATGCGGTCGGCGATGCGGAAGACGGCGTCCATGTCGTGCTCCACCAGGAGGATGGCGTGGGTGGCCTTCAGCCGCGCGAGCAACGTGAGCATGCGGTCGGTTTCCTCGGCGCCCATGCCGGCGAGCGGCTCGTCCAGCAGCAGCACGCGCGGCTGCGTGGCCAGGCACATCGCCACTTCGAGCTGGCGTTGCGCGCCGTGGCTCATCGTGCCGGCGATGCGCGAGGCCTCGTTGACAAGGCCGGCCGCTTCGAGCGCCGCATCGGCGGCCGCATTGCTCGCGGCGCAGCGCTGCGAGGCCTGCCAGATCGCCCATGGCCGGGCCGTCGCGGCCTGCGCGGCGAGCCGGCAGTTCTCGTGCACGCTGAACTCCGGAAAGATCGTCGTGCGTTGGTAGCTGCGGCCCACGCCGTCGCGCGCGCGCTTGGATTGCGCGCGCTGCGTGATGTCGATGCCGTCCAGCGCGATGCGGCCTTCGGAGGCCTCGATCTCGCCCGAGAGCATGTTGATGAGCGTGGACTTGCCCGCGCCGTTGGTGCCGATCACCGCATGCACTTCGCCGATGTGCAGGTCGAGCGTGACCGCGTTCACCGCGGTGAGGCCACCGAAGCGGCGCGTGAGGCCTTCGACGGAAAGGAGGGCGTTCATGGTTTTGCTCCTTCCCCTTCCGGGGGAAGGTTGGGATGGGGGCGAGCGGCGCTCGTGGAGGCAGTGCTTTGGCAGAGGCCGCTTGCCCCCACCCCGGCCCTCTCCCGTGAGGGGAGGGAGAAAGACAGAAGGCGGGGAAAGCTCATGCAGCCTCCTTCGGCGAAATGCGCTTGACCAGCCCGATCAGCCCCTTGGGCAACCACGCCACGAACACGATGATCGCGATGCCCAGCGTGAGCTGCCAGTGGTCCGCGAGCGGCCCCATCACCGCGTGCGTCGAGAAGATCTCCTTCAGCAGCGTGAACGCGATCGCGCCGATCACCGCGCCGCGCAGATGGCCAAGGCCGCCGAGGATCACCATCAGCAGGACCTCGCCCGAGTTGTGCCAGGCCATGAGCTCTGGGTTGACCACGCCGTCGCGCGAGGCGAGCAGAAAGCCTGCGAGCCCTGCCAGCGCACCGGCCAGCACGAAGGACGCGAGCTTGTAGCCGTACACCGGGAAGCCTGCCGCGCGCATGCGCTGCTCGTTCACGCGGATGCCCGCGAGCGCCGCGCCGAAGCGCGAGCGCCGGATCAGCGCGAGCAGGCCGTAGGTGAACACCAGCGACGCGAGCACCACGTAGAACAGCACCATGCGGTTCTCCAGGTCGAGCGCGCCGAGGGCCGGGCGCACATACATGTAGATGCCGTCGCTGCCGCCGCCGATCTTGGTGTCGTGGAACACGAAGAAGGCCATCTGCGCGAAGGCCAGCGTGACCATGATGAAGTACACGCCGCGCGTGCGCAGGCTCAGCGCGCCGACGAACAGCGCATAGAGCGCCGCCGCCCCCATGGCCATCGGCAGCAGCAGCGCGAAGTTGCCGCCTTCGCTGCCCGATGCGAGCACCGTCACATAGGCGCCGATGCCGTAGAACGCCGCGTGCCCCAGGCTCACGAGGCCGGTCATGCCGACCAGCAGTTCCAGGCTCAGCGCGAAGATCGAGAGGATCATCACCTTCACGATGAAATCCGAGGCGTAGTTGCCCATCAGCGGGCCGGCGATGCCGATGAGCACCGCGCAGGCCACGGGCAGGAGGAATGCGCCCTTCTTCATGGCCGCCTCCCCATCAGCCCTTCGGGCTTCCAGATCAGCACGATGGCCATCAGGAGGTAGATCCCGATGCCGCTCAGGTCCGCGAAGAACACCTTGCCGAAGGTATCGACGAAGCCCACCAGCAGCGAGGCCAGCAGCGCGCCGGTGATCGAGCCGATGCCGCCGATCACCACCAGCACGAAGCAGATGATGAGCACGCTCGCGCCCATGTTCGGATACACCGAGGACATCGGCGCCGCGATCATCCCGGCCAGCGCCGCGAGCGCCACGCCGGCCGCGAACACGATGCGGTACAGGCGCTTCACGTCGATACCGAGGCCCCGCACCATGTCGCGGTTGCTCGCGCCGGCGCGGATCATCATGCCCAGCCGCGTGCGGTTCACCACCCAGTACAGGCCGACCGCGAGCACGATGCAGGCGGCCGAAGCAAACAGGCGATACCAGGGGTAGCTCATGACGTTGCCCAGCGCAAAGCTGCCGTCGAGCCAGGCGGGCACCTTCACGCCGTGCACGTCGTTGCCCACGAGGATGGAGCGCAGTTCCTCGAACACCAAAATGAGCCCGTAGGTCATCAGCACCTGCTGCAGGTGGTCACGCTGGTACAGGTAGCTGAAGAAGGCCCATTCGAGCAGGTAGCCGAAGATGGCCGCGAGCACCACGCCGGCCACCAGCATCAGGAGGAACTGGTCGCCGAACAGCGGCGCGAGCGAGAACGCGAGGTACGCGCCGATCATGTAGAAGCTGCCGTGCGCGAGGTTGATCACGCCCATGATCCCGAAGATCAGCGTGAGGCCCGATGCCACGAGAAAAAGCAGCAGTCCGTACTGAACGGAGTTCAGGCACTGGACGAGGAAGGTTCCGAAATCCACTGGGCGATACCGGTTGGAGGCAAGACGAAAACCCCTCACCATCCGTTCGACCGTCCGTTCGGCCTGAGCTTGTCGAAGGCTTGCGCGGGTTGTGCCCTGGCTTCGACGGGCTCAGCCCGAACGGCGGTGGTTGAGGTGGTGTGGAACGAACGGTTGGAGGCGTGGAGCGCGTGCGGTGCGCGGCTTACATCCGGCAGCCGCGGGCCGGATCTGCGAGGCCCTTGATCGCCGTGCTGACCAGCTTGTTCTCCTTGCCATCCACCTTGCGCAGGTAGATGTCCTGCACCGGGTTGTGCGACTTGCTCACGGTGAACGGGCCGCGCGGGCTGTCGATCCTGGCCTTTTCGATGGCGGCGGTGAACTCGGCCTTCTTGCCGATGTCGCCCTTGGCGGCGGCAAGGCCCACGCCCAGCATCTGCGCGGCGTCGTAGCCCTGCACCGCGTACACGTCGGGCTGCAGCTTGAACGACTTGGCGTAGGCCACGCGGAACGCGTTGTCGCGCGCGGTGTTGAGGCCGTCCGCGTAGTGCAGCGTGGTCAGCATGCCTTGCGCCGATTCGCCTTGCGCGTCGAGCGTGCCGTCGGTCAGGAAGCCGGGGCCGTAGAGCGGAATGGTCTTGTTCAGGCCCGCGGCCTGGTAGTCCTTGACGAACTTCACCGCGCCGCCGCCTGCGAAGAAGGCGTACACCGCATCGGGCTTGGCCGCCGCTATTTCGGTCAGTAGCGCCTGGAACTCCACGTTGGGGAAGGCCAGCGTGAGCTGCTTGTCGACCTTGCCGCCGTTCTTCTCGAAACCTTCCTTGAAGCCGTTGACCGACTCGTCGCCGGCCGCGTACTTCCAGGTGATGGTCATCGCCTTCTTCTTGCCCTGCTGCTTGGCCGCGACCTCGCCCATGGCGTAGGCCGGCTGCCAGTTGCTGAACGAGCTGCGGAAGATGTTGGGCGCGCACATCGGGCCGGTCACCGCGTCGGCGCCGGCGTTCGGCACGATCAGCACGGTGCCGCTTTCCTTGGCGGCCTTGGCCATGGCCATGGCGACGCCGGAGTGCACGGTGCCCACGATCACGTCGACGTTGTCGCGCTTGATGAGCTTGTTGACGTTGTCGGTCGCCTTGGCGGGGTCGGACTCGTCGTCCACCTTGAAGTATTCGATCTCGCGGCCCGAGAGCTTGCCGCCCTGTTCGTCCACGTAGAGCTTGAAGCCGTTCTCGATGGCCACGCCCAGGGCGGTGTAGGTGCCGCTGTAGGGCAGCATGAGGCCGACCTTGAGCTTGCCGGTGCCCTGGGCGCCGGCCGCCGACGCAAGGGCGGCAAAGGCGATGGCGGTGAGCGCGAGGCGCGCGTTGCGGATGGTCGTCATGGTGTCTGTCTCCTGTTTTTGGTGATGAAAGCGGCGGTAGCGACGGTGACACGTTCCGGCTGATCGCGATGTGGGGAATGCCCGCATTCAGGGATTTCCACCAGTTCGCAACTGCCGTTCACGCGCGCCGCGATGCCGCGGATCTGCGCGAGCGTGCCGTACTCGTCGTCGATGCCCTGGATGGCGAGCACCGGGCAGCGGATGGCGTCGAGTTCGGCCTCGATGTTCCAGTCGCGAAAGGGCGGGTGCAGCCAGATGCGGTTCCAGCCCCAGAAGGCGGAGTCGGCGCTCGCGTGGTAGCGGCCGAGCTTGCCGGGCAGGTCGGTCGAGAGGTACGCGGTGCGGGCCAGCTCGATGTTCGCCACGGTCACGTCTTCCACGAAGATGTGCGGGGCCAGCACCACGAGGCCGGCCACGCGATCGGGAAAGCGCGAGGCGTAGAGCAGCGAGATCGAGCCGCCGTCGCTGTGTCCGAAGAGCCAGGGCGTTTCGCCATCGAGCTTCAGCGCGGTGAAGAGCGCAGGGAGCACTTCGTGCGCCTGGCGGTGCATGAAGTCGACGCCCCAGATCTCGTCGTCGCCGCGCGGCGTGGAGCGGCCGTAGCCGGGGCGCGAGAACACGAGGCCGCGGGCGTTGGCGGCGTCGCACACCTGCGCGGGGAAGTCTTTCCACATCGCGACGGAGCCCAGGCCTTCGTGGAGGAAGACGATGAGCGGCGCGTCGGTGCGCTGGGGGGCCACCCACTGGCATTCGATGCGCACGGGGCGGCCGCGCCATTCGATGGTGGCGAAGTCGGGTGTGCTCATTGCATTGCTCCCGGCTGTTGCTCCTTCCCCTTCCGGGGGAAGGCTGGGATGGGGGCTCGCGGCGCTTGAGAAGGATGTGCGTGCGTTGAGGCCGATGCCCCCATCCCAACCCTCCCCCGGGAGGGGAGGGAGAAAGAAAGGCGGCGCGTCATGCCGCTTTTTCCCGCTCGCGCAACCTGAACCGCTGAATCTTCCCGGTCGCCGTCTTCGGCAGCTCGCTCACGAATTCGAGGAAGCGCGGGTACTTGTAAGGCGCAAGCCGCTCCTTCACGAACGCCTTGAGTTCGTCCTCGGTCGCGGCGCTGCCGTCCTTCAGCACGACGAAGGCCTTGGTCTTGGTAAGCCCTTCGGCATCTTCCTTGCCGATGACCGCGGCCTCGAGCACGCAGGGGTGCTGCATCAGCGTGGCCTCGACCTCGAAGGGCGAGACGTAGATGCCGCTGACCTTCAGCATGTCGTCGCTGCGGCCCGCGTAGGTGAAGTAGCCGTCGGCATCGCGCGTGTACTTGTCGCCGCTCTTGGTCCAGCCGCCCTGGAAGGTGTCGCGCGATTTCTCGCGGTTGGTCCAGTACATGAGCGCCGAGCTCGGGCCGCGGATGTAAAGGTCGCCCACTTCGCCATCGGGCACGGGGCGGCCGTCTTCGCCGCGCAGCTCGACCTCGTAGCCTTCGACCGGCTTGCCCGTGGTGCCGTAGCGCACGTCGCCGGGGCGGTTGGAGATGAAGATGTGCAGCATCTCGGTCGAGCCGATGCCGTCGATGATCTCGCAGCCGTAGTGCGCCTTGAAGCGCTGCGCGATCTCGCCGGGCAGGGCCTCGCCGGCGGACGAGCACATGCGCAAGGCGACCGCATCGCGTGCCGGCAGCTTCGGCGAAGCGAGCATGCCCGCGAAGCCCGTGGGCGCGCCGAAGAACACGGTGGGCTTGTGCTCGGTCCAGCGTCGGAAGGTGGCGTCGGGCGTGGGGCGCTCGGCCATCAGCACGACGGTGGCGCCGACCGTGAGCGGAAAGGTCAGCGCGTTGCCCAGGCCATACGCGAAGTACATCTTGGCGGCCGAGAAGCACACGTCGTCTTCGGTCAGCGCGAGCACCGGCTTGCCGTAGAGCTCGGCCGTCCACCAGAGGTTGGCGTGCGTGTGGACCGTGCCTTTGGGCTTGCCGGTGGAGCCCGAGGAGTAGAGCCAGAAGCCGGGGTCGTCGGACGCGGTGTTGACCGGCGCGGCCAGGGGCTCGGCCCTGGCGAGCGCATCGTCGAAGGCTTGTGCGTTCTCCGGCAGCGCGCCGGTCGGCTGCGAGACGAGGAGCGTCTGCAACTCGTGCGCGCCGCGCCCCATCGCATCCTGCAGCACGGGCAACAGCGCGCCCGACACCAGCGCGGCCTGCGCGCGGCTGTGGTCGAGCATGTAGGCGTAGTCCTCGGGCGTGAGCAGCGTGTTGACCGCGACGGGCACGATGCCGGCGTACAGGCAGCCGAGAAAGCTCACGGGCCAGTCGTTGTTGTCGAGCATCAAGAGCAGCACGCGCTCTTCGCGGCGCACGCCGGCGGCCTTCAGTGTGGCGGCCAGGTGGCGCGCGCGGTCTTCGAGCTGGCCGTAGGTCAGCGTGCCGCGGTCGTCGATGTAGGCGGTGCGATCGGCGCGACCGCGGTTGAGGGCGAACAGGTGTTCGGCGAAATTGAATCGTGCAGGCAGGCTCATCGTGTTGTCTCCTTGGGGCCTCACTCGGTTGCTGCTTAGAGGCCGAGGGCGGCGAGCACGCCAGGGCTCGCCTGCACCGCGCTCCTGCGGTGATAGAAATCGAGCGCGCGCAGGCCGCCCAGTTCGGCACCGCCGCCCGCGCGGCCGGGGCCACCATGCATCGACATCGGCATCACGTTGCCGTGGCCGGTGTGGGCTTGCGCGACTTCGGGCGTGATCACGTGGACGCGGCCGTGGCTCGGTGCGACGGCGAGTGCCGCCTGTGCGAGTGCGGCCTCGTCGCTGCCATAGAGCGAGGTGACGAGCGAGCCTTGTCCCCGATGCGCGAGCGCGATGCCGTGTGCCAGGTCGCGATACGGCAGCAACGTGGCGACCGGCCCGAACACTTCCACGTCGTGCACGCGCTGCGCCGCATCGGCATCGCGCGCGCCCAGCAGCACCGGGCCGATGCAGGCGGCGATGGCCGGGTCGGCGTCGACCAGCGGCTTGCTGCGGCTGTCGTGCAGCACGGTGGTCTGCGCGGCTAGGGCGTCGAGCCCTTCGCGCACCGCATTCAACTGCGCGCGGCTCACCAGCGAGCCCATGCGTACGCTCTCGTTGCGCGGGTTGCCCACCGTCACTCCCGCGAGCTTCGCGCCGATGGCTTCGGCCGCGGCGTCGTACACCTCGGCTGGCACCAGGATGCGGCGGATGGCGGTGCACTTCTGGCCCGACTTGACCGTCATCTCGCGCACCACTTCGCGCACGAGCAGATTGAACGCCTCGCTGCCGGGCGCGGCGCCGGGCAGCAGCAGGGCGCTGTTGAGGCTGTCGGCCTCGATGTTCGCGCGCACCGAGCGTGCGGCCACGGCGGGGTGCGAGCGGATCACCGCTGCGGTTTCGGCCGACCCGGTGAACGAGACCACGTCGAAGGGCTGCAGCTGGTCCATCAGTCCGGCAGAGCTGCCGCAGATGACCGAGAGCGCGCCGGCGGGCAGCACGCCCGCATCGACCACGTCCTTGACCATGCGCTGCGTGAGCCAGGCGGTGGCCGTGGCGGGCTTCACGATCACGGGCACGCCCGAGAGCAGTGCCGGCGCGGCTTTTTCCCACAGGCCCCACGACGGGAAGTTGAAGGCGTTGATGAAGAGCGCCACGCCGTGCGTCGGCACCTGCAGGTGCTGCGACAGGAAAACCGGCTCCTTGCCGAGCTTGACCGCATCGCCGTCGCGCAAGGCGCGCACGTCGCCGAGCGCATCGCCCCACTTGGCGTACTGGCCGAGCGTGAAGATGGCGCCGTCGATGTCGACGGCCGAGTCGTTCTTCACGGTGCCCGAGTTCGCGGTGGCGATCTCGTAATAGGCATCGCGATTCGCCTGCAGCACCTTCACGATGGCGCCGAGCAGTCCGGCGCGCTGGCGGTAGGTGAGGGCGCGCAGTGCATTGCCGCCTTGTTCGCGCGCAAAGGAAAACGCTTCGGGCAGGTCGAGCCCCGTGGCATCGACGCGCGCGAGGTCGGTGCCCAGCACCGGATCGAAGAGGGGCGTGCCGGCGCCCGAGCCGCTTTGCCATCGGCCCGCGACGTGGTTGGCGAGGAGTTCTGTCATTGGGTGAACTTGATCTGCCCTTCGGGCAGCAAATAGAGAACGAGCGCGCGGCCTTGCGACACGGTCGGGCGGTGCGCGGTGCCGGGCCCGTAGACGCACCAGCCGGCGGGCCGTCCGTCGAAGGTGGCGGGGTGGTCGTCGAGCGGCATGATCAGGTCGATTTCGCCGTTCGGGTGCGTGTGGTGCGGGCCGGCGATGTCCTGCATGTCGACCACGTCGACCGAGAAACGGTGCAGCGCGTCTTCAGCCTTGAACACGCGGCCGTACCTGATACCGCCGCCCTCGCGCTCGCACAGCCAGCCTTCGGCGACGCCGCCGATGCAGGCCTGGCGCAGTTGCTCGAAGCTCGTGCTGCCCGCGCCGTGGGTCGCGTTGAGCCACCGGTCGAGTTGGGCGTCGAGCGGCTTGCCTGCGATCTGGGCGGTCAGGCCGGCGATCAACTGGTGAAATGCTTCCTTGCTGGACATCGTGGCGGGCTTCCTTCGTGGAGGCTCGCTGGCGGGGCGAGCATGGAGCTGGCGCCGCAGCGAACTTATGAACTACCTTGCAGGATCGTTGCGTGTGCAGTATCTTGCTTGTGGCCGAACAATAAGCACCGAGTCATTGGGTGTCAAGCAATATAGTGCATATATGGTGTTTACCCTGAGCGCGCACAATCCCGGCCAAGAATGAGGACTTGCATGAACGAGCATGTAGACGCGGTGCTGGCCACCGCGCCAGAAGGCGGCAGCAACGCCGCACCGGCCGGGGAGGCCAAGAATCCGCTGCTGGTCGCATTGGGCGACCGCGTGCGCAATCTGCGCGCGCAGCGCGGCCTCACGCGCAAGGCGGTGGCCATTTCGGCCGACGTCTCGGAGCGGCACCTGGCGAACCTGGAATACGGCATCGGCAACGCGTCCATCCTGGTGCTGCAACAGGTGGCCGGCGCGCTTCACTGCTCGCTGGCCGAACTGGTCGGCGACGTGACCACCAGCTCGCCCGAGTGGCTGCTGATCCGCGAACTGCTCGAGAACCGCAGCGAAACCGACCTGCGCCGCGTGCGCGTGGCACTGGGCGAACTGCTCGGCACCGCCTCGGTCGATCCTGCGCGGCACCGCCGTATCGCGCTCGTGGGCTTGCGCGGCGCGGGCAAGTCGACGCTGGGCCAGATGCTGGCCGACGACCTCGACGTGCCCTTCGTGGAACTGAGCCGCGAAATCGAGAAGCTCGCGGGCTGCAGCGTGCGCGAGATCCACGATCTCTACGGCACCAACGCCTATCGCCGCTACGAGCGCCGCGCGCTGGAAGAGGCCGTGCAGATCTACAGCGAGGTGGTGATCGCCACGCCTGGCGGCATCGTCTCCGATCCCGCCACCTTCAACGAGCTCCTCGCGCACTGCACCACCGTGTGGCTGCAGGCCGCGCCAGAAGAGCACATGGGCCGCGTCGCTGCGCAGGGCGACACCCGCCCGATGGCCGCCAGCAAGGAAGCCATGGAAGACCTGCGCCGCATCCTGAACGGCCGCGCCGCCTTCTATTCGAAGGCCGATCTCTCGGTGGACACCAGCGGCCAGAGCCTTGCGCAGAGCTTCCAGACGCTGCGTTCTGCAACCCGCCAGTCGATGGGCCTCGGGGCCTGACCTGAAGTTTGAAAAAAAGCGATTCAGGCATTGACTTGCCTGTTCGCATGCAGCATGATGCATGTCATCGGAACCAGAAGATGCATTATTCTTCCGGTTTGCATCTGCCCCCACAGGAGACTTCCGTATGACCGACACCGCGACCCCCACTTCGCTCCAGGCGCCCACCCGCGTGGACTACCGCACCGAACCCGGCCAATACCGTCATTGGTCCCTGAGCTTCGACGGCGCCATCGCCCGCCTCGTGCTGGACATCGCGGAAGACGGCGGCATCCGCCCCGGCTACAAGCTCAAGCTCAACAGCTACGACCTGGGTGTGGACATCGAGCTGAATGACGCGCTCAACCGCGTGCGTTTCGAGCACCCCGAAGTGCGCAGCGTGATCGTCACCAGCGGCAAGGACCGCATCTTCTGCTCGGGCGCCAACATCTTCATGCTGGGCGTCTCGGGCCATGCCTGGAAGGTCAACTTCTGCAAGTTCACGAATGAAACGCGCAACGGCATCGAAGACTCGTCCAAGCACTCGGGCCTGAAATTCCTCGCTGCCGTGAACGGCGCCTGCGCCGGCGGCGGCTACGAGCTCGCCCTGGCCTGCGACGAAATCCTCCTGGTGGACGACCGCTCCTCGGCCGTCTCGCTGCCCGAAGTGCCGCTGCTCGGTGTGCTGCCCGGCACCGGCGGCCTGACCCGCGTGACCGACAAGCGCCACGTGCGCCATGACCTGGCCGACATCTTCTGCACCAGCGTCGAAGGCGTGCGCGGCCAGCGCGCGGTCGAGTGGCGCCTGGTGGACGCCGTGGCCAAGCCCGCGCAGTTCGCCGCCGCCGTGCAGGACCGCGCTTCGCAGCTCGCGGCTGGCAGCGACCGTCCCGCGGGCGGCAAGGGCGTGGCGCTCACGCGCCTCGCACGCACCGACAGCGCCGACGGTATCGCGTATTCGAACGTCAACGTGCAGATCGACCGCAGCAAGCGCACCGCGACGATCACCGTGAAAGCGCCGACCGGCGCGCAGCCGTCCGACATCGCCGCCATCGAAGCCGCGGGCGCCGCCTGGTGGCCCCTTGCGATGTGCCGCGAGCTGGACGACGCGATCCTCAACCTGCGCACCAACGAACTCGACGTGGGCACCTGGCTGCTCAAGACCGAAGGCGATGCCGCCGCGGTGCTCGCCTCCGACGCCGTGATGTTCGCCAACAAGGACCACTGGCTCGTGCGAGAAACCATCGGCGCGCTGCGCCGTACGCTGGCGCGCCTGGATGTGTCCTCGCGCAGCCTGTTCGCGCTGGTCGAAGCGGGCTCGTGCTTCGCCGGCACGCTGGCCGAGCTGGCCTTCGCGGCCGACCGCACCTACATGCTCGCGCTGCCCGACGATGCCGAGCGCGCCCCCAAGCTCACGCTCGACGAATTCAACTTCGGCTTCTTCCCGATGGTGAACGACCAGAGCCGCCTGCAACGCCGCTTCTACGAAGAGGCCGCGCCGCTCGAAGCCGCACGGGTTGCCGCTGGCAAGCCGCTCGACGCCGACGAAGCCCTGAAGCTCGGCCTGGTCACAGCCGCCCCCGACGACATCGACTGGGACGACGAGATCCGCATCGCCATCGAGGAGCGCGCCGCCATGTCGCCTGACGCGCTCACCGGCCTCGAAGCCAACCTGCGCTTCGCGAGCAAGGAAAACATGGCCACCCGCATCTTCGGCCGGCTCACCGCCTGGCAGAACTGGATCTTCAACCGCCCGAACGCCGTCGGCGAAAAGGGTGCGCTGAAGGTCTACGGCACCGGCGAGAAGGCCGGCTTCGACATGAACCGCGTCTGATAACCGCAGTCCGTACAACCCAAGGAACAACGATGAGCACGATCAACTACAGCGAGAAGATCCCCAACAACGTCAACCTCGGCGAAGACCGCACGCTGCAGCGCGCGCTCGAAGGCTGGCAACCGAACTTCATCAACTGGTGGGACGACGTGGGCCCCGAGGGCTCGACCAACCACGACGTGTACCTGCGCACCGCGGTGAGCGTCGATCCGCAGGGCTGGGCGCAATTCGGCCACGTGAAGATGCGCGACTACCGGTGGGGCATCTTCCTGAACCCGGGCGATGCCAACCGCGAAATCCATTTCGGCGACCACAAGGGCGAGAAGGCCTGGCAGGACGTGCCCGGCGAACACCGCGCCAACCTGCGCCGCATCATCGTGACGCAGGGCGACACCGAGCCCGCATCGGTCGAGCAGCAGCGCCACCTGGGCCTGACGGCGCCCTCGATGTACGACCTGCGCAACCTGTTCCAGATCAACGTGGAAGAAGGCCGCCACCTGTGGGCGATGGTCTACCTGCTGCAGAAGCACTTCGGCCGCGATGGCCGCGAAGAAGCCGATGCACTGTTGCAGCGCACTTCGGGCGACGAGAACAACCCGCGCATCCTGGGTGCCTTCAATGAACGCACGCCCGACTGGCTCGCGTTCTTCATGTTCACCTACTTCACCGACCGCGACGGCAAGTTCCAGCTCTCGGCGCTGGCCGAAAGCGCGTTCGATCCGCTCGCGCGCACCACCAAGTTCATGCTGACCGAAGAGGCGCACCACATGTTCGTGGGCGAGAGCGGCGTCTCACGCGTCATCGCGCGCACCGCGCAAGTCATGAATGAACTCAAGACCGACGACGTGCAGAAGATCCGCGCCGCGGGCTGCATCGACCTGGGCACGATCCAGCGCTACCTGAACTTCCACTACAGCGTGACCATCGACCTGTTCGGCGCCGACCAGTCGAGCAACGCGGCCATCTTCTACAGCTCGGGCCTGAAGGGCCGCTACGAAGAGGGCAAGCGCACCGACGACCACGTCCTCAAGGGCCAGACCTACAAGGTGCTCGAAGTGAAGGACGGCCAGCTCGTCGAGAAGGACGTGCCGATGCTCAACGCGCTGAACGAAGTGCTGCGCGACGATTTCATCAAGGACTCGGTGGCCGGCGTCGGCCGCTGGAACAAGGTGCTCGAGAAGGCCGGCATCCCGACCCGCCTGGCGGTGCCGCACAAGGCCTTCAATCGCCAGATCGGCGCGCTCGCCGGCATCAAGATGTCGCCCGAAGGCCGCGTGGTGAACGAGATCGAATGGGCCGCCAAGCGCGACGAATGGCTGCCCAGTTCCGAAGACTTTGCTTTCGTGGCATCGTTGATGGGCCGCGTGGTGGAGCCGGGCAAGTTTGCAGGCTGGATCTCGCCCCCGGTGATGGGCATCAATCGCCAGCCCGTAGATTTCGAATACGTGCGTTTCGGCTGAACTTGGGTATTACGCCCTCTCCCCTCGGGGAGAGGGCAGGGGTGAGGGTAGGCGGCGTCCCCACGACAAGCCGCCACCCCTCACCCTGACCCTCTCCCCAAGGGGCGAGGGAAAGGAGAAAAAATATGGACATGGCCGTTGAAGCCGGAGTCATCAAGCAGCACCTGATCGACCCCGAGATCTGCATCCGCTGCAACACCTGCGAGGCCACCTGCCCCGTCAACGCGATCACGCACGACGACAACAACTACGTCGTGCGGGCCGACGTCTGCAATGGCTGCATGGCCTGCATCTCGCCGTGCCCGACGGGCTCCATCGACAACTGGCGCACGATGCCCGTGGTGCGCGCGTACACGATCGAGGAGCAGCTCACCTGGGAAGAGCTGCCTGCCGAGCTGACGCCCGAAGAGCTCGAAGCCGCGGGCGTTTCCGCCGACGCGGGCGATGAAGCCGCCACAGCCGCCGCTGCCACCGCGCCGACGCAGGTCGCCGCGGTCGAGTCCGTCGAGGCGGTCTTCAATTCCGCCCAGTACGGCGCGACCGTGCCCCCGTGGTCGGCAGCGCACGCCTACACGAACCTTTTTCCGCCCAAGACGCCGACGACCGCCACCGTGGTCGGCAACTTCAACTGCACCGAGGCCGGCTTCGACAGCGAGACGCACCATATCGTGCTGGACTTCGGCGTGGTGCCGTTCCCGGTGCTCGAGGGCCAGTCGATCGGCATCGTGCCGCCGGGCGTCGATGCCATCGGCAAACGCCACCATGCGCGCCAGTATTCGGTGGCCAGCCCCCGCAACGGCGAGCGGCCCGGCTACAACAACGTCTCGCTCACGGTGAAGCGCGTGACCGAGGACCACCAGGGCGACCCGGTGCAGGGCGTGTGCTCCAACTACGTGTGCGACCTGAAGGTGGGCGACACGGTGCAGGTGGTGGGGCCCTTCGGCGCCTCGTTCCTGATGCCGAACCATCCCAAGTCGCACATCGTGATGATCTGTACCGGCACCGGCAGCGCGCCGATGCGCGCGATGACCGAATGGCGCCGGCGCCTGCGCAAGAGCGGCAAGTTCGAAGGCGGCAAGCTCATGCTGTTTTTCGGCGCGCGCACCCAGCAGGAACTGCCGTACTTCGGCCCGCTGCAGTCGCTGCCCAAGGACTTCATCGACATCAACCTCGCGTTCTCGCGCACGCCCGGAAGCCCCAAGCGCTACGTGCAGGACCTGATGCGAGAGCGCGCCGCGGACCTGGCCGCGCTGCTCAAGGATGGCAGCAGCCACTTCTACGTGTGCGGCTTGAAGAGTATGGAAGAGGGCGTGGTGCTTGCGCTGCGCGACGTGGCGACGGAGGCGGGCCTCGACTGGGACACCGTCGGCGCATCGCTGAAACGCGAAGGCCGCCTGCACCTGGAAACCTACTGAGCCGAGGCGAATGAAGTTCGCCGACTTCCATGCAGGCCAGGTCATCGAGGCCGGACCCTATGTGCTCACCGAAGCCGAGCTGGTGAAGTTCGCCGAGGCGTACGACCCCCAGTGGTTTCACACCGACGCGGAGGCTGCAGCCGAAAGCGCTTTCGGTGGACTGATCGCCAGCGGCTGGCACACCTGCGCGATCGCGATGCGCCTGGTGGTCGAAGCGGCGCTGCAGGGCTCGGAGTCCTTTGCGTCGCCGGGACTGGAGCATGTGCGCTGGCCCAACCCCGTGCGGCCCGGCGATGCCCTGCGGCTCGTGGCCGACGTGATCGAGGTGCGGCGCTCCGAGAAGCGACCGACGCTGGGCATCCTGCGCTGGCGCTGGCGGCTCTTCAACCAGCGCGAATCGATGGTGCTCGACGTGGAGGTCACCAGCCTCTTCCGGCTCGAAGCCGTCTGACACCCACAAAAAAAGCCCGCAACGCGCGAGCGCTGCGGGCTTTTTGCAAGCGGCGTTCGGTTACTTGGTCAGGTCGACCGCGCCCGAGCCCTTGGCCTTGCCGCTGGCTTTCGCGCCAACGCCGGCGCCCGAGGGCTTCACCGCGCCGCCTGCAGAGCCCACGGCACCGGTCGCGCCGTTCAGCGTGCCGCCCACGGTGTTGGTGAGACCGCCTGCCGCGCCGGTTGCACCGCCCACGGCGCCCGTGGCACCGCCGACCGTGCTGGTCGCACTGCCCACGGCACCCGTAGCGCCGCCGACGACGCCACCGACCGTGTTGCCCAGGCCGCCTGCCGCGTTTCCGGCACCGCCATTGGCGGATGCGCCCGCGCCCGCTGCGGCGCCGGTATTGGCGCCCGCGCTGCCTTGCGCCGGTGCGGCCTTGACCGTGCCCGATGTATTCACATCGGCATTCACGCCCACGCCGACCCCAACGCCCTGTGCCTGGGCGAAACCGCTCATGGCAAGAAGACCTGCGAGCAAGGCGCCGACGAAGATGGATTTGTTTTGTTGTTGCTTCATGGTGACTGTTCCTTTCGTTTGAATGGTCACTGACTGACAAGAACCGGCTTTGGGCCAGTTCGGTCGCTACCGTGACCACCTCGGACCATGTCGCCGTGTGCGGGGCGTTCGCTCTCGCTTGTGGGACGTGTCCGTCGTCCGGAGCGAGGGCTGGCGCGTTCGGGCCTGCCGCATCGCCGAGGGTCTCGCATGACGCAACCTTTCGGGTGGCAGGGTCAAAAAGGCCCTTCGCCGACGCCGCTGATTTCACGCAACTAATAATGTTGCATGAAACGAGACAGCAAGCTTTCCGGCGTCCTTCACGTGCTGCTGCACATGGCCGAGATGGACGGCCCCATCACCTCCGAGTCGCTCGCGGCGGCGATGCACACCAACCCGGTCGTCGTGCGCCGGCTCATGGCGGGGCTGCGGCAGGCGGGCTTCGTGAGTTCTGCCAAGGGCCATGGGGGCGGCTGGGTGTTGTCGTGCTCGCTGTCGCGCGTGACGCTGGGCGACATCCACAACGCCGTCGGCGCGCCCGCGCTCCTGGCCATGGGCAACCGCACCGAGAGCCCCGGCTGCATCGTCGAGCAGGCCGTCAATGCGGCGCTCGACAACGCCTTCGATGAAGCCGAGGCCTTGCTGCTCAAGCGTTTCAACAGCATCACGCTGGCCGATCTCTCCAAGGACTTTCATCGCCGCATGACAGGCGGCGGCTTCACCCAGAAGGACATTGAACATGCGCTATGACGCTCTCGTCGTGGGCGGCAGCTTTGCCGGCCTTTCCGCTGCCATGCAGCTCGCGCGCGCACGCAAGAACGTGTGCGTGGTCGATGCGGGCGCGCCGCGCAACCGCTTCGCTGCCGCGGCGCACGGCTTCTTCGGCCAGGACGGCGTGCCGCCGTTGAAGATGATTGCCGACGCTCGCGCCAAGCTGCTGGCCTATCCGAACGTCACCTTCGTCGAAGGCTGCGTGGCGAGCGCGCAGGCCGATGGTGCGGGTGGGTTCGTCGCTTCGCTCGATGGCGATCGGCAGCTCACGGCCGGCAAGCTCATGCTGGCCTTCGGCGTGCAGGACGGCTTTCCGGACGGCATCGCTGGCGTGCGCGAACGCTGGGGCGCCAGCGTGCTTCACTGCCCGTACTGCCACGGCTATGAATTCAGCGGCCGCAGGCTCGGTGTCATGGTCGAAGCCCCGCACCCGCCGGAGCACGCGTTGCTGATCGCCGAATGGGGCCCGACCACGCTCTTCCTGAACGGAAACAACACGGTGGGCGACGAGATGCGGGACAAGCTGCAGGCGCGCGGCGTGACGATCGAGGCCGGCCGCATCGTGGCGCTGGAGGGAGCGGGGCACGACCTTTCCGGCGTGCGCCTCGAAGACGGTCGCATCGTGCCGGTCGAAGCGCTGTTCATGGTCCCGCGCACGCGTCCTTCGAGCCCCATCGCCGAACAGTTGGGCTGCGCATTCGACGACGGCCCGGCCGGTCCGGTGATCCGCACCGACGCGATGAAGATGACCACCGTGCCCGGTGTGTACGCCGCAGGCGACGCGGCCATGCCGATGCACAACGCCACGCTGGCCTCGGCCGATGGCGTGATGGCCGGCACATCGATGCATCGCGCCATGGTGTTTGGCGCTTGACCCCACTTTTTTCTCGGGCTCGGGAAAATCGGGCTCGGAGCCCTCTATAATTCGACGCTCGAAATGCGGGAATAGCTCAGTTGGTAGAGCGCAACCTTGCCAAGGTTGAGGTCGAGAGTTCGAGACTCTTTTCCCGCTCCACATTTCATGCAAAAGGCCACCTCACCGGTGGCCTTTTCTTTTGGAACGCGCCTTCAGCCCTTTGCTGGCAACACCGTTCCGCGGCTCTCGCCGAATCCGATGCGCGCATGCCCCGGCTTCTCGCACCAGCCGCGCAGCAGCACTGCGTCGCCGTCTTCCACGAACCCACGCTGCTCGCCGTTGGCCAATGCAACGGGGCTCTGCCCCGCGCGCGTCAGTTCGATGATTGCGCCGGCCTCGCCCGGCCCGGGGCCCGAGATGGTGCCGCTGCCGAACAGGTCGCCCGCGTTCAGCTGGCAGCCGCCCACGGTGTGGTGCGCCACCATCTGCGCTACGCTCCAGTACTGATGTTTGAAGCTCGTGCGCGACAGGCGTGACGGGCCGCTCTTGTCCCCGCGCGCCTTTTCGCTTTCGAGCCATACCTCCAGGCGGATATCGATCGCGCCGCTGTCGCGGTTCGCCTTGCTCTCCAGGTAGTCGAGCGGCTGGGGCTCCTCGGCGGGCCGCGTCCAGGCCTGGCGATAGGGCGCAAGTGCTTCCATCGTCACGATCCACGGAGAGATGGTGGTCGCGAAGTTCTTCGCGAGGAAGGGCCCGAGCGGCGCCATCTCCCAGAACTGGATGTCGCGTGCCGACCAGTCGTTGAGCAGGCAGATGCCGAAGATGTGTTCCTCGGCGCGCTCCAGCGGAATGGGTTCGCCGGCCGCGTTGCCTTCGCCGATCCACACGCCGAGTTCGAGCTCGTAGTCCAGCCGGGCGCACGCGTGGTAGGTGGGCGTCATCGCGCCCGGCGCCATGGTCTGCCCCATCGGCCTGTGGAAGCGCTGCCCGCTCACGCCGATGGTCGAGACGCGCCCGTGGTAGGCCGTCGGAATCCAGCGGAAGTTCGGCGTGACGTCGCCCTCGGGGTTGAACAGGCGCGTGATGTTCAGCGCGTGGTCGATCGATGTGTAGAAGTCGGTGTAGTCGCCGATGCGCGCAGGCAGGGTGTATGCGACCTCGGACTGCGGCACGAGGCATTTGCGCACGTCGTCCACCGTCGCCGCGGGCGCATCGCTTCGCAGCAGCGCGAAGACCGCGTGGCGCAGCGCCCGCCACGCGGCGGGGCCGAGCGCGAAGAAATCGTTCAGCGCGGGCAGGGCGGCCACGCGCGCCGCATCGAGCGCGAGTCCTTCGACATGCGAGCCCGCGGCCAGCGCAGCGAGGTCGAGCACCTGGTCGCCGATGGCCACGCCGCCCCGAAACGGCTCGGGGCTGCCGATGCGGCGGAACTCCGCATACGGCAGGTTCTGGATCGGAAAGTCGCCACCGGCGAGATTGGCGGTATCCACCCAGCTGCGGGCGTCGACGTCGTGCGTTTGGTTGAGTTCGATCATGGATAAGGTTTTCCTTCGCTCAGACAGACGCCATCAGTGCGTCGTCGAAGATCGCGACCGCACGCGTCCAGCCCGCCGAGGCGCCGCGGATCTTGTGCGGGAAGCAGCTGATGAAAAAGCCCGTCGGCGGCAGCACCTCCAGGTTGTGCAGCTTCTCGATGTGGCAGTAGCCGATGTCGCGGCCGGCCTTGTGGCCTTCCCAGATCAGCGAGGCGTCTTGCGTCTCGCCGTACTTTTTGGCGGTGTGCACGAACGGCGCGTCCCAGCTCCATGCGTCGGTGCCCGTGAGGCGCACGCCGCGCTCCAGCAGATACATCGTCGCTTCGTAGCCCATGCCTGCGCCGGCCGACACGTAGTCGGG
Source organism: Variovorax paradoxus (assembly GCF_000834655.1). Classification (GTDB taxonomy): domain Bacteria; phylum Pseudomonadota; class Gammaproteobacteria; order Burkholderiales; family Burkholderiaceae_C; genus Variovorax; species Variovorax paradoxus_F. The sequence continues at coordinate 103,505 of NZ_JXQQ01000048.1, forward strand.
GTTGCCGTAGCGTTTGCCGGCGCGCGTGTTGACCACCACGATCTCCAGCGGGCTCAGCGTGTGGCCGATGCGCTTGAGCTCGGCCTCGACGTCGGCGGCCGTGACCACGTAGCCGTCGGCGAAGTGGCGAAAGTCCAGCTTCACGCCCGGCTGGAAGCACCACTCGAGCGGCACGTCGTGGATGGCGATGGCGGGCTTCTTCTCGCCGAGCGCCTTGTCCATGGTCGAGTGGAAGTGATAGGGCGCATCCAGGTGCGTGCCGTTGTGCGTGGATAGCTGCACCAGCTCCACGGCCCAGCCCTCGCCGTCCGGGAGGTCCTCTTTCTTCAGGCCGGGAAAGAAGGGTTCGATCTGCTCGTAGGTCTGCTCGTGCGTGAAGTACTGGATCTTGGGCGCGAAGGCGGGCGGGTCGGAGAGGACGTCGTTCTCCAGAAAGATCGAGAGGTCGACGAATTTGCGTGGCATGCGGGGCTCCTTGTGGGTATTGGTGTTGGCGTGGAGGAATCGATCGGTCAGGGTTGCTGCCAGCGCAGCAGGCGCTTCTCGGCAAAGGCCAGCAGCGCATTGCTCGCGAAGCCGATGAGACCGAGCAGGACGATGCCGGCGAAAAGATCGCTGGCGCGGAAGGCGCGTGCGGCCAGCAGGATGGCCTGGCCCAGGCCGCTCTGCGAGGCGATCATCTCGCCCACCACCGCGACGATCAGCGCAATGGTCAGCGCCAGGCGCATGCCGGCCAGGATGTCGGGCATCGCATTGGGCAGGCCCATCTTCCAGATGTACGCCGCACGCGACATCTGCAGGCAGCGAGCCACTTCCGCCAGACGCGGCTCCACCGCCGCGAAGCCGTGCACCGTGGCCAGCAGCACCGGCCACATCGCGCCGAACGCGACCACGAACAGCACCATGCCGGGGTTCAGCCCGAAGATCGAAATGGCGAGCGGCAGCAAGGCCGATGCGGGCAGCGGGCGGATGAATTCGAGCGTCGGTTGAACCCACGCGCGCACCGCGGGCGACACGCCGATGGCCGCGCCCAGCGCCACGCCGAACAGCGAGGCCAGCAGCCAGCCCTCGACCATGCGGCCGATCGTGGCCTGGGTGAAGGCCAGCAGTTCGCCGTTGCCTGAACCACCGGAGAGATTGAGTCCTTCGAGCAGGCTCGCGAAAGTGGCCTGCGGCGTCGGCAGGAACACCCGGCTCACCCAACCCGCGTTGCTCGCGACCCACCAGAGCGCGACGAGCGCGCAGAGCACGGCAAACGAGCCGAGCCAGTTCAGGCCCGAAAATGCGCGTTCATTGCCGTTCATGGCGCGACCCCCATGCGCCGAGCGACCGCTCGCTGCAGCAGCACCATGCCCGCGTTGACCGCGAAGCCCACCACGCCGATCCAGCCGAGCCATGCGAGCATGAGCGCGGGGTCGAAGCTCTGCTGCGCGATCATCATCGCGTAGCCCATGCCGTTGGGATTGGCCGCGATCTCCACCGTCACGGCCACCACCAGCGCGACCGCCACACCCAGCCGCAGCGCGACGAACAGGCGGGGCACGATGGCCGGCAGCACGATCTTGAAGGCACGTTCGCGCGCCGACAGGCCCAGCACGCGACTCACTTCGAGCAGGCGCGGCTCGATCTGCTGCACCGCCGACTGCACCAGCACCAGGAGCGGCCAGAAGGTGGCGAAGGCGACGATGGCCAGTTCCATGCGCACGCCGAAGCCGAAGGCCAGCATCGCGAGCGGAATCAGCGCGACCGAGGGCACCGGCCGCAGCACCTCGATGGAGACCGAGCCCAACTGCGCCGCACGCCGCGAGAGGCCGAGCACCAGGCCCAGCGCGATGCCGAGCATGGCGCCGACCAGCAAGCCGAGCGCCGCGGTGCCGAGCGTGAACCCGGTGGCCTGCCAGAGCGAGCCGTCGAGCGCGGCGCCGACGAAGGCCCTGGCAGCCGCGCTCGGCGGCGCGAGCGCATCGCTGCCCAACGCCGCGGCGCGCCGTGCGTACCACTCGAAGGCGCCGACAAGCACCGCGGGAAACACCCACGGCCGGAGCCACCGGAAGAAGCGGCCTTCAGTCATGGCCCTGCTCGATGAAAGCGAACAGCTCACGCCGCAACTGCAGGTACTCCGGATGCTCCTTGGTGGTGAGTTGGTCGCGCGGGCGCGGGATCTTCACGTCGATCATCCGCGCGAGGCTCGGCCGTCCGGGTCCTGGATTGGCCTGCAGCGCGATCACCCGGTCGCCCAGGTAGATGGCCTCTTCGAGATCGTGCGTGACGAACAGCACCGTGAGCCCGTCGTCGCACACCAGCCGCGCCAGCTCGTCCTGCAGGCTTTGCCGCGTAAGCGCATCGAGCGCGCCGAAGGGCTCGTCCATCATCATCAGCTCGGGCTTCTGCGCGAGGCAGCGCGCGATCTGTGCGCGCTGCTGCATGCCGCCCGACAGCTGCACGGGAAACTTGTGCGCATGCTTGGCGAGGCCGACCTTGCCGAGCACGTCGGCGATGCGCGGCGCGCGCTCGGCGGCCGGCACGCCGGCCGCTTCGAGCGCGAGGCTCACGTTGCCTTCCACCGTGCGCCACGGCAGCAGCGCGCGGCCGTAGTCCTGGAACACAAACGCAACTTCGCGCGAGGGCTCGGTCATCTTCACGCCTTTGCGGCGCACCTCGCCGGCGCTCGCCGCGACGAGGCCGCTGGCTGCGCGCAGCAGCGTGGTCTTGCCGCAGCCGCTCGGGCCGACGATGCAGACGAACTCGCCGCGCGCCACTTCGAACGAGGTGGGCGAAAGAATCTCGCGGCCCCCGAGGCGGATGGTGACGCCGTCGAAGCGCAGGAACGGCGTGGCATGCGTCGCGGAACTCGATGGGGAGCGCGCGGCACTGGCGGAAAGCGCGGCGCGCGCGGTGATCGGGGCGGGCGTGGAAATCACTTGGCGATCAACTTCGCAACGTCGATGTGGGTCTTGAGCATGTCCTGCTCCTTCATGAGCCCGGTCCAGTAGCCCAGCTGCCTGTCGGTGACGACCGGGCCGGGCGGCGAGACCTGCACCTTGGCCAGCACGTCGGGCGGCAGCTTGATGTACCTGCCGATCGCCGCACGCACCTTCGAATCGTTTTTCGCCTGCTGCATGAAGCCGCCGGACTCGACCAGCGCTTCGCGGAACGCGCGCGCCGTCGCGGGGTTCTTCGCCACCCACTCGCGCTTGGCCGCATGCACGATGGTCTGGTTGTTGTCGGGCAGGAATGTCGAGTAATAGGAAGCGACATAGCCCGCGCCGCTCTCTGTGATGCGGCTCATGAACGGATCGGCCGACACCACCGCATCCACCGAGCCGCCGCGCAGCAGGTCCGCATGCTGCGGGAACGAGGCCTCGACGAAGTTGACCTTGCGGTAGTCCACGCCGCTGTCCTTAAGCCATGCGCGGAAGGTCACGTGCAGGAAGGCGCCCAGGCCCGGTACGCCGATCTTCTTGCCCACGCAGTCCTGCGGGCTCTTGATGCCCGAACCTGCGCGCGCCAAGAGGCCGAAGCTGGTGATGGTCTTGGAGGTGAGGCCGCCGCCGGCCACCAGCACGAGATCGAGGCCGCCGTCCACCGCCTGCAGGAACACCGAGGGCGTGGGGCCGCCGATCTGCAGCGAATCGGACTGCAGCGCCGCCGGGATCGTGGAGTTGAGCGGAATGAACTTGAGCTCGACGTCGAGCCCGCGTTTCTTGAAGTAGCCCTCTTCGGCTGCCACGAAGATAGAGGCGAAGTCGGTCACGGCCGTGTAGCCGAACACGATCTTCGGATGGGACTGCTGCGCGCGCAAAGGCAGCGCGGCGGCGGCCGATGCGGCCGCGAGCGCCGACAGCAGGGTGCGTCGTTTCATCATGTCTTGTGTCTCCGGGTGGGGGTCTTCTGTGTGCGCGGGGTCTTGGGCTTCGGCAGCGCGGCGCGCAGGCCGCCGACGATGAAGTTCACCAGCATCGGCGCCATCGCGGGATCGGCGCGCTTGTTCTCGCCGCGCGAAAGCCGTTCGATGCGGGTGTCGTTCAGGTGATGCAGCAGCGCGCCGAGCGCGAACTGGTAGCCCCACGCGACCTGGCTGCGCGTGGCGTGCGGCAGTGCGACGTGCAGCGCATCGATGTACGCGGTGGCCAGCGGATCGAAGTAGCCGCGCAGCACGCGGTCGGCTTCCTCGGTCGCGTGATAGAGCTCGCGCGCCACCAGCAGCGCGTAGTACTCGCCCTCGGCGCTCGCGCGCAAGGCAAGCACGGGCGCGGTGAAGGCTTCGATGATGCGCGGCAGCGTGTGCGCGTCGTCGGGGTCGTTGTCCACCTTGTTCAGGCGCGCGAGCCGCTCGTCGATCGAGTGGCTCCAGTGCTCGAAGATGGCGTGGAAGAGGTCTTGCTTCGGCCCGAAGTAATAGCCCACCAGCGCCAGCGGCACGCTCGCCTCCTCGGCGATCTGCCGGATCGTCACCGCGTGGTAGCCGTGCTGCGCGAACAGCTTCTCGGCGGCCAGCAGGATGGCCTGGCGGCGGTCGGGGCGGCCGGCTTCGGCGGTGATGGTCGCTGCCCGCGAAGGGCTGCGCCGTGCGGTCGGGGTGCGGGTGCTCATGGGTGCGTATTGAACGCTTGTACAAAAATGTTGAACACGCGTACAAACCCTGAGGTCAACCCCGATTGAGCACGCCTGTTGGCAGCGCTACGCTTGCTTGCATGCCCGCTCCCAACATCCCCCAGATCCGCCTCTATCAAAACTGGCTGCGTGAAGCGCGCGGCCTCTCGTTCGACACCTACGACGCGCTGTGGCGCTGGTCCGTCACCGACCTCGATGCCTTCTGGCAAAGCATCTGGGACTACGCCGGCCTCGAGTCGCCGACGCCGCACACCGCGGTGCTCGCCCAGGCGCGCATGCCCGGCGCGCGCTGGTTCCCTGGCGCGCAGGTCAACTACACGCGCGAGGTGCTGCGCCATGCCGATGCGGCGCACGCGGCAGGCATGCCCGCCATCGTGAGCGACAACGAACTCGGCGAAGTACGCGAGCTGTCGTGGCCCGAGATGCGCCGCCAGGTCGCCGCAGTGGCGCTCACGCTCAAGTCGCTCGGCGTGCAGCGTGGCGACCGCGTGGCCGCCTACATGCCCAACGTGCCCGAGACGATGGTCGCGTTTCTCGCGTGCTCCAGCATCGGTGCGATCTGGAGCGTGTGCGCGCCCGACATGGGCACCGCCGCCGTGGCCGACCGCTTCCGCCAGATCGAGCCCAAGGTGCTGATCGCCGTGGACGGCGTGCATTACGGCGGCAAGCCGCTCGACCGCAGCGCCGTGCTGAAGGAGCTGCGTGCGCAGTTGCCGAGCGTGAAAAAGCTGCTGCTCGTGAAGACGCCGTTCGCAGCAGGCGCGGTCGAACACGACGTCGACTGGACCGGGGCCATCGCGCGCAACGACGCGGAGGTCGCCGCCTTCGAACCCGAATGGCTGCCCTTCGACCACCCGATCTGGATCGTCTATTCGAGCGGCACCACCGGTCTGCCCAAACCCATCGTGCACGGGCAGGGCGGCATCCTCCTGACGATGCACGCCTGTGGCCTGCACAACGACGTGGGCGCAAGCTACGGCGCCAACAACTTCGGCGAGCGCTACCACTGGTACAGCTCCACCGGCTGGGTGATGTGGAATTCGCAGCTCTCGGGCATGGCCTTCGGCGCGACCATCTGCATCTACGACGGCAACCCGGCCGGCAGCAAGGAGAAGCCCGACTGGGGCGTGCTGTGGCGCTTCGTCGCGCGGCACAAGGTCACCTTCTTCGGCGCTGGTGCGGCCTACTTCACCAATTGCATGAAGGCCGGCATCGTCGCGAAGGAATACGGCGATCTTTCTCGCGTCCGGGCGCTCGGCAGCACCGGCTCGCCGCTGCCCGACGAGGTGCAGCGCTGGGGCTCGCAGCAGATCCTCGATGCGGGCTCCAGGGACGTGTGGTGGTGCAACATTTCAGGCGGCACCGACTTCTGCGGCGCCTTCGTCGGCGGCAACCGCGAGCTGCCCGAGGTGCCGGGCCAGATGCAGTGCCGCGAACTCGGCCATGCGGTGGAGGCATGGAACGAGCAGGGCCAGCCGGTCATCGGCGAAGTGGGCGAGCTGGTCTGCACCAAGGCCATTCCGTCGATGCCGCTCTACTTCTGGGGCGACGAGGGCAATGCGCGCTACGTGTCGAGCTACTTCGACACCTACCCCGGTGTATGGCGCCATGGCGACTGGATAAAAATCGGCGAAGACGGCGGCTGCATCATCTACGGCCGCAGCGACGCCACCATCAACCGCCAGGGCCTGCGCATGGGCACCAGCGAGATCTACAGCGCGGTCGAAGGGCTGCCCGAGGTGCTCGACTCGATGGTGGTCGATCTCGAATACCTGGGCCGCGACAGCTACATGCCGCTCTTCGTGGTGCTGCGCCCGGGCATCGCGCTCGACGAAGCGATGCGAAACCGGCTCAACAACGCGATCAAGACTTCGCTCTCGCCGCGCTTCGTGCCCAACGAGATCTTCCAGGTCGCCGAGATTCCGCGCACGCTCTCGGGCAAGAAGCAGGAGCTGCCGATCAAGAAGCTGCTGCTGGGCCAGCCGATCGAGAAGGTGGTCAACCGAGAGGCGATGGCCAACCCCGCAAGCCTCGATTGGTATGTGGCTTTTGCCGCGCAGCGTGCCTCCGCATAATTGTCCGGATGAAAAGACGCACCAGCCTTGTCCTGCTTTCCGCCGCTGCCGGCGCCTCGTTGCTGAGCGCCTGTGCGTCGCCTTCTTCGGCGGTGTCGAAACCGGCGCCGCCCGCCGCTTCATCGCTGCGCGTGAGCGGCACGGTGGCCTACCGCCAACGCATCGCGCTCGACCCCTCGGCGGAGGTCGTGGTCCAGCTGCTCGATGTGTCGCGGATGGATGCGCCCTCGGTCACGCTCGCAGAGCAGCGCATCAAGGCCAACGGCAGGCAGCCGCCCTTCGCCTACGAACTGCAGGTCGATGCCGCGCGCATCGATCCGCGCATGCGCTACGCGGTGTCGGCGCGCATCCTGCGCGGCGAGCAGCTGCTCTTCATCAACGACACGCAGTACCCGGTGCTCACGCAGGGCAGCGGCACGACGGCCAGCCTGGTGCTGGTGCGCGTCGCGCCGTCGCCGCGCTGAACGACGCTCAAGGCGTCATCAGCTCGTAGAGCACCATGCGCGTCTGCCGGCCGCGCAGCTCCACAAGCTCCTCGATGCGGCGCGTGCTCAGGCGCCCCTTCAGGCCCTCGAAGGTGTCTTCCGACACCAAAGTCTGCGTGCCCAGCTGCTTGTTGATGCCCTCGATGCGGCTGGCCACGTTGATGACATCGCCGAAGGCCGTGTAGGAGAGCCGGTCGTTCGATCCCAGCACCCCTGCGATCACCACGCCGGTGTGGATGCCGATGCGGGTGCGGAATTCGGGCAGCCCCTTGGCGCGCCATTTCCGGTTGAGCTCGTTCATCTGCGCATGCAGCTGCAGCGCGGCGAGGCACGCGCGGTACTCCGCATCCTTCATGTCCGCCGGTGCGCCCCACAGCACCATGATGCCGTCGCCGATGAACTTGTCGACCACGCCGCCGTAGCGCGCGAACACGCCCGTCGCAAGGTTGAAGTACTCGGTCAGCATGCCCACCAGCACGTCGATGGGAAGGGACTCCGAGATCGAGGTGAAGCCCCCCACGTCGGTGAACATCACCGTCACGCGGCGCGCCGCGCCGTTGGGCGCGAGCGAATGCCCTTCGGCCACGAGCTGGTTGATCACGTCCACCGGCACGAACTTGCTGAATGCCTTGAGGCTGCGCGCCGAGTCGTCCAGCGCCTGGTCCAGGTGCTGGATCTCCAGCACGCGGCTGGGTTCGCGCGGCAGGTTGTCCAGCTCCAGCAGGCCGATGCGACGCGCGATGCGCGAGAGGTTCTCCACCGGCGCCGTCACCAGCTTGGAGAGCTTGAGCGACATGAACAGCGCCATTCCCAGGAACACCAGCGCCAGCAGCAGCCCCCAGAGCACCGCGCGGCGCAGGTCGCCCAGCACCATGTCCTCGGGCACCCAGCTCACCAGCTCCCAGCCCGTGGACGGGATGAGCGAGGTCTGCACCAGGTAGCGCTGTCCGTCGAAGTCGAACGAGAAGGTCGAGTCGTCGCCGCCGCCCGCGGTGCCGTCGGCCACCATGTGCTCATGGAGCGCGCCGAGCACGCCCGAGGGCGGCTCCAGCTTGTGCAGCACGCCCGGCTGGTCGCTGCGTGCCAGCACCTTGCTGTCGGCGCTCAGGAGCGCGCTGTTGCCGTAGCCGTTGCTGCTGAACAGGCGCACGAACTCCGACAGCCGCCCGAGCGACACGTCGCCCGCCGCCACCAGCGCCTTGGTGCCGCCTTCGGCGTAGCGGCGCGCGCTCGGCAGCGCATAGGTCACGCCCAGTTCCTGGGCCGCGGCGAACACGTAGGGCTGCGTCCATGTCGGCTGCTGCGTCTTGGTGGCCTGCTGGAACCAGCCGCGCCGGGTCGGGTCGTAGCTGCTGCGAAAGGACTCGATGCGCTGCGTGGCAAAGCGCTGCTGCACGTCCAGTTCGGCCCCGAAGGGACGCTTGTAGTGCCAGGTCTCGGTGGTGAAGTCCGCGCCGAGCGCGATGTGCCGGATCGCGGGCACCGGGTAGCGCAGCGCCATCAGCATCTGGCCGCTCTCGTTGGCCACGTACACGCTGTCGAGCTCGGGCGATTGCTGCAACAGCGTCCAGAGCAACTCCGAGGTGCGGTCGACATGCTCGCCCGCGGGGCTCAGGCTCGGCGCGCTGCCGATGGCGCCGACCACCGACTCTGCCTTGGCAAGGAATGCGAGCACCTTGTCCTCGATCCGGTCGTGGTTGGCCCGGTGCGCGGAAGTGCCGATGTTCGACACCAGCCGCTGCGAGCCCCAGTAGCCGAGCGAGACCAGCAGCAACGACTGGGCCAGGGCGACCGCGCTGACGATGGTGCCCACGTCGACCCTGAAGTGGCGCGAGCGCCGGGGCGGTGCCTCGGGACCTGCCGCCGGCGGCGTGCGCACGCCAGTGGGTTCAAACGGCGGCTTTCCCGCCACATCCGGAGATCCGGACGAGTTCATGTTCATACAGCTCCCTGTCGACCGTCGAACGCATCCGCTGCGGGTCGGCCGCGGATCGGCGCCAGGGTGTCCTGCCGTTCCGATCGTTGGGTGTCGGAAATTCTGGAAGGCGCGCCCGGCGCGACAGGGATTTTGCGCGACTTCGGCTTTTCCGTGCATTAGTGCACGGTTGTTCGGCAGTCCGGAGGTCTCAGCGCGCGTCGTGGAAGATGAGGCCCACCGTGTGGCGGCGCCCCGAGCGCAGGCGGCTCACGCCGTGGCGCATGGTCACGCGGTAGGTGCCGCGCGAGCCCGCCACCGGGCGCTGGTTGACCGCGAAGATCACCGCCTCGCCCTGCGCGAGCGACACCACCTCGGCGCGCGACTGCATGCGTGGGCGCTGCTCGGTGAGCACGAACTCGCCGCCGGTGAAGTCCTCGCCCGGCCGGCTCAGCAGCACCGTGAGCTGCAGCGGAAACTGCAGGTCGCCGTACAGGTCCTGGTGCAGGCAGTTGTAGTCGCCCTCGTCGTAGCGCAGCAGCAGCGGGGTGGGGCGCAGCTGGCCTGCCGCATGGCAGCGCGCGAGGTACGCCGCGTGATCGGGCGGGTAGTCGGCCGGCTGGCCCATGGCGCTGGCCCAGGCATTGGCCAGCGGCGCGAGGCGTTCGTACAGCGCGCTGCGCCACGCAGCCACGATCTGCGGCAGCGGGTTCGCGAAGTACTGGTACTCGCCCTGCCCGAAGCCGTGCCGCTGCATCACCACGCGGCTGCGGAAATGGCCGCCTTCGTCGTACATCGCCGCGAGCTGGGCGCATTCCTTCGGGGTGAACAGCTGGCCGGTGGCGGCGCAGCCGCGGGCGGCCAGATCGGTCTCGATGCGGGGCCAGTCGAGCGCGTCGATGCGCAAAGCATGGGTTGTCATGTCCGCAGTGTCTCGCCGCCGCGCGCGCGGGGCTCGCCGTATTCGGACACCGGTATGCGAGCGCGGCCTTTGACGCGCAGGCTGGTGGGCGCCGGGGGTTTGAGCGATCATCCGGCGATGGCAAGAGAAAAATCCGTCGCGCGGGAAAGCACCGCCGCGCAGTTGGTCCAGGGACGGCCGGTTGCAACGCTGGGGCGCGGCATGACCTTGATCAAGACCGGTAAAGCCCCCCGTCCCGCGGTGCGCCCCGAGGACAACACAACCGTGCTTCTGAAGAAGGCGGCCCGCGCGCTCAACAAGCCCGGCATCGACAGGTCGGTCGTTTTCCACGGCCCCAATGCGGCCCGGATATTCGCCTACTACGCCGACCCGCAGGACCCGACCCGGGTCGTTCGCGAAGCGGCCGACGGCACCAAGGTCACCGGCAGCCTGGTCGACGGAAAGTTTCGCGCGAGCAAGGCGTGAGCCGCCGCCCCCCGACGCTGGAAAAGCTCCTCGACCAGACGCGGGGCCCGCGTCCGGTGGCCTTCGTCCTGTCCGGCCACAACGGCGCCGGCAAATCCACGCTCTGGTACTCGCGCCTGGCCGGGTCGCTGCGCATGCCGCTCGTCAACGCCGACCGGATGATGATGTCCATCCTGCCCGATGCGGACCCCAAGACCGGCCACATCCCCGCCTGGGCTCAGCAGCTGCGCGACGACGACGAGAAATGGCAGGTGCTGTCGCAGGAGGGCGTGCGCGCCTTCAAGAGCCTGGTGATGGACCAGCGCATGCCCTTCGCCTTCGAGACGGTCTTCTCGCACTGGCAGCCCTTGCCCGGCGGCGGCCATGCGTCGAAAGCCGACGACATCCGCGCGATGCAGCAGGCGGGCTATTTCGTGGTCCTGCTGTTCGTGGGGCTGGTGTCAGTGGACATGTCGGTCTTTCGCGTGAGCACCCGAAAGCAGCAGGGCGGCCACGACGTGGATCGCAGGAAGCTCGTCGAGCGATTTCCGCGCACGCAGGCCGCGGTCGGGCATGCGACGCAGATCGCGAACATGACGCTCATGTTCGACAACAGCCGCTCCGAGAAGAATGCCTTCGCGCTGGTGCGGGCGCAGGCCAGGAGGAAGATCCTGTTCGATGCGCGGGACCCGCAGTTCGATGTCGATCCGGAACTGCGCGCCGTCTGCGACCCGTGGCTCGGGAAGGTCACCGGGCCTTTCAAGGCGCGTCGAAAACCATCGATCAAACCACCGGCGAAGAAGGCGGCATCGCCTGCGCCATCCGACACCAGGAAGTAATCCGATGAACACACCTGCACACACGGCCGATCCAATCGCCGACGACTGGCAACTCCCCTGGGAAGGCGGCTGCCGCTGCGGCCAGGTGCGCCTGCGCATCACGGCGCCGCCGCTGCTGTCGATGGCCTGCCACTGCACCGGTTGCCAGCGCATGAGCGCGAGCGCCTTCTCGCTGTCGCTCGCCATCCCGACACCGGGCTTCGAAGTCGTGTCCGGCGAGCCTGTCATCGGCGGCCTGCATGGCGACTCGCACCACTACTTCTGCCCGCGCTGCAAGAGCTGGATGTTCACCCGCACCGAGGGCATGGACGAGTTCGTCAACATCCGGCCCACGATGCTCGACCGCCACGAATGGTTCGTGCCGTTCATGGAAACCTGGACCGACGAGAAGCTGCCCTGGGCCGCGACGCCCGCGGTGCACAGCTTCGCCATGCTGCCCGATCTCGAGGCCTTTCCGGCGCTGATCCAGGCCTATGCGCTAGAGGGCGCGCGGCCCTCGAAGGCGTGAGCGCTCGGGCCGGTCAGCCCTGGCGGGCCTGCGCCAGCAGCCAGTCGCTGAAGAACCTGAGCAGCGGCCGCTGGTCGGCCCGCTCCGGCGTCACGAGGTAGTAGTTGCGCTCGCCCGAGAGCGGCCGGGCGCACGCCACCACCAGTTCGCCGCGCGCGAGTTCGTCGGCCACCAGCATCGTCGGCATCAGCGCGACGCCCAGGCCGTGCGAGGCCGCCGCGGCGAGGATGGAGAACAGCTCGTAGCGCGGCCCACCGCGTGCGTTGGGTGCGTCGATCTGCTGCGCGTCGAACCACTGGCGCCAGCCGTCGGGCCGCGTGCTCTGCTGCAGCAGCGGCATCTTCGCAATGACCGCGGGCGCCACGGCCTTGCCGCGCGGAAGCAGGGAAGGGCTGCACACCGGCACCACGTCCTCGTGCATCAGCAGCAGCGCGCGCGTGCCGGCCCAGTTCTCGACCTGCGCGGGCGTGCCGGCGTAGAGGGCCGCATCGAACTCGGCATCGGCGAAGAGAAAGGGGCGGGTGCGCGTCTCGATGTGCACCACCACGTCGGGCTGCAGCGCGGCGAAGCCCTTCAGGCGCGGCATCAGCCAGCGCGTGGCGAAGGTGGGCACCGCCGCCAGCGAGAGCGAGCCGCCTTCGCCCTGGTGCGCCATGGCATCGAGCGTGTCGCGCTCCATCGCTTCGAGCCGCTTGGTGATCTGCCGCGCATAGGCCGCGCCGCTCGCGGTGAGCGCCACGCCGTGCCGCGTGCGGCGAAAGAGCGCGACGCCGAGGAACGCCTCGAGCGTGCCGATCTGGCGCGACACCGCGCTCTGGGTGAGCGCGAGTTCCTGCGCGGCGCGCGTGTAGCTCTCGTGGCGCGCGGCGGCGTCGAAGCACACGAGGGTTTGCAGGGGTGGGATCTTGCGGCGCATGTATGCCTCGGGTGTATGTATGGAGACCGGGCCTCGCCAATGGCGGGGCCACTCGAACATCTTGCAAGACATTCTACAAACGCATATCTGGGTGAGGATTCATCGTTTGCGCCCAGCCCCTCGCGTGGCTAGGATCGCTCCCATCCCCCTCTTTTTCTCTTTTTCCCTCTTTCCGGAGACAGCACATGGCCGCCAAAGCGCAATTCCACTGGGACGATCCCCTTCTTCTCGACCAGCAACTGACCGACGAAGAACGCATGATCCGCGACGCGGCCAATGCCTACTGCCAGGAGCGCCTGGCGCCCCGGGTCATCGAGGGCTTCCGCACCGGCGAGACCGACCCCGCCATCTTTCGTGAAATGGGCGCGCTCGGCCTCCTCGGCCCCACGATTCCCGAGCAGTACGGCGGCCCCGGCCTCAACTACGTGGCCTATGGCCTGATCGCCCGCGAAGTCGAGCGCGTCGATTCGGGCTACCGCTCGATGGCCAGCGTGCAGAGCTCGCTGGTGATGGTGCCGATCTTCGAATTCGGCACCGAGGCGCAAAAGCAGAAGTTCCTGCCCAAGCTTGCCACCGGCGAATGGATCGGCTGCTTCGGCCTCACCGAACCCGACCACGGCTCCGACCCCGGCAGCATGGTCACCCGCGCCAAGAAGGTGCCGGGCGGCTATTCGCTCAGCGGCGCCAAGATGTGGATCAGCAACTCGCCCATCGCCGACGTGTTCGTCGTGTGGGCCAAGGAAGTCAGCGAAAGCGGCACGGTCGGCCCGATCCGCGGCTTCGTGCTCGAGAAGGGCATGAAGGGTCTCTCGGCTCCCGCGATCCACGGCAAGGTGGGCCTGCGCGCCAGCATCACCGGCGAAATCGTGATGGACGGCGTGTTCTGCCCCGAAGAGAACGCCTTCCCCGAAGTGCAAGGCTTGAAGGGCCCCTTCACCTGCCTGAACAGCGCCCGCTACGGCATCTCGTGGGGCGCGCTCGGTGCCGCCGAAGACTGCTGGCACCGCGCCCGCCAGTACACACTCGACCGCAAGCAGTTCGGCCGCCCGCTCGCGGCGAACCAGCTCATCCAGAAGAAGCTGGCCGACATGCAGACCGAGATCACGCTGGGCCTGCAAGGCAGCCTGCGCCTGGGCCGCATGAAGGACGAGGGCACCGCCTCCGTCGAGATCACCTCGATCATGAAGCGCAACAACTGCGGCAAGGCTCTGGACATCGCCCGCCTGGCGCGCGACATGATGGGCGGTAACGGCATCAGCGACGAGTTCGGCGTGGCCCGCCACCTGGTGAACCTCGAAGTGGTCAACACCTACGAAGGCACGCACGACATCCACGCGCTGATCCTGGGCCGCGCGATCACCGGCATCGCCGCTTTCGCGAACTAAGCGCGAATGACCAAGCCCGCAGCCCTGGACGGCATCAAGGTCCTGGATCTGTCCCGCGTGCTCGCGGGCCCGTGGTGCACGCAGATCCTCGCGGACCTGGGTGCCGACGTCATCAAGATCGAGCGCCCCGGCGTGGGCGACGACACGCGCACCTGGGGCCCGCCGTTCATCAAGGACGCGGACGGCAACGACACCGACCAGGCCAGCTACTTCACCGCCTGCAACCGCAACAAGCGCTCGGTCACGGTCGACATGGCCACGGCCGACGGGCAGGCGCTGCTGCAGCAGATGGCGGCGCAGGCCGACATCGTGGTGGAGAACTTCAAGACCGGTGGCCTCAAGCAATACGGCCTCGACCAGGAGAGCCTGCGCGCGGCCAACCCACGCCTCATCTATTGCAGCGTGACCGGCTTCGGCCACGACGGCCCGTACGCCGAGCGCGCGGGCTACGACCTGATGATCCAGGCCATGACCGGCATGATGAGCATCACCGGCCGTCCCGACGACGTGCCCGGCGGCGGCCCGTTGCGCGTGGGCGTGGCGCTCACCGACCTGTTCACCGGCGTCTACGCGAGCACCGCAATCCTCGCTGCACTGCAGGTGCGCGACCGCACCGGCGAAGGCCAGCACATCGACATGGCGCTGCTCGACGTGGGCATGGCCATCCTGGCCAACCAGGCGAGTGCGTTCCTCAACACCGGCAAGGCGCCGCAGCGGCAGGGCAACACGCACCCGAGCCTGGCGCCCTACCAGGACTTTCCGACGCTCGATGGCTCGATGCTGCTGGCCATCGGCAACAACGGGCAGTTCGCGCGTTTCTGCGAAGCGGCCGGCCACGCGGAGTGGGCGGCCGATGCGCGCTTTGCGACCAACACGCTGCGCGTGAAGCACCGCGGCGTGCTGATCCCGATGATGGAAGAACTCACCCGCACCCGCAGCACCGCCGACTGGGTCGCGCTGCTCGAAGACAAGGCGGTGCCCTGCGGCCCGATCAACGACATCGCGCAGGCCTTCGACGACGCGCAGGTCAAGGCGCGGGGCCTGGCGGTCACGCTGCCGCGCGATGCGGGCGACGGCATCGCCAGCATCACCGGCGTGGCGAGCCCGCTGCGCCTCTCGGCCACACCGCCCGTGCTGCGCCATGCGCCGCCGGCGCTCGGGCAGCACACGCGCGAAGTGCTGGCCGAGTTCGGCATCGACGCCGCGCGATTCGACGCCCTGCGCTCGGCGGGCGTGGTCTGAAGAAAGACGGCCGGCCATGACGGGTCCGATGCACAGCCCCCCGTTCGCGGTGCTGCGCATCGACCACGTCGTGCTGCGCGTGAAGGACATCGAACGCGCGATCGCCTTCTACCGCGACGTGCTCGGCTGCACGGTCGAGAAGCGCCGCGACGACCTGGGGCTCGTGCACATGCGCGTCGGCGCAAGCCTCATCGACCTGATCACGCCCGACGGCCCGCTGGGCAAGCAGGGCGGTGCATTGGCCGGCAAGGAAGGCCGCAACGTCGACCACCTGTGCCTGCGCATCGAGCCTTTCGACGAAACGGCGATCCGCGCCTCGATGGCACGGCACGGCGTGCCGGTGCACGGCGACGTGCAGAACAACTTCGGTGCCGAGGGCAACGGGCCCTCGATCTATATCTCCGACCCCGACGGCAACGGCGTCGAGCTCAAGGGCGCGGCCGGCTGAGCGCCGGCCTTTCGTCCACCCCTTCCCCTTCTTTTTTGAAGTGCAGTGCGGCCCGCGAGGGCCGATTTGTACGCCAGTGTGTCCAGCCGGCGAGGCGCACACACGCGCATGCAAAACCGCCCGGATCCCGACACATCGCAGATACAGCCTGTCGATGTAATTCATTCATCGCCACACGGCACCCCGACGTAGCGATGAATGTCCCGATGGAACACTTGCTCACCGACTCACTTTTTTTGAAAGACACCGCCATGAAGACCACCAAGCTCCTCCTCGCCGCAGCCGTTCTCTCCGCTTTCGCCGCTGGCGCGAGCGCCGAGGAATACCAGGGCGTGCTGCAGTTCCAGTCGACCGCCAGCCGCGCTGCCGTGCGCGCCGATGCGGTCGTTGCATCGCACAGCCCCGACCAGTACGCCGAAGGCGCATCGGCTGGCGTGCCCGTTGCCATCGCCAGCGCGACCGATCGCGCCACCGTGCGCACGCAAGCCGTTGCCGCAGCCCGCGCCGGCGACCTGTATGCCGAAGCTGCCTCCGCCGGCCCCACGCCGCGGCTGTCGAGCACGCTCGATCGGGCCACGGTGCGCGCCCAGGCCGTGGCCGCCGCGCACGGCATCGGCTCCCTCGGGTTGTAAGTGCGGCCGATGCGTCTCCATGAGGGATCGGGCGCGACCGCAGAGTCGCGTCCGATTCTTCAGGGAGATCTTCGATGACCAGGCACCCGTTCGCCGCGCATGACCGCGCGGCTTTTCTTTTGTATCTCTTGCAGTTGCATCGCCGTACTGCTGACGGCTCGAAGTACGCTGCCAACCGGCAGCCCCCGCGTAGCCAGCGTCTCAGGCGACTGATCGCCATGGCGTGATGGGGCTCGGCGAATCGAGTGGCGCTTCCCGCAAGCGCCGAGAGGCCTCAACCCGCGCGCCCGACCGTCGCGACGGCGAACACCGCGACACCGAGCGCGAGGTTCAGGCTCACGAGCTTGCGCACCGTGTTCAGCCGCGCGGCCGCCACCGGCCACGCGCTTTCTTCGACCGCACGGCGCAGCGCCTTGAACACCGAGGCGCGGATGTACACATAGATGCCCGTCATCACGATGGCGATGCTCATCATCGCCTCGATGCGCCAGTGCAGGCCGCGAAAGCCGCCGGTCAGCAGGACCATCGCAATGCCGCTTGCGAACAGCAGCGTGATCGACGCGTCCACCCCGACGAAGAAGCGCCGCAGCGCTGCCGTCATGGTGCGCAGGCGCAGCGGCGGCTCCAGCGTGGCGACGGCGGCGGGGCGCACCGCGAAATGCATGGTCGCCATGCCGCCGACCCAGAAGGCGGCAGCGACGAGGTGGATGAAAAGCAGGATGGCGTAGGGCATGGGTGCCGATCAGAACACCGAACGGTGCGCTCGCGCAATGTCGGCGTCGTTGCGTTAAAACCCATCCTCCGCACAAAGCAAGAAAGAAGAGGCTCTCATGACCCGCACCGTCGCCCAGAAACGCGCCGACTTTCGCGCGCTCCACGAACAGGGCTGCTTCGTCATCCCCAACCCCTGGGACACGGGCAGCGCGCGCTACCTGCAGGGCCTGGGCTTCAAGGCGCTGGCCACCACGAGCTCGGGCCATGCGTGGTCGCAGGGCCTGGCCGACGGCGCGCAATCGCGCGACACCGTGCTCGCTCACCTGCGCGACATCGTGGCGGCCACCGACCTGCCCGTGAACGCGGATTTCGAGAACGGCTTCGCATCCGATCCGCAAGGCGTGGCCGAGAGCGTGCGGCTCGCGGTCGAGACCGGCGTGGCGGGCCTGTCGATCGAAGACTCGACGGGCAACGCGGCCGATCCGCTCTTTCCCATCGACATTGCGGTGGAGCGCCTGCGCGCCGCGCGCAAGGCCATCGATGCGGCGGGCGGCGGCACCCTGCTCGTGGGCCGCGCCGAGAATTTCTTCGCGGGCCGGCCGGACCTGGACGACACCATCGCGCGGTTGAAGGCCTATGCGGCAGCCGGTGCCGACTGCCTCTATGCCCCCGGCATCAAGACGCGCGAGCAGATCGCAGCGGTCGTCGCAGCCGTGGCGCCCAAGCCCGTCAACCTGCTGGTCGGCGGCGCGAGCGAACTCACGATGAAGGACATCGCCGAGCTGGGCGTGCGGCGCGTCAGCGTGGGCGGCGGGCTCGCGCGCGCGGCATGGGGCGGCTTCATCCAGGCGGCGCGAACGCTGGCCGAGCAAGGGCGTTTCGACGGCTTCGCCAACGCCGCGGCAGGCAATGAACTCAACGCGTTCTTCCGCCCCTTTGCCGAGTAGCGCGAAAGGGCGGTCCATGGACGCGCTGCTTGCGGAAATCCGCAGCTGCCGCGCCTGCGCCGCGCACCTGCCGCTCGGGCCGCGGCCCGTCGTGCAGGCGAGCGCCACGGCCCGCCTGCTGCTCGTCGGCCAGGCGCCGAGCATGACGGTGCACACCACCGGCGTGCCATGGAACGACAAGAGCGGCGAGCAGCTGCGCCGCTGGCTCGGCATCGACCGCGAGGTGTTCTACGACGCCACGCGCGTCGCGCTCATGCCGATGGGTTTCTGCTATCCCGGCCGTGGCACCAGCGGCGACCTGCCGCCGCGCCGGGAGTGCGCCGAGCTCTGGCAGGCGCGCCTGCTCGGGCAGATGAAGCAGGTCGAACTCACGTTGCTGATCGGCCAGTACGCGCAGCGCCACTTTCTCGGTGAGACGCGCAAGGCCGGCGTCACCGAAACCGTCGCGGCCTTTGCGCAGTACGCGCCGCGCTACATCCCGCTGCCGCACCCGTCGCCGCGCAACACCGGATGGTTCAAACACCACCCGTGGTTCGAGAGCGATGTGCTCCCGGTGCTGCGCGAGCGCGTGCAGCAGGCGCTCGCGCCATCCATCGTTCCATAGCGAAGCGAGGCGAGGCGCTGCCGCGGCCCCGTCGATCAGCGGGCAGGGCGCGCGGCCTTCTTGCGTGCGCCGGGCCGCCGTGGCGGCTTCGTCTCCAGCACCAGTTCCGCGGGCAGCGTGTCGTTCCACGATTCGGTGAAGTACGCACGGTCGCTCGGCACCAGCTGCGGCAGCGCCTCGCGCAGAACGCCCAGCGACTGCTCGGCCGCCTGCAGCTCGCCCGAATGCGCCGCATACCAGGCGTGCTCGAACAACAGGCTGCAGTGCTGAAGGCCCGGGTAGCGGCGGCGCCCGGCCTGGTGATCGGCCAGCCGCGCCTGCGCCACGTCGACCCAGCGCGCGGGCCAGTGCGTGGCATCGAAGGCATCGGCCAGCGGCCCGGCGAGCTTCGAGATCGCGGCCGGGTCCAGCGGCTTCTGCGCGCGGAACTGCGCGAGCGTGGGCTGCCGCTCGGGCCGGCAGTGGCCGCGCGCGATGCGCATCAGGTAGATCGCGTTCCATGCGGAGCGTCCTTGCCCGTCGGTGTGGCCGCAGAGCCATTCGCTGAAGGCGATCCATTGCACCGCGCGGCGCGTGGTGTCGGCGTGGCCGTCGTGCGCGAGTGCCGGGAGGTCCGAGAGGCCCACCCGGTCGAACAGCCACGCGGCCATGCCCATGTTGGCGGCCACGTGCTGCGCGGCGTCGAACGAATGCGATTCGAAGGCCGCGGCCAGCGCCTCGCCGAAACGCTGCAGCGACTCTTCGGCGAGTGCGGCGGCGGCCGGCTTGTCGTCCGCCGAGAGGCCGAGCGCGCGCGAGCGGCACACCAGCGCCCAGAGGTTGCACCATTCGAATCGCACGTCGGGGTGATGTCGCAAGACCAGCCCGCGCGCCGCGTCCTCGGCCATGCCGCCCAGGAGCGATTGCGCGAGCGGCAGGTCGCGCGCCGTGTAGGCGCACCAGGCCGAGACGATGCACTCCATTGCGCCCAGGTAGTCGTTGCCCGCCACGTGGTGGGCCAGGCGCTGCTTCTTGAGCGCCTGCAGCCGCCGGCGCGCCTGCTCGTTGTCGCCGAGCCGGCGCCACAGCATCGCCTCGTTGAGCGTGACCAGCGCGCGCTGGAAGTCGGTGGCGGCCAGCGTGCCGGCCAGGCGGATCGACTCCAGTGCGCTGGCAGGCAAGCCGGCCGCGCTGCTGCCCGCCACCGGCGTCATGAGCCGGCCCTGCCGCGCGGCCTGTTGCGAGGCGACCAGTTGCTTCCAGAACGCCGCGTCCTGCAGGTGCACCGCGTCGGGCGGCGGCGCGCCGGGTTCCGCCGCACGCCGCTTGCGCGAGCGCAGGCCGAGGAAGGAGGCCACCTCCGCAGCGGTGGCCGTGCGCCCGCCCACCAGCATGCGCACGCGCTTCGCCTCGGCGGCCGGCAACCAGAACGGCCCCTGGCTGCGCCGCTCGGCGTTGAGGAAGCGGGGTTCCCGCTGCGTGTCTTCGCCCCAGCCGACCTCGATGTTCCAGGCCTTGAAATCGCGGAATGCACGGCTCACGACCATGCGCAGCGTGTTCGCATCGGAGACTTCGCCGCGCAGGTCGGCCAGCCGCACCAGGCCGCTCTCGGCGTCGTGCGCATGCTGCATGCGCACCAGCAGCCAGAGCGACTGGAAGGCCGCGCGCTTGCCGTTGACCGACTGCGGCGAGGTGAGTTCGATGGAGAGCAGGGCGGGTGTCTTGGGTTGGGGCACGCCCCGGATTGAACCTCAAATTCCGGGGCGGACGCTGAAGGCCGACATCGCTTTTTTCGCCATGTCAGCAGCGGTTGCGGTCGATCACCTCGCGCACTTCGCTGCGCCCGATGCCCAGGTCACGCAGGTCGTGATCGCTCATGCCGGCCAGGTGCTGCGAGTCGGCGCGGCTGCGGCGGCGCTGCGCGGCGCGGCGGCGCCAGTCGTGCAGGGCATGCATCAGGCGTTGATGAAAGGTCGAGGGCTTGGGCGCTGTCACGGTGGGCTCCTTGGTTGAGAGCACTCATCTTCCGGCGCTGCATGGTATTGTGGAAGTTGAGATTCCTGAACCACACAATCAGCATTTCTGATGCGACAGCTCAACCTCGATCAGCTGCGGACGCTCATCGCCATTGCAGACCTGGGCACCTTTTCCGCGGCAGCCAAGGCGCTGCATCTGGCGCAGCCCACGGTGAGCCTGCACATCAGCGAGCTCGAGTCGCGCCTGGGCGCGCAGCTGGTGGTGCGCGGCAGCCGCACCGTCACGCCCACGGCCGCCGGGGCGGCCTTGGTGGAGCGCGGCCGCAGGCTGCTGCGCGACACCGACGAGGCCATCGACGCCGTCAAGCGCCAGACCGAAGGCCGCACCGGCCGCGTGCGGCTCGGCACGTCGACCGGCGTGGTGGTCGACCTGTTGCCGCAGGTGCTCGAGGCACTGGGCACGGTGCATGCAGGCATCGACGTGGAGGTCAGCATCCTCGGCTCGTCCGAGGCGATGGCGCGGCTGGCGGCGGGCACGCTGGACATCGGGCTGGTCGCGATGCCGCAGCCGCCGCTGCGCGACCTGGTCGTGACCCCGTGGCGCGACCAGGCGATGATGGCTTTCGTGCCGCAGCGCTGGAAGGCCCCGAAGCGCGTGACGCCCGCGTGGCTGGCGGCGCAGCCGCTGATCTTCAACGACGCCACCACCCACATGTACCGGCTCACGATGGAGTGGTTCGCCGAGGCCGGCTTCGCGCCGCGCGCGCGCATCGAACTGAACTACGACGCCGCGATCCAGAGCCTGGTCGCTGCCGGCTATGGCGCGGCGCTGCTGCCGCTGCAGCACACCGCCGACGATGCGCTGCACAAGCGCATGCAGGTGCTGCCGATCACGCCGAAGCTCACCCGCCGCCTGGGCATTGCGCACCGCGTGCCCGGCGTGATCGACGGCGCGACGCAGAGCGTGCTGAAGGTGCTGACGACGTTCCGGCAGCTTTGATGCGCGAGCCCTGACCGGGCTTGCCAGCTTCCGAGCGTCAGCCCTGACCGGGCTTTCGCGTGCCCAGCGAGAGGATCTCGTTGGCATTGACGATGGCCGCGGCGATCTCTTCCATGGTCGTGCGCTTGCTCATCGCCTGCTCGCGGATCAGGTCGTGCGCCTGTCCTTCGGAGACGCAGTGCGTCTTCATGAGGATGCTCTTGGCCTCGGCCAGTTGCCGCACGCCCAGCAGCTTGGCCTCGACCTTGCGCAGGCGCCGCGCGAGCGAGCGGCTTTCCTTGTGCGCCTCGCGCGCCACCACCAGGGCCGAGAGCAGCCCGAACGAGCGCACCGGCGAAGGCAGCACGGCCTTGGCGCCGATCTCCAGCACCGCCTCCACGATGGTCGGGTTCTCGTAGGTGACCACCGCGATGATGGCGGGCGCGTCTTCGCGTTGGGTCCACTCGAAGCGCAGGTGGATGAGGTCGGGCTGCACCGCCATGAACGCCACGTCGATGCCCTCGGGCAGCACCTGCACCGGCGGCCAGAAGGCCTGCACCTGGCAGCCGATGCGCTGCAGTTGCTGCGTGAGCTGGCGGCCGTCGGCGTCGTCGGGGTGGATCACCGCGATCTTCAGCAGGCGCAGCTCCTTGAGCTGCGGCGGCGTCACCCGCAGGGTGTGTCGCTTGGGGGCGGCGCCGTCCATGCTAGAGCTCCAGCGTGTCGAGCCTGGCCGTCCAGTCGCCCAGCGAATGGGTGACGAGGTAGGGATCGGGAACCACCGCCCGCGTGGCCTGCCGCACGATGGTGAATTGCCCGTGCGCATCGACCCGGCCGATGCGCGGGTAGAGGCAGGTGTGGTGGTTTGCCGGATCGATCTTCACCCGGCCCTGCGGCGCATCGAACTCGCTGCCCAGGATGTGCGGCAGGATCTCCGCGATGCCGTCGCTGCCCGACTGGCGGAACGCGTTGGCGAAGATGTGCATCTGGAAGTACGAAGCCTCCCAGCACAGGTTGGGCACGCAGCCGTCGCCGAAGCGCTCGCGCAGGCGCGCCAGGCACCGGCGGTTGGCGGCCGAGTCGATCGACTGGAAGTACGGCGCCGCGGTGAAGTGCCCCGTGGCCACGCCGTGGCCCATCTGCGAGATCTCGGCCTCCGAGGTCGTGAGGCTGGAGATGGGCATGCGCTTCGGATCGAAACCCGCCTCGGCATACGCGCGGTACAGGCTTGCGGTGGAGTCGCCCACCACCGTCGAGAAGATGAAGTCGGGCTGCTTGTCGCGGATGTCGTCCATGATCGCGCGATAGTCTTTTTCGGTGGCATCCAGTGCCACGTAGCGCTCGCCCAGCTTCTCGCTGCCCGGGCGCTGCATCACCAGCTCGCCCATGATGCGGTTCGACTCGTAGGGGTAGATGTAGTCCGAGCCGATCAGGTACACGCGCGAGCCGAAATTCGTGGTCATGAACTCGGCCAGCTGCACGCTGTTCTGGTTGGGCGCGGCGCCCGTGTAGATCACGTTGCCCGAATACTCGAAGCCCTCGTAGAGGGTGGGGTAGAAGAGCAGCTTGTTCCACTTCTCGATCACCGGGATCACGGCCTTGCGGCTGCTGGACATGTAGCAGCCGAAGATCACGTTGACGCGGTCCTGCACGATCAGCTTCTCGGCCAGCTGGGCGTAGCGCGCGGGGTTGGATTGCGGGTCGTAGCGCACCGCCATGATCTCGCGCCCGTCGACGCCGCCGGCCTCGTTGATCTCCTCGATGGCGAGCAGCGCGCCCTGCAGCTGCGACAGCCCGATCGTCGAGGTGACGCCGGTTTCCGAATAGAGGATGCCGACGCGAATGGGGTCCTTGTCAGCCACGGGGAAGTCTCCTGGGTGTGTGAACCATCATTCTCCTCAGTTTGCCGCGGCCAGCCGTGCGCTCATGCGCGCGAGCCGCGCGGGCAGGCTGCGTGCGTCGTCGGCGATGCAATAGTTGCGCCAGCCGAAGATGCGGCGCACATACGTGTCGGCGGCGCCATCGACCGCGATGCACGCGGTGCGCACGCCCGCCTCGCGCGCTTCGGCCACGGCCATGCGGGCGTCCTCGATCAGGTAGTGGGGGTCGTGCACGTCGATGTCGGCGGGTGCGCCGTCGGTCACGAGCAATATCGCGCGCTGGCCCGAAGGCTCGGCGTGCAGGTGCGATGCGGCGTGGCGCAGTGCGGCGCCGATGCGCGTGGAGTAGCGCCCGCGCACCGCGCCGATCATGGCGCGCGACGGTGCCTCGAGCGGCGTGCCGAATTCGAGAAGGCGGTAGTAATAGACCTCGGCGCGCGTGTTCGACGAGAAGCCGTGGATTGCGAGCCGGTCGACGCCGCGCGCGTTCGCGTCGGCCAGCATCAGGGCCGCCTGCTTCTCGATGTCGAGCAGCGAGCGCGCGCCGTCGTGGCCGGGGTGGTTCACCGATTCCGAGAGGTCCAGCAGCACCAGCACGCTGCTCGGTCGCGGCGCCTTGCCGGGGCGCATGAAAAGGCGCGGGTCGGGGCGCAGCCGCAGGCGCCGGTCGACCAGCACCTCGATGGCGGCGTTCAGGTCGACATCGTCGCCCTCCCATTGGCGGCGCAGGCGGTGGGTGCGGTCGAGGTGGCGCGCACGGGGCAGGGCGAGGGGAGCCAAGCGCTCGCTGCCGAGGGCCGATGCCTGCTCGCGCATGCCGGCTAGGCCTTGCCATGCAGGCAGCTTCTCGATCACGGTGCACCAGTCGGGGCGCAGGCGTTCGAGTTTGCGGTCCCATTCGGGGTAGCTGTAGCGGCCCAGTTCCAGTCCTGTCTCCGGTTCCGTGCCGCCTTCGGGAGGCGGCCCGCCGTTGCCGGCAGGCGGCGGCCGTGCGCCGGACTGCTGCAGCGCGACCGCTTTGTCGGGCGGCGTCTCGGCGTCACCGAAATCCCAGAGGTAGCTGTTGTCGTCGCGATAGGGCGCGGGCACCGCGTAGTGCTGCGGATCGAAGCGCACGCGCATCTGGCCGAGGTCGTTGGCGAGGATCGACGCGATGGCGCGGAAGGCGTCGTAGTCCTCGAGGCCCGCGGAAGCCGCCGTCTCGTCGAACAGGCGGCGCGCCTTGTTGACCCAGTGGTTGTCGTCCTGCCAGGCGGGCAGCATCAGCATCCGGTCCATGCGCGAGACGAGCGCCGCGAAGCCCAGGTCCAGCGGGTCGGGGGGCGGTGCGAGCGACCCGGCGAACCAGCCGTGCAGGCCGGGAAAGTCGCGCCGCAGCAGCCGCTCGACGCGCGCATCCTCGATGGCCGAGACGATCGCGATGCCCATCGGCTTGAGCGTGCGCGCGGGCCGTGCAGGCACCGAGTGGCGAAGGTGCGCGACGGCATGCGCGATCATCGCGCGGTGCAGCCGCGCGTCGGCGCTCGCGGGCAGCAGCAGCCGCCGGCCCACGAGCACCGCACGCGCACCGGCGCTTCCTTCGAGCGGCTGCACCTGCACATCCACGCCCGCCAGCCCACGGGCCAGCAGGGCCAGCGACGCGTGGCTGTCTTTCATCCGAACTGCGCCTGGACGAACCCCTGCAGCGCACTCGCCATGTCGGGGTCGTCGGTGAGCGCGCGGGTCATCGTCATGTCGCAGCTCTCGCGCGGCGACACGCCGTCGCGGATCAGCACGCCCGCGTAGATCAGCATGCGCGTGGACACACCTTCGTCGAGCCCGCGGTGCTTGAGCTCGCGGGAGCACCGCGCAATCGCGACCAGCCGGGCCGCCAGTTCGATGGCGACCTCGGCCTCGTGCGCGACGATCTGCGTTTCGAGCGTGCTGTCGGGGTAGTCGAATTCCAGCGCCGCGAAGCGTTGCCGCGTCGAGGGCTTCATGTCCTTCGCGCTGCTCTGGTAGCCGGGGTTGTACGACACCACGAGCTGGAAGTCCGGGTGCGCGCGCACCAGCTCGCCCTTCTTGTCGAGCGGCAGGATGCGGCGCGCGTCCGTCAGCGGGTGGATGACCACGGTGGTGTCCTGCCGCGCTTCCACCACTTCGTCCAGGTAGCAGATGCCGCCGTGGCGCACCGCGAGCGTGAGCGGCCCGTCGTGCCACGCCGTGCCGTTCGCATCGAGCAGGTAGCGGCCCACGAGGTCGGAGGCCGTCATGTCCTCGTTGCAGGCGAGCGTGACCAGCGGCCGCCCGAGCGACCACGCCATGTGCTCCACGAAGCGCGTCTTGCCGCAGCCGGTGGGCCCTTTCAGGATCAGCGGCATGCGGTGACGGTACGCCTGCCGGTAGAGCGCCACCTCGTTGCCCGCGGGCCGGTAGAAGGGCTCGGCCTCGATGCGGTAGCTCGCAAGAGGATCGGGGACAGGGGCATTCATGGCGCTTCGTTGCCCTCTCTTCAGCGGTGCTTCGCCGGCTCGTTCGGAATGCCCTCGATCGGGCATTCGGGCGTGCCGACCGTGCTGCGCGTGAACGACTCCACCATCTCGCGCGTGCCCTCGGGGTCGTTGATCCACTTCGTGTAGAAGTTGTAGGGGCAGGCCGCCACGCCTTTGTCGCCGTCGCCCGAATTGATGGTGCCGGTGTAGCCGCGGTGCACGAGCTTGAAGAGGTGGTTCTGCGACTGGCCGTTCTTGCGCGCATCGCGGATGAGGCCCATCGAGAGCTCGGCGTAGTTGATGCCCATCTCCTCCTCGCCGCATTCGCCGAGCGTGCGGCCGTCGAAGCCGATGAGCGCCGAGTGGCCGAAGTACGAATACACGCCGTCGAAGCCCGCCGCGTTGGCCACCGCCACGTAGGTGTTGTTCATGAAGGCCATGGCCTTGGACACCATGATCTGCTGCTCCTTGGCCGGGTACATGTAGCCCTGGCAGCGGATGATGAGTTCGGCGCCGCGCATCGCGCAGTCGCGCCAGATCTCGGGGTAGTTGCCGTCGTCGCAGATGATCAGGCTCATCTTCATGCCCTTGGGCCCGTCGCTCACATAGGTGCAGTCGCCCGGGTACCAGCCCTCGATGGGCACCCACGGCATGATCTTGCGGTACTTCTGGACGATCTCGCCCTGGTTGTTCATGAGGATCAGCGTGTTGTAGGGCGCCTTGTTCGGGTGCTCCTCGTGGCGCTCGCCCGTGAGCGAGAACACGCCCCACACGTTGGCGCGGCGGCAGGCGTCCGCGAAGATCGCGGTCTCCTCGCCGGGCACCGTGGCGGCGGTGTCGTACATCTCCTTCGAGTCGTACATGATCCCGTGCGTGGAGTACTCCGGAAAGATCACCAGGTCCATGCCCGGGAGGCCTTTCTTCATGCCGACCAGCATCTCGCCGATCTTGCGGGCGTTGTCCAGCACCTCGGCCTTGGTGTGAAGGCGGGGCATCTTGTAGTTGACGACCGCGACGCCGACGCAATCGTTGCTGCTCGAAATATCACCATGTCTCATGACGCTGCTCCTGAAGGGTGGTTGAAGGGGAAATGGGGAAGAGGTTTCACACAGTCAGGAAAGACCTGACCTTGTCCTGGTCGAGGCTCGCGCGCGCCTCGTCGTGCACGAGGCGCCCGCGGTCGATGACGAGAAAGCGGTCGGCCAGGTCGAGCGCGAAGCTCAGCACCTGCTCCGACACCACGATCGCGAAGCCGCGCTCTGCGCGCAGCACGTTCAGCGTCTGCGCGATCTCCTTGATGATCGAGGGCTGGATGCCCTCGGTGGGCTCGTCCAGGATCAGCACCCTGGGCTCCGAGATGAGCGCCCGCGCAATCGCCAGCATCTGCTGCTGGCCGCCCGAGAGGTTGCCCGCGCGGCGCTGCTTCATGTCCTTGAGCACCGGGAAGAACTTGTAGAGGTACTCGGGCACCGTGCGGTGGCCCGACTTCGCGGCGCCCGAGAGGATGTTCTGCTCCACCGTGAGGAACGGGAACACCATGCGCCCCTGCGGCACGAAGGCCAGGCCTTGTGCCACGCGCTGGTAGGTGGGGAGCTTCGTGAGGTCGGCGCCGCCCAGGCGGATGCTGCCGCCGCGCGCCGGCAGGAGGCCGATGAGCGACTTCAGCAGCGTGGTCTTGCCCATGCCGTTGCGGCCCATGATGGCGACTGCCTCGTCGGGTGCGACGCGCAGCGACACATCGCGGATGACGTGCGACTCGCCGTACGCCACGTTGAGTCCGGAGACTTCGAGCATCTTGATTTCTCCTTGTCTCAATGGCCGAGGTACACGTCGATCACGCGCGGGTCGGCCTGCACCTGGGCGGCCGTGCCTTCGCTGAGCAACTTGCCCTGGTGCAGCACGGTCACGCGATGTGCGATGCGCTTGACGAAGTCCATGTCGTGCTCGATGACGACCACCGACTTGCCCGCAGAAATGCGCCGCAGGAGGTCGCCGGTCTGCTCGCGCTCGCGCGGGCTCATGCCGGCCACGGGTTCGTCGAGCAGCAGCAACTCGGGCTCCTGCATCAGCAGCATGCCGATCTCCAGCCACTGCTTCTGCCCGTGGCTCAGCTGCCCGGCGCGGTGTCCGAGCCGCTCGGCGAGAAAGACCTGCTCGGCCATCGCGTCGATGCGCTCGCGCAGCGCGGGCGTGCGGCGAAAGGTCAGCGACTGCAGCAGGCCGTGCATGCGCGGCAGCGAGATCTCGAAGTTCTCCAGCACCGTGAGGTCTTCGTAGACCGAGGGCGTCTGGAACTTGCGGCCCACGCCGGCGCGCACGATTTCGTACTCGTTCAGCCGCCCGAGGTCCTGGCCGTTGAAGAGCACGCGGCCGGCGCTCGGCTTGGTCTTGCCGCAGATCATGTCCAGCAGCGTGGTCTTGCCCGCACCGTTCGGACCGATGATCACGCGCAGCTCGTTGC
The DNA here is from genome assembly GCF_000834655.1 of Variovorax paradoxus. Taxonomy (GTDB): domain Bacteria; phylum Pseudomonadota; class Gammaproteobacteria; order Burkholderiales; family Burkholderiaceae_C; genus Variovorax; species Variovorax paradoxus_F. The sequence continues at coordinate 131,941 of NZ_JXQQ01000048.1, forward strand.
GCTCCACCGAGAGGCTCAGCCCGTCCACGGCCTTGAAGCCGTCGAAGGAGACGGTGAGGTCCTCCACGCGCAGGATCTGCTCGTTGGAGTGGGAGAACGCCGCGGCCGCCTGCGGCAGGCCGCCGTTGGGCATCGTCATCGTGGCGTTCATGGCGCCACCTCCGCGCCGCGGCGGCGCACGAGCTTCTCGCCCAGGCCCGCGAGCCCGTTCGGCATGGCCCACACCACGAGGATGAACACCGCGCCGAGGAAGTACAGCCAGCCCTCGGGGAAGGTCTCCGACAGGTACGACTTGAGAAAGCCGATCAGGAGCGCGCCGATCACCGCGCCCGGAATCGACAGCCGCCCGCCGACCGCCGCGTAGATCACCATCTCCACCGAGGCGACCACGCCGATCACGCCCGGCGCGATCAGCCCCACCTGCAGGCTGTAGAACGCCCCGCCGATGGCCGACAGCATCGCCGCCACGGCAAACACGAAGGCCTTCATGTGCGCCGTGTTGTAGCCGCTGAAGCGCACGCGGTCCTCGCGGTCGCGGATGGCGATGAGGATCTTGCCGAAGCGGCTGCGCACGATCAGGAGCGACACCGCCATCACGAGTGCGATGGCCAGCACCTCGACGAAGTACATGACGCGCTTGGCTTCGTCGCCCGCGATGTCCAGGCCCAGCAGGGTGCGGAAATCGGTGATGCCGTTGGCGCCGCCGGTGTCGCCCTGCTGGCCGACGACCACCACGGTGAGCGTGAGCGCCAGCGAGAGCGTGACGATCGCGAAGTACACGCCGCTCACGCGCCGCTTGAAGATCGCGTACGAGAACACGTACGCCAGCACGGCGGGAATCGCGAGGATGCCCGCGACCGTCCAGCCCAGCGAGTGGAACGGCTGCCACCACGCGGGCAGCTGCTCCACGCTGCTCCACACCATGAAGTCCGGCAGCTCGGGCGCGGAGGCTTCCAGCTTGAGGAACATCGCCATCATGTAGCCGCCCAGGCCGAAGAACATGCCCTGGCCCAGGCTCAGCACGCCGCCGTAGCCCCAGGTGAGCACCACGCCCACCGCGACGAACGCGAAAGCCAGGTACTTGCTGATGAGGTTCAGGCGAAACGGATCGAGCGTGAGCGGCAGCACCACGGCCAGGAGCAGCAGCACGGCCGCCATGCCGGCGAGGTCGCCCTTGCGTTGGGGAGAAAGCTTGAACATGCCTTCAGCTCCTCGAACGCGTGGCGAACAGCCCGTTGGGCCGGAAGTACAGCACCGCGATCACCAGGAGGAGGATCGTGGCCTTGGCCATCGAGCCGCTCATGAGGTATTCGAGCCAGGTCTGCGACTGCGCGATGGCGAAGCCCGAAAGCGCCGTGCCCACCAGGCTCTGCACGCCGCCGAACACCACCACGATGAACGAATCGACGATGTAGAGCTGGCCGGTGCCGGGGTTGGTCGAGCCGATCATGGTGAACACCGCGCCCGCGATGCCCGCCAGGCCCGAGCCGAGCGCGAAGGTCATCGCGTCGACGCGGTGCGTGTCGATGCCCACCGCGCCGGCGATGGCGCGGTTCTGCGTCACCGCGCGCACCTTCAGCCCCCACGGCGTGCGGTACAGCAGCAGGTACACGCCCACGGCGACGATGGCCGTCAGCCCCACGATGAAGATGCGCGTGAGCGGCAGCTGGATGCCCGCCGTCGGCTCCCACGCCCCCGCGAGCCAGGAGGCCAGCGGCACGCTCACCTCCTGCGCGCCGAAGATGGAGCGGTAGGCCTGCTGCAGGATGAGGCTCAGGCCCCAGGTCGCGAGCAGGGTGTCCAGCGGCCGGTCATAGAAGAAGCGGATGAAGCCCCGCTCCAGCAGGTAGCCGAACGCGAAGGTCACGGCGAACGCGAACGGGATCGCGGCGAACAGGTAGAGGTCCATCCAGCCCGGCGCGAAATGTTCGAAGAAGCGCGCCGCCAGGTAGGTCATGTAGGCGCCCAGCGCCATCAGCTCGCCGTGCGCCATGTTGATGACGCCCATCAGCCCGAACACGATGGCCAGCCCGATGGCCATGAGCAGCAGGATGGTGAACAGGCTCACGCCGTTGAACACCTGCATCACCGCGATGTCGAAGTTCATCGCCGTCAGACCTTCGGGAAGGGGTTGGGCTCGACGGGCTGGGGCGATTCCCACACGATGTCGAACTGGCCGTCGGGGCGCGCGCGGCCCACGCGCACCTTCTTCCACACGTGGTGGTTGGTGGCGTGCACGCGCACCATGCCCTCGGGCGCCTCGAGCTCCACGCCCGCGGCGGCGGCCGTGACCTTGTCCACGTCGAAGGACTTGGCCTTCTCCACCGCCAGCTTCCAGAGGTAGACGCAGTTGTAGGCCACCTCCATCGGGTCGCCGATCACGCGCTCCTGCCCGTACTTGGCCTTGAAGGCCTTCACGAACTTCTCGTTCGCCGGCGACTTGATGCTCTGGAAGTAGCCCATGCACGCGTAGTAGCCCGCGGCGTTGTCCTTGCCGATGCCTTCGATCTCGTTCTCCGACACCACGGTGGAGAGCAGCACCTGCTTGGCGCCGTCCAGGCCCGCCGCGCGCAGCTGCTTGTAGAGCGCCACGTTGGAGCCGCCGACCACCGTGCTGTAGATGCAGTCGGGCTTGGCCGCCTTGATCTTGTTGATGATCGAGGAGAACTCGGTGTGGCCGAGCGGTGCGTATTCCTCGCCCACCACCTTGCCGCCGGCCTTGGCGATGGCGGGCTTGGCGATCTTGTTGCAGGTGCGCGGGTAGATGTAGTCCGAGCCCACGAGG
>NZ_JXQQ01000049.1 GCF_000834655.1 Variovorax paradoxus
GCGCGCGAGGCGGCCGGGCGCGCCCGCGTCCCGGCGCTCGCGGCCGAAGTGGCCGAGGCGCAGGCAGCGCTCGATCGCCCCGCGGCGCGGCGGCTCTTTCCCGGCGGCGAGCAACCGCTGCGCCTGGACGAGGTCGCGGCGCTGCTGGCCTCCGACGCGCTGGTGGTCGATGCCTGCCGCCGCGGCGTGGGCGCCGGCGATGCGTGGCGGCCGCTCGCACGCCGACCGGTGCTCTTCGCGCTGGCGCGCGCGCTTGCGGAAGCCTGGCCCGGCGATGTCGAGCGCGAGGCGCTGATCGCCTATGCCTTCAATACCCGCCATCCCGACGAGACGCTGCGCGCACGCCTGCGCGTGGAGATCGGCCGGCTGCGCGCGCTCGTCGCTGCGGAAACGGGCATCGAGGCCACCGCGCGCGGCTTCGCGCTCAAGCCGCGCGACGGGCGCGAGGTGGTGCTGCTGGTGCCGCCCATCGATGGCGAGCAGGCCTCGCTGGTGGCGCTGCTGTCCGACGGCGCGGCGTGGTCGACCTCGGCCCTCGCGCTCGCGCTGGGCGCGAGCCAGCGCACCGTGCAGCGCGCGCTGTCCGAGCTGGAGGCCGAAGGGCGCGTGCGCGCCAACGGGCGGGCACGGGCGCAGCGCTGGCTCGCGCCGCCGCTCTCGGGATTCACGACGATCTTGTTACTCCCCTCTTCGCTGCCGATTGCCTAAAGTTGTCTCCAGGGCGCCGATCCGCGGCGCACCGCACAAGGAGCCAACGATGAGCAGCAAGAAAGACACCCCCCAGGCCACCCTGCGCGCGGCCGAGATCGTGCGCGAGTACGGCCCCTTCGACGGCGTCGACAAGGTGGGCGGCGTGACCCACGACGGCCAGCGCGTGTGGGCCGCCACCGGCGCCCGGCTGATCGCATTCGACCCCGGAAGCGGCGAGGCCACGCGCACGCTGGACCGCGCCGCCGACGCCGGCACCGCCTTCGACGGCAAGCACCTCTACCAGATCACCGAGCAGCGCATCGACAAGATCGACCCCGCCACCGGGGACGTCGTGACCTCGATTCCCGCACCCGGCCACGGCAACGACTCCGGCCTCACTTGGGCCGAGGGGAGCCTCTGGGTGGGCCAGTACCGCGACCGCAAGATCCACCAGATCGACCCCGCGACCGGTGCGGTGCTGCGCACCATCGAATCGAATCGTTTCGTCACCGGCGTGACCTGGGTCGACGGCGAGCTGTGGCACGCCACCTGGGAAGGCGACGAGAGCGAGTTGCGCCACATCGATCCGCAGAGCGGCGCCGTGCTCGAGCGGCTGGAGATGCCGCGCGGCGTGGGCATCAGCGGGCTCGAATCGGACGGGGCCGACCTCTTCTATTGCGGCGGCGGCGGCAGCGGCAAGGTGCGCGCCGTGCGCCGCCCCAAATCCGCCAGGGCCTGAGGGGCCCGCACATTCAAGGAGACCACACCATGAACACCGTGACTGCAGGAACCACCGACCTGAAGAACCACCCCGTCGTGCCGAAGGACCGATGGCTCGCCGAGCGCAAGGCGCTGCTGGCGCGCGAGAAGGAACTGACGCACCTGCGCGACGAGGTCGCCCGCGAGCGCCGCGCGCTGCCGTGGGCGCGCGTCGAGAAAAACTACAGCTTCGACACGCTCGAAGGCCCGCGCAAGCTCGCCGACCTCTTCGAAGGCCGCCGCCAATTGGTGGTGCAGCACTTCATGCTCGGCCCGGACTGGGAGCAGGGCTGCCCGAGCTGTTCGTTCATGGCCGACCACATCGCGGGCATGAAGGTGCACCTGGAGCACCGCGACGTGACCCTGCTGGTCGTCTCGCACGCGCCGCTGGCCGAGATCGAGCGCTTTCGCCAGCGCATGGGCTGGCAGTTCACGTGGGTGTCGGCGTACGACAGCGATTTCAACTACGACTTCGGCGTGAGCTTCAAGCCGCAGGAATGGGCCGAGGGCAAGGGCGAGGTCTACTACAACTACAGCGTGCGCCCCTTCCCCGCGCAGGAGGCGCCCGGCGTGAGCGTGTTCTACAAGGACGACGCGGGCGCGGTCTTCCACACCTACTCGACCTACGAGCGCGGCGTCGAAGTGATGATGGGCACGTACAACCTGCTCGACCTCACGCCCAAGGGCCGCGACGAGCACAACCCGGTCTACGCGATGGACTGGGTGCGGCACCACGACCGCTACGAGCCGGTGCCGGAACCCGCGAAGCCGGCGGCGGGCTCGTGCTGCCACGGCGGCGACTGAACGCGCGGGGATGTCGTGCCGGCCGCAGACCTTTGGCCATGGCTCGCAGTTACCGGGGTCGGCGCCCTTCATGGGCTGAACCCTGCGACCGGCTGGATGCTGGCCGCCGCGTGGGGCGTGCGCGCGGGTGACCGGGCGCAGGCACTTCGGGCGCTGATGCCGATCGCCATCGGGCATGTGGCATCGATCGCGCTGGTGGCCGGCGCGGTCGCGTTCGGCCTGTCGATGGATCGCACGTTGATGCAGGTGCTGGCGGGTGGGCTGTTCGTGGCAGTCGCGCTGCTTCACCTGTGGGGCCGCACGCCCGAGGCTGCGCGGGCGCCGGCAGGGCACGCCGGCCTCGCGCTCTGGTCTTTCATGATGTCCACCGCGCATGGGGCGGGGCTGATGCTGGTGCCGGCGCTGATGCCGCTGTGCATGGAAGATGGGGCGGCCAGGCAGATGGCTGCATCCGATTCGCTGATGCTGGCGTTCGCGGCTGTGGGTGTTCACACGGCGGCGATGCTCGGTGTCACGGGCTTGATCGCCAGTGGGGTGTGCCGTGGCTTCGATTCAGGGGCGGGCCTTTTTCGAAGCCTCAGGCGCGAGGCTCGGTGCCCTGACTAGGCATGGACGGCGATTCGCATGAGCTGTCGCGCGCCCTCGACGACCAGGCACAGCACCGCCCCAGCAAGACCGATCCGAAAACACCACCACGCCTTTCGGCCCGATACGCCCAACGCCGTCACCAGCACAGCGAGAAATAACTGGAAGAGGCCCATCAGTCGGGCGTCGAGTGCCAGCAGCGTGACTGTGCCGTTTCCCCGCCCCGGGCGATATGTGTATTCGCCGGAGAACAGCACCCAGATGCCGTAGGCCGCCAAGCTCAATGGCAGCAACGGCCCCAGATAGCGAACGACGAAGGATCTTCTGCCTTCGCTCACCTCACGCGGCCTTGGGCTCCGGCAACACCGCCGTCAGCGCGAAGTCGATCAGCCGCAGCCACGTCTCTTCGAGACCCATGATGTTGTAGTGGTCCGAGCCGGGAACGGTCTCCACGCTCACCGGCGTCGGCCATGCCGCGATGAGCTTCTGCGAACGCTCGGGCAGCACGACGTCGTCGCGCTCGGCCAGCAGCACCTGCGTCTTGGCGGCAACCTCAGCGCAGTGCGTGAGGGAGTCGAAGCGATTGCGCAGCAGCAGCGACAGCGGCACGAGGGGAAAGCGCTTCTTCGCGACTTCGAGCATCGAGTCGTAGGGCGTGACCAGTTGCAGGCTCGCGAATTCCTGGCGCGCCACGAGCTGGATGGCCACACCCGTGCCGAGGCTGCGGCCCACGACGTGCAGGCGCGCATTCGGGAAGGCGCGGCGAAGGTGCCTGGCGAACTGGCCGGCGTCTTCGACGGAAGCGATCTCCGACGGGTGGCCCTGCGAATCTGCCACGCCGCGGTAGTTGATCGCGGCGAAGCCGAAGCCCTCCGGCAGCCAGTGCAGCGCCTGCGCCGTGGCGCGAACGTCTTCGCTGCGGCCCGCGAAATAGATGAAGAGGTCCTGCACCGCCTCTTCGCCCTGCGGGTGGTAGACATAACCGCGGACCATGCCACCGGGCACCGTGTGCGAGTAGGTGGAGAAGTCGTCCGACAGATGCACGACCGGGTGCTTGCGGGCATTGAAGAGGATGTGGCCCTGGCGCGTGGCCAGCAGGGTCCAGTAGGCGGCGAGGCTGCCGATGGCGGCGGCCGAGGCGGAGAGTGCGATGCGGGCGGCTTTGGATGACAAGGTTTCTTTTCCCTGGAGCAATGGCATGGAGGCGCGGAGCCTGTGTGCGAAGGCGCTAGTTTCGCCTCGTTCGCGGATGGGGTTGTGTCAGAAATCAGTTCCCCGGCGGGTGGGGTGTTTTCTTTTTCCGCCCTCCGATGGCGCCCGATCCGGCGGCCTTCAGGATGCGGCGGAACGTGGGGCATTCCATGTGGCTCGGCGCGGGGCACACGGCCGCGTGCCGCAGGCCGTCGCGCAGGGCGCCCAGCTTGCGGATGGTGCGGTCGAGCTGGTCGGCCTTGGCCGCGAGCATCTGCCGGTCGATGCGCGGGCCACCCTCGGGCGCGAACATGCGTGCGATTTCATCGAGTGAAAAACCGGCCGCCCGGCCCACGGTGATGAGCGCCAGCCGCTCCAGCACGCCGGGGTCGAACAGGCGGCGCAGGCCGCGCCGGCCGCTGGAGACGATCAGCCCTTTTTCGTCGTAGAACCGCAGCGTCGAGGCCGGGATTCCCGATTGCCGCGCCACCTCGGCGATGTCCAGATGTTCCACCTCTTGACCTCAAGTCGACTTGAAGTTGCACAGTCTAGCTACCGCCTCTTTTCCGAAGGCATGCAAAGGACCAACGCCATGAACACCACGCCCCCGAATTCCACCGAACAGGCCGCACTCTGGAACGGGCGCGCCGGCCGCGCCTGGATCGACGGACAGGCAACGCTCGACCGGATGTTCGCCCCCTTCGAAGACCTGCTCGCCGACACGGTCCGCACCGCGTCCGCGCGGCGGGTGCTCGACGTGGGCTGCGGCACGGGCAGCACGACGCTGGCCGCTGCAAGGGCAGTCGGCGCGCGCGGCGAATGCGTCGGCGTCGATATCTCGCAGCCGATGATTGCCGTGGCCCGCGAACGCGCGGAGCGTGAAGTCTCGACCGCCCGCTTCGTGAGCGCCGACGTGCAGACGCACGCCTTCGAGCCCGCGAGCTTCGACCTCGTCATCTCTCGCTTCGGCGTGATGTTCTTCGACGACCCCGTGGCCGCCTTCGCGAACCTGCGCAGCGCGGCGAGCGCCCATGCACGGCTGCAGGTCATCGCGTGGCGAAGCGCCGCCGAGAACCCGTACATGACCACCGCCGAGCGCGCAGCCGCGCCGCTGTTGCCGAACCTGCCGGTGCGCGCGCCGGGCGCACCGGGGCAGTTCGCCTTTGCGGAGCGGCACCGGGTCGCCTCCATCCTGCGAGAGAGCGGCTGGGGCGACATCGACATCCAGCCGATCGATGTGGAATGCGCCTATCCCGAGAAGGACCTGGTCGGCTATTTCACGCGGCTCGGCACCGTCGGCCAGGTCCTGGAGGACGCGGACGAAGCGACGCGCCGCGAGGCCATCGGCACCATGCGCGCCGCCTTCGATCCGTTCGTGCATGGCGACGAAGTCCGCTTCACCGCCGCCTGCTGGGCGATCGGTGCGAAGGCACCCGCCGATGCCTGAAGCGGTTTGATGCCCGGTGCCTGGTGCTCGGCGATCGCGGCTACTCCGCCGCCCTGCCCTGCATCTGCGCCTTGAAGCCGCGGTTGTTCTCGAAGGCCACGTTCACCCGCTGCCCGTCGAAGCGCAAGGTGTACGTCGCCACGTCGTCTTCGCCGAGCACGCGCGAGTCGATGCGAAAGCTCTGCGCGTCGAGCCAGTGGCCCTTGACTGCGACGGGCGCGTTGGGGGCCTTGTCGTTGATGCGGAAAAGGCCGTCGAGCCCGATCGGTCCTGCCAGCGGCGGCGAGGTTGCGCCGGGGTCCTTGCCGTCGAACACGATCTCGTAGGTCGGCGTTGCGGCCTTCAGGTCGAGCACCAGGCTCCTGATGCCCAGCATGTTGCGATCGAACTGCCAGACCTTGCCGGACACCGCGGCCGCCAGCTCAGGTGCGGGCGTGACCGCGCTCGGCTTCTCGATGGCCGCATCGCGGATGCGGTCCGCCAGCTGCGCCTGCGCAGCGGCGTCCGAGGGAAGCGGCTGCGCCGAGCGCGCGGCGGCGACGAGCAGGTCGATGAACGGCGCCATCGGGAAGTTGCGCCGGCTCGTGGTCACGGCGACGACGTCGACCTCGGGCAGCACGACGATCAGTTGCCGGTTGTAGCCCGCCGCGATGTAGGCGCGCTTCTCCGGAATGGTCCACCAGCCATTGGCGTAGCTGTAGGCCGGCGTTGCGCCGAAGCCCATGTCGACGGAGGCGTTGAACACCCTGTCCACCCATTCGGCGGGCAGCAGTTGCCGGCCCGCCCACTGGCCCTTGCGCAAGTAGAGGTAGCCGATCTTCGCCATGTCGCGCGGCTGCAGGTAGAGGCCGAAGCCGCCGGCCTCGATGCCCTGCGGGTCCTTGATCCAGCGTACGTCCGCAATGCCCAGCGGCGCGAACAGGCGCTTCTGCGCATAGGCCAGCGTGCTGCCACCGGTTTTCTTCGCGACGATGGCCGACAGCAGGTGCGAGTTGCCGCTGTTGTAGTTGAAGCCGGCACCGGGCGCCTGCGCCATCGGGCGGTCGAGCACGAAGCCCTGCCAGTCGCGGCTGCGGCGCAGCTGGATCAGGCTCTCGGGCACGCTGGCGTCGAGCTTCTCCTTCCATTCGAGGCCCGAGGTCTGGTCGAGCAGGTTCCCGAGGGTGATCGACTTCTTGGCGGCATCGGCGTTGGCCACCGTGCGGTCGGAAAAGAACTCGAGCACCGGCTGGTCGCGCGAGGCCAGCAAGCCATCCTGGATGGCCATGCCCGTGAGCGTGCCGACGACGGCCTTGGTGACGGAGTTGACGGTGTGCTTGAGGCCCGCGCGATAAGGCGCGTAGTAGGCCTCTGCGACCAGCTTGCCGTGGCGCGTGACGAGGATGCTGTCCAGGTTGTTCACGCCGCCGCGTTCGACCAGCCTGGCAAGCGCCGCCGAGTCCATGCCTTGCTCCTCGGGCGTGCTCGTGGCCCAGCCGGCGGTGGGCCACGCAGCGGGTTCGTCGGCCAGCGCCGGCTTGAGCGGCAGCGCTGCGAACACCAAGGCCGTTGCGAGGCGAGCCAGTGAAGAAGCTGTCTTTCCGTGCACGCGCATCGCCGGTCTCCGCTGTTGATTTGGCGCCGATCATATCGACGCCCTGTGCCGCGACATCGCGCGGCCGGCGGGGGCCTGGGCATTGGCGCACGGCCTGGCTGACCGGCGCGGCCCGGGCCGCCGCTCAATGCCGGGTTTCGTTGCAGCTTCGCAGTTCGGTGCAGGCGGCGTCGAACTGCTCGTAGTACGCATCGATGAACGATTCCTCGTCCCCGCCCGCCATGTCGAGCAGCGTGGCGAGCACGCCGATCTTCTGCGCGCGGGCAAAGACGGCGAGGTCTTCGATCGCCGTCTCGTGCACGTCTTCCAGTGCATCGAGTGAACCCGCGTTTCTCACGGCGTAGTCGAGGGCCCACATGCAATAGATCGCCCGCTCGGGCGGCGAGAGCGAGGCCTCGCCCTGCTCGGCTCTTTTCTCGATGACTTCGTCGCCTGCTTCGAGCAACCAGGTTTCCATATCGTCCGCATCGTCCGCAGCGCTCATGGCGTTACTTGTCCTTCCTGTCGATGGCCAGGCCCGTTCCGATGCCCAGGCTCTTGCGTTTCATGCGGACAGTTTATTCACCGGTGCCGATCGCAAGACGTATTCTTTGGCAACAAGCCGCATGTCCGAAGCCATGAACACGCGCGACCGCCGCGCCCTCTTCCGCCGGCCCCGTCCTGCGGCTACGCGGCGCTCTCGAAGAATGCAAGCTTTCGGGTTCGAGGCAGCGCCTTGACCTTGATCTCGGCCCGCAATGCGGCGCCCTTGTCCGGGTAGACGCGGGCGGCGAGCACGCGCAACGGCGGCCGTGCGCGCGTGAACTTGGCGCCCAGCCCGAAGACATGCTGGAAGAAGCGCTGCTCCACATCGAGCGCGATTCCCGCGTAGTACACGCCGCCTTCGCACTCCAGGAGATAGAGCCAATAGGGTGTGGAAGCGGGCACGGGCGCGGACTGAGGATCTGGCGGGGTTCGAGGCACGGCTGGATTGTGCAGCGACAATCCCGGCATGGCTCAAGGCAAACGCATCTCGGCAGACATCGACAGCGATGCCCTCCAGGCGATCAGGCACATGGGGGCAGAGGCCAAGCTCGCGCGCACGCGCGCCGGCGAAGGCCAGTCGGCCGCCGCCGCACGATTGGGCGTTCACGTGCAGACGATCGCGCGCATCGAATCGGGCGAACCGGGTGTCGCCATCGGGCACGTGCTGGGCATGCTGGCGCTCTATGGGATCGCGACGAAACTGCAGCCTGCAGATGGCGAGCGGCCGTCCTCCTGAACAGGCAGGCGCGCCATGCGGGCCCAGGCCCTCGCAACGGAGAAGCGACATGAAGATTGAAGTCCGTCGGCAAGCGTGTTGCGCACAGGACGACCAGATGGGCCCGCTCACGCAGACGTTCGAGATGCCCGATCGATGCAGCATCGAAGACCTGGTGAAAGCGGTCGCGGCTTCGCGCTTCCTGCAGTTCTCGTCGACCCACACGGCGTTGCATTGCCGCATCGCGGGCAACGAGGTGGCCGTGGTTTTCAGCCCCCATGAGGTGCCTGCGCGAGAACCGCTCTTCGTCGTGGCCCCGGACACCGCAGTTCAAAGCATTGCAACGGTGGATCGCAAGGTCGAGTTCGTTTTCGACCGCGCTTGAGCCATGGCCCACCCTTGGTTCTATCCAGGACCCAAGGCCCGAACCTCCCTCCCCAACGCCCCATAGAGCCACTCGCGGTCAGAGACCAGGCCGCCGCCATCGCCCTTGCCCATCTTGATCGATGAAAGCCGTTGCCCGGTGGCTGGGTCGAGAAAGACGATCCCCTCCTCCGGCGCGAGCACTGCCAGTGCTTCGCCGGCCATGACCGGCCGCCCGCGGATACCGCCTTCGCATGCGGCCTGCCACGCGCTCTCGAGCGAGAGCCTGGTCTTGAAAAATGATCGCTTGCTCTGCAGCACCGCGCAGCGAACGCGCCCTGCATCCGTGCCGAAGCAGATGCGGTCGCCAAAGACCTGCATCTGCCCGTCGATGGCTTCCTGGCCCTCCAGGTCCAGCCTTGCGAGCAGCTCGCCGGTCTGCAACGAATAGGCGCGCAGCGATCCCCTGGCACCGATGAGGACGGTCTGGTCCTGCACGACCGGATGGAACATCCACTCCGCGCTGTCGACGGCCCAGAGCGCGCGGCCGTTCGACATGTCCACGCAATGCAGCCGAACTCCCGCGCCCTTCGCGAGCACCGTCGCGTGAACGACGCGGCCGTTGTTCGCGGCAAGGCCGTAGCTGTGGCCGTGGTTCTCGAAGGCCCACACGATAGAGCCCGTGCGCACGTCGAGGCACCACGTCTTCGACGCGCCACCGCCGGTTTCCGCGACGACGAGCCGGTCGCCCCCGACGAGGCAAGGCCTGCCCATGTTGCGATCGCCGCATCGTCCGTCCCACAGCTTCTTGCCGGTGCGGTCGAAGGCGTGGACCGTTCCGGAAAAGCTGCTGACGTACACCGAGCCGTCCGGCCCCAGCAGGGGCTCGTTGATCACATGGGGAATGGTGGCGCGCCAGCGTTCTTCGCCCGTCGTCGGGTCGAGCGCGACGAGCGTGCTCTCGTAGAAGCCAGCCTTGTCGTAATGAAAGGCGACGAGCACCGTGTCGGCGCCTGCGACAGGGGGCCTGGCACCGACCTGCCGCTCTTTCGGCAGGCGATAGGACCAATTCAATTTCATGCGCGTTCTCTTGGGTTGTATTCGGAGAGCCTGAAGAATTTCTTCTAACGCTGGCGCGCTTCCTGATCGATGGTTGCCACCACTTCGCGCAGCCATGCCCGATGGCCCTTGAAAGTGTCTAGCCGCTCTTCGGCTGCTTGTCTCGAAGCGAGGTACCGATCGAGGAACCGGAATCCCACCGAGGCCGCGGCGCGCTGAAGTTCTTCGTCGGGCAGATCGCATTCGTACAGGAAATCGAACCGCGTGGCCCAGAACCCTTGCTCGGTCCTGGCGATCCTGTCGATTTCATTGGGGGTCTCGATGCTGAATTCGATGAACTCCAGGCCATCGGATTTTTCCCAGACGCCGGAGACCGTGTCTCCGCTGTCCCACAAGGGGACCAATGTCGGACCGGCAGGCGCATCGGCACGGCGATAGACATGGAACGGTGGGCCCAGGCAACGGTTCCGGAATGCCTCGTGAATGCATTCGCCTGCGGCCAGCCGTATCAATGGCGCGGAGACACCCAGCCTGCGCAATTCTGCGATCCGCAGATCTTCGGCAATCACCGCCATTCTGAAATTTCCTCGGTCACCCGGTCGCGGGCCTCGTTGCAAAACGCCGTCATTATTCTGATGCTAGGCTCCGCCTTTCCGCATACACACACCTGCATAGGAGTTCGAAGATGGGCACGTGGTCTACCGAAAGCTTTGGCAATGACGATGCACTGGATTGGTTCGGCGAGCTGCAGGAAGCCCCGAGCGCGCTGCCGTTCATCGAGGAGACATTGACCTCGGGCTCGACCGAAAGCGTCATCGCCGCGGGCGCTGTTCTCGCGGTGCTCAGCGGCAAGGACGGCGCAGACGTTCATCCGGATGTCATTGCCTGGTGCGCCGGAAAGGCGGCACCTCCGGCCTCGCTGAAGCAAGCCGCCATCGATGCGATCCAGGCCGTCATCGACGACCCCGAGGCGGATGGGCACGACACGTGGGCGGAGCTGGGCGAGGACGATGAAGACTACCTCGCGTGGCTCGCGAACCTGAAGAGCATTCAAGCCCGGCTTCGCTAAGCGGCACTGGACCTTGCACCGGCGCGGGCCAACGTCGCGCCAGCCCTGCGATTCACGACGATCTTGTTACTCCCACTCCGCGCGCTTGCCCGAATAGATTTGCCTTCACGCCACGCGGCGTACGAGCACTTCTCTCAACGCAACCGAACGGAGCACACATCATGATCGACATCATTCACAGGGTCGGCATCAAAGCCCCCGCCTCCAAGGTCTACGCCGCCATCTCGACCGTCGAGGGCGCCGCAGGCTGGTGGACGAAGGAAACCACCGGCGATGCGCAGCCCGGCGGCAACATCGACTTCGAATTCAGCACGTCCGACGGCGAAAAGATCGGCGGCTTCGGCATGGACGTGCTGGCGCTCGCGCCCGGCAGGAAGGTGCACTGGCGCGTGGCGACGGGCCCCGAGGAATGGATCGGCACCGACATCGTCTTCGACCTGGCCGAGGACGGCGAATACACCATCGTGCGCTTCGGCCACACGAACTGGCGCGAGGCGAGTGAGTTCACCGCGCACTGCAGCACGAAGTGGGCCGTGTTCCTGCTGAGCCTGCGCGACCTCGTGGAAACCGGCAAGGGCCGGCCCGCACCCGACGACGTCCAGATCGGCAACTGGCATTGAAGACCGGCCCGTCGAGAGGACACGAAAAATGAACAAGCCCTACACCGGCGGTTGCGCGTGCGGCGCGATCCGCTACGAGATTTCGGGTGAGCCCGTCTTCCAGAACGACTGCCAGTGCCGCGACTGCCAGCGCAAGAGCGGCACCGGCCACGGCTCGTACCTCACCTTCCCGCGCGGCGGCGTGAAGCACAGCGGCGAGGCCACGCGGTGGGACATGGTCGGCGACAGCGGCAACGTGAAGACGCGCGCCTTCTGCCCGCAATGCGGATCGCCCGTGTACATGACCTTCGCCGCAATGCCCGACGTGTTCACCGTGCATGCCGCGAGCCTGGACGACCCGGGCCGCTACCGGCCGCAGGCGGTCACGTACGGCGTGCGCGGACATGCATGGGATTTCCTGGACCCGGCGCTGCCGAAGTTCGAGCGTATGCCGCCCATGTGAAATCGCTGCGCCCGGATCGGCCTATCGCATGTGCGCCAGGTCCCGCAGGTCCGAACGGATCGCCGCGCGGTCCGCGCCGTGCAGCGGCAGGCTCGCGAACAGCTCCAGGCGCCGCCGCAGCACGAACATCATCTGGATGGCGGCGCGAACCGCGTCTTCGGGGTTGCCGATCGCGGCAATGTCGGGAAAGGCCCACAGCGCCGAATCGGGCTGGCCCGGCCAGCGCGGCTGCGAAGGGAGCGTCGATTCGTCCAGGGTGATGACGAACTCCGCGCGCGGCGCGCCCGACGCGGTGAGGTCGTTCCAGCTGCGCGGCGGCGCATCGAGTGGGGGAATGCCTGCGTTCTCGAGCGCGGCGACGGCGGCGGGATGAATGTCCGCGGCGACCTTCCCGGGCTGGCCGCACGAGAGCACCGTGAACCGGCCTCCGCCCAGGTGTGCGAGGCTGGCATGCGCCAATGTGCTGCGAAGGGAATTGCGTCGCGAGACGAAGGTAACCACGATGCCTCTTGCCATGGTTTCCAGTCTAAAACGAAGATATGTCGAACGCATGCGGTGCGACATTCAGCCGGGCTTGCCCCGTAATCGGCCTCGTGATTCCGAGGGTGCCGGCGCGGCCCCTTCTCCGCCGTTCACGAGTTGGGCTTCGATGGCCGCCTTGTCGATGACGGACCAGACGTTCGCGATCTTTCCGTCGAGGAATTCGTAGAACACGTTCTCGGTGAAGGAGACTCTGCGCCCGTTCACGGGCAGCCCGAGAAACACGCCCTTCGGCGAGCAGTCGAACTGCAGCCGGCTCGCGATGCGCGGCGGCTCGGCAATGACCAGGCGAATGTCGAAATGCAGGTCGGGGATGTCCTCGCAGTCACGCTCCAGCATCTCGCGATAGCCGGACAGGCCGATGCGCCGGCCGTTGTGGCGGGCCTCGGCGTGAACGAACCTGCCAAGGCTCGGCCAGTCCCGTGCATTGAGGCAGGCGATGTAGCTTCGATAGATGCTGGCGAGATCCGTCCCGGTCATGCCGATTCCTTTCTTCGAACGAGCGCGCGGCGCAAGAATGGCCGATTGCGGCCGACCCGACAAGCGAGATGGCCGCACGCGGCCGGGCCCCGCCCCCGATGCGGCATACTCCCACCCCCCAAACACGCCACGAACCCACCCGCATGGACAAGGAAGTCGACCCCCACGTACTCGCCGTCATCGATGAGATGCGACTCTCAGGACCGCGGCTCACGCCGGTCGAGATCGTCGCCAAGATGGGGGTGTTCGACGCGCGGGAAAAGCCGTTCGACCAGGCCTGGCTAGCGACGGGCGACAACGTCATTGCGACCGTCTGGGCGGAATACGTGAGCGTTGGCGCCGGCGGACGCTGGTTCTGCCTCGAATCGCTCGACACGCAGCACCGCCCGGGCGGCGGCACGCGCAGCCCCTTCCAGGTCCAGCGCGCGAAAGACCGACTCGCCCTGCTCAAGCGGACCTTCGATGCGGGCCAGGGCTTTCGCGCCGTGCTGCAGACCAACCGGGTCGCCATCGCCGAGCTGGAGAGCAACAAGGCCGCGAAGGTGTCCACGCGCGTGCGCGACGATGCCGAATGGCACGTCGCGAGCTGGGAGCCGGAGCAGCAGCTCGCGGTGCTGGTGCGCGGCGCACGCGGCTGGACGCCCGACGAGGCAGAGGTGAAGGCCGCCACGGCGCGGGGCGGCGTGCCGGTCGTGGCCGAGGCCGAGCCCGACGTCGCGACCCCTCCCCCGCCGGCCTCGCGCGAAGAGGTCCAGGCCGCCGCGATGGACTACGTGATGCGCCACTTCAAGGGCTACGGCTACAACGCCGAAGACCTCACGAGCAAGAACATCGGCTTCAGCATCGAGGTGTCGAACGCGAAGGGCGCGACGCTGCTGCGCGTCGTGGTGAAGGGCACGTCGACCGCATCGCCCAAGTTCCAGCTCACGAGCGAGGAACAGGCCTCGTCGGTGCGCGAGCCGCTCTGGCGTCTGCTGGTGGTTTCCGATGCAGGCAGCGCGATCGCGCAGCACAAGATCTACAAGCCTTCGGAGATGAGCCAGGCGCCCGGGTTCGAAGCGCAGGCGTAATCCGCTCAGGCGTGGGCGCGGGCAGCGTTCACAGGGTCTCCCAGACCTGAACGAGCCCGGCCAGATGGACGAGGCCGAACACGAGGCAGATGGCCGAGCTCCACACCCAGAAGGCGCTCAGGCGTCGCCGGTCGAACACGAACAGTGCGACGGCAACGAGCCCCCGCAGCAGGTAGACGGCGGTGATCGCGGGCAGCACGAACGCCAGCAACGGCAGCGGCTGCAACACACCCGCACCGGAGAGCGCATAGGCGGCCCAGGTCGCCAGCACGCAGGCGATCAGCACCGTGAGGATGGGCGGATACCAATGCCCCGCCGCGGCGCCCGCAGCCATGCGCTCGCCCGCTCCGAAAAAGCGGTACCACGCAGGTCCGCCGAAGATGACGCAGATGTGCAGCAGCGCGGCAATGGTGCTGAGCGCCGCGCCGGCAATCAGGAAGACGTTGGGCGTCATGCGGGACCTCCGATGTGTTCGCGTGCCCGCACGGTACCGCGCGTCGGGCCGAAGGCGCCGAAGCGCACGGGGAGGCCGCCGAGGGCTTCGACGCGCTCCACCCACGCCTGCGCGGTGGCGACGGGATGCGATTCGTAAAGGGGCTGCGCGCCTTGCAGCAACCGGGTCAACGCGTGCTGATGGTCGAGGTCCGGTTCCTTGCTGAACGGCAGCGATGCAACGTGATTGCCGCCAGCAGTGCGGTAGCCGGTGCACCAGCGCAGGCCCGCGCCCTCGACCGCATCGAGATGACTCACGACCAACCCGTCGAGCGGCCCGACCGCCGCAAGCGCATGGTGCAGCAGCACCGCATCGGGGTGGCCGCGTCGGAACGCGCCCTGCCAGCCTTCGTCGGCGTTGTGCGGCTCGGCGAATCGCGCGTCGAGTGCGCGATCGTGCGTGGGCAACGGGCCCGGGCCATGGCGCGTGAGGTAGCTGCGCAGCACGCCCAGGTGCTGCACGGGCGCATCGATGCCCGCGTCGTGCAGCACGGCTTCGACGGCGGACGTCGAGATGGTGCTCCACGTGGTATGCGGATGAAAGCCGCGCCATTCGTCGAGCAGCACGCCCTGCGCACCTTCGAACAACACAGTGCCTGGATGCGCGAGCCTTGCACCGATGGCGTCGGCGCTGGCAGGAGGCGAGAGGCGAACACAGGGCGCAGCGGCATCGAGCCAGCGCTCGGCGAGCGAGGCATCGCCCAGCAACGTCAGCTCCTCTGCGGCCTCGGGATGCGCCGGCGCCATGTCCGCGAACTCACGGCGCAGCGCCGTGCGCGAAGCCTGCAGCTTGTCGAGTGCTTGCGCACGATGCATGAGGTCGCCGTAGCGCAGGGCATCGTCGGGCGCAGCCAGCGCCTGCCGCACCGTCTCGCCGACACCCACGCCGCACGTGCCATGCGCCGCCGCGCCCCTCGCCCATTCGCGCAGCCGGCCCGCGGCCTGATGAAACGGCGTGGTCACGCGGCAGCGCGCATCGATCAGCAAGCGCGCGAAGGCATCGGCCACGCCCACCCGGCGCAACGCCTCTTCCTCGACGCGCAGCGCCGTCGGATGCACCACCACAGGGCTCGCGAGCACCGTCGCCACGCCCGCATGAAAGCTGCCGGCACCGAACTGCGAAAAGGTGTGATGCCGCCCATCGGCCAGCACCACGTTGTGGCCCGCCTGCGCGCCGCCGTTGAAGCGCACCACCGTGTGAGCCTGCCACGCGCCGCACAGGTGGTCGGTGAAGAGGCCCTTGCCGCAGTCCCCGAAGCCGAGGCCCAGCAGCGAGGCGTAGCGCGTGGGCGCTGCGGTCGTCACACGGTGTTCAGCCGTCAGCCGTTCAGCCGAACAGCCGCTTCCACCACGACGAGCGCGGCCCGCTCGGTGCCGGTGGCGCACGGCGCGGTGCGGTGGGGTCGAGCAGCGCGGCGTACGCGTCCAGCGCATGCAGCACGCCGCCCACGCGCTCCTTGGCCATGCCGGTCGCGCCCATCACCTTGGCCAGGCCGTCGAGGTTGGGCACGGCCTTCTCGGTGAGCGCGACGATGCCGGCGGCTACGGCGCAGGC
Source organism: Variovorax paradoxus (assembly GCF_000834655.1). Lineage (GTDB taxonomy): Bacteria > Pseudomonadota > Gammaproteobacteria > Burkholderiales > Burkholderiaceae_C > Variovorax > Variovorax paradoxus_F. The sequence continues at coordinate 16,001 of NZ_JXQQ01000049.1, forward strand.
GTCGTCGGGCGAGTCCATGCAAATGACGTGATCGCCGAGCAGCTCGCGCCAGCGCGGCTCGCAGCGGCGGCGGCGCTGGGCGTCGGGAATCAGGAAGAACAGGTTCGTGGTCTCGGCCGCGGCGGCGATGACTTCCTCGATGGGAATGTCCTCGTCGAGCTTCTCGCCGATGAGGCCCTCGATCTGGTGGCGCGAGACGGCGGGGTACGGCAGTTCGTCGCCGGTCACGAACAGGTAGCCGCGCTTCTTGCGCTTCACCCAGCAGTCCATGTCGGTGTGCTGCGCCATCACGTAGAAAGCCAGCTCGTAGCTCTCTTCGCCGCTGCCGCCACCGCCGCCTTCGAGGTAGCTCCAGGTGAGCCACTGGTCCATGAGGTTGGCGGTCGATTCGAACTGGCCGACCTGCAGCGGCGCGCGGTCGGAAGTGGCGTCGCCGATGGCCATGAACATGAGCTGGGGGTCGGCCACGCCGCAGTCGGTCAAGAGCTTCATGAAGGTGGGCAGCTCGCGGCGCGCAAGGGTCTGCGGGATGTCGCCCATGGAGCCGGTGACGTCGAGCGCGAACACGATGCCCAGCGAGTTGGGATGGTCGGCGTTGTCGCGCGACTCGCGCACCTTCAGGCCGTGCGGGTTCATCAGCGCGTGCGTGGCCGTTTGCATGAACACCTCGGCGCTTGGCTTGGCGGCGCGGTCGGCGATCAGCGCCGTGTGTGCGGCGTGCGAGTAATTTCCGTAACCCATGGATGCTCCTTGGAATGTCGGTCCGTCAGCCGCCCAGGCGCGGCGCGGGATCGAAGTGAACGAACTGCGGGGCGCCGAAGGCTTCGCGCGATGCGTCCGACAGCGCCTGCTCGATGCCCTGCGCGCCGAGGCGTTCGCAGAAGGCGGTGTCTTCGCTGCATTGGCGCAGCAGTGCGGCGAGCGGTGCGGGCGTGTGCGCGCCCAGACCAGGATCAACGGTGTCGCCGGCCGCGCCGCCGTGCAGCGCTGCGCGCACGGTCCATGCGGCTTGGGCAAGGTCACGCGCCGCGGCGGCCGCAAGCGCTGAGCCTGAGGGTTGACGCGCCTGCGACCAGCCGATGATCAGCACGCCATGGTCGCGCGGATGCACCAGTGCATGTGCAGGCGAAAGATCGCGGTGCGCCCAGCCGGCGCCATGCACGAAGGCCAGCACCTCGAGCATGCGGCGCCAGATCCACACGGCGTGGCGCGCGTCGATGCCCTGCGGATTGGCCTGCAGCACGTCCTGCAGGCTGCCCCAGAAACCGTTCGGATGGCGCAGCACCAGGGCCTGTCGCTTGCCGTCGCCCAGGCCCTCGGCGATGCCCGTGCCCAGCGGCTGCGGCAGGCGGCGCGTGAAGTAGGCGGCACCCGGAACGGAAAGGCTTTGCAATGCCTGCAGCACCGCACCTTCGCGCAGCAGCACATCGTTGTCAGACGCCTCGCGCGCAAGTTTCAGGGTGACGCGTTCAGGCACCGCGCCGAGCCGTTCGGCGAACAGCACCTCGCTGTGCTCGCCGAAGCCCAGCGGCGCCAGCACGCGGTAGCGCGCGCCGCGCCATTGCACGATGCGCCCGCCTGCGACGTCTGCGTTGGCACGCCGCCAGGCCGCGCGGAAGCCCTCGCGCTCCACGGTTTCTTCGCCGCGCGTGATGGTCGCGCCGCAGTAGCTGCAGTTGACGGTGCGCCAGCGCGCGGCGCGCGGGAGCGGCGCGGAGCATTGCGGGCAGCTCAGTGCGAGCAGCGACAGCATGGCCGTTCGTGCCTGCCTACTCGTCGCGCGGCGCCGCGGGGTCGGGCGAGGCCAGCACGCGGTCGATGCGGCGGCCTTCGAGCGCCACGATCTCGAAGCACCAGCCGGCGCAGTCGATCAGCTCGCCCACCGCGGGCAGATGGCCCGACACCGACATCAGGAGGCCGGCCACGGTGTTGTAGCGGCCGCGTTCTTCTTCGGGCAGCTCGCGGATGCCCAGGCGCGCGCGCAACTCCGACACGGGCATGAGGCCATCGAGCTCCCACACGCCGTCGGGCCGCTCGCGCGCCCAGGCGTCGGTCTGCATGCCGGGCTGCAGTTCGCCTGTGATGGCTTCGAGCAGGTCGCGCGGGGTCATGAGGCCCTGCACCACGCCGTATTCATCGACCACGAACACCAGCCGGCCGGCGCGGGCGCGGAACTGCTCGAGCAGTTCCATGCCGGTGAGCGTCTCGGGCACGAACACGGCGGGCGTGGCTTCCTGGCCGAGCACGCCCTTGTGGGCGGAGCCCAGGCGCAGCAGGTGCGCCACGCTGATCACGCCGACCACGTCGTCGAGCGAGTTGCGGCAGACCGGATACCACGAGTGCACGAGGTTGAGCGCCGCGGCATCCGCCACCTTCTGCAGGGCCTGCGCCACGGTGTTGGAGGCGTCGAGCCACTCGATGTCGGCGCGCGGGATCATCAGCGACGACAGGCGCCTGTCATCGAGGTGAAACACGTTGCGCACCATCTGGTGCTCGTGCTGCTCGATCACGCCGGCATCGACGCCTTCTTCGAGGCTCGCGGAAATTTCTTCCTCGGTCACCGAGCGCGCCGCGTTGGCGTCGATGCGCAGCACCTTGAGCATGGTGGCCGTGGCGCCGGCCAGCAGCCACACGAAGGGCTTGGCGCCCTTGGCCAGGCCGCGCATCGGGCGCGACACCCAGCGCGCCACCGGCTCGGGATACAGCTGGCCGATGCGCTTGGGCACCAGCTCGCCGAAGATGATCGTGAAGAAGGTGATGCAGGTCACCACCACCGCGGTGGAGGCGATGCTGGCGGTGCCCGCGCCCATGCCCAGTTCTTCCATCCAGACGGCGAGCGGCGCGGCGAAGGCCGCTTCGCCCACGATGCCGCTGAGCATGCCGATCGACGTGATGCCGATCTGCACCGTCGAGAGGAATTGCGTGGGCGATTCCATCAGCTTCAGCGCGGCGGCCGCGCCGGTGTCCCCCGTTTCGGCCAAGGCTGCAAGGCGTGCGCGCCGGCTGGTTGAAAGGGCCATTTCGGACATTGCGAACACCGCATTGAGGGTGGTCAGCAAGGCCAGCAGGAAGACATCCATGAACAGGGGGAGAGAATGAGGGAATGTCACTTTACTGTATCGGCGACGTGCAGGGCTGCGACCCTGCCCTCGGGCGGCTGCTCGGCGAGATCGATTTCTCCCCCAGCCGCGACACCCTCGTGCTGCTAGGCGACCTGGTCAACCGGGGGCCCGACTCGGCCGCCGTGCTGCGCCGCGTGCAGGGCTACGGCGCCTCGGCGCAGAGCCTCCTGGGCAACCACGACCTGCACCTTCTGGGCGTGGCGCACGGCGCGCGCAAGGCCGGCCGCAAGGACACGCTGGCGGGCATCCTGGCCGCGCCTGACAGCGAGGCGATGCTCGACTGGGTGCGCCACCAGCACATGGCGCTGCACATGCAGGTCGGTGGCGGCGATCTGCTGATGGTCCACGCCGGCGTGCTGCCGCAGTGGACGATCGGCGACACGCTCGCGCTCGCGTCGGAGGTCGAATCGGTGCTGCGCGGTCCGGCGCTCGGCGACTTCCTGCTCACCATGTACGGCGACGAGCCTGCGCAATGGCACGACACGCTCACCGGCAGCGCGCGCCTGCGCGTGATCGTCAATGCGCTCACGCGCCTTCGCTACTGCACGCCCGAGGGCGAGATGAAGTTCGAGACCAAGGACGGCGCGATCCCCGCCCCCGAGGGCCTCTTGCCGTGGTTCGACGCGCCGGGCCGAAAGACCGCCGCGGCCACCGTCGCCTTCGGCCACTGGTCCACGCTCGGCTGGCTCTCGCGCCCCGACCTGCTTTCCACCGACACGGGCTGCGTCTGGGGCGGGTGCCTGAGCGCGGTGCGCATCGGCGCGACGCTGGCCGAGCGCGAACTGATCCAGGTGAAGTGCGAAGCGGCGCAGAAGCCCGGCAAGCAGGCCTGACGGCCGCCTCGTTCGCTCAGAACCCGTGCGTCATCAGCGCGTAGACCGTCTGCACGCCGGTCACGTAGTTGCCCATGCGCAGGTTCTCGTTGGCCGCATGCTGATTGTTGTCGGCGTTCACCAGCGGAATGATCGCAAAGGGCACCTGCAGCACCCGCACGATCTCCGCCGTCGGCACGGTGCCGCCCATCATGCGGATGCGCACGGGCGCGGGCGTGGCGCCGAAGGTGTCGGTCAGCGCCTTGTAGGCCCACTGCCCGATCGGTGAATTGATGGGCGAGCCCGCCGCGTCGGCGCCCTCGCTGCGGTATGAGAAGCTGGCGATCTTGTCGTAGCGGGCGCGCTCCTCGTCCGTCGGCGCGCCCTTCACGAGGTGATAGCCCTGCTTGACGATGTGCGCCTCGATCAGCTTGCCCAGGTACGGCGCATCGGAGTCGGGCGTGGTGCGCAGGTCCATCTCGGCCTCGGCCTTGTCTGGAACGATGTTCGCCACCTTGTCGCCCACGGCCGCCGAGGCCATGCCGCGGACGTTCAGCGAGGGGTACTGCATCGCCTCCTGGTAGTTGGCGCCGACCTTGTCGGTGCGCGCGATGCCCAGGCGCCGCTTGAGCGCCACCTCGTCGTCGGGCACCGCGGCCATGATCTTGCGGTCGGCCTTGCCGATCTTCACGTGGTCGTAATAGCCGGGAACGGTCACCCGCCCCGTGTCGTCCTTCATCGAGGCCAGGAGGCTCGCCAGGCGCTGGGCCGGGTTGGGCGCGTAGTTGCCGTAGTGCCCGCTGTGCAGCGGCACCTTGGCGCCGTACACCGTGAGCCGCGCGTCGGCTGCGCCGCGGTTGCCGAACACCAGCGTGGGCCGGTTGGTCGCGTGCATGGGGCCGTCGTGGATCACGATGGCATCGCTGCGCAACAGGTCGCGGTGCGCCTGCATGACCTGGCTGATCGACGGGGAGCCCTTTTCTTCCTCGCTGTCCAGGATCACCTTGACGTTGACCGCCGGCTGCCCGCCGCCGGCCTTCAGCGCATCGATGGCGGCCAGCAGCATCATGATCGGGCCCTTGTCGTCGGCCGAGGCCCGGCCGAACACGCGCCACTCGGGGTCGAGCGGGCCGCTGAAGAGCGGGGCCGAATCGATCTCCTCCCACTCGCCCTTGTCCGACTTGCGCTTGAGCACGGGCGTCCACGGGCTCTTCTGCGCCCACTGCGCGGGAATCACCGGCTGGCCATCGAGGTGCATGTAGAACAGCACGGTCTTGCGCGCGGGATCGCTGCCCGGGAATTCGGCGTAGAGCATCGGCTTGCCGTTGTTGGGCAACTGCTGCGTCGTGAAGCCGCGCTTCTGGAAGGCCCGCTCCAGCCAGTCGACGTTCTTGCGGATGTCCTCCGGCACGGTGGCGTCGTTGGGGAGCGCCAGCAGTTCGAAGTACTCGCGGTAGGTGGCTTGCGCATGGCGTTCGGCCTGGGCCGGCGAGAGTTCGGCCGCCCCTGCGAGGCCATGGCCCAGGAGCAGGAGGGCCGAGGGCACCAGTGCCATCAGGCGACGGGGAGTGCGACGGGAACGGGTGGACGCGGAATCGATGGGCATGGGTTGGCAGTGCAGAGGGAGCGAGTCGGAGAGCGGGGTATCGGTGCAGCATAAAAAGCGCACACCTTTTCAACAATTGCTATTTTCTTGAGCTACCTTTGCGTTTCCCGCAAACCGCGCGCATCGCCCTCACCCCTTTTCCGCCCCATGCCCAGCCGCCGCCTCCAGGAAACCTCGCTGCGCTACTTCCTCGAGGTGGCCCGCACCGGCTCGCTCACCGAGGCGGCCGCGCGGCTGAACGTCAGCATCTCGGCCGTCAGCCGCCAGGTGGCCACGCTGGAAGCGCTGCTGGAGGTGCCGCTCTTCGAGCGCCGCCCGCGCGGCATGGTGCCCAGCGCCGCGGGCGAACTGCTGGCGGCGCACGCCCTGCGCGGCGCGCTGGAGGCCGAGCGCGTGCTCTCGGACATCCAGGCGCTGCAGGGGCCGCTGAGCGGGCGGGTGCGCATCGCCTGCTCCTCGGGCTTCGCCAACGAGTTCCTGCCGCGCACCATCGCGGCATTCCGGGCGCAGTACCCGGGCGTGCGGTTCCGGCTCGATGCCACCGGCCCGACGCAGGTGAGCGATGCGGTGCTGCTCGGCGAAGCGGACATCGGCCTCACCTACAGCCGCGCGGCGGTTCGCGGCATCCGGGTCGAGCATCGCCAGCCGGCGTCGGTGTTCGCGATCATGCGGCCCGACCATCCGCTGGCGAAGTCGCGCAGCGTGACGCTGGCGCAGATGCATCCATTCCCCATTGCGCTCGGCAGCCCCGAGAACACGGTGCGCCAGCTGTTCGATGTGGGCTGCAGCAACCGTGGCCTCGTGTTCGAACCCGTGCTGGTGAGCAACCGCTTCGAGGCGCTCGCCAACTTCGTGCTGCATGGCGGCGGCCTCGCGATCACCGGGGAAATCACCGTGCGCGACCGCCTGCAGCGCGGCGAGTTGCACGCGGCCGAAGTCCGCGAGCCAGGCATGCGCGGGCGTTCGGTCGAGCTGCAGACGCTGGCCGACCGCACGCTGCCGGAGGTGGTGCGCACGTTCCTCGCATTCCTGCGCGAGCAGTTGCCGGAACCGGGCGCCCGCGCGGCGGCGACGAAGGCGCCCGCAAGCAAGAAAGCGAACGCGCGCAAGGCCGCGTGAGCTTCGCGCAGCGCCCGGCCCTCAGTCCGCGCGCGGCAGCCTGAACTTGTCCAGCGCGATGCGCTGCCTGCCCTGCGCATCGAAATTCTCAGGTGCGAGCCAGCGCTCGAACGCCGTGCGCAGCACCGGCCATTCGCTGTCGATGATCGAGAACCACGCGGTATCGCGGCTGCGGCCCTTGTAGACGACCGCCTGCCGGAAGAGCCCTTCGTACTGGAACCCCAGCCGCGCGGCTGCGCGCTTGGACGGCTCGTTGAAGTTGTCGCACTTCCATTCGTAGCGCCGGTAGCCCAGTTCGTCGAATGCGAGCTTCATCAGCAGGTACTGGGCTTCGGTGGACATCGGCGTCTGCTTGAGCAGTGGCGAGAAGGTGACGCTGCCGACCTCGATGGCGCCGTGCGCCGGGTCGATGCGCATCAGCGCCAGCGTGCCGACGGCATGGCCGCCCTGGCTGTCGATGACGGCGAAATGCATCGGATCGGCCGTCTGGGCGGCGCATTCGAGGTGCGCGCGCGTCGCGTCCAGGTCGGCGGGCCGCTCGACGAACAGGTAGGTCCAGTCGCGGCCGTCGGGCGCCTGCGCGTAGGCGGCGTAGAGGTCGTCGGCGTGCCTGGCGGCATCGAGCGGTTCGAGGCGGCAGTACCGGCCCTCGATGACGCGGCGCGGCGGCAGGGCACGCGGCGTCCAGCCGGGGACCTCGGGACCGATGGATTGACCGAATTCGTTGTGGCGGACTGGCATGGGAGGAAGAGTCTTTCAGGGCGGAAGAAGCGGCGACGCCGGAGACCGGTAAAGTACGCCCGCCGTGGCGCCATGAAAAGTACCACGAGGCGTTCATTTCGTGGTGCCACGCCCCCCCCTCCGCCGCAATCGCCGCCATCGCCGCCACCGCCCCCATGCCCAACCCGCCAGACTTCGCCGCACTGCTCGAGTCCCCGCTCGCGAAGGATCGCGACGCCGGCTCGATGCAGCGCCAGCTGCACGAGCGCCTGAAGCGCGCCATCCTCGAGGGCCGCCTCGCCCCGGGCAGCCGGCTGCCCGGCTCGCGCGCGCTGGCCGAGGCGCTCGCCATCTCTCGCAACACCGTCACCGCCGCCTACGAGCACCTGGCCGCCGAGGGCTACGTGCAGCCCGACCGCCAGGGCACGCGGGTGACCGAGCTTTCGTCGCCCGCCCTGCCCCTGCCCCGACGTGCGGGCAAACCGGCCGGCACGCCCGCCACCGCGCGGCGCCTGGCAACGATCAAGCCCGCCACGCCCTTCACCGAGCCCGACGCGGCCCTGCGCCCCGGCGTGCCCGCGCTGTCGCACTTTCCTGCGGCTGCATGGCGGCGCGCGATCGACCGCGCCATCCGCACGGCGAGCCCGGCCACGCTCGGCTACGGCAATCCGCTGGGCGAGCCCCGGCTTCGTGCGGCCATCGCGCGGCACCTGGCGATCGCGCGCGGCGTGCGGTGCGAGCCGGGGCAGGTCGTCATCGCCGAGGGCGCGCAGGAGGCCATCTCGCTGTGCGTGCGGCTGCTGTCGAACCCCGGCGAGACGGGCTGGATCGAAGACCCGGGCTACCGCGGCGTGAAGTCGGCCATGCGCGCCGGCGACATGCACATGGTGCCGATACGCGTCGATGCCGAGGGCCTGTGCGCGAGCGCGCAGGACTGGCGCGACCACCCGCCGCGCCTGATCTACACGACGCCCTCGCACCAGTACCCGGCCGGCGCGGTGCTGAGCATCGCGCGCCGCCTCGCGCTGATCGCCGAGGCCCGCCAGCACGGCGCATGGATCATCGAAGACGACTACGACAGCGAGTTCCGCCACACCGGCGAGCCCATCGGTGCGATGCAGGGGCTGGTGGCCGACGCGCCCGTGCTCTACATCGGCACCTTCAGCAAGACGATGTTCCCGTCGCTGCGGCTGGGTTTCCTGGTGCTGCCCGGGGAGTTGGCGGCTGGCGTGCAGGCCCCGCTCGAGGAAATGCTGCGCGGCGGGCACCGCCACGAGCAGCTGGCCATGGCCGACTTCATCGAGAGTGGGCAGTTCGGCCGGCACCTGGGCCGCATGCGGCGGCTGTATCGCGACCGTCAGCAGGCGCTGCGCCTGGCGCTGACCCGGCATTTGAAAGTGCCGCACGAGATCGACGGCGGCCACTGCGGCCTGCACCTGACGGTGCGGCTGCCGCCCCGCTTCGACGACCGCCGGATCGCCGCCGAGGCGCTGCGCCACCACCTGGCGCCCGTGGCGCTGTCGAGCTTCGCGGTGCAGCCGCTGCCCTCGGACAACGGGCTGGTGCTGGGCTACGGCAATACCTCGGCCGAGCTCTTCGAGCCGCAGGTCAAGCGCCTGTCGCAGCTGGCGCGCGCCGCGGAACGCAGCGGCGCCTGAAGCGCCCGCGCGAGCCGGCTATTGCGGGCGGCCGGCGTCCCAGCTCAGCAGGCCCAGTTCCATCGCCTTGCGGACGGCCCGGGTCCGCGAGTTGACGTCGAGCTTGCGATAGATGCTCTTGATCTGCGTGTCGATGGTGTTGCCCGAGCGGTTGAGCGCCTCGGCGATCCGGCGGTTGGTCCACCCCTGCGACACCAGCTGCAGCACCTGCAGTTCGCGCGGTGACAACTGCACCGTCGGCAATGCGGGCCCGGCGAGCGGCGCATCGTGCATGCGCGGTGGCGTCTCGATGGCCGGAGGCCGCGTTTTCGCAGCCGCGGCAATCAGGGCGAGGATGCGGCGCGCGATGCGCGACGGCCCCGGCGCACCGCCGTGCTCCATGGAAAACATCAGGGCGGCCAGTTCGTCCTCGTTCGCCTCGTTGAAGAGATGACCGACGGCACCGGTGGCGACTGCGGGATCGGCTTTTCCTGTGGACATTGGGCTACTCGCTCAAGAAATCGGGTTCGGCCATGCAGCCGCGCGGAGGCAAGAGTGGTGGCACGGGTTCGGCGGACTTGACCGTCCGTCTCAGTTATTGAGAGAATTCCGCCGGTTTTGCGCTTTTTTTAACGGTTTTTTCTGTTCATTGGCGCATTAACTTCGACGTCGCAACTGGCGATTTCTTCTCTCCCATGAACCTCCCCGGCCCTCGAAGCGCCTCCCCCGCGGCACATGGCGGCGTGGCGCGCAGCCACTTCAGCGTGCTTGGAGAGCCTCAGCACCGGCAGCTGCTGGCCTGGCGGGAGCGCGTGGGCCACGTGATCGACGTGCTGCCTTCGAAAGCCGACATCGAGCAACCATTCCGGGCGGAAATCGACCGCTACAAGGTCGAGGGGCTCCTCTTCACCGACTGCCGCTCCGATGCGATGCTGCTGGAGCGCTCGCTGGCGCGCATCTCCACCGACAGCGTGCGCGACTACGTGTTCCATGTGTTCGCCGAGGGCGGCGTCGGCGACATCGCGCTGCGCGCCTCGCCGCGGCACAGCGCCCCCGTCGCCGCCTCCACCGCGAAGATCCTCGCGCTGGACATGAGCCAGCCGGTGCGCATGCGGCGCAGCCACTGCCGGGTCCTCACCTTCTTCGTGCCGGGCTCGATGGTGCAGGAGATCTTTCCCGACCCCGAGGCCATCCACGGCCGCACGGTCCAGGACGCGACGCCGCTCACGCGGCTGGCGCTCGAACACGTGGCGGCCCTGGGCGCCAACATCTCGGGCATGACCGCCGCCGCAGCGGACAGCGCCGTGCGCACGGCCGCGCACCTGGTCATCGCCGCCTTCGGCAAGCAGGCGGGCCTGAGCGGCAACGCGCGCTCGGCGGCGCGCGCCGCGCTCTTCGGCCGGGTGCGCCGCCATATCCAGGCGAACCTGCATAGGGCCGAGCTGACGCCCGAGAGCCTGCTCAACGCGCTGCACCTGTCGCGCCCGACGGTCTACCGCATGTTCCAGCACGAAGGGGGCCTTGGGGCCTACATCCGCCACCTGCGGCTGCGGCAGGCCGCCGACGAGCTCGCCCGCTACCCGCACATGATGGTGACCGACGTGGCCTATGCGGTCGGCTTCAAGAGCGCCTCGGACTTCACCCGCGCCTTTCGCCGGGCCTACGGCATGGCGCCGCAGGAGTTTCGCGCGCTCGCGCAGACGTACCGGGCCGATCGCCCGGACCCCTGGCAGGCGCCCTCGGCCTAGCCCGCGACGCCGAAGCCGGTGTCGAAGGTGCCCTTCACGTCGAGCGGCTGCTTGATGAGCCCCACCTGCCGGTAGAAGTCAGCCGTGCCCTGCTGGTCGGCGATGACCTGCGCATCGATGGCCACCCACTTCTGCTGGCGGCGCTCGAACTGCAGCTTGGCCGCCTCGGGCGGAATGCCGATGATGCGGGCCAGCGCGGCCGAGTAGGCATCGACATTGCGGTACGACCAGAGCTGCGCCTTCACCACGCGCTGCAAAAAATCCTGCAGCACCGGTCGCTTCGCGGCAATGGCCGCATCGGTCGCGGCAAGGTAGCTCAGGCCCGGCAGCAGCCCGCGGCCGCTCACCAGCACGCGCGCATGGTGGCTCACCTCGGCCAGCGCGGTGTAGGGCTCCCAGGTGGCCCAGGCATCGACCGAGCCCTGCGTGAGCGCGAGCTTGGCGTCGGCCGGCGCGAGGAAGCGGATGTTCACCTCTTCCGGCTTCAAGCCCGCCGCGGTGATGGCCTTGAGCGTCACGTAGTGGCCGATGGAGCCGCGGTTCGTCGCGATGCTCTTGCCCTTGAGGTCGGCCGCGGTCTTGAGCGCGGAGTCGGGCCGCACGAGCACGGCGGTGCCGTAGGAGTCGGAGCGGTTCGCGCCGATGGCTTTGACGCGCGTGCCGGCGGCCAGCGCGAAGATGAGCGGTGCATCGCCGATCGGGCCCGAATCGACCGCCGCCGCATTGAGCGCTTCGGCGAGCGGCGCGGCCGCGGGAAATTCGGACCACTGGATGTCGTAGCCGAGGCCTTCGAGCCCGTTGGCCGCTTCGAGCAGGGCGCGCAGCCCGCCCTTCTGGTCGCCGGCCTTGAGCACCGGGCGGCCCTGTGCACGGGCCGGCAGCGAGAAGGCGGGCAAGGCGGCGGCCGTGGCGGCGGCGAGGCCCTGGGAAAGGAGCTTGCGGCGTGAGGGGTCGAGGTGCGAAGTCATGGGTTCTCCGGGTTTGGTCGAGGTCAAGAAAAAATCAGTGGATGAAACCGCCCTTGACGAAGCGCACCGGCTCCGCGTCCATGCGGGCGATGAGTGCGCCGAGGCCATCGGCAGGTGATGCGGCGCTCTTCGCAGAAGCGGGCGCGCGCTCGCTGCGGCACAGCAGGTCGTCGTCGGACCAGCCCGCCTTGCCGGGCTCGCCGCGTGCACGCAGCCAGCCGTCGCGGTCGGCAATGAGTTGCGTGCCGGCGAGGCGGTCGGTGCCGGCGATCAGCGCCAGGGCCTCCCAGGCCGCGGGCGAGTCGGCCACGCAGTCGGCGGTCTTCGCGGTCAGCGAAGGCGAAGGCGAGACCAGCTGGACGGTGACGAGCCGCGGGTCTTCCGTGGGTGCGGTGTCGCCCGCCACGATGCGCACGCGCTGCCCGCGCCAGCTCGCGAGCAGCCGCGGCGCCTGCGCGCCGCAGCGCACCGCCATGTCGGGCAGGCCGATGGGCTGCGGCCAGTTGCCGAGCGCGCGCAGGCTCTGGCCCGCGCCCTGCGCCTTCATGTAGTCGATCAGCGCCCAGGCGTCGGCCTCGTCGAGCTGGCCGCCGAAGCCGGGCATCGTGGATCGCTTCTGCTGCGCATCGCGGGTGCCGTGAAGAATGCGCCAGAGCAGGTCGCCATCGGCGCGCCGCCACAGCAGCGGGCCGCTCAGGTTAGGCGGCCACACCGCGAGCGAGGCTGCGAGCGGCCCCTCGCCCTGGCCGTCCGCGCCATGGCACGCCACGCAGTTCTGCGCGTAGAGCACGCGGCCCTTGGCGATGGAGGTGGCCGTGAAACCTGTCGGCGAAGACTGGAAGCTCGTCGGCGTGGCCGGCACCAGCACCACATGCGCCTCGGGCCATGGCGCGGCGACGAGCAGCATCGGCACCAGCGCCAGAACGTAGAAGCGCCGGCGCCGCCAGAACAGCGCGACCAGCAAGGCCAGCGCCGCGACGGCAACGCACGCGAGCGTCCACGCAAGGCCGCGCGCCTGGCCCAGGTCGATCAGCAGGTTCTCGCCCGACAGGCGCCGCGCCCATGGCCACGCCGGCTGGCCATGCACCTGCGCCGCGAGCCCGAGCGCATCGAGCACCCGCAGCAGTTGCAGTTGCGCGCCCTGGAGCAGGCCGATCAGCAGGTTGAGCCAATCGGCCTCGGGCGTGCTGTTCATGTCACCAGGTGGCGTCGAGCCCCAGGTGCCGGAGCGCCTCGTGGCGCAGCTCGGCAAGCCGCGCATGGCCGCGATGCCGCGGATACGGCAGGTCGACCACGATCTCCGCGGCAATGCGCGCGGGCCGGTCGCTCAGCACGATCACGCGGTTGGCCAGGAACAGCGCCTCTTCCACGTCGTGCGTGACCAGCAGCGCCGAGAAGCCTGCGCGCTGCCAGAGGTTGACCAGCTCGCTCTGCATCGCGATGCGCGTGAGCGAGTCGAGCTTGCCGAGCGGTTCGTCGAGCACCAGCAGCTGCGGGTCGTTGACCAGCGCGCGCGCCAGCGTCACGCGCTGCGCCATGCCGCCCGAAAGCTGGTGCGGAAAGGCCTTGGCGAAGTCGGTGAGACCGACGAGCTTGAGCGCCTCGTCGACCCGCCCGCGCTGCGCCTTGAGCACGCCGCGCGCCTGCAGGCCGAGCGCCACGTTGTCCCACACGCTGCGCCACGGGTAGAGCGTCGGGTCCTGGAAGACGACGATGCGCGACGGGTCGGGCCGGGTGATCGGCACATCGTCCTGCGTGATGCGGCCGGCGGTGGCGGGCTCCAGGCCCGCGACCAGCCGCAGCAGCGTCGACTTGCCGCAGCCGCTCGGGCCGAGCAGCGCGACGAATTCGCCGGGCCCCACCGTGAGGTCGATGTCATCGAGCACCTGCAGCGGCCCCGCCGGCACGTCGAACCAGTGGCTTACGCCGCGGATGTCGATGTGCGCGCCGGCCTGGCGCACGCTCGCATCGGGAATGGCGGCGGCTACCACTTCACGGTCCCCTTCTGCCACGACAGCACGCGGTCGCGCACCTTGAAGAGCAGCGTGATGAGGCCCGAGCAGAGCGCCGCCATCACGATGAGCGCGGCGTACATGTTCGAGTACGAGGCCCAGCCCTGCGCCCACGACAGGTAGAAACCGAGGCCCGCCTTCACGCCCATCATCTCGGCGGTCACGAGCACCGAGAACGCGGCGCCCAGCCCCATGAAGAGGCCGACGAACACCTGCGGGAGCGCCGCGGGAATCGCCACGCGCAGCACCAGGAAGCGTTCGCTCGCGCCCATGGTGCGCGCCACGTCGTAGTAGTTGCGGTTGACGCCGGCCACGCCCGACCAGGTGAGCACCGCGACCGGAAAGCCCGTGGCGAGCGCGATCAGGAACACCGCCGCCGCATAGCTCGATGGAAAGAAGAAGAACGCGAGCGGCAGCAGCGCCGAGGCCGGCACCGGCCCGACGAATCGCAGCACCGGATGCACCCAGTAGCCCGCGATGCGCGACCAGCCGATGGTCACGCCCGTGAGAAAGCCCGCGAGCGCGCCGAGCACGAAACCGTGGGCGAGCAGGCGTGCCGAATGCAGCAGGCTTTCGCCGAGGCGGCGCCAGTCGTCGATGTAGGTCTCGACCAGGCTCTGCGGCGGCGCGAAGAACGGCGTGGGGAGCAGCGCGAGCTTGGCGGTCGCGATTTCCCAGATCGCGAAGAGCACCGGCAGCGCGACGAGCCACGGACCCGCGGGCCGCAGCACGCGCGACACGCGGCCGGCGCGCGAACCGAGCAGCGCGACGACCAGCACCAGCGCACCCACGGCGATGGCGGCGATACCGAACTCGTCGGTGTAGGCCCAGTCGCTGAACCCCACCGCCTTGTTCGGCCAGTAGATCGTGAGCAGGCCCAGCGCGAGCCACGCAACCGCGGCGGCGAATCCGCTGCGCCACACGGGCGGGGTTGCCTGGGTACGGAACGGCGTCGAGGCGGGAGCCGCGGTGCGCTCGGGCGCCGCTGCCCCCACCCTTGCCCTTCCCCGGAAGGGGAGGGAATCGAAGCCCAAGGCGGGGTCGGGGGTGCTCATGCCAGCGGATCGAAAGAGACGTGCTCGGCGAAGCGCACCGGGTCGGTGGTCTTCTTGAGCACGCCGACGCCGCGGAAATCGCGCGCGTAGAACTCCACCTCGTCGCGCAGGTTCTTGCCCAGCGGATGGTGGTTGTGCGTGAGCGTGCCCAGCAGCGCGCGCAGGTCTTCGATCGGCACCTTGGGCGAGTACTTGGCGAAGAGCTTGGCCGATTCGTTCGGGTTCTCGGCCACGTAGTCCGACGCCTGCGCGATGGAGCGCACCAGCGCCGCGACGGTCGGCTTGTCCTTGCGCACCAGTTCGCCGCGCGCACCGACGATGCAGCAGACCTTGTCCTTGTATTCGCCCGAGAGGTTGCTCGCCACTTCGACGAACGTGCCCTTGTTGCGCTTCTCGATCAGGTAGACGTTCGGGTCGCCGTCGGCAATGGCGTGGATCTCGCCCTTCTGCACCGCGATGTCGAGCAGGTCGGCCGGGTACTGGCGCCAGGTGACGTCGCGGTCGGCGTCGATGCCGTTCTTGGCCAGCAGGATCGAGAAGAAGTTCTTGCCCGGGCTCGCGATGTCCGACACCCCGATGATCTTGCCCTTCAGGCTCGCGAGGTTGGTCACGCCCGCGGCCTTGGCGCCCACCAGGCGCACGCACCCGCCGTGCGAGCTGCCGACGATCTTCACGTCGAAGCCCGACTCCAGCGGCTTGAGCCAGCGGTGGATCATGCCCACCGCCGCATCGGCCTTCGCGGTGGCGAGCGATTCGAGCAGCTGGTCGGTGGAGCCGGTGTAGTTGATCAGGTCCACCTGCAATCCGTTGCGCTCGAAGTAGCCGCGCTCCTGCGCCACCACCACCGGCGAGAGGCAGAACGCGGTGGCGTTCCATGCGAAGGTGAGCTTGCGCGCCTGCTGCGAGAACGCCTGCGAGGCGATCAGGCCGCCCGAGGCAACCACGGCGGCGGCGCCGCCTGCTCGCAATACGCTGCGGCGGGAAAGGGATGCGGTCATGTGCGGGTTCCGGAAGGTGTCATGCGATCGGAACCGTTCGGGCCGAGCTTGTCGAAGCCTTGCGCGGCGCTTCGACAAGCTCGGCGTGAACGGTTTTATTGAACGGGTCCTGGTGTCAATCCAGCAGCTCGGGCTCGGCCTCGACCAAGCCTTCATAGAGGCTGTAGAAGGAATGGATGGCCCCCTCCGGGCCGCCGATCTGGCTGTGCGTGTGGCGCGCGGTGTCCTCGTCGATCGGCTGCGGCTTGCCGGCCGCCTCGGCGAGAAGCTGCGTGTGGCAGGCGTTGTCCAGAGCGATGTACCACCACGCGGCGGCTTCCACCGTCGGACCCGCGGTCAGGATGCCGTGGTTCTTGAGGATCGCGCCCTTCTTGTCGCCCAGCGCCTGGGCGATGCGGTCGCCCTCGCTGGTGTCGACCACCATGCCGGTGAAGTCGTCGAACAGCGCCACGTCGTCGTGGAACACGCAGCTGTCCTGCGTGATCGTGTCCAGCTTGCGGCCGAGCGTGGACCAGGCCTTGCCGTAGGTCGAGTGCGTGTGGGCGGCGGCCACGATCTTCGGGTTGTGCTCGTGGATCGCGGCGTGGATCGCGAAGGCGGCCTTGTTGAGCGGCTTGTCGCCGATCACGGTCTCGCCCTTCGAATTGACCAGCAGCAGGTCGGACACCTTGATGCGCGAGAAATGAATGCCCAGCGGGTTGACCCAGAAGTGATCGGAAAGCTCGGGGTCGCGCGCGGTGATGTGGCCGGCCAGGCCCTGCGCGAAGCCGAAGCGCGCGAACAGGCGGAAGGCCCCCGCCAGGCGCTCCTGCCGATGGCGGCGCTCGGCCTGCACGCTGGTGCGCGGCGGGACCGGGTCGAACCAGTATTTCTGCTGGGGGTTGGGGTTGAGCTTGAGCGGCTGGGCCGCGTTGCGGTCGATGGAAAGAACGGCACTCATGGGGATTCCTCGTATTCGGTTTCTGGTTTTGCTCCTTCCCCTTCCGGAGGAAGGCTGGGATGGGGGCAAGCGGCGCTTCAAAGGCCGCAGCGTCGTGAAGGCCGCTTGCCCCCCACCCCAGCCCTCCCCCGGAAGGGGAGGAAGAAAGTCAGGTCAGGCCGCCTTGCGAACGGAAGCCACGCGCTGCGCGACGAGTTCGCGCGTGCGCGGAATCAGCTCGCGTCCGTAGTCGGTCGCGTCTTCCAGCGGATCGAAGCCGCGGATGAGGAACGTGGTCACGCCCAGGTCGTAGTAGTCCAGCAGCGCATCGGCCACCTGCTCGGGCGTGCCGACCAGCGCGGTGCTGTTGGAGCGGCCGCCGATTTCCTGCGCGACGGCCGTCCAGAGGCGCTTGTCCACGCGCGGCCCCTTGTCGGCCGCGGCCAGCAGGCGCTTGGCGCCCTCGCTCTGCTGCGGGCCGCCGCGGTTGTAGCCCTGCACCACGCGCAGGCGCTTGGTCTCGGCCAGGATGTTCTCGGCGCGCGCCCAGGCGGCCTCTTCGGTTTCCGCGAGGATCGGGCGGAACGACACCGAGAAGCGCACGCTGCGCCCGTGCTTGGCGGCTTCGGCGCGCACGCGCGTCGTGAGCTCGCGCGCCTGGTCGAGCGATTCGCCCCACAGCGCGTAGACGTCGGCGTACTTGCCCGCGACCGGAATCGCGGCTTCCGAGGCACCGCCGAAATACACCGGCACATGCGGCTTGCCGTTGCGCGTCTGCAGCGGCTTCACTTCGGAGAACGCGTTCTGGTAGCGGTAGTGCGCGCCTTCGTGGTCGAAGGGCTTCTCGGCGGTCCACACCTTGTGCAGCACGTCCAGGTATTCGTCGGTGCGCGCGTAGCGCTGGTCGTGATCGAGCCAGTCGCCGTCGCGGCGCTGCTCTTCGTCGGAACCGCCCGAGATGTAGTGCACGCCAAGCCGCCCGCCGCTGAACTGGTCGAGCGAGGCGAACTGCCGCGCCGCGAGCGTGGGCGCCACGAAGCCCGGACGGTGCGCGAGCATGAAGTGGATGCGCTCGGTCACCGAGGCGGCATATGCCACGGTGAGCGTGGCGTCGGGGCCGGTCGAATGGTGCGGCACCAGCACGCGGTCGAAGCCGGCGTTCTCGTGCGCCTGCGCGAAGGCGCGCACGTAGTCGCGGTCGATGGCCGGGCCCTTGGCGGCATGGATCTCCGAGACCTTCTGGCCCTGGATCATGCCGATGAATTCAACGTCGTTCTGGCTCATGGGTGTCCTTCGTTTGTTGTCGAGGTGTGGGGGTGTTTCAGGCGGCAGGCAGGCGCAGCACGTTTTCGAAGCTGCGGTCCCAGAGAGGCTTCACGTCGGCGGGGCCGTCGAGCACACCGATCTTCAGGAAGGTGTCGGCCACGTCCTGGTGGCTGCGCACCACCGCGTCGCTCACCGGGCCGAGGCTGTAGTCGCCGCTGCGGCCGTTGAAGAGTTCGACCAGGTCGCCGACGGGCACGCGCGTCTCGGCCGACTGCGCGCGCGCATAGGCCAGGAAGTTGCCGTTGATCCATGCGAACGAACGCTGCAGTCGCTGCAGCAGGTCGCTCAATGCCGCGCGGCGCAGCGTGTCGTCCAGCGCGCGCGGGTTGGCGTAGATCGGGAAGTTGCCCGAGAGATAACCCACGCCGGTCTTGATGATCCGGGCGCCGTACTGGGTGCGCGCGATCTGGCCGTTGTAGCCGTAGATGGCCCAGGCATCGAAGTCGCCGCGCGCGAAGGCCGAGAGGCCGTCCGAGGGCGTGAGGCTCACGGCCTGGATGTCGTTGAACGAGAGGCCCGCCTCGGCCAGTTGCTTGGCCAGGTAGTAGTGCGAGGTGGTGGCGCGCACGTAGCCCACGCGCTTGCCCTTGAAGTCGGCGATCGAGCGGATCGGCGAATCCTTGCGCGCCAGCGTGGCCTGGTTGTTCAGGTCCTCGTGCGTCACGGCCACCAGGCGCACGCTGGATTTCTGGCGCGCCGCGAACACCGGCGGGATCTCGCTGCCCGAGCCCAGGTCGAGGGCGTCGCCGTTGATGGCCTCGATGTGCAGCACGCCGTTGTTGAGCTCGCGCCAGTCGATCCTGTAGGGCGTGTTGGCCTGGCCGGAGGCCTGAAGCAGCGGGCGCCACAGACCCTTGTAGGTGCCGACGCGCAAGGTCACGCCCGAGAGGTCGCGCGACGGCGTGGCGGCCTGGGCCGCATGCGTGCCGAGGCCGGCGGCGGCGGCGCCCCATGCGGCGGCGGCCTGGAGCAGGCTGCGGCGATCGAGCGGGAAATCGGGTTTCATGCGTTGCGGTCTTTCGTCTTCCATGCCCACGGGAGCCATGGGAGAGAACCGAGACCGTACCGAGGCGCCCCGCAAAAGCGAACGCAGAAAAACGAGTTTGGATATGCAGGATGCGTCGTTTTCGGGCCGCCCGCCGGCC
Source organism: Variovorax paradoxus (assembly GCF_000834655.1). Classification (GTDB taxonomy): domain Bacteria; phylum Pseudomonadota; class Gammaproteobacteria; order Burkholderiales; family Burkholderiaceae_C; genus Variovorax; species Variovorax paradoxus_F. Next base: position 35,188 of record NZ_JXQQ01000049.1, read on the forward strand.
GGTACCGTGCGGGAACCATGAGTGCACTCCCCCTGCGCCGCCCGTCGGCCACGCCTGAAGAAGCAACCCCCTCCTCCACCGTCGATGCCGCGCTGCTGGCCCGGCTGTCGGCCCAGTTCGCAGCGACAGCGGCCGACTACGACCGCAGCGGCGCCTTCCCGCAAGAGAACTTCGAGGCGCTGCAGGCGAACGGCCTGGTCGGCCTCGTCGCGCCCGCGGTGCACGGCGGCGGCAGCGCCACGCTGGCGACGGCACGGCGCGTGATCGGGGCCGTGGCGCGCGGCGAACCGGCCACCGCGCTGATCCTCACGATGACCTACCTGCAGCACCACGCACTCACGCGCGGCGACAACCGGTGGCCGCCGCAACTACGCGAACGCGTGGCGCGCGATGCGGTGCAGCGCGGTGCGCTCATCAACGCGCTGCGCGTGGAGCCTGCCCTCGGTTCGCCCTCGCGCGGCGGCCTGCCCTCCACCGTCGCACGCCGCGACGGCAACGGCTGGGCCATCGACGGCCACAAGCTCTACACCACCGGCATCGAGGGCCTGACCTGGCTCGCCGTGTGGGCGCGCACCGACGAGCCGACGCCGCGCACCGGCGTTTTCCTGGTGCCGCGCAACGCCCCTGGCGTGCGCGTGATCGCCAGCTGGGACCACCTGGGCCTGCGCGCCTCGGGCAGCCACGAAGTGATCTTCGAGAACGCGACCATCGACCTGGACCACGCGGTCGACCTGCGCGCCCCCGCCGACTGGGCGCCCGATGCCGGCAGCCAGACCGACATCGACGCGCACGCCACGCAGCAGGCCTGGATGGTCGTGCTGCTCGGCAGCCTCTACGACGCGGTGGCACAGGCCGCGCGCGACTGGCTCGTGGGCTTTTTGAACCAGCGTGCACCCGGCAGCCTGGGCGCGCCGCTCGCCAGCCTGCCGCGTGTGCAGGAGCACGTCGGCGAGATCGAGGCGCTGCTGCGCACCAACCGCGTGCTGCTCGATGACGCGGCGGCAGCGGTCGACAACGGCCACGCGCCGCCCGCCACCGACAGCGGCCTCCTCAAGTACACGGTGACGAACAACGCGATCCGCGCAGTCGAACTCGCGCTGCAGCTGAGCGGCAACCATGGCCTCACGCGGCAGAACCCGCTGGAGCGCCACTACCGCGATGTGCTGTGCAGCCGCATCCACACGCCGCAGAACGATGCGATCCTGGTCGGCGCGGGCAAGCGCGCGCTGCTCGCGGCGGGAGTTGCCGCATGACCGACCCGCTCTTCTCCAGGGCATCGCGCCGCGATTGGCTGAAACAAGGCGCCGCGCTCTCGCTGGCTGCCACCGGTTCGCTGCGTGCATGGGCGCAGCCACCGACCACGCTCGTCCTCGGCGATCAGGCCGGCGGCCTGCGTTCCTTGTTCGAGGCGTCGAAGGCGCTCGAGGGCGCGCCGTTCGCCTACCGCTGGGCCAACTTCCAGGGCGCCGCGCCGCTGTTCGAGGCGCAGCGCAGCGCGGCGGTCGATACCGCGATGGCGGGCGACCTGCCGGTGCTGGCCGCGGCGGTCGGCAAGACGCCGCTGAAGATCGTCGCCACGCGCGTCGGCAAGGCCGATTCGCTGGGCATCGTGGTGCAGCCCGATTCGCCCTTGCGAAGCGTGAGCGACCTGCGCGGCAAGACGGTGATCGTCTCTTCGGCGCGCGGCAGCATCTCGCAATACCAGCTCTATGGCGCGCTCGAGGAAGCCGGCGTGCCGCGCAGCGAAGTTACTGTGAAGTTCGTGCTGCCGACCGACGCGGCGGCCGCCTTCGCCTCGAAGCAGATCGACGCGTGGGCCGTCTTCGATCCGTACTACACGATCGCGGTCCAGCAAGGCGGGCGCATCCTGCGCGACGGGCGCGGCATCAACACCGCGCTGGGCTTCATCACCGCGAGCGAGCATTCGCTGGCCGACCCGGCCCGGCGCGCGGCCATCGTGCAGTTCCTCGACCGGCTGGGCCGCGCGGGCGACTGGGCACTGGCCAACCCCGAGGCCTATGCGCTGGCCTACAGCCAGCTCACGCGGCTGCCGATCGAGTCGGCGCGGATCATCACCGCGCGCGCGTCGGTGGCGGGCCGGCCGGTGAGCGAGGCGGACATCGTCGCGCTGCAGGCCGTGGCCGACCGCTCGGCGCGCGACGGCATCCTGCCGGTGCGCGTGGACGTGCGCGCCATCACCGACACCCAGCTCTGGAAGCGCCCCGCGTGATCGCGCCGCTGCGCGACTTCGTCGGCGCTTTCGGCCGGCTGCTCGACAGCGGGCCCGACGAGCCCCGCATCCTCCGCGAAGGCGGTGAGTTGCTCCGTGCGCTGGTCGCGCGCGACGACTGGCTGCCCGATGCCTTCGCACGGCCCGACCCGGCGCGTTACCAGCAGTTCCTGCTGCATGCCGACAGCACCGAGCGCTTCTCGGTCGTGAGCTTCGTGTGGGGGCCGGGGCAGGCCACGCCGATCCACGACCACACGGTGTGGGGCCTCATCGGCATGCTGCGCGGCGCGGAATACAGCCAGGGCTACGCGTTCGACGGCGACGGCCGCGCACAGCCGCAGGGCGATGCGGTGCGGCTGGATGCCGGCGACGTGGAGGCCGTGTCGCCCAACGTCGGCGACGTGCATCGCGTGCACAACGCGCATGCGGACCGCGTGTCGATCAGCATCCACGTCTACGGCGCCAACATCGGCGCGGTACGGCGGCATACTTACCCGGCCGAGGGCGGGCGCAAGCCGTTCGTCTCGGGCTACTCCAACACGCTGCTTCCCAACCTCTGGGACCGCTCCGAAGAACTCAGATCGACCTTCGCATGACGACCGCTGCCTTTCCCCCCGTGCCCTTTGCCGCCGTGCGCGAACGACTCCTTGCGCGCGAAGAGACGGCGTTGCTCGATGTGCGCGAGGAAGATCCGTTCGCGCAGGAACATCCGCTGTGGGCCGCGAACCTGCCGCTCTCGAAGATCGAGATCGAGGCCTGGCGGCGCATTCCGCGGCGGGACACGTTCATCGTGCTGTACGGCGCGCACGACGGGACCGACCTCGCACCGCTCGCGGCACGCACCTTCGCCGCGCTCGGCTACACGAACGTGCACCTGCTCGATGGCGGCCTGGAAGGCTGGCGCGCCGCGGGCGGCGAGCTGTTCCGCGACGTGAACGTGCCGAGCAAGTCGTTCGGCGAACTGGTCGAGCACGAGCGGCACACGCCCTCGCTCTCCGCGCGCGAAGTGAAGGCGCTGGTGGAAGCCAAGGCCAACGTGGTGGTGCTCGATGCGCGCCGCTACGACGAATACCAGACGATGAGCATTCCCTCGGCCACGAGCGTGCCCGGCGCGGAGCTGGTGCTGCGGGTGCGCGAACTCGCGCCCGATCCGTCGACGCAGGTGATCGTCAATTGCGCGGGGCGCACGCGCAGCATCATCGGCACGCAGTCGCTGGTGAACGCGGGCATTCCGAACCCGGTGGCGGCGCTGCGCAACGGCACGATCGGGTGGAAGCTCGCGGGGCAGGTGCTGGACCATGGGGCGGGCCGGCAGGCGCCGGCCGCTGTGTCCGATGCGCACCGTGCACAGGCAGCGGCCGATGCGCGGCGCGTGGCCGACAAGGCCGGCGTGCGGCGCATCGCGCTCGATGCGTTGCAGACGCTGGAAGCGCCGCACCGAACCGTCTATCGCTTCGACGTGCGCACGCCCGAGGAATACGCGGCGGGCCACCTGCCCGGCTTTGCGAGCGCGCCCGGCGGACAGCTGGTGCAGGAAACCGATCACCAGGTGCCGGTACGCGGCGCGCGCATCGTGCTGGCGGACGACGATGGCGTGCGCGCATCGATGAGCGCTTCGTGGCTCGCACAGATGGGGTGGGAGGTCTACGTGCCTGACACGGCGCCGTCGGCGTCTGCGTTCGTCGAGAAGGTTGCGCCCTCGCCCACCTATCCGCCGGTTGCAGCCGCAGTCGGAGAGATCGCGCCCAAGTCGCTGGCCGAGTTGCTCAAGCAGCCCGGCACCGCCGTGCTCGACGTGACCACGAGCGCGAACTACGTGAAGCGCCACATTCCGGGTGCCTGGTATGTGATTCGCGCGCAGCTTGCGGGTGCGATCGATGCGGTGATTCCCGCATCGCAGCGCTATGTGCTGACCTGCGGCAGCAGCCTGCTCGCACGCTATGCCGCAGCCGATTTGCGCGCGCTGCTCGATGCGCGCGGACAAAGCGATGTGGAAGTGCTGGTGCTCACCGGCGGCAACGCGGCATGGTTCGCCGCCGGCCTCGACGCCGAGACCGGCGAGACGCGCCTGGCGACCGCGCGCACCGATCGCTATCGCCGCCCCTACGAAGGTACCGATGCGCCCGCAGAGGCCATGCAGGCGTACCTCGATTGGGAGTACGGGCTGGTCGCGCAACTGGCGCGCGACGGGACGCATCACTTCAAGGTGATCTGACCGCCCAGGTCGGCGCCAAAGAAAAAGGCCGGGGATCACCCGGCCTTTTTTTTGCAGCGGTGGAGCCGATCAGCTCGGCTCTGCGCTCTTGAAGAGCGCCGCGACCTTGCGCTTGCTCTTGATGTTGCTCGAGATGCCGCGCGCGGGCGCTGCCTTGGCGGCGGCTTCCCATGCCGGCGTGGCGTCGGCCTGGCCCGGCTCGTAGGGCTTGTCGAAGAACGGATCGCGCGGCGCCGAAGGCGCGCGGTGCGGGCGTCCGCCGCCACGGCGTGCGTCGGCCCCGATGCCGCTGCTGCGCTCGCGCGGCTGATCGAGCACGTCGCGTGCATCGCCGGCTTCGCCTTCCTCGCGCCAGTGGCGGCGTCCGTCGTTGATGCGGCCGCGCGGGCGGTCTTCCTCGAACTCGACGGGCTCGAGCTCGATCTTCTTCTTGATCAGCTTCTCGATGTCGGCCACCAGGCGCGCATCGTTGCCGCCGCTGGCAAAGCTCACCGCCAGGCCCGAGGCGCCGGCGCGGCCGGTGCGGCCGATGCGGTGCACGTAGTCTTCGGCGTTGAACGGAATATCGAAGTTGAAGACGGCGGGCACGTCCTTGATGTCCAGGCCGCGGGCCGCGACGTCGGTGCACACCAGGAGGTCGACTTCGCCGGCCTTGAACGAGGCCAGCGCCTTCAGGCGTTCGTCCTGGCTCTTGTCGCCGTGCAGCGCGGTGGTACGCAGACCGTCGCGCTCCAGCGAGCGTGCGAGGCGCGCGCAGCCGAGCTTGCTGTTGACGAACACGAAGGCCTGCGTGATGCCGCGCTGCTTGACGATCTGCTTGAGCGCACGGCGCTTGTCGTCGTCGGAGACGCTGTAGAAATGCTGCTCGACGGTGGAGGCCGTCTCGTTCGGCCGCGCCACTTCGATGGTGACCGGGTTCTGCAGGTAGCTGCCGGCCAGCCGCTTGATCTCGGGCGAGAACGTGGCCGAGAACAGGAGCGTGGTGCGCTGCTTGGGCAGGTAGCTCAGGATGCGCTGCAGGTCGGGCAAAAAGCCGATGTCCAGCATGCGGTCGGCTTCGTCGAGCACCACGTACTCGACCTGGTTGAGCACCGCGTTCTTGGCTTCGATGTGATCGAGCAGGCGGCCCGGCGTGGCCACCAGCACCTCGACGCCCTTCTTCAGTTCCAGCGTCTGCGGCTTCATGTCGATGCCGCCGAACACCACCGTGCTGCGCAGGTTGGTGTACTTGGCGTACAGCTTGACCTGCTGCGCGACCTGGTCGGCCAACTCGCGCGTGGGCAGCAGCACGAGCGCGCGCACCGGATGCCGCGCGGGCGAGGTGGAGGCGTTTTCGTGCTTGAGCATGCGCTGCAGCAGGGGGAGCGAGAACGCCGCCGTCTTGCCGGTGCCGGTCTGCGCGGCGCCCATCACATCCTGGCCCGAAAGCACGACCGGAATGGCCTGCTCCTGGATCGGTGTCATGGTCTCGTAGCCCATTTCGGCTACGGCGCGGGCCAGCGGTTCTGCCAGCGATAGATTGGAGAAGGAGCTTGTCATTGAGCCCGCTATTGTCGCATTGCCGCAAAAAACGGCAGTGACGGCGCCGTGACAACGTCCGCGCCGCCTGTATTGCTATTTATTCAATAGCATCCAACCGAACAAACACGGGCCTCGCGGGCCCATGAAGCTCAAAGATTGCGCGCGTTGAAGGTGTCGCACGACTTCATGTCGCCGCTCTGGTAACCCGCGCCGAACCACTTCTGGCGCTGCGCGCTGGAGCCATGGGTGAAGCTGTCGGGCACCACCGCTCGGCCCGCGGAACGCTGCAGGGCGTCGTCGCCGATCTTCTGCGCGGCGTTCATGGCGGCCTCGATGTCGCCCGGGTCGAGCCACTTCTTGGACTCCTGCGAATGGTGTGCCCACACGCCCGCGAAGCAGTCGGCCTGCAGCTCGACGCGCACGCTCACCGCGTTGTTCTGCGACTGGCTCAGCCGGCCGCGCATGCCGTCGACCTTGGCGGTGATGCCCAGCTCGTCCTGCACGTGATGGCCGACCTCGTGCGCGATGACGTAGGCCTGCGCGAACTCGCCCGGCGCGCCGAGCTGGTTCTTGAGCGTGTCGTAGAAGCCCAGGTCGATGTAGACCTTCTTGTCGCCGGGGCAGTAGAACGGGCCCATGGCCGACTGCCCGGTGCCGCAGGCCGTGGGCGTGGCGCCACGGAACAGCACGAGCCGGGGCGCCTGGTAGCTGCCGCCGTTCTGCCTGAAGATGTCGGTCCACACCACTTCGGTGTTCTTGAGCACGGTCGAGACGAAGGCAGCTTCGCGGTCGCCCGAAGGCGGCTTGGGCGCGGGGCCCTGAGGCGCCTGTTGCACCTGCTCGGTACCGCCGCCGCTGAGCAGGCTCAGCACGGTGAGCGGATTGATGCCGAAGACCCATCCGGCGACCAGCGCGACCGCGATGGTGCCGATGCCGATGCTGCGGCCGCCGATGAAGCTCCCGCCGCCGCCCCCACCTTCGCCGCGGCGGTCTTCGACGTTGTCGGATTGTTCGTTGCCTTCCCATCTCATCGCAGTCTCCTTCCCGGCGTGCACAACTGTTGCCGGATAGTGGCTGGATGGTACTTGGCCCCGGGCCACCCGGGGTAACCGGGCGTCAGTGCCCGGCCCGTCGCCGCGTCAGGTTTTCGGCAGAGTGACGCCGCGCTGGCCCTGGTACTTGCCGCCGCGGTCCTTGTAGCTGGTCTCGCAGACCTCGTCGCTCTCGAAGAACAACACCTGGGCGCAGCCTTCGCCCGCGTAGATCTTGGCCGGCAGCGGCGTGGTGTTGCTGAATTCCAGCGTCACGTAGCCTTCCCATTCGGGCTCGAACGGCGTCACGTTGACGATGATCCCGCAGCGCGCATAGGTGCTCTTGCCGAGGCAAATGGTCAGCACGTTGCGCGGGATGCGGAAGTACTCGACGGTGCGCGCCAGCGCGAAGCTGTTGGGCGGGATGATGCAGTAGTCGCCGTGCATGTCGACGAAGCTCTTCTCGTCGAAGTTCTTCGGGTCGACCACGGTGCTGTGGATATTGGTGAAGACCTTGAATTCAGGCGCGCAACGGATGTCGTAGCCGTAACTCGAGGTGCCGTAGCTGATGATCTTGTGGCCAGAAGCTTCACGGACCTGACCGGGCTCGAAGGGCTCGATCATCCCAGTCTGCTCGGCCATGCGCCGGATCCATTTGTCGCTCTTGATAGACATTGAAAACACCCCAGTCTTCGCGCACTTCGTGTCGCTTCGCCAACCCCTCGAGGGGCAACTCCAGCGGCCCGGCAAAGCCGGTTCCGCGGCGTTTCCCGAAGGGGCAGCGCGGTGCCGCTAGGTCGGCGATTGTGGCATGGGCGAGCGACGCGCCTGGCGCATCCGGCACTCAGCCGGCCTGCGAGATCACCGTGCGCTCGACCAGCCGGTCATCGCCCAGCACGATCATCGCGAACAGCAGTTCCTCGAGGTTGTTCGCCAGCTTCGTCTTGCGCGCCAGCAGCGGCGTGGCCGACGGGTTCAGCACCAGGAAGTCGGCCTCGCAGCCCGGCTGCAGGTTGCCGACCACGCCACCCAACCCCAGCGAGCGCGCCGCGCCGCCGGTGTGGTGCCACCACAGGCGCGAAGGCGGGATGCTGAGGCCCGTCTTGGTCTGGCCCTCGCGGCCCACGTAGTAGGCGGCCAGCATCGTGTGGAAGGGGCTGAAGCTGGTGCCGCCGCCCACGTCGCTCGCCAGGCCGTAGGGCGACTCCATGCGGTCGGCCGCGCCGAAGTCGAAGAAGCCGCTGCCCAGGAAAAGGTTGCTCGTCGGGCTCACGGCCGCGGCGGTTTGGGTCTCGCGCATCAGGCGGCGGTCTTCGTCGTCGATGTAGATGCAGTGCGCGTACACGGCGCGCTCGCGCATCAGGCCGAAGCCGGCGTACACGTCCAGGTACGAGCGCGACTTCGGGTAGAGCTCGCGGGCCCACTGCACTTCGTCGCGGTTCTCGGCCACGTGCGACTGGATCCAGGTGTCGCCGTACCTGGCGGCCAGCTCGCCCGCACCGCGCATCTGCGCATCGGTGCTGGTGGGCGCGAAGCGCGGCGTGATGGCGTAGCCCAGGCGATCGACGTTGTGCCACTTGCGGATCAGCGACTCGGTATCGACGAGGCTCTGCTCGGTTTCGTCGCGCACGCCGTCGGGCGAGTTGCGGTCCTGCAGCACCTTGCCGGTGATCATGCGCAGCTGGCGGCGCTGTGCGCTCTCGAAGAAGGCATCGACCGAGGCGACGTGCGAGGTCGCGAAGGTGAGCGAGGTGGTCACGCCGTTGCGCAGAAGCTCGTCGAAGAACACATCGGCCACTTCGCGCGAATGCGCCGGCTCGACGAATTTGCTCTCGGCGGGGAAGGTGTAGTTCTCGAGCCAGGGCAGGAGCCCCGGCGCAGGCGCGCCGATGATGTCGGTCTGCGGAAAGTGGATGTGCATGTCCACGAAGCCCGGCGCGAGGATGCGGCCCGGCAGGTGGGTCACGTCGGCATCGGGGTGGCGCGGCGACACGGCGGCGTGGCTGCCGGCATCGACGACGCGCTGGCGGCCGGCGCCGTCGGGGGCGACGACCAGCAGGCCGTCTTCATCGAAAACGGGCAGGCCCGCGTCGTCGAATCGCAGGAGGGAGGCGCGGTAGGCTTTTTTCATCGTGGCTGCGGAGGGTAATCCAGCCTCGCGCCGTCGCAATTTCCATGCGCATATGAGTGCTATATGCGGAATGGACTCCGGGAAAACCCCGGCGCAGCCATTTCAGCGCGCGACGCGCCCCTGCACGCCATCGACCAGCCAGTCCATCTTCAGGATCTGCTCGTCGCTCAGTTGCGCGCCCTTGGCGATGACGGTGCGGCCTTCGTTGTCGCGCACATCGCCGTTCACTGCGCGAAACGGCTGCAGCTTGCCGGCCGCGATGTCCTGCTGGCGCGCCAGCACCTCCTGCTGCACGGCCTTGGGCACCTTGGAGCCGAAGTCGCCGACGCGGATCATTCCTTCCTTCACGCCGCCCCAGAGGTTGCCGCTCTTCCAGGTGCTGTCGAGCACCGCCTTCGCGCGCTGCGTGTAGTAGCCGCCCCACTGGTGCGTGACCGCGACGAGCTGCGCATCGGGCGCGATCTTGCGCATGTCGGAGTGGTAGGCGATGGACATCTTGCCGCGCTCCTGCGCCGCGGCCATCACGGCCGTCGATCCGGTATGGAAGGCGACGACGTCGGCGTTCTGGTTGAAGAGCGCCATCGCCGCGTCGCGCTCCTTGGGCGGGTCGAACCACTCGTTGAGCCACACCACGACGACCTTCGCATTCGGGTTCACCGAACGCATGCCGAGCGTGAACGCGTTGATGCCCTGCAGCACCTCGGGAATCGGAAAGCCCGCCACGTACCCCGCCACATTGGTCTTGGTCATGCGCCCGGCCGCGATACCCGCGAGATAGCGGCCTTCGTAGTAGCGCGCGTTGGCGGTCGCCACGTTGGCCGCGGGCTTGTAGCCTGTGATCGACTCGAACTTCACGTCGGGAAAATCGCGCGCCACCTTGAGCGTCGGCTCCATGTAGCCGAAGCTGGGCGTGAAGATGAGCCGGTTGCCCTGCTGCGCGAGGTCGCGGATCACGCGTTCGGCATCGGCGCCTTCGGCCACGTTCTCCACGAAGGTGGTCTTGACCTTCGCGCCGAGTGCCGCATCGACGGCCTTGCGGCCCTCTTCGTGCTGGCGCACCCAGCCGGCATCGGTGACCGGCGTGACGTAGACGAAACCGATCTTCAGCGGTTCTTTCGAAGCCTGCGGTTGCGAAAAAGCGGGGGATAAAAAACAGGCGGCTGCCCACGCCAGAACGGCGCGGCCCGCGAGGTTTTTGTACATGGTGGTCCTCTACATGGCCCCGGAAAAGCAAAAACCCGCAGCCGGCCGGGACGCCCAACTGCGGGATGCGGATTTTAGTGCGACCGTTTTCAGGCGGTTGCCGCAGCCTCCGCGCTCGCGCCTTTCACGCCGTAGCGGGATGCGGGCACCGAACTGGAAATCCGGCCCGACATGGCGCGCCGCGCCGCATCGAAAGCGTCCCACTCGTCCTGGCTCGGCAGCGACGGGATCGTGACCTTCTCGCCTTGGTCGAGCCCCGCGAGCGCCGCATCGACCATGTCGTGCGCGCTCATGACGATCGCGCTGGGCAGGTGCTCCACCGGCAGGCCGGCGATGTCCCAGAACTCGGTGGCCGTGGCGCCCGGCAGCACGGCCTGCACGCGCACGCCCTTCTCGCCCAGCTCGTGCTGCAGCGACTGGCTGAACGCGAGCACGAAGGCCTTGCTGCCGCCGTACACGCCGTTGAGGGTTTCGGGCGAGACCGCGACGATCGACGCGATGTTCACCAGCGTGCCCGCGCCCCGCGCCACGAAGCCCGGCACCGCCGCATAAGTGAGGCGGGTGAGCGCAGTCACGTTGATCGCGATCATCTCTTCCATCTTGTCGATGTCCGAGGCGAGCAGCGGCGCGGTGGCACCGACGCCGGCGTTGTTCACCAGCAGCGTGAGTTCGCGATTCGTGCGGATGGCGGCTTCGACGCGCGCGATGTCTTTCTTGTCGGTGAGATCGGCGGCGATGGTCTCGATCTTGCGGCCCGTCTCGGCCGTGAGCCTGGCGGCCAGCGCCTCGAGGCGCTCCTGGTTCCGCGCGACCAGCACGAGGTCGAAGCCGCGCCGTGCGAGCCGGTCGGCATAGATAGCGCCGATGCCCGAAGAAGCGCCGGTGATGAGGGCGGTGCCCTTGGATGTCGCAGTCATTGGAGTTTCCTTTCGAAGCCGCGGTGTTGCGGCGTGAAGGGAAGTTTCCTTTTTAAGAGCGATGGCGTAAATGTCGTATATCCCACCTTTTAGGCCGCATCGAGGATTTGCCGCGCCACGCGGCGAACGGCCTGCGGCGGCTGGCCCAGCGTGCGCAGGAACGCGCGCCGCATGCGCTCCGGGTCGCCGAAGCCCGTTTCATCGGCCACCACGTTGAGCGCCAGCCCGCCGGCATCGATCAGTGCCTTCGCCGCCTCCACGCGCAGGTGTTCGACGGCCTGCGCAGGCGACTGGCCGGTTTCCGACTTGAAGGCGCGGCTGAACTGGCGCGGGCTCAGGTGCGCCACCTCGGCGAGGTCTTCGACCGAAAGCGCGTCGCGCAGGTTGGCGCGCGCATGCACCAGCGCCTGCTGGATGCGGTCGGACTTGGGTTCGAGTTCGAGCAGCGCCGAGTACTGCGACTGCCCGCCCGCTCTGCGGTGATAGACCACGAGGTTCCTGGCGACCATGCGCGCGGCCTCCACGCCCAGGTCCTCCTCCACCAGCGCGAGCATGAGGTCGATGCCCGCCGTCATGCCGGCCGAGGTCCAGAGCGAACCATCGTTGATGAAGATGCGGTCCGGCTGCACCTTGGCGAGCGGGTGGCGCTTCTGCAGCTCCTGCGCAAAGGCCCAGTGCGTGGTGACGCGCCGGCCGTCGAGCAGGCCCGCATCCGCAAGGCCGAAGGCGCCGGTGCAGATGCTTGCGATCCGGCGCGCGCTGCGTTCGCCCGCGCGCAGCATCCTGCACAGCCCTTCGGAGGTGGGCTCGATGGTGAGTGCGCCCGTCATCACCAGCGTGTCGAATTTCGACGCGGTCAATCGCTTGGTCTCGACGCCGATGCCCGACGAACTGGGAATGGAGCCGCCGGTTTCCGACAGCAGCTCGACCTTGTAGACCGGCTTGCCCGCGTGCTTGTTGGCCAGTTCGAAAGCGGCGACGGCGGCCAGGTCGAGGATCTGGAAACCAGGGAACACGACGACGGCGATACGCTTTTGCATGATGTCCTGAAAAGAGGCTTATTTATTATTCCAGCCATCAGGCTACGCGACGCGCACCGCTGCGTCAACACAGGCGTCCCTCGCACCCATGCACCGCCGCGATGGCTGCCGCCGCGAATCGGCAGGCGCGGATTCGGCCCTGCGGCCGGACAATGGCCCGCCCCATGACGAACCCGACAACTCCCGCCAGCGGCGCGACCTACGCAGACTGGCAGCGCAACCTCGCCGTCTGCATGTTCGGCTCCTTCACCACTATCGTGGCGATGACGCTGCTGCTGCCGTTCCTGCCGCTGTACGTCGAGCAACTGGGCGTGAAGGACCATGCGGCCATCGTGCAATGGTCCGGCGTGGCCTACGGCGCCACCTTCTTCAGCGCCGCGCTGGTGGCACCGCTGTGGGGGCGCCTGGCCGACCGCTATGGCCGCAAGCCGATGCTGATCCGCGCAAGCCTGGGCATGGCGGTGGCGATGGCGCTGATCGGCATGGCGGGCAACGTCTGGCAGCTCGTCGGCCTGCGCCTCCTGGCGGGCCTGCTGGGCGGCTACGCCTCGGGCTCGATGGTGCTCGTGGCCACGCAGACGCCGAAGGACCGCACCGGCTGGGCGCTGGGCACCATGTCCTCGGCCATCATGGCCGGCAACCTCGTGGGTCCGCTGGTGGGCGGCGCGCTGCCGCCGCTCATCGGCATCCGCGCGACCTTCTTCGCGGCGGGCGCGATGATCTTCGTGGCATTTCTCGCGACCGCTTTCCTCATCCGCGAAGAGAAGAAGGCGCCCTCGGGCTCGAAGCAGAGCGACACCCCCGACACCGGCTGGGCCGCCATTCCCGACAAGCGCCCGCTCATCGCGATGCTCTTCACCGGCATGCTTTTGATGCTGGCCAACATGTCGATCGAGCCGATCATCACCGTCTACGTCGCCACGCTGGTCGAGGACCCGAATCGGGTGACCATGATGGCCGGCCTCGTCATGTCCGCGGCTGCGCTGGGCAGCATCCTCTCGGCCTCGCGCCTGGGCAAGCTGGCCGACCGCGTGGGGCACTGGAACGTGATCGTCGGATGCCTGGCGGTGTCGGCACTGCTGCTGATTCCGCAGGCCTTCGTCACTTCGGGCTGGCAGCTGGTGGTGCTGCGCTTCCTGATGGGGCTCTCGCTCGGCGGGCTGCTGCCCTGCATCGCGAGCGTGATCCGCCACAACGTGCCCGAGCGCGTGGCCGGCAACATGCTGGGGTACTCGACCTCGGCCCAGTACACCGGGCAGGTCGCGGGGCCACTGCTAGGCGGCTTCGTGGGCGGACACATCGGCATGCGGGCCGTGTTCCTCGGCACCTGCGTGCTCATGGCCGCAGGCGCCGGGTGGAACTGGCTCGCGCAGCGCGCCGCGTCCACCGCTGCGCCGCCCGCTCGCTGAACTACTCGCTCACCTACTCGTCGATGGTGACGCTGCGGTAGGCCGCATCGGCCTTGATCTCGGCTTCCGAGAACGGCACCTTGAGCCACTGCCCCGCGCTGTAGGCGCGGGTGTAGTCGGCGTTGTGCGCCGAGGCCGGGTCGTCCGACAGCGAGAAGGTCAGGAAGGTGTGCGCCTCCACGCCGCCTTCGGGAAACCGCACGATCTGCATGTAGCTGTTGCCGTTCGGGTTGCCGTCCATGCTGTAGCCGCCCTTGTCGAGCCGGTTCTCCGAGCACGCGATGGTGAAGTAGCCCGGCCCGCCGCAGCCGCCGTAGAGCGGGATCTTCTGGCCGCCGCGCGTGGCGAACAGGTAGTCGCCGCGCTTGGCATCGAGCGCGAAGCCGCTGGCCTCGACGCGCGCGACGGCGGCGCCGAAGGCCTGCTGCAGGGCGGCCTGCGCACCGGGCTTCAGGTCGCGCGGCGTATGGATCGGGTCGCTCGCGCTGAAGGGCACGTTGTAGAGCGCGGCTGCCGATTGCAGCGACGCACGGTTCCAGAACTCGTCCCAGATGTGCGCACCGCGCGCGCCGCTCGTGCCGGTGTTGTCCCAGGCCTGGAGCACCGCGCAGGCCGGGCCGGTATCGACGTCGCGCCCGATGGCCGCGCCGCCCTGCGGATCGGTCGCCACGTTGATCGTCGGCGTCGCGCACACCATGGCCAGCGCCTGGTCCTTGAAGAGCTCGGCCGTCAGCACGCGGCTGTTGATCACCATCTGCTTGACGGTGTCGGCCGTGGCGCCCTTGGCGCCGTAGGCATCGGCGCCATCGATCCGGCCTTGCGCGAGCAGGTTGCCCAGGCGCGTGCGGAAGCTTGCGGGCTCCGTGCCCGCGGTGCCCATGATGTCGGGGTAGCCGGTCATCGGCGCCTTCGGATTCGCGAGCCAGTAGCTGTCGTTGGAGTTCTCGACGTAGTCGTCGCGCTGCAGGCTGGGCATGCGGGAGGCGCCGAGTGCGCCCTTCTGCGCGGAGTCGGCATCGGTCTGCCAGTCGCATTCGCTCCTCGAACCGTCGAACACGGGAACGCGCGGCAGCGCGGGGCCGAGCGCCGCGCCCAGCGGCGTCGTGCAACTGGCCACCTGGGTGGGCGACACGTTGGGAATCGCGCCGATGTCGGCATACCAGGCCTTGGCTGCGCCCCGGCCCACGGCCACGGTATTGACCCACGGAATGGCCGACTCCTCGCGCTGGATGGCGATGAAGTCGTCCAGCGACTTCGCCTGGTTCCAGCGCAGCCAGTTCCTGAAGGTGCGGTAGTTCTCGCCGTTGATGTCGCGGATCGCGAATGCAGTGGTCTGGCTCCAGCCCAGCGCCGCATTCAGCGGGGCCAGGTTGATCATCGGCCCGTATTCCGACTTGTAGAGCGTGCGCGTCACCGGGGCCACGCTGCCGTCGGCCTGCTTCACGTTGACGGTGATGTTCAGCGCCTGCATCTTCACCGCGCTGCCGTCGCGCATGTAGCTGGTCGGGTCGCCCGATGCGAGCTTCAGCTCGAAGAAGCCGAAACGCCGCGCGGTCGACACCGTGTGGCTCCAAGCGATGTTGTCGTTGAAGCCGATGAGGATCACCGGAATGCCGAGGAACGAGGTGCCGCTGATGTTGAGCTGGCCCGGAATCGTGAGCTGCGCCTGGTAGAAGCGGTCGGGTCCGCGCCAGTACCAGTGCGGGTTGCCGAAGAGCAGCGGGCTCGCGTCACCGGTGGCGGCGGTGCCGAAGCCGATCATGTTGCTGCCGACGCCTTCGTGGCCGCCCACCTGCAGTTCGGGCACCCGCGTGCCGCCTGCCGCGAGTTGCAACGGCGCCTTGCCGAGCTTGCCGCGCGCGGCGGTCTTGGTGAGCACCACCGGTGCGGGTGCGATCGCATTGGCGATGTTCGGCAGGAAATTGCTGTACCCGCCCGCAAGGTTGGCCGCGTACATGCGGCGGTAGATGTCCTCGGCGGTGATGGGCTTGACCCATGCCTCGCTGCGGCAGGCTTCGTGCGCCGTGCCGCTGGCCTTCACATCGCGCACGTAGCGGTTGTAGCCGGCGGCGAAGCCCTCGACCAGTTGCTTGAGGTTGTCGGGCTGGGCCGCGATCATTTTCTCGAGCACGTCGGCCGAGATCACATGCTTGTGGAAAAAGTCGGAGTCGATGTTCTTCGGACGCGCGATGGTGCTGGCAGCCACGAGCAGCGCCTCGCCGCCCAGGTACTGCGAGCGCTCGCCGCGGTAAGTGAGGAACGAATCGGCCATCGTGCACAGGTCGTCTTCCGCCTGCGCGAACCCGTAGCCGTAGCCCACGCCGGGCCAGTTGTCGGCCTTGATGTGCGGCACGCCCATCGCAGTGCGGCGGATCTCGGCCTTGTAGGTGCCTTCGGCCGGCGGGTTGGTGGGCGGGTTCACGGGCGGATTGCCGCCGATGGGCAAAAACGAGAACCCGTTGCCGCCTCCGCCGCCGCCGCAGGCGGTGATCGCCGCGGCCGTGGCCAGCGCGAGCGGAACGAACAGGGACCGCGGCAGCGCGCCGCGCGAGGATGTCTTTTTCACTGATGTCTCCGGTTGATGCTCTCTTGATGGAGCACCCCCAGCTTAGACACACCGGCACCTGGCGGCTTGAACGCAGCCGCTGTCCTGCAGAGCAAGCTCAGTGCATCGTCGCGTGGCCCCAGGCGTGCGAGGCCTGCGCGTCCGCGGTCACCTGCACCTGGCTTGCAAGAAACGAGGGCGGCAGGCCGAAGTACCGCTGGAAGGTGCGGCTCATGTGCGCCGCATCGGTGAAGCCGCTGACCAGCGCCACGTCGGTGAGCGGCCGGTGGCCGGTGAACTGCTGGACCGTGCGCCGCACCTTGGTCCACAGCGCATAGCGCTTGACCGACACGCCCACCTGCTCGGCGAACAGGTGCGTCAGGCGGTCGGGCGAGAGGCATGCCACGACCGAGAGTTCTTTCAGCGAGATCTGCCCCGCGTGCTCTCGGATGGACTGCAGCACGCGCTCGATGCGCCGGTCGATCGGCGCTGCAACCTCAGGGCATCCGGTGATCGACTCGATCATCTTCGCGCTCAGCGACTGCAGCTTGCGGTCGCCGAGCATGCCGCGCTGCGCGGGGTCGAAGTCGTCGCGCAGCTGGCCGAAGCGGCGCGCATCGATGGGCTCGATGCCGTGGCCGCCCATGCACCGCGCAAGCATGCGGTAGGCGCTCGATGCCGGGTCGAGGTTGAGCGACAGCAGCCCGCAGCCGTCGACGTCGAGCCGGCGCGACACATGCGGCGCCACCAGCGCGGCGGTGCAGCGCACCCGCGTGCCGTCGACCGCCTCGAGCGTGAAAGGATGCCCGCTCGCCGAAGCCAGCAGCGTGGCCGACGAGCGCGCCGTGAGCCCCGACTGGATCGCCGGCGTGATGTACAGGAACCTGTCGTCCCACAGGTGCAGGAAGTTTTGCTGCGTGGCCATGCCGTTCCACTTCTTCGTTGTTGTCTCCAGCGGCGGATTCTCATGCATCGACGCGGCGGCGATGCGAGGGATTGTGCTCAGTGCATTTGCGCGGGCCCCATCTGCACGTGCTGCCGCACCGCCTCCAGCAACAGCGTGGCGAGCCGGCCGACCGGCGCCTCGGCATTGGCCTGCGCGCGGTAAAGCGCCATCGACATCTGCGGCAGCGCCGGCAAGCCCACCGCCGTGCGATCGATCGCGCGCACATGCGACGGCAGCCCGAAAGGCGTGCGCACCGTGAGGCCCAGGCCCGCCGAACTCGCGGCCCACAAGGCTGCAAGGCTGGCGCTCGTGAACGCATGGCGCCACGGCACGCCGGCGCGGTCGAGCGTTCTGGTGACGATGTCGCGCAGCGGGCACGGCGCATCGAGCAACACCAGCGGCAACGGCTCCGTGGACTTGCGCGCGCCGCGACCTGCGCCTTCGCGGCGCTGGCGCTCCTTCCACCAGGCCGCATCGAGCACGTCGCCGGAGGCGGGCCCGATCCACTGCAGCGGCAGGCGCGCCACGCGCTCGGCATGCAGTGACGGCGGCTGGTCGCCCGCGTCCCACGCCAGCGCGAGATCGAGCTTGCCGAGTTCGAGGCGCTCCCGCAACTCGGCACTGCGCGCCACGCAGGCCTCGATGCGCACCTTGGGATGCGCGCGCGCAAAGCGCCCGAGCACCGCGGGCAGCAGCGTCTCGCCGAAGTCTTCCTGCAGACCCAGGCGCACCCATCCTTGCAGGTCGGCGCCGCGCATGGCGGCACCGGCTTCCTCGTTGAGTTCGAGCATGCGGTGGGCATAGGCCAAGAGCGTTTCGCCGGCGTCGGTGAGCTCCAGCCCGCGGCCGGCCTTGCGGAACAACACCGTGCCGGCTTGCGCCTCCAGCTTCTTGAGCTGCGCGCTCACTGCGGAAGTCGAGCGCCCCAACCGGTCGGCCGCGCGGGCATAGCTGCCGAGCGCGATGCCGGTGGAAAAACTGCGCAGCACGTCGAGATCGAACATCACCTGGGACATGGGTTCATCCTTTTTCAATCGTCCAGCTTTTGTGGACGATTCACTCATTATTTTCTGATTTTCAAAACCTTGGCAACGGCGGAGACTTCACCGCACCATGACCCAATCGCACCTTTCGTCTCCGCATTCGCCTCGCCACCGCTGGAAGGTGCTGGCCGCGGGCGTGGCCGCCAACGCGGCGTTCTCCGTGGCCTTCAGCGGCATCCCGATGACCGCGGTGCTGATGCGCACCGGCTACCAGCTGGACAACGCGACGCTCGGCCTGGTGCTCGGCCTCATGGGCCTGGGCATCGCGGTGAGCGAACTGCCATGGGGCCTGCTGACTGACCGCTGGGGCGATCGGCCGGTGCTGCTTACGGGGCTGGGCAGCACCGCGATCGCCCTCGTCGCGATGGCGCTCTGGGCCGCGCCCAGCGCGCAGCACATTCCCGGGCTCGGCTGGCTCGCCGCGGGCCTGCTGTTGGTCGGCCTGCTGGGCGGGAGCGTCAACGGCGCGAGCGGCCGCGCGGTGATGACGTGGTTCGACGCCAGCGAACGCGGGCTCGCGATGAGCATCCGCCAGACCGCCGTGCCGCTGGGCGGCGGCATCGGCGCGCTGGTGCTGCCGTTCGTCGCGCTGCACTTCGGCTTTGCAGCGCTCTACGGACTGCTCGCGCTGCTGTGCGCGTTGAGCGCGGCGATGAGCTGGGCGTGGGTCCACGAACCGCCGATTGCGCGCGGCGTGCCACGCTCTCCGACGAGCACGGCCGAAACCCCGAAGACCGGCCCGCTGCGCGACGCCCGCGTCTGGCGCATCGTGCTGGGCATCGGCATTCTTTGCGCGCCGCAGTTCGCGGTGCTGTCCTTCGGCACGGTGTTCCTGCACGACTTCGGCCACGCGGGCCTCGCGACGATCACGGCCACCATGGTCTTCACGCAGGTCGGGGCGATGGCGATGCGCGTGTGGAGCGGCCGCTGGACCGACCGCCGCCGCAACCGACCCGCCTACCTGCGCGCCTGCAGCGCGCTCAGCGTGGCGCTGTTCGCCGCGCTCGCGGTGCTGGTGATCGCGGCGGACACGCACATCGCCGATTCATCGGCGCTGCGCATCGCGCTCGTCGTGCTGCTGGGAGTGAGCGGCGTGTGCGTGTCGGCCTGGCACGGCGTGGCCTACACCGAGCTCGCCACGCTGGCCGGGGCGGCGCGGGCCGGCACCGCGCTGGGCATGGCGAACACCAGCGTCTTCCTGGTGTGCTTCGTCACGCCCTTCTCCATTCCGCACCTGCTCGCGCTGCAGGGGTGGCCGATGGTGTGGCTCGCAGCGAGCGCCTGTGCGCTCGTGGCGATGCCGCTGCTGGTGCCGCGGCCGCCCGCCTCGGATCAGAAGCTTGCGAAGACGGCGTTGAGCCGGTCCACGTAGGCGCGCTTGGCGGCCGTGTCGATGAAGCTGCCTTCGAAGCTGTTGGCAGCGAGTTGCCAGGCGTGTTGCACGCTGAGCCCGGTGGCCTCGAAGGTCTGCGTGAAGTTCTGGTTCATGTAGCCGCCGAAGTAGGCGGGGTCGTCGGAGTTGACGGTGGCGACCAGCCCCGCATCGAGCAGCGCGCCCAGGTTGTGCTGCGCGAGGTCCGGGAACACGCACAGCTTGAGGTTCGACAGCGGGCACACGGTGAGCGGAATGCGGTCTTGCGCGAGCCGCTTCATCAGCGCCGGGTCTTTCGCGCTCTGCACGCCGTGGTCGACGCGCTCGACCTTCAGCACATCGAGCGCGCTCCACACGTATTCGGGCGGGCCCTCTTCGCCCGCATGCGCGACCAGATGCAGTCCCCGCTCGCGGCAGCGTGCGAACACGCGCGCGAACTTCTCGGGCGGATGGCCGACCTCGCTCGAATCGAGGCCCACGCCGATGAACTTGTCGCGAAACGGCAGCGCCTGCTCCAGCGTTTCGAAGGCCTCTTCCTCGCTCAGGTGGCGCAGGAAACAGAGGATGAGCGATGCGCTCACGCCGAGCCTGGGCTGTGCATCGACGCACGCGCGATGCAGGCCGTTGACCACCGTTTCCATCGCCACGCCGCGCGCGGTGTGCGTCTGCGGGTCGAAGAACATCTCGGTGTGCACCACGTTGTCGGCCGCGGCGCGCTCGAGGTAGGCCCAGGCCATGTCGTAGAAGTCCTGCTCCTTCAGCAGCACGCTCGCGCCGGCGTAGTAGATGTCCAGGAAGCTCTGCAGGTTGGTGAACGCGTAGGCCTTGCGCAGTTCCTCCACGCTGGCGTACGCAATGGCCACGCCGTTGCGCTGCGCGAGCGCGAAGATCAGCTCGGGTTCGAGCGAGCCTTCGATGTGCATGTGCAGCTCGGCCTTGGGCATGGCGCGCAGCAATTCGGGCAGGCGGTCGGTGGGGATGTTGTCGAAGCGCTTGTCGTAGGCGGGGCGGAAATCGGTCATGGCGGGGAACTCTGCGTTGTGATCCTGCACAGCATAAGCGCTGCCACGGCCTGCGCCATCCGCGCAGACGTATGGCGGTCAGTCGATGCGGCGGGCCGAGGGCGGGTGCGGCACTGCATTGCATTGCATCGCCGGGCAAGCAGGTCGTCTTCGCGATCTCGCGCTCAACGGACCTTGAGCACCCACAGCGCGTCGAGCACGCGCTGCGTCGCGCGTTCGACGGGGCCCGACCGGTGGGCAACGCCCAGCTCACGCCAAAGTGCCGGGCGCAGGGGACGCATCGCGATGCGCGCGTCCGGCTGCAACGCGCCCGCCTCATGCGGCAGGAGCGTTGCGCCGTAGCCGGCACCGACCAGGCTCTTGATCGCATCGTTGTAGTTGAGCTCGATCCGCGGTGCGGGCCGGTGGCCGCCCAGCGCGAACCATTCCGAGACGAGGCGCGACAGGCGCGTGGTGGCATCGTTGAGGATGAGCGGCTGAGTCGCGAGCCACGTCGGCGAGACCTTGGCAGGAGCGCGCCAGTCGGCCGGCAGGAAGGCCATGACCGGGTCGCGGCGCCAGGGCCGGATCGTGAGCCCCGCGACCGGCGACTGCGGCAGGGCCACCAGCCCGACGTCCAGTTTGCCTTGTGCAAGGCGCGCCAGCGTGTCCTGCGAAGTGAGCACTGCGATCTGCACATCGATGTCCGGATGATCCTCGCGCAGCCGTGCGATGGCCTGCGGCAACAGGTGAGAGATCGCGCCCGTCGAGGCGCCGAGCCGCACGCGTCCGGCCAGCCCCAGCACCTGCCGGCTGACGTCGTCCAGCGTCGACTCGATCTCGGCCAGCAGCCGGCGTGCACGCTCCACCAGCAATTCGCCGACAGCCGACGGCCGCACGTCCCCGCGCCGCCGGGACAGGAGCGAAGCGCCCACACGCCCCTCCAGCTCGGCGATGTGCAGGCTCACCGTCGGCGGCGCGAGATGCAGCACCTGCGCCGCGGCCGCGAAGGATCCATGGTCTGCGATCGCTACCAGCGTGCGCAAACGATCGAGGCTGATTTCGCGCATGTGAGATCTCTGCTTCAGGAAATATGAACTACAAGATTGCCAAATTCAACTTTTCATATTTTATCGACCCGAGAAGAATTGCGGCAGATACATCCAGAGACCGAATCAGGAGCGCGCAACATCATGAGTCTTCCGACCATCTTCATCGACGGCGACCAGGGCACCACCGGGCTGCAGATCCATGAGCGCCTGCGCGATCGCACCGACCTGCAGCTCCTGACGCTGCCGGCCGCCGAACGCAAGGATCCACGGCGTCGCGAGGAGGCGATCAATGCATGCGACATCGCGATTCTTTGTCTGCCGGATGCGGCTGCACGCGACGCGGTCGGCTTCATCCGGAATCCGGCCGTCCGTGTGATCGACGCGAGTTCGGCGCATCGCACGCACCCGGAATGGGTCTATGGCTTTCCCGAAATGGCCCAGGGGCATGCGCAACGGATTGCACAGGCCGGGCGTGTCAGCAATCCGGGCTGCTATCCGACAGGTGCCATTGCCCTGTTGCGGCCGCTGGTGGAAGCAGGCCTGCTGCCGAGCGAATACCCGGCGACGGTCTATGCGACCTCCGGCTATTCGGGGGGTGGAAGGGCAGCGATCGATGCGCACGAAGCCAGCGACACGCCGGCCGCGGCACCGTCCCAGGTCTATGGCCTGGCGCTGGAACACAAGCACACGCCCGAAATCCAGGAATACGCCGGGCTGGCGCACCGTCCGTTCTTCGTGCCGGCCTATGGTGCCTACCGGCAGGGAATCGTCCTGACCGTGCCGCTCGAACTGCGCTTGCTGGCGGGCGGTGTCGATGGTGTCCGGTTGCAGGCATGCCTTGCGCATCACTACGCGAATGTGCGCTACGTCAAGGTCATGTCGCTTGCAGAGACACAGGCGATGACGCATCTCGATCCGCAGGCGCTGAACGGAACCAACGACCTGCAGCTGGGTGTGTTCGCCAATGCGGACCACGGCCAAGTGCTGCTGTCCGCCGTCTTCGACAACCTGGGCAAGGGCGCGTCCGGCGCGGCCGTTCAGAACCTCGAGTTGATGCTCGGCGCGTAGCTGGCGCGCTCAGCGGAGATCTGCGCCTGTATCTCCTGGATCACCGGCGCTTTCTCCCGGTTGTAGACCTCCGGATTGACGGGATCGATCGCGTGGGCGTGGTCCTTGGCCTCTTCGTACTTCCTGCGCAGGTCGGGACGCCTGTCGAGGATGTCCATGAAGGCCAGCGAGTCCTTGCGCACCGGATCGCCACGGTGGCAGATGTGGATGTTGATGTTAAACCTGCGTCCGTCGTGCCCGACGCTTGCGCAGACATACGGCTTCTCATCTTTGTCGACCCATACGGCACGCCGATGAAACCCGAGCGCTTCGAACGCCTGTTGCTCGCGGCGCAAATCCTCCCTCTGCGTGATGGCAACAGCATCCACCATCGGCTTGCCCCGCAGGCCGCGGATGGCGGTGCTCCCGATGTGAACGAGTTCCACGCTCTCGAGGCGCTCCTGAACGTGGCGCTGAACTTGCGCGAACACATCGGCGTACGCGGGGTCGTAGGGCAGGATGTTGCGGTGTTCCAGGCTCTCATCGAACGCATCGATCTTCATGGCACCTCCGTGCGGATTTTTGATTGTGGGTGGCGGCGACAGGTCGAATGCAAGTTCGCTACCTGGATGGCGTGGCCCCAGTCGCCGGATTTCAGCGGTCAGGGGCGCGGCGTCCCTCGTTGCACCTACCGACCATCGGCAGACATTCGCGCAAATGCCGATCCGTCCGCCGGATGCCGCGATGCGTATCCCGTCATTTGCTCCAGCTGCTTTTGCCGTTCCGCAATTGCCAGCTCCTTTGCCCTCGGTCCGTAGCGGCCCACCGAAAAAGCCTTGCTGACCGATCGCTCCGGACTGACGCGGGTCATCGCGATCCACATCGCGTTCTTCCCGCCCGGCTGCTCGCGAAAGTACACCCCGGCCACTCCGGTCTTGTTGTCGCGCCGCACGCGTTGAGCGATCTCCCGCTTCAACACCGGCAGGTGTTCGCGCACGAACTGATCCCTGTGCGCCTGTGCGTGCATCAACGCACCGTCGCGGCCACCGTGAGTGTTGAAGTAGAAGGCCTTGACCATGCGCACCTTGTCGCGGCGGATGTCGACGCTCCAGTAGTCGTCATAGCCGTAGATGCCGTACATGGGATCCGCGTTAGGGGTGCCTCTTGGCATTGGATGCTCCGAAAAA
The DNA here is from genome assembly GCF_000834655.1 of Variovorax paradoxus. Classification (GTDB taxonomy): domain Bacteria; phylum Pseudomonadota; class Gammaproteobacteria; order Burkholderiales; family Burkholderiaceae_C; genus Variovorax; species Variovorax paradoxus_F. The sequence goes on from NZ_JXQQ01000049.1 coordinate 59,078, forward strand.
AGGCGCCTGGGGGCTGCGCTCAGTTGATCTGTGTGTTGCGCATCTCCAGGTGCTCGAAGTAGCTGCCGGTGAAGTCCACATGCTCGCCGCGCAGGCCATCGGCCTGCACCGTGGTGCCCGTGCAGCCGAGCACATCGACATCGCTCCAGTGGCCGTTGTCGAAGTTCAGGTCGTTCCACTGGCAGTTGTTGAACTTGCAGGCACTGAGCCGGCCCTGCCGGAACTGCGATTGGGCAAAGGTGCAACGGGTGAAGGTGCAGCCCGTGATGGCAATGCCCTCGAAGTCGCAGGCGGTGAAGGTGCAGCCCATGAACTGGCAGCCGGTCCAGCCAGCCTGCTTGAAGGTGGTGGCGGTGAAGCTGCTGCCGGTGAAGACCGTGGTGGCGAACTGGGCGAGATTCAGGTCCAAGCCCGCATAGGCATAGCTGTCGGCCATGCCGACAAGGCCCGCAGGGGCACCGCCTGCGCCTTTGCGCCAGAGGTTGTGGGACTGGATGATCACTTGGGAGGGCATGGGCTTGGGACTCTGTCAATAAAAAATGAATTGGCTTTTTACAAATAAAAGCTCAATGCTCGAAAAAACAACCCATCCACCTCGTTCATGAATTTCAATAAAAATCCGAACTGGTGAACAAGATATTATTTCCGGCCGGATCTTTCAAATAAATCCAATCTCCATATGGCTGAGAAACATCTTTAATAACAAATTCATTAAAACTCTCGAATATCAATTTTTGCCAGCCAAAGAACTCCTCATCCCAGGAAGACATCAAAGCGAATGCCACTGCCACAGGGAGATCGTTGTCATCAAATTCTTTGTATGGAGCCAATAGAGTTGAGTTGTCACGAAGATTCAGCATCAGATACGGTGCGGCGCCATGAGTCATTCTCGCAATTCTGATTCCACGTCCGTCAGTGTCGTCACCCACGAGGGAAAATCCGAATTTTTCGTAGAATTCCACGCTGCTCGGAATGTCATGCGCATGAAGGTGAGCGAGTATTTTTATCATTTGAACCCTTTCAACACGCCCTCGACATAAGAAGGCGAGATTTTCAATTTATTGGCATAGGATTCGGACATGTCTCGTTCCAGCTGGTAATAGCGAGAAATTGGCTTCCCCTCAGCTACGGCTTTTGGATCTCTGCCGATATCGATTATCTTGCAACCATTTCGCTTCGCCAATTCGATGAATTTTCTATTTTCCTCAAGCGACAAAGCCCATTCTGCTTCGGTTTTCGGCCCCCCGGTGAATGTCGCTTCTTTCGACCACGAAAAATCCGGGTAAATTTTTATCGTGTAGAGAGAATACCCCTGGCTTGCAGCCAATGGCTGACTGAGGCGCGTATATACATCGACTCTTCTTTGGTTCTCGCCAATTACTACTGCGCATTTCTTCAACCCGAGCGGATCGATCCATTCCGCAGGATTGGGAGCGAATTGATAAAAGTTGGTGCCTCCCCAAAGACGAATCGGATCCGCACTCACAAACCGCCCGCTTTGCGGATCGTAGTAACGATGCCGGTTGTAGTGCAGCCCCGTTTCCTCGTCTGCGTACTGCCCCTGGAAACGGATCGGATTTGCAACCCCCGCGCGCCTGGCCGCTTCCGAGATCGCCTGCTTCGCTTCGCCCCAGGCCTTGTAGCTGGCGCTCCAGCAGACGTTTCCGCCGGCGTCCGTCAGTTCCTGCGGCGTGCCGAGGTGGTCGCATTGGTAGAAGGCGATTTCCTCGCTCCTGAACGGCTCGGCCCCGGGATGTCCCTGCCCGTTCCACAGTGGATCCTGCTCGATGTCGTAGGCGCCGCCATTGGCCTGCATCAACGCCTTCACGTCGGTCGTCGGACTCAGGCGAAGCGCCTCCTGCCTGTGCACCTGCAACAGCGGCACGAAACTGTCCTTCTCGTGCAGGTAGTGGACGGTGCGGTGCGATTCGCTGCCGTGGGCGCTGCTCCTTGTGCTCTCGTAGGCAAGGGTCTCCGCATCCCAGCCGAAGAGGGTTTCTTGCGCATCGGTCTGCTTGGCGATGCGTCGGCCCATCGGGTCGTAGCGAAAGGTGGTGGTGCCGTTCTCCGACGTCGCACTCGCCATGCGGTTGAAGCCGTCCCAGGTGAAGAGGGTCTTGCGGCCGTTCTTCGTGCGCTCGACGAGGTTGCCCCGCTCGTCGTACCTGTAATGGGTGCCGGCGTATTCCTTGAGCAGGTTGTCCAGCAGCTTGCCAGGGGCGACGGCGCGCGGCTGCTGGTCCTGCGGCACGACGGCAGATCCCGAGTCCTTCAGGACCGGGTCGGCGATATTGCCCGCCGGGTCGAAGGCGAACAGTTCCCTGCCCAGCTGGCTTTGGGCTTCGAGCAGGCGACCGACAGGGTCGTAGCGATAGTCCAGATGGCCTCTGCGGCTGTCGCCGATGCCCATGAGCTGACCGGCCTTGTCGTATTGGTAGTTGCGCCGGATGCTCGCGCTCGCAACTGTTTCGCCCGTGCCGGAGGGTGGCTTCGCATGCGAGACCTGCTGCTCCAGCAAGCGACCCGCCGGGTCGTAGCGCAGGCTCTGCACCAGGCCGTTGCGCTGCTGGCGGACGGTTTCGCGATGCAGATCGTCGCGCTCCAGGCCGAGGACGTCCTGGCCGTCGAGCAGCAGGCCATGGACGTGGCCGCTGCCGTAGGTGAGCCACTCCTGGGTGTGGCCGTCGGGGCGGGTGCTGCCGACCCTCTGGTTGAGTTCGTTGTACCGGTGCTGCCACACCGCGGTGTGGTCTCGCGCCAGGTCGGCGTGGTGTTCGCGCACGAGGTTGCCCGCGGGGTCGTAGAACCACTGAAGCCTGGCGTCCTTGTTTCTTGCTTCGAGCAGGCGGCCGTTGCCGTCGTAGACGAAGGTCTCGGATTGCGCGTCGGCTTCGCGTTCGACGAGTCGGCCGAGCGCATCGAAGGTCAGCCGGATGACCTGGCCGGCTTCTTCCACTTCGGCAAGTAGGCCGCTGGATTCTTCATGGCGGTAGCGGGTCGCCTTGCCATCGAATCCGGTTTCCTCGAGCAGGCGGCCGACGGGGTCGTACCTGAACTCGTAGTGGCTGTTGTTTTCGTTCCGGAGCCGGGCGAGACGGCCAAGCTTGTCCCACTCGTAGTTCAGCGTGTGGCCTGCTGCGTCGGTGCGCCCGGCGACAAGGCCTGCAACGGTGTAGCGATAGCGGGTGCGGCGCTCGATTGCGTCGGTATGCGCCAGCAGTCGGCCTTCGGCGTCGTGAGCCAGCCGCTCCCTGGTCTGGTCGGGATGAAGCACTTCCTCGAGCTGGCCCGGATGGTTGGCCGCATCGACGTTCCCGTGAGCCGCCACCAGCGTCTGCTCGCTGAGCGGGGTGTAGGCGTATTTCGTGGTCTGCCCGGCGGCATCGGTGCTCTGCAGCAGGCGGCCGCGGGGATCGTAGCCCCAGGTGGTGGTCTTGCCGGAACAATCGGTATAGCTGGCGAGCTCGCCGGAAGCCGTGTAGGCGAGCTTCTTGACACCGCCCTTGGCATCGGTGATCTGCACGGGCCGCCCGGCCTTGTCGTAGGCGTACTGGGTCTTGTGGCCCAGCGGATCGGTCTCTTCGGCGAGGTGGCCCTGCGGGTCGTAGTCGCGCCGCCAGACACCGCCCTCCGCATCCCGCATGCCGGTCAGGCGGCTGAGCTTGTCGTATTCGAAGTGGACCTCGCTGCCGTCGGCCTGGGTGTGGGTCAGCAGGTTGCCGGCTTCGTCGTAGAGGTACTCATCGGTGCCGCCGTCGGGGTGGACGTGGCGGGTGATGTTCTTGGCGTCGTCCCGGAAGAACCATTCTTCGTTCTGGTCCGGGTAGATGACACGGTAGGTATAGCCCAGGATGTCGTAGTAGATCCAGGTTTCCTGGCCGAGCGCGTCGGTCACGTAGGTCAGGCGGATGTTCTTGTCCCACTCGAGCTGGGTATCGAAGCTGCCGTCGTCGGCCCATTCGCGGATCGCCTTGGCGTCGGCGCCGGTGCCGTCGTAGGCCAGGTTCATGCCGCGGCCGGTGCGGTCGGTGTAGCGGGTGACCAGATGGTGGCTGTATTGATAGGTCCAGGCGGCACCGTTCTCGTCCTGTGCCGCAATCAGGTCACCGGCTTCGTCATGGGTGTAGGCAGCCAGCTGGCGAACGACCTGCCCGTCCCTGAGCTCCCACAGGGATTCGATGCGGCCGGTGATCGCGTGCGGTCGGATGCCGACGTGTGCAAGCGTGACGTCGCCCTGCTTGCTGAGGATGTCGCTGAGCACCTGTTCACCGGCATTCGCTCCATCGGCAATCACGTGGTCGTAGCGCAGGCCGATGGCGGCGCCGTCCCTGGCGTGCTGGGCAACCAGGCGAAAGTGCTGCCTGCCCTGTGCGGCGGCCTTGCCGGCCGCGGTGTCGACGAGCTCGTAGGTTTCGCGCCAGTCGGGCTGCTCGCCGGCCGGCAGCGGCTTGCCGAAGTCCAGCACAAGCAGCGTCTCGCTCAGGCGGGTCGCGCTGAATTCCTCGATGGCATTGCAATGGCTCTGGCCGACGGCGAGCCACGGCAGATCGTGGCTGCGGCCGTCTGCAGCGCGATACACCAGTGCTTGCCGCTCCCCAGACAACTCGACCACATCGATGCGCGTGGTGTAGGCAGTCAGCCATCGCGCGCCCAGGCCCGCATGGTCATAGGCAGCCAGGTTGCTGCTGTAAGTCCGGCTCCACACGATGGGCAGGGTGGCCGGCAGCACGAAGTCGGTGTGGGTGAAGCTCTCGTTGCCGAGCGCGAAACTGATCGACTTGCGGGTGCCGGCCTTGGCCGCGCCCTGCTTGCAGCAACTGCCATTGCCCCGGGCACCACGCTGGGTGCCTACGGCGCCGAGTTCACCACCCGGCTTGGTCGCTCGCGCCTGTGCGCCTTTTTTCGGAGGGATCGTCGCGCCGCGCTTGGTCTTGAATTTCTTGACGGCGGCAAGCAGCCTCTGGAGCAGCCACATGATCGATCGTTCGGTCTTGGCGCTCGCAAGCATCAGCAGCTTGTCGCGAACCATTCCCTTGAAGTTCGTCAGCGCCTGAATGACACCCTCGACGAGCCCCCTGACCTGGGGTGGCAGGTACCTGGCCGCAACCTTGACGGCGTAGTTCACAGCCTGCTTGGCATAGCGATCGGCAGCGGCGAGCATGCGATCCCACGCACTCTGCTTCCTGGGGTTGTAGGTACTGGTGGCAGGCTTCGGCGGGGCGAGCTTGAACAGGTCTTCGCCGCCGATGCAACGCCGCAGCACGCCGATCAGGACGTCGGCGATCCCATCGACCTTGTCCGCGCAGTTTTTCAGGATCTCCGAGATCTTGTTCATCGCGCCTTCGACGAACTTGTCGATCTCGCCGGCGATCTTGTCGTTCAGGTGCGAGACCAATATGGAGACCAATGCCTCGGCAAGGTTTGCGGCGCTGTGCTTGAGTTGCTGCTTGAGCAGGTGCAGCGCGGGGCGCAGGCTCATGCGCGCAGCCGCCATGCTCGGCGGCGCTGGAATGACACCGATGAGATTGACGCCCAGGTTGAGCCAGTCCAGAAAATCGACGGCCTTCTTCGCGATCAGTTTCTGTATCACTGTCACAAGGTCCACGAGGACATCGACCAGCGCCATGATGTTCCCGATGACGGGCAGGCTGCCCGCCACGGTGCTCAGCCTTTCCAGCGTGACATAGCCGCCGCTGATCTCGCGCAGCCATCGGTCGAAGCGTGCCGCGCCCGCGCCGATGTCCATCGGATCGATGGTGTTGAGCGGCGCAACCGCCGTCTGCGGCTCGCGCTCCTTGGGGGTCTTCGGTGCCGGTGATCCTTGCGTCGCCATTTTTTGGTGATCCCTCTGTTCTGATTGGTTTTGTCAGGGCCCGCGCACGGCCCAGCGAGCCTGCGCGACGGTCAGCCCGCGAAGCCGGGCGTCTGGCCGGCCATGAGGATTGCGGCACCCGGGTTGCCTCCCGTGCTTCCCAATGGCGGAACGGGCAATGCGCCCGGCAGCTTGGGCATGGCTACCGCCACCGCATCGCCGATGCCGCCCTTGGCTGCAGCGGCCGCTCCCGGCAATCCACCGCTCATCCCTCCCGAGACGACGCCACCCATTGCGGCGGTGACCGGCGCGCCCATCGGCCCCATGGCACCGCCCAGTGCCTGGGTCGCCATCCCACCCGCAAGCTGGCCCGCCTGTCCCAGCAAGGCCTGGGCGCCGCCCTGTTGAACCGCCTGCACCGCGCCGACGGCTTGCTGCGCCTTTCCTGCGACCTGGCCGAGTGCCCCGAGTGCGCCCATGGCACCGCCGAGGCCAGGAGCAACCTGGCTCGTCAAGCTGCCTGCTGCACCACCCGGCCCGCCGGCACCCGCCAGCAAGCCAGAGGCATTCCCGCCCACGCCGCCGGTCAAGGCAGCAGCCCCCAGGCTTGCATCGGGTTCGCCGGCTGCAGGCTTCGGTGGCCATTCATGCGGCGGTCCGAAATAACTGGCCTCATCCCAGGGATCGCGCGGGTCCGGGCCGAAGGTGACCGTGGCTGCGCCGATGGGCAGGCCCGAGACCTTGGCGAAACCGTTGCTGTCGAGATTTCCGCTGTGGCTTGCGCCCTCCGAATCCACCACGGTGTATTCGCCCTGCTTCACGGCCTGGCGCTGCGTGCCGTCGCCCTTGACGTAGTGGTTGTAGAGGTCCAGTTGCCCCTGGGGCAATTGAACCGGCGCCGGCAGCTTGGGGGAACCCTTGCTGTTGGGACCCACCAGGCTGTGCACGGCCGCGTGCTCGCGCCAGGTGCCGTTGGTACCGCTCTCGATGCCCGCGGCATTCCAGCGTGTGTAGCTGGTGCCGCCGTTGACGAGCACCTCCTCCTTGGCCGTGATGGTGATCCGGTTGGCCTCCATCTTGATGTCCATCTTGGCGATGACATTGATGCAGTTCTTGAGCGCGGTGATGTCGATGTCCGCCGCTGCGGCGACCAGGCGGATGCCTTTTTCGAAAGCGGCGATGCGCACTGCGTCCTTCGCGCTGACCAGCAGGCTCTTGCCCGC
>NZ_JXQQ01000005.1 GCF_000834655.1 Variovorax paradoxus
GCGGCGCATCCATCGCGCGCTCTGCCTGCCCCCATCCCAACCTTCCCCCAAAGGGGGAAGGGGCAAAACCGGTGCATAAGCCGACTCACATTCCGGCATAAGCGTTGCAGGACAATCCGCCTACCCATGGGAATCAGCCAATACATCAAGGAAATCGGCCGCGGCGCGCGAGGCGCCAAGCCGCTCACGCGCGAACAGGCCACCGACCTGTTCGGCCAGGTGCTGGACGGCACCGTCACCGACCTGGAGATCGGCGGCTTCTGCCTGGCGATGCGCATCAAGGGCGAAACGCCCGAGGAGATGGCCGGCTTCCTCGATGCCACGCATGCGCGGCTGCACCACATTCCCGCCGGCGACCGCCCGCTCGTCGTGCTGCCCAGCTACAACGGCGCGCGCAAACTGCCGGTGCTCACACCGCTGCTCGCGCTGCTCCTGGCCCGCGAAGGCCTGCCGGTGCTGGTGCATGGCAGCGCCACCGAAACGGCACGCGTGCTCGCCTCGAACGTGCTTGCCGCGCTCGACGTGCCGCCCATGGCCGCCATCGGCCCCATCGCCAACGGCACCGTGGGCTTCGCCGCGACCGAATTGCTGAACCCGGCGCTCAAGCGCCTGCTCGACGTGCGGCGCGTCGTCGGCCTGCGCAACCCCGGCCACAGCGTGGTCAAGCTGATGCAGCCCACCGCCGGCCCAGCCGTGGTGGTGGGCAGCTACACGCACCCCGAGTACGCGCGCGTCATGGCCGAGACCTTCGAGCTGATGGGCACCACCGCCCTGCTCTCGCGCGGCCTCGAAGGCGAGGTCGTCTCCGACCCGCGCCGCACCGCGCAGATCGACGGTTTCGCGCGCGGCGTGCGCACCGAGCTGCAGGCGCAGGCCAGCGGCACCGCGGCCGAGGTGCCGGGGCTGCCCAAGGAAATCGACGTCGCCACCACGGCCGGCTACACGCGACGCGTATTGAACGGCGAGCTTCCCGTGCCCGAAGCCATCGCCGCACAGGTCGGGCACATCAAGCAACTGGCATCCCACGCATGAACACCTCCTCGACACCCATCGCCGGCCGCTGCACGCTCGTGGGCGCCGGCCCCGGCGACCCGGAACTGCTGACCGTCAAGGCCGTCAAGGCGATCCAGGCCGCCACGGTGCTGCTGGTCGACGACCTCGTGAGCGAAGAGATCCTGGCCTATGCCCGCCCGGACGCGCGCATCGTGCACGTGGGCAAGCGCGGCGGCTGCAAAAGCACGCCGCAGGCGTTCATCGAGCGGCTCATGATCACCGCGGTGCGCGAAGGAGAGACCGTGGTGCGCCTGAAGGGCGGCGACCCGTTCATCTTCGGACGCGGCGGCGAAGAGGTGGAGCACCTGCGCGAAGCGGGCATCGAATGCGCGGTGGTCAACGGCATCACCGCGGGCCTCGCGGCCGTGACCTCGCTGGGCGTGCCGCTCACGCATCGCGACCATGCGCAGGGCGTGGTGTTCGTCACCGGCCATGCCAAGACCGGCGCGGGCGCGCAGGAGGACCCAACCGACTGGCGCGCCCTGGCCGCGATGGCGCACAACGCGCGCCTCACGCTCGTGATCTACATGGGCGTGGCGGGTGCGCGCCACATCGAGCGCGAGCTGCTGTACGGCCTGTCCGGCGACACGCCGGTGGCCGTGGTGCAGCACGCGACCCTGCCGCACCAGCGCCACATCGCGACAACGCTCGACGGTTTGCAAGCCCGCATCGCCGAGGCCGGGCTCGCGAGCCCCGCGGTGATCGTGGTGGGCGACGTGCTGCGTGGGCTGGCAGCGGCCGCGCTGCCGGCGGACGCGGACCGCTTCGGCACCTAGCCGCCCTCAGAAACGCCCGACAAGCCCGGGCCGCGCGCGCAACGCCGCGGCGCCCGGTTCGGGGCTGCCGCGCAAAACCACCGGCGTCGGGCTCCCAAGGCTCGCGACAAGCGCGATCCAGGCGATGGCCAGTTCGCCGTCGGCCGCGGCCAGGCGCTGCTGGTCGAGCATCAGGCCCTGGAAGTCTTCCAGCATCTGGACCTCCGACAACTCTCCGCGGCTCATCCGCACCTTCGATCGTTCGAACTCGTCTTTCGCCCGGCGCGCGCGCCCGGTCGCGCGGGCGGCCAGCTCGTTCGATGCCTGCAGACTTCGCAAGGCCTCGGCCACCTCCGCGCGGCCCTGCGCCACGGCCTGCGGAAAGAGCGGATAGCCGGGAAGGTCCGCGCCGGCCGACGAGTCGCCGTTGTCGCTGTCGCCCTGGCCGGCGTCGATGGTGCCCACGAGCAAGGCCTGCGGCTCGATGCCGTAGAGCGACGCCGCCAGCCGGATGTCGTCGCGATTGGCCAGCAGCGCAGCAGGCACGGCCTGCGGCAGCGAGGCCGCGAAACGGGGCAGCCTGCGCTGTGCGACCTCGTCGTCGATGGTTTTTTTCAGCGCCTCTTCCGTCAGGCCGCAGCGCGCCACGAGATAGGCCAGGTTCGCTTCGCGCTGCGCATCGATCTTCTTCATCGCCGCCGCGGCACCGGCTTCGCGACGCTCGAGTTCCTTGCTGAAGTCGTCGTGCAGCGCCGGGCTGGCCGCCATGAGCTGCGACTGCCGGCGCACCGCGGTGAGCGCGCTCTCGATGTAGGTCAGGCGCAGGGTCTGGACGAGCAACGCGACGTAGGCGGCCGAGACGCCGATCTCCGCGGCCGGCGCATCGAGGCCGTCGCCCGGAGCCGTGCCGCGGCCCGCATCGGCGATCAACGCGTTCAGCGTCTCGCTCTCGAAGGCCGACCACCAGGGGCGCGCGCCGGGGCGCAATGCGGGCGCCGCCAGCGGCATCGCTTCCCGGTGCGCCATGGCGTAGCTCGCGCTCACGCCCGAGCCGGCGCAGGCAACGCCCAGCGCACCGACAAGCATCGCAACCATCGAACGATTCACCACCATCGCAAGCTCCACAGGACTCCGGAAGCCGCGATGGTTCCTCGCAAATTCGGAGAAATCGGAGAGACGGCGGCGCGGTGTCGTCGCAGTCCATGGCATCCGTGCAACACAAGTTGCGATCCGTCGCGCCTCGGCAAGATTCCTCCCAGATTGGGCGAAACCATCCATCCGTCATCGGCAAGGCGCGCGTGTCGTTCGTGCCCAGCCTCACACGGAGAAGAACCCATGAAGACTTGCCCGCGCTCGCCGAGCGTCTTGCGAACGCGACCGCGCCGATGGATCGGCGCTGCGGTCCTTGCCTTCGCCTCGATCGCCGCGCACGCGCAGAACGCGATCGAAGCCGTCACGAGCACCGCGAGGGCCGGCGTGGAACTGGTGCGCATCGATTTCACCGAGCCGCTCGCCGCACTGCCCACCGGCTTCGTCGTGCAGGCGCCGGCCCGCATTGCGCTGGACTTTCCGGGCGTGCGCAGCGCGATCGGCCGCGCGGCCATCGAATTCAGCAGCGGCAACCTGCGCTCGGCCAACGTCGTGCAGGCCGCCGAGCGCTCGCGCGTGGTGCTGAACCTGCAGCGCGCGGCGACCTACCAGGCCGAAATCCAGGGAAAGTCGCTGCTGGTCTCGCTGCAGCCCGGCACCGGCCAGCCGGCGAGGACGCCCGCCAACGCCGAGTTCGCCGAAGGCAGGGACCGCCAGGTCACGCCGCTGCAGGACATCGATTTCCGCCGCGGCAACGACGGCGCCGGCCGCGTGCTCATCGCCATGGGCAGCAGCCAGCTCGGCGTGGACGTGCGGCGCCAGGGCGCGACGCTGGTGGCCGAGTTCATGCGGGCGTCGCTGCCCGAGGGGCTGCGGCGGCGCCTGGACGTGTCCGACTTCGGCACGGCCGTCGACACGGTGAGCGCGCAGCAGCTGGGCGACCGGGTGCGCCTGTCGATCGCCGCGCACGGCGACTGGGAGCAGAGCGCCTACCAGGCGGACGACCGGTTCGTCATCGAGGTGCGCCCGCGCAAGACCGATCCGGCCAAGCTCACGCAGGGCACCGGCTACACCGGCGAGAAGCTCACGCTCAATTTCCAGAGCGTCGACGTGCGCGCGCTGCTGCAGGTGATCGCCGATTTCACCGGCTTCAATGTCGTGACCTCCGACGCCGTCTCGGGCGCCCTCACGCTGCGGCTGAAAGACGTGCCGTGGGACCAGGCGCTCGAAGTCATCCTGCAGGCGAAGAACCTGGGACTGCGCAAGAACGGCAGCATCCTGTGGATCGCGCCCAAGGACGAGATCAACGCCAAGGAAAAGATCGAGCTGGAAGCGCAGGCCACCGTCGAGAACCTGGTGGCGCTGCGCACGCAGTCGTACCAGCTGAACTACGCCAAGGCGGCCACGGTGGTGCAGAGCCTGACGGGCACCGGGAGCGGAGGCGGCGGCGGTGGCGGCACCGCGACGACCCGCCTCCTGAGCACGCGCGGCAGCGCCATTGCCGAGGCGCGCACCAACCAGCTCTTCGTGACCGACACGCCGGTGCGCCTGGCGGAAGTAAGCGAGCTCATCCGCAAGCTCGACGTGCCGGTGAGGCAGGTGCTGATCGAGGCGCGCATCGTCGAGGCCTCGGACACCTTCGGCAAATCGCTGGGCGTGAAGCTGGGCGGCGGCGCCACCGGCAAGAACGCCTCCTTCGGCACCAGCCCCACGGGCACCGACAACGCCTTCACCGCGTTCACCAACAGCAACTTCGTGAACCTGCCGGCCGGCGATGCGGGCGGCACGGGCAACAGCGCAGGGGCCTTCTCGCTCTCGCTGTTCAACTCGAGCTTCACGCGCATGCTGAACCTGGAGATCTCGGCGCTGGAAGCCGAAGGCAAAGGCCGGCTGGTGTCGAGCCCGCGGGTGGTGACGGCGGACCAGACCAAGGCACTCATCGAGCAGGGCGAGGAAATTCCCTACCAGCAGGCCACGTCGAGCGGCGCGACGTCGATCTCGTTCCGCAAAGCGGTGCTGAAGCTGGAAGTGACGCCGCAGATCACGCCCGAGGGCAACATCATCCTCACGCTGGACGTGAGCAAGGACGCGCGCGGCGTGAACACCTCGGCGGGCCCGGCCATCAACACCAAGCATGTGCAGACCGAGGTGCTGATCGACAACGGCGGCACGGTGGTGATCGGCGGCATCTTCGAGCTGACCGAGACGAACGACGAATCGCGCGTGCCCGTTCTGGGCGAGGTGCCCTACCTGGGAACGCTCTTCCGCAAGCGCGAGCGGGTGGTCAACAAGGTGGAGATGCTGGTGTTCATCACGCCGAAGATGATCGGGCGCACCAACACGGCGCCCTGACCGCCGCCCCGTTCCGGGGCCCATGTGGCATGGAGCGTGCTTAGACCGTGCATGCACGCCTCCAGCCTGTTTTCCGCCCGGCAATGAACGCCGTCGCCCCGCTTCCGCCCGCCGCGGTCGAGATCGTCGCGCTCAGCAAGCGCTACGCCCCGGGCACGCCGGCCGCCGTCGATGCCATCGACCTGCGCATCGCCAGCGGCAGCTACTGCTGCCTGCTGGGGCCCTCGGGCTGCGGCAAGAGCACCACGCTGCGCATGATCGCGGGCCACGAGTCGGTCACCAGCGGCGACATCCTGCTGGACAACCGCAACATCACCAACCTGCCCGCGGCCGCGCGCGGCACGGCGATGATGTTCCAGAGCTTCGCGCTGTTTCCGCACCTCTCGGCCACCGACAACGTGGCCTTCAGCCTCAAGATGAAGGGCGTCGGCAAGGCCGAGCGCCAGAAGCGTGCGCGCGACCTGCTGGCGCGCGTGGCGATGGGCCACCTGGCCGACCGCAAGCCCGGCGAGCTCTCCGGCGGCCAGCAGCAGCGCGTGGCGCTGGCGCGTGCGCTCATCACCGAGCCGCGCGTGCTGCTGCTGGACGAGCCGCTCTCGGCGCTCGATCCGTTCCTGCGCATCCAGATGCGCGCGGAGCTTCGGCGCTGGCAGAAAGAGCTGGGGCTGACCTTCGTGCACGTGACGCACTCGCAGGAAGAAGCCATGGCGCTGGCCGACACGATGGTGGTCATGAACCATGGCGTGATCGAGCAGGTCGGCTCGCCGCACGAGATCTACAACCACCCCGCCAACGAGTTCGTCGCGCGCTTCATGGGCGGCCACAACGTGATCGACACGCCCGCCGGACCGATCGCGGTGCGCAACGACCACATGCGGATCGCGCCGGGCCCGGACGGCAACGGCATTCCCGCGGCGGTCACCGACGTCGAATACCAGGGCACCTATGTGCTGCTCGGCCTGGCACTGGAAGCCGCCGCGCCGGAGCGCCGGAACGTGTCGGTGCTGCTGGGCGAGGCCGCCTTTCTCGCGAGCCCGTACGCGCAGGGCGAGACGGTTCGCCTGTCGTGGGCCGAGGCCGATGCGCGCGCGCTCGCCGTGGCCCCTTGATTTGATTTTTCTCCCTTCCTTTCGTCCGCCACTTTCTACGGAGACCCTGCAATGACCGATTCCATCGACTCGTCCACCGGCGTCAAGCGCCGCGCCCTGCTGCAAGGCACCGCCGGCATCCTGGCCACGGGCATCGCGCCCTTCGTGCACGCACAGGAAAAGATCGTGCTGCGCTACCTGGGCACCGCGGTGAACCAGGACAAGGCCATCGCCGAGAAGTTCAAGGCCGACACCGGCATCGAGATCCAGTACGTGGCGGTGACCACCGACGACGTGACCAAGCGCGCCGTGACCGCGCCCAACAGCTTCGACCTGATCGACACCGAGTTCTTCTCGCTCAAGAAGATCGTGCCGACCGGCAACCTGAAGGGCATCGACAGCAAGCGCGTGAAGAACGCCGCCAAGATCACCTCGCTCTTCACCAAGGGCGAAGTCGGCGGCAAGAAGGTCGGCGACCAGGGCACGGCGCCCATCAAGGTGATCTACCTCGAAGGCGAGAAGAGCAAGGCGTTCGCCAAGTCGCCGACGCAGTTCATGTCGCTGATTCCGACCACCTACAACGCCGACACGCTGGGTATCCGCCCCGACCTGATCAAGCGCCCGATCGGCTCGTGGGCCGAACTGCTGAACCCCGAGTTCAAGGGCAAGGCGGCTATTTTGAACATTCCCTCGATCGGCATCATGGACGCCGCGATGGTGGTGGAGGCCAAGGGCATCCACAAGTACGCCGACAAGGGCAACATGACCAAGGCCGAGATCGACCTGACGATCAAGACCCTGATCGAGGCCAAGAAGGCCGGCCAGTTCCGCGCGCTGTGGAAGGACTTCAACGAGTCGGTCAACCTCATGGCTTCGGGCGAGGTGGTGATCCAGTCGATGTGGTCGCCCGCCGTCACCGCCGTGCGCGGCAAGGGCATCGACTGCACCTTCCAGCCCCTGAAGGAAGGCTATCGCGCCTGGGCCTCGGGCTTCGGCCTGCCGGCCACGCTCTCGGGCAAGAAGCTCGACGGCGCCTACGAGTTCATCAACTGGTTCCTCGACGGCTGGGCCGGTGCGTACCTCAACCGCCAGGGCTACTACAGCGCCGTGCTGGACACCGCCAAGACCAAGATGGAAGCCTACGAGTGGGCCTACTGGATGGAAGGCAAGCCCGCCGCGCAGGACATCAAGAGCCCGCAGGGCGACGTGATCGCCAAGGCCGGCGCGGTGCGCGACGGCGGCAGCTACGAGCAGCGCATGGGCGGCATCGCGTGCTGGAACGCGGTGATGGACGAGAACGAATACATGGTTCGCAAGTGGAACGAGTTCGTCGCCGCCTGAGCTCGCTTCCGATTCCGTGAGCGCTCCCGCCACCCGCGCCTCCGCAGCCGCCGACCCGCTCCACACCGTGAAGGCGTGGTGGCAGGCGGCGCCGTTCGCGCTGGTGTTCCTGTTGTTCTTCCTGATTCCGCTGGCGCTGGTCGCGATGGTCAGCCTGTGGAATTTCAACGAGTACGAGCTGATCCCCGCGGTCACGCTGCGCAACTACCTGAGCCTGTTCGAGGGGTGCTCGCGCCTCACCGACAACGGCGACCTGTGCGTCACGCTCAACACGTACCTGAGCACCTTCAAGTTCTGCGTGCTGGTCTGGGGCATCACGCTGCTGGTCGGTTTTTCGGTCGCGTACTTCCTTGCGTTCCACGTGCGCTCGTCGACCGTGCAGACGGTGCTGTTCGTGCTGTGCACCGTGCCCTTCTGGACATCGAACGTGATCCGCATGATCTCGTGGGTGCCGCTGCTGGGCCGCAACGGCCTGGTCAACCAGGCGCTGATGGGTGCGGGCCTGGTGAACCAGCCGGTCGAGTGGCTGCTGTTCTCCGATTTCTCGGTGGTGCTGGCCTTCGTGCACCTCTACACGATGTTCATGATCGTGCCGATCTTCAACAGCATGATGCGCATCGACCGCTCGCTGCTCGAAGCGGCGAGCGACGCGGGCGCCTCTGGCTGGCAGACGCTCTGGAACGTGGTGGTGCCGCTGTCGCGCACCGGCATCCTGATCGGCTCGATCTTCGTCATCACCATCGTGATGGGCGACTTCGTGACCATCGGCGTGATGGGCGGCCAGCAGATCGCCTCGATCGGCAAGATCATCCAGGTGCAGACCTCGTACCTGCAGTTTCCGCTGGCCGCTGCCAACGCGATGATCCTGCTGGCGGTGGTGCTGATGATCATCTGGGGATTGACCCGCCTGGTCGATATTCGCAAGGAACTCTAGAAAAAATGATGCCCCCACGCTCATCGCTTCGCGTATCGCTGCCCCCCAACGGGATGCGTCAGTGCCTTCGGGCGGCCGGGCGGCACTGACATGCAGACGCCCATCAGCGCACAGCGCGCCCCCGGCTTCTGGCCCCTGGCGATCGTGTTCGCCTTGTTCGTGCTGTTCCTCTACGGCCCGATGATCACGATCTTCGTGCTGAGCTTCCAGGGGCCCGAGGGAGGCCTGACCTTTCCGCTGCGCGGCGTGTCGCTGCACTGGTTCTACAAGCTGGCCGAGGGGCTGGGCACGGTCGACATCGGCGCGGCGTTCCGGCGCTCGCTGGCGCTGGGCGCGGTGGTGATGGCCTTCACGGTGGTGCTGTCGGTGCTGGCGGGGCTCGCGTTCCGCAAGAAGCTCAAGGGCGGCAACGCGCTCTTCTTCGTGACGGTGGCGAGCCTCATCATGCCGTCGATCATCATTTCGCTGGGCATCGGGCTGCAGTTCAGGCTGCTCGACACGGGCATCAAGGGCATGCTCACGGCGATGGACGCCACCACGCTGCTCGAAGGCTACGGCACGGCGCTCGGCCTCTTCAGCTCCGCCCTCGGCGCACACCTGACGTGGACCCTGCCCTTCGGCCTGCTCATCATGTTCGCGGTGTTCAACCGCTTCAACCCGGCCTACGAAGAGGCCGCGCGCGACCTCGGCGCCACGCCGTGGCAGGCCTTCCGCCATGTGGTGCTGCCGCTGATCGGCCCCTCCATCGTGGGCATCGGCATGTTCGGCTTCACGCTGTCGTGGGACGAGATCGCCCGCACCTCGCAGGCGATCGGCGACGTCAACACGCTGCCACTGGAGCTGCAGGGCCTGACCTCGACAGTCACCACGCCGTCGATCTATGCGCTGGGGACGGTGACCACCGTCGTCTCGCTGCTGGTCATGGGCGTGGCGCTGGGCGCGGCGGCGCTGCTGCGGCGGCGGGCCGTTCGGCCTATGTGAGATTTTTCCTACGCCGCCTAAAATCGCGCTCCAACAAAGCACAAGCGATAGAGAGAGAGGCGGACATGCTCGACAAACTGAACGATTTCACGGGGAGCCACGGCCAGCTGCAGCGCGGCCGCGGCCTTGTCACCGGCACCATTGCGCTGAGCCTGGGCATCCTGTGCTTCCTCGGTGTGCTGGCCTTCCACTTTCCGCAGTACCTCACCACGCCCGAGCTGCGCAAGAGCTACAACGTCGACGTGATGCGCTACATCCTGCTCACGGCGCTGGTCGTCTCGGGCGGGCTCTCGCTGGTCAACATCATCTTCAACCGCTCGCGCTGGCTCTCGTCGGCCGCGTTCCTGCTGGTGGCGGCCTCGGCGCTGCTGGGCGGGCACAAGGTGCCGGTGCACGACTTCGCGGACAACACGCCCTACATCGGCCTGGACTGGTTCATCCTCGACCTGCTGGGCTCGTCGCTGATCTTCATCTTCATCGAGAAGCTCTTCGCGCTGCGGAAAGACCAGCCGGTGTTCCGCGAAGAGTGGCAGACCGACTTCCACCACTTCGTGGTCAACCACATGATCGTGGGCTTCGTGCTGCTGGCCACCAACCTCATGGTGCACAAGCTCTTCGGCTGGGCAGCCAACGACGGCATCCGCGGCTGGGTGGGCAACCTGCCGTTCTGGGCGGGCATCCTGCTGATCATCCTGGTGGCCGACCTCGTGCAGTACTGGACGCATCGCGCCTACCACGAGGTGCCGGTGCTCTGGCGCCTGCACGCGGTGCACCACAGCGTGAAAAGCATGGACTGGATGGCGGGCTCGCGCCAGCACATCCTTGAATTGCTCATCACCCGCACGCTGGTGCTCGCGCCGATCTACGTGCTGGGTTTCAGCAAGGAAGTGATCGATGCGTACATCGTGGTGGTCGGCTTCCAGGCGGTGTTCAACCACTGCAACGTGAGCGTGCGCCTGGGGCCGCTGCGCTACCTCATCGTGACGCCCAACTTCCACCACTGGCACCACAGCCAGGACATCGAGGCGCTCGACAAGAACTACGCGGCGCACTACGCCTTCCTCGACTACATCTTCGGCACCGCGGTCAAGAGCACCAAGCTCTGGCCCGAGAAGTACGGCGTGCTGGGCGACTACGTGCCCAACGGCTTCTTCAAGCAATTGAAGTTCCCGTTCGTCTGGAAAGGATGATGCGCGCCGCTCTTCGTGCCGCCGCGCTCGTGGTCGCGGCGGGTGCAGCGCTGCTGCTTTCGGCCTGCGCCACCCGGGTCGACCTGCCCTCCAAGGACTCCGGCCTGCGCCTTCGGGTGCAGAGCTCGGTCATCGCGCCGGGCAACGGCGGCGAACTCATCACGGCCAAGGCGCTCGCGCCCGGCGACATCCTGCTGACCTCGATCGCGACGGTCAATTCCTTCGGCATCCGGCTAGGCACCTTCTCGCCGGTGAGCCATGCGGTGCTGTACCTGGGCGACGGGCTGATCGCCGAAGCCGTGGGCACCGGCGTGCGCGCGCGGCCGCTGGCCGACGTGGTGGCCGAAGAACAGATGGTGGTGGCCTTTCGCGTGCCGGGCCTGGACGACGCGGGCGTCGCGAAGCTGCGCACCTGGGCCAATTCGCAGGTCGGCACGCGCTACAACACCGCCGGCGTGCTGCTGAACGCGCCCTTCGTGCTGAACCGGCGCCTCTGCGAACTGCCGCTGATTCCCGCTTCGGTGAGCAACTTCTGCATCAGCGGCATGGCCATGGTGCAGTTGGGCGCGAGCCGTGACGACCAGTTCTTCTGCTCGCAGTTCGTGCTGGAAGCCTACCGCCAGGCGGGCCTGCCGATCACCGCGGCCGATCCGCGCTGGGTGAGCCCGGCCGACCTCTTGCACATGCGCGAGGGCGACGTGCCCTCCATCGCCGCCACGCAGCCGCTGCGCTATGTGGGGCACCTCAAGTACAACGCGCCGCCGCTGCTGGCCGCCGATGGGCCCTGACGGTTTGAACGCTCCTTTCCAATTCGACGTCGTGGTGGTGGGCGCCGGCGCGGCCGGGCTGTTCTGCGCCGGGGTGGCGGGCCAGCGCGGGCTCAAGGTGCTGCTGGTCGATCACAGCGAGAAGGTCGGCGAGAAGATCCGCATCTCGGGCGGCGGGCGGGCCAATTTCACCAACCGCGACCTCGACGTGCGCGCGCCGCAGCGCCACTTCATCGGCGACAACCCGAATTTCTGCCGTTCGGCGCTGTCGCGCTATGCGCCGCAGCAGTTCATCGACCTCGTGCAGAAGCACGGCATCGCCTTTCACGAAAAGCACAAGGGACAGCTGTTCTGCGACGGCTCCTCGCAGCAGATCGTGGACATGCTGCTGGCCGAATGCGCGGCAGGCGGGGTGACGCGGTGGCAACCATGCAAGCTGGGCAACATCGCTTTTTCTCCTGCATCCCCTGATGCAGCGGGCGCCGGAAGCTATCGAATCGATAGCGATCGCGGCGTGATCGAGACACCGAAGCTGGTCATCGCGACCGGCGGCCTGTCGATCCCCCAGATCGGCGCCAGCGACTTCGGCTACCGCCTGGCCGGGCAATTCGGCCTGCGCGTGGTTACGCCACGCCCAGCCCTCGTGCCGCTGACTTTCGGCGGCGAAGGCTGGGCGCCCTACGCCGAACTGGCCGGGCTGGCGCTGCCGGTACGAATCGAAACCGGGGCGAAAAAAGAAAAGATGGCGTTCCTCGAAGACCTGCTGTTCACCCACCGCGGCCTCTCGGGCCCGGCCGTGCTGCAGATTTCGAGCTACTGGAAGCCCGGCGCACCGCTCACCATCGATTTCGCCCCCGGCACGGATGTGGCCGAGGCATTGGGCGAGGCCAAGCTGCGCTCGAAGAAACGCATCGCCAACGAATTGGCCACGCACGTGCCCTCCCGACTGGCCGACGCCTGGGTCGGGCAGGACCCGGCGCTGCAGCGGCCGGTCAACGAGGCGGCCGACAAGGCGCTGGCGGTGCTGTCCGAGCGCATTGCCCGCTGGCAGATCACTCCGAGCGGCACCGAGGGCTACAAGAAGGCCGAAGTCACCGCCGGTGGCGTCGACACCCGCGATTTGTCGTCCCAGACGATGGAATCGAAGCAGCCGGGCCTTTATTTCATCGGCGAAGTGGTCGATGTGACGGGCTGGTTGGGCGGATACAACTTCCAATGGGCCTGGGCGAGCGCCCACGCGTGCGCAACCGCGCTATAATCTCGGGCTAACTTCTGGCCTCCCCTCAACGGCCGCAAAAGATTTTCAGTTGAGGAACCCCGGCTTTGGGCCTCGATCTCCCCGAGCCAACTTCAGTTCAACGATTCATCAATGACCACCATCCGCGTTAAAGAAAACGAGCCCTTCGACGTCGCTCTGCGTCGCTTCAAGCGCACCATCGAAAAGCTCGGCCTGCTGACCGACCTGCGTGCCCGCGAGTTCTACGAAAAGCCGACCGCCGAGCGCAAGCGCAAGAAGGCAGCCGCCGTCAAGCGCCACTACAAGCGCGTGCGCAGCATGCAGCTCCCCAAGAAGCTGTACTAAGCAACACCTGCGGGCAGCCGGCCCTCGACGAAAGTCACTGCCAGCGCCCCGTTGCCTCAGCCGCGCCAGGGAAACCTGCCGCGGCTTTTGTTTTTTCCGAAAGGCTGACGAATGACACTCAAAGAACAGATCACCGAAGACATGAAGACGGCGATGCGCGCCAAGGACTCCGAGCGCCTGGGCACCATCCGCCTCCTGCTCGCCGCCCTCAAGCAAAAGGAAGTCGACGAGCGCGTGGAGCTGGACGACCCCATGGTCGTGGCCATCGTCGACAAGATGGTCAAGCAGCGCAAGGACTCGATCGCCGCCTTCACCACCGGTGGCCGCGCCGACCTCGCCGACAAGGAAGCCGCCGAGATCAAGGTGCTGGAGGTCTACCTCCCCCAGCGCATGAGCGCCGATGAAACCGTCGCCGCCGTGAAGGCCATCGTGGCCGAACTGGGCGCCAGCGGCCCCGGCGACATGGGCAAGGTGATGGGCGTGGTCAAGACCCGCCTGGCCGGCAAGGCCGACATGGGCCAGGTCAGCGCAGCGGTCAAGGCCGCCTTGACGGGCGCCTGATGAGCGACAGCGGCGCCAGCCCCTCCGATCCGATCCTCAAGGCCTGCGCCTGCCTGGTCGACGCACGGGGCCGGCTGCTGGTGTTTCGCCACCCCGGGGACGGCAACACCCAGTTGCCCAAGGGCACCATCGAGCCGGGCGAATCGCCCGAGGTGGCGGTGCGGCGCGAGCTCCTCGAGGAGTCGGGCATCGATTTCACGGGCGAGCTGCATCCGCTCGGCACGCTCGACCGCGAATGCGAAGCCGGGGTCGAGGGCAACACGCACCGTCATCCGCAGCTCTGGCACCTGTTCCTGATGCGCGCCGAGGGCTCGCTGCCCGAGACCTTCGAGCACATGGCCACCGGCAGCCCCGAAGAAGAAGGCTTGGTGTTTTCGTTCCGCTGGCTGACCGCCGACGACGCTCTCGACGACTTCGCCCCACCCTATCGCCAGGCCATCGAGCGCGTGCGCGCCGCCCTGGCGCCCGTCGCCTGACGATCGTCGTCAAGCCATGGCGCGCAGCGCCATGTAGGCGCCCAGCAGCGCGAGCCCGGCCAGGAAGCAGCGCTTGAACACCGCCACCGGCAGCTTCTGCCGAAGCCAGGTGCCGATGACCATGCCGCCGATCGCCGGCACCAGCATCGCGACCGAACTGCCCACGGCCGCCATCGGATAGCCCCCGTTGCCCGCGAGGCCGATGCCCAGGACGATGGTCGAGGTGGTGAACGAGATCCCCATCGCCTGGATCAGCGAATCGCGCTGGAAGCCCAGCGCCTGCATATAGGGCACGGCCGGCACCGCGAACACACCGGTCACCGCCGTCACCAACCCGGTCGCAACGCCCACCAGCGGCCCCAGCCACCACTCGTGCGCCGCGGGCGCATGCAGCTGCCGCCCCGTGAGCCCCCAGAGCGCATAAGCCACCAGCGCCGCGCCGAGCGCCACCGAGGCCCATGCCCCGCCAGGCGCGCCGAACCACAGCGCCCCGCCCAGCGTGCCCACCACGATCCCCGCCTGCATGCCGCCGATGCGCCGCAGCACCGCCCCGAAGCTCTCGCGCGGCCCGGTCTGCCAGATGTTCGTGACGAGCGACGGCACGATCAGCAGCGCTGCCGCACGCACCGGCGGCATCCACAGCGCGAGCAGCGCCATCGACACGGTCGGCAGCCCCAGGCCGATCACGCCCTTGATCACCCCGGCCAGAAGAAACACGGCGGCGGCCGCGGCCCAGTGGCCCGCCGTCAGTTCGTTGGAAAAGATCGTCATTGCCGCCAAGTCTGCAGACCCGGCGCGCCGCTGGAAATGCGGCATTCGCGCACCCAGCCTCAGGCACAGACTGAGGCTCCCGTGCTACCTTGCGGCCCACCATGCGATTCGATCTCACCGACCTCAGGCTCTTCATCCACGTCGTCGAGGCCGGCAGCCTCACGGCCGGCGCGGAGCGCTCGCACATGACGCTCGCCTCGGCCAGCCAGCGCGTGCGCGGCATGGAAGACGCGCTCGGCAGCCCTCTCCTCACCCGCCATGCGCAGGGTGTGCGCCCCACCGAGGCCGGCCGTACGCTGCTGCACCATGCGCGCGTCGTGCTGCAGCAGATGGAGCGGCTGCGCGGCGAGCTCGGCGAATACGGCCAGGGTTTGAAGGGCCACGTGCGCTTCATGTGCGGCACCTCGGCGCTGACCGAGCACCTGCCCGAGGTGCTGAGCCGCTTTCTCGCGCAGCACCCGCGCATCTCGGTCGACCTGGAGGAGCGGCCGAGCCCCGACACCGTCGATGCGCTGCGCGCGGGCCTGTGCGACATCGGCATCGTCTCGGACGCGATCGATTCCGAGGGCCTCGAATGCCATCCCTTCCGCCGCGACGACCTCGTGCTCGTGATGCCGCGCGGCCATGCGCTGGCCGCGCGCCGCCGCGTGCACCTGGCCGAAGTGGTCGACGACGAATTCGTCGGCCTGCCCGCGGACACCGCGCTGCAGCAGCTGCTGACCGGCCACGTCCGCGCCCTCGGCAAGCACCTGGCCTACCGCGTGCGCGTGCGCAACTTCGAGGCGGTGTGCCGCATGGTCGAGTACGGCATCGGCGTGGGCATCGTGCCGCAGACCGCGGCCGAGCGCTGCGCCCGCTCGATGAAGATCGCGCGCGCCTCGCTCGCCGACGCCTGGGCCGAGCGCACGCTGATGGCCTGCGTGCGCTCGTCCGAAGACCTGCCGATCAACGCGCGGCGCATGCTCGAGCACCTGATCGCGCCGCCGGAAAAAGCTACGAAGAAGTGACCGGCCGCCCCTGCCGCGCAAGCGCCGCCACGAAGGCATCGAAGGCTTCGCTGCTGGTCTTTCGCGGCACGTAGCCGAAGCGCTCCTTCAGCGCGGTGTTGAGCAACACCGGCCGATAGCGAAGAAAGTCGAGCTGCTCCGGACCGTAGCGGCTGACGCCCAACGCAGAGCCCACCGCGAGCGCCGCCTTCAGCACGCCGGCCGGCCAGTCGGTCGCCTGCTTGCCCAGGCGCGATGCGATCTCGTGGATCGTGAGCGCACCGTCGCCCGCGAGGTTGTAGCAACCGGCCGGTGCATCGCCGAGGGCATGCGCGATGGCGCCCGTCACGTCTTCGTCCCACACGAACACGAACGGGCTCGCGCTGCCGCGGATCGCGATCAGCCGCTTCTTCTCGAACAACGCGGTGATCTGGTTGTCGACCCGTTCGCCGAGGATGGTGCCGATGCGCAGCACCGTCTGCGCGAGCGCGGGGTGCTTCTCGCGATAGTCCGCGAGCATCTCCTCGACCTGCCGCTTGTGGTCGGCGTACGCGAACACCGGGTTGCCCCGCAGCGGCTGCGACTCGGTGATCCACGCCGGGTTGTCCGCGTGGTACCCGTAGGCCGCACCGCTGGACGACACCACGATTCGCCGCACGTCCTGCGCCACGCAGGCTTCGAGCACGTTGCGCGTGCCGCCCACGTCGACCGAGTGCTCGAAGGCTCGGTTCGAGTCCTTGCCCGGCGTGACGATGGAGGCCAGGTGCACGACGGTGTCGATGGCGTATTCGGCCAGCGTGTCGCCGATGCCGGCATCGCGCACGTCCTGGCGGCGATAGGCCACGCCCGGCAGTTGCCGCCCTGCAGGCACCTCGCGCACATCGAGCGCCACCAGCGCCTCGAGCGATTTCCCCGCCAGC
The DNA here is from genome assembly GCF_000834655.1 of Variovorax paradoxus. Lineage (GTDB taxonomy): Bacteria > Pseudomonadota > Gammaproteobacteria > Burkholderiales > Burkholderiaceae_C > Variovorax > Variovorax paradoxus_F. The sequence continues at coordinate 16,847 of NZ_JXQQ01000005.1, forward strand.
GCCGCGAGCACGCCGCGCCCGAGGAACCCATCGCCCCCCGTCACGAGCACGCGGCGCGCGCTCATGGCGTCGCGGGCTTGCGCCCCCACCAGCTCGCGAGCGCGAGGCCCGCGATGATGTCCCAGAAGCCCCACACGCCCGCCACCACCGCCATGCCGCCGAGGCCGCCGAAGAAGCTGAAGATCAGCACCAGCCCGAGCCCCGCGTTGCGGATGCCCACCTCGATCGACACCGCCCGCCGGTCGTAGTCGCCCAGCCCCGAGAGCCGCGCGCACAGGTAGCCCGTGCCGAAGGCCAGCGCGTCGTGGATCACCACGGCCATCAACACCAGCCCCACGTAGTCGAGAAAGTAGCGCCAGTTGCCCGCGATGGCACCGACGATGAAGGCGATTAGCGCGAGAAAACTCAATATGCGCGCTGGCTTCTTGATGCGTGCAGTGAGCCGCGGCAGCTGGTGCGCGCAGGCCACGCCCAGCACGAACGGAATGCCGATGATCATCACGATATGGCCCAGCATGTCGAGCGGGTCGAGCGCGATGGTCTTCAGCAGCGCCGAGGCCGTCGGATGCAGCCCGCCCCAGAACGCGAAGTTCAGCGGCATCACGACGATGGAAAGCGCATTCGAGATCGCCGTCATCGACACCGACAGCGCCACGTTGCCACCCGCGCGGTGCGTGAGGATCTGCGAGATGTTGCCCGGCGGGCAGCATGCCACCAGGATCATGCCCAGCGCGATGCTCGGCCCCGGCTTCAGGATGAGCGTGAGCGCGAAGGTCACGGCCGGCAGGACGATGAACTGTGCGCCGATACCCACCGCCATCGCGCCGGGCATACGCGCCACGCGCCTGAAGTCGTCGATGCGCGTGTCCAGCGCAATGCCGAACATCAGGAAGCCCAGCACCACGTTGAGCAGCACCAGCGAGGCGGGGTTGAAGTGAAGGCGGATCTCGTCGACGGGCAGCATGGGTGTCGTGGCCTCGTTCAGCGTGGATCGGCCAGCGCCGCCGAGGCGCTGCGCACCGCCGCGCGGTAGGTGTCCTTGTGCACGTAGTACGCCATGCGTTCGAGCTGCAGGTACTTGTAGCCACCCGAGAGGTCGGGCGCCGGACCCTGCACCGCCGCGCGCAGCGCCTCGGCCTTGGGCGATCCGTCGGCTCGCGCGCGGAAGTAGCGCGCCAGCAGTTCGGCCTGCTCGTAGCGCCCCTGCCAGCCGATGCCGCTCGCCTCGATCATGCCGAGCACGCCGATGCTCTCGAAGCGCGGCGAGAAGATGTTGAGGTACAGCCGCGGTGACATGCCCTCCCAGTTGAGGAATTCGCGATCGATGAACGGGTAGTGCAGCGCGTAGCCCGTCGCGGCCAGGATCAGGTCGTAGTCGCGCGCGCTGCCGTCCTTGAAGTGCACCGTGTGCCCGTCGAGCCGCGCGATGTCGCCGCGCACGCCGATGTCGCCGTGGCCCACGTGATGCAGCACCAGCGAATTCACGATCGGGTGCGACTCGTACATCCGGTAGTCGGGCTTGGGAAACCCGAAGCGAACCGGATCGCCGGTAAACCACTTGAGCACTGTCGCATCGACCCGCTGCTTGAGCCATGGCGGCAGCGGCCGCTTGCCGCCCAGCGTGTCGGCCGGCTTGCCGAACACGTACTTCGGCACGAAGTAGTAGCCGCGCCGCACCGAGATGTCGACGCTCCTCGCGTAATGCACCGCATCGACCGCGATGTCGCAGCCCGAGTTGCCCGCGCCGACGATCAGCACGCGCTTGTCCTTGAAGAGCTCGGGGTGCTTGTAGTCGCTGGTGTGCAGCAGCTCGCCATCGAAGCGGCCCTCGAACTTCGGGCGCTTGGGTTCGGCGAGCGTGCCGTTGGCGATGACCACGCCCTTGTACTCGGCGGTCTCCGCGCCCCCTGCGCCGGTGTCGATGGTCACGCGCCAGCGCGTGTCCGGCGCATCGCTCACAGGCGCCACGTGCAGCACGCGCGTGTTGAAGCGAAAGTGTTCGCGCAGCCCGAAGCGGTCGGCGAAGTCGCTGAAATAGCGGCGCAGCTCGCGATGGCTCGGGTAGTCGGCCACCGTGTCGGCCATCGGGAACTCGGCGAACTCGGTGGTGCGCTTGCTGGAGATCAGGTGTGCCGAGTGATAGACCGTGGAGCGCGGGTTGTCGATGTCCCAGAGGCCGCCCACGTCGCTGTGCGCTTCGAAGCCCTGAAACGGAACGCCGTGCTTCTGCAGGTTGCGCGCCCCGGCCAGGCCGGAAGGGCCGGCGCCGATGAGGGCGATCTTCTCGTGGGTGGGCGTGTTGTCTGCCATCAGGTGGGTGGAGGTTTTTCGGAAAGGCCTGGAATGGCGGTGGCGCCCGCCTCGCCCAGGCGCGGCTTGCGCGGCTGACCGCGCAACAGCCGGTCGTGCAGTTTCCCGGGCAGCAGGTCCAGCAACTTCGAGAGCCAACCGATGCGGCGCGGCAGCACGATCTGCTCGCGCCCCGCACCCACGCCGGCCAGCAGCTGGTGCGCGGCCTCGTCGGCTTCGAGCAGGCCCGGCATCGCGAAGCGGTTGCCCGCGGTCAAGGCGGTGCGGATGTAGCCGGGGCTGACGGTGTGCACCGTGATGCCGGTTTCGCGCAACTCGGCGCGCAAACTTTCGAGATAGCGGATCAGCCCCGCCTTGCTCGCGCAGTAGGCGCCGTTGCCCGGCATGCCGCGCCAGCCCGCGATGCTGGCGACGCCGACCAATGCGCCACCTCGCTGCGCGCGCATCGGCTTCACGAACGGCTGGAAGGTGGTCGCCGCGCCGAGCAGGTTGATCTCCAGCATCCGGCGCAGCACCGCGAGGTCATCGGCCTCGGCCGTATCGAAGCCGCCCGCCACGCCCGCATTCGCGATCACAAGGTCCGGCACGCCGGCCCTGGCCATCCAGTCGATGGCCATGGACTGCATCGCAGCGCTGTCCGACACGTCGGGCGCGTAGGCTGCGCATCGCCCGGGTGCCAGCGCAACCAGCGCATCGAGCTTGCCCACATCGAGCCCGACCAATGCCACCTCTGCACCGTCGTCGATCAGCTCGCGCGCCAGTGCCTGGCCGAGGCCACCACAGGCTCCGGTGAGGACGACGTTGCGAAACGCAAGGGGCATGGGTGAAGAAGCGGCGAGTGGCAAGACGCAGTCACTTTAGCCGCGCACCATCGGCGCGCTTCCCGGCGTTTTCCCTTGCGCGGCACGGGTGGTTCAGGTGACGTCCACCGCCACCTGCCCCGGCGTCACGACGCTGATCACGCCGCCCCACACGCACTGCAGCGTGCAGCCGTCGTGCAATGCGGGCATGCCACCGAGCTGCACCATCGCAGCCCCTGGGGTCCACGGCGCGGGCGTCACCGGCACGCAGGGCATCGGCGTCAACACGCCGGCCGCGGCCGCCGTGGCCGATGCCACCGAAGGATTGGCGGGACTGCGGCACATGCCGAAAGGCGTGATGTTGAGAAAGGGCACGCTGTCCTGCACGTTGCCCGGCGGCCCCGCGGGCATCGCGACCACCTTGGGCGTCGCGTTGAACGCCGAAGGCGCAAGGCCCATCGAGCACGAGACCTGGGCACCGCTGCACACCTGCTTGGGCATTCGCACGCTCCTTCGATCGTTCGTTGCGGGACGGTTTGCACCGGTTCCAGCTTAGCGGCGCACCCGTGGAGTTCAAGCGCCAGGCGGCAGATTCGTGCTCGGCTACACGGCCGATGGAGGTTCGTCGTACCTCCACAGGTCTAGCGCCGATGGCCTGATTGCGCTGGCCAGACCCCGGGAATATGGTTGCGCTCCCCGATCCCGAGGGATGCTTTTCGAAGGGTGCAAGGTGATCGACACAGCGCTTGCTTTCATCGCCGACGAGGTCAATGCCCACCTGCGCAAGCGCACGGGCAGCGAACTCGGTGCCGTGGACATCGGCCCGCTGGTGGACGACCGCGGCAACTGGGTCGGCGCGGTCGACACCACGCGCCTGACGCTGTTCCAGATCGACGAAGAGCGCGTGCTGCGCGAGCAGATGCCCGAGCGCGCCATCGTCGCCGGCCGCGAAGTGATGCTGCCGCCGCCGCTCAAACTCAACCTCGTGCTGCTGTTCTCGGGCCGCTTCCAGCAGTACGCACAGGCGCTGCGCACGCTCTCGCACATCATGGGTTTCTTCCAGGCGCGGCCGCTCTTCACGCCGGCCGACAGCCCTGCATTGCCGGTGGGCCTGGAGCGCGTGGCGCTCGACCTGCTGAGCTACGGCCCCGAGCAACTGAACCAGATGTGGACCTGCCTCGGCGCCAAGCACTTGCCCTCGGTGGTGTATCGCCTGCGGCTGGTCGCGCTGCAGGACATGGAGCCGATCGGCACCGGCATGCCGGTCACGTCGATCCAGACGTCCCTGCACGGACGCTGAAGACCATGGCACGCATCGACTTTCGCCCGCTGTGGACCGTCGAGGTGCAGCACGCCTTCTTCGGCGGTGCATGCGATGCCATCGAGTTCGTCGTGCCGCCCGCCACGCAGCGCGCGCTCGCCGGCGCGCACGCCATCGCAAGGCAACGCGACGGCCGACTGCATGTGCTGTACGAAGCCGACGAAAGCGGCCGGCCGCTCTCTTTGCTCGCCGGCCGCAGTTTTATCTTCGGCCTGCGGCCGCGGGAGCCGTCGTTCGAGCTCATCACCGTGCCCCTGGGCCTGCCGCCGGGCGACACGGCGCTGTGGCGCAACTCGCCCGATGCCGATGCACTCACCGGTCCCGCAGTTGTGCGAATGAGCGGCGAGCAGCTGCGCATCGAGCCGCGCTCGGCGCAGCGCCCGCTGACATTGCGGCTCTTCGATGCCACCGACACGCAGCGCGCGCAGGCCGTGCTCAACATCGGCGACGAGGCCTGGACGCCCTTGGGCCTGTTCACCCGCGGCATCTGGCGCATCGAGGAAGACGACGGCAACGCGCCGCCCCAGAGCTGGCGCCTGCAGGTCGAGCCCGAGCTGGCGGGCGCCTGGGGCCTGATCGAACTCGCGGTGGACGCTGGCCACATCGCCGCCGGCCACGCCTTCACGCTCGCCTTCGCCGCACGCAGCGACACGCTGCGCTACTACGTCGTGGCCAGCCGCTTCGGCGAGGCCGAGTTCAACCAAGTGCAGGTGCTGGACAACGGCTTCGCCGCCGAGTCGCGCCCCGCGATCCAGTTCAACCGCGTGCTGCCCGCCGCCTTCGGCGCCGGCCACCTGGCGCCCGGCTTGCTCGACCCCACGGGCAGCGCGCGCATCGCACTGTTCGAGGCCCAGGCCAGCGTGGCGCGCCGCGCGCGCGGGCCGTCGGGGCTGGAACTGCACCGCAACGGCGACCTGCTGATCGGCAACCTGCCGCAGCCCGGCGCCGACCGACCCGACGCGCAATTCGTCGTCCACCTCTCGCAATCCTGAATCACTTCCCAAGCACAGCAAAGGAGCCTTCGCCATGCCGACCTACCGCACGCCCGACGTCTACGTCGAAGAGATCTCGGTCTTTCCACCTTCGGTGGCAGAGGTCGAGACCGCGATCCCGGCCTTCATCGGCTACACCGGGCAAGCCCGCAAGGTGAGCGCTGGCGACCTGTCCAACCGGCCGACCAAGATCTACAACTTCGCCGAGTACGAGCAGTACTTCGGCGGACCGGATGCGCCCGACATCGACGTGGCACTGGTGGCCGACGGCCCGGGCTTCATCGCCACGGTCACACCGCCCGACATCACCTACCTCATGTACTACGCGGTCAAGATGTTCTTCGACAACGGCGGGGGCAAGTGCTACATCGTCTCGGTGGGCGGCTATGCCGACGCCATCGACCTGGCCGACTTCACCGCCGGCCTCGACGCCGTCGCGCTGGAGGACGAGCCCACGCTGCTCGTATGCCCCGAGGCCGTGCAGCTGGGCGGCACGGGCTACGACACCATGTCGCAGAACATGCTGATCCAGTGCGGCACGCTGAAGGACCGCTTCGCGATCCTCGATCTCTTCGGGGGCGAGGCCGCGCAGGACAACACGGCGCTAACCGCCAACCGCGCGCGCGTGGGCAACAACAACCTGAAGTACGGCGCGCTGTACTACCCGTTCCTGCGCTCGAGCTTCAACCATGCGGTGACAGACCTGGGCACCAATGTCAACGTCACCATCGACGGCGGCGCCGCGGCGACGCTCGACACCCTGCAGACCACCGCCACGGCAGCCTTCAACGCCGCCAAGGCGGCGCTGCTGGACCACTACATCGTGCTGCCGCCCAGCGGCGCGGTCGCCGGCGTGTATGCCGCCACCGATACCGCACGCGGTGTGTGGAAGGCCCCCGCCAACGTGGGCCTGGCCGACGTGGTGGAGCCGACCGTGCGGCTGGACAACGCGCACCAGGACGAGCTGAACGTCGACGCCACCACCGGCAAGTCGATCAACGCGATTCGCGCCTTCGCGGGCAAGGGCACGCTCGTGTGGGGCGCGCGCACGCTGGCCGGCAACGACAACGAGTGGCGCTACGTGCCGGTGCGGCGCTTCTTCAACATGGTCGAGGAGTCGGTCAAGAAGAGCACCTACTGGGCCGTGTTCGAGCCCAACGATGCCAACACCTGGGTCAAGGTGCGCGGAATGATCGAGAACTACCTGACGCAGAAATGGCGCGAGGGGGCCCTTGCGGGCGCCACCACCAAGGACGCCTTCTTCGTGCGCTGCAGCCTGGGCACCACGATGAACGCGCAGGACATCCTGGAAGGCCGCATGAACGTGGAGATCGGCATGGCCGCGGTGCGGCCGGCCGAGTTCATCGTCCTGAAGTTCTCGCACAAGCTGCAGACCAGCTGATAGCGATCGATTGAACGAACCCTCAAGGAGCCGACGCCATGCCGCAGCAATACCCTCTTCCCGTCTTCCACTTCACCGTCCAGTGGGGCGGCACACGCCTGGGCTTCTCCGAAGTCAGCGGGCTCACGCAGGAGAACCAGGCCATCGAATACCGCGACGGCTCGTTCCCCGAGTACTCGTCGATCAAGATGCCGGGCCTGCGCAAGTTCAGCAACGTGACGCTCAAGCGCGGGATCGTCAAGGCCGACAACGACTTCTTCAAGTGGCTCTCCACCGTCAAGCTCAACCAGGTGGAGCGGCGCGACGTGGTCATCTCGCTGCTCAATGAAGAGCACGCGCCGGTGATGACCTGGAAGATCCACAACGCCTTCCCGGTGAAGGTGGAAGGCCCGGGCCTGAAAGCCGCGGGCAACGAGGTCGCGATCGAGTCGATCGAGATCGCGCACGAAGGGCTCGAGCTGCAGAACGACTGACGGACCGATCGGCAGGCCCCGTCATGTTCACGCCCCCTCTGGGCTTCCACTTCAGGGTGGAAGTGCTCGGCATCACGCCCGTTGCGGACGACCTCCGGTTCACCGAGGTCGGCGGGCTCGCGCTGGAGATCGCCACCGAGGACATGCCCGAAGGCGGCGAGAACCGCTACGTGCAGCGCTACCCCGGCGTGGCCAAGTACGGCGACCTGGTGCTCAAGCGCGGGCTGCTCAAGGACAGTGAAGTGTGGAACTGGGCGCGCCGGTGTATCGAGGAACTCGACATCACGCCGCGCGACGTGGACGTGACGCTCCTGAACCCCGATCACGACCCGCTCATGACCTGGCATGTGGTGGGCGCCTTTCCGACCAAGTGGTCGATCGCCGACCTCAATGCATCGGCCAACACCTTCGTCGTCGAGACGCTGACGCTGGCCTACAAGTATTTCCGGATCGACAAGAGCTGAAGGAGCCTTCCATGCCCATCGTCGTCGATGAAGTGGTGATCACGGTCGAGGTCGGCAATGCGGCCGGCGGCGGAACCGCGACGCCGCCCGCGCCGGCGGACGACCGGCAGGCGCTGGTGGCGGAGTGCGTCGAGCGGGTGCTCGAGATTCTTCGTGATCGGGAGGAGCCGTGAAATGAAATCGCAGCTGTCGATTCGCGCCTGGCTGGGTCATTCAGGGCGCGATCCCGTCGACGGGGTACCTTGCTCCGCGAATGTCCCCCGGCCTTCGGCCTCCTCCTTTAGTTCGCTGCGCAAGGCACCCCATCGGCGTGCTCGTCATTCAGTGCGGTGGTTGATCGGCCAGCACAACGACGGCGCCTTGCGTGCGCAGGGCATCGGGTGCTCCCCGCAGCGAAATCAAGGAGGAGGCTGCAGGCCGGGGGACATTCGCGGAGGGGAGTACCCGGTGGCCTGCGCACGCGCCCCGAACACACGCGCCTCGAACGCACGCGCCGCGAGATGGAGTCACTGACATGCCCTCAGGACATCTAGAAAAACTGCTGGTGCAGGCCTTCACCACGCCCGACTGCGCACCCGGCAGCCAGATCGGCACCTTCGAGTCGTACGTGAACCCGAGCGAGATCACGCTCGCCTACGAGATGGAGTACGACGCCGCGCAAGGCTCGGGCACCACCGGCAGCCGCATGGACTTCAAGAAGGTCAAGCCCGGCGACATGTCGCTGAACTTCTTTCTCGACGGCACCGGCGCCAACGGCGTGAAGATCGATGTGCAGGAGCAGGTCGAGAAGTTCCAGACCGTCACCGGCTACAACGGCGACATCCACCGGCCCAACTACCTGCTGGTGGCCTGGGGCACGATCCAGGTCAAGCGCTGCGTGCTCAAGAGCGCATCGATTGCGTACAAGCTCTTCAAGGCCGACGGCACGCCGCTGCGCGCGACCATCGCCGCCACCTTCGTCGATGCGGTGGAAGACCAGACGCGCGTCGCGCTCTCGCAGGATTCGTCGCCCGACCTCACCCATGTGCGCGTGCTGCGCGCCGGCGACACGCTGGCCGCCCTGTGCGCGCAGATCTACGGCGACCCCGCGCTCTACCTGAAGGTGGCGCGCGCCAACAACCTGGACGGCGTGCGGCACCTGCCGGCCGGCACGCGCGTGCGCTTTCCGCCGCTGCGCAAGTGAGCGAAGGACGAAACATGCCCAACGCCGTCGCGCCCCCTCCGCCCGCGCCCGCCAAGCCCGCCGAGCGCACGCTCCCCATCAGGGCCGAGCACCGCGAATTCACCGTCAAGGTGAACGGACAGTCCGTGCCGCGCGAGCACGCGCTGCACTCGGTGAGCGTGGTGGCCACGGCCAACCGCATCGCTTCGGCGCAGCTCGCATACGTCGATGGCGCGGCGGGCGCGGGCGACTTTCCGCTGAGCAAGCTCGACCTGGTGAAGCCTGGCGGCACCATCGAGATCCTGGCGGGCAACGGGGCCGACCCGACGCTGGTGTTCAAGGGCCTGATCGTCGGACAGCGCCTGCGCATCCGCGAGGCCTCGTCGTCGATGCTGGTCATCGATTGCCGCCACGCGGCGACCAGGCTCGCACAGGTGCGCCGCAGCGCGAACTTCTTCGACCAGACCGATGCCGATGTCATCGAGTCGTTGCTGGGCGCGGCCACCATCGAGGCACAAGTCGATGCCACCACGGTCACGCACGCGCAGCTGGTGCAGCACGACTGCACCGACTGGGATTTCATCGTGACCCGGGCCGCCGCCAACGGGCGCATGGTCTTCACGCGTGGAGAAAAGCTCGCGGTGAGCGAGCCCGCGATCGGGGCTTCGGCGGTGCAGCTCCAGTTCGGTGCCACGCTGCTCGAATTCGATGCGGGCATCGACGCGCGCATTCAGGCGCAGGCCGTCAAGACCGTGAGCTGGAACCCGGTCGACCAGGCGGTCGAGGAGCAGGAGGGTGAAGCACCCGCCTTCAAGTCCACCGGCAACTTCCAAGCCGACGCGCTCGCTGCCGATGCGGGCATGGACACCGTGCGGCTGCCCCACACCGCCCTCGACGCCCCCGAAGGCGTGGCGCTCGCGAGCGCGGTGCGGCAGCGCACGGCGGTCGATCTGGCGAGCGGGCGCGCGATGTGCATCGGCATCGCGACCGTCCAGCCCGGCGACACCGTCAAGCTCGGCGGCGTGGGCGACCGCTTCAGCGGCGACGTGCTCGTCACCGGCGTGCGGCAGGCATTCGACACGCAGAAGGGCTGGAAGACGCACCTGCAGTTCGGCAGCGCCGAGCCCGACCCCGGGCTGCGCGAACGCCTGCAGCGCCAGCGCGCCGCCGACCTGCTCGCGCCCGCGGCCGGCCTGCAGCTGGGCGTGGTCACCGACAACGAAGACCCGCAGGGCGAATTCCGCGTCCGGGTGCGGATGCCGCTGGTGAACGGCGGCGACGACGGCGTCTGGGCCCGCGTGGCCGCGGCCGACGCGGGCAGCAGCCGCGGCCTGTTCTTCCGCCCGGAGATCGGCGACGAGGTGCTCGTCGGCTTCCTGGACGACGACCCGCGCCACCCGGTGGTGCTGGGCATGCTGCACAGCAGCGCCAAGGCCGCGCCGCTCGCGCCGAGCAACGACAACCACGTCAAGGGCTACACGAGCCGCAGCGGCATCACGCTCGCCTTCGACGACGAGAAGAAATCGCTCACGCTCGCCACGCCCGCGGGCAACACGCTGGTGTTGGACGACCAGAGCGGCGGCATCACCATCAGCGACAGCAACGGCAACAAGATCGTGCTGTCGGCGTCGGGCATCGCCATCGAGAGTGCGAAGGCGTTCTCGGTGAAGGCGAACACCGAGATGAAGTTCGAGAGCGTCGTGGGTACCGACGTCAAGAGCGTCGGCGTGGTCAAGGTCGCGGGCTCGGCGCTGCAACTGGGGTAAGCCATGGACGACACACCGCTCTTCCTCGGCCGCGGCTTCGGCTTTCCGCCGTCGTTCGCGAACGGCCAGGCGCGCATGGTCGAGGACGAGGTGGACATCCAGCAAAGCCTCGCGATCCTCTTCGGTACGGCGCCGGGCGAACGCGTGCTGAATCCGAAGTTCGGCCTGGATCTCTCGCCGCTGCTCTTCGAGCCGTTGAGCACCACGCTGCGCACGCTGCTCGAAGACCGCATCACCACCACGCTGCTGATCCACGAGCCGCGGATCCGCGTGCTCGCGCTCGCGGTGGACGATTCGCGCGCGTTCGAGGGCTTGCTGCAGATCCGGCTCGACTACACGGTGCGCAGCACCAACACCCGCTTCAACCTCGTGTTCCCCTACTACCTGGGCGATGCGAACGAGCTGCGTGAACGCGTGGTGCCCGCGTTACCGGCAAGGAGCTGAGATGGCCGCCCAAGACCTCCTGGCCGCCTTCGCCGCCGCACCCGGCACGGCGCAGGCCGAGCGAGACGATCCGCGCCTCGCGCCCGCGTCCACCCCGATCGACGACCGCAGCACCGCGCAGCTGCTGCAATCGCTGCATGCATTGGCCGGGCTGATCCAGCATCACGAGCAGTGGCCCGTGTCGGCGACGCCCGGCAACTGGCAGTCGTACTTTCCATCCGGCGACATCGCCGCGCTCGAAGCGATGGTGCAGGGCACCGACGGCAAGCAGCAGCCACATCACGGCCTGCTGATCGCGTTCCTGCAGCTGCTGGCCCGGCCGCAGGCCCGGCTGAACGACTTCACCGCGCAGCACCTGAACTACCAGATGCAGCGCGTGCTGGGCTTTGCCGCCCGCGGGCCGCAGCCGGACCGTGCGCACCTGGTCTTCGAGCTCAAGAAAGGCGCGGCGCCGGTCGAGATCGCCGCGCCGCAACTGTTCTCCGCAGGCAAGGATGCGAGCAAGGTCGAGCAACTGTTCGCGCCGGTGCGGGCCACTGTGGTGGGCCGCGCACGGGTGGCACGGCTCGCGAGCATCGTGCGCGACGGGCAGCGGCTGTTGTTCGCGCCCGTGGCCAATTCGGCCGATGGACTGGGTACGCCGCTCTCGCCCGCCGCACCGCACTGGCCGCCCTTCGGCCGCACGGGACTGCCGGCCGCGCCCGTGGGCTTTGCCATCGCTTCGCCGCTGCTGCGTCTGGCCGAAGGCGCGCGCACGGTGCGGCTCAAGTTGCGGCTGTCGGGTCTTCCCACGGGAGTGAGTGCCTCGGCGCTCGCCGCTGCCTTCGATGCCCACCTCACGGGCCCGACCGGCTGGATCGGCCCGCTGCCGATGAGCGGTACCTTGAGCGGCGACCTGCTGACGCTCGAAGTGGCCGTCGGCCCTGCGCAGCCTGCCGTGGTCGACCACAGTCCCGCAGTCCACCTTCACGCTTTCCCTGCCGCGCTGCCCGTCATTCAATGCCTGCTGAAACCGGGTGCCGAAGTCGCCTATGGCGCGCTCGAAGACGTGACCGTGCGCAGCGCGAAGGTGACGGTGAGCGCCGACGACATGCGCGCCCTCACGCTGGAGAACGACGACGCGCCGCTCGATCCCAGGAAGGCCTTCCTGCCCTTCGGTGCGCAACCCACGGTCGGCTCCCGCTTTCACGTCGGGTGCGCCGAGGCGCTGGCCAAGCCGGTCACCTCGCTGGCGATCCGCCTCGCCTGGCAAGGCGCACCGGCCGACCTGTACGACTGGTACGAAGGCTATGCACGCCGCGGCACGATGAGCAACGGCGTGAGCGCCGCCACCAGCTGGCGCGATGCCTCGGGCACGGAGCACCAGGCCGCCAACATCACGCTGATCGCGCGCGCTCCGGCCCCCACCACGCTGAACGTGATCGCCGGCGCGGCGAGCGGCCTCCAGGCCTATGCACCGGCGATGCAGATGCAGTCGCTCTTGCACGGCGGCAGCGCGATGGCGGCGCATGCGGCGGTGTCGATGCAGGTGGCGCAGCCGGTGGCGCGGTCGATGTCGTTCATGTCGAGGCCGGTCGCCGGGTTCAACGGCATCGGCGCGATCGCCGACATCACAGGCATCACAGGCATCACGGTCATCCCCGGGCTCTTCGGGAGCCTTTCGAACTCCGCGCTGGCCGCGGCCACGCCCACCGCACCGCGCGCGGGCTTCGTCACCGTCTCGCTGATCGACGACCTGCTGCACCGCGACTTCATGCGCGATGCCACCTCGGCCGCGACCGCCGTGCCGCCCAAGGTGCTGAACCCGCCCTATACGCCGAAGGTGCAGGAGATCACGCTCGGCTACGCGGCCGAGAGCGACGAGAGCCGCCTGGCCGATCCGTCGCAGGCCGCGTTCACCGACACGGACGTGCAGTTCTTCCAGATCGATGCACTGGGCCTGGCGCGCGAGCACGCGTGGCTCGACACGCGCCGGCCGTGGGCGCCGCAGCGTGGCGTCGGCCTGCTGCCGGCGCATGCGGCGTCGGCCGAGTTCCTGATCGCACTCGACGGCGCGCAGGCCGGCGATTCGCAGAGCCTGCTGATCCAGGTCGCCGAAGGCACGGCCGATCCGTTGGCCGAAGCAGCGGCCATTCAATGGTCGGTGCTCGCCGACAACGCCTGGCGCACGCTGGGCACCGGCGAACTGATGCAGGACGACACGCGGGGCCTGCGCGCGAGCGGCCTCGTCGGCTTGGTGCTGCCGCGCGAAACCACCACCGCCAACACCCGCCTGCCCGCCGGCCCCGTGTGGCTGCGCGCGACCACGGCGGGCGCGCCGCACGCGGCCTGCGACATCGTGGGTGTGCACGCCAATGCGGTCGAGGTGGTGTTCGCCGACCGGGGCAACGACCCCGCGCGCCTCGCGCGAGCGCTCCCGCCCGGCAGCATCGCGAAGGCGCGCACGCCGCTCGCGGCGGTGAAGTCCATCGCCCAGCCCTACGCCTCGTTCGGCGGCGCGCTGCAGGAAGACGACGCCTCGCTCTCGCGCCGCGCCGCCGAGCGGCTGCGCCACCGCAACCGCGCGGTGAACCGGTGGGACTGCGAGCGGCTGGTGCTGCAGGCCTTTTCCTCGGTGCACCGCGCCAAGTGCATTCCGCACGCGAGCGAGAGCTCGTGGCTCGCGGCCGGGCACCTGACGATGGTGGTCGTGCCCGACCTGCGCAACCGGCCGACGGGCAACCTTCTGCAGCCGCGCGTCGACCTCGACACGCTCGCGCGCATCCGCGAGCACCTCGCGGCGCGCTGCGGACCGCAGACCCGCGTGCATGTGCGCAACCCCGGCTACCGGCCGGTGCAGCTCGATTTCAAGGTGCAGCTGCGGCCCGGCTTCGGCTTCAACTTCTACGGGCCGCAGATCGACCGCGCCATCGTGCAGGCGCTCTCCCCGTGGGCCTTCGACAGCGCGACCGAGCTGGGCTTCGGTGGGCGCGTGGTGCGCTCGGAGCTTCTGGATTTTGTCGAAGCGCTGCCGTGGGTGGACTTCGTCACCGACTTCCGCCTGGCGCTCGAAGGCGACACGCGCGACCGCGACGAACTCGTGCCGGACTCGCCCGACGCGATCCTGGTCTCCGCGCCCTCTCACCGCATCGTGGAGATCTGAGCGATGTTCGACACCCCCGACACCATCACCGCGCTGCCGCCGATCTCGACAGCGCCGGAGGCCGACGCCGCCTTCGACCCGCGCGCGCTGTTCGACGAGGGCCTCGCCACGGTGCGCCGCCTGTCGCGGGGCCTGTGGACCGACCACAACACACACGACCCCGGCATCACGATGCTGGAGGTGGCCTGCTACGCGCTCACCGAGCTGTCGTACCGCCACTCGCTGCCCATCGAAGACCTGCTGACCGCGCCCGGCGAAGGCAATGCGCAGGCGATGGAGCGCCTGCACTCGCCGCGCACCGTGCTGCCCAACCGTGCGCTCACCGAACTCGACTGGCGCAAGCTGCTGATCGACCTGCCCGATGTGAAGAACGCGTGGATCGAGCCGGTGACGGATTCGCTTCTGTATGCCGACCTGCGCCGCCGCGAACTGCGAACGACGCCGCCCGCGCATCCGGCCTTCGAGCCCGTGCCGCTGGCCGGCCTGTATCGCGTGCGGATCGAGTTCATGGATTCGGTCAACACGCAGGTCGAGCGTGCGGCCGTGCTCGCCGCGGTGCGCAACACGCTGGAGACATCGCGCAACCTCTGCGAGGACTTCATCGAAGTGCGGCCGGTGCGCGCAGAGTACTTCGCGCTCTGCGCCGAGATCGACCTCGAAGGCGATGCCGATCCCGTCGAGGCCGCGGCGCGCCTGCTGTTCGACATCGGCCAGGCGGTCGCGCCGCCCGTGCTCAACCACGACCTCGCCACGCTGCTCGCGCGCGGTCTGACGCTGCCCGAGATCCTCGACGGCCCGCTGCTCCAGCACGGCTTCATCGACGACGCCGAGTTGCAGGCCGCTGCCCTGCCCGCCGAGCTGCGCCTGTCGGACCTGATCGGCGTGGCGATGGACGTGCCCGGCATCCGCTCGGTGCGCAACATGCTGCTGAACCCGCTGGTGCGCCTCGACGAGAACGACGAGGACGCGCCCGACGCCGACCCCACCGAGGTGCAGGCCGACCCGGCGCCGCTCGCCAATGCCTGGCGCATTCCGGTGCGCACGGGACGCCTGCCGCGCCTGTCGCTCGCGCAGGGCCGGCTGGTCTTCGCCAAGCGCGGGCTGCCGGTGCAGGGGTGGAACATCGCCGACATGCCAGCGTCGGTGGCCGCCCGGTTGGCCGAGCTGCGCGAGGCGGCGCGGGTACGCGTCGAGCAGCAGGCCGGCACCGACGTGCCGCTACCCGCATCGGGCCGCGCCCGCGTGCTCGATGCATGGACTTCATTTCAGCAGGACTTTCCGGCCGTCTACGGCATTGGCGCGCACGGTCTCGGCCTGCGGGCCACCGCAGAACGCCGCGTGCAGGCGCTGCAATTGCAGGGCTGGCTGCTGTTCTTCGACCATGCGATGGCCGGACAGTTGTCGATGCTCGCGAATGCGCGCCGGCAACTGTCGGTGGCGCCGGCCGACCTGCAGGACGTGGCGCAGCGCTTCAGCGGCGCGGGCAACAACCGCCACACGCTCTCGGCGCAGATCGTGACGAGCATCGCCGACAACGCGCTGCTCTACCCCGCCGGCGTCACGCCGCGCATGCTGGCCGATGCGATCGAAACCGGCGCCGAGGCCGCGTCGCGCCAGCAGCGGCTGCTCGATCACCTGCTGTCGCGCGTGGCCGAAGACTTTGCCGACTACGCCGGTGCCATGGCCTCGGCCTTCGGCTACGACAGCGACCGCCTGATCGGCGACCGTTGCCGCTTCCTGCAGGAAGTGGCTGAGCTCTCGCGCGACCGCGCAGGCGCTTTCGAGCAGCGTCCCGCCACCGCGGCCGAAGTGTGGAACACGCCCAATGTCTCGGGTCTGGAACGGCGCGTGGCGCGCCTGCTCGGCATTGCCGACTTCACGCGGCGCAACCTGGGCCTGCAGAGCTACGACACCTACAACGAGATCGACGCGGTGCCCGACAGCGTCAACGAGTTCCGCTTTCGCGTGCGGCATGCGGTGACGAACGCGATCCTGCTCTCGTCGAGCACGCGCTACCCGACGCCCGAGGCCGCGCGCGCCGCGATGATCCTGGCGATCGAACGCGCCCAGCTGCCCGCCAGCTACCAGCGGCTGATGACCGCGGGCGCAGAGGCCAAGCCCTACTTCAACATCGTCGACGCCACGGGCGAAGTCGTTGCGCGCCGCATACAGTATTTCGACAGCGCAGCGGCGATGGAAACCGCCATCGCCGACCTCGTCACCTACCTCGCGGGCCACTACGGCGGCGAGGGCATGTACCTCGTGGAGCACCTCCTGCTGCGCCCGCGCGCCGCGACCGACCGGATGTTCGACATCTGCACCGACGCGGGCTGCGGCGACTGCAGCGATCTCGATCCGTATTCGTACCGCGTGCACGTGCTGCTGCCGGCCTATGCCGGGCGCTTCCAGAACGAGGGCTTTCGCCGCTTCGCGGAAGAAGTCATCCGCGCCGAGATGCCGGCGCACATCCTGCCGACGGTGTGCTGGGTGGGCAGCAACGACATGGCCGATTTCGAAGGCGCATGGCGCAACTGGCTGACGGTGCATGCGGGCTTCGGCAGCACCACCGAAGCCACCCGCCAGGCGCGGCTCGATGCGCTCGTCGAGGTGCTGCAGCGCGCCAAGAACATCTACCCGAGCCGTGCGCTTTTCGACTGCACGAGCGACGAGGCCAAGCCGCCCTTCATGCTGGGCCGGACCTCGCTCGGCACCCAGCCGTCGGGCGGCAACTGAAGCGAACGTCAAGCGAACCCAAGGAGTCACCACCATGGCCGATCCACTGCAAGTGCTCAGCAGCCTCGAGACGCTGGCCGACCACTACACCGTCTTCGAGCCCGACCAGGTGCTCACGCACGGGCAGCTCAACAGCGTGTCCGACTTCTGGGGCGACCAGGTGCGGCTCTCGCGCGTGGCGCTTTCGGGCGTCGGGCTGGTGACGGGGCTTCACGTGTCGCGCGAAGGCGCCGGCGTGCGCGTGACGCGCGGCTTCGGCGTCAGCACCGACGGCGACCTGATGACGCTCGCGGCCGACACGCTCTACGACCGCTTCCGCCCCTACGACACCACCGCGCCGGTGTACCGGCCGTTCTACCGCGGCACCGCGGCGGACGGTTCGCCCACCGACATGATCGCGCTGCAGGAACTGGTGCCGGTGGGCGAGAGCGACGTGCTCGCGCAGCCGCTCTCGGCGCTTCCGGGCCCGCTCGCCGACCGCGCGGTGCTGATGCTGATGGAGAGCGTGGTCAACGACCCCGACATGTGCAGCGGCACCGACTGCGACAACCTCGGGCGCGATGCGCTGCACCGCGTTCGCCTGCTGCTCATCCGCCGCAGCGACGCGCAGACCCTGCTCGACCGGCTGCCGCTGCGCCCCGCGAGCGAGGCCGCGCAGGCGCTGCCGCCGGTGGCGATGCGCCGGCCCGTGCTGGGCAAGGACATCGTCAACACCGCGCTGCTGGCCGCGCGCTACCGCGACACCGCGCGCGCATCGCTCGAAGACCTGCAGCGCGCCCTGCCCTCGCTCGACGCCAACTGCCCCGAGGTGCTCACCGACATGTTCGGCGCCGATCCGACCACGCGCTGGCTGGGTGCGCTGACATCGCTCTCCACGCAGTTCGCGGGCGCGCCCGGCGCTGCGCAGAGCTGCTACGGCTTCGTGAAGGACCTCATCGACCAGTGGAACGCGCTGCGCGAGGCGCTGCTGGCCGACGACGCGGTGCCGCTGCCGGACGTGGCCGCGTTTCCGAAGCACCTGCTGCTGGGCGCCACCGCCGCGCCGCGCGAACTGCGCACGGGCCTGTACCCCTCGCCGCTGGACGCAACCGCGCGGGAGCACTCGGCGCATGCGCGCTTTCACGCATGGAAGTTCGATACGCTGATCGCGAGCTTCCAGATGCCCACCGACACCGCGGTACGCGTCACGCCGAGCCTCTCGGACCTGCACCCGCTGGAAAAGCGCGCGATCCCCTGGTATTACCGCGTGCTGGAGACCGCGCCGATCCACGCGGCGTGGAACTTCCGTCTTTCCTCCCGCCACCACGAGGGGCAGAACCTCGGCTACCGCGGGGCCGCGTGGGCCAGCACGGCGCAGGCGCGCGACCCGCTGGCCTTTGCGATCGGGCAGCACGACTTCTTTCGCATCGAAGGGCACTTAGGCCGCGCGGTGGAGACGGTGGGAAACGAGCTGCGCCAGCTGATCGCCGATCGCAACCTGCCGTTCCAGGTGCAGGCGGTGCTGGTGCACACGCAGCCCGATCGCATCCGCTTCAGGCCGCCGATCCGGTACACGCCGCTGCACACGTTGCACTACCTGTTCAGGCAGGACGTGACGTACCGGCTCGCCGAGGGCGCGAGCTTTGCCTTGAGCCAGCTGGACGACGTGACCGAAGCGGTCGACAAGCGGCTCATCCTGGGCAGCACCGACGCCGGCACGCCGGTCATCGGCACCATGCGCGCGACCAGCGATGCGGTGTCCCTCGCCGGGCAGGCCGCGGCGCCGGTGCTTTCGCAGAAGAACTACAGCGCCTACCGCACCGCCGCCAACGGTGCCGAGGGCGCAGCCTGGCGCAGCAGCTATGCCACGTCGTTGCAGTCGATGGGCCAGGCGCGCAACAACCTGGGCCACCTGTCGCGCACCGACTATGTCTCGCCGTTCGACAACCTGATCAGCAGCCGGCAGCCGCACTGGATCGACTGGCTGGACACGCTCATCCTGGACAAGGACCGCGCGGCCGACGCACGGCTGCTGTTCGCCCAGTTCGTGCAGGAGCACGCCGGCGTCGACCACCTGGGCGGCGTGTGGCGCGGCGGCACCTTCGTGCTGGTGTACGACGACCAGGGCCGCGTGGTGGCCGACCTCACGTTGCCCTATCCGGCTGCCGAGATCGACACGCCCGAGCCCGCCGAGCCCCCGCTGCCGCCACCGCCGAGGCCGCCTTCGCCATCGCCATCGCCCACCCCGGCGCCCACCCCCTTGCCTCCGGGGCCCCTGATGTTCGGCGGCACGCGCTACGTCAAGCCCATGGACCTCGTCGCCAAGGAGCGCGTGGACCTGGAACGCGCGGTGCTGAACAAGGACCTCGAACTGCAAAGCGCCCGCATCGAAGGGCTGGTGAAGGGCGCCTTCGTGCCGAGCAATGCGGTGGACCCCAGGAAGGCCGCGCTGGCGGACCTGACCGGCGACCGCTACCTCGACTACCAGACCCGCGAGATGACGCACCAGGCCGAACGCCTGCAGACGCTGCAGGACCTGCTGGTGCAGCCGGGCCTGCCGGACGACGCCCGCAAGCAGGTCGAGCGAGACCTCGACCGCGCGCAACTCGATCTTGCCGAGACCGTCGGCGGCGTGGCCGCACAACTGGTGACGGCCGGCGTCGACGTGGGCAGCCCGGCCGGCAAGCAGCTGACGCAGTCCATGACCAACAGCATGGGCGCGATCCGCAGCCCGGCCGCCAAGACGCAGCTGGACACGCGCCTTGCGACCGCGCAGGGCCGGGCAACCGGCAACCAGGCGGTGGTGCTGGGCAACCTGCGCAACATCGGGCGCTGACATGGACACCCACCGCGTGCGGCGCCTGCGCTGGCGGGCCTCGGCCTCCGACCCGGCCGAGGCCTTCGCCTTGCGCAGGCTGCTGCGCGAGCAGGGCGAAATCTGCGAGGCGGCGCTGGACCGCGCGTTCGACAAGGCGGTGCCGCCCAACGAGGTGTGGCACCTGCCGAGGCTGGCACTGGATGTGCGGCTGGCGGACCTTCGGGGGCTCCCGGCAGCCGAGTTGTCCGAACGCATCGAGGCCGCGGTGCGCGCGGCGCTGGCTGCGGCGGAGCGTCCGGTGACACGCGATGCGCGGACGGTGGAGGCCGGACATGAGCGCGGGTCGGGCAAGCCGCCGGCCACGCCGCCCTTTCCCGAGGCCGACATCGTTTTGTCGCAACGCTCGACTGCCCTCGAGGCACGCCAGGCCCTGAAGCACTACATGGCGAATGGCCTCCTGCCCTGGACGCTCGCCGGCCTCGCGCCCGAAGAGGCGCAGCGCGTGCTGGCCGAGGCGGCGATGCGGGCGGCGGAATCGGTGGCATGCGGCGCCGACCCGCTGCGCGCGGTGCTGCCCGAGGCGACCGAGGCGCGCGCGGCTTTCGGCGCACTGCTGCGCTGGCTGCCGCTTCTGCCGGCCGCACTGCGCCGCCGCCTGCTGGCCGTGCATTGGCCGTCGCAGCCGCTGAGCCCCGCGACGCTGGAGCGCTGGCGCGCGTGGATCGATGACGATGCCGTCGATCGCATCGAGTGGCAGGCCGTCTGGCTCGCCGCGTCACTCGGCACCGATGCACTTCGAGAGCTTGTCGTGCAGCAGCGCGCGGTGGCAGGCGCACCGCCGTTTCTTGCATCGCTGCAGGAAGCACTCGTCGGACGGGCAAACACCCGGAGAACCGCTCGTGCGCCCTCGGTGGCGGAAGGAACGAAGACCTCCGCCGCACCGGCAACCGAACAGCCTCACCACCCTGCGCAAAAGCATCCGGTGGAGAGCGATTCCGCGACAACCGCCGAGCCCCTGCTGGTCCCGCTCGCCGGCCTCGTGATGCTGCACCCCTGGCTGCCCCGCTTGCTCGCCGGTTGCGGCGTGCTCGACGAGGGTGGCAAAGAGATCGTTCCCGCCGAGTTCCCCCGCGCCTGCGCGCTGCTGCACGCGCTGGCCTGCGACGACGCGCCCATCGCCGAGCACCAGTTGCCTTTCATCAAGTTGCTGCTCGGCCGCCCGCCCGACGAGCCGCTCGACGCCGCGCTGCCCGCGCTTTCGCTGGCCGACTGCGAGGAGGTCGATGCGCTGCTCATTGCCGTGCGCGACCACTGGAGCGCCCTGCGCGGCACCGGCATCGAGGGCCTGCGCCTGAGCTTCCTGCAGCGGCGCGGCCTGCTCTCGCGCGACGACGGCGCGTGGCACCTGCGCATGCAGTCCGAGGCCTTCGACATGCTGATGGCGATGCTGCCCTGGCGCATCGAGCAGGTGCGCCTGCCCTGGATGCGCCGACTCCTCGTCGTGGAGTGGCCCACGCCATGAAGCCCGCCGACATGCCGCCCGTCGACGCCCGAGTCGATGCCGACACGCTCGAAGCCGAGCTCGAATGGCTCGCGCACGTGATCGAGCTGCGCCTGCACCATTACTTTCACGACAAGGCACCGGGGTCGCCGCCGCTGCCCGGCACGCTCGCGCCGCCGCCATCGTTGCGCCCGGGTGCCGGTCCGTATGCGGCCGCGCTGCAGCGCCACGGCTTCGACGCCGCCGAGCGGCTGCTGATGATCCTCGCGCTCGCGCCCCAGTTGCGCCCGCAGTTGCTCGACGTGCTGGCCACGCAGAACGCCACCACGCAGCGCCCCTACACCGAGTTCGGCGCGCACGTGGGACCCGGCGGCGCGATGCTGCCGACGGTCGAGACGGGCTGCTTCCTGCTCGCGGGCGACGACCTCGCGCGGCGCTTCGAGGCGTTGCAGCGCCTGTCGCCGCAGCAGCGCCTTGCGCGCGACGGCCTGCTGCACACCGAGACGCCGGCCTCGCCCGAGGCCGGCGGCCTGTTGCAATCGCTGCTCGCGCCCTCGCCCGCCTTTCTTGCCGAAGCCTTGCCCGGCCCCGCGCTGCCGGCGCCGCCCGATCGCACCGCGCTCGCCACCCGGGTGCAGACGGGCCTGCGCTGGGAAGACCTGGTGCTGCCCGCCACCACGCTCGGGCAGCTCGAGGACATTCATCTCTGGCTCGCCCACGGCCAGCGCCTGCTGCACGACTGGGGCTTCGGGCGGCGCACCGGGCGCGGCCATGTGAGCCTGTTCCACGGGCCCTCGGGCACCGGCAAGACGCTGTCGGCGTGCCTCATCGGCGAGCGCTGCGGACGCGAGGTGCACCGCGTCGACCTTTCGCTGGTGGTCTCCAAGTACATCGGCGAGACCGAGAAGAACCTCTCGCGCCTGTTCGACGCGGCCGAGCGCGGCGGCTGGATTCTTTTCTTCGACGAGGCCGATGCGCTCTTCGGCAAGCGCACCAGCGTGAGCGACGCGCATGACCGCTATGCGAACCAGGAGGTGAGCTACCTGCTGCAGCGCATCGAGGCGTTCGACGGCGTGGTGATTCTGGCGAGCAACCTGCGCCACAACATCGACGACGCGTTCCTGCGCCGCTTCCAGTCGGTGGTGCAGTTCCCGCTGCCGCGTCCGCCCGAGCGGCTGCGGCTGTGGCGCGAAGGCATTCCCGATGCGGTGCGGCCCGACCCGGCCCTGGACCTCACGCGCCTTGCGCAGCAGCACGAGCTCTCGGGCGGCACCATCGTCAACGTGCTTCGCTATGCGTGCCTGCGCTCGCTGGCGCGCGGCGACGGCCTGCTGCGCGCCGAAGACGTGGACGAAGGCGTGCGGCGCGAGCTCTTGAAGGAGGGCCGCGCGCTGTAGCGGGACGCCCATGGCCGACACCGCCACCCAGCCCTCCCCCGCCCGCGCGGCACTGCGTGTGCCCGACACGCGCAGGCCCCCGCCCCGACGCGTGCCCCCCGCCACCTCGAAGCCTGCGGCGCCCGTTGCGCCGGTGCGCGTGTCGCAACCCTCCGATCCGGCCGAGCGCGAGGCGGTGCGCGTCTCGCAGCGCGTGCTCGCCATGGCACCGGCCGCCGCGACACCGCAGGCGCGCCGCTTCGCCAAGACCGTGCCCGCGCGCGGTTCGGCGCGCAGCCTGCTGCCCTCGTCGCTGGGCGTGGGAGCGTCGGTGGGGCAGCCGCTGCCGCGCCATCTCAGGCACGACATGGAGCCGCGCTTCGGCGCCGACTTCTCGGCCGTGCGCGTGCACACCGGCGATGCGGCAGCGCGCGCGAGCCGTCGGCTCAACGCGGCCGCCTTCACGGTCGGGCACGAGGTGTTCTTCGGCCGCGACCGCTTTGCGCCGGGCAGCGTCGAAGGCCGCGGCCTCATAGCGCACGAGTTGACGCACACCATCCAGCAGGGCGGCGCCGCGCAGCCCGGCACGGCGCACCGCAGCGTGGACACGACCGTGCGCGTGCGCAGCGAGCCGCAGGTGCAGCGCCTGGGCGTGCAGGACGCGCTCGACTACTTCGCCGGCAAGGCCGACAGCATCCCGGGCTTCAGCATGTTCGCGCTGGTGCTGGGCATGAACCCGATCAACGGCCGCGCGGTGGACCGCTCGCCGGCCAACGTGTTTCGCGCGCTGGTGCGCTTCGTGCCCGGCGGCGACCTGATCGTGAAGGCACTGGACACCTACGGCGTGTTCGACAAGATCGCAAACTGGTTCTCGCAGCAGGTCGACAGCCTCGGCATGGTGGGCGCCACCTTCAAGCAGGCCGTGTTCGACTACGCGGACTCGCTCGGCCCCGGCGCGCTGCTGGACCTAGGCGGCGCCTGGAACCGCGCGGTGCGCATCTTCACGACGCCGTGGAACCAGATCAAGACCTTCGTGGCGGGCCTGGCGGGCGACATCCTGACCCTCATCAAGGACGCGGTTCTGAAGCCGCTGGCCGCGCTGGCCGCGACCACGCCGGCCTATCCCCTGCTCAAGGCGGTGCTCGGCAAGGACCCGGTGACGGGCGAAGAATCGCCGGGCGACGCGCAGGCGATCCTCGGCGGCATCATGACGCTGGCCGGCCAGGGCGAGGTGTGGGGCCGCGTGCAGTCCACCGGCGCCATCGGCCGCGTGGTTGCCTGGTTCAACGACGCGAAGAAGGCGCTGGTGGGCTTCGTCAAGCAGGTGCCGGCGCTGGCGATGGCGGCCTTCACCTCGCTGGAGCTGATGGACATCGTGGTGCTCCCGCGAGGCCTGGCGAAGGTTGCGGCCGTGTTCGGCAACTTTGTCGCGAGCTTCATCGGCTGGGGCGTCGATTCGGCGATGAAGCTCGCCGAAATCGTCTTCGAGGTGGTGAGCCCCGGCGCCTGGGGCACGATCCAGAAGACGGGCGGCGCGCTCAAGAACATCATCAAGGACCCGCTGCCTTTCGTGAGCAACCTGGGCAAGGCCGCCAAGCTGGGCTTCCAGAACTTCGCGGGCAACTTCCTCACGCACCTGCAGAACGGGCTGATCAAGTGGCTCACCGGCTCGCTCTCGGGCGTGTACATCCCCACCGCGCTCTCGCTGCCCGAGATCGTGAAGTTCGCGTTCTCGGTGCTGGGCCTGAGCTGGGGGAACCTGCGCGGCAAGCTGGTCAAGGGCATCGGCGAGACCGCGGTGGTGGCGCTGGAGAAAGGCTTCGGCATCGTCATGACGCTGAAGGACAAGGGCCCCGCCGCCGCCTGGAAGCAGGTAAAGGCGGAGCTCGCCGCGCTCAAGGACCAGGTGATCGAAGGCATCAAGGGAATGATCGTCGAGGCGGTCGTGACCAAGGCGATCCCCAAGCTGGTGGCGATGTTCATCCCCGGCGCAGGCTTCATCTCGGCCATCGTGTCGATCTACGACATGGTGATGGTCTTCGTGAACAAGATCTCCGAGATCGCCGCGGTGGTGAGCGCCTTCGTGGGCTCCATCTCGGCCATTGCGAGCGGCGCCATCGGGGCGGCGGCGGGCAAGGTGGAGTCGGTGCTCGCGGGCGGGTTGTCGCTCGCGATCAATTTCCTCGCGGGGTTCGCGGGGCTGGGCAAGATCGCGGCCAAGATCAACGGCATCCTGCAGAAGATCCGCGCGCCGGTGGACAAGGCGCTGGATTCGATGGTGGCGTGGGTGCGGAAGATGGCGAAGAAGTTCCTGGATGCGCTGCTGGGGAAGAAGGATGCCAAGGACAGCCGGAGTACCGCGCAGAAGCAAAGAGATCTCGACGCCGCGACGGCCGAGGCTACGGCGCTGCTGGAGGACAAGAGCATTCCAGTTGATCAAGTGGCCGCCAAGACGAACGCGATTCGTGCCAAGTACAAACTGACCAAGCTGGTCATCGTCGAAGACGACAAATCGCCGGACTCGCAGTTCTCCCATGTCGAGGGAGAAATCAATCCAAAGAAGAAGGGTAAGAAAACGGCTGTGGTGTCCAAGGAGGACATCAAGAACCGCCAGCAGGAAGAACAACTGAAATTCCCCGTTACCACGGATCCCGCTCGCATGCTGGGCCCGGGACGACCCACGACCTTGACGCATTCTCAAGTCGTCAATAGGCGCGGAACCGGGAAAGACCGGGGCACCGCAGCCGAGGTGCGCGAGCAGGAGGTTTCAGGCGGTCAGCGCGAAGTCACGGTCGACACTCAGCTGGGAGGGCGACGTCATGACGTGCGCGATACCGGCCAGGGCGGCACTGTCGAGATCGCAAAGGAAATCAAGAACTACAGGGTGTGGACGACAGTAAAAGGGAAGCGTGTGAAGAAGGAAGTGAAGGCAACCTCCGAAATACGAGCCCAGATCGACAAGGACACCCTCTGGCGCGCAGCAGCAAGCAAACAGATTCCGCCAGTCCGCAGGGATGTGTTCTGGATCTTCTATGGCGCGCCGCCAAATGCAGAATTGCGTTCCACGCTGCTGGCGAGGAACTTCGTGATCGTTGTCCACGGCTAGAACCGACCGGTCAGACGGAGGACGTTTCCGGAAACTCGATCTGGATCTTGACGTCGCTCGCACGCCCCGCCGCCGCTTCTTCAAAAGCCTGGATCCCATCCTCAAACGCAAAGGTGCGCGAGATGAACGGCTTCACATCCACCTGCCCCGAAGCGATCAACGCGAGCGCGCGCGGAAAGATGTTGGCGTAGCGAAACACCGACTCGATGCGCACTTCCTTCGCCTGGATCGCGACGATGTCGAACGCCACCTTGGCCGGCGGTATGCCCACCAGCACGAGGCAGCCGCCGGGGCACAGCAGGTCGAAGATGCCGTCGAAGGCGCGGGTGCTGCCGCTGGCTTCGAAGACGACGTTCGCGCCCCAGCCTTCAGTCAATGCCCTCACGGTGTCGGCGAGATTCGCATCGCGCACGTTCACCGTCGTCACCGCGGGGTTGCCGGCGAAGAGCGCGAGCTTCTCGGGCACGAGGTCCGCAAGGATCACGCGGGCCGCGCCGCCGGCCAGCGCCGCCAGCGCGGTCATCGCGCCGATGGTGCCCGCGCCGATGACGACTGCGACGTCGCCAGGCTTGAGCGCCGCCTTCTTCGCGGCCTGCAGGCCGATGGCCAGCGGCTCGACGATCGCGCCTTCGCCGAAGCTCACGTTGTCGGGCATGCGGAAAGTGAACGCGGCCGGATGCACCACGAAGGGCGTGAGGCAGCCGTGGATCGGCGGCGTGGCCCAGAAGCGCACGGCGGGGTCGAGGTTGTAGATGCCCTCGCGGGTGGCGCGCGAATCCATCTGGGGGATGCCTGGCTCCATGCACACGCGATCCCCCGGTTGGAGGTGCGTGACTTCGGCGCCCACCTCGGCGACCACGCCGGAGGCCTCGTGGCCGAGGATCATCGGCGCATCGACCGTGTAGGGGCCGATGCCGCCGTGCTGGTAGTAGTGGACGTCGCTGCCGCACACGCCCACGGTGTGCACGCGGATCATCACGTCGCGCGGCCCCATGTGCAGGGGAACGTCGACGTCGCGCAGCGTGATTTCGTGCGCCTTTTCCAGGACCAGTGCTCTCATTTCCATCTTTCGCTCAAAGGGTGTGTCGGGGGTTCAGTGAAAAGGGGCGCCGGTGCGCAACAGCGAGACGCCGGTGTCGATGTCGAACAGGTGCACCTGCTGCGGATCGGCAACGAAGCGCACGCGCTCGTGCAGGCCCGGGCCCTGGGCCGATGGCATGAGCGCGGAAATTTCGCCGCCGTCGTCGCCACCGTTCGGGCCGAAGCTCACCAGCACTTCGTTGCCGAGGTACTCGATGAGCTGCACCTCGCCCGCGAAGCCGCCCAGGCGACCCTCATGGGTGTCCGCCTGCAGGTGCGCAGGGCGGACGCCCAGCGTCACGCGCGCGCGGCCTTCGAGCTCGAAACGGCGCGGATCCACGTGCACCGTGCCGCACGGCCCGCGCAGCACGACATGCCCATCGGCGGGCGCCTCGATCCGCATCTCCACCAGGTTCATCGGCGGCGTGCCGATGAAGCCGGCCACGAAGGCCGAGCGCGGGCGCTCGAAGATCTCCCGGGGCGTGCCGACCTGCTCGATGCGCCCGTCGCGCAGCAGCACGATGCGGCAGCGCGCCGGCAGTGACGCGGCGAGTGGTTCGGTTCGTCATCGTTCGTCTCCTTGTGCTTGTGTGAGAGGAACGAAGCGTATGCAGGCCCAGCCGCACGCTGCGTACAGGCGCGCTGGCGGACTGGTATTTCCATGACCAGCGGACTTGGGGTTTAGCCGGGGGTCCGCGCCGATAGTCAGTTTTATTTCATTGCAACGCCTGGGTTGCAGGCCGGAACCGGGCGCGAAGAAATAGCTCGGCTCTAACGGCGCGATCGCGACCGACAGCACCTCGACGGCAGGGACCGGCGTCAACCTGCTCTCCACGGGCGGCGCGGCCATCGTTTTGCCCATATCGGTTGCAATGAAAAACCAGAACGATAGAATTTCTCCGGTCTTCTTTTGAAACCAGAGGCCATATCGCTTCTTCTCGCCGAAACGAACATCGCCATGGAACTGAACCTCGAGCCGAACGCGGCAAGCCTCCCTGACGCACGACCCGCTGCCCCCACCATCTCCGCCCCGATGGCGCTGCTGTTCGCCATCGCCTGCGGGCTCGCGGTGGCCAACGTCTACTACGCCCAGCCGCTGCTCGATACGCTCGCGGCCACCTTCGGCATCCGCCCCGCCACGGTCGGCATCGTCATCACGACCACCCAGGTCGGCTACGGCCTCGGGCTCCTCATGGTGGTTCCGCTGGGCGACCTGATCGACCGGCGGCGATTGATCGTCGGGCAGTCGCTGCTGTCGGTCATTGCCCTGCTCTGCGTGGCGCTGGCGCCCAGTGCGGCGATCCTGCTACCGGCGATGGCGGCGGTCGGCCTGCTGGCCGTCGTGACGCAGGTGCTGGTTGCCTATGCCGCGCTCATGGCGCCGGCGGGCGAGCGCGGCCGCGTGGTCGGCATCGTCACGAGCGGGATCATCGTGGGCATCCTGCTGGCACGCGCGGTGTCGGGCACGCTGTCGGACCTCTTCGGCTGGCGCTCGGTGTACCTGGTGTCCGCCGCGGGCACGCTGGTCGTCGCCGGCCTGCTGTGGAAGGCGCTTCCGCGGCAGGAGAGGCCATCGGTGCGCATCTCGTACGTGCAGCTGATCCGATCGGTGTTCACGCTATTTGCGGAGGAGCCCGTGCTGCGCATCCGCGCGGTGCTCGCCATGCTGATCTTCATGGCCATCACGATGCTGCTGACGCCGATGGTGTTGCCGCTGACCGCAGCGCCGTTCTCGCTGTCGCACACGCAGGTGGGACTGTTCGGCCTGGCGGGCGCGGCGGGTGCCTTGGGGGCCGCACGCGCGGGCCGCCAGGCGGACCGGGGCCGGGCGCAGCGCACCACCGCCATCGGGCTTGTGGTCATGCTGCTGTCGTGGGGGCTCATCGCGCTGCTGCCGTGGTCGATCTGGGCGATGGCGATCGGGGTGGTGACGATCGACTTCGGCCTGCAGTCGGTGCACGTTGCGAACCAGAGCCTCATCTACCGCGTGCGCCCCGAAGCGCAGAGCCGGCTGACCGCCGGCTACATGATCTTCTATTCGATCGGCTCGGCCACCGGATCGATCGCCTCGACGATGCTGTACGCGCACGGCGGCTGGAACAGCGTCTGCCTCGCGGGGGCCGCGACGAGCGGCGTCGCGCTGGCGTTCTGGGCCGCAACCCGGCACCTGACGCCGCGGGATTCCAACGCCTGAACGCTCACGCCGTGGTGGCGAGCGGTGTGTTCTGCGCGGTGCGCAGGCCGAAGCGATCCTGCGCCTGCTGGCGGTAGGCCGAGGGCGTCATGCCCTTGAGTTGCAGGAAGCGCCGGTTGAAGTTCGCCAGGTTCGCGAAGCCCACCTCGTAGCAGATGTCGCTCACCAGCCGGTCGGAGGTCTGCAGCATCTCGCAGGCCTTGGTGATGCGAAGCCGCGTCACGAAGTCGGTGAAGGTGCTGCCCATGTGCTTGTGGAAGTAGCGCGAGAAGCTGCTCTCGGCCATGTTGGCCACCGCGCACACGGCCGGCAGCGAGAGCTCTTCGGTCAGGTGCGCGTCGAGGTAGTCGAGCACCCGGCGCATGCGGGTGTTGGCGCTCGGGTCGTCGTCCAGCGGGCCTGTCGCGCTGGAGATCTGGCGCCAGTCTTCCCAATTGGCGAGTTCGTGCAGCACCCCGATGAATTCCGAGAGCCGCGCCATGCCCTCCTGGCCCTGCACACGGCCGAAGCGCTCGCGCATCCGCGCGCTGATGCCGAAGAACTCGATGCCGAGCCTGGCGCGGTCGAGCATCGGCAACACGGCTTCCAGTTCAGGAAAAAGACCCGCGGCCTTGCGCAGCGGCTCGTCGCGAAAGTGGATCACCATGCTGCGGTCGGCAATGCCCTCGGGCGGCACGTCGTGCGAGATCCAGGTGTGCGGCAGGCGCCCGCCGACCAGGGCCACGTAACCCGGCTCGAAACGGCCGATGTGGTTGCCGACGTAGGCATCGCCGCTGCTGCGGTTGATGATCTGCAGCTCGTACTCGTCGTGGTAATGCCAGCAGTCGAAGGGCCAGGGCACGCCATGCTGCAGGCAGCGCACCGAGCTGCCGCCGGCGGGCTCGAAACCCAGGCGCGGGTCGCGCATCAGCTCGTGTTCGAGCTCGGGCTTTCGCGCATTGTTGTACTTGCTCATGGCGTTTCCCTGGGTGCGACCGCGGGATGCTCCAGAGCCTCTGCCGACCGCCGGCAGCGCCGGTCAGGCGCCGGCCACCTTCATGCGGTTGACCAGAATCGATCCCGTGGTCTTTGCACCGAAAGTGTAGGCATCGGCGCCGATGGCTTCAATGCCCATCAGCATGTCCTTGAGGTTGCCGGCGATGGTGATCTCCTGCACGGGGAAGGCGATCTTGCCCTTCTCGACCCAGAAGCCGCTGGCGCCGCGCGAGTAGTCGCCGGTCACGTAGTTCACGCCCTGCCCCATCAGCTCGATCACGAAGAGGCCGGTGCCCAGCTTGGCGAGCATGGCGTCAAGGTCGTCGCCATGCTTGGTCAGGCGCGAGCTCAGCGTCAGGTTGTGGGAGCCACCGGCGTTGCCGGTGGTCTTCATGCCCAGCTTGCGGGCCGAGTAGGTGGAGAGGAAATAGCCCTCGAGCCGGCCCGCATCGACCACCTTGCGGGCACGCGTGGTCACGCCTTCGTCGTCGAAGGGCGAGCTGCCCTTGCCGCGCATCACATGCGGGTCTTCGGCCACGTCGATGTGCTTGGGCAGCACGGGCTTGCCAAGCGAATCGAGCAGGAACGTGCTCTTGCGGTACAGGGCACCGCCGCTCACGGCCTGCACCAGCCCGCCCAGGAGGCCCACGGCCAGCGGCGACTCGAACAGCACCGGGCATTCGGTGGTCTTGATCTTGCGCGACTTCAGGCGGCTCAAGGCCCGTTCGGCGGCGTATCGGCCCACGGCCTCGGGGCTCGCGAGTTCGTCGGCCGAGCGCATGGAGCTGTACCAGGCGTCGCGCTGCATGTCGTCGCCCTTGCCGGCGATGGGTGCCACCGAAATCGAATGCCGCGAGCTGGCGTAGCCGCCGCGGAAACCGTGCGTGTGGGCGCTGAAGAAGTGGCTCTGCTGGGCCGAGACGCCCGCGCCTTCGCTGTTGGTGATGCGCTTGTCGGTCGACAGGGCTGCCGCCTCGCATTCCAGCGCCAGCCTGGCGGCCTGCTCGCTCGTCACGTCCCAGGGGTGGAAGAGGTCGAGCTCGGGGTGTTCCTTGGCGATGTCTTCCTCGTCGGGAAGGCCGCTGACCGGGTCTTCGGCCGTGAAGCGGGCGATGTCGTAGGCGGCCTGCACGGTCTGCTTGATGGCGCCCTCGGAGAAGTCCGAGGTGCTCGCGTTGCCGCGGCGGTGGCCCACGTAGACGGTGATGCCGAGCGACTTGTCGCGGTTGCGCTCGACGTTCTCGAGTTCGCCCTTGCGGACCGAGACGCTGAGCCCGCAGCCCTCGGAGGCCTCGGCGCCGGCGTCGGTCGCACCGAGCTTCTTGGCGTGGGCCAAGGCGGTATCGACCAGGTTTTCGAAGAAGGAGCGGCTGTAGGCGAAGCCGGAATCGGCGCGCGAGGAGGATGTCGTCATGTGGTGGCTATGATACTTGCGCCCCCCATTTCCCGGTTTTCTCCCCAGCTTCCCGCTGCCTGTGCGGTCCATTGCGCACATTGCAACGCCGCACGGCGCGGCCCAGAATCCACCCACATGTCCCGCAAACCCAAAAAAGGCTATTTTGTCCGTGGCCAGTTCGTCGCCGAAGGCAGCGAACTCGACCTGGAGCTCAAGCGTGAGCTCAAGGGCACCGACGAAGCCAGCCGCACCGACCTCAAGCGCGAAAGCGACGAACTGCAAAAGCTCGGCACCGAGCTGCTCACGCTGCGCGCCGCCCTGTTCGACGCCCTCCAGCTGGACGAGAAACTGGTCGACGCCGTCGCCGAGGCCAAGCGCATCACCAACTTCGAGGGCAAGCGCCGCCAGATGCAGTTCATCGGCAAGCTGATGCGCAAGCTCGAACCGGAGGTGCTGGAGGCCGTGAAGCTCGCGCTCACCGAGCAGAACAGCACCCCGGCCGCCGAAACCGCCGCCCTGCACGAGGCCGAGCGCTGGCGCGACCGGCTGATCGCCGACGACGACGCCCTCGGCGGCTGGATCGAGACCCACCCGGCCACCGATTCGCAACAGCTGCGCGCCCTGGTGCGCCAGGCCCGCAAGGACATGAAGACCGGCCCGGCCGGCGAGGCGCCCCGCCAAGGCAAGGCCTACCGCGAGATCTTCCAGCTGGTGCGTGAACAACTGGCCGTGCATGGCGGCGACGACCACGCCGCCGCTGCCGCCGCTCAGGACCGGGAAGAGGACGCATGAGTTCGTTCGACCCGGTACGCATCGGCATCGTCTCCGTCAGCGACCGCGCCTCCAGCGGCACCTATGAAGACAAGGGCCTGCCCGCGCTGAAGGAATGGCTCGGCCGGGCGCTGAAGAACCCCATCGAGTTCGCACCCCGGCTGATCCCCGACGAAACGGCCCTCATCAGCGCCACGCTGATCGAGTTGGTCGACGCGGGCTGCTCGCTGGTGCTGACCACCGGCGGCACCGGCCCCGCGCTGCGCGACGTGACGCCCGAGGCCACGCTGGCCATCGCCCACAAGGAAATGCCCGGCTTCGGCGAGCAGATGCGCCAGATCAGCCTGCGCTTCGTGCCGACCGCGATCCTCTCGCGCCAGTTGGCGGTGATCCGCGACAAGAGCCTGGTGATCAACCTGCCGGGCCAGCCCAAGTCGATCGCCGAAACGCTCGAAGGGCTGAAGGATGCCGACGGCACGCAGCTCGTGCCCGGCATCTTTGCTGCGGTGCCCTACTGCATCGACCTGATCGGCGGGCCGTACCTGGAAACCGACGACGCGGTCTGCAAGGCCTTCAGGCCGAAGTCGGCAGTCCGGCCCGCGCGCTGAACCCGGTTACTTGACCAGCGTCAGCAAGGGCGCGCCCTTGTCCTTGACCATCGTCACCAGGAACTTCGCGGGCTTGGTCTTGCTGGCGTTGCGGCCGACCGTGTGGATGTCGTTCGGACCTTCGTAGAAGGTCTGGCCCGGGGTCAGCGTGACCTCCTTGCCGCCCTTCACGCCCATCACGATCGACCCCTCGAGCACGTAGATGAAGGCGTGGGCGTCGTGGCGGTGGACCGGGTCGACGGAGCCCGGCGGAAAGTCCACGATGAACGAGACCGCCTCCTTGCCGGGCATGTCGGCCAGGTCCTTCGTCAGGAGGACGGTTGCCGCGGCTTCGGGCGCGGCCACGGCGGGCATCGCGGCGAACACGCCGAGCGCGAGGCCGAGGGAAATGCAGGTCTTTTTGAAACAGGTCATGGGTTGTCTTTCCGGCCCGCATCGCGGACCTTGGGTCAATGGTTTGGTGAACAAGCAGCTGCCGAATCAGGCGCGTGCACGCTGCGCAAGCCAGTCGGCGAACAGCGTCGTGCCCAGGCGCGGATCGCGGCCGGGCGTGAGCGAACGGTCGTCCAGCTGCACGCCGAAGTAGCTCGCCCCTGCATCGGTGACGACCGGGCGCTTGTCGCCGGTCGCGGCGAAAAGGCGGCGCACCAGCGTGTCGAGCGGCAGCGCCTCGGGCCCCGCGATCTCGATGCGGCTGCGCGCCGGCGGCTCGCCCACCACCGCAGCCAGCGCGGCGGCCACGTCGTCCGCCGCCATCGGCTGGATCAGCGCGTTCGACAGCCGCACCTGGCCGCCCTGCACGCTCCCGTCTGCGATGCCAGCCACGAACTCGAAGAACTGCGTGGCCTGCACGATGGTCCAGGGCACGGGCGAGGCTTCGATCAGTTCCTCCTGGCGCTGCTTGGCGCGGAAATAGCCGCTGGCCAGAAGGCGATCGGTGCCGACCACCGACAGCGCGATGTGGTGAGCGACGCCCGCCTCCGCTTCGGCGGCGAGCAGGTTGCGCCCCGCGGTGTCGAAGAAATGCAGCGCGGCCGCGTCCTCGAACGACGGCGAATTCGCGACGTCGACGACGACCTGGGCGCCTGCCAGCGCTTCTTTCAGGCCCTCGCCCGTGAGCGTGTCGACGCCCGTGGAGGGCGATGCGGCCAGGACCTCGTGGCCGGCATGGCGCAGCAGGGGTGCGAGCTTCGAGCCGATGAGGCCGGAGCCTCCGATGATGACGATCTTCATGGTCGATTCCTTGGTGGAGCGAGTCAAAGAGGAACGCCCCCCGTGGGCGTCCATGCAAGGAAGACGTCCAGTGGGGAGTGTTTGTGACAAGCGAATCGAAAATCGTCGGAAGATCACGCGACCGGGCGCGGCAGTCCTCTCACCCCTTCAACAAACGGGCATCGAACGTCGGGTCGACCCGACAGCCGGAAGCACTATCTGGACATGACCAGACCTTGCGGGCCGATGCCCCCGGTCGCCACCGTCGACACGGCCATCGCGCTCAATGCGCCGGTGCCGGCATCGATGGTGTAGGTCGAGATGTCCTTGGAAATGTTGTTCGTTGCGTAGGCAAACCGGCCCGTGGGGTCCACGGTGATGGCGTTCGGCGCTGTCCTTGCGGGCACTGGCGGCATGGCCATCGGACTCAACGCGCCAGTGACGGCATCGATGGAATAGCCCGACACGGTGTTGTCGTTTCTGTTCGCCACATAGGCAAATCGCCCCGAGGGGTCCACGGCGATGGAACTGGGGCCGTTGCCTGTTCCCACCGTCGGCATGGACACCATCGGACTCAAGGCGCCGGTGCTGGCATCGATGGTGTAGGCCGACACATCGGTGGAGCCGAGGTTCACCACATAGGCAAACCGGCCCGTGGGGTCCACGGCGACGGAGCTGGGGGCAGTTCCTGCGGTCACCGTCGGCACGGCCATCGGACTCAGCGCGCCGGTGCTGGGATCGATGGTGTATGCCGACACATTGCCTGAGCCCGCGTTCGGCACATAGGCAAACCGGCCCGTGGGGTCGATGGTGATGGCGAAAGGGAAGCCCCCTGCCGCCACCGTCGGCGTGGCCATCGGACTCAAGGCGCCGGTGCCGGCATCGATGGCATAGCCCGACACGGTGCTGTCGCCCAGATTCGCCACATAGGCAAACCGACCCGTGGGGTCCACGGTGATGAAGATGGGAGAACTCCCTGTGGCCACCGGCGGCACGGCCAGCGGGCTCAGCGCGCCGGTGCCGACATCGACGGCAAAGGCCGATACGTTTCTATCGGCCAGATTCGCCACGTAAGCGAAGCGGCCCGTAGGCTCCACGGCAATGGAGGAAGGGGAGCGGCCCGTTCCCACCATCGGCCCGGCCGTGCCTAATGCGCCGGTGACGGCATCGACGGTGTAGGGAAACAGGTTGTTGGAATCCCTGTTCGTCACATACGCAAAGCGTGCCGCAGGCGCGGCACAGGTCACTGCCACGTCGGTGACGGCGGCATCGGCGACGGTGCCCGTGCCATTTCCGACCGTGCAGACCCGGGTGAGGATGTTGGACTGGGTCTTCACCGTGACCGCATAGCCCGCGCCGCCGAGCAGCTTGGTGGAAAAACTGAAGGCACCGTTCGCCGCGATGGCCAGGTCGTCGCCGGCGTTGTTCTGCAACACGAGGCCCGAGCCCAGCAAGCCGCTGACATTGCCGCTCACCGTGTAGGTGGCGCCCGGGCCTGCCGGTGGAGCGGGAACATCCGGCACCGGAACATCCGGTGCGGGCGCGGCAGGCTGCTGCGGCGGCGGCGTCAGTGCCAAGGGGACGAAGCCACCACCGCCTCCTCCGCCACCCCCACCGCAGGAGGCCAGGCCGACCAGCATGGTGCCCAGCAAGGCCGTGCCCAGTCGATCCGACCAGGAATGCCGGGTGAACTTCCCGCGCGAAGATTGAGAACAAGGGCCGTGGGTGGGGGCGAGTGCCGACATGCAGGAAACCTCTGAATCCAACGAGTTTCAAAACGTGTCGGAGTGTGAATTTTTTGTTCGTATCGATCCATCCCCGAGAACTGGTAGACGCCCTGACCGGTCGAGAACCGACAACGACGCTAGACGCGTGGCTCGGTCCTCGATGGCGAACTACGCCACAGCCGGCCCGAACCCATGGCTCTCTGCCGCCTGCTCGCAAGGCACGCGCTCGACCTGCACGGTCGAATGGTGGATGTCGAAGCGCTCGGCCAACAGCGCGCGCAGCTGCAACATCAGCGGCGCCATGTCGCCCACCTCGGACGTGCACACCACATGCACGCTCAGGCTCACCTTGCCGCTCGAAAGCGCCCACACATGCAGGTCGTGCAGGCTGGCGACACCCGCGCTGCCAAGCAGCGCACGCTCGACCTCGGGCAGGTCCACATCGTCCGGCACGCCTTCGAGCAGCACGTTCAGGCTCTCGCGCAGCAGTCGCCAGGTGCGCGGCAACACCCACAGCCCGATAGCCACCGCAATCACCGAATCGACCCACGCCCACCCGGTGAAGCGGATCACCAGCGCGCCGACGATCACGCCGACCGAGCCCAGCATGTCGGCCCACACCTCCAGGTACGCGCCCTTCACGTTCAGGCTCTCGTCCTTGCCGCTCGCGAGCAGCCGCATGCCGACGAAGTTGACGACCAGCCCGCCCACGGCCACCAGCAGCATCGTGGTCGACTGGATCTCGGCCGGCGCCGAGATGCGCCGCCAGGCCTCGTACAGCACATACATCGCCACGAAGAACAGCAGCACCGCGTTGAGCATGGCCGCAAGAATCTCGAAGCGGTAGTAG
Source organism: Variovorax paradoxus (assembly GCF_000834655.1). Lineage (GTDB taxonomy): Bacteria > Pseudomonadota > Gammaproteobacteria > Burkholderiales > Burkholderiaceae_C > Variovorax > Variovorax paradoxus_F. The sequence goes on from NZ_JXQQ01000005.1 coordinate 53,449, forward strand.
CCGAAGGTGCGCCGCTTGTCCGCCGGCCGCTTGCCGATCCAGATGGCCGCCAGCGAGATCGCGAGCGCCACCGTGTCGGTGAACATGTGGGCTGCATCGGAAAGAAGCGCGAGGCTCCCGGACACCAGCCCGCCCACCACCTCGGCCATGAGGTAGAGCGAGGTCAGCAGCAAGGCCCAGCGCAGCGCGCGCTCGTTGCCATTGCCGCCCACCGCGTGGGCATGGTCATGCGCCATGGGGCGTCACTCCTTGAGAACCTGGAGAAGGGTCGAGCGGCGCGCCGTGGCGCTGCTCGCGGGCGTCCTGCAATTCCTCGTCTTCGTCGCGCCGGTGGGCGATGCGGTAGAGCAGCGGCAGCACCAGCAGCGTCAGCGCGGTCGAAGAAAGAATACCGCCGATCACCACGGTGGCCAGCGGCCGCTGCACCTCGGCGCCGGTGCCGGTGGCAATGGCCATCGGCACGAAACCCAGCGACGCGACCAGCGCCGTCATCAGCACCGGCCGCAGCCGGGTGAGCGCGCCTTCGCGGATCGCCTCGTCCAGCGGCAACCCGCCTTCGCGCAGGTTGCGGATGAACGAGATCATCACCAGCCCGTTGAGCACCGCCACGCCCGACAACGCAATGAAGCCCACCGCCGCCGAGATCGACAGCGGTATGCCGCGCAGCCAGAGCGCCACGATGCCGCCGGTGAGCGCGAACGGGATGCCGGTGAACACCAGCAACCCGTCCTTCAGGTTGCCGAACATCGCGAACAGCAGCGTGAACACCAAGAGCAGCGACACCGGCACCACCACCTGCAGGCGCTCTGTGGCGGAGGCCAGGTTCTCGTACTGGCCGCCCCACACGGTCCAGTAGCCGGAGGGAATGCTCACCTTGCGCATCGCTTCTTCCGCCTCGGCGACGAACGAGCCCAGGTCGCGGCCGCGCACGTTGGCGCTCACCACGATGCGGCGCTTGCCGTTCTCGCGGCTCACCTGGTTGGGGCCCGGCGCGAGCTCCAGCGTGGCGACTTCGCCGAGCGGAATGAAGCTGGTGCGCGCGCCCTCCGCGCCCGCGCCCGCTCCTTTCGGCAGCGCGACCGGCAGGCGCTTGATCGCCTCCAGGTCGGTGCGCAGGTTCTCGGGCAGGCGCACGAGGATGTCGAAGCGCCGGTCGCCGTCGAACAGCGTGCCCGCCTCGCGTCCGCCGACGGCGATGGAAACCGCATCCTGCACGTCGCCCACGTTCAGGCCGTAGCGCGCCGTCTTCTGTCGGTCGATGTTCACCGTGAGCATCGGCAGGCCCGTGGTCTGCTCGACCTTCACCTCGGCCGCGCCGGAGATTCCCGCGAGCACCTTCGACACCTCGGCTGCCGTCTTGTCAAGCACGTCCATGTCGTCGCCGAAGATTTTCACGGCCACGTCGCTGCGCACGCCGGAGATCAGCTCGTTGAAGCGCAACTGGATGGGTTGCGAGAACTCGTAGTTGTTGCCCGGCAGCTTCTCGACCTCTTCCTGCACCGCGGCCAGCAGCTCGGCACGCGTGCGACGGGGCGCAGGCCACTCGCTCTCGGGCTTCAACATGATGTAGCCGTCGGAGATGTTCGGCGGCATCGGGTCCGACGCGATCTCGGCGGTGCCGGTGCGCGCGAACACGCGCTCGATCTCCGGAAACTTCTCCTTCAGCGTGCGCTCGAGCTGCTTTTGCATCTCGACCGATTGCGTGAGGCTGGTGCCCGGGATGCGCAGCGCCTGGATCGCGAAGTCACCTTCGCCGAGGCTGGGCACGAACTCCGTGCCCAGCCGCGTGGCGAGCAGGCCCGAGAGCACCACCGCCACCACCGCCGTGGTGATGACCAGCGGCTTGGCCGTCATCACGCGTGCGAGCAACGGCTCGTAGCCGCGCTTGGCCCACACCATCAGCCGGTTCTCCTTCTCGCCGACCTTGTTGCCGATGAAGAGCGCCACCGCAGCGGGAATGAAGGTGATCGACAGGATCATCGCGCCCAGCAGCGCGATCACCACGGTGAAGGCCATCGGGTGGAAGAGCTTGCCCTCCACGCCCGTGAGCGCAAAGATCGGCAGGTACACGATCATGATGATCAGCTGGCCGAACAGCAGCGGGCGACGCGCCTCCTGCGAGGCGGCGAACACCTCGTGGAAGCGCTCGCTGCGCGTGAGCGGTCGCCCGTGTTTCGCCTGTGCATGCGCCAGCCGCCGCACGCAGTTCTCGACGATCACCACCGCTCCGTCGATGATGATCCCGAAGTCCAGCGCGCCCAGGCTCATGAGGTTGGCGCTGACCTTCTGGTTCACCATGCCGGTGAAGGTGAAGAGCATCGACAGCGGAATCACCAGCGCGGTGATCAGCGCCGCGCGGATGTTGCCGAGAAAGAGAAACAGAACCGCGATCACCAGCACCGCGCCCTCGAAGAGGTTCTTCTTCACCGTGGCGATGGCCTTGTCCACCAGCACCGTGCGGTCGTACACCGTCACCGCCTTCACGCCCGCGGGCAGCGTGCGGTTGACCTCCTGCATCTTCTTGTCGACGGCTTGCGACACGGTGCGGCTGTTCTCGCCGATCAGCATGAACACGGTGCCCAGCACCACCTCGCGACCGTTGTCGGTGGCCGCGCCCGTGCGCAGCTCCTGGCCGATGCCGACCTCGGCCACGTCCTGCACGCGCAAGGGAATGCCGCCCGAATTGCCCAGGATCACGTTGCCGATGTCTTCCACCGACTTCACCTGCCCCGGCGCGCGGATGAGGTACTGCTCGCCGCGCTTTTCGATGTAGCCCGCGCCCACGTTGGCGTTGTTGCGCTCCAGTGCGGTGACCAGGTCGGTCATCGTGAGGCCGTGCGCCAGCAGCTTCGCGGGGTCGGGCGCGATCTGGTATTCCTTGTCGTAGCCGCCGATGGAGTTGATCTCGGTCACGCCCTTCACGTTGCGCAGCTGCGGCTTGATGATCCAGTCCTGGATCTCGCGCAGGTCCGTGGGCGTGTAGGGCTTGCCGTCGGGCTTCTTCGCGCCCTCCTCCGCCTCGACGGTCCAGAGGTAGATCTCGCCCAGCCCCGTGGAGATCGGCCCGATCACCGGCGAGATGCCGCTGGGCATGCTCTCGCGCGCCGACTGGATGCGCTCGTTCACGAGTTGCCGCGCGAAGTAGATGTCGGTGCCGTCCTCGAAGATCACCGTCACCTGCGAGAGGCCGTAGCGCGAGAGCGAACGGGTCTGCTGCAGGCCCGGCAGGCCCGCCATCACCGTCTCGATGGGGTAGGTCACGCGCTGCTCGGCCTCGAGCGGCGAATAGCCGGGCGCGGCGGTGTTGATCTGCACCTGCACGTTGGTGATGTCGGGCACGGCGTCGATGGGCAGCTTCTGGTAGCTGAAGATGCCGAGCGCGGCCATGCCGAGCACGGCGAGCATGACGAGCCAGCGCTGCGCGATGGAGAAGCCGATGATGCGTTCGAACATGCGGCGTCCTCAGTGGGTGTGCGTGGCGGAGCTCTTGCCCTGCTGCGACTTCACGACGAAGCTGCCGCTGGCCGCGTAGGGCGCGCCCGGCTTCAAGCCGCCCACGATCTCGATGCGCTTGCCGTCGCTGCGGCCGGTCTGCACATGCTGCGGCATGAAGCCGCCGGGCACCTTGAGGAAGACGGTTGGTTTGTCTTCCACCGTCTGCACCGCTTCGGCCGACACCGTGACAGGCGCGTCCGCCTCGGACGCCACCAGCTCCACGTTCACGAAGAGGCCCGGGCGCCACACGCGCTGCGGGTTGGTCAGAGTCACGCGCGCCGTGGCGGTGCGCGTCTGCGCGCCGATGAGCGAGCCCACGTACGACACAGTGCCGCTCGCGGTCTGGTCGAACGCGGTCGAGCGGATGATCACCGGCTCGCCGATGCGCACCAGGTTCAGGTTGTTGGCGGCCACGCTGATCTCGGCCCACACGGTCGAGAGGTCGGAAATGGTGAACACGTTGACCGCCTCGCCCACCGATTCGCCCAGCGAGATGTGCTTCTCGACCACCATGCCGTCGAAGGGTGCGCGCAGCTCGTAGCGGCCGAGCGCGGCCGAGCCCGGCGTGGCGCCCAGCGCGAGCAGCTTCTGGTTGGCGTTGGCCACGGCGATCTGCGCCTCCTGCATGGCCTGCTGGGCCTGCAGGTAGTCCTGCTGGGGCGAGATCTTTTCTTCCCAGAGCTTCTTCTCGCGCTCGTAGGTGGTGCGGGCCAGTTCCAGCCGCCGCTGCGCCGATTGCAGCGCGCTGCGCTGCTCCGAGAGCCCCGGGCTCGAGAGCACCGCGAGCACCTGCCCGCGCCTGACCTCCTGCCCCAGGTTGGCCGACACGCTGTCGACCACGCCCGCCACGCGCGGCACCACGTGGGCCGTGCGGTCTTCGTTGAACTTGATCTCGCCGGGCAACTGCAGCGAGGTCTTGATGCGCGCAGGGCCGGCGCTTTCGATGGACAGGCCGGCCGCCTTCACCTGCTCGTCGGTGAAGGCGATCTTTTCTTCTCCTTCCTTGTGTTCCTTGTGTTCCTTGTTCTCCTTCGTTTCGGCCTTCGCTTCGGCGGGAGCGCCCTTCTCCCTGGCGTCGGCCTCCCTGGCTTCCTCGCCGTGGTGCTCCTTGTCGCCATGGCCCTTGGCCTCTTCGTGCCCGTGTTCATGGCCGTGGTCCTTGCCTTCGGCCTTCCCTTCCTCGTGGTGCTCGCCGTCGGCATGGCCTCCGGCTTCCGAATGGCCGGCCGCCTCGGGCTTGGCCGGCGCGGTGCGCAGGATGAGGGCCCCGGCCACGAGGCCTGCAACGAGGACGGCCACGATGGCCATCCACTGCCTCTTGCCGATGCGGCCGGCGAAAGTCTTGCGTTCTTCTTGCATGTTCACGGTCTGTTGCGTCCTGGTCAGCGCACGGCAGCGGCCGTGCTGGGAATTTCTTCGCCGTCGGTGCCGAGCAGGCGATCGAGTTCGCCGGCCGCGCGGTGCGCATCGGCCAGCGCGACGAGGTACTGGTTGCGCACCTGGAACAGCGTGCGCTGCGCATCGAGCGCTTCGAGAAAACTGAACTTGCCCAGCTCGAAGCCCTTGGTCGCGGCCCTGTAGGCGGTCTCGGCGCCGGGAAGCGCATCGCGTTGCAGCGTCTCGGCCGTGGCGCGCGCCGAGCGCAGGCGCTCGGTGGCCTGCGCCACGTCGGCGCCCAGTTGCAGTTCGGCGGCGGCGAGGTCGTCGCGCGCTTTCTCCTCGCGGCTCAGCGCTTCGGCGAGGTTGCCGCGGTTGGTATCGAAGATCGGCAGCGGCACCGAGAGGCCGACGACGACCTGGTTGCGGCGGCTCGCGCCTTCGGTGTCGATGGACGCAGGCACGCGCTTGGCGCCGAGCGAGACGGTGATGTCGGGAATGCGCTTGGCCTGCTCCAGGCTGGAGAGCGCCTCGCGCCGTTCGACTTCGAGCCGCGCCTGCCGCAGCACGGGCGCCGCGAAGAGCCGGCCCTCGACTCCCTGCGCCGAGGCGAGCGCGGGCAACCGGTCGATCGCGCCATCCACCTGCGTGAAGCGCGGCGCCGGATTGCCCCACAGCGCGGCCAATTGCTGGCGCGCGGCGCGCAGCGCGCCCTCGGCCTGCAGCAGTTCGACGCGCACGCCCGCTTCGGCCACGCGCGCGCGGGTTTCCTCCAGCGGCGAGACCTTGCCGGCGGTAACGCGATTGGCGGCGGCCTTCGTCGCGGTCTGCGCAAGACCGACGGAGTCCTGCGCGAGCCGCAGGCGCTCCTGCGCCGTCAGCACCTCGAAGAACAGCGTGACGGTCGATGCACGCAGCTCCGAGCGCCGTGCTGCGAGCGCCGACGCAGCCTGGTCGCGCGCGCGCTCCGCGGCCGTCACGCGGGCCGCGCGCTTGCCGCCCAGCTCGATCGGCTGGCTCAGCTGCAGCGTGGTGGTGCGGTTGTCGCGGCGCAGGTCTTCCAGCTGCGCATCGAGCGTCGGGTTGGGCCAGGCGCCGGCCTGGACGATGGCGCCCTCGGTAGCCTCCTGCTCGCGGGAGGCCGCGGACAGGCTGGGGTTGGCCTGCAGCACCATCGCGACGGCGCTTCCGAGGGTGAGCGGTCCCGCGGGCTCCAGCGTCCTGGCGGCCGGGCGGGATGACGAGGTCGAGAGCCCAGCTATCGGCTGTGGCGACTGTGGCGACTGTGGCGATTGTGAAAAGGCCGGGGGCACCGCCAAGGCCAACACGGCCAGCGGCACGAAGAGCGTGCGCATCGAATTCTCCTGGGTTGCGAAACAACGGACGGACGAATTCGGCGAGAGCTCAGCTGATGAAGGGGATCAGTGGTGGTTGGTGTTCTCTCGCCGAATCAGATGGCGAGAGACCGTGCGGGTCGCACAGGGACTTCGGAGACGTGAGAAACGAAACGCTCTTCCGATCGAGCGTGCAGCACCTGGGGCAGCAGCGGCACATCGGCCGCATCGCCGGCCGCCACGTTCACATGCTGCGCGCATCCGAAATGGCTGACGATGCAATGGCCGACCGCACCATTGGGCTGCGTGGTGGAGTTCTTCTTCGCGCCGTCGCCCGTGTGCGTGCGGTCGGTGCCGCGGGCATCGTCCTCGTGGTGGCCCCAGTGCCCGGGCTGCGTGTCGCGCTCGTGCTCGCAATACGCCGCCGACGCCGCCCAGCTGAGCTGGAACGGAAGCAGGACGAGCAGAAAGATGAGGAGCCAGCGGCGCATGAGGCAAAAAGTATATCGGCGGGGGCGAACGCCGCGTCCCGCAAAGGCCCTGCTGATCGAGGGCCCGGCGCAATCTACGACTTCATCGCGGCGCTTTGTCCGTCAATAGGATTACTAAATCGTAACCAGTGTTTTGAGAGCTATTGGGTACGATCTGCGAATGCGAATTCTTGTCATCGAAGACGAGCCCAAACTGGGCGACTACCTGAAAAAGGGACTCGAGGAAAACGGATATGTCGTCGACATAGCCCGCGACGGCATCGAAGGCCGCTACCTCGCCACCGAGGGAGACTACGCGCTGGTTCTCCTGGATGTGATGCTCCCCGGCATCGATGGATTCGCCGTGCTGCAGGCCATACGCCGCACAAAGAACGTGCCCGTGCTGGTGCTCACCGCGCGCGACAAGGTCGAAGACCGCGTGCAGGGCCTGCAGCAAGGCGCCGACGACTACCTGGTCAAGCCCTTTTCGTTCTCCGAGCTGCTCGCGCGCGTGCAGGCGCTGTTGCGGCGCGGCAAGGCACAGGACTCGACGGTGCTGCGCCTGGCCGACCTGGAACTCGACATGGCCAGCCGCAAGGTGTTTCGCAACCGCGTGCGGCTGGAGCTCACGGCCAAGGAGTTCACGCTGCTGGTGGTGCTGCTGCGCAGGCGCGGCCAGATCCTCTCGCGCACCACGCTCGCCGAGCAGGTGTGGGACATGAATTTCGACAGCGACACCAACGTGGTGGAAGTGGCCATCCGGCGCCTGCGCAGCAAGATCGACGATCCGTTCGAGGTGAAGCTGCTGCACACCGTGCGCGGCATGGGCTACGTCCTGGAAGACCGCTCCTGGGTATGAACCCACCCCCAAGCTCGCCCGCTTCGTGTGGCCGCCCGCCCCCTCGCAGGAGGCAATGCCTGCGGCCCGGCAAAGCCGGTTCCGCGGCACTTTCGCGATGAGCCTGCCCAACTCGATCCAGCGCCGCCTCTCGCTCTGGATCGCCGCGCAGACGCTGTTCGGCCTGAGCGTGATCTGCCTGGCCATCTACCTCGTCACAGCCTGGAACTTCGGCCAGAAGCAGGAGGACGAACTCGACCAGAAGGCGGTGCTGGTGCAGCACCTGCTCAAGGAGGCCGAGAAAGGCGGCGACCTCGTCTTCCTCAAGCACAAGCTGGACGACTTCTTCTCGATGCAGGACGACGTGAGCCTGTCGATCACGCATGCGGGCCGGCAGCTCTTTCAGTCGCGGCCCACCACGGGCGGCCGCTGGATGCGGCGCGACCTCACGGTGCCTTGGCAGCAAGGCAGTCCCGCAACCGAGTTGCAGGTGCAGCTGGGCGTGAACGTCGCGCAGGAGGCGCGGCTGCTCGAGCGGCTCGCCTGGACGCTGCTCGGCGCCGTGGTGCTGGGCACCGCGCTGGTGTCGTTCACGGGCATGTGGCTGGTGCGGCGCGGCCTGCGACCGCTGAAAGCGCTGGCCGACCGGACCGCGGCCATGGCGCCGGACAAGGCGAACCAACCGATCGATGCCTTGGCCTTCGCCGCGGAGCTGCGCCCGTGGATCACGCAGTTCAACGCGCTGCTGCTGCGCGTGCAGCGCGCCTACGTGCAGCTCGAATCGTTCAACGCCGACGTGGCGCACGAGCTGCGCACGCCGCTCGCCAACCTCATCGGCTCCACCGAACTCGCGCTCACGCGGCAGCGCTCCAACGAGGAGCTGCAGGGCGTGCTGACGTCGAATCTCGAGGAGATCGGCCGGCTCTCGGGCATCGTCACCGACATGCTGTTTCTCTCGAAGGCCGACCGCGGCACCTCGACCCGCTCGCGCGCCGTCGTGAGTCTCGCGGCGCAGGCGCACGACGTGATCGACTTCTACGACGCAATGCTCGACGAGGCGGGGTTGAAGGCCGAGGTCGCCGGCGATGCCATGGCCGACGTGGACGCCGCGCTGGTCCGCCGTGCGCTCTCCAACCTGCTGGGCAATGCGATCCGCTTCGCCGCGCCGGCTTCCACCATCGGGATCGAGCTGAAGGCGGACCACGACGAGTTCATTCTTGCGGTCGAGAACCGCGGGGAGCCGATCGATCCAGCTGCGCTCCCTCGCCTCTTCGAGCGTTTCTATCGCGCTGCGCAGGCCCGCGACGGATCGACCCGGCACCACGGGCTGGGCCTTGCCATCGTCGAGGCCATTGCGTGCATGCACGGCGGGCGCGTGTTCGCGTCGAGCGAGGGCGGTGCGACGCGCATCGGCTTCACCGTGCGCCGCAACGGCTGAGCGAGGCCGCGACAACCGTTCGGACTGCGGCAACCGTGCGGGCCGCGACAACCGTGCGGGCTGCGGCAACAACGTCAGGCTGAGGTCCAACCCCCAGGCCGAGACCCCTATCGTTCGGGCTGAGCTTGTCGAAGCCTCGCGCGGCGCTTCGCCAAGCTCAGCGTGAACGGCCCTGTCGTCATGACGCCACCTGGCCTGAAATCAGGGCTTGGCGTGCGCCTCGGCTTCGACCGGCGCGGCCACGTCGGCAGCCGCCTTGGGCTTGCGGCCGATGCACAGCGTCATCAGCGGCCCGGTCATCGCGGTGGTGGCGAGCGCCATCACCAGCAGCATCGTGAAGAGCTCGGGGCCGATCAGGCCCACGTCGAAACCGATCTTGATGACGATCAGCTCCATCAGCCCGCGCGCATTCATCAGGGAACCAGTGGCCATGCTGTCGCGCCAGCTGTAGCCGGCCATGCGCGCGCCGGCCGCGCCGCCGGCGATCTTGCCGAAGGTGGCCACGCTGATGATCAGCAGCATCGCGCCCAGGCTCGCGCCCGTGAACGCGCTGGCGGTGGTGCCCAGCCCGGCGAGCGCGAAAAAGAGCGGCATCAGCACGACGATGGAGATGGGCTCGATGCGCTCGCTGAGCGAGCGCAGGAGGCGGTCGTCGCGCGGCAGGCAGGCGCCGAACAGGAAGGCGCCGAACACCGCATGCAGGTGCAGCCATTCGGTGAGCAGCGCGGTGACCAAGAGGCCGATCATCAGCGAGGCCATCACCGTGGTCGAGGGCTCGCCGTCGGGCGCCTTCACGCGCAGCAGCCAGGCAAAGGCCGGCTTCAGGCCGAAGAACAGGAAGACCAGCATCACCACCACGCCGACCGTGATCTTGATGAGGCCGGTGTAGCCCTCGCCCGCCCCCACCATCGCCACCACGAAGGCCAGCAGGATCCAGGCGAACACGTCGACCACCGCGGCGGCGCTGAGCGAGAGCTGGCCGAAGGGCGTGCGCGTCATGCCGCGGTCCTTCAGGATGCGCGCCATGACAGGGAAAGCGGTGATCGAGAGCGCCGCCGCCATGAAGAGCGCGAACGGCCAGAACGCGACGCCGGCCGGTGCCAGCGCGGGATACAGCGTGGGCGAGATCGCCAGGCCCAGCGCCAACGGCACGATCACGCTGAGCACGCCCACCGCACCGGCCGCCTTGAGCTGCGAGCGCATGTTCTGCGAGGACCGCAGCTCCAGCCCGACCACGAACATGAACAGCACCAGCCCCACGGTCGACAGCGACGACAGGCCCTGCAGGAGGTCCTTGGCGAACAGCTGCGCATGCAGCGAGGGAAAGAGCGCGCCCATCACGGCCGGGCCGAGCATCAGGCCCGCGGCCATTTCGCCCACCACGCTGGGCTGGCCCAGGTAGCGAAGCAGCCAGCCGCAGACGCGCGCGGTGGTGAGGATGACGACGAGTTGCAGCAGCAGGGTGGTAGCAGACATGGGAGATCGGGGCGCGAGAGCCAAAGGGCGTAGCCGCCGATGTTAGTGCCGCACGAGGGGCAGTTCAATCCGGCTGTCGGCCCGCCAGGATGCGCGCCAGGCACTCGGCCAGCTCCTGCAGCCCCAGCGGCTTGTGCAGCACCTCGGCCACGCCCGCATCGCGCGCCCGCTGCTCGAGCGCCACGTTGACATTGCCGCTCACCAGCGCCACCGGCAGCGCCGGACGCCTGGAGCGCAGCAGCCGGGCCAGCTCGCTGCCGGGCATGCCGGGCAGCATCTCGTCGGTGAGCACCGCGTCGAAGCGCAGCGGATCGGCCACGAACGCGGCCAGCGCGCGTTCGCTGGTGCCGAAGCCCACCGGCTCGTAGCCCAGGCTCGCGAGCAGTTCCTCGGCCAGCTCGAGCAGCGGCTGCTCGTCGTCCACGATCATCACGACCTCGCCGTTGCCGCGCGGGCAGCCGGGCACGGTGTCCAGCGGCGCCTGCTCGGGCTCGCCCTCCCCGGCCAGCCCCTGCAGCACCGGCAGCCACACCGACACGACGGTGGGCTGGCCCGCCCCCGTCGCCACGTCGATGGCGCCGCCGATGTCCGCCACGATGCCGTGCACCACCGAGAGCCCGAGCCCCGTGCCCTCGCCCACCTTCTTGGTGGTGAAGAACGGATCGAACATGCGCTGCAGCACCTCCGGCGGAATGCCCGGGCCGGTGTCGCCCACGTCCAGGCGCACATAGGCGCCGGCCGCGATGTCGCCGTGCAGGAGCGCCCGCTTGTGGGCGATGTCCACGCGGTCGAGCCTGAGGCTCACGACGCCTTCGTCGCCCATGGCCTGCACGGCGTTCGTGCAGAGGTTCATCACCACCTGGTAGAGCTGCGTGCCGTCGCCCACCACGGCCGCGCTGCCGGACTGCAGCCGCGCGTCCACGCGCAGGCCCGGCGGCAGCGTGGGCACGAGCATCGAGATCACCTCTTCCACCAGCGCCTGCATGTTGACCGGCACGCGCTCGGCGATGCCGCTGCGGCTGAAATCGAGAATGCGCCGCACCAAAAGGCGCGCGCGGGCGCCGGCCTGCATCACGCGGTCGATGTGCCGGCGCATCGCGCTGCCGGCCTCGGCCTGCTGCTGCGCCATTTCGCCGAAACCGAGGATGGCGCCCAGGATGTTGTTGAAGTCGTGCGCAATGCCGCCCGAGAGCGTGCCCAGCGCCTCCAGGCGCTGCGTCTGCTGCAGGCGCGCTTCGAGCCGGGCCTTGTCGGCCTCGGCGAGCTTGCGGTCGCTCACGTCGGTCGCCGCGCCGAAGAGGCGCAGCGCCGTGCCGGCCTCGTCGCGCACGCAGCGGCCGCGCGCGTGGATCCAGCGCCACTCGCCGCCGGCGTGGCGCACGCGGTATTCGAGTTCGACCGCGTGCGTGCGGCCGGCCAGGTGGTCGTCGATGGCGGCCTTGGCGTGCAGCGCGTCGTCGGGGTGCAGGTGCACGTGGCGCAGCACGTCGGCCGGGGTGCCCAGCGGCACCGACGCATCGACGCCGTGCAGCGCGCGCCACTTGTCGGAGACGAACACCGAGCCCTCCGCGACGTTCCATTCGGCATGGCCTTCGTTGGCGGCCTCCATGGCCATGGCGTAGCGCTCCTCGCTCTGGCGCAGCGCCAGTTCGCCGCGCTCCTGTCGCCGCAACTGGCGCAAGAGGCCGACGATGGTGAGCACCACCAGGAGGATCAGCAGCACCGTGCGGATGCCCGAGCTCCACATCTCGTCGTACCAGGGGCGCAGCGCCTCTTCCTCGTCGCGCATGATGGCCAGGATCAGCGGCCGCCTGCCCACGCCCACCGCGGCGATCAGCTTGGGCCGGCCGTCCATCGGGTTGATGGCGCGCGCCACCCTGCCGCCTTCCTTCAGTGCGGCGAGTTCGGGAAAACTCAGCCTCTTCGCGGGGTCGGTGGGGCCCGGCTGGCGTACCACCAGCATGCCGTCGCTCAGCGTGAGCAACAGCGAACTGCCCTTGCCCAGCTGGATCGCCGAGTACATACCCTCCAGGTGCTGCAGCGTGACGATCGCGGTGACCACGCCCGCGAACGCGCCATTGGGCCCATCGATGCGGCGCGACACCACCAGGCCCGGCATGCCTTCGGTGCGGGTGGTCATGGGCTCGCTGATGAAAAGCCCGGTGTCGCGCGAATCGCGCTGCGCGATGAAGTACGGGCGGTCGGACACATCGGCCAGCGGCCCGCCCGTGTCGCGCGAGCGGTGGCGCTGCATGCCATGGGCATCGACGACGGTCAGCACGCTCACCTGCGGCACGCCGACCGTGCGGGAGGCCAGGCCCGGCGACACCTCGCCGGGTCCGAAGTCGCCGCTCGCGGCCCCGTACCAGCTCGCGGTGTCGCGCAGCACCACGTCGACCGCCTGCATGCTGCGCAGCGACTGCTCGGCCAGCGCCTTGGCGAGGTTGCCGAGCTCGCGCTCGTTGGCCAGCATGATCTGCTGGTGCAGCCGCCAGCCGTCGTAGCCCGCCGAGCCGATGCACGCGGCGATCAGCAGCACGCCGGCGGCCACGATGCGGCGGCGCAGGCGTTCGGTGGTCTTCATTGCGTGACTCGTCCTCAGTGCGCCGCGCCGATGGTGTCGGCCACCGCCTGGAGCAATTCGCCGCGCGCGCAGGGCTTGGCGACGAGGCGTCGCAAGCCGAGGGCGCGGGCAGGGTTCGAATCGCTGTGCAGGCTGCGGCCCAGGCGGGTCGAGAGGCCGATCAGCGCCGCCTGCGGATAGCCGGCCCGCACCGCACGCACGGTGTCGGCGCCGCCGCCCCGCAGGTCGGGCACATCGACGATCACCAGGTCTGCATCGCTGCCGCCGCGGGCGGAGGCCGTGCCCTGCGCGGGCAGCGCCTGCACGGCGTAGCCCTCGCCCAGCAGCCATTCGCAAATCAGTGTTCGCATGGCGCTATCTTCCTCGATCACGACGACGGTCAGCATGGTCTCTCTGTTCGGTGCGGGCGACGCCGGTTGCCGCCATGACGCAATTGGCGCTCCCGCACATGCCGCCCTCATGTCGGCGGCGGCGCGGGCATTTCATCTGTAATGCGGACGTATGCCGCGCAGCGAAGTTGCATTACCCTTCGCCTCCATGAGCGCCAGCCACCACATCCTTGTCGTCGACGACGATCCGGCCATTCGCGAACTGATGGACGAGTACCTCACCGAGAACGAGCTGCGCGTGACCACCGCCGTCTCGGGCGCCGAGATGAAGAAGGCGCTCGCGGAATCGGTCATCGACCTGGTGGTGCTCGACCTGCGCCTGGGCGGCGAAGACGGCATGCACCTGGCGCGCCACCTGCGCGAGACGAGCGCCATCCCGGTCATCATCGTGACCGGCAAGCGCGACGAGGCCGACCGCGTGATGGGCCTGGAGATCGCGGCCGACGACTACATCACCAAGCCTTTCAGCAACCGCGAGCTGCTCGCCCGCATCCGCGCCGTGCTGCGGCGCTACCAGGTGCAGCGCGACGCCACCGCGGCGACGCCGGCCAAGGGTGGCACCGAGCGCAGGGCCTATCGCTTCGCGGGCTGGGAACTGAATGTGCTGGTGCGCCGCCTCACCGCGCCGGACGGCCGGCGGGTGGAGCTGAGCAACGGCGAATTCAACCTGCTGCTGGCGCTGTGCGAGGCGCCGCAGCGCGTGCTCTCGCGCGACCAGTTGCTCGAACTCTCGCGCCTGCACGGCGCGGAGGTGTACGACCGGTCGATCGACGTGCAGATCTTGCGCCTGCGCCGGAAGATCGAGGTCGATGCCTCGACGCCGCAGTTCATCCGCACCGAGCGCGGTGCGGGTTACGTGTTCGACACGCAGGTCGACGCGCTGAACTGAAAAGGCCTCAGAGCCCTTGCACCTGCACCGGCTTGCCGGGCTGCCCCGCCACCTGCGGCGCGATCACGAGGTAGCGGCGCGAGGCCTGTGCATTCGACTGCACGATCTGCCGGATCGGCCCGATCGCGTTCACGATGGCCGAGCCCGCCGGGTTGGTCATGAAGTTGGCCAGCGGCTGCAGCGCGCCGCCGCCATCCGGTTGCTCGGCGAGCGCGAGCACGTAGGGCGACCTGGGTTCGAGCCCCGTCGCGGAGGCCTGCAGCACCTGCGTCAATCCCTGGTCGAACAGCGTCACGCTGGTGGGCGCGCCAACCTTGTCGCCTTGCACGGCCATGAGCGTGAGGTGCGCGGCCTGCCCCGCCACGCCGAGCGGCTGCAGCCCCTGCATGCCGTCGCCCTCTGGCACCGCATTCGGTACATAGGCTATTGCCTGCGGCGCCTGGCCGATGGGCACTTCGCCCACGACCTTGTTCGTCGCGGTGTCGATGACAGCCAGGGCATCGGCGTTCTCCAGCCCCACGTAGATGCGCGAGCCGTCGCCCGAAGGCCAGATGCCGTGCGGCAGCTTGCCGACCGGGATGGTCGCGACCTGCGAGAAATCGTCGGTGCGGAACACCTTCACCTGGTTGAGCCCGCCGATGGTCACGTAGGCGAAGGTGCCCTTCTTCGTGGCGGCGAAGTTGACGTGGTTGGTGATCGGCCCGGTGTCGAACGACTTGATGACCGCGAACGGCGGCTTCGCATCGAACACCATCGTGCGGCCCACGTCCTTGAGGGTGAACCAGACCTGCTTGCCATCGGGCGTGGCGGCGATGTTGGGGCAGAAGGGGCTGTCCTGCTTCACACGGCCGGCGATCTGCTTGGTCGCGGTGTCGATCACCACGGTCTCGGGGTTGAACGACGAGCACACGTAGCCGTACCGGCCATCGGGCGAGAAGATCTGCATGCCGGGCCCTGCGGGCGTGACGATGCGGGTCTTCTCCTCGAAGGTGGCCGCGTCGATCACCGACACGTAATTTTCCCCGCGCACAGTGACCCACACCTCCTTGCCATCTGGCGTGAAGAAGGCCTCGTGCGGCGAGCGGCCGACGTAGGTGGTGTGCCTGACGGCGTTGGTCGCGGTGTCGATGAAGGTCACCGAGTTCGATCCGATCGACACGATGGCCAGCGTTCGGTGGTCGGGCGAGAAGCCCATGCCGTGCACCAGCACCTGGCCCTTGTAGAGCGGGCTGAAGTTGCCGGGCGACGGATCGCCCAGGCGAATCACGCCCAGCAGCCGGTTGTCGGCCGGGTCGGTCACGGAGACGGTGTTGGAGAACTGCTCGGCGGCGTAGATGCGATCGCGGTGGCTCACCGGGATGTCGGCCGATGCAGAGGCGCCTGGGGCCTGGCCCGCCTGCGCGAACGAGGCGGCAAGGGCGAGCGATGCGCACAGCAGCGCGGCGGCGTGACGAATGGGGGTCATGGGTTGTCTCGGTGCTCCATGTGCATGCCGGGCATCGAATGCCGATGCGGCATGGGATCTGTTGTTGTGTTGGTGGCCGAAAGGCCCTGCGTGGGCGCAGGTGCCGATGGCGGCAGCGGCTGGCCGAGCGCCAGGTGCATCGCGGCGATCTCCTGCTGCTGCTCGACGATGATTTCCTGCGCGATGCGGCGCAACTGCTCGTTGCGGCCGTAGCGCAACTCGGCCTGCGCCATCTCGATCGCGCCCTGGTGGTGCGGGATCATCATCGCGGCGAAGTCGCGGTCGACGTCTCCCGAGGGCTTGATCTCCATCGCGGCCATCATCCGGTTCATGGCGGCGTCGTTCTCTGCGGCGAAGGCGGCGGCGAGAGAGTCGGCTGCCGCGGGCATCACGCCCGCGGCAGCGACCCACGCTGCAACCGCCACGGCTGCCAGCGCAACGCCGCGCTGCCGGCGCGGTGACGTGGCGCTCACTGGCCTGCGCTTTGCGGCGTGGCCATCGCGACGGCGCTGTTCGTCGCCACGGCGTTGCCGCCGTGTGCAAGGAAGAACGAGCCGCTGTCTTCGCCATAGAGCGCGTCGAAGTGGCCGCTCTTCTCGGCCGCTGCCAGCTCGGCCTTGACCTCGGCGCGCGGTTCGGTCGACTTGAAATTGCGCGAGAGATACGCCGAGCCGCTGTCGGTGGCGACCAGCACGCCCAGCGTGCCGTCGGCCTTGGCCTGCGCCAGTTCGGCCTTTACTTCGGCGCGCGGTTCGCTCGACTGGAAGTGGCGCGACAGGTAGGCCGAGCCGCTGTCCTCGCCCGTGAGGGCGGCCAATTGGCCGCTGGCCTGCGCCGCCTTCAGCTGCGCGACGACTTCCGCGCGGGTCAGGCTCTGGGCCGAGGCGGCGCCGGCGGCGGTGAGCATCACGGTGGCGGCAAGGGCAGCCATGGCGGCATTGAGTTTCTTCATGATCGTTTCCTTCTTGCGCATCTGAAAAGTAGAAGAGGTGCGCCAGCAGATACGCGTCCGGCGAGCCCCAAGCCAACACTGGGTGATCCAGGCACCGGAGGGCTGTGCCTTGATCGGTGTCGATTCGGGCTCTACTTTGCAAAGCGCGCGTTGCGCACGGATTGCGCGCGCGGCGCGGCCGATTCAGATGAAGCGGGAACGATTGCAGATGAAATACAGGGGCGAGGTCGAGTGAGGTCAGCCGCTTGACGAGCTTGCGGCCCTACGCGGTGAGCCATGTGTGCAATGCAGCGCGCATGCCGCTGGCGAAGCGGGCGGCGCGGCCGCGGGTCTCAGCCCTTCTCCGCCCGCATCAGCCGCAGCCCGTTCGCCACCACCAGCAGGCTCGCGCCCATGTCGGCGAACACCGCCATCCACATCGTTGCGCTGCCGAACACCGCGAGCACGAAGAACACACCCTTGATGCCCAGGGCCAGCGTGATGTTCTGCCACAGCACCGCGTGCGCGCGGCGCGAGAGGCGGATGGTCTCGGGGATGCGGCGCAGGTCGTCGTTCATGATGACCACGTCGGCCGCTTCCATGGCGGTGTCGGTGCCCGCGCCGCCCATGGCGAAGCCGATGTCGGCCTGCGCGAGCGCCGGCGCGTCGTTGATGCCGTCGCCGGTCATCGCCACCGCGCCGTAGCGTTCCTGCATGGCCTTGATGGCGCCCAGCTTTTCCTCGGGCAGCAGGTTGCCTCGCACGTCGTCGATGCCGGCGTGCGCGCCGATGGTCTTCGCGGTCGCGGCGTTGTCGCCGGTGAGCATCACCGGCACGACGCCCAGGGCGCGCAGTTCGGCCACCGCGGCTTGCGACGATTCCTTGATGGTGTCTGCCACGGCGAAGAGCGCGAGCACCGCCTGGCTCGATGCGAGCAGGGTCACGGTGCGGCCGGCCTCTTCATGGCGCTCGAGTTCGGCTTCGAGCGCCGGCGTGCACAGGCCCTTCTCCTCGATCAACCGGTGGTTGCCGAGCATGTAGGCCTGGCCCGATAGCGTGGCCTGCACGCCGCGGCCGGGCAGCGCGGTGAAGTCGCCGACCTCTGCGCGGTCGCCCTTCAGTCCATCGGCGATGGCCTTGGACACCGGATGGTCCGAGCGGACCGCGATGCTCGCTGCAATCGCGAACACCGCCGCTTCGTTGCCCGATGCATCGAGCAGCGTCGACTCGACCAGCTTGGGCTTGCCTTCGGTGATGGTGCCCGTCTTGTCCAGCGCCACCGCCTTGAGCTTGCGCGCCTCTTCGAGGTACGTGCCGCCCTTGATCAGGATGCCGCGCCGCGCGGCCGATGCGAGCGCGCTCACGACCGTGACGGGCGTGGAGATCACCAGCGCGCACGGGCAGGCTATGACCAGCAGCACCAGCGCCTTGTAGAGGGCCTGCAGCCAGGTCCAGTCCATGAAGAGCGGCGTGAAGAGCGCGATCGCCAGCGCCAGCACGAAGACCGTGGGCGTGTAGATGGCGGCGAACCGGTCGACGAAACGCTGCGTGGGAGCGCGCGTGCCCTGCGCCTCTTCGACCGCGTGGATGATGCGCGCGAGCGTGGTGTTGGCAGCCACCGCCGTGACACGGAATTCCAGTGCGGCGGTCTGGTTGATGGTGCCCGCGAAGACCGGATCGCCGACGGTCTTGTCGACCGGAATGCTCTCGCCCGTGACGGGCGCCTGGTCGATGGCGCTCAGGCCCGCAGTCACCACGCCGTCCAGCGGCACGCGCTCGCCGGGGCGGATGCGGGCAATGGCGTCGAGCGGCACCGCGTCGGCCATCACGGTCTGCCAGCTGCCGTCGGGCTGCTTCACCTCGGCCTGTTCGGGGGCGAGCGCGAGCAGGCCCTGGATCGCGTTGCGGGCGCGGTCCACCGCGCGGGCTTCGATCAGCTCGGCAATCGCATAGAGCGCCATGACCATCGCGGCCTCGGGCCACTGGCCGATGACGAAGGCGCCGGTCACGGCGACGGCCATCAGCGCGTTGATGTTGAGGCGCCCGCGCACCAGCGCGCCGAAGCCCTTCTTGTAGGTGTCGAGACCGGCCAGGCCGATGGCCACGAGCGCAAGCACCATCTCGGCGGCCAGGAAGCCCTTGCCTTCGAGCGCGAGGAACGAGATCGACTCGGCCGCGATGGCCAGCACCAGCGCGGCGACCAGGCGCGCGAGGCCGATGCTCATGCCCGCGATGCGTGCGGGGGCGGCTGCCGCGCCGGCGGCCGGGGCGCTCGCATCGCCCAGCGCCTCGGGCTTGAAGCCGGCCTTGCGGATCGCATCGAGCGCATGGGGCAAGGCCACGTCGTCGGCCGTGATGGCCATCGTGCGTTCGCCGAGCCGGAAGCGCAGCCCCTTCACCCCGGCAACTGGCTCGAGCGCGCGGCGGATTTCGGATTCTTCGACCGCGCAGTCCATCGTGGGAATGCGAAAGAGCAAGGCGCCCTTGGGGAGGTCGGCGGTGTCGGCAACGGGCGACGAACCGCAGACCGGGCTGCCGCAGCAGGCCGTCTCCACATGGGCATGTGCGTGTCCATGCGCGTGATCGTGACCATGGTCGTCAGGGTCTTGATGGAGCGCCGGCGTCACCGGCTTCAGGGCGTTCTGGTTCGTCATGAAGTCGATTGGAAACCCTGAAGCAGGTGTAGAGTCAAACGCAATCCCTTCACTTCGATTTGCCGCATCATGAAAATCGGTGAACTCGCCAAGGCCGCGAACACCCCGGTCGAAACCATCCGGTACTACGAGCGCGAGCAACTGCTGCCCGCGCCCGCCCGCACCGACGGCAACTACCGCATCTACGACGACGAGCACGCCCAGCGCCTGGGTTTCATCCGGCGTTGCCGCTCTCTCGACATGACGCTCGACGAGATCCGCAGCCTTCTCAAATTCCGCGATGCGCCGCAGGACGACTGCGGCCAGGTCAACCAGCTGCTGGACGACCACATCGGGCACGTGGCCGCGCGCATTTCCGAACTCAAGACCCTCGAGAAGCAATTGAAGGCGCTGCGCCTGCAATGCTGCGGGCCCGAATCGGCGAACGCCTGCGGCATCCTGCAGGAACTGGACACCGCCACCCCCGCACCCGAGACCTTCGGCCAGCATGCGGGCCATGTGCACGGTTCGCTGCACGGCACGTCCGCCAGGCGCCCGGCCTGAAATCGGCTTGAGGTCAGCCTCGCCATGATCTCGCCCGACCTGCTGCGCCGCATGTGCGAAGCGCGCGACCGGCTCCAGTTCGAACTGGAGCCTCCGGCCAGGGTGGCGGACCTCGCGCGGGAGGCGGGCCTCTCGACCTCGCACTTCATCACCCAGTTCAGCGCGCTCTTCGGCGAGACGCCCCTGCAATGCCGCACGCGCGCACGGCTGGAGCGCGCGCGGGCGATGCTGCTGGCCACCGACGAGCCGGCCACGCAGATCGGCCTGGCCCTGGGCTTCACGGACCTCGGAAGTTTCTCGCGCCTCTTCACCCGGCACTTCGGTGTGCCGCCCCGGGCCTACCGGCGCAGCGGCCAGCCGTGCGCGGCGCCCGCAGGGTGCATCGCGCTCATGAACCTGGCGCATGCGGGCGACCGCAATTTCGGCGAAGTCGCGAGCGGGCATGTTGGGCAGGATGGCGGCTTTCCACCTCACTGAACCCATTCATCATCATGCGCATCAACCTGACGAGCATCTTCGTGGACGACCAGGACAAGGCCCTGGCCTTCTACACGCAAGTCCTCGGCTTCGTGAAGAGCCTGGAGATCCCGGCCGGGGAGTACCGGTGGCTCACGGTGAAGTCGCCCGAAGGCGGAGACACGGAGCTTTCGCTGGAGCCCAACGCCAACCCCGCGGCCCGCACGTACCAGCAGGCCCTGATGAGCCAGGGCATCCCGGCCACGGCGTTCCAGAGCGACGACCTGGAGGCCGACGCGAAGCGCCTGCGCGGGCACGGCGTGCGCTTCACGATGGACCCCACCGAGCAGGGGCCGATCAAGCTGGCGATCTTCGCGGACACCTGCGGCAACCTGATCCAGCTGTACCAGCCGCTGAACAGCTGACCAGTCGCCCAGCCCCGGGGGGCTATTTCCCGATGAGCTGCGTGAGCTTGTCCGCCTCGAAGCATTCGTCGCGCGCCGCATCGCCGGGCACGCAGTCCCTTGTGCCGGGGTGCGCCGACAGCTTCTCGATGGCCTGCCACAGCAGCGCGATCTGGTGCTCCTGCCCGGAGGCGTTGTCGATGAGCCCGCGCATCGCCTGGCTCAGCGGGTCGTCGTTCTGCGTCACGCCGTAGGCCGAGAACCCCATGCGCGAGGCGGTTTCCTCTCGCCGCGCCGCGGCTGCGGCCTCGATGACGCGCGCCGGATTGCCGACCGCCGTGGCGCCCGCGGGCACCGGCTTGGTGACCACCGCGCCGGAGCCGACGCGCGCGCCCGCCCCGACCGTGAAGCCGCCCAGGATCGATGCATTGGCACCCACGATCACGCCGTTGCCCAGCGTCGGATGGCGCTTGGCGCCGCGGGCCAGCGAAGTGCCGCCCAGCGTCACGCCCTGGTAGATCGTGACGTTGTCGTGGATCTCCGCCATCTCGCCGATGACGACCCCCATGCCGTGGTCGATGAACAACCCCTGGCCGATGGTCGCGCCCGGATGAATCTCGATGCCGGTGACCCAGCGCGCGAACTGCGAGATGAAGCGCCCGCCCCACTTGAAGCCGTGCGTCCAACACGCGTGCGCCCAGCGATGCAGCACCACGGCATGGAAGCCGGGGTAGAGCGTCATCACTTCCCAGGCGCTGCGGGCGGCCGGGTCGCGTTCGAGGATGCACCGGATGTCGGCGCGCAGTCGAGAGAACATCGCTGCCTTTGTTGTCGTTATATCGATAGGGCCGGGCAGTCTAAAGCCCGGTGTCTTCGCGTACTTCCGATGGGGTTTTAGCCCTCGGAGCCGCCTTCGGCGCGGCCCTTCGGGGGCCGGGTCGCGTCGGTCATGGCCTTGGCGATGCCGCGCAGGATATGGATTTCCTCGGGCGTGGGCTGCGCCCGGTTGAACAGCTGCTGCAGCCGCGGCATGAGCTTCTTGGGCGCGGCCGGGTCGAGAAAACCGATGTCCACCAGCGAGCGCTCCCAGTGGTCCAGCATGCCCGCCACCGCCTGCGCATCGGCTGCCTGCGCCGGTGCCGTGGCATCGCGCACCTCGTAGCCGCCCAGCGCCAGGCGCCATTCGTAGGCCACCACCTGGATCGCCGCGCCCAGGTTCAGCGAGCCGAATTTCGGGTCGGTGGGAATGCTCAGCGCCACGTTGCAGCGGTAGACGTCTTCATTGCGCATGCCGAAACGCTCCGAGCCGAACAGGAAGGCCACGTGCTGCGCGTCGCCCTGCTTTGCCAGCGGCTCCAGGTGCTCCCGGGGGGTCCGTGTGGGCGGGCCGAAGTCGCGCGGAATCATCGCCGTGGCGCACAGATGGGTCACGCCGTCGAGGGCCTCGTCGAGCGTCTCGACGATGCGGGCATTGGTCAGCACGTCCAGGGCGCCGCTCGCGCGCTGGATGGTTTCTTCACGCCGCAGCACGTTGGCCCAGCGCGGCGCGACCAGCACGAGGTCGTCGAACCCCATGGTCTTCATGGCGCGGGCGGCGGCGCCCACATTGCCGGCGTGGCTGGTCTGGATCAGGATGAAACGGGTGCGCATGGGGGGTTTGGAGACACTAACGGGGCGGAGCCGGTAAAATGCCCGATTCTCGCCGCCCGCATCGCCGGGCCGCAGGGTCGCCAGGTGATCGCTTCCTGGGGACCATTCCCACCGTTCTTCTCACAATCCAGAATGTCGTCCCCCAACCTGCATCCCATGCTCAATGTGGCCGTCAAGGCCGCACGCGCCGCCGGCGCCATCATCAACCGCGCCGCGCTCGACGTCGAATCGGTGCGCATCTCGCAAAAACAGGTCAACGACTTTGTCACCGAAGTCGATCACGCCAGCGAAAAAGCGATCATCGAGACGCTGCTTGGCGCATACCCGGGGCACGGCATCCTGGCCGAAGAATCGGGCACCGAATACGGTGCAAAAGACTCCGATTACGTCTGGATCATCGATCCGCTCGACGGCACCACCAATTTCATCCACGGCTTCCCGGTCTACTGCGTGTCGATCGCGCTGTCGGTGCGCGGCAAGATCGAGCAGGCGGTCATCTACGACCCGAGCCGCAACGACCTCTTTACCGCCACCAAGGGCCGCGGCGCCTACATGAACGACCGGCGCATCCGCGTCTCCAAGCGCACGCGCCTGAACGAGTGCCTGGTGTCCACGGGCTTTCCGTTCCGCACCGGCGACAACTTCAAGCAGTACCTGGCCATCATGGCGGACATGATGCCCCGCATGGCGGGCCTGCGCCGCCCCGGCGCCGCGGCGCTCGACCTGGCCTACGTGGCGGCCGGCTTCACCGATGCCTTCTTCGAAACCGGCCTGAACCCCTGGGACGTGGCCGCGGGATCGCTGCTGGTGACCGAGGCCGGCGGCCTCATCGGCAACTTCACGGGCGAGCCCGACTTCCTGGAGCAGCGCGAGTGCCTGGCCGGCGCCCCGCGCATCTACGGCCAGATCGTGCCGCTGCTCGCCAAGTACTCCAAGTTCGCCAACGTGGACGACAAGCTGCGCGCCAGCGACCGCGTGCGCGCCGTGTCGGCCTCGACCAAGTCGAACGCCGACGATGCCTCGGTCGATCTCTACGCCCGCAGCACGGTGGTGGATTTCGCCGACGAATCGGCCGAGGGTGAAGCACCTGCCGTGGCCGCCAAGCCCGTGCAGCGCAAGCTCACGCGCATCCGCCGCGACACAGCCCCCTCCAGCCCCTCCGAGGGCGACGCTTCCGCCAAGTGATGACGGGGCCCAGCGCAGCCGTCCGGGTCCGAGCCGCGTTGCGCATTGCGCTCAGCCACTACGTGGCGAGCGGGCTCACGGTCGCGCTCGGCCTTTTGTTCATCTCGGGCGGCATCCACTTCTGGCTCGGCACCATCGCCGCGTCGGCCGCGGCCACGGGCGTGATCGTCACCGCCCCGCCCGACCTGCCCGGCCCGCGCCGCGGCAAGTTCTTCCAGATGCTGCCCGCGCCGCTCATCGGGCTGCCGCTCTTCTTCGCGGTGCAGATGCTGCACACCGCGCCCATTCGCCTCGGGCTCCTGCTGGTGCCCGCCACCTTCATGGCGTTTCTCGCCATGGCCTGGGGCAAGCGCGGCATTCCCATCGCCATCGCGGTGATGTTCTCGATGGTCTTCTCGATGGCCACGCCCGCACCGGTCGACCTGGCCGAGGCGGTGGAGCGCACCTGGCACTTCGGCCTCGGCGCGGGCCTCTACGTGATCTGGGCGACGCTCGCCAACCTCGTGCTCAACGGGCGCTTTCGCACCCAGTCGGTGGCCGACGTGCTCTATTCGCTGGCCGCGCTGATGCGCACCGAGGCCGGCCAGTTCACCCCGCAGGACGAGACCCGCGACATCCGCGACACCCCCGCCCCGGTGCTGGGCCAGCTGCTGCGCGAGCAGGCCGCGCTGGCCGACCAGCTGCAGGCCACGCGCGACATCGTGCTCGAATCGCCCCGCACGCCGCGCCGCCAGCGCCTGGCGGCGATGCTGGTGATCGTGCTGGAGATGCGCGACCAGCTCCTGGCGAGCGAGCTCGACCTCGACGCGCTGCTGGCCCACCCGGCCCATTCCGACGCGCTGATCGAAATGCGCCGCGTGCTCGAGGAGCTTTCCGACGAAACCGTCGCCCTGGCGGACGCGCTGTTGATGCGCCGGCACCCCGCCCCGGTGACCGACCGCCGCCCGCGCCTGGCGGCCATCCATGTCTCGGCGGACGACGAGCACCACCACGGCCACCCCGGCCCCACCGCGGCGATGCTCGCGCGGGGCCTGGCCAGCCGCATCGGTCACATCAACGACGAGGTGCTGCGCCTGTCGGCCGTGGCGCGCGGCGACGCCGAGCCCAACCTGGCCGTGGTGCGGGCCAACTGGCAGCTTTTCGTGAGCCCGACCGACTGGTCGTGGCGCCCCTTCTTCACGCTGTGGCGCTGGGACCAGCCGCCGCTGCGCCACGCGATCCGCGCGGCGCTGGCCATTGCCGCCGGCTACGCCATCGCGGTGTCGTTGCCCTGGGGCTCGCACGACTACTGGATCCTCCTGACCATCGTGGTCGTGCTGCGCGGCAGCCTCTCGCAGACGCTGGAGCGGCGCAACGCCCGCGTGGCCGGCACGCTGCTCGGTTGCGTGTTCGCGGTGGGGCTGCTCTCGGCGCATCCTTCGGCGCTGTGGCTGCTGGTCATCGTGACGGTGGCGCAGGCCATCGCCCACAGCTTCGCGGTGCGGCGCTACCTCATCACCGCGGTGGCGGCCACGGTGCTGGGCCTCGTGCAGGCGCACATGCTCAACACCGGCACCGCACCCATCTTCGCGCTCTTCGAGCGCATCGCCGACACCCTCATCGGCGCCGCGCTCGCCTGGGGCTTCTGCTATGTGCTGCCCTCGTGGGAGCGCACGCAGATTCCGGCGCTCGTGGCGCGGGTGCTCACCGCGCAGGCCCGGCATGCGCGCCTGGCGCTGGGCCTGGGCCAATTGCAGGCGATCGACAGCAGCCCCGAGCTCGAATGGCGGCTCGCGCGCCGCGAGGCCTTCGACAGCCTCTCGGCGCTGGTGCAGGCCACGCAGCGCTCGCTCTCCGAGCCGCGCGCGGTGCAGCCGCCGCTGGAGCCGCTCGAACACCTGCAGGCCCACAGCTACCAGATGCTCGCGCAGTTGAGCGCCGTGAAATCGATGCTCGTGCTGCGGCGCGACCGCCTCACGCCGGGCGAGGTCGAAGGTCCGCTCGCGCGCACGGCGCAGCGCATCGACGCGGCCATCGGAACCACGCCGACCACCGGCCCCTCTCAACCCGAGAGCCCGGGCTCGACCGGCGTGGGTGGCCCCATTCCCCTGCCCGACCCGTTCGACAACGACATCAGCCCCTGGCTGCTGCGGCGCCTGGACCTGGCGACGGCCCTTTCCACGCAGCTGCGCGACGACGCGGCGCGAATTCTTCAACACCTGAACGAGACAACGCCAACCACGACCACCACCGCCTGATGACCCGAGAGATTCTTGCCCACCCCTGGTTCGGCACCTGGCTTGCCGTCCTCATCGCCGTCCCGCTCGCTCTTCTGGTCCACCGCATCGGCGGGCTCGTTCTCGGGCGCATCACGCGGCCCGCGCCCGCGGTGCATGCCATGGTCGTCAACTGCCACTCCCCCGCGCGGCTGGTGCTGCCGCTGGTGGCATTGCTGCTGATCTTCCAGGCCGCCCCCGACGACCTGCGCTTCATCGCCAGCGTGCGGCACCTGAACGGGCTCGTGCTCATCGCCGCGGCCACCTGGCTCATCGTGCGCGCCATCAGCGGCTTCGCCGACGGCGTGCTCGCGCAGCACCCGTCCGACGTGGCCGACAACCTGCAGGCGCGCCGCGTGCTCACGCAAACCCGCGTGCTCGCGCGCACCGCGATGTCGGTGGTGATCGTGGCCGGCGGCGCGATGATGCTCATGACCTTTCCGGGCGCGCGCCAGGTGGGTGCGAGCCTCCTGGCCTCGGCCGGCGTGATCGGCATCGTGGCCGGTCTTGCGGCCAAGCCGGTCTTCAGCAACCTCATCGCGGGCCTGCAGATCGCGCTGGCGCAGCCGATCCGCATCGACGACGTGCTGGTGGTCGAGGGCGAATGGGGCCGCGTCGAGGAGATCACAGGCACCTTCGTGGTGGTGCGCATCTGGGACGACCGGCGCCTCATATTGCCGCTCACCTACTTCATCGAGAAGCCGTTCCAGAACTGGACGCGCCACTCGGCGCAGCTGCTCGGCTCGGTGTTCATCTACCTGGACTACGGCATGCCGCTCGCGCCGCTGCGCGCGGAGGCCGAGCGCATCGTGAAGGCCGCGCCCGAGTGGGACGGCCGCTTCTTCAACCTGCGCGTGACCGACGCCACCGAGCGCACCATGCAGGTCCGCGTGCTGTGCACCGCCGCCACCTCGGGCCTGGCCTTCGACCTGCGTTGCAGCGTGCGCGAAGGCCTCATCGACTTCATGCAGCGCGAGTACCCGCAGCACCTGCCCAAGATGCGCATCGAGGCCGACCCGGCCATGGCGACACCCTCGGCCGCAGCCGCCTGAGGCCGGCCCCGCGGCGCCCGGCGCGTCCGGGCCGACTTGAGCACGCCGCCCCGGCATGGCACGATCCCGCGGATGACCGGCAAACTCACCGACGCGCAGCAACTGCGCGAACTTGCGAGGCTGCGCCGCGTGCGCGACCGCATCGACCGCGACTACGCGCAGCCGCTGGACGTCGAGACGCTCGCGCATGACGCGGGCATGTCGGGCGGCCACCTGAGCCGCCAGTTCCGCATCGCCTACGGGGAGCCGCCCTACGCCTACCTCATGACGCGGCGCATCGAGCGCGCGATGGCGCTGCTGCGCCGCGGCGACCTGAGCGTGACCGAGGTCTGTTTTGCAGTGGGCTGCGGGTCGCTGGGCACCTTCACCACGCGCTTCACCGAGCTGGTGGGCGTGCCGCCGGGCGTCTACCGCCGCCAGGACACGAACACCACCGAGGGCATGCCCTCGTGCGTGGCCCGGCAGGTGACACGACCGATCAGGAATCGAGAAGCGCCCGAGGCCGACCCGCAACTAGCATCGGCGCCTCACTCCAACTAGCACCACTGCCATGGACATCACCATCCACTCGACCTTTCTTCCGCACACCGATCCGGAGGTTTCGCTGGCCTTCTACCGCGACACGCTGGGCTTCGAGATCCGCAACGACGTCGGCTACGGCGGCATGCGCTGGATCACCGTCGGCCCCGTGGGACAGCCCGGCGTGTCGATCGTGCTGTATCCACCCGCGGCCACGCCCGGCATCACCGACGACGAGCGCCGCACCATCGCCCAGATGATGGCCAAGGGCACCTACGCCACGATGCTGCTCGCCACCCGGGACCTGGAGGGCGCCTTCGCGAAGCTGCAGGCCGGCAAGGCCGAGATCGTCGAGGAGCCGACCGACCAGCCCTACGGCGTTCGCGACTGCGCGGTGCGCGACCCCGCAGGCAACATGATCCGCATCCAGCAACTGCGCTGAACCGAACTACAAGAACACGACGGAGACCCGATGAGCAGCAAAGCCCCGAAGAAGGAAACGATCAAGGGCACGCCCAAGAACACGCCCAAGACAACGCCCAGGAAAGCGCCGAAGCCCACGCCCCACGCCGCCGACCACCACGACACGATCCGCGTGCAGGGCGCGCGCGTGAACAACCTCAAGGACATCAGCGTCGAGCTGCCCAAGCGCCGGCTCACCGTGTTCACCGGCGTCTCCGGCTCGGGCAAGAGCTCGCTCGTGTTCGGCACCATCGCGGCGGAGTCGCAGCGGCTCATCAACGAAACCTACAGCGCCTTCGTGCAGGGCTTCATGCCCACGCTCGCGCGGCCCGAGGTCGATGTGCTCGATGGCCTTACGACCGCGATCATCGTGGACCAGGAGCGCATGGGCGGCGACCCGCGCTCCACGGTCGGCACCGCGACCGACGCCAACGCGATGCTGCGCATTCTCTTCAGCCGCCTGGGCAAGCCGCACATCGGGTCGCCCAGCGCCTTTGCCTTCAACGTGCCCTCGGTAAAGGCGACCGGCGCCATCACCGTGGAGCGCGGGGCGCGCAAAACGGTCAAGCAGACCTTCAACCGCACCGGCGGCATGTGCCCGCGCTGCGAGGGCCGGGGCGCCGTGACGGACTTCGACCTCACCGCGTTCTACGACGACACCAAGTCGCTCAACGATGGCGCGCTCACCATCCCGGGCTTCAGCATGGAGGGCTGGTACGGCCGCATCTTCAACGGCTGCGGCTTCTTCGACCCCGACAAGCCGATCCGCAAGTTCACCAGGAAAGAACTCGACGCCCTGCTGCACAAGGAGCCGACCAGGATCAAGGTCGACGGCATCAACCTCACCTACCAGGGCCTGATCCCGCAGGTGCAGAAGTCCTTTCTCGCGAAAGACGTCGATGCGATGCAGCCGCACATCCGCGCCTTCGTGGAGCGCGCGGTCACCTTCAGCACCTGCCCCGAGTGCAACGGCACGCGACTGAGCGAAGGTGCCCGCTCCTCGAAGATCAGGAAGATCAACATCGCCGATGCCTGCGCGATGCAGATCAGCGACCTTGCCGAATGGGTGCGCGGCCTTCGCGAACCCTCGGTGGCGCCGCTGCTCGAGAAGCTCGCGCACACGCTCGACTCGTTCGTCGAAATCGGCCTCGGATACCTGAGCCTGGATCGCCCCTCGGGCACGCTCTCGGGCGGCGAGGCGCAGCGCACGAAGATGATCCGGCACCTGGGCTCCTCGCTCACCGACGTGACCTACGTGTTCGACGAGCCCACCATCGGCCTGCACCCGCACGACATCCAGCGCATGAACGGCCTCCTGCTGCGGCTGCGCGACAAGGGCAACACCGTGCTCGTGGTGGAGCACAAGCCCGAGGCCATCGCCATCGCGGACCACGTGGTCGACCTGGGCCCCGGCGCGGGCTCGGCGGGCGGCACCATCTGCTTCGAGGGCACGGTCGATGAACTGCGCGCGAGCCGCACCCTCACCGGCCGCCACCTGGACGACCGCGCCACGCTCAAGGAGAAGGTGCGCACGCCCACCGGCACGCTGCCGATCCGCGGCGCGAAGGCGCACAACCTGCGCAACGTGAGCGTCGATGTGCCGCTGGGCGTGCTCGTCGTCGTGACCGGCGTGGCGGGCTCGGGCAAGAGCTCGCTCGTGCACGGCTCGATTCCGGCGGGCGCGGGCGTGGTGTCGGTCGACCAGGGCTCGATCCGCGGCTCGCGGCGCAGCAACCCCGCCACCTACACCGGGCTGCTCGATCCGATCCGCAACGCCTTCGCCAAGGCCAACGGCGTGAAGCCCGCGCTCTTCAGCGCCAACTCCGAAGGCGCCTGCCCCGCGTGCAACGGCGCGGGCGTCATCTACACCGACCTCGCGATGATGGCCGGCGTGGCCACCGTCTGCGAGGAGTGCGAGGGCAAGCGATTCCACGCCTCGGTGCTGGCGCACAAGCTGGGCAAGCGCGACATCAGCGAAGTGCTCACGATGTCGGTGACCGAGGCGACCGAATTCTTCGGCTCGGGCGATGCACGAACGCCGGCCGCGCACGCCATCCTCGAGCGGCTCGCAGACGTCGGCCTCGGCTACCTCAGCCTCGGCCAGCCGCTCACCACGCTCTCGGGCGGCGAGCGCCAGCGCCTGAAGCTGGCCACGCACATGGCCGAGAAGGGCGGCGTCTACGTGCTCGACGAGCCGACCGCCGGCCTGCACCTGGCCGACGTCGCGCAACTGCTGGGCCTGCTCGACCGGCTGGTCGATGCGGGCAAGTCGGTCATCGTGGTGGAACACCACCAGGCGGTGATGGCGCATGCGGACTGGATCATCGACCTGGGCCCCGGTGCGGGCCACGACGGCGGGAAGATCGTGTTCGAAGGCACGCCGGCCGATCTGGTCAAGGCGCGCGGCACGCTCACCGGCAAGCACTTGGCAGCCTACGTCGGCGGGTGACCCCGGCCGGCGTGGCTACGACTGCCGCGCGAGCCACTCGCGCGGCGATGCGCCCAGCTTCTGCGCGAAGAGCCGCGACAGCGCCGATGCGTTGGCATAGCCGAGCTCGTCGGCCACCGTCTTCACCGATGCGCCGCCGCGCAGCGCGGCCTGCGCGATGGTCAGGCGCCAGCCGGCGAGGTAGTCCGCCGGCGTGGCGCCCACCACCGCCTTGAAGCGGGCGGCGAAGGCGCTGCGCGACATGCCCGCCTTCGCGGCCATCTGCTCGAGCATCCAGGGCTCGCCGGGCTGCTCGTGCAGCGCGACGAGCACGCGCGCGAGCTGCGCATCGCCGAGCCCCGTGAGCAGCCCTGCGGGCAGTCCGGCCTCCTGCGGATGATCGAGCAGCCAGCGCAGCAACTGGATCAGCACCACCTCGAAGAGCCGGTCGGCCAGCAGCCGGTGCCCGCACTGCACCCGGGTGGTCTCCGAGAAGAGCAGCCCGAGCGACTGTTCGAGGCCATCGACCGCGTGCAGCGGAAGGCGAATCAGCGCGGGCAGCGCACGCACCAGCGGATGCGCGCCGCCGCCCTCGAAGTCGAGCGTGGCGCAGACGAAATCCGATCCTTCGGACGGCGCGTTGTGGAAATCGTGCGCGAGCGGCCGCGGGTAGAAAAGCAGGCTCGGCTCCTTCACGACCACCTTGCGCGGCACGCCCGCGCGCGCCCGATGCGTGACGACCATCTCGCCGCGGCGCAACACATGCAGGAAGCCTCGTCCTTCCTTGGCGGCGAACGTGGTCACGCCGCACAACGGGCCGGAATGGAACAGGTGCGCGCGCACATGAAAGCGCTCCAGCAACGCGGACAGGCGATCGAGAGGCGGTGCGGCGGCGGCAGCAGCGACGTTGGACATTGGACGAATAGGTATCTTATCTGGACAAAATCATCCAAATCATACGCCCGAAGCGCAGACACTTGTTTCACCGACATCACTTCAAAGGACCACACCATGTCTCGCATCGAACTCGTCTCCGACACCGCAGCCACCGGCGAAGCCAAGGCCCTGCTCTCGCAGATCCACGGCGCCTTCGGCGCAACGCCCAACATGTTCCGCGCCGTCGCCAACTCGCCTGCGGCGCTCAAGAGCATGTGGGGCGCGTTCGGTGCGCTGGGGGGCGGCGTGATCCCCGCGCCACTGGGCGAGCAGATCGCCGTGGCCGTGGCCGATCGCAACGCCTGCCGCTACTGCCTTGCGGCGCACACCGCGCTGGGCCGCAAGGCCGGCGTATCGGCGGCGGACATGGCGGCCGCGCAGGCCGGCGAATCGTCCGACCCGCGCACGGCCGCGGCGCTGCGCTTTGCGCTCAAGCTCGTCGATGCACGCGGCCAGGTCGACGCGGCCGACGTGCAGGCGCTGCGCGCGGCGGGGTTCGACGACGCGCACATCGTGGAGATCGTGGCGCACGTGGCCTTGAATCTCTTCACCAACTATGTGAACGTGGCGCTCGAGGTGCCGGTCGATTTTCCGGGCGTGAAGCTGCGCACGGCCACCTGATATCCGCCGATCCGCCGATCCACCGATCCACCGCCACCCGGCCCCGAAGAAAGGAACCTCCGACATGTCCGCAACCTACGCCGAAGCGCCGGCCCTGCAGGTCGACCGCTGGCTCAACACCGAGGTGCCCCTCACGCTCGAATCGCTGCGCGGCCGGGTGGTGGTGCTGCATGCCTTCCAGATGCTCTGCCCGGCATGCGTGTCGCACGCGCTGCCGCAGGCGAAGAAGACGCGCCAGCTCTTCGCGGCCAGCGACGTGGCCGTGATCGGGCTGCACACGGTGTTCGAGCACCACGACGTCATGACCGCCGCGGCGCTGGACGCGTTCGTGCGCGAATACCGCTACACCTTTCCGATCGGCATCGACACCCCTTCGCGCGGCAGCATTCCGGCCACCATGCGCGAATACCAGTTGCAGGGCACGCCGAGCACCGTGCTCATCGACCGGCAAGGCCGCATCCGGCTGAGCCACTTCGGCCTGCTGGACGACATGGCGCTCGGCGGCGCGATCGGACAGTTGGCTGCAGAGACCGCCCCCGCCGCACTGGCTGCGGCTCCGTCCAGCCAGGGCCAGCCTGGCCCGCAAGCTGCTGGCGTTTGCGACGACGATCGCTGCCCCACCGGCACAGCCCGAAGGAACCCGAACGCATGACACTTTCCGCCTGCCCCATCGACGCGCTGCTCGTGGGCGCCGTCGCCCTGCTGCCCGACGGCCGCTCGCCAAGCGGCATTCGCAAGTCCGCTTCCGCGGGCGCGCTCTGGCTTTCGCCGACCGGCCTGCAAGGCGATGCGCAGGCCGACCTGCGCGTTCACGGCGGCCCGGAGAAGGCCGTGCACCACTATCCGCGCGAGCACTACGCGCACTGGGCCCTGCGCAGCGGTCGCGCCGACCTGCTCGCCAACGCGGGCGCATTCGGCGAGAACATTTCCACGCGCGGCTGGGACGAATCGAATGTCTGCATCGGCGATGTGGTGAGGCTGGACGAGGCGCTGGTGCAGGTGTCGCAAGGCCGCCAGCCCTGCTGGAAACTCGATGCGCTATTCGGCGAGCCCGGCACGGCGCGCGAGATGCAGGAGAGCGGCCGCACGGGCTGGTACTACCGCGTGCTGAAGCCCGGCTGGGTGCGCAGCGGCGCCCGGATGACGCTGGCCGAGAGGCCCCATCCGCAGTGGCCCCTGTCCCGCCTCATCGCGCTGCTGTTCTCGCGCGATGCACGCTTTGCGCCCGAATGGGCACTGGCCGCCGAACTGCCGGCGCTGGCCGAGCGCTGGCGGCGCACGTTCGCCAAGCGCGTGGCGTCCAGCAGCGTGGAAGACTGGGAGCCCCGGCTGCGCACGCCGCCGCCGGATGCGTGATTCCCGCCGGGTGGCAATCGCCTCGCAGCGCACGCCGGCAGCCGACCGCCCTCAGGCGACGGCCTTGCGCCCCGCGTCCGTCACGGGAAAGCCGCCGTGCACTTCGAGCAGGCGCACCAGCGCTTCGGAGCTGTGCGCCTTGGCCCAGTCCTTCTCGGAATCGGTGATGCCGACCGCGTGCAGGAAGTCGAACTTGCCCGAGGCGAGTTGCGCGGTGGCGGGGTAGTGCCTGGGCTCGGCGAGCACCACATTGCGCAGGCCGATGGCGCCCTTCTCGCGGATCACGTCGCCGATGGGGATGCGGCCGCCGTAGTCGAGCAGCGGCTTGTCGTCGCCGAACTGGCCGTGCGCGAGCAGCACGTTGTAGGCGAGCAGGCGGCGCAGCAGCTTGATGGTCCACTGGTTCCCGGGCTTCGAGGGCACCTCGATGACCAGCTCGGCGCCGAGCCACGAATAGTCCTCGGGGTCGTATTCGCCGGGCTCCGTTTCCCAGGGCGTCGATCCGCCGGAGGTCACGTAGAGCCACGAATTCCGGGCGGGCGTCGGCTCGAACTCGAACACGCCCAGGTGCAGCCAGCGCGGGTCGATGTCTTCGGCGCCCAGCGCCTTGAATACGTCGAAGTCCAGCACGTAGATGCCGCTTCGCTTCTCGCCGAACAGTTGCGGGTACAGAGTTTCCTCGCGGTACGCCCAGACCTCTTCAAGGGAACTCATCGGCATCTCCTTCTCGTCGCTGTCTGCGCGCCGGCGAGAGCATAAGCGCGAGAACCGACAGACGCCACCCGCCTAAAGGACTAGAGTGGCCGGACGCGGGAGTCTTCCTGCGCATCCGTCCAAAGGAATCTCCTTGACACACACGAAGCCACGCCATGGCTGACGCCCCCTTCTTCCACGACGCTTCGGGCACGGTCAGGTTCTCGGTGACTGTGGAGGGCCAGGACGTGAATGCGAGCATCGGACGCGAAGTCCTGCGCTACCACTACCGCACCGCCGAGAACGCCGACCCGCTCGACACCTACGGCATGCACATCGAGGAGTTCGATGCGGCCGTGCGCCGCCGCCTGGCAGCGGGCTCCACGGCGCCCATCATGCTGCGCGAAAACGACCTGCGCGCCCCGGCCTGAAACCCCGGGCCATCGGCCCGGGGCAATCGCTCAGGCCGTCACGGGCGACGCTGCCACCAGGTGCTCCGTCAGGAACCACACCTGCAGCTCGTTGGTGCGCAGCACGTTGCTCACGAACACGTCGTTGCTGCCCGGATCGCCCGACTTGTCGACCTTCTCGGCCGCCTCGCGCGCGCCCACGATGATGTGCTCGTGCGCTTCGGCCAGACGGCGCAATTGCACCGCGGCGGGTTCGCGGCCGCGCGGCGGACGGGCGATCTTGGTGGTCTCGGCGATGTCGGCCGCCATCGCGAGCGCGATGCCGCCCAGCAGCTGGATGCGCTCGGCCAAGATGTCCACCAGCAGCACCTGCCCTTCGTAGTGCTGGTCGTACATCAGGTGCAGCTGGTTGAAGGTCGGGCCCACCACTTGCCAGTGGTGCTTCTTGTACATGTCGCGCAGCGTGATCGTGTCGGCCAGGCACTGGTTGAGCAGCGCCACGCTTTCCTTGCAGACCTTTTCGGAAAGGCCGTTGGGCAGCTTGACGATTTCGCCGAAGCGCTGCGTCTCGTGGCTCTTCTGGTCGAGATCGGGCTTGACCTCCTGGTTCGAGCGGGCGGGCGACGTGCGCGCGGCGGGCTTGGTGTTCTTCGAGGTTGCCATTGGGGATGCTCCTGAGTTGGTGATGATGGAATCGATCGACAACTTCTAGCACCCGTCAACCGGGCTGCGCGTAGGCGAGT
Organism: Variovorax paradoxus; assembly: GCF_000834655.1. Lineage (GTDB taxonomy): Bacteria > Pseudomonadota > Gammaproteobacteria > Burkholderiales > Burkholderiaceae_C > Variovorax > Variovorax paradoxus_F. The sequence continues at coordinate 88,502 of NZ_JXQQ01000005.1, forward strand.
CGGCAGTGTTCGCGCGGTGCGGGGCGCATGTGCCCCTCGGACTCAGGCCTTGACCCCGCGCCGCCCCCGGTCGGCTTTGGGCAGCACCGCCGATTCGACCATGCGCTCGGCCTTCGCCTGCAACAAGCTCAGTGCGGCATCGAAACGCGCCGCATCGTCCGCATCGAGCGCGCCCATCAGGTCGGCATTGATCCTGGTCACCAGCGGAAAAAGCTCGTCGTACAGCGCCTGCCCCGCGTCGGTGAGGCCCAGCTGCACCTGCCGCCGGTCGCCCGCCCTGGCCACGCGCGAGACCAGCTGCTTGGCGACCAGCGAGCCCACCGCCTTCGAGGTGCGCGCCCGGTCCAGCTGCGCATGCCCGGCCAGTTGCGACGAGCCCAGTTCGCCCCTGCTTGCCAGCACCGCGATGAGCCGCCACTCGCGCCGCGTGATGCCGAAGCGCCCTTCGCACAGGCGGATCACCATGCTCCCCGCCACGGCCAAGAGGCGCGAGAGGCGGTAGAGCAGCAGGTCGTCCAGCGGACGGCGGGGCGCGGCGGCGGCAACAGCGGCTGGTGCAGCGGCAGGCATGTGGGGTTAGTCCGGGGGATGGTTGATTAGATCAATCGAATGTAGCGTCTCTAAAGTCGTTCTCCACCAGCCGAGAACCCGGAGAACCGCCCATGCCCAGCCGCCTCGCCCTCGACCGCCGCCATGCCCTCGACCGCCGCCATGCCCTCGCCGCCCTGGGCGGACTCGCGCTCTCCCCGCTTTCTCCGCTCGCCGGGCTCGCGCGCGCGCAGCAGGCCTTCGTGCCAGGCCAGCCCATCAAGGTGCTGATCGGCGTGCCCGCGGGCGGCACGCAGGACGTGCTCACGCGCGCCGTTGCGCAGCAGGTGCGCGAATCGCTCGGGCCGCTCGTCATCGACAACCGCTCGGGCGCGGCGGGCCGCATCGCCGTGGAGGCCGTGAAGACCGCGCCGCCCGATGGCCACACCCTGCTGCTCGGCACGGCCAGCATGATGACGATGTTCCCGAGCGCCTACCGCAACCTCTCGTACGACCCGGTGAAAGACTTCGTTCCGCTGCTGAACGCGGCCCGCTTCGAGCTGGCGCTCACCGTGCACAAGGACGTGCCCGCCAGCACGCTCCCCGAATTCATCACCTGGGCCAGGGCGCAGGGCGACAAGCTGAGCTTCGGCTCCTACGGCTCGGGCACGCCCTCGCACTTTCTCGGCGAAATGCTCAACCGCGCGGCCGGCCTGAAGATGGTGCACGTGCCCTACCGCGGCTCCACCCCCGCGCGGCAGGACCTCATGGGCGGCACCGTGCCCGTGTACTTCGACACCATCGGCGGCGCACAGCAGATGCTGCCCTCGGGCCGCGTGAAGGTGCTGGCCACCAGCGGCGAGAAGCGCTCGCCGCTCATGCCCAACCTGCCGTGCTTCGTGGAGGCCGGCTACAAGGACGTGGTCGCGACCGCATGGTTCGCGTACTACGCGCCGCTCAAGACCCCGCAGGCCACCGTCGACAGGCTGCGCACCGAGCTCACCCGCGCGGTCAACTCGCGCGAGGTGCGGCAGCTCCTGCTGCAGAACGGCATGTACCCCATTGCCGACGGCAGCGAGGCGCTCCTGAAAACCATGCGCGAAGACACGACACGCTGGGCCGGCATCATGAAGGCCGTCAATTTCCAGGCGAACGACTGAACGACTGCCAACCGAACGAATGACCGAACGACCGAACGAACGACCGAACGAGGAGGACCCGACACCATGCCAACCAACCACCCCACCCCCCATCGAATGACCCGCCGCGCAGCCGGCCTGCTGGCCGTGGCCGGCGTCATGGCGTCCATCGCCGCCGCGCCCACGGCCGCGCGCGCGCAGGCGCAGCTCGACAGCCCCCTGCACATCGTCGTCGGCTACGCGCCCGGCGGCGCCACCGACCGCGTGGCACGCATCGTGGGCGAGAAGCTCGGCACCAAGCTGGGCGTTCCCGTCATCGTCGACAACAAGCCCGGCGCGGGCGGGCGCCTGGCAGCGCAGCAGGTCAAGCTCACGCCCGCCAACCAGAACGTGCTGATGCTGGCCAACCCGGCCGTGATGGTGGTCGCGCCCCTGGTCTTCAAGGACAACAACTACGACGCCGAGCGCGACTTCGTGCCCGTGTCGCACGTCAATGCCTACGACTTCGCGCTGGCCGTCTCGCCCACCCTGCCCGTGCGCGAACTGCCGCACCTGCTCGCGTGGATGCGCGCCAACCCGCAGCAGGCCAACGTGGGCGTGCCGGCCACCGGCAGCCTGCCGCACTTCTTCGGCCTCATGGTCGGCGAGAAGGCCAGGGTGCAGACGCAGGTGATCGGCTACCGCGGCTCCGCGCCGCTGCTCAACGACCTGATCGGCGGCCAGGTGCCCATTGCCGTGGACACCGAAGACGTGGTGCTGCCTCAGCACAACGCGGGCAAGCTGCGCATCCTGGCGCTGTCGGGCGAAAAGCGCTCGCCGTTCGCGCCGAACATTCCGACATTCAAGGAAGCGGGCCTCGACCTGGCGGCCACCGGCTGGAACACCTTCTTCGCGCCCGCCACCATGCCCAAGGACAAGGTCGAGCGCTTCGCCGCGAGCATTCGCGAAGTGATGCAGGACCCCGACACGCAACGCAAGTTCAAGGACTCGGGCATGACCCCGGTCGTGAGCACCCAGGCGCAGACCGCAGCGATGCTCAAGGCCTACAAGACCCAGTGGGCGCCCGTCGTGCAGAAGTCCGGCTACCAGCCCTGAACCCCATTCGCCACCCATGACCCGACCCAACATCATCTTCATCGTCGCCGACGACCTCGGCTATGCCGACCTCGGCTGCTACGGCGGCCGCGATGCCGCGTTTGGCCCCGTGTCGCCGGTGCTCGACAGGCTGGCCGCCAACGGCCTGAAGCTCACGCAGGGCTACTCGAACTCGCCCGTGTGCTCGCCCACGCGCTTCGCGATGATCACCGCGCGCTACCAATACCGCCTGCGCGGCGCGGCCGAGGAGCCCATTCGCAGCAGCAGCCGCGGCAGCACCACGCTGGGCCTGCCGACCGACCATCCCACGCTGCCCTCGCTGCTCAAGGCCAGCGGCTACCAGACCGCGCTCATCGGCAAGTGGCACCTGGGCTACCCGCCCAGCTTCGGGCCGCTGCGCTCGGGGTACGACGAGTTCTTCGGACCCATGTCGGGCGGCGTCGACTACTTCACCCACTGCGACTCCACCGGCCAGCACGACCTGTGGTTCGGCGAGGAAGACAAGAAGGAAGACGGCTACCTCACCGACATCCTCTCGAAGCGCGCCGTGGACTACGTGGAGCGCATGGCCGCGAAGCAGAAGCAGGAGGAAGCGCCCTTCTTCCTGAGCCTGCACTACACCGCCCCGCACTGGCCGTGGGAGACGCGCGACGACGCCGAGAAGGCGCCCGCCGTGAGGGACAACCTCTTCGACCTGGCCGGCGGCAACATCCACGTGTATCGCCGCATGATCCATCACATGGACGAAGGCATCGGCTGGATCATGGCCGCGCTGCAGAAACACGGCATGGCCGACAACACGCTCGTGGTGTTCACCAGTGACAACGGCGGCGAGCGCTTCTCGGACAACTGGCCGCTGGTGGGCGGCAAGATGGACCTGACCGAAGGCGGCATCCGCGTGCCATGGATCGCGCACTGGCCCGCGGTGATCGCCAAGGGCGGCCAGAGCACGCAGCTGTGCATGACGATGGACTGGTCCGCGACCATGCTCGATGCGGCCGGCGTGAAGGCCGATGCGGCGTATCCGCTCGATGGCGTATCGCTCATGCCCGTGCTGAAGGACGCGACGCACAGCTTTCGCCGCCCGCTGCACTGGCGCATGAACCACCGCGGCCAGCAGGCGATGCGCGATGGCGACTGGAAGTACCTGAAGGTCGACGGCAACGAGTACCTGTTCAACATTCCGGCCGATGAGCGCGAGCGCGCGAACCTTGCGAAGAAGGAGCCCGAGCGGCTGGCGGCGATGCGGGCGAACTGGGATGCGTGGAATGCGACGATGCCGGCAATTCCGGAGGATGCGACGGTGAGTTTGGGGTATTCGGTCAAGGACATGCCGCAGCGTTGAGACAGACCGATCGCGCGGGCCGGGTCTGCAGCCTCAGTCCTCGCGAACCAGCACGTCGTTATCGAAACGGTAGCGAAAGCTGAACCACTTCTCGAGAGCTGAGCCGGTTTCGATGCGAAACGCCGTCATCAGCCGGTCGCCATCTGTCTTCAGGTAGATCGCCCCGTAAACCTCGACGTTGCTGCGCCCGAGCGTTTTCACATCGTCCTTGAGCTGCGCGATTTGCCCGGCCGCCAGCTTGCCCGCGGCCAGCTTGTCGATGGCGGCCAGCAGCTTGTCGACGGCGCCCTTGTCCTCACGCTCGCGCGAGGAGCGCTGCAGCTCCGTCGAAAGGATCACCGGCGCGCCGCCCCTGCCGAAGCGCCCGAGCCGGCCCAGCAGGTCGGGCCTGGGGTGGATGTGAGGCTCCGAGTCGCCCGACGAGATGACGAAGGCCGCGGGATTCACCGCGTCCAGGAAGGCATCGGTGACCTTCTCGGAACCGTGATGGCACGACTTCATGACGTCGGAGCGAAACGTGTCGCGGGCCTTTGCCACCATGTCGTCGTAAGCCGGCGTGCCCATCTTCGGAAACTTGCTCGCACCGGTGTAGTGCTGCAGCAGGAACTTCTCGGCGCCCGCGTTCAGGTCGCCGCCGAACAGCACGCTGAACTTGCCGTACTGCAGCCGCAGGATGACCGAGTGCGCGTTCTTGGTTTCGTTGTACGAGCCCAGTTGCCGCAGGGCCGGCAGTCCGTCGGGCCCCTCCTCGACCACGGGCGCCAGCACGCGGATGGTGTAGCCGCGCGCGTCGGACGGTGCGAAGTCGGGCATCCACGCCATGTCGTCTTCCATCGTCGCGTGCTGGACCGACAGCATGCGGATGTCATCGATCTTCGGGTTCTCCAGCGCGGCCCGCATGACCTGCGGAAACTTCGCGGTGCTCGCAACCCCATCGAAGATCGCCTTCACGGTTTCGTGGTCCTCCGCAAGGTTGCCGATGTAGGCGACGGAAGAACCGTCGGCCTTCACGGGCTTGCCGCCCAGCTTGGCCCATTCGGCTTCCTTGACGGGCCGCTCCACGAGCCCGTTGTGATAGACCGTGCCGAATCCGATGCCCGGGTCGGCAAAGACGTCCTTGAAGCCGAAGTAGTGGTCCTGGTCGGGATGCGTCATTACCGCGGCGGCGAAGTCGAAGCCGCGGTAGGTCTGGAACCTGGCCGCGAGAAAGGCGCGCATGTTGCCGCCCTCGCCCGCATCGATCACGACGATGCGTTCTTCGCCGTCGGTCTCCGGCGATATCAGCACCGCGCCGTCGCCCTGGCCCACGTCCAGGAAGATGATTTCCAGCGGCCGGCGCTCGGCCGTATCCGCCTTGGGGATGTAGAGCGTGCGCCGCTTCTCGGGCGAGCGGGCGGCCCAGTCGATCTCGAGCCAGCCGTCGCCCAGGTCTTTCTTGACCTTGAGGAAGTCGCCCCAGATCACCTCGCGGAATTTCTTCTTCTGGCCCGCCACCTCCTCGAACAGATGGATCGGACTTCCGTTCGCGCGCAAGCTGACAAACCGGTGTGCCATGTTCACTCCTCGCTCCGTGGAACCTCGAGCTTTTAGCAGCACCTGCGAGGCGACACATCCGCCGAACGCGGTATGGCGGAAACGAATGGCGTGGCATAGGCGGCGGCGAACAGCAAACTACCGCGCCAGGACCGGGCCTCGCGCCCGTCCGGCACGGGGCCTGCGGCTGCACGGCAGACAACATCGCAACTTGGCAGAAAACGACGCATCGCCAAAGAAACGGCCAGCTTTGCCGTGACCCAGACTGGCGCGCATGAAAAACGACGCCAATGCATCTTTGCAGCAGGCCCTGATGCCTGCGCCCTCTTCCACCCTCGGCACGGTGAGCGCCCGCCCTGTCGGCGGCGCCTCCATCAAGAACCTTCCCGTCAGCCTTTTCGCTGCCGTCATGGGCCTCTCGGGCCTATCGATGGGCTGGCGCTTTGTGCACACCGAGTACGGTGTGCCGCGCGTGATGTCGGATGCAATCGGCCTCTTCGCCACCTTCGTCTTCGTCGTGCTGCTCGTGGGCTATGGCGCCAAGTTGCTGCGGCACCCGGCGGCCGTGAAGGCGGAGTTCAACCATCCGATTGCCGGCAACTTCTTCGGCACCATCGCCATCGCGCTCTTGCTGCAGTCGGCCGTGCTCGGCACCTACGAGAGCGCGCTGGGCCGCGCGGTGTGGGTCGTGGGCACTGTCGCCACACTGCTGCTGGCCGCGCATGTGGTCTCGCGCCTCCTGGGCGGCAACTGCCACCCGGCGCACGCGGTGCCGGCGTGGATCATTCCGGGCGTCGCTGCGCTGGACATTCCCGTGACCGGGAGCCACATGCCCATGGCCTGGGCCGGCGAGGTGCTGCTGCTGTCGGCGGCCGTGGGCTCGGTGCTGGCGCTCGTGCTGTTCACCATGATCGTCACGCGATTGATCCAGCACGAGCCCCTCGCGCCGGCGATGACGCCCTCGCTGCTCATTCTTGTCGCGCCGTTCGAGGTGGGGCTCGCGGCGTATGTGAACCTCACGGGGCGGGTGGATCTGTTTGCAGGGCTGTTGTTTTACTTCGGGGTGTTTTTGTTTGTCGTGCTGGCGCCGAAGGTGTTCAGGCGGAGCGTGCCGTTTGGGGCGGGGTGGTGGGCGATCAGTTTTCCGCTGGCTGCGATGGTGAATGCGGGGTTGAAGTACGCGAGTGTGCGGGAAGTGGTGCCGTTGAAGATCGTCGCGGGCGCTTTCCTGTTCGCTCTCACTGCAGCGCTGTTCGTGTTGACGGTCCGAACGGTGCGAGTTCTTTTTAACGGACGGTTGCTGGCAAGTTAGAGGCGACGTCGCATAGCGACAGTAGGTGCAACTGAAATCTATGCCTATCCTCAGACGCTCAGGCTTCAACCAATAACTTCCGTCAAGAAGCGAAGCGCAGCCCTGGCTGCTGGGCTGCTGGGGATGCGAGAGAGGTCCGCTTAGCGGGCCAACATCGAAGTGGCGGCCAGCTAAGGGACGCGAGATGCCGCCCCGGGTTGAAACCGCGGCGGCCATCCCACTATCCCTTCACACTCCCCTGCACCAGTTCCTCCACCTCCATCGCCAGATCCGCAGCGATCCAGACGATGTTCGCTCGGTGTTTCTCCCCTGCTTCTTCGAACCATCCGTTGCCGTCGCCGTAGCAGCACCACAGCAGCGATCTGAGCTGTGCGACTTTGTTTTCGAGGAGGTCGAATGCGTCACCATCTGTCGGGGGCATCGGGGGTGTGCCGCTCGGGGTGGTGGCAGCCGTGGGACGGGAAGATTTGGGCGTAGAACGCCCGGCCATAATTCGAGTAGCCATTTGGTGTGCTCTCTTTCAAGGTAGTTGCACGTCATGTGGTTAGACGGTCGAGGTGTTCACGCACCTTGGCCGTCGCCTTTTGCGCCTCACATTCGCATCGCCGGCACAGGGCCATCGACACCCGCCGTGAGGCAAGGCGGTTCATTCATTCATTCGTTTTCCGGGGTTGCTCCTTTCACGCGACTCGTCGCCACTCAGTGCGGTGTCTTGTCGCAGGGGCATTCACTTTAGAGAAGCAAAGCCGCGCAAGAGAAAAAACTTCGTCGAGGATTTCTCGAATTGGCGAGGTATCTGCAGTGCTATTTCCGAGAGATCGCCAGGGGACACAAAGCACTGACAGTTGAAGGCCTGTCGCTGCCGGCGCGGCGCCGATTCGGCTGCATCCATCGAAGAAAAAGGAGGCGACTGCAGCGCTGCTCGCGCGAGCAACTGCCCGACCTCCGCCTTGGAGAAACCGGGACGACGGGCAATGGAATCTCGCCTTCACGAACGTTGACGCCGGGCCGTTCGATCTCGTGGTCGGCGCAGACGGCGCGTGGTCGCGCGTGCGGCGTCGCAGAGCGCCCCAGTCCCCCCTCTGCGGATGATGGATGCATGCCTGTTTGACTTTTAAATCGATATATCTAAAATACTTTCGATACCAGTCAAGAAGGACATCGACATGAGACACCCCCACTTCGGCCATCACCACCACAGCCATCACTGCCACGCCCCCCGCAGCGAACACGAAGACGGCTGCTCCGGCGGCCGTGGCCGTCACCACGGTGCCCCCGGCGACGAGCGCATGCACGGAGGCCGTGGCGGTCGCGGCGGCGGGCGCGTGTTCGGCCATGGCGGCCTGCGCTTCGTGCTGCTGCAGCTCATCGCCGACAAGCCCTCGCACGGCTACGAGCTCATCAAGGCCATCGAAGACCGCCTGGGCGGGAGCTACGCGCCGAGCCCCGGCGTGGTCTACCCGACCCTCACGCTGCTCGAAGAGATGGGCTACCTGAGCGTGGAAACCGCCGATGGCGGCGGCCGCAAGCGCTACAGCATCACCCCGAGCGGCCAGGAGTTTCTGGCCGCCAACCGCGAGACGGCCGACGCCATGATGGCCCGCATGTCGGGCGGCGTGGACGGCGCAGGCCCGCGCGGCGGACGCCCGCCGCAGGTCACGCGCGCCATCGAGAACCTGAAGCTCGCCATGCGCATGCGCCTGTCGGGCACGCCCCTCACAGAACAACAAGCCCACGATTTCGCCGCGGTGCTCGACAGCGCCGCTCAACAGCTAGAGCGCATCTGAACTTCCTCTTTTGAAATGACCGACTTCACAACCACTCCCCCTTCTTCTTCCAACACACCCGACCGCACGCCGCGCCGCGTGCGCCACGACCTTCGCTTTCGCCAGCTCACAGTGAAGACGGTGCAGCGCGTCACGCCGCACCTCATTCGCGTCGTGCTGACGGGCGACGACCTCGCGGGCTTCACGAGCCCGGGGTTCGACGACCACGCGAAGATCTTTTTTCCCGAAGCCGCCACGGGCAAGCTCACGCTGCCGACG